>NC_017770.1:0-1300517 GCF_000242635.2 Solitalea canadensis DSM 3403
ACTTTACTTTAACTTCATATTTTAATTAACAAATAGAAAATATCAACATTCATTTCTGGGTTTTTAGTTAAAAAGCCACCAAAAACAGCCTTTTTGATATCAAAAAGGCTGTTTTTGTCTATTTTCAAAAAAACTTTTTTATCCACATTTTTTGTTCTATACTTGAAAAACGAAATGGGAAGTGTGCTCTGATTTCCCAGTCATTCAATATCAATCTTTTATACTGTTTTACCTAATGAATATGGATAGAACTTGTCATTCTGTGTGGGAGAACTGTCTCAAAATTATTAAGGACAACGTACCGGCCCAAAGTTTTAAAACCTGGTTCGAGCCAATAAAGGCTTTGAAATTGGATACTAACGTTCTCACCATACAAGTGCCTAGTGTTTTCTTCTACGAATGGTTAGAAGAACATTACGTTTCATTGTTACGTAAAACAATTAAACACCAGCTTGGTTCTGATGGCCGACTGGAATATAATATCGTGATGGATAAATCGTCGGGATCAAAAAATCCTTATACGGTTAATTATCCGACAAACAATAATGGTGAATTAAAGAACCAACCGGTTCCAATGCCTGTAAATATTAATGAATCGATCAAAAATCCTTTTGTTATCCCAGGCTTAAAGAAATTAAATATTGACCCTCAACTTAACGCAAAATATTCATTCGATAATTTTGTTGAAGGTGAGTGCAATCGATTGGCGCGTTCAGCTGGTTTTGCAGTAGCTCAAAAACCGGGAGGAACTTCTTTTAACCCTTTATTTATATACGGTGGAGCTGGTTTAGGAAAAACACACTTAGCACAGGCTATCGGTTCATCGGTTAAAACGATGTACCCAGATAAACTGGTGCTGTATGTGCAGGCTGAAAAATTTGGTCAACAGTTTGTTGATTCACTGAAGAATAATACAATCAATGATTTTGTTAACTTTTATCAATTGATTGATGTATTGGTTGTCGATGATGTTCAGTTTTTCTCTGGTAAAGAGAAAATGCAAGATATTTTCTTCACCATCTTTAATCACCTACATACAAGTGGTAAGCAAATTATCATGACTTGTGATAAAGCGCCTAAGGATTTAGTTGGGTTAGAAGAACGCTTACTTTCACGATTTAAATGGGGGTTATCAGCAGATTTACAAGTTCCGGATATCGAAACCCGTGTTTCAATTCTTCAAATGAAGATGAAGGCTGACGGTATTCAACTTCCTCAGGATGTAATCGAATACGTGGCTCACAACATTGATAATAATATTCGTGAGTTAGAAGGGGCCTTGATTTCGTTATTGGCACACTCAACATTGAACCGTAAGGAAATAGACCTTCCTTTAGCTAAGCAAATGCTTAAAAACTTTATTAAGCATTCTACCAAAGAAATTTCAATGGAGTATATTCAAAAATTTGTTTGTGAGTATTTTGAAATTCCATTGGAGATGGTGAAATCAAAAACCCGCAAGCGTGAGATTGTGCAGGCTCGTCAGATATCGATGTACCTCGCAAAAAACCACACCAAAGCGTCATTAAAAACAATCGGTCAGTTTTATGGAGGCCGTGATCACTCAACAGTTATTTATGCTTGCCAGACTGTAGAGGATTTGATTGACACAGATAAGAAATTTAAAAACTGGGTGCAAGACATTCAGAAAAAGCTCAAAATGAGCTAATAGCCAAAGATTATTACTTAATGAGTTTTATATGCAAAAGCCGTCCCGATGTTCGAGACGGCTTTGCTTTTAAATGCTCATTATGAAATAGCATAATCATAATAATCGGCTATAAACCAACAAGTCCATTAGAACTTGTTGAGTTCAAAATGATTACTATTTTCTAACAATCACTTTGATGATCAACTTCAATCTAACAGACTTGAAGGGAATCAAGAATAACATTTGAGTTTCTCCTTGGTTACTTGCCTCACCTACACCTCGGTTAAGCTTATGCTAATCCGGAATATTAAATTCCGTGGTGTTTTAGATATCTGATTCACATCAGATTTATAGTATAAATTTAATAAAATATTGATTATTAGTCAATTATTTTTTTGTTTTTTACCAGCTATCTCCGGCTCCACCTCCACCAAAATCTCCACCGCCAAAACCACCGAAGTCTCCTCCTCCGCCGTTAAAATCTCCCCAGTCATTGTCACTGCCTCTGTTTCCGCTATTACCAAGCATCGACATTAACATCCAGAACGGCAAGTCAGAATGACTGCCTCTGCCTGCAATATGCTGATAGCTTCTCCTGCGCAACAAAGAAAAAATAATAACAACACCAATAACCAAGAATATGATCCAGATGCCCGAACCTTTTCCCTGTTTCTTCGATATTACATCATTAGGGCCCACGGTATATTCTCCGGAAGCCAACTTTATTAGCGCATCCGTTCCGTCATCAATTCCTTTGAAGTAATTCCCGGCTTTAAACTCAGGTTTAACAATGGTAGAGGTAATCCGTTTGGCATAAGCATCCGGAATAGCACCCTCTAAACCATAACCAACAGCGATAAATACCTTTCGATCATTCATTGAAACAAGGAATACTACCCCGTTTCTTTTTTCTTTTTGTCCAACACCCCACTTTTGTCCTAACTTAATTGCATAATCAGAAGCTTCATAACCATTCAGAGATGGTATGATAACAACCGCGATTTGATTGGAAGTTGAGTCATTGTAAGCTTTTAGTTTTTGTTCCAGTTGCTCTTTTTGACTACCAGATAATGTATTGGTATAATCGTTCACAAGCCTTGGAGGATTAGGAGCATCCGGAATATCCTGACCTGATACTATTCCTGCAAGTAGAAGAAAGCTAAATAATAATAGAGATTTTAATTTATTCATTGCCGAAATAGATATCATCAGAAAGTTCATTGTTGTCTTTATCTGTTGGCGGGAAAAACTTTGCCAAAGCTTCACCTGCTTTGTTAATACCTTCAATAAGGCCTTGTGTAAGATGCCCTGATTTAAAATGCTGTAGCATGATATTTTTTGTTTCATGCCAAAAGCCATCTCCAACACGTGCATTAATTCCTGCATCGCCAATGATGGCAAACTTATGGTCTTCTGTTGCAATGTAGATCAGGACACCGTTTCGCTGACTGGTTTTGTGCATTTCAAGATGCTTAAAGTAGTAAGCTGCACGATCCAATACTTCTCCGGCACAATATTTTTCAGCACAAACGCGAATCTCTCCCGAAGTGATCGATTCAGCCCGTTTGATAGCTTCTTTTATAAGTTTTCGGTTATCTTCTTCTAGTAGAGGCATGTGAAAGGAATTTGGGAAATAAAAATTTGAGGATTTGCATAAGACAAATCCTCAAATTATAAATTAACTTAAAACTGTACAGTTGGTGCTTTTTCGCTGCCTGGAGTTGCTTGGAAGTAAGATTTTTCAGTAAACCCGAATATTCCGGCGAAAATGATGCTTGGAAAACTTTTTATTTGTTTATTATAGTTTCCTGTTACTTCATTGAACTTATTACGTTCAACGGCAATTCGGTTTTCGGTTCCTTCAAGCTGTGCCTGTAATTCCAAAAAGTTTTGATTGGCTTTCAGGTCCGGATATTTCTCTACTACAACCATCAAACGGCTTAAAGCAGAACTTAATCCATCCTGTGCCTGTTGAAACTTCTGAAATGTTTCAGGCGTCAACTTACTTGCATCAACATTTACAGCAGTTGCTTTTGAACGAGCTTCAATAACTTGGGTTAAAGTTTCTTTTTCAAAATTTGCATAACCCTTAACAGTGTTAACCAAGTTTGGAATCAGATCTGATCGACGTTGATAAACGTTTTCTACCTGTCCCCATTGTTGTTTAACATCTTGGTCAAGTGTAACCATTTTATTGTAACCGTTACATCCGCCCACTACAAAAATGATCACTAAAATGGCGATAACGCCTAAGACGATTTTTTTCATAAGAAATAGTAAAATTTTCCAATCAAATCTACAAAATTTATGCAAGGACGGTAATGCTGCTTAATTCTTTTAATTTTGTCCTGATTTCAGAATAACTATCTGACAAAACAATGATAAAAGAATTAGAACTGACAATTCTGCCGGATTTTATTGAGAACAATGAAAAGATCCGAACGCAGATCGCTGATGAATTAAGAATTTCTTCTAAAAGAATTTCGGGATTTGTAATCGAAAAACGATCGATTGATGCCCGATCGAAAATAACTGTATACCGTGTTAAGCTACATTGTTATATAGATGAGCCCACTCCTGCTCCTTTAGTTTACAACCACAATTATAAAAATATACAGGATGCTAAACCAGTAATTATTGTAGGAGCTGGTCCGGCAGGACTATTTGCTGCCCTTCGTTTAATTGAGTTGGGTTTAAAGCCAATTGTAATCGAACGTGGTAAAGATGTAAAAGCTCGTCGAAGGGATTTAGCAGCAATTAATAAAGAAGGGATAATTAATGCAGAAAGTAATTATTGTTTTGGAGAGGGTGGTGCCGGAACCTATTCTGATGGTAAGTTATATACACGTTCCACAAAAAGAGGAGATGTAAATAAAGTATTGGAGACTTTCGTGTCTCATGGAGCCTCTGATGATATCTTGGTAGATGCCCGTCCGCATATTGGTACGAATAAACTGCCTCATATTATTACCGCAATGCGCGAAAGTATATTAAATGCAGGAGGTGAAATACATTTTGATACTAAATTACTTGATATAGATATTGAATTTAATAAGGTATCTGGCATAACGACTAACAAAGGGAATTTCAAGGGTGATAATATCATATTGGCAACAGGGCATTCTGCTCGTGATATTTTTTACCTGCTTCATGAAAAGAACATCTTAATAGAAGCCAAACCTTTTGCATTAGGCGTTCGGATTGAGCATCCACAATCATTAATTGATAAAGCCCAATATCGATGTGACATTAGGCACGAAAATCTACCACCTGCTTATTATAGTTTGGTAGAACAGGTGAATGGCAGAGGTGCTTTCTCATTTTGTATGTGTCCAGGTGGAATTATAGCGCCATGTGCCACCGATCAAAATGAAATAGTTGTTAATGGTTGGTCTCCATCTAAACGTAATAATCCATATGCAAACTCTGGTACTGTGGTGCAAGTAAATCTAAGTGACATTAACAATGTCGAAAACGATCCTTTGGCCGCGTTACGTTTTCAGCAGGAAATAGAACAAAAAGCTTTTGGTGCAGGAGGAGGTTTCTTAAAAGCGCCTGCTCAACGTATGGTTGATTTTGTTAATAAAAAAATCTCTAAGGATTTACCTGAATGTTCCTATCTTCCAGGAATTGTAAGTTCAGATCTTTATAGTGTATTACCTGATTTTGTAGCTCAAAGTCTGAAAAATGCTTTACCGCTCTTTGATAAGAAAATGCGTGGCTATTTTACGAATGAAGCAGTGTTGGTAGGTGTCGAATCTCGCACGTCCTCACCCGTTCGTATACCCAGAGATAAGATCTCATTGGAGCATCCGCAAATAAAAGGTTTATATCCTTGTGCCGAAGGTGCTGGCTATGCTGGAGGTATAGTTTCTGCGGCGATAGACGGTATAAAATGTGCCGAAGCGATTGCAAGTCAATAGATTGGTGTGAAGAAGAAAACATCTTTAGCAGTAATTCGTTATCTTTAAAAATGATAGCTATGGAAAAACAAGTTAAATTGATAATTGCTTTACGCCAGGCTGCAGAAGAAATTAAATCCAACACTAAATATGAGTGGGGGCACATGGGAAGCTGCAACTGCGGGTTCCTGGCTCAAAAGCTTACAGGACTTAGCAGGGCTGAAATTCATAAAAATGCTATGGATAAGGTTGGCGACTGGACTGAACAATTGAATGACTATTGCCCGAATTCCGGTTATCCAATGGATAATTTGATTTTTGATTTATTGCAATATGGTCTTTCTATTGAAGAGTTGGCCTCACTAGAGCGTTTATCTGACCAACACGTAGTTGCAAGGGTTGACAAAAAGCATAAGCCATTGCGTTTTAATGTAGCTAGTGATGTATTTATATATATGAATGCTTGGGCTACACTGTTAGAAGAGGAATTCACAAAATCAGTAACGATCAACAGCCTCAAATCAATTTCGGAAATTAATACTCAACCACTAGCCTACATTGCTAAATAAATGTTTAGAAAGCAGACATTAATTGAAGAGTTAAATGCAGCTATAAGTGGAGATCCCTGGCACGGGTCTTCTCTTTACGATTTATTAAATAATATTACCTGGCAATCTGCAATTGCCCATCCCATTAAAAATGCTCATTCGATTGCTGAATTGGTTTTGCATATCATTGCATGGACAGAAGAGGTGACAAGTCGATTAAATGGTACTCCTCCCGGAATGCCACAAAGAGGAGACTGGCCCGACCCAGATGTTCAGGATGAAACAAATTGGCAGTTTATAATGGAACAATTGTTTAATGCGAATGAGGCTCTTGTTCAAAAACTGGAAACTATTCCTGAATCTTTTTTGTTAAATACGATAGGTTCCGATAGAGATGCTCCATTGGGAACAGGTATAACTTATGAAGCGATGCTTCATGGATTAGCCCAACACCATGCTTATCATGGCGGGCAGATTGCTCTTCTTTCAAAATTCTTTTAATAATATATGTCCTCAAAAAAAACGTTAGTTATAGGAGCTTCTCCTAATCCCGAAAGATATTCGTTTAAAGCAATTACTAGATTGGTACAGCACAATCATCCAGTTGTGGCAGTAGGCTTACGTGAAGGTGTTGTTGCTGGAATAAGTATTGAACCTCTCGGCGAAGTGTATTCAGATATTGATACAATCAGTTTATATGTAGGTCCTGCTCATCAATCCGTATATTATGACTATATATTAAGCACTCACCCCAGACGCTTAATATTTAACCCAGGAACAGAAAACCCGGAATTACAACATTTATTAGAGCAAGCCGGTATCGAATACGAAGAAGCCTGCACCTTGGTATTACTTTCTATAGGGCAATTCTAAGTATTAATAGAACATCATGCTCCTTTCAGCACTAATTCGCCTCATTCGCGGCCCTTCACCTCAAGGATCAGGGCTGTGGAATCGGTGGGATTAAACTTTTTAGTACAGTTTATCAGGCAGTTAGTAAAAGGTGGTAAAAATAGTTTAGAAATAGTTTGGCGGGCGGATGAATTTTTCTACTTTTGCACTCCCGAAACGGATGGTACGGGGCAAGGTTGAAAGGGTGTAAGGGGCGGAAGTTTCGCAAGAAACGGAGCCTGGACAAAGGGAAAGAGAGGGAGGAAAAAAAGTTAAAAAACTTTTTGGAGAAGTGAAAAAGAGTGTTACCTTTGCAGCCCGCTAGAGAGGGAGAGAAAACATTGAAAAGAGGGTAAAGGAGCTTGAAAAGGCAAAAAAAATAAAAAAAATATTTTTTTGAAAATTAAAAAAGATGTTTACCTTTGCAACCCCAAACAGACGGAAGGTCGGTTTGAAAACTGAAAAAAAGAAAGCGGGATAAAAGGAAAAGGTCGCAAGACTGGACAGGTTCGACTCCTGGGATATCCACGAAAGTTAACCAAAAGTGTTAACAACAAGTTCTTTGAAGAGATGAGAAATAGCGCAGCGCGAGCAGGTAGCAATACCTGGTCAAGCTAAGAATAACTGTCAATCCAAGAGACAATCCCGAAATTAAAAATCGGGACCTTTTCCGTAGCGATACGGAAATAGGAACAAACTTAAAGTATACAACGGAGAGTTTGATCCTGGCTCAGGATGAACGCTAGCGGCAGGCCTAATACATGCAAGTCGAACGAGATTAGAGACTTCGGTTTCTATGAAAGTGGCGCACGGGTGCGTAACACGTATGCAACCTACCTTCAATTGGGGGATAGCCTTCCGAAAGGGAGATTAATACCGCATAAGATATCAGAATGGCATCATTTAGATATTAAAACTTTGGTGATTGAAGATGGGCATGCGTTGCATTAGCTAGTTGGTAAGGTAACGGCTTACCAAGGCTACGATGCATAGGGGATCTGAGAGGATGGTCCCCCACACTGGTACTGAGATACGGACCAGACTCCTACGGGAGGCAGCAGTAAGGAATATTGGTCAATGGACGGAAGTCTGAACCAGCCATGCCGCGTGCAGGAAGACGGCCCTATGGGTTGTAAACTGCTTTTGTCGGGGAATAAACCTAGATACGTGTATTTAGTTGAAGGTACCCGAAGAATAAGGATCGGCTAACTCCGTGCCAGCAGCCGCGGTAATACGGAGGATCCAAGCGTTATCCGGATTTATTGGGTTTAAAGGGTGCGTAGGCGGTAAATTAAGTCAGAGGTGAAAGCCTGCAGCTCAACTGTAGAACTGCCTTTGATACTGGTTTACTTGAGTACAGATGAAGTGGGCGGAATGTGACAAGTAGCGGTGAAATGCATAGATATGTCACAGAACACCGATTGCGAAGGCAGCTCACTAAAGTGTAACTGACGCTGAGGCACGAAAGCGTGGGGATCAAACAGGATTAGATACCCTGGTAGTCCACGCCCTAAACGATGATTACTCGCTGTCGGCGATATACAGTCGGCGGCTAAGCGAAAGCGTTAAGTAATCCACCTGGGGAGTACGGTCGCAAGATTGAAACTCAAAGGAATTGACGGGGGCCCGCACAAGCGGAGGAGCATGTGGTTTAATTCGATGATACGCGAGGAACCTTACCCGGGCTTGAAAGTTAGTGAATGATTTAGAAATAGATCAGTCAGCAATGACACGAAACTAGGTGCTGCATGGCTGTCGTCAGCTCGTGCCGTGAGGTGTTGGGTTAAGTCCCGCAACGAGCGCAACCCCTATGATTAGTTGCCAGCATTAAGATGGGGACTCTAATCAGACTGCCTACGCAAGTAGAGAGGAAGGCGGGGACGACGTCAAGTCATCATGGCCCTTACGTCCGGGGCTACACACGTGCTACAATGGATGGTACAGAGGGCTGCGACCTAGTAATAGGAAGCCAATCTCAAAAAGCCATTCACAGTTCGGATTGAGGTCTGCAACTCGACCTCATGAAGTTGGATTCGCTAGTAATCGCGTATCAGCAATGACGCGGTGAATACGTTCCCGGGCCTTGTACACACCGCCCGTCAAGCCATGAAAGCCGGGGGTGCCTAAAGACTGTAGCCGCAAGGAGCGGTTTAGGGCAAAACTGGTAATTAGGGCTAAGTCGTAACAAGGTAGCCGTACCGGAAGGTGCGGCTGGAATACCTCCTTTCTAGAGAAGGATAGCAGTTAAAAAAATAGCTGCTGCGCTATGAAAATCTCATTTCAAAAATAATCACAAGAGAAAAACCCAAGTACCGGTAGGAAGGGTAGATTGATCAGCAAAGCCTACTGCCTACAGGAACAAGAAAGAGTCCCGTAGCTCAGTTTGGTTAGAGCACTACACTGATAATGTAGGGGTCAGCAGTTCAAGTCTGCTCGGGACTACAAAACGATCTTGGGGAATTAGCTCAGCTGGCTAGAGCACCTGCCTTGCACGCAGGGGGTCAACGGTTCGAATCCGTTATTCTCCACCAAGACCGTCATTCAAAGGAATGACAAACGGTCAAGAAGTTCTTTGACATATTGAAAGAAGTTACCTGTAAGAAGGTAAACGAGCAACAGATAGAATTAATTCTATAATGTAAGCATAAGACGCAAGTCTTAGTAAAGAAAGTTACTAAGGGCGCACGGGGGATGCCTTGGCTCTCAGAGGCGAAGAAGGACGTGATAAGCTGCGATAAGCATCGGGGATTGGCAAATACGAATTGATCCGGTGATTTCCGAATGGGGAAACCTGATTATCTGAAGGATAATCGTAAAAAACGCAAACGCGCTGAACTGAAACATCTAAGTAGGCGTAGGAAGAGAAAACAATAGTGATTTCGTAAGTAGTGGCGAGCGAACGCGAAAGAGCCCAAACCAGTAATGTTACGGCATTACTGGGGTTGTAGGACAGTGCTGTGGACTATAAGATTGAACTGGAATGCTTTGGGAAGAGCAACCATAGGACGTGACAGTCGTGTACAGGCAAGATCTTATTACCTAACTGTATCCTGAGTACCGCGAGGTCGGAGACGCCTTGTGGGAATCTGCCAGCACCATCTGGTAAGGCTAAATACTACTGAGAGACCGATAGTGAACAAGTACTGTGAAGGAAAGGTGAAAAGAACCCCGAACAGGGGAGTGCAATAGAACCTGAAACCGTGCGCTTACAAGCGGTCGGAGCATCGAAAGGTGTGACGGCGTGCCTTTTGCATAATGAGCCTACGAGTTACTTCTCACTGGCAAGGTTAAGTTATTAAGTAACGGAGCCGAAGCGAAAGCGAGTCTGAATAGGGCGCATAGTCAGTGGGAGTAGACGCGAAACCTTGTGATCTACCCTTGAGCAGGATGAAGTTGCAGTAACATGTAATGGAGGTCCGAACCGGTTTACGTTGAAAAGTATTCGGATGACTTGAGGGTAGGGGTGAAAGGCTAATCAAACTGGGAAATAGCTCGTACTCTCCGAAATGTTTTTAGGAACAGCCTGGCGGTTGAGTGTGCTAGAGGTAGAGCTACTAATTGGATGCGGGGGAGTCAAATCCTACCAAATCCAGATAAACTCCGAATGCTAGACACATATACGCTGGAGTGAGGCTTTGGGTGCTAAGGTCCAAGGCCGAGAGGGAAAGAACCCAGACCATCAGCTAAGGTCCCCAAATTTACACTAAGTTGAACTAACGGGGTCCGATTGCACAGACAGCTAGGATGTTGGCTTGGAAGCAGCCATTCATTTAAAGAGTGCGTAACAGCTCACTAGTCGAGCGATCGGGCATGGATAATAATCGGGCATCAAGTGTAATACCGAAGCTATGGATAATACTCTGTATTATGGTAGGAGAGCATTCTAACAACGGCGAAGGTGTACCGTAAGGTATGCTGGAGTGGTTAGAAAAGCAAATGTAGGCATAAGTAACGATAAAGCAGGCGAGAAACCTGCTCACCGAAAGACTAAGGTTTCCTGATCAACGCTAATCGGATCAGGGTTAGTCGGGGCCTAAGGTGTAGCCGAAAGGCGAAGCCGATGGACAATTGGTTAATATTCCAATACTATCTTGTATTGTGACGGGGAGACGCAGTGGTGAAAGATCCGCGAACTGACGGAATAGTTCGTTAAAGGGCGTAACTATAGGGCTGGTAGGCAAATCCGCCGGCTTTGGTGAAACCTGAAAGTACCGCAAGCCTACGGGTGCGTGGATAGTGATCCTAAAGGCTGCCGAGAAAATCCTCTAAACTTCAGATACAAGATACCCGTACCGTAAACCGACACAGGTAGTCGAGGAGAGAATCCTAAGGTGCTCGAGTGAATCATGGCTAAGGAACTCGGCAAAATGGCCCTGTAACTTCGGGAGAAGGGGCGCCCCTTAACGGGGGCCGCAGTGAAAAGGCCCAGGCGACTGTTTAACAAAAACACATGGCTTTGCAAAATCGCAAGATGAAGTATAAGGCCTGACACCTGCCCGGTGCTGGAAGGTTAAGAGGGGATGTTAGTCGCAAGGCGAAGCATTGAATCGAAGCCCCAGTAAACGGCGGCCGTAACTATAACGGTCCTAAGGTAGCGAAATTCCTTGTCGGGTAAGTTCCGACCTGCACGAATGGTGTAACGATCTGGGCGCTGTCTCAGCCATGAGCTCGGTGAAATTGTGGTATCGGTGAAGACGCCGGTTACCCGCAACGGGACGGAAAGACCCCATGCACCTTCACTACAACTTAACATTGATATCGGATACAGGATGTGTAGGATAGGTGGGAGACTGTGAGCCGGATTCGCTAGGATTCGGGGAGTCAACGTTGAAATACCACCCTTTCTGTATTTGGTGTCTAACCCTGCTGAAGCGGGGGACATTGTTTGGTGGGTAGTTTGACTGGGGTGGTCGCCTCCAAAAGAGTAACGGAGGCTTTCAAAGGTATGCTCAGTACGCTTGGTAACCGTACGTGGAGTGCAATAGCAAAAGCATGCTTGACTGTGAGGCCCACAAGCCGATCAGGTACGAAAGTAGGATATAGTGATCCGGTGGTTCTGCATGGAAGGGCCATCGCTCAAAGGATAAAAGGTACGCTGGGGATAACAGGCTGATCTCCCCCAAGAGCTCATATCGACGGGGAGGTTTGGCACCTCGATGTCGGCTCGTCACATCCTGGGGCTGGAGAAGGTCCCAAGGGTTCGGCTGTTCGCCGATTAAAGTGGCACGCGAGCTGGGTTCAGAACGTCGCGAGACAGTTCGGTCCCTATCTGTTGTGGGCGTAGGATATTTGAGTGGACCTGACCTTAGTACGAGAGGACCGGGTTGGACGAACCGCTAGTGAATCAGTTATGACGCCAGTTGTACAGCTGAGTAGCTACGTTCGGTCGAGATAAGCGCTGAAAGCATCTAAGTGCGAAACTCACCACAAGATGAGATATCCATACAGGATCGTGGAAGATGACCACGTTGATAGGCTACAGATGTAAAGGTGGTAACATCAAAGTCGAGTAGTACTAATCATCCGAAACTTTCTGCAAAGAAAGCCTCGTTTACTTTCTGCGGTAGTAACTTCTTTCAAAAATATGTCTAAAAGAGATTCAAAAGATATTCAGGTGCCTATATCGGCGGTGTCCACCTCTTCCCATTCCGAACAGAGAAGTTAAGCCCGCCAGAGCCGATGGTACTGCCGTAACAGGTGGGAGAGTAGGTCGGTGCCGATTTTTATACAAGCCCGTTGGTGAATAACCAATGGGCTTTGTTTGTTTACAGCCCAACCAATTGGTAGTAAACTACACGGTGGATCGGTTCCCTTTGGGTAGTTATTGGTTTTGTACCTAAAGGCACAACAAAGCTGAATAAATGACTATACCTACCGAGCTGTTGCACCTGATGGCGCAATGCCTGAATGGCTTTGTATTTCCCATTGCGAAACGATGTCATGCCATTAAGTACAAGGTAGTAACCTGTTCGGAAATGAACTGTCCAGCCATTCGCATTTAGTCAACAGATCCTTCGTGCCTCAGGATGACACACCGTTGGGCCCATTGTGCTAATTAAAATTTATGTAGAAGATTGCTCCAGCGGAGCAAACATCGGTAGCCATGACACATCCCAAAAACAATTGTGCTGTTAGGTACAAAACAGTAGCCGGTTCGGTAATGAACTGTCCAGCCATACGCATTTAGTCAACGGATCCTGTGTGCCTCAGGATGACACACGGTTGATCGATTGTGCTAGTTAAGTAGTTCCTTAGTTGATACTTTAACGTAAGGAAAGTTCCAGCGGAGCAAAACATCGGCAGCAATGACACGGAAGAAAAGCGATTATGCCCCTGTTGTTCAATTATGCTATTTAAGTGAACCATCTGCTTCTTTAAGTTGGAAAGTGCTATTCGATCTGGCTATTAAAACCAAACAAAATTAGGTTTCAGTGCCTGATTCTTATCAAAAATGAGGTTTTTATGCTTGCATACAGTTAAAATATTACACAGTTCTGGCATTCCTTTTTCTAATAAATGCTCAATACCAATATATTATTGTCTAACTTTAGGGCCTAAACTGTTTGCTTGGTACTTAATCTTTAAAATAATAATAGATGAATATATCGTTGTCGCGTTTTGAGGTAATGAAACATATTGAAAAATATATTCAGGAGGCTTATGATGAGTTTCTTACCCCAGTAGATAAAATTTGGCAACCTGCAGATTTACTGCCGGATGCCAGTTCTGAGAATTTCTTTGAGGAAGTAAAAGAATTACAAGATAGTGCACGTGAATTATCGTATGACCTTGTTGCTGTTTTGATCGGTGATACCATAACAGAGGAGGCATTACCTACTTATGAATCATGGTTGGCAGGAATTGAGCATGTGTCTCAGGACCGTAACGGCCCTTGGAGTAAATGGGTAAGGGCTTGGACTGCAGAAGAGAATAGACATGGTGATGTTTTAAATCGTTATTTATATTTATCAGGACGAGTTGATATGCGTAAAATGGAGATATCTACTCAATACCTGATTGCTGATGGATTTGACATTGGAACGGATAAAGATCCGTATCGTAATTTTATTTATACCAGTTTCCAGGAAACGGCAACTAATATTTCTCACCGTCGCGTTGCTCAGTTAGCAAAGAAAGAGGGAGATACATTGATGGCAAAACTATGTGGCCATGTTGCAGCAGATGAAGCTCGTCATGCAAAAGCGTATAAAGCATTTGTTGCTAGAATTTTAGAAGTTGATCCTAATGAAATGTTATTGGCTTTTGAAGATATGATGCGCAAAAAGATTGTAATGCCTGCTCACTTCTTAAGAGAAATGGGTCTTAAAATCGGTCAGACCTTCGGACACTTTACAGATGCGGCTCAACGTTTAGGTGTTTACACTGCTTTGGATTATACAGACATTCTTAAAGATCTGAATGTTGAATGGAAAATTGCAGATTTAAATGGATTAAATGAAGCAGGAGAGAAAGCTCGTGATTATTTAATGGCATTGCCAGACAGATTGAATCGTGTTGCAGAACGAATGAAAAACCCAACATTGGAATATAAGTTTTCATGGATTAATGCATAAACGATAAACAATAATATTATTAAGGCACTAAAACATAGTGCCTTTTTTTATGTCAAATTTTTCCTTCAATCGTAATGCCCGGTTTTTTATATCCTTCTGGTTTGTAGGAGTCCGGGATTTGTATAGAGTTTCCATCGCGAACAGCGAATACATGTGGAGACATAATTTCCAAACCTGCTTCGTTAAAAACATCCTGTAAGTTTTTGTGTAATTCAGAATAGGTAACGGCCATTTGTTGAGGGGCATTTGTATAAGCATTGATCTCATAACTAACATAAAAATCATTTAATGCCGTTTGTAATACAAATGGTTCAGGTGATTGGAGGATATTTGTCGTTTTTATCGCAGCATTAATCATCAATTTGTTAATTTGATGCCAAGGTGTATCGTATGTTAATGTAATGGTCGTATGCAAAATAAGACCTATATCTTTTGCTGATGAAGAATAATTTATTGAATAGTTAGATAAGATAGTGGAGTTTGGTACCGTGATATCTTCATTTTTGATTGTCCGGACTCTAGTAACCAATAAATTTTTTTCAATTACATCGCCCATTGCATCTCCTATTTTAACTCGATCTCCTATTTTGAAAGGTCTCATATAAGTTAATACCACCCCAGAAACTATATTGGCTATGGCAGAGGAAGAGCCAAGTGAAAATAAAACACCTAAAAAAACCGTAACTCCTTGAAATATTTTAGTGTCTGAGCCTGGCAGATATGGAAAGATCACTACAAACATAAATGCATACATTAAAAAACGAATAATGTTATAGGTAGGCATTGCCCAATCCGGATAGAATTGGTTAATTTTCAACGTTCCTGCCGCTATTTCTTCTGCAAAGAATCTTACTATTTTAATAAAGTACCTTGTAATGAGGTAAATTACTATTATGGTTAACAAGTTAGGTATGTATTTTATTAGGGCAGAAAGCACATTGCGTAGCGGAGTTAAAACATAACCTATTAATCGATCAGCAATAGGTTCTGTCCATGGAAAAATACTGAATAAGACAGGAAGTGCGAGATAGATTAAAATGATAATCAGTAATAGTCGTATTGCATTAAGAAATCCTGATATTAAAGGAAGAATACGTTTCGTATAGCTTACTGAAATTCCTTTTCTAATTCTTATGGTTTCTAATTTTTCTTCAAAAAGAGCTAACAATCGGTGTTTTAAGAACCTGAAGAGTTTATTTGTAAAGTAGATAAGTGCTCCTAAAATGAATATTACACCAAAAACTTCCAGTATCTGAACCCCCAAATTTGTTAGACTTCCCTGGAATGAAGAGTCATTAAAGGCTGATTTAAGGGTTTCGTAATACTGTGTAGCTAATTGAATTCTCTTACTTCCCACTTTTTGGGCGTCCGCATCACTTACCATTAATAATAATTGATTCTTATAGGTAATGCGAGAGATGTTGTTGCTTTCATCGAGTTTTAAAGAATCTGAGTTGAAATCAACTACATTACTTAGATTATTAATCCGCTCATTAATAATTGTTGCACGTTCACGAATACTAACACCTTCAAATCCATTATATATATAGAAGAGTGTATCTCCTTTTAATATTATTGGAGAGGCTGTACTATCAGCTTTTTGCGAGAATACAGATCCGGAAAATGTAAAAAATAATAATAGTAGGGTTGATATGAATTTTGTAGGCATAGTGATTCAATTATGTATTAAAATAATTAAATCCTAAGAGAAAATAGAGGAGATTTTTAAAGTTTGCTTTAAGATGACATGCTGGCTGGAGTTTTGTTTTTAAAAAAACTTTAGTTTTTACAATAATCATATTTTTTTTAGTTTGTTTTTCTTATTTGGTTTATATTTTTTATTGAGAAGTTTTAAAATAATTTAATTTTTATATCATTTTTACGATTTTTTCAAACTAATTAGAGTGATAATATAAATAGTGTAGATTTTACACTATTATCTATCCTAAAAATATAATATTTTCAAGCTATTTATATTTTTTATTGGGATAAATGGCTGTTTTTTAGTGCGTTTATTTTATTGTTATTTGTTTTTAAGAAATTTTATTTTGTATTTTAGTGTAAATACATGATAAAATTGTTTACAACTTGTTAAAATGATTAATTTATGAACACCTTTACATTGAATCGGTTAATTCCATTTGCAGTTTTAGCTCTAGCGGCTATAGTTGCAATGTTTATCCCCTCTCTTCCAAACTTTTCAGATACTTCCAAGTACAATGGAGCTGATATTGCTTGGGTTGCTGTTGGTGCTTCCCTAGTATTTTTAATGACTCCGGGCCTATCTTTCTTTTATGGGGGTATGGTAAATCGCAAGAATGTAATTAGTACGATGATTAAAAGCTTCGTTGCGACCGGAATTATTAGTTTACTATGGGTTGTTGTTGGATTCGGATTGTCTTTCGGTCCTTCGATTGGTGGGTTTATTGGGAACCCATCATCACATTTCTTTTTTAAAGATGTGAACAGCCCCGCACCATGGAGTTTAGCGCCAACTATTCCACTGTTACTATTTGCCCTGTTTCAGATGAAATTCGCAATTATTACACCTGCATTGGTAGTAGGTGCTGTCGCTGAAAGAATACGCTTTACTTCTTACCTTGTATTCATTGTCTTGTTCGGTCTACTGATTTATGCTCCGATTGCACATTGGACATGGCATCCAGATGGCTTATTATTTAAAATGGGAGTGTTGGATTTTGCAGGAGGAACGGTGGTACATATTTCTGCTGGATGTGCTGCATTAGCCGGTGCAATCGTTTTAAAGAAAAGAAAATCAAAGGAGGTACAACCTGCCAATATTCCATATGTAGTATTAGGAACGGGTTTACTATGGTTCGGCTGGTTTGGTTTTAATGCTGGTTCTGCGTTAGGAGCTAATGACCTTGCTGTTTCTGCTTTTGCTACTACCAACACAGCTTCAGCTGTTGCAGGTTTATCGTGGATGTTGTTTGATTATGCACGAGGTAAAAAACCAACCGTTTTAGGTTTTTGTATTGGAGCTGTTGTGGGTTTAGTTGCTATTACACCGGCTGCCGGATATGTGGCAATTCCTCAAAGCGCTTTCATTGGATTTATCGCTGCTATTATATCAAATGTGGCTGTTTATTGGAAAGAAAAATCTGGTATTGATGATACGTTAGATGTGTTCCCTTGTCATGGTTTGGGAGGTATGGTAGGTATGGTATTAACAGGTGTTTTCGCTACTAAAAATGTAAATCCTGCTGGAGGGATCGGACTTTGGTATGGTGAGTCTGCATTGTTTATTTCTCAGTTAAAAGGATTGGCTATCGTTGTTGCATATAGTTTTACGGTTTCATTAGTAATTTTTAAAGTGCTTGATCTTCTAAATCCAATCAGAGTTTCTCAAAAAGAAGAAGAACGAGGTTTAGATGAAACCCAGCATGGAGAAAAATACGTACAAGGTACGCTACTGGTTGATCATAATGGATCTCTGCTAGAAAAGGATCCTGTTGAGCCTCTTGCTATTTAAAAGAATGTTAAAACAGTTTTTGATGAAAAATAAATAAAATATGGTACGGTAAAGGAGAAACTATCTGACTCATAGTTCTTCCCTCCGTACCATTAACAAACAAAATTTGCAAAACAATGATACGAAATTTTTACGCTATTGCCATAGCTTGGGCTGGCATTGTTCCAGCAATGGCGCAAACTACCGCACCCGAAGACGAAGAAAAAAAGCCTTTTTTTAAATTTTCAGGTTCTGCAGATGTTTATATTAAATATGATATGCAGAAGAACCCATCAAATACCTATACAAGTTTTACGAATACTCATAATTCTTTTGAATTGGGTATGATTTCAGCGAGGGTAGAACATCAAGGAAAAAAAGTGAGTTTAGTTGGCGATATTGGATTTGGTTCAAGGGTTGAGCAATTTACTTATAACGACAGCAAAAGTAATGTGATGATCAAGCAGCTTTACTTAAGTTATGCGCCTGCCGACTGGGTTAAATTTTCAATGGGTAGCTGGGCTACACATATTGGTTATGAATTAGTTGATCCTTACCTGAATCGCAACTATAGTATGTCATATATGTTTTCATATGGGCCATTTTTTCATACCGGTTTAAAAGCTGAGTTTGCTTTTGGGCAGCACGGTTTTATGGTCGGTATTACGGATCCGGCGGATTTAAAATCTGCAATGGAGTTACAGGGGAAAAAATACAAGTATTTTATTGGACAGTATAGTTACGGAACCAAGGATGGTAACTTTAAATCCTACTTGAATGTATTTGCCGGCAAAAGGAATACTGATACTGCAAATGTATCACAGGTAGACCTGGTTTTAACTCAAAAGATTAATAATAAATTCTCTTTAGGAGCTAATGCCAGCTACAATAATTCTAATTATCCTCAAAGTATTGCAATTGATAAGTCAAAAAAATGGTGGGGTGCAGCTTTGTATGTTAATTATGATGCGCCAAAAACCTGGGGCCTTACCTGGAGAACCGAATATTTTGATGATAAAGAGAAACTGAATGTTTACCAATCATCATTATCGAATACAGGTGGAAATGTTTGGGCAAATACACTTACATGTAATCTAAAGGTGAGTTCATTAACAATTATGCCGGAAGTTAGGTATGAGATTGCAAGTCAAGATATTTATTTTGATCTGGATGGGAATAGTTTCAAGCATGACTTAAGCGTTCTATTGTCTGCTATCTATCAGTTTTAATAGTATTTTGATTTGACTCAATGGGATTAAACAATTAGGTCTAGTCCCATTTTTTTGTTATTCATTATGAGCATTCTAGTCTAATTTTATTTTGATCGAAGAACAACAATCTTGAAATTGGGTTTATATAGTCTGATTCAAATATTAAACAGCATCTATAATGAATATAATTACTATTGACCAAGAAGAGCAATACATAATTAATAACCTATATGAGTTCTGGAGTTTTGTCGGTAAACAATCCTGTAAAATTTTAACCAATCAAAATTATCAGGCAATAATGCTTAGTGATTCTGATTGGCCAAAGAAAATTTTTAGATTAGGAGATGGTAAGAATTTAGAGAGTGATGTGATTCAGGAAATTGTACAAGCAATAAAGCTGCATCAATTACCCAATGCAATAACATTAACAGAAACTATATCGACCAATTATAAAGAACAATTAAAAGTTGAAGGCTTTGTTAATGCTTTCAAGCAACAGGGAATGATTGTTAAGTTATCGGATTCTGTTATTTCAGAAAAAATAAGCGGGAATTATCAGTTTAAATTGGTTGAAACAAATAATGATGCAAATCTATTTGCATCTATAGCATCTCAGTCTTTCAAATACAAGGTAGATGGCGCAATTGTAGCAAGCCTTCTGAATAACAATGAGAAGGTAAAATTATTTATCGGGTATGATGAAAACGAACCTGCTTTTTGTGGCCTCATTTTTTACGATAGTGAGGGATATGCTGGCTTACACATGATTGGTACGTTGCCTCAATTTAGAGGAAGAGGTTTAGCAACTGTTATGACTAATCGATTATTGAAAGAATGTATGGAAGATCATAAACAGTTTTGTGTACTTCATGCATCGGCAGCAGGAGAGCCGATTTACACTAAATTAGGCTTTAAAAGGATAAAGGAAGTTATTACATATTCCCTGGGATTGTAAGAAATAAAACGCCCGTGACCTTGTTTATCAATGCCACGGGCGTTTTATTTAATCTTCTATCAATATTCCCATTTTTCCCATCCGATAATCTCGCATTGCTTCAAGTATTTCACTTTCACTATTCATCACAAAGGGACCTTGAGCAACCACTGGTTCATTTATAGGTGCGGCTGTCATTAGCAAAGCTCTTGTGTTTTCCAAAGCTTCAAATCCAATTCCATCGCCGTCATTGTTAAATTTTACTGCGTTTAAACCCTCAACTAATCCGAATCCATCGATCTTTAATCGACCATCTAGTAAATAAATAAAAGCATTATGAGAAGTTGGGAATTGTATATTTTGTTTCCCTCCTTTATGGGCAGTTATTACAAAGGCATTAACAGGAGTAAGAGTAGGAATGCCTCCTTTAATGTCATTTAAATTTCCGGCAACAACTTGTATCTCAATTTTCTCATCATCACTTTTAACGACAGGTGTTTCTTCTGGTGTAAGAGGTAAATACTGCGGCTGATCCATTTTATGAGCCTTAGGAGTATTTATCCAAAGCTGGATCAATTCCTGCTCCCCTCCAAGTTCCTGAATATTTTTTGGAGGACGTTCGCTATGCATAATCCCCATTCCGGCATTCATCCATTGAGTGCCCCCTTCATAAATAACACTATTATTACCCCTGCTGTCACGGTGATGCACACCTCCTTTGAATATAAAGGTAACTGGTGAAAAACCACGGTGTGGATGGGGTGAAACTCCTGCTTTTTCAGGTATTACGTATTTTGGAATACTTAGTTGAAGATGGTGCAATAATAAGAAAGGATCAATCCGCTCAATTTTCTGAGTCGGAAATACTTGCTTTACAGGTACTCCATCCATATCTATCGGAAATGCAGGTAATACCGCAGACACACTTCTGGTTTTCATAATATTCCTTTTGTTAATACATGTTAAAACACATAAATAATGCCAACCTGATAAGTTGTTACTTTTTGTCAGGGGATCAGGTAATAAAAAAACGCATCTGAACTTCAGATGCGTTTTTTACATTAATTTTAAGCAAAAGCTACGTTAAGCTCTTATACTTAATCCTGTGCGGAGTATCATTACCTAAGCGTTTTTTACGGTTTTCTTCATATTCGGTATAGTTACCTTCAAAGAAGTAAACCTGAGAATCGCCTTCAAAAGCCAAAATATGTGTACAGATACGGTCAAGGAACCAACGGTCATGGGAGATAATAACTGCACAGCCACCGAAGTTTTCCAATGCTTCTTCTAGTGAACGCAAAGTATTTACGTCGATATCATTGGTAGGCTCATCGAGTAATAACACATTGGCACCTTCTTTTAAGGTAATCGCCAAGTGTACACGGTTACGTTCACCACCTGATAAAACACCTACTTTTTTCTGTTGATCGGCTCCATTAAAGTTGAATTTTGAAACATAGGCTCGGCCGTTCATTGATTTGTTGCCTAAAAGGATGTTTTCAGTTCCTCCAGTGATGTTTTCAAAAACTGATTTCTCAGGATCCAAATCATCGTGCGATTGATCTACATAGCCTAACTTAACAGTTTCCCCAACTCTGAACGATCCTGCATCAGCCTGAGCTTGTGCTGTTATCAATCTGAATAATGTGGTTTTACCAGCACCGTTCGGCCCGATAATTCCGACAATACCCGCCGGTGGTAAACTAAAATTTAGGTTCTCAAATAAAATTCGGTCACCATACGCCTTAGTAACATTTTGCGCTTCAATTACAACATTCCCTAAACGTGGGCCCGGTGGAATGAATAATTCCAGCTTTTCTTCACGTTCTTTGGTTTCTTCGCTGGCTAATTTATCATAAGCAGATAAACGTGCTTTTGCTTTTGCATGTCTGGCTTTAGGAGCCATACGCACCCATTCCAATTCACGCTCCAATGTTTTCTGACGTTTACTTTCTGTTTTCTCTTCCTGAGCTAATCGTTTAGCTTTTTGATCTAACCACGATGAATAGTTTCCTTTCCAAGGAATACCTTCTCCTCTGTCAAGTTCCAAAATCCATCCGGCTACATTATCAAGGAAATAACGATCGTGGGTAACGGCAATTACAGTTCCTTTATATTGTTGTAAGTGTTGTTCTAACCAATCGATTGATTCTGCATCCAAGTGGTTGGTAGGCTCATCCAATAATAAAACATCTGGCTCTTGGATCAATAAACGACAAAGTGCCACTCGACGGCGTTCACCACCTGACAAAAAGGCAATTTTGGTATCTGGTTCCGGGCAACGAAGCGCATCCATAGCACGTTCTAATTTGTTGTCTAATTCCCAGGCACCTACCGCGTCAATTTTATCCTGAAGTTCGCCTTGTCTGTTCATGAGTTTATCCATTGCATCAGGATTTTCATAAACTTCAGGCAAACCAAATTTTTCGTTGATTTCTTCGTATTCTTTTAAGATATCCAAGATGGCCTGCGCACCTTCCTGAACAACCTCTTTTACTGTTTTTTCGTTATCTAACTCAGGCTCCTGAGCTAAATAGCCAACGGTATAACCTGGTGAAAAAACCACTTCGCCCTGATATGATTTATCAAGACCGGCAATGATTTTTAATAAGGATGATTTTCCTGAGCCGTTTAAACCGATTACACCGATTTTAGCACCATAGAAAAAAGAGAGGTAAATGTTCTTTAAAACTTGTTTTTGCGGAGGGTAGATCTTATTGACTCCCGCCATTGAAAATATGATCTTTTCGTCTGACATTATTGCTTGTTGTTAGGCTGGCAAATATCGGTATTAGGGCGGTGCTCTCAAAAAAATTATCATTGAAAGCAATCTTTCGTCACAATTTTGCGTAATTAGTATATACAGGTCCTTTGGCTTGATTGTTGATAACTTGATAAAATAATCGCTATAAATTATTTAATAGTTATTACATTAGTCTCAGGGCGGAGAATACTTCAGAATTTAACCGCGATACTAAACCACCAAACTTAGTATTGACTTGTATAAACAATTTAATACATTTAAGCGTTTTTAAGTAATATTCACTATATTCCTTATTATATGGAAGCAAAATTTTCACCGAGAGTCAAAGACGTCATTTCGTACAGCCGCGAGGAGGCATTACGATTAGGGCACGACTATATAGGCACTGAACATTTGCTTTTGGGACTTATCCGTGAGGGTGATGGCATTGCCATCAAGTTGCTGAAAGGGATGGGCATTGATACCTACAAGTTGCGTAAAACCATTGAAGACGCAGTAAAAGGTACTTCGGGTACCACAGTTAATCTGGGCAATATCCCATTGACAAAACAGGCGGAGAAAGTGTTGAAAATTACTTACTTAGAAGCCAAAATTTTTAAGAGTGAAGTAATCGGTACTGAACATCTGTTGTTGTCAATCTTAAGAGACGAAGATAATATCGCTTCTCAGGTGTTGAATCAGTTTAACGTAAACTACGAAGTATTTAAAGCTGAGCTTGAAGCTAATGTTAGTGGCATTAGAAGCGAGGCTCCTCAAAGTTCTTCTGATGAAGAGAACTATAGAGAAGAAGAAAGTTTCGGCAGTTCTAAGAAAACCGGCGATTCAAAATCTAAAACTCCTGTTTTGGATAATTTTGGTCGTGATTTAACAAAGGCTGCAGAAGAAGGTAAACTGGATCCGATTGTGGGCCGTGAAAAGGAAATCGAACGCGTTTCTCAAATCCTCTCACGTCGTAAGAAAAACAATCCGATTTTAATTGGTGAACCTGGAGTTGGTAAATCAGCAATTGCTGAAGGTTTAGCATTACGCATCGTTCAACGCAAAGTTTCACGCGTATTATTCAATAAGCGGGTGGTTACGCTTGACCTTGCTTCTTTAGTTGCAGGCACTAAGTACCGCGGCCAATTTGAAGAGCGTATGAAGGCAGTAATGAATGAATTGGAAAAATCTCCTGATGTAATCTTGTTTATTGATGAGATTCATACCATTGTTGGTGCAGGTGGCGCTTCCGGTTCACTGGATGCTTCAAATATGTTTAAACCAGCACTAGCACGTGGCGAAATTCAATGTATTGGGGCTACAACTTTAGATGAGTACCGCCAGTATATTGAAAAAGACGGAGCACTCGATCGTCGTTTCCAAAAAGTAATGGTAGAGCCAGCTACAGTTGATGAAACAATTGAAATCTTAAATCGAATCAAGGAAAAATATGAAGAACACCATGGTGTAAATTATACTCCTGAGGCGATTAATGCTTGTGTTAATCTTACTAACCGTTATATCACTGATCGTTTCTTACCAGACAAGGCAATTGATGCATTGGATGAAGCAGGATCACGTGTTCACCTTACTAATATTCATGTTCCGCAGAATATCATTGATATTGAGCAACGCATAGAAGAAATTAAGGTAGAGAAAAATCGTGTTGTTCGCAGCCAGAAATACGAAGAGGCTGCTAAACTTCGGGATACTGAAAAACACCTTTTGGAAGAGCTTGAAAGAGCGAAAACCGAATGGGAAGCTGAAACCAAAACCAAACGCTACGTTGTTAGTGAAGATAATGTAGCTGAAGTGGTTGCGATGATGACAGGTATTCCTGTTCAACGTGTTGGTCAAGCTGATAGCCAAAAACTACTTGGCATGAGTGATGAGCTTAAGGGTAAAATCATTGGTCAGGATGAAGCTATTAAAAAGTTAACGAAAGCAATTCAACGTACAAGAGCAGGATTAAAAGATCCTAAGAAACCAATTGGTTCATTTATCTTCCTCGGCCCAACCGGAGTTGGTAAAACAGAATTGGCGAAAGCTCTTGCAAGATTCATGTTTGATACGGATGATTCTTTGATTCAGATCGACATGAGCGAGTACATGGAAAAATTTGCTGTGTCTCGTTTAGTTGGAGCGCCTCCAGGCTACGTTGGTTACGAAGAAGGAGGTCAGTTAACCGAGAAAGTTCGTCGCAAACCTTATTCAGTTGTATTATTAGACGAGATTGAAAAAGCACATCCTGATGTATTTAATATCTTGTTACAAGTATTAGATGAAGGTGTGTTGACTGATAGCTTAGGTCGGAAAGTTGATTTCCGTAATACGGTAATCATCATGACTTCAAATATTGGTGCTCGTCAGTTGAAGGATTTCGGACAAGGCGTTGGTTTTACCACCGCAACTAAAGCAGCTAACGTCGAAAATCATTCACGCAATGTAATTGAAACTGCATTAAAACGTGCCTTCGCTCCTGAGTTCTTGAATCGTGTTGATGACGTGATTGTATTTAACTCGTTGAGTAAAGAAGATATCTTCAAGATCATTGATATTGAATTAAAGTCACTACTTGACAGAATTCTAAGTTTAGGATACACAGTTCAATTAACAGATGACGCTAAAGAATACATTGCTGAACGTGGCTTTGATCCAAATTTTGGCGCTCGTCCGTTGAATCGTGCAATCCAGAAACACTTAGAAGATCCGATTGCGGAAGAAATTCTTAAAGGAGAACTTCAGGATGGAGATGTTATGGAAGTTGGTGTTGATAAAGAAACCAATGAAATTAAGATCAATGTTCTAAAGGAAGCCCGTAAAAGGAAGAAAAAAGAAGAAGACAACTTAAGTTAAATAATTAACGCCTCCTAAACAGGAGGCGTTAATTTTTATATTTCATCTACTGTAAAAATAAGACTCTCGTTATCAGTGAGAAAAGTGTAAATATCTTATTGCTGAAAAATAAGATGCAACCATAATCCACCTCACATCATCTTATTAATAAAGATTTAACAGATATTTGCCGCTCTTTAATCTCTTTTACAAATAAGAATTTTATGAAAAGAATTACTCTCACCCTTAGTTTACTTTTATTCACATTAGGAGTAACAACATCTTGTCAGGACGTTACAGAAGTAACCGAAGTATATACAACACCGGCACGTAGCATTCTTTATAACGTTGCTGCCAATAGTTGGACTCCATATGGAGGAAATTCCGGATATACAACTTCGTTAAACGTTCCTGAAATAACCGGAAGCTTTAATGAATATGGAGGAATTCTGGTTTATATTGCTTTTGGAACAGCTGCTCCATTTGAGGCGCTTCCTAAAACACTTGATGGAATCTCGTACAATTTCACCACATTCACTGGTTCAATTGAATTAGATTTTCAAACCGTGTCAGGCGGTGCAATGACTCGTCCAGGTTTCTTGCAAGCTAAAGTTGTTTTAGTAGATGCCGAACAAATTGCTTTGTTAAAAGCAAAAGGAGTTGATTTGAAAAACTATAATGCAGTTATGAGTACTGTAAAACCGATAGAGAGAAGTATATCTGTCAAAGTCAATTAACTGAAATAATAATAAACGATTAGGAGCAGGCTTACTTCATTGAAAGTGAGCCTGTATTGTTTAAAACCTGTAAGATTTCCTGGTAAAAATCATCCGGCTTGCTCAGTCCACTTGCATTAAAATTTATTATTGTTCCATTCTTATCAACAATGAGATAGCGCGGAATACCTTGTCCAGCGTCTTTCTCTTTATTGATTTCCGACCAAATGTTTGTGTATAGATCGGCATCAGCTTCCAGATGATAACCCGTTAGTTTATTGTTTTCAATTGTTTCTTTCCATTTTAACTGTCTATCCACTCTGAATTTGTTGTTATATGAAATGTATAGAAAGACTACATCATTGGTGGATAAACGCTTCTTGAAACTTGTTGCAGTTTTTAATTGTTGAAGACAAGGACTACAGGTGACTGACCAAATGTCAACTACTATTACTTTGTTTTTAAATGGAGGAAGATTTACAATTTCTTTTATACTGCTTAATTTTTCGCTTTGAGAAATAAACTTAATTTGATCAGTATTTTGTAAACGGAGGCTTCTTGAAAGAAATATAGCTACAACACAAGCTAGTAAAATAGTGATCGGAAATAAAATCTTTAATACAGTGGAAATAAGCTTCATTATTTTGGTCGTTATTTTGCATTCCGGTACAAATACTTTGCCGTAACTCATTCACATTAATCATGTTGTTAGAAAAAAACGTTCGAAATATTCCATTTAAAGGCATTCTTTTCTTGATTATTATTGTTTTTGAACTCACAGGCTTCGATTTGCAACAGGTTAATGCTCAGGTGAATAAGATTAAAAAGGCAATAGATGTTAAACATTATACAATTACAGTTTCAAACCGGAAAGGTAATTCACAGGATACTGTTTACTATTCAAAACAGCATCAATTGACATGGGATGATTTTAGAGGAACACCAAGAGCTGAAAGTGCCTACTCGGCTGCTGCTTTTACAGGGTTTGGTTATAATGGAGAAGTAAAATATAGAGGCGATACGGCAATAATAAACATTGTTATGGATGTTTATTTTATTCAATCCTATTCATGGGTACGGGTTGATGCTAAGTCCGACTATGCATTAGCACATGAACAACTGCACTTTGATATAACATATTTAATAACCGAGCGTTTAAAAAAAAGATTACGTGAAATAGAGTTAGACTCCGATTTCGATAGCATTATTCAATATCAATATTTGCAATCCTATAGGGAAATGAACCGCTTGCAGGAGCGATATGATAACGAAACCCGACACGGAATTGTAGTATCAGAACAATTGCGATGGCAGACATTAGTGAAAAACTGGTTGGAAGAGATTCACCAGTAAAATAGCTTGATCCATTTGTGTATGCTAAGTTTTGTAATTAATCTTGAATACGATTAAAACCTTAATATGAACCAAATCTCACTTGCTGCATGCTTCTCAAAACATGTTTGCAAATCATTAGTAGTCTTAATTTTACTTAGTATTTCATTTGAATCGTCAGCACAGTTTGCATCTAATGACGGAATTACTCCTCGAGAGAAGTACATCCTTAAAATAAAAGAACGAAGAAATTCCTCCAGGTATTCTGATAGTATTTTTTATTCTCAGGGAAAAAAGTTGGTTTGGAGTGATTTTTCGGGAAGACCATCCAGTAACTCCGGGTTTGCTGCAATTACCAGAAGCGGATTTGGAATGCACTGGTCAGAGGATTTTGACGGATATACCACAATAATCAACTTAACAGTTCCTGTTTATTTTATTAAAAGTAAGTCGTGGGTGAAACAACATGCAAGGAAAGATTATGAACTGGCTCATGAACAGCTTCATTTTGATATCACCATGTTGATAGCTCAACGTTTTATTACCAGCCTTCAACAAATGGATTTGAATCACAATTACGCGGCAATTATACAACAGGAATACCGCAAGTTTTATAATCAGTTAAAGGTGATTCAAAATAATTATGATGCAGAAACCAATCATGGCCTTATAAAGAGTAAGCAAAAGGAATGGAAAGATTGGATAGAGGGGGAATTAGAACAATTTTTATAGAAAACATAAACACATAGGCTTCATTAATGAAGCCTATGTGTTTATGTTAAATCTTTAGGTATTCACTACTGCTCAACGCCTAATTTGGTCATAACTTCCATACTTACTCCAGTTGATGAATAACCACCATCATGGAAAAGGTTCTGCATGGTAACCATACGAGTAAGGTCGGAGAATAATGTGATACAATAATCAGCACATGAGGCGGCGTCAGCATTCCCTAAAGGAGCAATAGCATCTGCATAATCATAAAAATCGCCAAAACCTTTAATTCCTGAACCCGCCGTAGTTTTAGTAGGAGACTGCGATACGGTATTGATACGAACTTTTTTCTCTAATCCGTAATGGTATCCGAAACTACGGGCAATTGATTCTAACATTGCTTTAATATCAGCCATATCCGTGTAGAATGGATAAGTACGTTGAGCAGCCATATAAGTAAGTGCAACAACACTACCCCATTCGTTGATTGCGTCTAATTTTTTTGCAACACTAAGCATTTTATGTAATGACAAAGCCGAAACATCAATTCCTTTTTGGAAATAATCATAGTTGGATTCTGTATAAGGAATGTTCTTGCGAATATTTACACTCATTCCAATAGAATGAAGCACGAAATCAATCTTACCGCCTAAAACTTCCTGAGCTTGTGTAAAAAGATTAGTTAGTTCTTCTACGCTTGTTGCATCGGCAGGAATAATTTGAGAGTTGGTTTTTTTAGCTAATACGTTTATTTCTCCCATGCGCATGGCAATTGGAGCATTAGTTAAAACAAAAGTTGCACCTTCTTCATGTGCCTTTTCCGCAACTTTCCAAGCGATGGAGTTTTCATCTAAAGCGCCTGTAATAATGCCGCGTTTACCTTTTAATAAGTTATATGCCATTGATAAAAATTATTGATGGTTTGGGGCCAAAAATAGGTTTATTTTCTTGTAAAGTGTAACAGTGATTTTAATCGGAATAATTGCCTGCTTATTGGTTTTTTGTTTTAAGTGTGAGGTATTGTTTATAAGTTTGTGTCCGTATTATATCTCTTTAATTGTCTATGAATCTTAAATTTAATAATAGCATATTTTTTCTTTCACTTGCTATATTCTTTACGTCCTGTGCAACTGCAATTAAACCTATTAAACCAGTTGCAGATTACTCAAACACAAAGGTTATTTATACCAAAGAGCTTTCAACCATCCAGTTGCCGGTTGAAATGTCGCTTAAGGAAATTCAAACCCAGATTAACAAGCAACTAACAGGTTTGTTATATGAGGATAATTCATTTGAAAATAACAATAAGGATAATGTTATGTTGAAGGTCTGGAAGGTAGGGGATATTCAGTTTAACGGAAATGGCAATCAATTCAATATTATCCTGCCGATTAAAATTTGGGCAAATGTTGGTTGGGAAGTTGAGAAGTATGGAGTAAAGCTTTCCGATTTCAGGGAAGTACAGTTTGCTGCAAAAATTAACTTAACCTCCAAGTTGAATGTAAACAACTGGAAAATGTCGAGTACTACTGTAATCAATTCTATTGATTGGTTAGAATCACCCACCGTAAAAATAATGGGGAAAGATGTGCCTGTAACCTATTTGGCCAATCCGGCAATAAGTATGTTTAAGGATCGGATAGCTAAGATGGTAGATGCTCAAGTTGAAAAGAATGTCGACTTCAAACCTCAAATAGTGGATGCCTTAAAAAAGTTGACTACGCCAATGGAGGTGTCCAAAGAATATAATACCTGGATTAATTTTGAGCCACAATCGTTTTATGCTACACAGCCTAACGTTGCAAATAAACAATTGAAAATTGGGTTGGGACTTAAAACATACATTGAGACGGCCATCGGTCAAAAGCCGGAGGTTAAGACAACCAAGTTTGAACCCGAGATGTATAATGTTCCAAAAATAAACGATGACTTCAATATCAATGTTGTTTCATTTGTTACTTATCCGAATGCTGTTAAATTGCTGCAACAAAGTATTGGCGGAAAGGTTTTTGAGTTTCAGAATGGGAAAAAGAAAATCAAAGTGGAGCAAATCGATCTTTGGGGTAATAATGGAAAGCTAATAACTGCGTTGACGCTGTCAGGTTCATTAAATGCTACTGTATACCTTACAGGTGTGCCATTTTATGACCCTAAAACGCAGCAAATAAGTTTACAACAAGTAAGCTTTGAATTGGATACCAAGAATAAACTGGCAAAGGCTGCAGACTGGTTAGCACATGGTACGTTTACAAAAATGATTGAGAACCAGGCTAAATTTTCAATTGCCGATCAAATGAAAGAATCAATGCAAAAAGCGCAGTCATATCTAAACAACTATCAAATTTCAAAGGGAGTCTTTGTTAAAGGGAAGATCAATGATATCAGTCCGGATAAAACTTATTTAACAGAAAATGCAATTGTAGCAACCGTAGTGGCAAAAGGTAATATGGCCATAAAGATTGAGGGGATGTAAGATAAAAAAGGCTCATGTTATTCACATGAGCCTTTTTTTCTATAAAAGCTACCTCTGTTTAAACTAAACCTGGTATTTCTACCATTTCGTTTACATCAGCGTTATAATCAACATTAGCCACATCAAACCCAAATAAGTTTAGGAAATCTGTTTTGTATCCAGCTAAGTCACCAATTTCAGAAAGACTTTCTGTAGTCGCTTGTTTCCATAACTCTGCTACTTTAGCCTGAACGTCTGGACGCATTTCCCAGTCGTCAATACGAATTCTTCCTTTTTCGTCCGTTGGAATGGAGCTACCATTAAACAAACGCTGTTGAAACAGACGCTGAATTTGCTCAATACAACCTTCATGAATATTATCTTCCTTCATTACTTTATATAGTAATGAAATGTATAATGGAATAACCGGAATAGCTGAACTTGCTTGCGTAACTAATGCTTTGTTCACTGAAACAAAAGCATTACCGTTAATATCTTTTAACTTATCAGCAATCGTAAATGCAGTTGCTTCCAAATGATCTTTGGCTTTTCCGATAGTTCCTTTACGATAAACAGCTTCCGTAAGTTCCGGGCCAATATAGGAGTAGGCAACGGTAGTTGCACCTGGAGCAAGTACACCGGCCGATTTTAACTCATCAATCCACATTTCCCAGTCTTCACCGCCCATAACAGCAACTGTGTTTTCAATATCATCATCTGCACATGGCTGTATGGTAATATCGGATACTACACCAGTATGAAAGTCAACCGTTTTGTTGCTAAAAGGCTGTCCGATTGGTTTTAATACTGATCGGTGAGTAACTCCTGTTTTTGGATTAGTTCTTACAGGCGAAGCTAAACTGTAAATAATTAGATCAATCTGGCCTAAGTCGGCTTTAATTAATTCAATAGTTTTTTGTTTTATTTCGTCCGAAAAGGCGTCCCCATTAATGCTTTTTGCATATAAACCAGCTTTGTGAGCCTGATCTTCAAAAGCTGCGGTATTATACCATCCGGGTGATGCTGTTTTTCCTTCCTGCGGAGGTTTTTCAAAATAAACACCAACGGTTGCCGCATTAGAACCGAATGCAGCGGTAATTCTCGACGCTAAGCCGAAACCTGTAGATGCTCCGATTACTAATACTTTTTTCGACCCTTCGATCTGACCTTTGGATTTTACATAGTTGATTTGATTTATTATGTTTTGCTCACAGCCTATAGGATGTGCTGTTAAACAAATAAATCCTCTCATTTTTGGTTCAATTATCATGTCTTCGTGTAAGTTTTAAGATTCAGCGGAAATACACTAATTATTTCCCGCTATGATTAATTGGCTTGTAACAAAAGCTCCTTGGCATTAAGAATTGCACTTTCTCCAGGATTTTCACCACTTAGCATCATGGCAATTTCCTTAATGCGTTCATCCGTAGTTAGCTTTTTAATACTGGTAGATGTTTGCCCATCTCTATTCTCTTTGTAAACAAAGAAGTGTGACTGACCTTTGCATGCTATCTGTGGCAAGTGAGTAATAGTAATCACTTGCATGTTTTCTGCATATTTATGCATTACATTTCCAACTTTACGAGCAATTTCTCCCGACACTCCTGTATCAATTTCATCGAATACAATTGTTGGTAATGCATTGTATTTAGCAGAAAGACCTTTTATTGCCAGCATTAAACGCGATAGCTCTCCACCGGAAGCAACTTTGCTCAAGTCTTGTGGTTTGAAGCCTTGGTTTGCTGAAAACAAAAACTTGATTTGATCCAGACCTGTTACAGTTAACTGATCATCGTTAAGAATGGTGTTCTCCACTGCAAAAACTGCACTAGTTAATCCCAACTCTTTTAATAATTCAACTACCTGGCCTTCCACATCTGCAATTGCTTTACTACGTTGTGCAGATAATTTCTTAGCAACTGAAAGCAGAATGGAGTACTCTTCCTCAATTTTAGCGGAAAGAGTTGCAATTTCTTCATCCAGATCACTAAAGCTGTTAAGCTTTGTATTTAATGATTGTTGAAGATCAATTAGCTCAGCAATGGATGATAATCGATGTTTTTGCTGTAATCTGAAAATAAGATCAACGCGTGCATTCACTAATTCTAAACGCTCCGGATCTATACTGGTACGATCTGCCATTGTTTCAATCTCAGTCGCCACATCTTTCAGTTCAATCTGTGTACTGCGCAAACGATCAGCTATGGTAGCAATAGAAGTGTTATATTTTTCTAATGTCGAGATAACATGAATTGCATCTTTCAATTGAGAGAGTATTGGAGTTTCTCCTTCATTTAGAAGGTAAAAAGCCCCAGCTAAACTGCTTTTAATTTCTGATGCATGAGAAAGGAGTTGCTGTTCTTTTTCTAACTCTTCCTGTTCTCCATTAATTAATTTGGCCTCAGCTAATTCGTTAAATTGAAACTGCAAATAATCAATTTCAGCTTTACCCTCCTTACTCTGCGTAATTAGATCAGAAAGTTTTTGTTGCAGTTTTTTATAAGCGCGAAATCTTGTTTTATATGATTCAACTTCTTCCGTATGTTGAGCGAAACCATCAACAACCTGAAGCTGAAAATTCTGATTGTTTATTTGCAATGTCTGGTGTTGAGAGTGAATGTCAATCAGCTGTTCTCCTAATTCTTTTAATAAGGATAAATTAACCGGTGTATCATTTACGAATGCACGTGACCTTCCATCGACAGTAATTTCTCTTCTAACAATGGTATGATTACTATAGTCAATATCATTATCTCTGAAAAAGGCCTCTAAATTATACTTGCTGATATTGAAGGTTCCTTCAAGTACACATTTCTGATCTTCTTTAAAAAGTGATTTTGAGTCAGCACGCTCTCCTAAAATAAGACCGAGCGCACCCAAGATAATCGACTTTCCAGCCCCGGTTTCTCCCGTAATGATGGAAAGATGATCTGAAAACTCAATATCAAGTTTGTCAATAATTGCGTAATTACGTATGGAAAGGCGGTTTATCACAAAAGAGCTCCTCTGATTTTTAAATGGCTAAGGTAAAAAATGCTGTCTAATTTTTGGAACCTTGTTCATATTTCCCATAATTTGATGGGTCAACGTTTTTTAAAACAGCCAAAATCTTTGCTTTTTGTGTAGGATCTGCCTTTTGCAAAACTTGAGAAATCTCCTCATTCTTGGCTGTGAAGAACGTCAGGAATATAAAGGCTGTTGGTTTATCACGATAGGGACGTTCTAGTAATAGTAGAGAATTCAGTAAATCACTTCTACCCTTATCAATATTTGCATTGAAAGTATCTAAACCTTTTCTGTGGTAGATATAGCTCATATCTCTAACAGGTTTAAATATGCTATTTAGTAAGTTCTCGGCTAACCAATAACGATTTGTATTATTCTCATAAGCTTTCCAGCCTGGGAAAATAGAATTCTGAGCCTGATTTACAACGTTCTGTGCCTTTGTGAAATAAGGAGTTCCTCCTTCCGGTGTAAACGTATCATAATCAAGACCTACGATAATATTAGCATAAAAGGCCAGCAACATGGCAAGATTGCTATTCTCAGGTGAGTTTTCATTGTATTCCAATGTTTCCAACTCTGAGTAGGTGAACTTCCAATCTCTGTCCTGAATATTTAAAACCGGTGTATTATAAGACGTTCCAAATACAGGTCGTGAAGATTGAATCTGTGCACTAGCATCAAACTGTGAACTTCCGTCCCACTGATTAACAGTAATAATAATGCTTGCTTCTATACGTTCCTGGGGCTGAATATTATCGTTTGACCACTTTTTACCATTAATAAAATTGGTGATCTGCGTTTCAAGAGTCTGGAATATGCGAGTGTCTTGTGTTGAGACTTTTGCAAATACCACCGAAACCCGGCAATTAAGATCTTGTCCAAAGGAAGAAAGCGTTATTGAAACGCCTAAAATCGCCAAAAAAACCTTTTTAAGCATGTAATAAGGATAGAATTTTATTTACAATATCATGAGCAACTTCTGTTTTTGTTTTTAGCTCAAAAACTTCAGTATGACCTTTATTATCCAGGATCGTTATTTTATTGGTGTCACCCTGAAACCCGGCTCCATTATCATTCAACGAATTAAGAACAATAAAGTCCAAGTTCTTTTTTTCCAGCTTTCCTTTAGCATGCTCCAATTCATTGTTAGTTTCAAGTGCAAAACCGACCAATAACTGTTTCGGGCCTTTTATTTTTCCCAGCTCTGCTAAAATATCTCTGGTTTTAGTTAGCTCGATTGAGAACTCTTGTTCTGTTTTCTTGATCTTTTGCGTTGCAACTTCAACCGGAGTATAATCAGCAACTGCAGCGCTCATTATAGCTAGGTCAACCGACGGAAACACTTTTACACAGTTATCAAACATTTCTTTAGCAGAGGTTACAGCTATTACTTGAATATTCTTGTGGAGAGTCTTGAGATGAGTAGGGCCGCTAACCAATGTAACATGTGCTCCATGCTCTGCCAGCGTTTCTGCAAGTGCATAACCCATTTTGCCACTTGAATGATTGCCAATAAAACGTACAGGATCAATCGCTTCATAGGTTGGCCCGGCTGTAACTAATACATTTTTGCCATTTAATGGCTTTTGAGCAGTGATCACTGAGTTGATAAAATCAAAAATATCTTCAGGCTCGGCCATTCTTCCTTCGCCTATCAAACCACTGGCTAGTTCTCCATGCGTGGGTTTTATTAAAGTATTACCGTATGAAAGTAGTTTACCAATGTTTTTTTGTGTTGATGGATGTCTCCACATATCCAAATCCATTGCGGGTGCAAAGTAAACAGGACATTTAGCTGAAAGATAAACAGCGCTAAGAAGATTGTCACAAATGCCATTTGCAAATTTTGCTATTGAATTGGCACTGGCAGGAGCAATAACAAATGCATCTGCCCATAACCCCAATTCAACATGATTAGTCCATTCACCTTCTTTATTCTTAACAAACTCAATGTTTACAGGATTTTTGGATAGAGTTGATAATGTTAAAGGGGTAATGAAGTCACCAGCACTTTTAGTCATTATAACTTTAACATCAGCACCTGCCTTAATAAATAAGCGCACCAGTTCCGCCGATTTATACGAAGCGATACTGCCGCAAATACCAACTAATATTTTCTTAGACGATAGCATTCATCAAAAATGCGTCAAAAAAAGCATTCTTACAAAGAATATATGGAACGATTATAAGAGGAGGGTTAATACAATTAAACAAAGCAGGCTGCAAGATAATTGCAGCCTGTTTTAGTATTATTCTTTAGTAGGATTTCTAAAGTAAACTTTGTTTTCAAGAAATTCCTGAGTAGCAATAAGCGTTGGTTTTGGAAGACGCTCATAATGTTTAGAGATTTCAATTTGCTCTCTGTTTTCAAATACTTCCTCCAGATTGTCGTTAGAAGTTGCAAATTCAGATAACTTGTTACCCAACTCCTCTTTCAATGCCGATGCAATTTGATTAGCTCTTTTGGCAATGACTACAACACTTTCGTAAATGTTATCAGTTTCCTTATCAAGCATTCTCACGTCACGAGTAACGGTCGAATTTGGAACATTGCTTTTTAAATTAGACATACCGTATATTCTAAATTATTGATTATTTACTTGTTTATTTTCTTCTGCTTGCTGACGTTTAGTAATAGTTTCTAATTGTTTAAGCGAAGCATTATTGTATTGTTTTGCTTCTTTCATGAAACGACTTTCAGGGAATGTCTCAACAAAAGAATTATATGAATCTACTGTAATATTGTAGCGTTCTTCTTGTTTACTTTCAAAACTGTTTTTTGCGTATAAGTAGTTGCTCTTGATAACTAAGAATTCAATTTCCTCGCGGTAAGGGGTGTCTGGAAAATCTCTTAATGAATTTCTAAGCGAAATAACCGCTGATTTATAATCACCAATAGTTAAATACAATTTAGCATTTTGAAACGACTTAGTTTCTAGTTTATTTCTTAATGCATCAATCATTTTATTACATTCTGAAATCTTTTTGCTTTCAGGGTATAACTCTACAAACAATTGAATTGCCTCTAAGGCTTTGTAGGTATTACTTTGATCTAACGAATAGGCAGTAGGAGATTCTTCATATAAACATTTAGCCGCCATAAAGCGTGCTTCTTCAGCATATTTTCCTCCAGGGAATTCATCCGCTAATGTTTTGAATTGAAAACGGGCCTCCAACAGGTCTGCTCCAAGGTAGTAAGTACTATAAGCCATACCGTATGCAACATCTTCGGCTTTTGCAGTACCTCTATAAGGAATCAAAAGTGATTCGTACAAATCATGTGCACGTTGGAAGTAAGTAAAACTTCCCCCTTTTTTGTTTTTTATTAAATCACGACCTTTATTAAAGTACTCGACAGCTTTTTCGTACTTCTGGAGGTTATCTCCACTCTCTTTCAGTTTCTCGAAGTTACTCTTACAACCGCCCAGCAAAACAAGAGACACTGCTCCTAATATGTATAAACGCTTAATTGATTCAGTTTTGAACATCCTGCAAAGATAGATTTTAATTTTATTTATATCAATTGGTTAAATAAGTTATCCTAATGCTTTTTTCCATTAACTATTGGAGTTGCAATACATAAACGTTAACTCATGTTATTTCTTATTTGAAGCAGAAAAAATCCTTTTATACATAATGATAAGTTAAATATAGCTTGCTATATGGGCGGGATTATAATGTGTTATAATAATAAGGCTGCCATTAACACTGTATCATATACTATAAGGCCTGCTGGATATTTATTATATAACATAGTATACCTTATAATATAAGCATTCAGGATAACTCGGGCTATTCTGCTCAACTACTATATTATATATACAGTATGACAAAAAGGGAACCTTATAATTACACCCGTCAAAGTAGAGCTGATCTCTTGCAAGTGTTGTAGTATTATTGTTTTGATACGTTTTGAAATGTTTTTGCTCGAAAAAGCACTAAATGACCCAGGGGTGCTCTCCCTTCTCCTTGAGGAGCAGGGTGGGGGATGAGGTGGAATTAAACTTTTTAGTACAGTTTATCAGGCAGTTAGTAAAAGGTGGTAAAAATAGTTTAGAAATAGTTTGGCGGGCGGATGAATTTTTCTACTTTTGCACTCCCGAAACGGATGGTACGGGGCAAGGTTGAAAGGGTGTAAGGGGCGGAAGTTTCGCAAGAAACGGAGCCTGGACAAAGGGAAAGAGAGGGAGGAGAAAAAGTTAAAAAACTTTTTGGAGAAGTGAAAAAGAGTGTTACCTTTGCAGCCCGCTAGAGAGGGAGAGAAAACATTGAAAAGAGGGTAAAGGAGCTTGAAAAGGCAAAAAAAATAAAAAAAATATTTTTTTGAAAATTAAAAAAGATGTTTACCTTTGCAACCCCAAACAGACGGAAGGTCGGTTTGAAAACTGAAAAAAAGAAAGCGGGATAAAAGGAAAAGGTCGCAAGACTGGACAGGTTCGACTCCTGGGATATCCACGAAAGTTAACCAAAAGTGTTAACAACAAGTTCTTTGAAGAGATGAGAAATAGCGCAGCGCGAGCAGGTAGCAATACCTGGTCAAGCTAAGAATAACTGTCAATCCAAGAGACAATCCCGAAATTAAAAATCGGGACCTTTTCCGTAGCGATACGGAAATAGGAACAAACTTAAAGTATACAACGGAGAGTTTGATCCTGGCTCAGGATGAACGCTAGCGGCAGGCCTAATACATGCAAGTCGAACGAGATTAGAGACTTCGGTTTCTATGAAAGTGGCGCACGGGTGCGTAACACGTATGCAACCTACCTTCAATTGGGGGATAGCCTTCCGAAAGGGAGATTAATACCGCATAAGATATCAGAATGGCATCATTTAGATATTAAAACTTTGGTGATTGAAGATGGGCATGCGTTGCATTAGCTAGTTGGTAAGGTAACGGCTTACCAAGGCTACGATGCATAGGGGATCTGAGAGGATGGTCCCCCACACTGGTACTGAGATACGGACCAGACTCCTACGGGAGGCAGCAGTAAGGAATATTGGTCAATGGACGGAAGTCTGAACCAGCCATGCCGCGTGCAGGAAGACGGCCCTATGGGTTGTAAACTGCTTTTGTCGGGGAATAAACCTAGATACGTGTATTTAGTTGAAGGTACCCGAAGAATAAGGATCGGCTAACTCCGTGCCAGCAGCCGCGGTAATACGGAGGATCCAAGCGTTATCCGGATTTATTGGGTTTAAAGGGTGCGTAGGCGGTAAATTAAGTCAGAGGTGAAAGCCTGCAGCTCAACTGTAGAACTGCCTTTGATACTGGTTTACTTGAGTACAGATGAAGTGGGCGGAATGTGACAAGTAGCGGTGAAATGCATAGATATGTCACAGAACACCGATTGCGAAGGCAGCTCACTAAAGTGTAACTGACGCTGAGGCACGAAAGCGTGGGGATCAAACAGGATTAGATACCCTGGTAGTCCACGCCCTAAACGATGATTACTCGCTGTCGGCGATATACAGTCGGCGGCTAAGCGAAAGCGTTAAGTAATCCACCTGGGGAGTACGGTCGCAAGATTGAAACTCAAAGGAATTGACGGGGGCCCGCACAAGCGGAGGAGCATGTGGTTTAATTCGATGATACGCGAGGAACCTTACCCGGGCTTGAAAGTTAGTGAATGATTTAGAAATAGATCAGTCAGCAATGACACGAAACTAGGTGCTGCATGGCTGTCGTCAGCTCGTGCCGTGAGGTGTTGGGTTAAGTCCCGCAACGAGCGCAACCCCTATGATTAGTTGCCAGCATTAAGATGGGGACTCTAATCAGACTGCCTACGCAAGTAGAGAGGAAGGCGGGGACGACGTCAAGTCATCATGGCCCTTACGTCCGGGGCTACACACGTGCTACAATGGATGGTACAGAGGGCTGCGACCTAGTAATAGGAAGCCAATCTCAAAAAGCCATTCACAGTTCGGATTGAGGTCTGCAACTCGACCTCATGAAGTTGGATTCGCTAGTAATCGCGTATCAGCAATGACGCGGTGAATACGTTCCCGGGCCTTGTACACACCGCCCGTCAAGCCATGAAAGCCGGGGGTGCCTAAAGACTGTAGCCGCAAGGAGCGGTTTAGGGCAAAACTGGTAATTAGGGCTAAGTCGTAACAAGGTAGCCGTACCGGAAGGTGCGGCTGGAATACCTCCTTTCTAGAGAAGGATAGCAGTTAAAAAAATAGCTGCTGCGCTATGAAAATCTCATTTCAAAAATAATCACAAGAGAAAAACCCAAGTACCGGTAGGAAGGGTAGATTGATCAGCAAAGCCTACTGCCTACAGGAACAAGAAAGAGTCCCGTAGCTCAGTTTGGTTAGAGCACTACACTGATAATGTAGGGGTCAGCAGTTCAAGTCTGCTCGGGACTACAAAACGATCTTGGGGAATTAGCTCAGCTGGCTAGAGCACCTGCCTTGCACGCAGGGGGTCAACGGTTCGAATCCGTTATTCTCCACCAAGACCGTCATTCAAAGGAATGACAAACGGTCAAGAAGTTCTTTGACATATTGAAAGAAGTTACCTGTAAGAAGGTAAACGAGCAACAGATAGAATTAATTCTATAATGTAAGCATAAGACGCAAGTCTTAGTAAAGAAAGTTACTAAGGGCGCACGGGGGATGCCTTGGCTCTCAGAGGCGAAGAAGGACGTGATAAGCTGCGATAAGCATCGGGGATTGGCAAATACGAATTGATCCGGTGATTTCCGAATGGGGAAACCTGATTATCTGAAGGATAATCGTAAAAAACGCAAACGCGCTGAACTGAAACATCTAAGTAGGCGTAGGAAGAGAAAACAATAGTGATTTCGTAAGTAGTGGCGAGCGAACGCGAAAGAGCCCAAACCAGTAATGTTACGGCATTACTGGGGTTGTAGGACAGTGCTGTGGACTATAAGATTGAACTGGAATGCTTTGGGAAGAGCAACCATAGGACGTGACAGTCGTGTACAGGCAAGATCTTATTACCTAACTGTATCCTGAGTACCGCGAGGTCGGAGACGCCTTGTGGGAATCTGCCAGCACCATCTGGTAAGGCTAAATACTACTGAGAGACCGATAGTGAACAAGTACTGTGAAGGAAAGGTGAAAAGAACCCCGAACAGGGGAGTGCAATAGAACCTGAAACCGTGCGCTTACAAGCGGTCGGAGCATCGAAAGGTGTGACGGCGTGCCTTTTGCATAATGAGCCTACGAGTTACTTCTCACTGGCAAGGTTAAGTTATTAAGTAACGGAGCCGAAGCGAAAGCGAGTCTGAATAGGGCGCATAGTCAGTGGGAGTAGACGCGAAACCTTGTGATCTACCCTTGAGCAGGATGAAGTTGCAGTAACATGTAATGGAGGTCCGAACCGGTTTACGTTGAAAAGTATTCGGATGACTTGAGGGTAGGGGTGAAAGGCTAATCAAACTGGGAAATAGCTCGTACTCTCCGAAATGTTTTTAGGAACAGCCTGGCGGTTGAGTGTGCTAGAGGTAGAGCTACTAATTGGATGCGGGGGAGTCAAATCCTACCAAATCCAGATAAACTCCGAATGCTAGACACATATACGCTGGAGTGAGGCTTTGGGTGCTAAGGTCCAAGGCCGAGAGGGAAAGAACCCAGACCATCAGCTAAGGTCCCCAAATTTACACTAAGTTGAACTAACGGGGTCCGATTGCACAGACAGCTAGGATGTTGGCTTGGAAGCAGCCATTCATTTAAAGAGTGCGTAACAGCTCACTAGTCGAGCGATCGGGCATGGATAATAATCGGGCATCAAGTGTAATACCGAAGCTATGGATAATACTCTGTATTATGGTAGGAGAGCATTCTAACAACGGCGAAGGTGTACCGTAAGGTATGCTGGAGTGGTTAGAAAAGCAAATGTAGGCATAAGTAACGATAAAGCAGGCGAGAAACCTGCTCACCGAAAGACTAAGGTTTCCTGATCAACGCTAATCGGATCAGGGTTAGTCGGGGCCTAAGGTGTAGCCGAAAGGCGAAGCCGATGGACAATTGGTTAATATTCCAATACTATCTTGTATTGTGACGGGGAGACGCAGTGGTGAAAGATCCGCGAACTGACGGAATAGTTCGTTAAAGGGCGTAACTATAGGGCTGGTAGGCAAATCCGCCGGCTTTGGTGAAACCTGAAAGTACCGCAAGCCTACGGGTGCGTGGATAGTGATCCTAAAGGCTGCCGAGAAAATCCTCTAAACTTCAGATACAAGATACCCGTACCGTAAACCGACACAGGTAGTCGAGGAGAGAATCCTAAGGTGCTCGAGTGAATCATGGCTAAGGAACTCGGCAAAATGGCCCTGTAACTTCGGGAGAAGGGGCGCCCCTTAACGGGGGCCGCAGTGAAAAGGCCCAGGCGACTGTTTAACAAAAACACATGGCTTTGCAAAATCGCAAGATGAAGTATAAGGCCTGACACCTGCCCGGTGCTGGAAGGTTAAGAGGGGATGTTAGTCGCAAGGCGAAGCATTGAATCGAAGCCCCAGTAAACGGCGGCCGTAACTATAACGGTCCTAAGGTAGCGAAATTCCTTGTCGGGTAAGTTCCGACCTGCACGAATGGTGTAACGATCTGGGCGCTGTCTCAGCCATGAGCTCGGTGAAATTGTGGTATCGGTGAAGACGCCGGTTACCCGCAACGGGACGGAAAGACCCCATGCACCTTCACTACAACTTAACATTGATATCGGATACAGGATGTGTAGGATAGGTGGGAGACTGTGAGCCGGATTCGCTAGGATTCGGGGAGTCAACGTTGAAATACCACCCTTTCTGTATTTGGTGTCTAACCCTGCTGAAGCGGGGGACATTGTTTGGTGGGTAGTTTGACTGGGGTGGTCGCCTCCAAAAGAGTAACGGAGGCTTTCAAAGGTATGCTCAGTACGCTTGGTAACCGTACGTGGAGTGCAATAGCAAAAGCATGCTTGACTGTGAGGCCCACAAGCCGATCAGGTACGAAAGTAGGATATAGTGATCCGGTGGTTCTGCATGGAAGGGCCATCGCTCAAAGGATAAAAGGTACGCTGGGGATAACAGGCTGATCTCCCCCAAGAGCTCATATCGACGGGGAGGTTTGGCACCTCGATGTCGGCTCGTCACATCCTGGGGCTGGAGAAGGTCCCAAGGGTTCGGCTGTTCGCCGATTAAAGTGGCACGCGAGCTGGGTTCAGAACGTCGCGAGACAGTTCGGTCCCTATCTGTTGTGGGCGTAGGATATTTGAGTGGACCTGACCTTAGTACGAGAGGACCGGGTTGGACGAACCGCTAGTGAATCAGTTATGACGCCAGTTGTACAGCTGAGTAGCTACGTTCGGTCGAGATAAGCGCTGAAAGCATCTAAGTGCGAAACTCACCACAAGATGAGATATCCATACAGGATCGTGGAAGATGACCACGTTGATAGGCTACAGATGTAAAGGTGGTAACATCAAAGTCGAGTAGTACTAATCATCCGAAACTTTCTGCAAAGAAAGCCTCGTTTACTTTCTGCGGTAGTAACTTCTTTCAAAAATATGTCTAAAAGAGATTCAAAAGATATTCAGGTGCCTATATCGGCGGTGTCCACCTCTTCCCATTCCGAACAGAGAAGTTAAGCCCGCCAGAGCCGATGGTACTGCCGTAACAGGTGGGAGAGTAGGTCGGTGCCGATTTTTATACAAGCCCGTTGGTGAATAACCAATGGGCTTTGTTTGTTTACAGCCCAACCCCTCGGTTGTATCCTACGAACGGATGCTGGAACAGGAACAAAAGTTGTGGAGTTTAGGCTAAAAGCTGATTTTTGTGGATCAAAAAAAGAATAATGCACGATTCCTTTCAAGCCCTTCTTCACTTGGTTATTCCCGAAGGTGTTTCAGATTATTTCAAACTGGTTGACCATAAAACGCAGGCCAACTCCATTCATATTTACCTGGAAGAACTCAATAGTATTCCCCTGGAGTACCAGTCCAACCGGCTTCAATCCAAAGGTTTTTTCGATGAAGTGATTTTACAGGATTTTCCCCTCCGTGGCCGGGAGGTGTTCTTGCACGTGAAGCGTCGCCGATGGCTGAATTTAGATAGCAACAAAGTGGTTTTCCGTAACTGGGAGGTGGTGGCCAAGGGAACGCGAATCACCCAGGATTTTGCCGCTTTTTTAAAAGCTATCAGCCGATACCAAGGCACATAGCCTGCAAACGATCGGTTCATTTTACGGCATTAGCGGTAAAAAACTGCAACGCTATTATCGGGATAAGCTTAGTGACTACTCCCTTTGGGAACATAAAGAGAATGCTCGCAAGGGACTTGTTTTTGAACAGAATATGGGACCTTTTCTATCGATTGATGAAACCTCGCTGTCTCACGGAGAACTCTATACGGTGGTGACCAACAAACAGGCAAAAGGGAAGGCAGGAACTTTAGTGGCCATTATGGAAGGCACTAAATCGGAAACGATCATCCCTTTGTTGCAAAAGCTATCGCCGAAACAACGCAATAAGGTACAGGAAATAACCCTAGACCTGGCGGGCAACATGAGTCTGATTGCCAAGAAGTGTTTTCCCAATGCCACCCGGGTGATCGATCGGTTTCATGTGCAGCAGTTGGCCACAGAAGCCTTGCAGGAGATAAGAATTAAATACCGCTGGCAAGCAATCGATGCAGAAAATCAAGCAATAGAAGATGCTAAAACAGCCCAAGTAACCTACTGCCCTCCGGTTCTCTCCAATGGAGAAACGCTCAAGCAACTGTTGGCCAGAAGCAGGTACCTCTTGTATAAAAAAGAGGATAACTGGACTGTCGAACAGGCCCAGAGGGCCGACCTGTTATTTGAACGATACCCCGATCTAAGAAAAGCCTATGAACTCACTCAAAAACTATCTTGGATCTTTAGTACTACCACAGATAAATTATATGCTTTTGCAAGATTGGCCAAATGGAACGAACTGGTGGAACAATCGGGATTCAAGTCGTTTAATACCCTCTCCAGAACAATTATTAATCACCACCAACACATACTCAACTACTTCGACAACAAAAGTGCCAATGCTTCGGCCGAATCGTTCAATGCCAAGATCAAAGCGTTCAGAGCTCAATACAGAGGGGTGGGAAATGTGAATTTTTTCCTTTTCAGGCTGGCTAAATTATATGCTTAGTCCACAGATTTTGGACCTGATCCCGGATGCTCCAGCGGAGCAAAAGATCGGTAGCAATAATGGTACGTCCAAAAAGCGATTGTGCCGTTAGGTACAAAACAGTAGCCTGTTCGGTATTGAATCGTCTAGCCATTCGCATTTAGTCAACAGACCCTTCGTGCCTCAGGATGACACATGGTTGATCAGTTTCCTTTTTGTATTTATTCTCCTGCCTCTTTTCTGAATACATAATTGGTGTTGTACCTAAAGGCACAATAATGCTGAATAAATGACTATACCTATCGAGCTGTTGCACCTAATGGCGCAATGCCTGAATGGCTTTGTATTTCCCATTGCGAAACGATGTCATGCCATTAGGTACAAGGTAGTAACCTGTTCGGAAATGAACTGTACAGCCATTCGCATTTAGTCAACAGCTCCTTCGTGCCTCAGGATGACACGCGGTTGGTTCCATTGTGCTGGTTAATAGCTAGGTAGAACATCAGCCTTTAACGAAAGGATGCTCCAGCGGAGCAAAACATCGGTAGCAATAACACCGTCCAAAAAGAAGTTGTGCCGTTAGGTACAAAACAACAACCGGTTTGGTAATGAATCGTCAAGATATTCGAATTCAACCAACAGCTCTTTCCCCTCCGAATGACACACGGTTGATTGATTTCCTTTTTGTATTTATTCTCCTGCTACTTTTCTGAATAGGTAATTGGTGTTGTACCTAAAGGCACAACGATGCGGAATAAATGACTATAGCTACCGAGCTGTTGCACCTAACGGCGCAATGCCTGTATGACTTTGTATTGCACATTCCGAAACAATGTAATGCCGTTAGATACAAAACAGCCGGCTCGGTATTGAATCGTCCAGGCATTCGCATTTAGTCAACAGATCCTTCGTGCCTCAGGATGACACGCAGTTGTTCAGTTTCCTTTTGTGTTTATTCTCCTGTCACTTTTCTGAATACGTAACTTGGTTTTGTACCTAAAAACACAACGAAAGATTGCTCCAGCGGAGCAAAACATCGGTAGCAATGACACGGAAGAAAAGAAGTTGTGCCGTTAGGTACAAAACAGTAGCCGGTTCGGTGATGGATTGCCCAGAACAGTCGCATGCAACCAAAAGATCCTTCGTGCCTCAGGATGACACACAGTTGGTTGCATTGTGCTATTTCATATTTAAGTATAACATCAGCCTTAACGAAAGGATGCTCCAACGGAGCAAAAGATCGGTAGCACTGACACATCCCAAAAACAATTGTGCCGTTAGGTACAAAACAGTAGCCGGTTCGGTAATGAATCGTCAAGGCATTTGAATTTGATGGTACACTATCATTGCATTCAACTAATTAATTTTCATTATTAGTTTTTTCTGCCTTTTAGTTTGAGTAATTTCATGGCTAAGATTCTTTTTATGTCAAACGTTGGGTTAATTATTGAGGAGAGGCCTGCTGATATAGGCAATTTTTTAGTGGGTCGGTTATTACCTTTCAGAGGAAAGCGTATGGTAGGTCCATATATATTTATTGATCATATGGGGCCTGTTTCATTAAGTGAAGGTGAAAATATGGATGTGGCTCCGCATCCTCATATCGGCCTATCTACTCTTACTTACCTTTTTGAGGGAAGTATAATGCATAGAGATAGTTTAGGTACAGAAATGGAGATACATCCGGGAGCGGTTAACTGGATGACAGCCGGAAAAGGAATTGTACACTCTGAAAGAACACCTCAACGGTTTCGTGATTTAAAGAAAACCATTCATGGATTACAAATATGGGTTGCATTACCTAAAGAGATGGAGGATTCGGAGCCAACTTTTCATCATGTTGATCAAATTGATTTACCTTATTGGAAGGATGGAGATGTTAGTTTTAGACTTATAGCTGGTGAAGCATTTGGAAGGAAATCTGCAGTACCAACCTATAGCAAACAGTTTTTCTTAGAGATACATAGTTCTTCACAACAAAAGTTAACCATTGGTCATGAATTGTTCGGAGAGGCTGGAATGTATATTTTGGAGGGTAGTATTGAGAGCGATGGTTATGTTTATGAGCCAAAGCAAATCTTGGTAGCAAAAGAAGCTACACTTTGTGAGTTTACCATTAATGCCAATACAACTGTGTACATTTTTGGTGGTGAACCATTTCCAGAAGAACGTTTCATTTATTGGAATTTCGTTGCCACAAGTAATGAACGAATTGAACGAGCAAAAGAAAAATGGCTAAATCAAGAATTTGATCCGGTTCCGGGAGAAACAGATTTTGTTCCTCTTCCTAAAGATAAGGTTAGACCAGCATCAACATCAGAACGCAAAGAATAGATCGTTTTCAGCTTTAAAACTTAATTTATGGATACTGAAGCTTTTGAAGTAATAAATAATGAGCGTAATCAACAATTTGAAATTTGGCTAAATGGTGACGTTTCAACGCTGACCTATAGATTTTACAAAAAAGATATTGCTTTTCTTCACACTAAAGTTGCAGAATCCATGGAAGGAAAAGGTGTTGGGTCAGCACTCGCCCGTTACGCTTTTGCTTATGCATTAGAACATAAGCTGCCCGTAATGGTTTATTGCCCTTTTGTTTCCGGATTTATAAAAAAGCATCCTGAGTTCAACAAACAATTAGACCCTACCTATCATAAAACTGCTTCCTAATAAATCTAAAAAAATACATTTATGCCATTATCCAACATTTTGGCAATCAAAAAGATTTTCTTTTCTTGCTAGACGAAAGATATATGAACTTGTAGGGAAAGTTTTATTCCATTGTTTACCTATCTTAACCATACTCCGAAAAATATTTCTTGTAACATGTGATTTTTTTAACCTTCATGCGAATAATTAGGTAAATATGAAATTGGGCACTATAAACTGAGGTATAGTCTCAAAATCGTGTACGGAAAATAAAACGTATGAATTCAAAAGAAAAGACTGAACTCTTCCTTTCGATAATTCAAGCTAATAAAGGAATTATTTACAAAGTAGCTAACACTTATTGTAAGGACATGGAAGATAGAAAGGATCTTGTTCAGGAAATCAGTATACAGTTATGGAAATCATTTGATAATTATTCAAGTCAGTATAAATATTCAACCTGGATGTATCGGATTGCGCTGAATGTTGCTATCTCATTTTACAGGAAGGAAAATCGACGAAGAGATGCCTCTAATCCACTATCCGAAGGAATTCTTGACTTTGCTGACTCAGCCGTTGAAGTTGAATTGGAAGAAGTATTGGCTTTTTAAAACAGTTTATTGCTGAATTGAGGGATTTGGATAAAGCCTTGATGTTGCTTTATCTGGAAGAAAAAAGTCAAAAAGAAATTGCTGACATTATAGGTATTTCCGAAACAAATGTGGCCACTAAAGTTGGCCGGATAAAAAAGATATTAAAGCAGCAGTTTTCAACCTTAACAGTTTAATATAATGGAAGACAGAGAAATTATTAATAGTTGGATATCTTACAACAAGAAGTTGGAAGAAAGCCTGCAGCTTAACCGGAAAAATGCAGAAGATATTACGAAAATCAAGATTGGATCATTATTAGGATCGATGAAACCGATTAAGGTATTTACGATACTGACAGGCATCATTTGGGTTTGTTTTGTAGACCTGTTGATCGTCAATCTATTTGCAGTGGCAAGTCCTTTTTTCCTGATTTCAGCGATAATTCAGGTCGTGTTAACAAAATTAGCGATCGGGATCTATCTCTATCAGTTAGTTTTAATTCATCAGATTGATATCACCAAACCAATCTTGGAAACGCAGGATAAACTGGCTCATTTAAGGACATCGACTTTGTGGGTAACTCGTTTTCTTTTTCTGCAACTTCCGGTATGGACAACCTTTTACTGGTCGGCAAATACATTTGAAAATGGAAATACAGGACTGGTTGTTTTGCAAATTATAATCAGCTTATTGTTTGTTATTCCGGTTGTTTGGCTTTTTGTCAACATAAAATATGAAAACAAAAGCAAGAAATGGTTTAGGTTGATGTTTGAAGGAAAAGAATGGACACCTGTAAGAAGTCGATGGAATTATTAGAGCAGGTAGAAGAATATAAGAAAGGGGAGACAGTATTAAGTCCTCTGTCATAAGTAATATCCGGGCCTATCATTCGATAAGCCCGGATACTTTAATTAGATCTTTGCAATACCAATTCCCGGTTTATCAATCAGGGTTATTTTTCCTTTAACCACTTCCATCCCTTTATATACATCATTCTTAATTAATAATGAACCATCCAAATCGGCCCAATCCATCATTGGAGCCAGTTGAGCTGCCGCTGAGATAGCGCATGAAGTCTCGGTCATACAGCCGATCATTACTTTCATATCCAGGGCACGTGCAAGCGTTAACATTTTATGCGCTTCACGCATACCAGTACATTTCATCAGCTTAATGTTAATTCCGTTATAAACACCATGAGCCTTCATAACATCTGGTAGTCTCTGAACCGATTCATCTCCAATTATTGGAATCGGACTTCGTTCGGTAACCCACGCAATTTCATCACGCATTTCTTTCGGCATGGGCTGTTCAAGGAATACAGCACCTTGTTCCTTTAACCAATAAGCCATGTCTAATGTGTATTGTTTATCCTTCCATCCTTGGTTGGCATCTACTGTTAATGGCTTATTCGTTTGTTCGCGAATAGTTTGAACCATCATTTTATCACTTTCAACCTTACCGAGTTTTACTTTTATAATGTTAAAAGGAGAAGTTTCCTTTACCTTTTCGCGCACTACTTCCTGTGTATCAATACCGATGGTAAAAGTAGTATCAGGTGTTTTTGTAGCATCAAACCCCCATATTTTATACCAGGGTTGCCCCATTATTTTTCCAAGTAGATCATGAAGAGCAATATCAACAGCCGCTTTAGCTGCCTTGTTTCCTGCCTCAATATTATCTACATAGGTTAAAATATCATCCAATTGAAAAGGGTCATTAAATTGGGTTAAATCAACCTTTGCTAAGAACTTCATTACCGTGTCATGAGATTCACCCAGGTAAGGCGGCATTGAAGCCTCTCCATAGCCAGTAAAACCATCGTATTCGATTTCGGTAAGAACAACAGGAGTAGTTTTACGGGTATTAACCGCAACAGTGAATGCATGTTTCAGTTCAAGGGTATACGGTCTGAAACTAAGTTTCATTTTAGCCTTTTTACCCCCTTTTCCTATGGCAAAGACATTGGTGCTTCCTAAAGTTAAAGCAGTTCCGGTTAAAATGCCTGCTGATTTTATAAAATCTCTTCTTTTAATGCTCATCTTACTAGCGATTGTAATATGGATGTTCCTGTATTTTGGTTACTTCTTTAGTGCCAATTTGTGACAATACTCTTCTTACAGCTACCAGTGTTTTGGTTTGCCATTCGGCATAATTTACTGCCTCTTTCTTTAAACTGTTAATTCTTACCATTCCGGAAGAATGAATAAATTCACCATTTCCGATGTACATTCCTACATGTGTTATCGGAGCATTCAGGTTACCATCGGGTTTACTGGAAAAAAACAATAAATCACCATTTTGCATATTGGAAATGCCTTTTTCAATATTTACAGATCCGTTTTCATAAATATCAACCTTTTCACCTGCGAAAACCTGTTGTGAAGCGTCGCGCGGAAGAATAATTCCGTTAAGGAAAAATGACGTTTTAATAAAACCGCTGCAATCAACTCCTTTAATAGACGTTCCTCCCCACAGATAAGGAGTTCCCAAAAGTGTTTTGGCAGTAGTAATAATGTTTTCAGCCGATGGATTGCGAGATTGCAACCAATTTTTTAATGGAATAGCTTCTTTCTTCTCTACGTAAGCTGTTCGGTTATCTGGATATGTTACTTTATAAAATCCCTTTTCTTCGCCCTCAAGTTTTACAATAGCTCCTTTTGCCAAGTCAGCCACAATACTTGACTCCTTTTTAGGTTGTTGATACGCATGACCAAAATATTCGGTGTAAAGGATTTTATCTGCTGATTGCCATTGCTTGAACTCGGTCTCATCCATTAGTCCAACCCCCATCGCTTCTGTCCAGGAAATATAGCCATCAGGAGTTCTAACCAAAAGCCAACCATCTTTCTTCATCAGCACATCAACTGGAGTGCCTAAGGTCATTTGGGTTGCCATTTCTGCTGATTGTTTAGGCTCAAAACGATTATTACAAACAGATAAATTAGCAACACCGAAAACTTTATTGGCTAGTTTTACTGAAGGCAATAGTTCAATATTGTCTGTGTAATTTACATTGGACTCTTGAAGGGTGGCCAGAAGTTTATTTTTAGCTTCTTGATCAGTAGTTGCACCCATAAGATTGATTGTTCCCTGATCTGTACTAGCTGTTACTTTAAAGACAGCAGTCCGTCTGTCAGGGACATATTGCTGCTTAATAGCAGCAATTTTAGTTTCTACGGTAGTAAGCATAGTACTATCAGATTGCGAGAAAGCAGAGAAACCGGGCATAAAAAGGATGCTTAGGAATAAACTTTTCATCATACTTATTTTAATAAGGGCTAAAAAATAATCCTCATCACTAATAATCAATTTCTTAATAGCCTAAAAACAAATATTAGAAAAAATAATAGTAAATGCATGTTTATGCATTATTTTATTTTGCAATTGCAAGAATGTGCATTGCTTTGGGAAAGTGTTTATAATGAATGACTTTGAAATTATTAATGGTCCTATGGAAACATTGGATCTGGTATCTTTAGGTGATGTTTATAGTGAAAAAAAAGATGGAGATGGCAACCTAAGCAATACACAATCAACAGCATATAGTTCCCTAAATGAAGGTAGAGACCGATCATCTGGTTTAAGTTGCGATATAGGAATTATAGTTTTAGAATAAACCTTTTAGTTATCATCTAACAGTGATGTTAATATCTCAGGGTTTCGTTTATTTGCTTGGTTTGCAATAGGCAGGGTAAAATAAAACCGGCTTCCTTGCAACCAGGTGCTTTCTGCCCAGATTTTTCCATAATTTTTCTCCACAAAATCCTTACAAATTAACAAACCCAGTCCGGTGCCTTGCTCATTGTTGGTCCCGGGCATTGAAAATGAATTGGGACAAAATAATTTGGAAAGCAAATCAGCGCGAATTCCTGTACCGGAATCCTCTACACAAACCTCCACTTGTTTTTCATCGGTTTTTCTTGCTCGTACTACTATTATATTTTCAGGATTGCTAAATTTTAAGGCATTATCCAATAAGTTACGAATAATTAATCGGGTCATTTCTTTGTCGGCGTAAACTGTTGTTTCCGGTTCTAATTTACATTCAATCGTAACTTTCTTCTCCTCCGACCTTGCCGAAAGAAATGCTATTTCCTTCAGAACTTTTTGATGAAGATCCAATACCTCAGGGTCGGTATGTTCACCCTCCATTTGCGTTTTCGACCAAAACAACAAGTTATCCAAAACATTGGATGTCTGGTTTACACTTTTCGCAAGTTCGGGCAATAGCATATTTAATTCATCGTCACTTATCATTCCTTTAATGGTCATATTCAGTATATCTCCAAGTTGTCTGACCGGTGTGCGAAGGTCGTGCGAAATGATGGTGAATACACGATTTTTTAACTGGTTTAATCCTGATAATTGCTCCGATTGTTCCATCAATTTAAAAGCATCATTCTTCAGGATAGTAATATCCCTGAAAATTAATACCACACCACTATAAATGGTGTCTCGCTGAAACAAAGAAGTAATTGATACATCAAAGAAAGATCGTTTATTGTTATTACCAAGCTGAATTTCAACCGAACAGTTTGATCGTTCACTTACCAACTTTATGAGTGTTTCATTAGCCGGTATCAGATCCGACAATTTTACACCGATAATTGTGGGAGAAGGGCTGAGGTCGAGAAACCTAAGTATATTTTTATTGTAATCAATTACCCGATCTTGTTGATCAAGGATTAACAATCCATCGTGCATCGCTCCGATTACTTTTTCACGGGCAATTGGAATAATATCAAATAGTCTATACTTGAGCAATCCAATGCTGATTAAAAAACCTGTGGCAATAAATGCGTAAGGAGTTAAGTCTATATGAGCATTAGGTCTAATTCCCAAGAGGTATAATAAGTTTACGATCCATGGTATAAATGCTCCTAATAATATGCTGCTGTTTTGTTTTTTATAAATTGAATCGGCACGTTTAAACCGATTAATCAGCAGAAAACATCCCCAGGCTAACAAAAAGTAGAAGTAAACTGTAAAGCATTTGTACCAAATACCAGGTTTTATGTTTAATAATGGAAATGAGTGATTTTTATCTATACTAACAGAAGCATAATGCAAATGATGCAAACTATTGGTCCAAACAAGCGAGATGGTAATAAGGGGAATTAGGAATATAAGTAAAGAAGTATGCCATTTTAGCCATTGTTCTTTACCAATAAAATTAATTATGAATATGATCCAACTTGCAGGAAGAAGAGCAATGCCGATATATTCAAGGTTAATCCAGAAAAGCATATCAGGCAATGTTTGGCAAGATAATTCCATTCCATAGGTAACAGCCCACAGTCCAATAAAAAACATTAACAATGAAAACCAGCGTACGGTTCCACCTAAACGTTTAAAAATTAAATAGGAGATGAAAAAAGTGGCAAGGCCCGATGAGATTAATACAACAGAATAGCTATTAAATTGCAGTTCCATAAACGGTTTGGTTGGGGCGTTAAGGCGACTACGAAGGTAATAAAAATAACAAAGTCTGTTACCTTCTTAAAATTCAGTATTTCATATTATTTAAGAGATTCACTATTCTTAATGGCCCATTTTAAAATAGCATTGTTTTCTTCTTCTAGTTGCAGTTTTGTACAAATATTATGACGATGGTTTTTTACTGTATATGGACTTATAAATAGTGTTTCAGCTATTTCTTTTGTCGTTTTCTTTTGAGCGATCAATCGTAAAATATCGTACTCAATTTTTGTTAGTAGGTTTTGAGGATTTTGTCGGGTAATACCCACCGATTCATTATCCATATTTTTCAATTGAACGATTTGTATGGCTGCAAAAAGCTGTGCTTCATCAATAGGCTTAATAATATAGTTGGCCGGTTTAATGCGTGCGGCTTTTTCAATAATTTCTTTGGCCTGGTAAGAAGTAATGAAGATGGTATCGAATCCAAAGTTCTTCTGAAACTGAGCTATCAAATCTACCCCGTCTGTTGCATCGTTCAGGTTAATGTCACATAAAATCAGGTGAGGTAAAAACTCACCGATTATGCTTGTTGCTTCGTCAATGTTTACGGCAATATTTGTCTGGCAATCAAATTTATCGTGCAACTGCTGCTGGATGTAGCGTGCAATAATAATTTCATCTTCAATAATTAATATTCTCATTGGGTTATATAGGTATTATGAATGAATAATGAAGTCCTGCCTCACTTTTAGTTGCCAACGTTCCTTTTAATTGTCTTATAAGGTCTTTTATCAACAGAACACCGTGAGAATAATTGGTGGTTGGTTCAACTGCTTGCTGTTGTAGTCCTTTCCCATTATCTGTATAGGAAAAGAACAATGTTTTATTTTCTACAAAAATCTGAATTTGAATAATAGGGTTTACAGAGGATGCGGTAAAGGCATGTTTAAAAGAATTGGTAATAAGCTCTGACAGAATGAGTCCGAAAGGAATAGCAATATTTCCACTGATACGTATCGGATGTGGAATATGGATTTTTTTCTCCACAATTTTTTGAGAGTCGAAGATAGAGTTGGAATGTTGAACCATATCCATCACAAATTCTTCCAAATTAATAGATAAGGTTGAATCACCGTAGGTGTATAGTTTTTCATTGACCAATGACATAGCCTTTATCCTGCCTAGGTTATTCTTTAAAAGGTCTTTAGCATTTACGTCTTTTACAATGGGTAACTGCAGATTAATCAAACTGTACAAAAGCTGAAGGTTGTTTTTTACCCGGTGTTGTAATTCCTGCATGAGCGTTTCAATAATTTTGTTCCTTTCCGCTAATTCAGACTGGCGTGTAGCTAGTTCTGTATTTGACAGTTCAAGCTGAATAGTTCTATCCAAAACCATTTTATCCAGCAACTGATTTTGATCGAGTTGAAGCAGGTTTAGTCGTTGTAAAACCTCATTTTTATCAATTTCAAATTGCCTTAATTCTTCTTTAAGACCTAAAGAAAATATGATCACGATAACAAGGGAGGCATTACCTACATAAGAAACGTAGCGGATAGAGCTTTCATTCAATACAAATATCAGTGAGGATGTAATGATAGATGTTAGGAGGTGCAAAATGAAACCATAAGCTAAAAACCGTTGACCACGGGTTAAGCGAGGAAAACACCTGATCACTCCCCACAAGATAAAGCAATGAGAAACCACTATAAAAGGCAAATTGATCTGATTCATCAATTTGTAGTTATTGTCTTTATAGGTAACAATAAAATCGATGATTGAAACCGTTAGCAGACAGATAATTACTCCAATGAATAGCCTATACACTAGTTTGTCGACTGTTCTTAAATTCCAAAAGTCAACAAATAGAAAAGCGATTCCAAATAGGCCAATATTAATAAATTGAACATTGAACAACCAGCCTGTTGCCGGTGAAAACGGCATCGCCCAATCAATAAAATAACCATTCATACTTATGCCATACAAACCACAACCTGTTATATAGATCATCAGCCATAAGTAGGGACGATAGCGACTCAATATCCAGGAAAATAAAATATAGATAAAGAAGAATGCAACTGACCCATTTAGGAACATGTTGATCATGTTAATTCGGTTAAGCTTCTTTAGGAATTCATACTGGTTTTGAATAGTAAAGTTGAGCTTGGGTTGATAATGTTTTATATGATGGATCTTGAATAGTAGGGTGTATGTATGTCCTTCTTGCAGATTAAGTGTAAAATATTCACGACCATCAGCCTCATCAATATAATCGATTGGTCTGAAAGTCCCCGACTTTTTACTTTCCAACAATTTACCTGACTCATATACATAAAGATCAACAAAACTTAAGTTCGAGAATGCAATAATGCTTTCTAAAGATGTTAATGCTTCATTTTTAATAGTAGCTTTTACCCAATAAATGCTTATCGCAGATACCGGTTTAAGTTTCGAACTCTTGGTAAAGAGCTCAGGATGACTAAGAATAGAGTCCGGAAGATAGCCTAGTCCTTTCGCATCTTCATATACTTCTATATGCGGATTAAGCCTAATGCCTCTTTTAAAAGAAGAATCAGTATTTACTTTAACCACATTTTCCCCAAATCCTTTTGTTGGAAAGTAGAGCGTAAGTACTGCAGTAAAACACAGCCAAAATAATATACGAACTTTCATGGGCGCAAATATGCATAATGTAATCAATCGGTAAATACTCTTTCCGTAGTAAACTAAAAAATAGACCCTGGGGTCTATTGGGGGGACAAAGGGGGCTATCTATCTTTGTAGCCGAGGTCAATCACAGAATTATATTAAATAATCTACTGTCAGGAATACGTGAATAAGGAAAACAAGTGAATTGACCAAATAGTTATGGGTCATTATTAATTTGTCACAAGCGGGTAGTTAACCCTGTAACCAGTTTACATTAATAGAATATAACCAGAGCTACACATACAGTGTGGCATGGGCTGTTATTGTACTTATTGTCTGAAATAAATTGAACAACATAATATTATATGAATAAACTCTACAAGTATTTTAAGCGAAGGGCAATTATAGCAGTGACCTCACTGTTTGCATTGCTTCCAACTTTGATACATGCCGAAGGGAGTAAGGACTTACATCCATACAGCCTAACCTCTACGGGGTATCGGGCATTGCTTGCAAGTTCTACGATTGCACCTTCGAATTATAGAAGTATTGTTAATCAGGGACGAATGTTTGTGTATGCCAAAGCCGGCGAGAAAATCTACCTCGGCTCAAGTGCGCAAGGTATGGGAGCCGGAACTATAAAGTTAACCGCCCCTAACGGGACATTATACAATACTTCGAATTCAACGACAATAGGTCGTATTAGCGATCGCTTTCAGGAATTAAAAGGTCCTTCTCAATTAACAGCGGGAGGCTATAATGCATTTGTTCAAACCGTATTAGCGGCAGAAGAAGGTATTTGGATTATAGACTTTATTGCACCTGTTGATGTAGACCCCTCACCAACTTCTGTAGCGAGCCATAGTTTAAAAGCAGCTGAAGATTCTAATCCGGCTGTTCCCTCTTGGTCCTCGACCAACCAATCGAGTACCAAACCATTTATTATTGCTTGGGATGTTACAGTAGCAAACGGAACTACAGCTATTCCCGGACGATTATTTATGAATGTATTTACTGCTTCTATGGGGGGAGCAAGTAATGAATACAGAGGTAAATTAAAAGTATTAACGAATGATGGGTTTCAGTTTGATGTGGAAGGAAACGGAATGACGCCTTATTTATTTGCATTCTTCTCAAATAATAAAGGCTTACGTAATCTGACTACTAAAGACCCTGTTTATAAAAGTGCCAATAACACTGATATTAAGAATAGTGATGCGGCCGCTACTCTGTATGATTTTCATACTCCTACAGCATTAGACGATGCCGCAAATATTACTCACAAGCTTTTTTACAATACACCCGATGCATCGATGCCTGCCTTTGCAAAAATTACGGGCAGTGTCGTTGATGTTTGGTTAAATCCGGTTCTTAATATAGCTAAAGCAAGTAATGTAAAACTTACAGGTATTGAGGGTTCTCCCTACATGGGAACACCACCTCTGAATGGAGGCTTAATTAAGTTTGATGCAACACGTAACAGTAACTTCAGGATAGAAATTGATGTCAATAATGATGGAGACGCAAATGACGCTGTAGACCGGATTATTTTTGGTTCTGCTGTTGCAGGGAGCAATAGTATCGTTTGGGATGGAAAAAATGGTCAAGGCGTTGCCGTTGCCAATGGTACAGATATTCGCATAAGTATTGTTCTCTTTTCAGGAGAAGTACACTTTCCTTTGATTGATGCTGAAAACAATCCAAACGGTATTAAGATTACGAGAACTAATACAGGTGACAACAGTAAGATCATCTATTGGAATGACCTTGCATTAGGTGGTTTGGATAAAAGTGCTGAACCCGGAGTGGATAGTAATACTGGGGCACATAGTTGGAACAGTAGTTTTGGTGATGTAAGGACGATTGATACTTGGGCATATAAATACGATGTACCAGCCGTTTCTCCGGTTACAAAGATTGTTTTAAAACAGGCCGATTTAGAAGTAGTAAGTGTTACTAGAACCGGTGGTACATCAACATGTGCAAACGTTAATGTAACCTATACAGTTGTTGCAAGAAACAATGGTCCGGATCATACAACAGGGGCCAAATTTTTCTTTACAGTCCCGGCAGAGCTAACTGGCTTAACTGCAGGAACTCCAACATTTACAGGAACCGGAGCATTCACAGCTTCAAATCCTACCGACTCAACTTACGAGGCAACTCTTGATCTGAATAATGGAAGTTCATTTAGCATCACTTTTTCCGGAACAGTAAGTGCTCGACCGGCTAGCGGCACATTAACGGTAAAAGCAAGTATGTTGCGTCAACCGGATGTTACCGACCCTGATGCAACGGACCCAAGTGCGGATGTTCCAACCGATCCTGACGCCGAATGTAATTATGGTACGGTTGGTTGTAATAACATTAAAACTAGTGATTATACCATTTTAGCTACTCCGAATGCAGGAACCGATCAAGCGGTATCTTGTCAATCTACATTTTCATTAACTGCAGCGGGAAGTGGTCAAACATGGTCATTTGTTTCAGGTCCGGCAACTGCTTCAATCGGAGCATCGAGTGGGGCAGTAACAGGAATGACTAAGAAAGGTACCTATCGATTCAAATTAGCTAATGGTTCATGTGATGATCTGGTAGATATTGTACGTAATAATTGCGCTCCAACATCTGCTAATATTACCAAGACGATTTTAGAAGATAGACCATATACTTTTGCCAATACAGATTTCAGTTTTACAGATGTTGATGGAGACCTATTGTCTTCGATCCGCATTGATGCTTCACCTGGTATTGGTACATTGAAACTAAATGGTATTAATGTTACTGTAGGGCAAATTATCCCGTTAGCAGATATTTCCAAATTGGTTTACACACCAGTTACAGATGGAAACGGTAGCCCCTACACTACGTTTACATTCAGCGTAAATGACGGGACTGTATTTAGTACTGCCTCATTAACTGTAACTATCAATGTAACACCCGTAAATGATGCACCCGTAGCAATAAACGATGCTTATTCAGTTAATGAAGATGCCGTTTTAACCATTGCCGCTAAAGGAGTGTTAACGAATGATACCGATGTTGAGAATAATACCTTAACAGTCGTGTTGGTTTCAGGTCCAGCTCATGGAACCTTAACCTTAAATGCAGACGGTTCATTTACCTATACCCCAACTGCTAACTTTAGTGGAAGCGACAGCTTTACCTATAAAGCCAATGATGGCAGCTCGGATAGTAATGTAGCAACAGTTGTAATCACTGTTAACTCAGTTAACGATGCACCGGTAGCCAATAACGATGCTAAAACCACCAACGAAGATGTGGCTGTTAACGGAACGGTTACCGCAACAGATGTGGACGGCGATGCATTGACCTTTACCAAAGGTTCTAACCCAACTAATGGATCGGTAGTTGTAAACGCTGACGGAACTTATACTTATACCCCAAACACGAACTTTAACGGAACCGATAGTTTCACGGTAAAAGCAAGTGATGGTAAGGGTGGCGAGTCTACAGCCACAGTAACCATTACGGTTACTCCGGTAAATGACAGTCCAGTTGCCAATAACGATGCTAAAACCACCAACGAAGATGTAGCCGTAAGTGGAACGGTTCCCGCTACAGATGTGGATGGTGATGCATTAACCTTTACCAAAGGTTCTAACCCAACCAACGGAACAGTAACGGTAAATCCGGACGGAGCCTATACTTATACCCCAAACACGAACTTTAACGGAACCGATAGTTTCACGGTAAAAGCAAGTGATGGAAAAGGTGGCGAGTCAACTGCCACAGTAACCATTACGGTTACTCCGGTAAATGATGCACCCGTAGCAGTAAACGATGCTTACTCAGTTAATGAAGATGCTGTTTTAACCATTGCCGCTAAAGGCGTGTTAACGAATGATACCGATGTTGAGAATAATACCTTAACAGCCGTGTTGGTTTCAGGTCCGACTCATGGAACCTTAACCTTAAATGCAGACGGTTCATTTACCTATACTCCAACAGCTAATTATAGCGGAAGTGATAGCTTTACGTATAAGGCTAATGATGGTAGCTCAGATAGTAATGTTGCTACGGTTACACTTACTGTAACACCGGTGAATGATGCACCAGTAGCAGTAAACGATGTTTACTCTGTTAATGAAGATGTGGTATTGACCATTGCAGCCAAAGGCGTGTTAACGAATGATACCGATGTGGAAAATAATACCTTAACAGCCGTGTTGGTTTCTGGTCCGGCTCACGGAACCTTAACCTTAAATGCAGACGGTTCATTTACCTATACCCCAACTGCTAACTTTAACGGAATCGACAGCTTTACCTATAAAGCCAATGATGGCAGCTCGGATAGTAATGTAGCAACAGTTGTAATCACTGTTAACTCAGTTAACGATGCACCGGTAGCCAATAACGATGCTAAAGCCACTAATGAAGATGTAGCCGTTAACGGAACAGTTACTGCAACAGACGTGGATGGTGATGCCTTAACCTTTACCAAAGGTTCTAACCCAACTAATGGATCGGTAGTTGTAAATGCTGACGGAACTTATACTTATACCCCAAACACGAACTTTAACGGAACCGATAGTTTCACGGTAAAAGCAAGTGATGGTAAGGGTGGCGAGTCTACAGCCACAGTAACCATTACGGTTACTCCGGTAAATGACAGTCCAGTTGCCAATAACGATGCAAAAACCACTAGTGAAGATGTAGCCGTAAGTGGAACGGTTACCGCTACAGATGTGGATGGTGATGCATTAACCTTTACCAAAGGTTCTAACCCAACCAACGGAACAGTAACGGTAAATCCGGACGGAGCCTATACTTATACCCCAAACACGAACTTTAACGGAACCGATAGTTTCACGGTAAAAGCAAGTGATGGAAAAGGTGGCGAGTCAACTGCCACAGTAACCATTACGGTTACTCCGGTAAATGATGCACCCGTAGCAGTAAACGATGCTTACTCAGTTAATGAAGATGCTGTTTTAACCATTGCCGCTAAAGGCGTGTTAACGAATGATACCGATGTTGAGAATAATACCTTAACAGCCGTGTTGGTTTCAGGTCCGACTCATGGAACCTTAACCTTAAATGCAGACGGTTCATTTACCTATACTCCAACAGCTAATTATAGCGGAAGTGATAGCTTTACGTATAAGGCTAATGATGGTAGCTCAGATAGTAATGTTGCTACGGTTACACTTACTGTAACACCGGTGAATGATGCACCAGTAGCAGTAAACGATGTTTACTCTGTTAATGAAGATGTGGTATTGACCATTGCAGCCAAAGGCGTGTTAACGAATGATACCGATGTGGAAAATAATACCTTAACAGCCGTGTTGGTTTCTGGTCCGGCTCACGGAACCTTAACCTTAAATGCAGACGGTTCATTTACCTATACCCCAACTGCTAACTTTAACGGAATCGACAGCTTTACCTATAAAGCCAATGATGGCAGCTCGGATAGTAATGTAGCAACAGTTGCAATCACTGTTAATTCAGTTAACGATGCACCAGTTGCCAATAACGATGCAAAAACCACTAGTGAAGATGTAGCCGTAAGTGGAACGGTTACCGCTACAGATGTGGATGGTGATGCATTAACCTTTACCAAAGGTTCTAACCCAACCAACGGAACAGTAACGGTAAATCCGGACGGAGCCTATACTTATACCCCAAACACGAACTTTAACGGAACCGATAGTTTCACGGTAAAAGCAAGTGATGGAAAAGGTGGCGAGTCAACTGCCACAGTAACCATTACGGTTACTCCGGTAAATGATGCACCCGTAGCAGTAAACGATGCTTACTCAGTTAATGAAGATGCTGTTTTAACCATTGCCGCTAAAGGCGTGTTAACGAATGATACCGATGTAGAAAATGATGCCTTGACAGCAGTTTTGGTTGCAGGTCCGACTCACGGAACCTTAACCTTAAATGCAGACGGTTCATTTACCTATACACCAACTGCTAACTTTAGTGGAAGCGACAGCTTTACCTATAAAGCCAATGATGGCAGCTCGGATAGTAATGTAGCAACAGTTGCAATTACTGTTAATTCAGTTAACGATGCACCAGTAGCCAATAACGATGCTAAAACCACCAACGAAGATGTAGCTGTTAACGGAACCGTTACCGCAACAGACGTGGATGGTGATGCATTGACCTTTACCAAAGGTTCTAACCCAACTAATGGATCGGTAGTTGTAAATGCTGACGGAACCTATACTTATACGCCAAGCGCGAACTTTAACGGAACCGATAGTTTCACGGTAAAAGCTAGCGATGGAAAAGGTGGCGAGTCTACAGCCACAATGACCATTACGGTTACTCCGGTGAACGATGCACCAGTAGCCAATAATGATGCTAAAACCACCAACGAAGATGTAACTGTTAACGGAACCGTTACAGCAACAGATGTGGACGGTGATGCATTAACCTTTACCAAAGGTTCTAACCCAACCAACGGATCGGTAGTTGTAAACGCTGACGGAACTTATACTTATACGCCAAACGCAAACTTCAACGGAACCGATAGTTTCACGGTAAAAGCAAGCGACGGAAAAGGTGGTGAGTCAACTGCCACAGTAACCATTACGGTTACTCCGGTAAATGATGCGCCGGTTGCAGTTAATGACAGCTATTCAGTTAATGAAGATGTGGTATTGACCATTGCAGCCAAAGGCGTGTTAACGAATGATACCGATGTAGAAAATAATACCTTAACAGCCGTGTTGGTTTCTGGTCCGACTCACGGAACCTTAACCTTAAATGCAGACGGTTCATTTACCTATACACCAACTGCTAACTTTAGTGGAAGCGACAGCTTTACCTATAAAGCCAATGATGGCAGCTCGGATAGTAATGTAGCAACAGTTGCAATTACTGTTAATTCAGTTAACGATGCACCGGTAGCCAATAACGATGCTAAAACCACCAACGAAGATGTAGCTGTTAACGGAACGGTTACCGCAACAGACGTGGATGGTGATGCCTTAACCTTTACCAAGGGTTCTAACCCAACTAATGGATCGGTAGTTGTAAATGCTGACGGAACCTATACTTATATGCCAAACGCAAACTTCAACGGAACCGATAGTTTCACGGTAAAAGCCAGCGACGGAAAAGGTGGTGAGTCAACTGCCACAGTAACCATTACGGTTACTCCGGTGAAAGATGCACCAGTAGCCAATAACGATGCCAAAACCACCAGTGAAGATGTGGCTGTTAACGGAACGGTTACCGCAACAGATGTGGACGGTGATACATTAACCTTTACCAAAGGTTCTAACCCAACCAATGGAACAGTTACTGTAAACGCGGACGGAACCTACACTTATACGCCAAACGCAAACTTCAACGGAACCGATAGTTTCACGGTAAAAGCAAGCGACGGAAAAGGTGGTGAGTCGACTGCCACGGTAACCATTACGGTTACTCCGGTAAATGATGCACCTATAGTTACTACAAATCCTGTAACAACAGAGGAGAATAAACTAGTAAGCGGTAAAGTAACTTCAACAGATGTTGACGGAGATACTTTAATAGCAGAAAAAGGTACTGATCCAACTAATGGTACAGTAGTAGTAAATCCTGACGGAACTTACACTTACACTCCGAAGCCAGGCTTTAACGGCAAAGATTCTTTTGAAATCGTTGTGAAAGATGGTAAGGGAGGAGAAACCAAAGTTGTTGTTGACGTAACAGTAACTCCTGTAAACGATGCTCCTGTGGCTAGTAATGATAGTAAAACCACTAACGAGGATACTCCTGTAAATGGAAAAGTTGCTGCAACGGATCCTGATGGAGATACCTTGATCTTCACAAAAGGCAATAATCCTTCAAACGGAACTGTAGTAGTAAATCCTGACGGAACTTATACTTACACCCCTAATACTGATTTCAATGGTAAAGATTCATTTGAGATCGTAATTAAGGACGGAAAAGGTGGTGAAACTACGGTTGTAATTGAAGTAACTGTTAATCCGGTGAATGATGCTCCTGTAGCAAGCAATGACAGCAAAACCACTAATGAGGATACTCCTGTAAACGGCAAGGTTACTGCAACTGATGCTGAAGGAGATGCATTAACCTTTACAAAAGGCTCTAATCCTACTAACGGAAGTGTCGTTGTAAACATTGACGGAACTTATACTTATACACCTAATGCAGATTTCAATGGAAAGGATTCATTTGACTTCATTATTAAAGATGGTAAAGGTGGGGAAACCAAGGTAGTAATTGATGTTACAGTTACTCCGGTGAATGATGCGCCTATAGTTACCGTTGATCCTGTATCAACAGATGAGAATAAACCTGTAACTGGTAAAGTAACTGCTAAGGATGCTGATGGCGATGCGCCTACAGCTGAAAAAGGTACCGATCCTACAAACGGAACAGTGGTTGTAAATCCTGATGGGACTTATACCTACACCCCGAAACCGGGCTTTAATGGCAAAGATTCATTTGAGATTGTTGTTAAAGATGGTAAAGGTGGTGAAACTAAGGTTATTGTTGATGTAACTGTTAGTCCTGTAAATGATGCTCCGGTTGCAAGTAATGATAACAAAACCACTAATGAGGACACTCCGGTAAGCGGAAAAATTACTGCTACGGATGCTGATGGTGATGCAATGACCTTTATCAAAGGTTCAAATCCATCAAACGGAACGGTGGTAGTAAATGCTGATGGTACTTACACTTACACTCCAAATGCTGACTTTAATGGAACAGATAGTTTCACTGTGAAAGTAAGCGATGGAAAAGGTGGTGAAACTACAGCAACAATTACGATCACTGTTAAAGCAGTAAACGATGCTCCTGTAGTAACTGCAGGTCCTGTTACAACAACCGAAAATACACCTGTAAGTGGTAAAGTAACTTCTACAGATGCAGATGGGGATCCATTAACAGCAGAGAAGGGAACTGACCCTGCTAATGGAACGGTTGTAGTAAATCCTGACGGAACTTACACTTACACTCCGAAACCTGGCTTTAATGGAAAGGATTCATTTGAAATCGTAGTTAAAGACGGTAAAGGTGGAGAAACCAAAGTTGTTGTCGACGTAACAGTTGATCCTGCAAATAACACCGCTGATTTAATGATTGAAAAGAGAATTGTTAAGTCAACAAGCGACTTGAAAGTGGGTGACTGGGTGCAGTATGAAATTGTAGTAACCAGTAAAGGTCCTGCAAAAGCAACGAATGTAAAAGTAGCCGATAAACTGATGACTCTCCTAGGTAAACCTGAAGATGTTAAGTCAGACATAGGTAACGTTACTTATTCAGATGCTGCTCATGGCATTGATTGGGTAATTGGTATAATGGATGCAAATACAAAAGCGACCCTGACATTCAAATCGCAAATTGTTAAGGCAGGTAAATTAACTAACTCGGCGACTGTTTCATCTGATGTTAAAGATGATAATACCGTAAATAATACAGGTACAACTCCTGTAGATGTGGTGGATAATAAACCGGTGTTTGTTCCTAATGCATTTACTCCGAATGGTGATGGTAAAAATGAACGCTTCACTATTCCTGGAATTGAGCAATATCCTGGAAGTACGCTCCATATTTTCAATCGTTGGGGTAATGAGGTGTTTTACTCTGGTAGTTACGACAATGAATGGGTCGGACAAGGTTTAAGTGAAGGAACTTATTTCTATATCCTGACGATCAATAAACTTGAAGGTAAGACCATTCAAAAAGGCTGGGTCTTATTAAAACGCTAAATCAAAGTTAACAACAGATGAAAAGAATATATAAAGTGGTAGCAACAGTATTATTGGCGATTTCTGCCAATAGCACCTTTGCTCAACAAAATGTACAATTCAGCCAGTATGTTTTTAACGGGTTGGCTGTAAACCCTGCCTACGCTGGATACAAAGAAGAGTGGACTGCTCAGGTGTTATATCGTACCCAATGGGTTAATTTACCGGGCGCTCCTAAAACAGGTACTTTGTCGATTGACGGACTTACCGATTTCAATCGCAAGAATATGGGCCTAGGTTTCCAGGTAACAACGGATCAGCTTGGCCCTCAGAAAACATTTTCTGCTTATGCAAATTACTCTTACCGTTTACGGTTAGATGAGTATGATACCAAACGTCTATGCTTCGGTTTAGGTTTAGGAATCTCCCAATACTCATTGACAGGTGATGATTTAACCTACATAGATCTTGATGATCAAGGGATTCCGGTTGGTACTCAATCTACAATGTCTCCGGATTTGCGCTTTGGGGTTTATTACTACTCGCCTAATTTTTATGCAGGAGCGTCAGTAATGGATCTGTTTGCAGATTATATGGCAACCAAACTTCAGGGTGTTGATGCTACTTTTCCTGTTATTAAGAAAACGAGGCACTATTATGTAACTGCAGGAGGTTTAATCCAGCTAAATGAAAAGATCAGTTGGAAACCATCATTCCTTGTTAAGGATGATTTCAATGGACCGACCAACCTGGATCTTACTTCATTTTTGGCGTACGATAATAAAGTATGGTTAGGTGCATCATGGAGAACGGGAATTAAATTATGGGGTCAGGATCACCTGAAGTCGAACCTCCGAATGGCCGATGCTTATTCAATATTAGCTCAGTTTTATGTAAGCGACCGTTTCAGAGTAGGTTATGCATATGACCATTCACTGAATGATTTAAGTAGTTATGAGGATGGTTCACATGAGATCTCTTTATCATTTAGTATTCCATCAAGGAAAAGAGCAGAGAAGGTGTTAAGTCCAAGATATTTTTAAAGGCCCGTAAGTTATTATGAAAACAAGAAGTTTTTTACAAATTATGCTCTTCGGGTTTGCTTCTTTTCCTATCCTGGCTTTTTCGCAAGAACAACCTGGACTAAAACAAAAAGGAGATCAATTTTATAACCAGTATAATTATTCTAAAGCAGTTGTTCTTTATGAACAAATTGCTAAGAATAAGAAAAACGATAAACAATCGGTAGCCCGTTTAGCAGATAGCTACAGGTTAATGAATAATTACGATGCAGCCGAAAAATGGTATGAACAATTGTACCAGTCAAGGCAGCTTAAAAACAGCGAAGTGCTGAATTATGCAGAAGTACTTCGGAATGTTGGTAAGTTCGATCAGGCTAAAAGTGTACTGCGTGAATACGAGCAAACATATGGAACATCGCCTACTGTAAAGGCAATGATCAAAGGCTGTGATTCGGCCATGATATGGATGCAAACTCCGTCTTTGATCAAGGTTAAAAATGAGGGCTTTTTAAATACAGACAGAAGTGAGTGGGGAGCATTTTCATTTAATGATAAAGTGCTCTATACAGCTGAAAGAATTGGAAAGAAGGATGCTACTTACGGGTGGACCGGGCAGCCATATCTTGGATTATATGAGGCTGATGCCACCCTTCGACTGACCCAAAGTGAACTTGAAACAAAATTTAACAATACGGAATATCATTCTGGTCCGGTTGTGTTCAGTTCCAAAGGTGATACAGCCTATGTTACGAGAACTTTTGTCGGAGAAAAGGCAGCTAAAGAAAAGGTAAAGAATAAAATAAACCTGATTCGTCGTCTTGAGTTATGGTATACTGTAAAAAAAGACGGAGCCTGGGGTGAATTAATTCCTTTTCATTACAATAATGCACAGCAATATTCAACCGGACATGCGGCATTGAGCAAAGATGGTAATATCCTGTATTTTGTAAGCGATATGCCTGGTTCTACCGGTAAATCAGATATCTGGTTTTGTATAAAAGATCAGAGTGGTGAATGGTCAAAACCGGTTAATTGCGGCGCAGAGATTAATACTCTTGAAGAAGAGTTATTTCTGACCATTGGCAAAAAAGGAGAACTTTATTTCTCATCAAATGGATTAGCAGGTATGGGAGGCTTAGATATCTATAAAGCGATCGGACAAAAAGAAAACTGGTCGAGCGTTGTTAACATGCATTATCCGGTTAACTCTATGGTAGATGATTTTATGTTCACTGCTTCTACTGATACTACCGGATTCTTTTCGTCCAACAGAAAAGAAGGTAAGGGAGGAGATGATATTTATGTCTATACTATTGTGATTCCACCACCACCTCCGGCGCCAAAACCTGAACCTGTTATCGTGGTGGAGGAGCCTAAAGAAGGAAATGCGCTTCATGTGTTTGTTATAAATAAGCAAACAGGATTACCGGTTGCAAATGCGACCTTAAACCTTATGAATAACAAGGGTAAGGAAAAAGTGGTAGTTGAAACCGATGGAACAGGATTGTTTAGTTTTGCCCTGAGTGATGAACCAATTTATGAGGTAAAAGCTGAAAAAAATGGCTTTTTGAGCGATCATAAAAATGGCATCAAGAACAAGACGATTCAAAAAGCAGGAGCCAAAGTTGTTCTTCAATTAGATTCTATCATATTAAATAAAGCAATCAAGCTGGATAATATTTACTATGATTCGGGAAAATGGAATTTACGTGCAAAATCAAAAACAGAACTTAACAAGCTGATCGAGATTTTGAAAGAAAACCCAACGATCAAGATAGAGTTGAGTTCACATACCGATTCACGTGGCTCAGATCAGTCCAATCTGATACTGTCTCAGAAAAGAGCAAAATCAGCAGTTGATTATATAATCTCAAAAGGAATTGCCAAGAGTCGCATTATTGCGAAAGGATATGGTGAAACCAAATTATTGAATAAATGTACGAACGGTGTAAAATGTTCCGACAAGGATCATCAGGTCAATCGTCGTACAGAGTTTGCTATCCTAAGTTTTTAATGAGTTGAAAAACGGCCCTGAATAAGGGCCGTTTTTGGTTTTAAGATAACCCCTAAAGTCATTCTCATATATGTGTCATGCTGAGGAACGAAGCATCTGTTCCTTTTAAGCATTGGAACTAACAGATCCTTCCTCCGTCAGGATGACAAGTTATGTTAGTTTTTTTGGAAACAGATTTACTAACTTAATAAGGAGTTAGGGGGTATTTCACTATGCTCTGTCATTTTCTAAGCTCCCCATTAGGGACGTTCTATATTTTTAGCTCATTTTGCTTCAAAAACTGAACATAATTCTGCTCGTTTTCAAAATAGGCAACATCTCCACCTTCATTTAAAAGTACGATGTAAGCTTTCGCTTTATCAACGAGTTTGGTGGTATGCGGGTCAACCGCTTTTCTTACTGACTCGTCGGTAGGTATACGTTCCTCACATGCTTTGCAACACCCATAGTACGCTAAACCATTAACAATAACTTTTAATTGTTTCTTTCCCATGTAAGTATTGTTAACCATGCATACTTCATCGTTTGGCACACGGTCACCTTTTTTAAATGACCGGGTAGCTTTTAGTGTTTTATGAGTAATGCTGTCTGTATTAACAACGGAATTACTACTTTCTTGATCATTGGTTGCACAGCCTGTAAGAAGTACCGCAGCTATTGCTGCGATACTTAAATTCATTGTTAATTTCATAACTGATCTATTATTTTTTAATCGATGTACCATCTTCAATTTCTTCAGATCCTTTTACCAGTATCTGTTCTCCTTCCATAAGTTCGCCGAAAACTTCTACTTTATCCGCCATCATACGCCCCCTGGTAACCGGAACTTTTTTCGTTTTTCCATTTTCGACACGGATAATATACATCCCCATGTTAGCATCAAGCAATGCAGTTTTTGGGACGAAAAATGTCGGTTCAGTGTTTTTTAATGGAATAGTGGCCTCAGCTACCATTAAAGGTTTTAAGGTGTTATTCATGTTGATAAAATCAGCCTCAATTTTTTCTGAACGAAGTTTGCTGTCCAAAGCACCGGTTTTTCGGGTAATTTTGGCCATATACATTTTTTGAGGAATAGACCTCACTCTGAATTTAACGGTGTCACCTAAATGGAGGTAAGGTGTATTAGCTTCAGGTACGGATAAACTAAGGCGCAGTTTATTAACATTTTGAATAACCAGCAATGGCTTATCGGCACCCTTACCCATCGGACTTACATAAGCACCTAAGTCTACATTTCTATCCGTAATAACTCCACTAAATGGCGCTCTGATAGTCAGGTAATTTTGGATAGACTGTAACTCCAGGTATACTGATTTTGCTGAAGCTAACTGTGCTTCGTCTGCCAGCTTTTTTGCTGTTATTTGGTCCAAAGCGTCCTTAGCTACAGCGCCTTCTGTTTCATTGGCTTTAAACATACGGTCATAATTAGATTTGGTAGCCCTGTAGATCGCTTCCTGTGCCATCCACTTCGATTTTGCACTTGCTAATTGTGATTGAATTTCTGGAGCCTCTAAAACAATCAATACTTGTCCGGCAGTAACCGTACTTCCTATATCGACATTAATCTTTTGGACATAGCTGTTAACCTTCGCATATAATTCAGTTTCCTGATCGGCCTCCAACGTGCCCGCCAGCTTTAATTTAACCAGCGGATTATCTTTTTTGAGTTCGATCGTTTCAAAATTGTTCATCATCGGCTTTGCCTCTTGATTATTTTTTGCCGACGGTTTATCATTACTGCAGGCACTACTAATAAATGTTGCTGCCAGTAGTACATATAATGTTCTATTCATGTGTTTGCTTAATTAGTGGTTTCGAAATAAATACTGTCTTTGTCTTCAGGGTCTAATGAAGGTGACTGTGTAGTTGTTTTACCCTGTATCCATGTAAATACTAGCGGTAGTAAGATTAAAACAGAGAAAGTGGATGCTGTTAATCCTCCAATTACAGCTCGGCCTAAAGGAGAAACCTGATCGCCACCTTCTCCATGACCAATTGCCATTGGAAGCATACCTGCTACCATTGCGAGCGTGGTCATAATAATCGGGCGTATGCGTAGGGAAACTGCTTGTAGTGCTGATAAGTTAGCACTGCCGTTTTCAAGCCTTAGTTTTTCTGCATTTGCAATTAATAATACCGCATTTGCAATCGATACCCCTACAGACATAATAATGCCCATATACGATTGAAGATTTAAAGTCGATCCTGTAATTTTCAGCAGAATCAACGAGCCTAAAACCACAAAAGGAACTGTTGTAAGGATGACTAACGCTACCCTGAATGATTGGAAGTTGGCAGTAAGCATCAGGAATATAACCACAACGGCTAGTAATAGGCCATTGGTCAGGCTTTTCATCGTATCATCTAACACGGGCGACATGCCTGCTACCATGATATTAATCCCCTTTGGCAATTCTCCCAATGAGGCAATTGCTTCTTCAACATCTTTTTTGGCTTGTTCAAGGTCTTTCTTGTGTACATTGGCCGTAACGGTTGTATAGGCCATGGTTCCCAGGTTGTAACTTTCGCCAAGTGTAGTTGTTGGAGTGATAGTGGCAACATCTCCCAAAACCGGACGGTCGGCATTTTTTGCCAGTGGGATATTGGCTAATTCCTCCTTGGTATTCAGGATGTTTTGTGGGGTCTGAATCTGCACGTCGTATGCAATACCCATCATTCCTTCTACCCACATATTTTTGCTGGTGTAACGGGAAGATGCCGTAGATGCAATTAAAGACCGTGAAATATCTTGTGCGTCAATCCCTAGTTGAGCCGCTCTTTCTCTGTCAATAGTAATATTAAGAGCCGGGTAATTAAGCGATTGTGGAATTTGCTGATCGCGTAAGTAATCAATTTCCTTAAGCTTAGCCAAAAGCTTGTTGGCATACATTACGTTCATTTTTTTCTTCATTCCCGAAAAGCGAACCTCTATCGGCGTGTTGCTCCCCTGGCTTAGAATCTTCTCCGTAAGTTCTATTGGTTCAAATGAAAAATGAAGGTCAGGCATTTTGGTTTTCATATGCTGACGAATAATGTCTTTTAGGTCATCAGTATTTCCATCGAAATCTTTCAGTGCCACTTGCATTAGCGCTTCATGAGGTCCGGCATTGTATAAATAGATGGGACTTACGGCAAATGAAGACGGATGTTGTCCGATAAACACCGAAGAAATGGCAATATGATCCTTACCGATTACCTGTTCCAACTCCCTTAAAACTTGTTTGATTTTTTCTTCGGTTTTCTCAATGCGTGTTCCTTCCGGCGCTTTAATACGAACCTGGAACTGGCTCGAGTTTACATTCGGCAGTACATCTTTTCCGGTAATTGCAAACATATAAGCTAATGCAATTCCGGTCAGCGCAAAACTGGCTATTACAATAGGTTTTTTATTCGGTTGTAATCGGCCAATAAATGATCCAAAACGTTTTTTGAATAGATCAAACCTGTCCTCTTTTTCATGCTCATGATGGGGTTGAATTTTCATCAACCAGTTGGCCATAACAGGAACAAACGTTTGTGACAGTAAGAAAGAGAAGATCATGGCAAATCCAATAGCCAAGGCTAATGGCATAAATAATGCTCCGGGAATGCCTGTCATCATAAAGGCCGGAGCAAAAACGGCAAGAATACAGAGCAAGATCAGTAATTTAGGGAATGCTATCTCTTTACAAGCATCCCAAATAGCTTTTGCTTTGGATTTGCCCATCGCAAAATGCTGGTGAATATTTTCAATCGTTACCGTACTTTCATCGACCAGAATACCTATAGCCAATGCTAATCCTGATAACGACATAATGTTGATCGACTGACCGAACAGTTTTAAGAATAATACGCCGGAAATGATGGAAATTGGAATGGTAAGCACAACAATTAACGCGGCCCGTCTGTCTTTCAAAAATAACAACACCATCAAGCCTGTTAACAAAGCACCAAATATTCCTTCAATAATGAGGCTCTTTAGTGCATTTATAACATAAACAGATTGGTCAAATTCATAAGAAATCGTTACATCATCCGGTAAATTATTCTGAATAGTAGGAATGGCTTTTTTCAGATTTTTAACCACATCCCAGGTCGATGCATTGCCTGCTTTGGCAATATTGATATAAACTGAACGTTTACCATCTATCAATGCATAACCAGTGGTAATATCGGCTCCGTCTTTTACTGTCGCAACATCACGGATGTATATGTTTTCAACGCCGTCTTTGAAAATCGGGATGTTTCCGAAATCATCAACCGCTTTTATCGTGTTGTTGGTTGGTGTGAGGTAATTAATATCGCCTATATACACATTACCCGAAGGTGCAGTAATATTGTTTCGGCTAATCGCTTCTACAATCTGATCGGGTGAAAGCTGGTGAGTGCGCAGTTTATTCGGATCAATATTAATCTCCACTGTACGCGGACTTCCCCCAAACGGCGGCGCTGTTGTTAATCCCGGAATTGCAATTAAGAATGGACGAGCCGTAAAGTTGGCAATATCCTGTAGCTGATTATTGGTTTTGGTATTACTTCTGAACACCAATTGGCCAACAGGTTGTGAGGAGGCATCGAACCGGATAATGAATGGAGGAGGAGCACCCGGAGGTAAGAACACCTGGGAACGATTGGATAACGCACTAGTTTGAGCGATTGCCTGTCCCATTTCGGTTCCTTCATAAAAGTTCACCTTCATCAAGGTTAGCCCCTGGGTGTTTTTCGTTTCAATGCTTTTGATGCCATTGGTAAAAAGCATCATGTTTACATACATCTTGGTGAAATAACCTTCCATTTGCTGTGGTGTATAGCCATTGAAAGAGTGGGCTACATACACCACCGGAAGATTCATTTCAGGTAGAATATCAACTTTAATTTCTTTTGACGCTTTTATCCCAAAGAATAAAAGTCCAAGCACCAGTACCATAATGGAAATGGGCTTTCTTAATGCTAAGCGTATTAAATTCATTGCTTTTATTTATTAGGGATAGCGTTTAAAATAACTGTTAGGTCGCCTTGGGCAGCCGCTTTTAAAAGCAAGGCTTGCCATACATTATTCTGGGCAATTTCATGGTCTATCTCAGCCCTGTTTAACAAATAATGCGATTGAGTAAGATCAACAATGGTGGTTAAACCATTAGTATAAAGCGCCATGTGCTGACGATACGCATCTGATGCTGCTTTTACCTGTATGTTGCTTTCATCCAAATCTTTAACAGCATTCGCATATTTGGCCGATGCAAGTAATGCTTGTGCAGATAAGTCTTCTTTTAACAAGTCATAATTGTTTTGTAAGGCAGAGGTCTGGAATTTTTGCTCTTTAGCCTTTGTTGAATAGCGGAATGCATTAGTAATATTCCAGCTAAGGGTAAGTCCGATCAGGTAATTTCCTCGACTAATTTGGGCGCCTTTCCAATAGGAATTTGAGTAGGCATTATTATCCTGCACATAATTCCATTCGAAGCCCGATCCACGTCCTTGCAATACTCCAAATGCCATTAAGCTGGGCAGCTTATTAGTTTTAACGTATTTTTCATTGGACTGACTCTGTTCGATTTTACTTTTTTGATAGAGTAAATAAGGGTGCTTGTCTGCTTCAGTTTGATGATCGGATAAAACCAAAGGTGTTTTAGTTGTAAAAACACTGTCGAGGACATACGTCTGGAAAGAATCTCCCAACAATACTGCGAGATTCTTGGAATAATCCAATTCCTTATCGTAAGCCTTAATTTGAGCAGATTGAGCATTCGAAACTTCTGCTTTGGCAAGTGAAGCATCTACTTCAGGAATTAAACCACTTTGAGCCCGACTTACTGTTGTCGACAAAAACACCTTAGCGCGTTCCATATTTTTCTCCTGTACGAACTTGATTCGCTGGCTTGCCAGAAGATTTAAGTAAGCCGCGGTAACTTTTATCTTATGTTGAAATAATTCCTGATCGAGATCTCTTGTTGCGGTTTGATACTCGGATTCAGCAACAGCTACTTGATTTTTAATTCGCCCGAAGGAAAACAGGTTCCAGTTAACATTGGCAAGATAAAGGGAACCGAATGCAGCATTCCAATTTTGTTCTGCCAGCGGCATTGAAGTTGAGGCAGCGCCTAAACCTCCATAGCTGTATAATGGTCCGTTTTGCGCATTGATAGTTCCATAATTCTGTTGTGCCTGAAAAGTAATATCCGGTACATCCTGATATTTTTGAAACTGAATATTTTCTTCAGCGGCTTTTGCCATAGCCTCTTTTGCTTTTATGGTCTGATAGTTCTGAACAGAACGGTCGAGTGCATTTGACAATGGCAAAACTTGAGCAAGCGCAATTTGGCTTAACCCCAATAGGCCAGTCAACGCAATGAATTTTAATTTCATCGTTACATGGTATTTAGAAAATTGACATAAGAAGTTGGCCCTATTTGATCAAATACGGCACATACATAAAAGGTGTCAATCGACTAAATCCTATAAACGCAATGTAAAATGTAGAGAGGGTTGCCCGGAACAGGCGTATCAGAAGGGGTATAACAGGCAGTGTTTTGATCAGCAATTACTTCGCTGTCAAAAACAGTCCCTATTAGTTGATTGGGAATCGCAAAGCCCCAAACTTTGAATTTTATATCAAGCGGAGCCGTCTTTTTTACCTCTGCGCTAAGCTTTACCAGCTGTTTCTCATGTTTGCAGCAGTTTTTCTTCTTCTGTTTCTGATTATACTTTGCTACACAAACAGGGCAGGGTGAATCCGGATTAACATGGTTAAAGATGTTAGCCTCTTGTCGTACTCCCTTACAAAAATGCACACTTGTGGTAAAGCCGGTCGACAATACCAGGTGCAGGAAGCTGAGTAATATGACAAAAAAACGATTCATCGGTCGCAAAGATAATCGATCCCTGTTATCTTGTTTATAACATTCCTGTTATTTAAACTGAATAATAACAGCGCTTAATACCTGTTATTGGAGTTGTAGTGAAAATTAGTTTTTCAAATTATCACTGAAGAAAAAACAATAAAATTGAACTAGTCAGATAATTAGGTGATTGTAATATATGTTCATTTGCTTGGGAAATGTATCTATTTAGTTAAACTCTGTACAGGTTATTAATAATAGTCATAAATTCTACATTTTTGCGACGACGGTTTTCAAGACGGATAATAGTAGGTTCGGGCCGAGAAAAATCGAATAAAAACTGAGGGTAGGATGAAAAACACGTTATTGTTAATTCTGGTGCTATTTGCTGCAATTGCAAGTAAGGCTCAATCTAAAGATGATCCGGTTTTAGAGGAGCTTAACAATGCTGTTAATAACAAGCAGCAATATGTGCATGAAAAAGAATTAAGAATTACGAGTTTAAAAAAAGTGAGATCAGGTGCTACTTCCTTATTGCAAGAATACCAGATCAATAAAAGCCTGCATGATGAGTATAAAAAGTTCAAATTAGACTCAGCTATCCGATATGTAACCCGAAACGTTGAAATTGCCGGATTATTAAAGCGAAACGATTTAAGTGATGCAGCTAAGATTCAGCTGGCTACCTTATTCTCCTTTACCGGAAAATATCGGGAATCTGAACAAATTCTTGGTGGCATTAATAAACAACATCTTCCTAAAGAACAGCTTACGCCATACTTTGAGGCTTATTTTCGATTCTTTGAACATTATGCCACCAACAGCAACAGTTATTGGGAAACCTATATTCGTAAGATTAGGAATTACCGTGATTCACTGACTGCAGTTTCTGATCCCTCATCTCTTAGCTATAAGATCCATTCGGAGGAAAAGAATATTGAGAACGGACAATTAGATAGTTCTGAGAAAAAACTGCTTGAACTGTTGCAGGTAACCAAGCACGATAATCCTGACTATGCAATGGTCGCTTATCTGTTAGGTAATATTTATCAGTTAAAGCAAAATGATGTGCTGGCGAAAAAATACTTCGCAATTTCTGCTACGGCTGATATCAGGAATGCGGTAAAAGATCAGGCTTCTATTCAGGTACTTTCCCAGATCTATTATAAAGAAGGTAATATTGATGAAGCTTATAAACTGGTAAAATCGGCTATTGAAGATGCCGTTTTTTGTAATGTACAATTTCGGACAACCCAATTGTCTGCCTTTTATACCATTATCAATACAGCCTATCTTGATAAAGAGGCCGAACGCAAAAGTCAGCTGAAGGTTTATCTTTTCTCCATTAGTGTTTTGTCGGTATTTCTGCTTATGGCAATAGCTTACGTTTATAAGCAGATGAAGAAAGTTTCGCGAATTAAGGAGGAACTCTTTGCTACCAATGAAAAATTAGCCCAACTGAATAAGGAAATTACCTGTGCTAATGAGCAGTTGAATGAGCGGAATGCCGAGCTTTCGGAGTCTAACCATATTAAGGAAGAATACATTGCTCATTTTTTTGATCTATGCTCAACTTATATCAATAAGCTGGAAGGTTATCGAAAAGAATTGAATAAGAAAGTAAGCGACAAAAAACTGGAAGAGTTGTTCAAAATGCTGAAATCAACTACTGTTGTTGATAATGAATTGGAGGAGCTTTACAGTAATTTCGATACTATTTTTCTAAATCTGTATCCAACCTTTGTTAAAGATTTTAATTCATTACTGATTGCTGATGAACAAGTAATTCTGAAACAGGGAGAACTGCTGAATACCGAGTTACGCATTTTTGCACTAATACGTCTTGGTATTACCGACAGTGTAAAGATCGCAGCGTTCTTACGCTATTCATTAAGTACTATCTATAATTACCGCACTAAAGCCCGCAACAAAGCGATTGTTTCCCGTGATGAATTTGAAAAAATGGTGATGCGCATAGGTTCCATTCCCGCAAAGGTGAATTAGGAAGAAGAAAATTAATATCTTTTAATTACTAATTAATTTAGTTTAATTGCTAAATTTGTTGGTAAATTAAAGTATTAAAATGCCTTCGAATCGTCATATCGTCCATTTGGATCTGGATACATTTTTTGTTTCCGTTGAACGATTGAAGAACAATGCGTTCAACGGGAAACCCCTTTTGATCGGTGGCTCCTCAGATCGTGGAGTTGTCGCTTCCTGTAGTTATGAAGCCCGACAGTTTGGTGTGAGTTCGGCTATGCCGATGAGGATGGCCCGGTTGCTTTGTCCGGATGCCATTGTTGTAAGAGGTGATATGGAGGAATATTCACGCCATTCCAATATCGTTACAGAAATAATCAAATCCAGGGCACCTATAGTAGAGAAAGCTTCCATTGATGAACACTACCTGGACCTCACAGGTATGGATAAGTTTTTTGGCTGTCAGAAATGGACGCATGAGTTACGTGATTATGTCATTAAAAATACGGGGCTGCCAATTTCTATGGGTTTGTCTGTAAACAAAACGGTGGCAAAAGTTGCGACCGGTGAAGCCAAGCCAAATGGAGAAAAAAATATTGAACAGGTTGAGGTAAGACCTTTTCTGAATCCTCTTTCAATAAAGAAAATACCTGGAGTAGGAGCCAAAACATATGTACAGCTTCGTAATATGGGAGTGGAAACTATTTACACGCTTTCCCAGATTCCTCCCGATTTAATGCACAAGGTTTTAGGTGAAAATGGTATTTCGCTCTGGCAAAAAGCCAACGGCATTGATGAAACTCCTGTTATTCCTTTCTCGGAACGCAAATCGATAAGCACTGAGTCCACCTTTGATAAGGATACAACGAATATTGAATACTTAAATCAATTGCTTACCAAGATGGTAATGGAACTGGCGTTTCAACTTCGAAAAGAATGTCGGTTGACCTCATGCGTAACGGTTAAACTTCGTTATTCAAACTTCGATACAGAAACAAAACAGCTTCGAATTCCCTATACGGCATTAGATAAAACGTTGATCGATATTGCTAAGTCCTTGTTTCAAACACTTTACTCCCGCCGCATGCTTATCAGGCTGATTGGCGTCCGGTTTTCTCATTTGGTTTCCGGGTTTGAACAAATAGATCTTTTTGCCGAATCGATTGAACAATATAATTTATGCCAGGCTATGGATAAGATCAGGCGACGGTTTGGGGAGAAATCGATCACTGTAGCCGGTGCAGCTAACTTTATTAAGGAGTGAACATAAAACAGGAGGTGAAATGTATCTTAACTGTCATAGCTCCTATAGTCTAAGGTATGGAGTACTATCTGTCGAGCGTCTTATTGAGCTGGCAAAACTTCATAAAGTAGAATGCTTGTCGCTAACTGATATTAATAACTCTACCGGAGCCTGGGAATTTGGTAAATTATGCAGGGATGCCGGAATTAAACCGGTAATAGGGATCGAATTTCATCATGAAGGCCGTCTGCTTTATATTGGTATAGCGAAGAATATGGAAGGTTTCCGTGAACTGAATGAATTTCTGACGACTTATAACTTATCAAAAAAAACACTTCCTGTTCGTCCCGTTGATTTTCCTAACGCTTATGTGATCTACCCATGGAACAATCAAACGTTTCGGGAATTAAGTGAAAATGAATTTATTGGAATAAGGGCCACCGATGTGAATAAGCTCTTTGGGAAACAGTTGCTGCCTGTAAAACATAAACTTTTGGCACTTCATCCGGTTACTTTTGAAAATAAAAGCGGGCGTTTTTTGCATGCGCATTTACGTGCTATAGATTTCAATACACTGTTGTCAAAGCTTGATCGTGATGATGTTGCGGCTGCCGATGAGTGCTTTGTATCCCTTGATGAACTAAGAAAAACATTTGATGGCTATCCTTTTCTGCTAAAGAATACGGAACTGCTCTTAAACAGCTGTTCGATCGATTTTGATTTTGAAGAATCAAAGAATCGTAAAACATTTACCGGAAATAACTATGAGGACAAGGAATTGCTGCGGAAGCTTGCTTTTGAGGGGCTGGAGTATCGTTATGGCAAGCATAATAAGGTTGCTGGTGAACGAATCTTGCATGAACTTTCGATCATTGATAATATGGGGTTTGCTTCTTACTATTTAATTACCCATGATATCATCAGTTACACGATTTCAAGAGGTTTTTATCATGTAGGGAGAGGCTCCGGCGCTAATAGTATTGTTGCCTATTGCTTGAAAATTACGGATGTAGATCCCGTTGATCTCGATCTGTATTTTGAACGTTTTTTAAATCCGAAACGTTCATCTCCTCCCGATTTTGACATTGATTATTCCTGGGATGAACGGGATGCAGTGCACGATTATATTTTTAAGAAGTACGGTCGTGATCATACAGCATTATTGGGCACCATGTCCACTTTTAAAAGTAATTCGATTATCCGGGAGCTTGGCAAAGTATACGGTTTGCCTAAAGAAGAGATCGATGAACTGGCAGATTTTCCCGAAAAGGTAGGAAACCGAAATGACCTGACTCGTAAAATCCTCTCCTTAGGAAGCTTAATGACCAACATGCCCAATCAGCGTTCTATACATGCTGGGGGAGTGTTAATTTCGGAAAAGCCGTTGACTTATTATACCGCTTTGGATTTGCCTCCGAAAGGATTACCTACCGTACAATGGGATATGTATGCAGCAGAAGACATTGGTTTTGAGAAATTCGATATTTTAAGTCAGCGAGGTATTGGGCACATTAAAGAGTCGGTAGATATTGTACAACAGAATTGTGGGGTGAAGGTTGATATTCATAACATTTCTTTGATTAAAGAGGATAAGAAAGTAAAAGAGCAGCTTAAATCAGGCGATAGTATTGGTTGTTTTTACATTGAAAGTCCGGCTATGCGTGGACTCTTAAAAAAACTTACCTGCGACAATTACCTCACGTTGGTGGCTGCAAGTTCAATTATTCGTCCCGGAGTAGCTAAATCCGGAATGATGCGACAATACATTCAACGTTTTCATCAACCAGACCAGATTGAATACCTGCATCCGATCATGAAAGAACAATTGTCGGAAACTTTTGGCGTGATGGTTTACCAGGAAGATGTATTAAAGATTTGTCATCATTATGCAGGTTTGGATCTGGCAGATGCAGATGTACTACGCAGAGCAATGAGCGGTAAGTATCGTTCGAGGAAAGAGTTAGAACGTATTATTCAACGGTTTTTCGAGAACAGTAAAGAACTAGGCCGGCCCGAAGACATTACAAAAGAAGTTTGGCGACAGGTGGAGTCATTTGCCGGATATAGTTTCTCAAAAGCACACTCTGCCTCTTTTGCTGTTGAAAGTTTTCAAAGCCTGTACCTGAAAACATATTATCCGAAGGAGTTCATGGTAGCCGTAATCAATAACTTTGGTGGGTTTTATCGTACATGGGTGTATGTGCATGAAGCGCGGCGTGCGGGTTGTACTATTTTGCTGCCTTGTGTAAACCGAAGCGAAACACATACCACTATCAGCGGCTCAGATGTTTACCTTGGGTTTGTTCACGTGGGTAATCTGGAAGAAAAAATGGCAAAGCTGATTCCTCAGGAACGGAAAAAGAACGGAGCATACAGTTCTCTGGAGGAGCTTATTGAACGAACTGGAATTACTCTTCAACAGGCTATACTCCTGATCCGGGTGGACGCATTTCGATTTACGGGCAAAAGCAAAAAACAGTTGCTGTGGGAGGTGTATGGTTATTTAGGATATAAACATGAAAAACAAGATGTGCAAAAATTGTTTCTACCCGAAGCAAAGGAGTTCCGCTTGCCCGAACTGATTAACACAACACTTGAAAATACATTTGATGAAATAGAGCTGTTGGGTTTTCCTGTTACTCAGTCGCATTTCGACCTATTACAAACCCGGCAAAGAGGTGATGTGATGGCTAAAGACCTGATCAGTCATGTTGGAGAGATTGTTAGAATGATTGGGAATTTTGTCGCACAGAAATCAGTAAAAACGGTTAAAGGGCATATGATGTATTTTGGAACCTTTTTTGACGTGAAGGGAGATTTCTTTGACACTGTACATTTTCCTGATTCGGCAAAAGAGTATCCATTCAGGGGAGGAGGGTGTTACTTAATGCAAGGTAAAGTAGTGGAAGAGTTTGGTTTTGCAAGTCTCGAAATAATTAAATTCTATAAGTTGCCTACAGTGAAAGACCCACGGTATTAGCGCTCCTCCGAATAGGTTGTTTTTATAAGAGAGAGGAATTGAAGTACTCTACAATCAATTTTAACAGGTTGAAAATGAAGCCTTATGGGTTCTTAAATTACTACTTTTTTGGGTTGCTAAATACATGTTAATTACTTGTTAGTCAATTTTTTAACTGTCTTAAATCGCTACTTTTTTTATTCCGGAAAGTTTACGCCTGTTTTATTTACCTAGTTTTATCCTCGGCTTAACACTAAAAGCCTTTAGTGAATAACCAATTTATTTTAAGCCCAATACAAAATCTTACAAGGTGGAAAACCAAATGCTATTGAAAGATAGCTGCGTTGGTGCTACGATTTACATAACAATTTGTAATGGGTATTCCGATTACAAAGCAGTGTTTTTATTATGAATAAATTTTTGACAGCAATTATTGTTTGTGCAACAGCATTTAGCGTGCAGGCACAGCAAGTTAAAGATCCGAAAATGGTGTCATTCATCGACAAACTAATGAGTCAGATGACACTAGAGGAGAAAATCGGACAGTTGAACCTGCCGAGTGAAGGAGATATCATCACCGGGTTGGCTAAGAACAGTAACATCGCCGAAAAGATCAAAAAAGGTCAGGTGGGCGGAATGTTTAACATCAAAGGAGCCGACAAAATCAGAGAAATTCAGCGAATTGCGGTGGAGCAAAGCCGCATGAAAATACCAATGTTGTTTGGTATGGATGTGATCCATGGTTACGAAACAGTATTTCCAATTCCTTTAGGCATTGCTTGTACCTGGGATATGAATGCAATTGAGGAATCTGCTCGCATAGCGGCATCAGAAGCAAGTGCAGACGGTATCAGCTGGACATTCAGCCCAATGGTTGATATCGCAAGGGATCCTCGCTGGGGTCGTGTTTCTGAAGGAAGTGGTGAAGATCCGTACTTAGGCGGACAGATTGCCAAAGCGATGGTTCGTGGTTACCAGGGAAAAGGCAATTCATTTTCAGCAAATACCAATATTCTTGCCTGTGTAAAACACTTCGCCTTGTACGGTGCAGGTGAGGCAGGAAGAGATTATAATACGGTTGATATGAGCCGTATTCGTATGTATAATGAATATTTATATCCTTATCAGGCAGCAGTTGAGGCCGGAGTTGGTAGTTTGATGGCTTCATTTAACGTGGTTGATAATGTTCCTGCTCATGGTAATAAATGGCTTTTAACAGATGTACTAAGAAAACAGTGGAAGTTTGACGGATTTACAGTAGCCGATTACGGAGGAGTCAGTGAAATGGTTAATCACGGAGTGGGTGATATGCAGTCCGTTTCTGCTCAGGCGTTGAACGCCGGTTTGGATATGGATATGGTGAGCGAAGGATTCCTGTCTACCCTGAAAAAATCATTGGAAGAAGGGAAAGTAAGCATCGATCAAATCAATACCGCTTGTCGACGTGTGTTAGAAGCAAAATATAAACTTGGGTTGTTTGCGAATCCATATAAATATTGTGACCTGTCTCGTGCTAAAAAAGATATTTATACACAAGCTAATAGAGCGGTTGCCCGCAAAACTGCATCTGAGAGTTTTGTCCTGTTAAAGAACGAAGGAAATCTGTTGCCATTAGCTAAAAAACAAACCATTGCAGTTATTGGTCCGTTAGCAAATACCCGCTCAAACATGGTTGGAACCTGGAGCGTTGCAGCTAAGCTTGATGTTCCTGCTACAGTTGTGGAAGGTTTAAAATCTGTGGGCGGCAAAGATGCTTCAATTCTGTACGCTAAAGGTTGTAACCTGACAAGCGATCCGGTATTGGAGGCTAATTCGACATTATTCGGACGTTCACTGAATCGTGATAACAGAACAGAAGAAGAGCTAAGAGAAGAAGCAATGAAGATCGCAGCGCAGTCTGACGTTATCGTTGCAGCTATGGGCGAGTCTTCAGAAATGAGTGGCGAATCAAGCAGCCGTACAGATATTGGTATTCCTGATGTACAAAAACGATTATTAAAAGAATTATTGAAAACAGGAAAGCCAGTTGTATTGGTATTGTTTGCCGGTCGTCCAATGACTTTGGTTTGGGAACATGAAAATATCCCTGCAATTATCAACGTATGGTTTGGTGGCAGTGAAGCTGCTTATGCTATCGGAGATGTGTTATTTGGAAATGTAAACCCAGGCGGTAAGCTAGTGTCAACATTCCCTCGTAATGTAGCCCAAATCCCTTTATTCTATAATCATCTGAATACAGGTCGTCCGGCTGCTGATAAAGGTTTTGAAAAATTCAGAAGTAACTACATGGATGAGAAAAATGCCTCTCTTTATCCTTTTGGTTATGGTTTAAGTTATACTCAGTTTACCTATAGCGATATTAAATTAAGTTCAGCTACTATGAATGGTACCGGCGAAATCACAGCATCCGTAACAGTTACGAATAGCGGTAAAAGAGACGGAGCCGAGGTAGTTCAGCTTTACATCAGAGATTTGGTTGGCAGTATTTCAAGACCTGTAAAAGAATTAAAAGGTTTTGAGAAAATTCAACTGAAAGCCGGAGAGTCGAAAACTGTCAGCTTTAAAATCACTCCTGAATTGTTGAAATTCTATAACTCAGACCTGGAGCATGTTTTTGAACCGGGAGAGTTTGACCTGATGATCGGCGGTAACAGCCAGGATGTTAAAACAACAAAATTCACATTGCAATAAGCTATCACTTTAATAAAGATCAATTATGTTTAAAAGTATTCTAAAGGCTGCGGTTATCGTGTTATGCAGTTCGTTTAGTGTATACGGACAGGCCCAATTGCCTGTTTACCTTGATGACACGAAGCCTATTAAAGACCGTGTGGAGGATGCCCTTTCACGGATGACATTGGAAGAGAAGATTGGAATGGTTCACGCACAGTCCAAATTTAGTTCAGCCGGAGTTCCGCGCTTAGGAATTCCTGATATCTGGATGACCGATGGTCCGCATGGTATTCGTCCGGAAGTATTATGGGATGAATGGTCCCAGGCCGGTTGGACAAACGATTCTTGTATTGCATTTCCGGCACTAACCTGTTTGGCTGCAACGTGGAATAAAGAAATGTCATCGTTGTATGGAAAATCAATAGGAGAAGAAGCCCGTTATCGTAATAAAACCGTTTTATTGGGGCCTGGTGTAAATATTTACCGTACACCATTAAACGGAAGAAACTTCGAATATATGGGTGAAGATCCGTTTTTGTCGGCTAAAATGGTGGTTCCTTATATCAAAGGCGTTCAGCAAAACGGAGTGGCTACCTGTGTAAAACACTATGCATTAAATAACCAGGAAACCGAACGTCATTCAATTAATGTAAATGTTGATGATCGTGCATTGTATGAGATCTATCTTCCGGCTTTCAAAGCTGCTATACAGGAAGGCGATACCTGGGCAATTATGGGTTCTTATAATAAATATAAGGGTCAGCAATGCTGCCATAACCAATATTTGTTAAATGATATTTTGCGCAAGGAGTGGGGGTTCCAGGGAGTTGTTGTGGCCGACTGGGGTGGCGTGCATGATACGCAACAGGCCATTACCAATGGTTTAGATATGGAATTTGGTACCTGGACAGATGGTTTATCATGGGGAACAAGTAATGCCTATGATAATTATTATCTGGCTAAACCATATTTGGCAATGATTAAATCAGGTAAAGTTGGTACCAAAGAACTGGATGAGAAAGTGCGTCGCATTTTGCGCTTATCATTCCTTACCAATATGAATAAGAATCGTCCTTTTGGTTCATTCGGAACGGAAGAGCATGCATTAGCCGGACGTAAGATTGCGGAAGAAGGTATTGTGCTATTACAGAATAAGAATAATATTCTTCCAATCAATCTGAATAAAACCAAACGCATTGCAGTAATAGGTGAGAACGCAATTAAAATGATGACTGTTGGAGGTGGTAGTTCTTCATTAAAAGCAAAATATGAAGTGTCTCCGCTTGATGGCTTGAAAAGAAGAATTGGCTCACAGGCAGAGGTTGTTTACGCACGTGGTTATGTGGGTGATGCTGATGGCAGCTATAATGGTGTTGTGTCAGGCCAAAACCTGAAAGATAATCGCTCAGCTGAGGAGTTAATGGCTGAAGCAATTAAAGTTGCTAAAACTGCCGATGTAGTGGTTTTTGTTGGAGGCTTAAATAAAAGTGATTTCCAGGATTCAGAAGGAAACGACCGTAAAGGTTTGGGCCTTCCTTATAACCAGGATAAACTGATCACTGAATTATTGAAGGCTAATAAAAATCTTGTTTACGTTAACATTTCAGGAAATGCAGTGGCAATGCCTTGGGTAAATGAGGTTCCGGGAATTGTACAAGGATGGTTCCTTGGTACTGAAGCCGGCAATGCACTGGCTGCGGTATTAGTTGGTGATGTAAACCCTTCAGGTAAATTAACATTTACTTTCCCTGTTAAGTTGAGCGACAATGCTGCTCATGCAATGGGTGACTTCCCTGGTAAAGACGGAGAGGTTACTTATAAAGAAGGAATTTTTGTTGGCTACCGCTGGCACGATAAACAGAAGATTAAACCTTTATTCAGCTTTGGTCACGGCTTAAGTTATACCACTTTTGAGTACGGAAAAGTAACTGCTGATAAAAAGGAACTCACAGCTGATGATAAAATCACGTTTACTGTAAATGTTAAAAATACGGGTACACGAGAAGGTTCAGAAGTTGTACAGCTTTACATTAGCGATCTTAAATCGTCATTGCCTCGTCCGGTAAAAGAACTTAAAGGTTTCGAGAAAGTTTCATTAAAACCTGGTGAAACCAAAACAGTTACAATTACTGTCGACAAAGCAGCTTTAAGCTTCTTTGATGATAAAAAACATGAATGGGTTGCTGAACCAGGTGATTTTGAAGCCTTGATCGGCGCTTCATCAGCTAACATTAAAACCAAAACAGCATTCAAACTGAGGTAAATAGTTAAGTTATGTAGGGGCCCCAATTATGGGGCTTTTACATTTAAACCAAGTATTATGAAGAAACTAATTGTTGTAATTAGCTGCCTTTTCTCATTGCAATCTGCTTTTGCTCAAAGCCTGGATAAAATGCAATGGTTTAATGAACCCGAAAAATGGGAAATTAAAAACAATGCATTGTCAATGTTTGTAACGCCTCAAAGTGATTACTGGCGGATTTCGCATTATGGATTTACTGTTGATGATGCCCCATTCTATTACGCCACCTATGGTGGAGAGTTTGAAGCTAAAGTGAAATTAACCGGCGATTATAAAGTAAGATTTGATCAAATGGGATTAATGATTCGAACAGATCATGAAAACTGGATTAAAACAGGTGTTGAGTTTGTGGATAATAAGCTTAATGTAAGTACAGTGGTAACACACGGTAAAAGTGACTGGAGTGTTGTACAGCTTGATAAAGTGCCTCCATTCATATGGATTAAAGTTATCAGGCGCTTAGATGCCGTTGAAATTTATTATTCTTTTGATGATAAATCTTATATTATGTCGCGAAATGCACCACTTGAGGCTAACCGCCCGGTAATGGTAGGTCTGATGGCCGCCTGTCCGGATGGAAAAGGATTCAATGCTAAATTTGAAAACTTTACCGTTAAACATCTTCCTGATCAGCGTCGGTTAGAGTGGCTAAAGAATAACGCAGAATAAATGCAACACTAAACAATTATAAACATCTAAAAAACCAATTTAAAAGTGAAACCTCATTTCCCAATTCTCGATGGGCTTCGTGGCACCGCAGCACTTGTGGTTGTTATCTTCCACTTATTTGAAGCCAAGATCATTGATTATTCTATTCATCCCGTTCATCATGGCTACCTGGCCGTTGACTTCTTTTTCCTGTTATCAGGTTTTGTTGTGGGTTATGCCTACGACGACCGTTGGGGCCGAATGACCGTGAAAGATTTTTTCAAAATCAGGTTGATCCGTTTGCACCCGCTGGTAATTTTAAGTGTGGTCATCGGTGCGTTAGGCGTTTGGTTAAATCCGTATAGCGACGGGTTTGATAAAATCGGAATGATCAAGTTGATCGGAATTATGTTGTTAAGTTTAACATTGATTCCTTCTCCGGATGTACGTGGATGGGGCGAAACCCATTCATTAAATGGTCCCTGCTGGTCGCTGCTCCAGGAATACATTGCAAATATTCTGTATGCATTGATAGGAAGACGCTTGAATAAAGTGGGATTATGGATTGTTGTAATCATCAGCGGAGCTGTTCTTACGGCAGTAGCCACTTCACGCGGTGATGTAGCAACAGGTTGGGGTTTCGATAATTTTTGGATCGGAGTGGTGCGGATGATGTTCCCGTTTTTTGCGGGTTTATTATTGTTCCGCATGGGTAAACTGATAAAAATCAAACATGCATATATTGTATGTTCAGTGCTGTTAGTAGTGCTGATGTGTTTACCTTACTTTAAGTTTAATGGCTTGTATGAGGCAGCTTGTATCATCATTGCTTTCCCGATAATTGTTGCAGCAGGTGCCGGAGGACAGATAGACGGGAAATGGGCCAAATTATGTAAGTTTTCAGGGGATATTTCGTATCCGATCTATATTCTGCATTATCCGTTCATCTATATTTATATATCGTGGGTTAACGGCGCACAAAAACCTTCTTTAGAGCAAATGGTGTATGTAGGAATTGCCTTATTTGCATTCTTTATTTTATTGGCATACGTAGCATTAAAACTATATGACGAGCCTGTAAGAAACTGGCTTAAACAAAAGTTTTTATCAAATAGTACACAAACCTCTCCTCAGCTAACTTTGGAGGAAACACATTCTTAAATATTAGCAGTCTGATGATAACTTTGGAAAGGGCTTTTGTGCAAACAGGAGCTCTTTTTCTTTGCATTGATGGATGTTCGCCTCAAAGGAAATAGATCTTGTTAACATTTAATGTTATTTTATACTTTTACGATTATACAAACTCCGTTATGAAAAAAACTATACTGCTTTTACTATTCATAGGTACTTTACTTAGTGTTAAAGCACAATCTGTTACTGTACGGTTTAGTACTAATATGGGTAATATAGATGTGATGCTTTATGACGAAACCCCCAAACACAGAGATATGTTTGTGAAGGCAGTTAAAAAGGGTTGGTATAAAAATGCTCAGTTTAATCGGGTGATAGCAAACTTTGTGAGCCAGGGAGGCGAACTTGACGACACTATTCTAAACAGGGAAAAACAGCATCCAGAGCTCGGCGTAAAACGATTCCCTGCTGAAATAAAAGCCTCATTATTCCATAAAAAGGGAGCTTTGGGAGCAGGTAGAGATGATAATCATGAAAAAGCGTCTTATTTTACCCAGATTTATTTTGTAGCAGGCAAAAAGAGAAGTGATGAAGAATTGGATGCGATTGAGAAAAAACGAAACAGAAAAATTCCTGCAGATCAACGTGAAGTTTACAAAACTATAGGAGGCACCCCGCACCTCGATGGTGATTACACCGTTTTCGGCGAAATTGTTAGTGGACTTGAAGTTGCTGATGCCATAAATGCTGTGCCGACTGATAAAAATGATGTACCCTTAAAATCAGTCGTTTTTAATTTAAGTATCATCCGAAAATAATATTATAACGGATAAGCAGTATCGCTCTTAGCTTCTGAAAGAACGAAGAAACTTTGTACCGTATTAATATTGGGAAGTGCTGCTAGTTTATTCCGATAAAAATCATGATAAGTATCCATGTCGTGGGTCGCGATGCGTAGGATAAAGTCAAACGAGCCACTCATTTGTAAGCATTCCATCACTTCCGGAAACTTAATCACTTCTAGTTCAAACTGATTTAAGGTATCAACCGTATGATCATTTAATAAAACATGCGTAAAGGCAATAAGCTTTCTGTTGATCTTTTTTCGGTCTAAAATGGCTACAATTCGCTTAATCACTCCCTTTTCATTCAATCTTCTTATCCGTTCATGAACGGTCGCAATTGACTTACGCAACTGAAAAGCAATCTCTTTATTGGTTAATGAAGCATCTTTTTGAAGAAGCTTCAGGATCTCAAGATCAATACTATCTAAATCATTCATCTGGGTGCTGGTTGATCGGACTGAAAAAAGTCAATTTTAAAGTTCAAAGATAAGATAAACTGAAAAATAAGATAATTTTCCCTAGATTTTCCGAAAAATTTCCGGATAAATTCAAAAGTATTGACATTTGTGATGGATATATGAACCTTTGTTTTAAGATTGTTCATTATGGTATTGGATTGCAACTGGGAATGCAGCTCAATTAAAACACCATAATGAACACATTGATAAACCTTATCAAGATCTTCTTTATATAACCTAAATCAAGTTTCATTTGTCGGGTTCCGGTGTTTGCCTGGAACCCGTTTTTTTGATAATGACATTCTCTGTTTAGTTTCACTCCAAACGGAGTTAACTTTTCAAATCTTTTAATTCTTTAATGCAAGACCTCTCCTAAGTCTTGAAAAGCATCGCAAACTATAAGTTAATTCAAATGACCGGTTTTGAAGTGAATACTCCATTGGAGTAACAGATCGGTAGCTCCGAGATTGTAAAGCAGTTGTTACGCCGTTAGGTGCAACAACTGGTAAAGCTATACAAATTCAATCCTCATGTACCTTTCTTGATCTTTCTAAATATGCCGTATTTTGCGCGAAGTTTTCTGTCCGCTCAAAAACAAAGAACTATAAAGTCCCATAAAACGTGATTTTTGGATTATTTAATGTAATATTATTGTTACGTGCATGTTTGTGCGTGATTTTTAAATATCATTAAGTAATTAATGTGTTACACTTTAAAGGTGATTGTGACCCATTAATAAAAAAATCTACCTCTCTGTTTTGTCGGTTTGCCTCTTCAAGCATCGCTATTTGCCTCTCCATTAAAACAGTCAACTTCTAAACTTTTATATCAATGAAAAATGCAACAAGGCTTGCTCTTTTCGGGTTTGGTTTATGCCTGAGTGTTTTTAGCGGAGAATCCGCTTACGGGCAAAAAAAGCCGTTAAAGAGTCCACAAACCGACAGTGAGTTGCTGCAGCTGGCTGATCGGATGGTCACAACCACTATCAAAAAAAAATCAAATGCAGCCGGAGATGAATTTTTACAGCGTGATTTAACCGGTTATCTTAAAAAAACAGTTTTTGCTCAAAAAGGGGATGTAAAAACCGGTGCCGATTACGGTCACGATCACAAAGAAGAACTTCTGGAAGAGTACCTCAACCGTCCTCAACCTTCGGTAAAAACAATGACGAAGTATTTTAAGGATGCTGCCAAAGAGTTTAATGTACCGCAAGAATTATTGATGGCCATTGGACAGGTACAAAGTAACTGGGCGCAAATCAGTGAATCAATGTATGGTTCATGGGGCGTAATGGGTTTGGTAGAGAATCAATTTACCAAACAAATAACGGAAGCTTCAGCTATTTTAAAAGTTACTCCTCAGCAAATTAAAGACGATGCTAAAACCAACATCCGCGCTGCGGCAGCGTTGTTGGCGAGTTACCAGAAAAAAGAGGCAGTAACCATTGAAGATTGGTTTGAGCCAACCAAAGAGCTCACTGGTTTGCAAAATCCTGTTTATAAAGAGAAGCTTGCACTTCGTTTCTTCGATTTAATGTCGACAGGATCAAAGTCGGTTACCTTGTGGTCCGAAATTGTTGATGTTCCTTCGGTAAAGGTTAACATGAAACAATTGAAAGGAGTGGAGCAAGAATTTCCAAAGCAAAAAGGAAGTGATGATAGTTATGTAAGTGCCAAACGTATATATACCACAATGGCCGCAGCTGCTGCTCCTCCAACCGATTATGCACAGGCTGTATCCGATTTTACCACCTGTAATTATAACAGTCGTAACGGAGCTCCTATCGAATATTATTTCGTTCATTATGTGGCTACAGGAACTTATGAAGGTGCAATTGATTGGTTTAAAAACTGTTCTTCGCAAGTTAGTGCCCATTATGTGATCCGAAATTCGGACGGTGAAGTAACGCAGGTAGTGGCCGAAGCTAATCGCTCATGGTCACAAGGTGTTGGTTATTATAACGACAGAGGTATCGGTACGGAGCATGAAGTATTGGCGACCAATCTGGCTATGTGGTACAGCGATCCAATGCTAACCGCTGCCGGACAATTGGCTAATGATGTTTGTACACGCAGAAATATTCCTAAGGTTAGGGCTGTAGCGGCTCCGGGTATCAATGGGCATAATGATGTTAAATCTACATCATGCCCAAATATGACAGCCGAAGTATGGAACCTGTTTTTGAACAAGGTTAGCCTTGCCGCCGGCGGAACCAATCCGGCACGACCAACCCTGTATACATTGACTAATCCGGGAACCGGTTCTGGTGTAAAAGCAACCTGGAAAGCCAATACAGAAAGTAACCTTGTTGGATATCGTTTGTACTATGCTACTGACGATGCATTGACAACCTGGGCGCTTGCTGCAGATGAGAATACATTAGGCGCAGCCGCTACACAGGTTACCCTGAATAGTTCAACAGATTTTATTGTTCCACCGACTGGGAACGTTTACCACTTTAAATTAGTTGCAGTGGGAACCGATGCTCAGTCACAAAAAATTGAAAGTCTTGAAAGTGACATTTACTCCAGATCATCAGCTATTACCGGCCCGTCAGTTTTAATCGTTGACGGTTTCGACAGAACTAACGGTTCCTATACTTCTGCTGCCCATTCTTTTGCAACGGGTTATTTTAAAGCGTTGAGAGATTCCCGTCAGTTAAAGATTAATACCGTTGCAAATGAAAAAGTGGAAGACGGTACTGTACTGCTATCGGATTATCAATTAGTAGTTTGGTTTGTAGGAGATGAATCAACCGTTAACGAAACATTTTCAACAACAGAACAAACCAAAGTGCAAACCTATTTAACCAATGGAGGAAAGCTGATTGTAAGTGGTTCTGAAATTGCCTGGGATTTGGATTCCAATGGTTCAACTGCCGATAAAGCATTTATCAATAATTACCTGAAAGCAAAATATGTGGGTGACGGGGCTTCGAACTATACACCGGCTACAGGAGTGAGTGGTACTGCTTTCGCCGGATTATCCATTCCATTTGGTATTACTTACCCTGAAGATTTTCCTGATAATATTTCTACTAACGGAGGTTCTGCTTACGTATTGAACTATGCCGTAGCAAGCACTAGAGGTGGAGTAGCTTATAAAGGAACTTTCGGAGCTGGCACATTGCAAGGAGGTGTGGTATGTGTTACCTTCCCATTAGAAACCGCATCACAAGCAAATCAAACAAGTTTTGCAGATAAAGCGTTAACTTATTTTGGTATTGGGGCAACTGCTCCTGTGGCTGTTAACGATGCCGGACAAAGCAGTAAAAATACGGCTCTTGTCGTAGATGTATTGGTTAATGATCAGAGCAATGGAAATGCATTTGACCTTGCTTCAGTTACTGTAGTTACAGCTCCGGCTCATGGTACTGCCACCGTGAATAATTCAACCGGTAAAATAACGTATACACCTGCAACCGATTATTTAGGCAGCGATTCATTCGTTTACAATGTAAAAGATGTATTAGGCGTAAGCTCAAATAACGCAACCACAAGTATTGCTGTTGTTGAACCTACTTTGTGCAGCAATAGTGGTCCGGAGGTTAACAGCTCTTACCCTAAGCGTGATCTACGTGGCTGTTGGATTTCAACTGTGTCAAATATCGATTGGCCTTCTTCGCCAACAGCGGCTCCAGCTGTACAACAGCAAGAGTTGAAAGTAATGTTAGATTCATTGGCTTCGGCAGGAGTTAATACGGTATTCTTTCAAATCAGACCTGAAAGTGATGCGTTGTATGCTTCTACAATTGAACCTTGGAGTTATTACTTAACAGGTCAACAAGGTTTAGCTCCTTCGCCAATGTGGGATCCGTTGAGTTTTATTATTAATGAAGCTCATGCCAGAGGTCTTGAACTGCATGCATGGATAAATCCATACCGCGCAAAACAGGGCACACCAACTTTAGCTTCAACACATGTGGCATCAGTGCATCCGGAATGGACATTTGTAGCCGAATCAAAAACATTCTTGAATCCGGGTATTCCGCAAGTGCGTGATTATTTGCTGAGTGTTATCACCGATATCGTAACGCGTTATAATATTGATGGTATCCATTTCGATGATTATTTCTACCCTTATTCGGGTATGACTAATCAGGATGCCACAACTTATTCTACTTATAATCCTACCAGCTTAAGTCTGGCTGATTGGAGACGTGATAATGTGAATAAGATGGTAGCTATGGTGTATGATAAGATTCAGGAAGTAAACGCTCAGCAAAATAAAAATATCCGCTTCGGTATTAGTCCGTTCGGAATCTGGAAAAGCGGTGTGCCTTCAGGAATCACCGGATTGTCATCTTACAATGATATTTACTGTGACCCGATTGCATGGTTACAGGCAGGTAAGGTAGATTATCTTGCCCCTCAGTTATATTGGGGCTTTGGAGGCGGACAAGATTACTCGGCTTTAGTAGCATGGTGGGATGATCAGGCCGCACTTTACGGTCGTCACCTGTATCCGGGCTTGGCGCTTTACAGGTTAACTGATTCTAACTGGCCGGCAAGTACGATACAAAGCCAGGTAAATGAAAACCGTATCAGTAATAACATGGCTGCTCTTGGCCAGATTTTCTTTACGGCTAATGACCTTATTGGAAATGATAAGAGCATTAAAACATTATTAAAGCAAAATCAATATAAATACAAATCGATCCCACCGTCTATGAGCTGGAAAGATGGTGTTTGTCCATCAAACCCTTCTAACCTTCATTATCAAAATAATAAGCTGATCTGGAATAAAGCGTTAGCAGCAAGTGATGGCGATAAACCCACTAAATATGTGATCTATCGTTTTGGCAGTACAGGCGAAATAACTACGAATGCACAAGACGGAACTAAAATCGTAGGAGTAACAGCCGACACGGCCTTTACTGTAACAGCCGGTATGTTAAGCGGCGTAGAAAACTACTTTGTGGTTAGTTCTATCGATAAAAATAACAATGAAAGTGTATTCAGCTCGCCTGTAAATGTTACCGGAACGCTGGCGTATTGTAACTCGAAAGGGCTTAACAGTACCTATGAGTGGATTTCAAAAGTAACTATTGGAGCATTTGTTCATTCAAGCGGAAACGATGCCGGTTATGGTGATTTTACCACACAACAAATAAACCTTGCTAAAGGAAGTACCTATAGCATTAGTTTACAGCCTGCTTATTCATCGACCATTTACAATGAATATTGGAAAATTTGGATCGATTTCAATAAAGATGGTGATTTTCTGGATGCAGGTGAGTTAGTGTTTAACCCGGGTGGCGTTAATAAAAATACGGTTACCGGTTCTATTACTATTCCGGCTTCTGCGTTGGATGGTAAAACCAGAATGAGGGTTTCAATGAATGGTACTTCTGCTGATTATACCACAGAGCCTTGTACCAACTTTGCTTATGGAGAGGTTCAGGATTATACCATCAATTTAACACCGGAAGGTTCATGTGTTGCTCCGTCAATAACTGAGAAAATTATTGATGATGCAACTGCCACCTTCACGGGAACTTGGAGTACAGGAACCAGTGCTGGTTATTATGGAACGGGTTATAAACATGATAGTGGCACCGGACAAGGAACGAAAACGGCTAAGTTTACGCCTACAGTACAAGAAACAGGTTCTTACGAAGTTTATACGTATTACGTGGCTGGAACAAACCGCGCTACTAATGTTCCTATCGATATTAATCATTTGCAAGGAACAACAACTGTAACCTTAAATCAGCAGGTAAATGGTAGTACATGGGTTTCATTAGGTACGTTTGATTTTGATGCAAGTGCTAATAGTAACGTAGTGATCAAGAATAACGGAACTAATGGAGTGGTGATAGCTGATGCCTTCCGTTGGGTTTATAAAGGTTGTCCGGCTGGTGCTCAACCACTGGCAATGATGGTGCAGCCTGAAGAATTGAAAGTGGTGGAAAGCAGTGGATTTACCAGCACTACTCAAAATGAAACCGTTAGAGAAGTTGCTCTGGAAGAGTTTGTGAACAGTGTGATTGCTTATCCGAACCCATTCTCGTATGAGTTAAATCTTGAAATTGTGTCTGATCAGAAAGGGGTGATTGAGTTATCTGTTATCAATGCAAATGGTAAACGAGTAGCTCAATTGAACAAAGATGTAGAAGTTGGTAAAACCGGACTCATTTTAAATGGAGCACAGTGGGATAAAGGTCTTTATTTCATTTTAGTACACATGCCAAATGGAAAAACCATTCAGGCTAATGTGATTAAGGAATAATAAGAGGGGACATTTTTACCAAGAAAACTTGATGGGGAGTTTTTAGGCGCCGGTAAATTACCGGCGCTTTTTATTGGTTTTGATAGATAGCCTTGATGGTGAGAATTTTTATATAGTACATTCTTCTTTTGAATATTATCCCGGATTGACTATTTGGCATTCAATTGGTGTCAATGGGCGACGGGAAGGTAATTTTTAAAAAATTTAGCTATCAACCGATAAAATAAGTGACTGCGAAGCGGTGCAATGCTCAGGAGACAAGGTTGTTACTTGCCCCAAAGAGCAATTTCGTCGTTTATCTTCGCCAGATTTATCTTCGCCGATTCGTTATTCTTATCGATCGTTAAAATTTGCTGATAGATCTTTTTTGCTTCAGCATAGTTTTGCTTTTCGAAAAGCAAGGCAGCTTTTTCCTCGAGCTCGTGTATTTCCAGCTGCTGAATGTTTGTTTTTGCAAATGCATTGTTTTTATCACGCTTTATAATCTCCTTGTATATCAACATGGCTTTGTCCAATTGTTGATGATTATGAAGATCATAAGCCTGGTAAGAAAGAAGTGCTGTTGAAAACGGATTCCAAAAGATTGATGAGCCTAAAATAGCAATAGCAGCTATTCCCACGGACCATTGCTTTGAACTGTTGAATCCTGCAAGATAAGCCATCAACATGCCCCATAATAGCCCACCTGCGTGTGCCGCATTGGCGACTGGAAGAATGTTGGTTTTAGTTAATAAAATACCAACAAGGAGCCAAACGAAAAACAGATTTACAATCTTCTTATCAAGGTAATTTTCATAGGCAATAGTAGTTTTGCTCCGGATGAAAATAAAGCCAAATAATGCATATCCAACACCCGATAATCCTATTCCCGTTGTGCTCGAAAAAGAAAGTTGAGCCAATGAACTAACCAACGCAGAAGAAAGAATTAATAGGATGAAATTGACTTTTTTACTTTCAAACTCCACCTTTTTCCCAAGTATCCATATCCAATAAAGGTTTAGTCCGATATGCCAAAATTCGATATGCAGAAAATTGGAAGAAATAAGGCCCCAATAATTACCCTTGAAAATATCAAAATTGGATGGAGCTCCCCATTTGTATAAGGCTTCCCATGTATTTGGATCTTCTTCGAGGTTGATCCCAACATAAAGGACAATGCTGATTAAACAGCAAATTAGAGTAAAAACCGGTATGTATTTTTTAAAGGATTGATCAGATGATTGTTCAATTGCTTGTGATTCAGACATAAATGGTTTTGAAGTCTTTTTATTAGTTAAAAGTTTCTGTAAGCAGAATTCGGCGAAGATAAAACAAAGAAATTTAACTAAATGGCAAGTTTTCAAACATTGCCCTAAGCCTGAATAATTATTAAATCAAATTCAATTATTTCTTTGACTGGAGTAATATTTTGCGCTGTAGGGGAAAGAAAAATCTAATTGAGTTAAAAATAGCCATCAATCTATTATTTTTTGTATATTAATACATATTCTGCTTGTGGTAAATTAACTAATAGGCAGAAAGCAATCCTTACAAGACGGTTACTATCTGATCATCCGGCGAAATCACCTCATTAAAACCTTTCTAGGCAATTCTTTACTTCATACATGCGGTTTAAATAGTTTTTAATTGTATGCAGACAATTTAACTAGTTAATAATCAATAAAATCTGGGAGCTATGAACTCTGAACATGAAAATAATGTTTTAATAGAAAGGAGAACCATCGACCTTTTTATAAAGCTGCTGCTGATATTAACGCTCATTAGTTGGAGTGGATTGATTATTCTACCTTTTACCATTCCTTTGCTATGGGCCGTAATTCTTGCTATTACAGTTTACCCAATGTATAGGCGCTTGCTTAAAGTGTTAAATGGGAAAAAAGGACTAACGGGCACCATAGTAGTACTGTTACTTCTTTGCATTCTGCTTTTGCCCACTATACTGATGATATCTTCCATCGTTGATGAAGCTAAGGAATTAAAAACTTCATTTGAAAATAACACCTTTAAGATACCTCCACCTAATGAGAAAGTGGCAGATTGGCCTTTGGTAGGAGACAAAGTGTACAAAGAGTGGAGTTTGGCATCCAAGAATTTAGATTCTGCCATGGTCACTCATCGAGATGAAGTAATGGAATGGGGACAAAAAATAGTGAATTCAGTAAAGAGTGTATTTTCTAACATCCTGATGTTTGCCTTTTCAATAATCATCTCCGGAATATTTTTGGTTTTTAGTGATGAATGTCAGCGAGCGGCGGGGGTACTTTCTAATAGGCTGGTGGCTAACCGGGGTGAGGAGTTCAGCAAATTGGTGGTTCAAACGGTCCGGAATGTCTCCAAGGGAATATTGGGTGTAGCATTTATACAATTCATCATAATGGGGATTTGTTTTGTGCTGGCAGGAGTTCCTTTTGCTGGAATTTGGGCATTGCTAGTGTTCCTACTAGCTCTTGTTCAGCTACCTGGAGCAATTGTGGCAATACCTGTAATCATTTATTTGTACTCTGTTAGAGAGCCGTTGCCAGCAACAATATGGGGAATTATTATTCTTATTTGCGGACTAAGTGACAACGTGCTTAAACCGTTGTTAATGGGCAAAGGTGCACCGGTTCCAATGGTAGTAATTTTTCTGGGTGCCATTGGTGGATTTATGTTATCAGGGTTTGTGGGTTTATTTACTGGGGCTATTGTTCTTTCATTAGGGTATAAACTGGCAGGAATATGGGTAAATAATTACGTTGCTCCTCCTGCTAAGAATGAATAAGAAAAATGATAAATAGGGAGAGATTTAACGGTCGGTATTCTTAAATGATGTGTCAGCAATGAGAAAACTAAAATCTACCCGAGATATTATTTTTCTATTTATTGCGTCATTAATAATGGGCGGAATTCAAACTGTAGCTGCACAAAAAAGAGCCGGATTAACGGTTAGGGAAATCAGCCTTGATGAACTAATCGGACTTGCAACACAAAATAACCTTGATTTAAAAATGTCTCAAAAAGACAGTGCCATTGCTGTCGAGAATATTAAAGCCACAAAAATATTAAAAGCACCCTATGTGAATGTGGGTGGCAACTACAACTTTGTTGGTAATCCAGTTTTGTATCGAGGTTTTTATTCTAATGATACCATCATTGATTATTACCATCATCAGGCGAGTTGGAATGTGGCAGCCGGTCTGCCTGTTTACTTGGGAGGAAGGATCAAAACACAGATCGCACAAAGCGAAACATTCAGCAGTATTCAGAACGAACTATTGTTAATGACGGAAAACAAGCTAAAGTTATCGATCATTACCCAGTTTTATTTACTTTATAAATTGTACCGCGAAGTTGAAATCATTGAGGAGAACATCAAAAATGTAAAAATCAATATTAAGCAACTGGAGTCGAGGGTTGCAAATGGACAAAATCTAGTGAGCGATCTTCTCCGTACGCAATTGCAATTATCAAACTTCGAGATCGAAGTTTTTAAGGCATGGAACAGCATTGATTTGCAAAGCAATTATTTATGCATTTTGTCTGGCTTGCCAACCAATACACGCATACAACCGCGGTCAGTCGTTTTAGCGATTCCTGCAGATAGTATCCGATACGATCAATGCTTGCAGGATGCCTTTTTAAATCGGAATGAAATTAAACAATCGCTATTACAAAAGAACTTGTCGGAATTAACACTAAAAGTTACGCAGAGTGCAGCAAAACCTGCCATTTCGGCCAGTGCAATTTACAGTTCCGAATTTCCTGTTCCCGGCACGTTTCCCCCTCAACCGGATATTTTAAACTATTGGGCGGTGGGCATAGGTCTAAGTTATGATTTGTCATCGATCTATAATTTAAAACATCGAATAAAAGCCGATAAAATTCAGATCCAAAAAGAAGATGATAACATTAGTAATGTCAGAAATCTGATCGAACAGGATGTAAAAAACTCTTATGTTAATTTTATCGAAAGCAAGACCAACATCGTTGCTTACCGACAAAATGTAGAACGGGCTGAATTGAACTACCGGATTGTAAAAAGTAAATACGATAATGAGTTTGCCCTGATCATCGATATGATTGACGCCGAACTACAGGTTAATGATTCAAAATTGTCATTAAATAAGGCCATTATAGAAGCGATCATTCAATATTATTCGCTGTTGTATTCAATGGGTAAACTGAATTAAACGGTTATGGCAGAAGAAAAATATAACGACACAGCTGAAAAGAAACAGGAGAAAAAGAAAAACTTGTTTATTGAAGTTATTGCCATCCTGTTTTTAATAGCAGGAGTAGGCTGGATGTTGTCGATATTTTTCGACTTCAGTAGTAAAATTAAAACCAACAATGCACAGGTTGATGCAGATATTGCTGCAGTAACATCTCGTGTGGCGGGTACTATTAAGTCCATAAAATTTACTGAATATGGAAGCGTTCGTGCCGGCGATACGATTGTTTTGCTGGATGATGAAGAGTTTTTGATTAAAGTGGCCCAAGCCGAAGCCGATTTGGAGATTGCCAGAGCTAATCTGGTGGCTATGCAACAGGGAGTAACTATATCAAAGTCAACAGAGAATGCAACACAAGCACGTTTGCAAGGTAATGTGGCTAATCTCGAAAGGGCGGAGAAAAATTATAAGCGTTTCACGAATATGTACAGGGATTCGGCGGTTACACTTAATCAGTTCGATCAGGTAACGGCTCAACTAAAATCAGAACAAGCCGGCCTTAAAGCCATGCAAAGTGATGTGGCCACCAGCAGATCAGTTACCAAACAAAATCAGCTTAACATTGAATCGGCCAAAGCAACACTGAAGCGCAAAGAGGCTGATCTTGCTGCGGCGCGACTGCAATTGTCTTATACCAAAATCTTAGCCCCGTTAAATGGTATTATCGGAGAACGTACCATTCATTTAGGCGAGTTGGTTAACGTGAACCAGGTATTGGCCGAAGTTGTCATTCAAAACAAAAAATGGGTTATAGCCAATTTTAAAGAGACTCAAATGGAAGAGGTTAAAGTAGGTCAGCCTGTTGATATTATGGTGGATGCTTTAGGAGGAAAATCGTTTAAAGGTAAGGTTAGTGAGCTTTCTCCGGCAACAGGTGCTAAATTTTCGATGGTTGCTCCTGATAATTCAACCGGGAATTTTGTGAAAATAACCCAGCGAATACCTGTTCGAATTGAGTTTACAGACACTCCCGAAAAACTTACCGGAATAAAACCCGGCATGAATGTTAGTGTGGAAATCAAAAAATGATTAAATGCGGTGGCGAAAAGCAGAGTTGCTAAAAGTAACGGGATTGTACTTGTTGATCATTCCTTTTCTGAATGCACTCAACGCAACAGGCTATGTGAATTCACAATTGCAAGGCCATTTTGGAGCCTCATCGGTTGAGTTTATGTACATGAACTTTGTCCCCTTGTTTGTAATAGTGGCGGGTTTACCATTAGCACTTGAACTATCTAAAAAGTTTCCGTTAAAGTCCATGATGCTTTTAATAACCATTATTTCCATACTAATGAATACCTGCTCCGCATATGCTCCTGATGTTTTCTGGTTTATCTTTTTTCGGTCGATACTTGCTTTTTTTACCATTTTCGGAATAGTAGCGGCCATTATTCCCATCGTTCTTTATTACAATCCTACACTTAATATGGCCGTTATGTACGGCATTATTCAGTTTATCATACAGGGAAGCAGTAATTTGTATAAGTTTTTAGGGGCACATTTCTCCGGTATTTACGATTGGCGTACGTCATTGCTGATGCTTAATATCAACTTTTTTCTATGCATTCTCTTAACCTTCGTTTTTATCAGGAAAGACATTGTGCTAGGCAAGCAACCCTTTCGGTTCGATTTTACCGGATGGATTTTGTTGATCCTATTTCTGATTCCGATCCTGTTTTTAACCGCCGAAGGGCAAAACAGGGAGTGGTTTTCCGATTCAAAAATTAGGATGGCAGCAGCAACGCTGATGATCATGACAGGTATTTATATTTTTTATGCATTAAATAAGGTAAATCCGATTATTGATTTTAAAGTGTACGCCTACAAAAATGTAGTGTTAGGAACCCTGTTTTTCTTTCTTATTGGTGTGGCTAACGGCACCGGGAGTGTGGTAATGGGATACATGGCCGGTATACTTGGTTTTGATGAATTTTACATAGCGCACACACACCTGTATATCCTGGTGGGCTTGGTAATTTCTATTCCTATCTGCACCTACATGATGTATCATAAAGTTTATCTGAATGTGGCGGCGATATTGGGTTTCCTCGCTTTTAGTCTTTATCATTTATTGATGTATTTCAGGTTTTATCCCGGTATCGGCGAACAGGATTTTATATTGCCCTTTATTATGAAAGGAATTGGTATTGGCTTTTTGTACCTGTTAAGTGCTTTGTATATCTCTGAAAATGTACCAAAACCATTAAGTACATCAAGAATGATGAGTGGCATAATAGCCCGGATTGTATTTGCGACAATTTTAGGAGGGGCTGTTTTAAGCACTATTATAGCTAATACAACTACACTGCACAAAACGGGAATCGGCCAGCAAATAACAACCGGGAATGATGCTGCTGCACAGAAACACAAAAACACTAAAAACTATTACCTATCTGAAGGATCCAAGCCAACTGAAGCGGATAAAATGGCTGATAATCCATTGCAATCAGAAATTACCAAGCCAGCTACAATGCTTACCTATAAGGATATCTACCTGGTAATGGCAGTGATGAGTTTCCTCCCAATACTGCTGATCTTATTGCTGAGAATAGGAAGGCGCCCTTTGCAACGGATTGAGGTGGAGCCATTGCCGTTGTAAGTCGTGGGATATTTTTTATAGCGGTAAGAAACACACCCCTACCCCCTCTTAAAGTGGGATTTCTCGGCTTAACGCATCAACGTAGTTGATTAGGTTCCCCTCTTGAGAGGGGTTGGGGGTGTGTTCTAAGTTTTGTTACCCTAATAGAAATTTATCTAATGTTATTAGCCAGACAAAGTCCTTCGTGTTATATTCACTCTAAAGTGATGCTACACTGAAACAAGTTGGAGCAAGTTTCAAAGCTTGAGGAGCACAGTTTAACTCTTTTTCTTAATTATTAGTATTATTCCTATAATCACTACAGGGAACCAAAGGATGAAGGAATACATTCCAATTTTACTTAAGAAAGGACTTAGTGGCTTTCCCTGATAAGTAAACATGGAAACCCCTGCAACAAACATAAGTAAGCCTAAAACAGTTAGTATAATCCCAATTTTTTTATTAATTGTCATGGTGATAATTTAATGTGTCTATACTGTTAGTTACCAAAATAAAGAAATAATAAAGTATTTAGACTATTACTTTCAACATGGGCCGATTTAACAGGAAAGAATGAATCGCTAGTGTATAATGCGGCGTCTGATCCAATCCTTACGAAAGCAATGATAGAAGAATACACTTCCCTGTATATTCATGATTCTCCAATTTTTGCTGCCAACCCGATTGCATTAATGAATGGCGCATTTCCTCCAACAATAATTCTTGTAGGCTCTGATGAAATTCTATTAGATGATAGCAGGGCCGTTTACGATAAAATTTTTGCCCGTCAGCCTCAAACAAAATTAAGTCAGTATGAAAAACACGATCATGTGTGGATGTTGGTAGATATCAATAGTGCAGGTGCCCAAAATGGGATAGAGGAGATAAGGAAGTTTATTGAAAAGTGAGGGATTTATTTATAGTACTCCTAACCTCTAAAGGGGAACTCCTTATTTAATGAAATAAAAATCACACTTCGTGTATTACCTTAATCCGTTATGTAGAGAAGTTCCCCTTTAGGGGTTAGGGGTTATCCAAAATGAAAGGAAGGAAGTTCCATTTCTTGCACTTTAACCAAAATCACTTTATTTTAGACATTGAACATCCTCCAAAAACATAAAAACAATGAAACGATATAAAATTGGCAGAACAGCTGTTGCACTAATCCTGCTTTTGTTATCACTTACTTCTTTCTCTCAAACTGATGCTTCAATCGTGGAATTTAAAAATCCTTCATCGGTTGTCAACCCTAAAGGATATTCACAAGCCGCAGTCATTGATCTTGGAAATTGTCAAATGATCATTCTTTCCGGACAAGTACCTCTTGATAAGAATGGAAACCTTGTAGGAAAGAATGACATGGAAAAACAAACTGAACAGGTTTTTGTCAATATCAAAAATATACTGACAGATTTGGGAGGAACAATGGATAACATAGTCAAATTGGGAATATATGTGAAAGATGTTTCGCAGATTCAAAGTCTTAGGAATGTAAGAGATCGGTTTATTAATACGCAGACACCCCCAGCCAGCACATTGGTAGAGATTACTAAATTATTCAGGGAAGACATCCTGATAGAAATTGAAGCAACAGCGATAATACCTAAAAAATAGTTCATTGAAGGTTAATAATCTACACCCATAAAATCTCTAACGTTATTATTGTGAGCACATCAGCCTTAGGAATGAATATTGATCCTATACTTCAAAATATTGCGAAACATATTAAACTCGACCGAGAAGAAACTGATTTTTTTGTGTCGCTACTGCACTATAAAACGCTAAAACGAAAAGAGTTTTTATTAAGGCAAGGTGATATTTGTAAAGCCGAAAGCTTTATTGTTAAGGGTTGCTTAAGAACGTACACACTTGATAGCGATGGATTCGAGCATATCATCTCATTTGGCATTGAAGATTGGTGGAAGGGTGATCTTTACAGCTTCCTGACGCAAACCCCTTCTTCCTATTTTATTGATGCATTGGAAGACACTGTGGTTTTGCAAATCAGCAAAGAGAATTTGGATCTTTTGTATGAACGAGTTCCAAAATTCGAACGTTTCTTTAGGCTTCTTTTTCAAAACGCTTTTATAGCACAACAAAACCGAATTAACCAAAACCTTTCCTATCCGGCCGAACAACGCTATGTCGATTTTATAAAAAGGTATCCTCAATTAGAGCAACGCATTTCTCAAAAACAAGTTGCTGCCTATTTGGGTATTACTCCTGTTTTTTTAAGTATGCTGCGGAGAAAATTGGTGAAAAAGTAATTTGTTAAACTACTTTAATTTTTATCGGCATCAGGCTTCATTCTTTTGCATTAGTTAATAATGAAGCAAAATGAAATACCTAATTTTTAAAACCAATAATGACTGGACTGGTTTGATAACCCGTTTAACAGTTGGATTAATAATGTTGCCGCACGGTGCACAAAAAGTATTTGGATGGTTTAACGGACCTGGCTATACAAATGAAATGAGCTTTTTCACAGAAACGTTAAACCTGCCCTGGTTAATAGCCTTTCTGGTTATCGCCATTGAATTTGCCGGATCAGTTTCGCTTATCATTGGTTTTGCATCCCGTATCTGGAGTATTGCAATGATCATTTTATTTATCGGAATTATCTGCACGGCACATCTTGAACATGGCTTTTTTATGAATTGGTTCGGCAACCAAAAAGGAGAAGGATACGAATATCATTTGTTAATCATCGGACTTTCCCTAACCACAATTATCAATGGAAGTGGTAAATACTCAGTGGATGAAAAGTTAGCTGAAGTGTGCGCAAAAAGGGAAGGATTGTTAGCCTGATAATTCAACTAGAAACGAGATTAGGGCAATGTTATTAAGTTAATAGATCTGTTTCTCCCCTCTCAAAAAAACTATCATAAGCTTGTCATCCTGACGTAGGAAGTATCTGTAAGTTCTAATGCTTAAAAGGAACAGATGCTTCGTTCCTCAGCATGACACACATGAAAAAACTTAACTTAATGACATTAGGGTAGAGTATTTCTCTACCTATTTTACTATCAGGATGAAAGTTTGCATCACAATCGTCAATACCTAAGTCTCTGTAAGAAAAAAGGCGCCGGATACTAAAATCCGACGCCTCACTGATTTAGGTTATGAAAGAAAAGATCGTTTACAGTTGTTCAGTTGAAGGACAGGCACTTTCCCAGTAGGTGCCTGTCGTATTCAAAAAGTAATTAATTAGCTTTTACTTTGGCAAGGAGCTCATCAAGGGACAAACCTTCTCCAACTACAACACCTTTTGCATCAAGCAAAAACATGGTTGGAATTGCTCTTACTTTCCAGGCGTTTGCAGTAGTGCCTTTATCTAAGAAACTAGGCCAAGGCAGTTGCTCTTCTTTTTGAGCTTTTTGCCAGTCGGCTTCTTTCTTGTCAATTGAAATACTTACGATCTGGAAACCTTTACCGTTCAGTTCTTCGTAAGCTTTTTTCAGATGTGGAATAGACTTTCTGCAAGGAACACACCATGATGCCCAGAAATCAACCAATACATATTTATTGCCTTTTAGCAATGAAGCCATATCTGTATTACCTTCCCCTTTTAAATCAAGCAGAGGAGCTTTTTTTCCTTTGAAACCTTCCGGGTCAATCTGTTCCTTAAGTATTTTTCCGTAGTAGCTAGCTTTCGCCTGCGGAGAAAACATAGCATACAGAGGCTTTTCGTTTGGAGTAAAGTAACTATACATGTCCAATGCCAAAAATGGTCCCCACCAGGTTTCTTTGTTATCACTGATTATTTTGGAAATCGTTTTTCCTGCCACTGCAAAGAAAATACTGTCACTAGTCAGCACCTGTTTGTAAGCTTCAGTTGCTCTCAATTGTTTTACAAGTACAGTATCTTTATTCTTAAAGGCCTCATTTATCTTTTCCGAAATCTCCCGCCCGGCTTCATTATTGGAAGAATAAAGAGAATCCAGTCCACGGTGAGGGGCCTTTTTTTGCCAGTATTGGGTATGTGCAGCACTCCCTTTCACCACAACATTTGCGAAATTATAATACTTGGTCCCATTATTTTCTGAGACGCTTGTAGTGCCGGTAATTGTAATAGCTCCATCCTGAGCCATTAAAGAATATCCTCCGTAACCATCAGAGGGACGTATAATAAAGAGACGAGGTCCTGCTAATGAACCTTTAAATTCAAAGTTTCCGTTAGTAATAATAGCTTGAGCAATCGGTTTTTCGTCTTTGTGAGTTGCTCCTGGAATCAGTTCCATTTTAGTTCCATCCGCTAATCCATTTATGGTTCCGGTAATTGTAAATGGTTTAGACTGAGCGATTACATTAGTTATATACATGCACAGGAATAATGCAATCCAGGTGCTTTTTAGGTTTAATTTCATGATTTTCATGTGTTAAATAGATTATTTACTTACGTTTTGTTGAATACTGCCATTTCCATGGTTTTTAATTGCACCCTGTGGGAATGGCATGGTCCACATGTGTGAAGCAGGAGAAAGCGATAAGTTTTTACCGTTTTCGGTTTTACTTAGTGTTTGGGCATAATCTTCTTCCTTATTCAATCGACGTCTGTCGGCAAAAGGAGTGATACTAAGTATTAACTCATTTCCTTTGGTACGGTTAATTAGTCTGATGGCGTCCTGTTTGGTTGCCGCAGTCAGATCAGCATAAACGGTTGGAAGTATTCTTTTTTTGCGAACAGTATTCAGGATATTCATAGCACCGGTAACATCTCCCTGACGAGCCAGACATTCTGCTTTAATGAGATAAACTTCTGTTGTTGTTAATCCGCCATAGTTGAAAAAACCGTTTGTAATACTTTTATAATACGTATCAGCGCCAACTGTTCTTATTTTCCAACGTGAAGCAAATTTGGCGTCACCCGGTTCAAAGCGTGTTGCCCGGTCGGTTCTGATATTACTTTCATTACTACGGTAAATGCTAACACCGTGTCTGAAATTGTAATTTTCAACATAGTCATAGCCCATTGGTGAAGGAGCATTGGTGTAAACATTAACTTGCTCTATCTGTGTTTTATACTGCGTGTAAAACTGTGTCCAGTCATAAAGCTTATCGTTTTGTTTTAATGCTTCATTAGCAGCTGAAAGGGCTTTGTCAAAATGTCCCATTTGTAAATGGATACGGGCCGAAAGTGCGTACGCTGCTCCAAGGTTAGCATGTAATATGGTAGCTCCGGCTGGCCTTAGATTTGGTATTGCCTCTTCAATGTCCTTTAACATAAAGTCATACAGCTCCTTAATACTAACCTGCACATAGGGAGCATCAATATCTGCACTCGTAATTAATGGTACAGAAAGCTTACTGGCCGCCGAGACTTCCTCGTATGTATCTGCATAATAATTAGCCAGCACAAAATAATTTGTAGCCCTAAGTATTTTAGCCTGAGCAATTAACTGTGCTTTGTCTGCTTCACTGGCTTCTGTTGCCTCTGCAGCATGTTCAATAATCAGGTTACTGGTAGAAATGGCTGCGTAACCGTTGTAATAAGTACCTTCATCACTATGATTAAAGGCAATACGGTCTGCATTTTCGTCCCAGTTATAATTTGCACTATATAGCTGATAGTAACTTAAGTTTGAGGCTGATTCAAATTTGTCATTCAATAATAGTATTGCCTGGGTAACATTAGTACGCTGATTGCCATACTCATCGCGCAACAGGGCATCAAAATCAGCTAGCGTAGTAGGGATTTTCTGACCTTTAGGAACAACGCTCAAAAAGTCATTGCAACTGCTCAATCCCGCGGTTATTGCCAGTAAAGCAATCGATATGGTGGTTAATAGATTCTTCTTCATCTTTTGATTCATTTTAATGTTATCAACGGATCATTCATTTCCATTAAAAGTTTAGGTAAATGCCCCATACATAATTCGGTGAGCGAAAACCCTCTAAAAGATATTTTGCTGTTTTGTTGGTAGCAATTGTAAAGAGGTTTTCAGCATTGAACTGGATACGTGCATTTTGCATCCCTGCTTTCTTGATAAATTTTTGCGGAAGATTATAAGCCAGTGAAATATTGCGTAAACGGATATTTGAAGCATCCAGCACATTAATGTCTGAATTCTTATAGATCTCATAGCTTTCACTGCTATAATTCGGGTCTTCGGCAAAAACGGCTCTTGGAACATTTGTCGTTGCCTCATCACCCGGATTTTTCCACCTGTTAATAATGTCTTTATTAACTGCACCTATTTGCGATACATAGCTGAAAAGGGCACTGTTATAGTTATTATTTAACATAGGCAGGAAAGAGTTTCTGATCTTATGTCCACCCTCGAAGGTCAGCAAAAATGAAAAAGCGAAGTTTTTATATTCAACCAGGTTGTTAAATGAACCCGAATAGGTCGGAATGGTAGAACCACTATAAACAATGGATGCCAAAGAGCCCGGAGAATAAAGCATTTTATTTCCATTCTCATCATACACCTGTGGTAATCCCTCTTCATTTAGTCCTGCCCAACGATAACTGTAAATCGCATTATAAGGATTGCCAATTCGTGGATAAGCTTCAGGGTAATCAAGCTGAAGGAAATAAACCGGCGCCTCCACATTTACATACGTAACCTCATTTTTATTGTGTGCATACTGAACGGTAGCGTTCCATCTGATGCTACTATTACGAATCACATCGGCTGATAATGAAGCTTCAATTCCGTGGTTAACCATTTCACCATTATTAATTGAGTAGGTTGAATAACCAAAACCTTCAGTAGGTACACCCATGGTATTAGCCAATAAGTTTTTCCCTTCCTTGTAATAATAGTCGATCGATCCACTCAGTCGGTTCTGTAAAAGAGCATAATCAATCCCCACATTAGTAGTAGCCGTTTTTTCCCATGAAAGCAATGGATTTGGGCGTGCGGAAATTGATCCTTGCATACCTCCAACAGTATTGTTAGCGCTATAGTAGGCAGTCATATAAGGAGCCGCATCTTTAGCAATATTGCCACTTGTTCCGTAAGAAGCCCGAAGCTTTAGCAGATCGACCCATTTTACATTAAAAAAGGCTTCTCTGTAGATGTTCCAGCCTGCACCAACCGACCATAATGGTTTATTCTGGTATTTTGAATTGGTGCCCCAAAGGTTGGAGCGATCCCAACGGATACTACCGGTTGCTAAATATTTGTCGTCATAGGAATAACCCGCGTTTGAATACAAAGACACAAAACGGTTAATGGCTTCACGTTGACTGGCAACATCTGCTGCCGAAAAGTATTGTCCACCCAATATGGCCCCTTGAACATTGGCCAGTTGCTTGGCGTTGATCAAATCATACGACAAAACCGATGGATCATAGTTGTAAAGGTTTTCTGAGTCGTACTCCAGTTTAGTATTCCTGATCTCCGTACCTAAAATCGCAGTAAGGTTATGTTTTTGACCAAATGTTTTGTCTACGTTAAACTGCTGACGGAAATTATAGGATGAACTATGTTGATTTTCATTATAGAAAATATTTCCATACGGCAGGTTGAAAGCAAATCCCTGATCTGCAGTATATCCGGCAAAGCCATTTACACGATTCCGAACGTAGTAAGAGTTCTTGTCAAAAATTTGATTAAAACGGTCGTTAGCAAACTCATATTGGAAGGTTGGACTAAAAGATAACCATTTAGTAATATCTGCTTTTAATTTAATGTATGAGCGATTACTATAGTTTTGAGCTTCTCCCAAATTCATTTGCTGCTCATCAAGTGCATTGATATCCATGCTGTAAAGGTTGTAATCATTGATCAGCGACATCGTATTAGCGCTTAATCTGGACGAGGCAAGCGAGTTGAAATGACTGCCGTCAGCATTAACAAGGCGGTCATAAGGGAGAAACGTATATCCGGGAGAAAGCGTAGAATAATCCTGTCTATTGGTTTTACCGTAATCAAAGTAATTACTTAGTTCGAGCGTAAACCATTTGTTTACATACGTGGTGTTTTTAATATTTAACCCCAGCGTTTGATTATCAGAATACTTGTCTTCCAGCTTGTTGTTACGATAGGTAACAGAAGAATATAGGGAGTTTTTATCGGTAGCATTCTCAATATTAAGGTTATACTGCTGATAAAAAGGATTACGCTTGCTGTAATTTTTAACGTCATCATAATATTGATAACCGCCTGCTGCCAACTGATTCAGTTTTGAGTCCAGATCGTTTTGAGAAAGACTACCAGAATAATAACGTAATAAAGCGTTGATACCCTGACTAGGATACGCAGCATTTTCTAATAAAGAACTAGCATAGGCCGATGCTCCTGCTCCTTGTAAGTTCGGGTTGCTCGCGGCCCACTCTTTTTCAAGGCTTACGATATCAGCCGCATTGGTCAGATTGTCTGTGTACAAACGATACGGCGACACGGTGAACGTGCTGGAGAACGAAATCTGAGGCTTTCCTTTTTTACCTTTTTTAGTAATGATCACCACCACACCGTTTGCAGCCCTTGCTCCATAGATCGATGCTGCAGCAGCGTCCTTAAGTACAGTTATGCTTTCAATATCTTCAAGGTTTAAGCCCGGGATACTTTCGGTAAGACTACCGGTAGTACTATAGCGGGTGTTTTCTACCGGAAACCCATCCACAACATATAAAGGATTGGTTACACCGTTCATAGAGGTGGTTCCCCTGATCACCCCATTATTATATCCGGGAATCCGGCCTTCCAATAACGAGTTTAAATTGCTTAATCTTTGTTGTTGCAACTCCTTAGCTTGTACACTTGAAAATGCTCCGGTAACACGCTCCTTTGATAGCGTTTGGTAACCAGTGGACACCGAAACTTCTTTTAATTCATTGGGTTCAAGCGCCAGGTAAATAGTATTCAGCTCTTTTGCTGCTTTTACTTCCCTCGTTCTGTACCCAAGAAAAGAAATGACCAACACGGCATTTTCCTCCACATTGCGTAAGTAAAACTCTCCGTTTTCATTAGCTGAAGTTTGGATAGAGGTTCCTTTTACCTTTATGCTTGCTCCGGGCAAGGGAAGCCCTTTTTCATCAGCAACTTTTCCTTTTACCTCTATAGCGGTTAGTTGAGTCGTTAAATTTACTACCGATGAGGTTTCCTTCTTTTTTACCAGAACCGTGTTATTGCTAATGCTGAATTCAAAAGGTTGATTTCTGAAGATTTGCTCCAATACCTCTTTTAATTCGGTATTCTTAACCTGTAAGGTGACTTTATTGGCACTTTTTAAGATTGAATTGGTGACAACAAAGTCATACCCGGTCTGATCACTGATCTGATCAAAAATAGTTACTAGTTCAGCGTTCTTTGCTGTTAAAGTAACCTTTTGTGCATAAGTGGTTGCACTAACTTGCATTATCGCTGCGAGCAAAAGCAAAAATGTTAGCTTCATAACTCTCCATGTTTTGAGCCATGCATCTGGTATGCAGAGCATTTGGGTGCATTTTTTGTACATTTGTTCAGTTTAGGTTGATGCTGTTTGCCTTGTATTTTCGAGATCGCGGCATCCAGCGGTTAGTTGATCGATTAACCATATCCATCCTAATTGCCAGTTCGATGGCAGTCGAACTGGTTTTATTTTGATTTCTTCACTTCAATTGGATTAGTGATAGTACGGTTAACTGTTACTTTTAAAATGGTTAAACGGAATAGTATTATTTCATCACAGTGATCCTCCTTCCTTCAATTTTGAATTTTACAGCGTTAGAATAGCTTAGCATCGCTAACACTTCATTGATATTTTTATACCTGGAGATCGTTCCACTGAACCGCTCGTCAGATATTTTACCCTCATAGTTCACTTCAACATCATACCATCGGCTAAGCAGCGGCATTATTTCATCGATGCGATCGTCATTGAAACGGAAGTAGCCATTTTTCCAGGCCATTGTCTCCTTAATATTTGCTGTAACAATGTCAACGGTATTATTAGTGAGAATGGACTGTTGTCCGGGTATGAGTAAATGGGCGTTTCCATTTGCGCTAACTTTTACCGATCCTTCGAGAAGGGTAGTTTTTGCTGCCTTTTCATCAGGATAAGTGTTAACGTTAAAATGTGTACCCAATACCTCGACTTCCTGACTACCCGACTGAACTATAAATGGATGCTTTTTGTCTTTTGCTACTTCAAAATAGGCTTCACCACTTAGTTCAACTTTTCTATTGGCTAATCCGGTAAAGGAAGCAGGGAATTTTAAGCTACTTGCAGCATTTAATGTTACCACAGTACCATCCGGTAATGTAATTTGATGCTGACCTCCACGTGGGGTTTCTATGGTGTTAATTAACGCTGATGCATTTATATCTGTGGAATTACTAAACTTATAAGTCAGCTGACCATCAGCAGTCTTGGTTATGACAATACCTGATTCGTTAGCAAGAGTTCCTTTAGAAGCATCAGTCAAAGAGATTTTTTGTCCGTTGGAAAGTGTTAGAATTGCTTTGTTCGAACCCGGAGCAATTTTATTGGCATTAGCTAACTCGGTATTTTCAGATGCTCTTTTGGCTAAATAAGAATTTATACCGATGGAAATTAATAATACAATCGATGCCGCCGCTGCAATTTTGGCCCAAAGCGGGAACAACTTCTTTACAGATTTATTCTCCTGTAAACCTGCGCGGTCTAATACCCCATCCCAGATCTCCTCTTTTAACGAAACAAAATCAGCTTCATCATCAGAAAGTTGTTGCTTAGCTAACTCCTGATGATACCACCGTTCCAACATGATCTGTTCTTGCGGACTGGCTAATCCTTTATTGTATTTTTCGAAAAGTTTTTCTACCTCCTGTTTGTTCATATGTGTATGTCTTTTAGTGTAAGACAGTTGAACAAGGGGGTATGGGGTAGATGAATTAAGAAAAAATTAACGATTTATTTACGAACTAAGGAAAATGGCCGTTTTAGCGCAGGAATAAAAGAAAAGCAACGCCAACCTGAATAGCCTGTACCTTTGGTTTCAGGATACGTAGTGCGTTTTGCACTTGTTTGCGCACTGTTTGGTCAGAAATATTTAGTTTTTCAGCAATTTCTTTGTGGGTAAGGTTTGCCTTTCTGCTTAGCTCGAAAATCTCCCGCATTTTTGGGGGTAGATTTTGAATTTCAGATTCGATTGCATTAATAAGATCCTTCTCATCCAGCCGCTCCATTGTTTCTGTGCCTGCTTCCGAAATGAACTGAGCCACAGAAGCTAGGTAATCATTTTTAACTTTATTACGCTGAATAAGATTAAACACACGGTTTCGAGCAGACAAGTATAAATAGCCGGATAATTTAGTTTGCTCATCGATGTCGGCTGCTTTCAGCCAGAGGGAGCTGAACATATCCTGCAAAAGGTCTTTGGATTCTTCTTGGCTACGCAGCATTTTATAGACATGCGAATACATAGATGCCCAATAACGATTGTATATCTCTGTAAACGCAGCCTGATCTCCTTCCTTTAAAAAGAGGATAAGTTCCTTATCATCATACTTTCCGTAGCCGCTCATAAAACGAAACTAAAAAAAAATTTCAAATCAAAAACAATGCATTGTATTGACGCTGAACAAAAAACGAATTAAAACGGCCGGATACAAATTGAAAATGAACTCATTTTCCAGTCCCCAAAGGGTTAAATCACATAATTCTGCTAATAAAATAAAGATGAATTTGGCTGATGAAAAGCAGAGGTATTGGAATGTTACATGCTCTGTGAAGTTAAGCGGAGCGAAGGTTATGTCCAGTATAAAACAATGTAATCGATAGCTCATTAGTTGACGTAACAAAAAGCACTTAAAATGATTTCCTGATAGAACTGAAATCATTTTAAGTGCTTTTTATTTACCCTGATGTTACTGGTTGTATTTAACTATTTTAGTGAGTGCATCTTTATCACCGCCATTTATATAGTTTGCAATTTCTTTCATTGTTCCATTCTCTACCTCGACCGAAATTAAACGTTGGCTATCGGCTAAACTCACCAGCCATATTCTTCTGTTATCTTGACTAATATGTATGGCAGATGTAATGTTGTAGTCAAAATATTGACTTTTTACCTGGGTTCTTACATTTTTAGGCAAGTTTTTCTCAAATCCATAGGTGAGGTGATACACTAATGTTCCGTTTGGGGTAAACACGGCTTGGTTGCGCAGATCATCCATAATGAACTTGGCGACAAAACACTTATCAGCTTCTACCCATTTTACATCACTTGCACCTTTAAACAATCCATCAAAAGATTTGGCGACTTTCTCTGTTATTGTTTTCTTACTACTAGAACCCAAAACCAATACTTCCGGCAGTTTTATCTGGGCTGACATACTGTTTACATAAATTAATGAAAACAGGATTCCTGCAAACAGGGAATAAGTTAGCTTTTTCATAGCGTTACGTTTTAGTATTGTACCACATTGCTATTGTTTAGCATAAAGTTAATGTGATCGTAAATCCGGATTTTTTATTTAGCCCGGAAGCGGTTAAAAGCCAATACTCTTCCCGGTTTTTTCAATAATTGCCATTAATCGTTGAAAAGATCCGTTTGTCATCCAAAAAGTGTTGTTTGTCTAATAACTTGCTGAAAAAGAGGTTTTAATGAAATCAATTGGTACTTTTATAAATAAGAACCTTAAAAAATGGGAACGTATGATTTTATATTTTCCGAACGTTTTTCCAATCGGTTTTTACGGCATTTACTCTTTTGGATAACCTGGTATATCTATTATCTGGTGACTTACTTGCTAACCCCCTGGTGTGTCTGGCTCTATCAAAATCACCCTACTGTCTTACAGGAATTTCGGTTTACTCAGTACCATTCAGATTTATTACTTGCAACATCTTCTAATGTGTTTAGGCATATAATTGTGTTTTATATTCTTTATCAGTTCTTCGTTTTGAAAGGATCCTTGAGGAAAAAAATGCTTATGGTTGTTGCAGGTTTGTTTGTTGCAATAATAACAGACACCTTTTTGTGGATTATAAGTCCGGAATTAAAGTCGATTATCGGAACTTATAACTCTATATTCAGTAAAACACTGACTCCACTAATGTTGAGAAATGAAATTGTTCGGGATCTTGCCTATAATGTTCCAACGCTTTTCGGATTAGCAGCTGTGATTAAATTCGGGAAACATTGGTATCAAAAACAAAAAGAAAGAGAATTATTAATAAAGGAAAAGCTCAAAGCAGAATTGCAACTGCTCAAAGCACAAATTCATCCGCATTTTCTTTTTAATACATTAAATAATATTTACTCATTTATCCTTACTTCCAATCCAAATGCTTCAGGGTTGATATTAAAATTGTCGAACTTATTGAGGTATATACTCACCGAATGCAATCAACCGAAGGTTCCTTTAGTAAAAGAATTGAAAATGATAGAAAACTATATGGAACTGGAGAAAATACGCTATGGAGAACGACTAAATATGCAGGTAACCGTTGTCGGTAATCCTGAGAATAAATCTATTGCACCATTGCTATTGTTGCCTTTTATTGAAAATAGCTTTAAACATGGAGCTAGTAATGTGTTACAAAATCCATGGATAGAACTCAATCTTATTATCACAGATCAAAACTTGTCAATGGAATTGGTTAATAGTCAGGTTGCCGTCTCTCAGGCTTACGATAAAAATAATGGCATCGGACTCGCTAATGTGCAAAAGAGGTTAAATCTTTTATACGGTAATCAACATACATTAAAAATAAGTACTGAACGGGAGGTTTTCAAAATCCAACTAACAGTGGGGTTAACAGAAATTGCAGTTATTTCAGAAGACATAGTCGATATATCCTATTTCAACGTATCAGCTGTTTGATGTTGCTAACTAATGATTTTGCCGGATGTTAAAGCGATTAATATGACAATCAGTGATTTTATATTTTCTGAAAAACCATCGGTTCATAAATTCCGCCATCTTGTTTTCTGGTTAGGCTGGGGATTTTACTTTTATGTTATTCCCGGTCTTCTTGATGATAAGCCATGTACGGGTTTCGTGCTGAATATTTACGCATTAGCTAATACACTACTTATACTTGTTGTGCAAATTTCGGCCTTTTATAGTGTTGTTTATTATTTGATTCCTCGATACCTACTAAAACGAGATTATTTAAGCTTCATACTAGGAATGATTATAGTAGGATTCACCCTTATTGGGTTTGATTATTTTATTTGGTTGCTGGTCAACGGTCAAGTACACTCTACATTTAATTTTGATAGTAATTCTGTAGAGAAAGGGTTTTCATTGAGATACGTACTTTATAATGGATTATTTATTTCGCCTGCAAAAGACTCCTCTCCGCTGATGTACGATCTTCAATGGGGTTTGTTTTCAGCTCCCAAAGTAATTGCAGTCGGTGCGGCAATCACCTTTTTAAAAAGATGGTACATTAAGCAAAAGGAAAATGAACGTATCGAAAGAGAAAAAGTTAAGGCCGAGTTGGATTTGCTGAAAGTGCAATTGCATCCCCGGTTTCTTTTTAATACTCTGACTGCTATTTACGCTTATTCGTTAACCGCCTCAGACAAAGCCGAAAACATGATCTTGAAGCTCTCTGAAATGCTGAGTTATATGCTTTATGATTGCAACCAATCAGTTGTGTTACTAGAGAAAGAATTAAATGTGCTACAGGATTATATAGCGCTTGAGAAAATGAAATGTAAGGGACGTTTAGATGTAAATCTTCAAATAACAGGGGATTATAAAAATAAGCTGATTGCCCCGTTATTGTTACTTCACTTTTTAGAAAACAGTATAAAATACAGCACAGAACAGGCAATAAAGCACCCTTGGATAAGTGTGATCATCAGTATACATGAAACTAAATTAAGTTTTAAACTAACAGGCAGTAAATCGAATGATGAGATAATTCCTGGGACAGGTGAGCCGGAAGATCTCTATGATCTGAGAAAACGTTTGGACGCATTGTACCCACAAAGGTATGAACTCCTACTATTGAAGGAAGAGGATATTTATATGATTTCGCTAGCATTAGAGTTGGAGGTTATTTCAATTAATAGTCCAAGCGAAAAATTTATTGGGGAACCGATACTCACTTAACTATTCTACCATGATAACCGAAAATAAAATACAGTGTTTAATTGTGGATGATGAACCACCCGCAATAGCTATTTTGCAAAAATATATAGAATCAGTGCCGGGGTTAATGCTGACTGGTGCTTGCTTCAATGCAGTTGAGGCCTTGACTGTACTTCAACAAAAAAATGTTGATTTACTGTTTCTGGATATACAAATGCCACAGCTTTTAGGGACAGACTTTATCAGAACGTTGAAAAATCCACCTAAAGTTATTTTTACTACTGCCTATAGAAAATATGCTGTTGAAGGGTTTGAACTGGATGCCGTGGATTATTTACTGAAACCGGTTTCTTTTGAACGTTTTATCAAAGCCGTTAACAAGGTGATGCAAACCCAGGTGCAACCGGCTGGTGAACCTGTAGAAATAAGTGATGGTTCTAAAGATGGAGCATTTATCTATTTCCGTGCTGATCGTAAAATGGTGAAGGTTTTTTTAAAAGATATCCTCTATGTAGAGAGCCTTAAAGATTATATCAAAGTAATTACCAGCTTCAGGCAAATTATCACTAAACAATCTATCTCTTCACTTGAAGCTATGCTGCCTGCTAATCAGTTTGTCAGAATTCATCGTTCGTATTTGGTGGCAATTAGTAAGATCGACTCATTTACGGCAGATGATATCGAGATACAAAAAAAGGAAATTCCTATTGGCCGTATGTACCAGCATGAAGTTAATAGAGTGTTAAAACTGGCGGTTAAATAAGTGTTGCCTTTCTTTCATAACGAGTGTGTCGTTATGAAAGTAGGAGCAAAATACGCTATAATTGTTTACCCTAATTTGGGTATGCGCTAACCATCTTCTTATTAAAAAAAAATCAATTGTCCGACTCTATGGAAGCCTGCAGCGGATTTATCATAGCGTGGGTTTCAGTTTTAAGCTGCAGGAAATCGGTGAATTCGAAAGTGCCTTTGGATTGTTCGTATTGATTCAGATGCATCCCCCAATAAGAACGTAAATTCCAATAAAAAAACTAACCCGTTGTGCGATTTGATTTCACATATGTGAATTTAAAACATGAGTTATTGTATAAGCCAAAATCGCCTCTTACATTTCGGAAGAGATGATTTAAATACTCGCATTAACTGTTGGAGAACTGTACGCAGTCTCGGCTGAGCCGAGAGCATTTTTTGCTTACTTTTTTTTGCTGAAGAAAAACATGCGAAGCATTTTTGAATACCTTTAAAATAAAACACTGCATGAAAAAAGTGAGTCCCGCTGAAAGCGGCGGGAGAAAATAATTCATCAAACTGTGATTATTGCACTATTAGGCTTTTTTTGAGTTATTTTAAATCACACAACGCGTAAAAGCTACTATGTTTAATTGACGATACTAATAACTATCTAAGCAGCCGGATTTAAAACAGATCTCAACGAATATCACTTAAACCTTAGCGAATTTATATCAACTTAAAATCACAAGAAATTTTTTTTGAGGTTTGTTTTCAGATAAACTTTTGAACCTTAAAAATGCTTTTTACCCCCCCAATGTTTTATGTATTTCTTAGCTCATTATTGCTGGGTTATGCCTGTACAAATATGTCGGAAAGCAAAACAACAACTTCTAAAAAACGAAAGGAATCGGCTCCTGCAGCTAATTATGCACAAGGAAGAACGGTTCAGTCATTTTCAGTAAGAAACGATCATGTAACCGATACTTCAACTTTTAATCTTGCTCCGTTTCTAAGCAATAATAATTATAGGGTTCAGCATGAAAGTTCGGGTTTTTTAAATAATGATCGTTATGAAGACCGTGTGTTGGTATTGGAAGCGGATAATGAAGAAAGTAATTATTTGCCTCGTTTAACCTTAGTTTTATTGGGAAGTCCCAAAGGATTTAAGTTATACATGCGAAGTGAAAGCATTATGCAGGCCGAAAATACGGTCGAGGGAGGGAAAATGTTTGATACGGAAGATGTCAAAATTGAGGAAAATAAAATCGTATTTGATTTATATGCAATTGGTCCTAATGGTCATATCTCGTATGAATTTGCCTGGATAAATGATCATTTACAATTACATGAACTGATCGGCTATTTTATGGGGGCCGGTTCACACACGGAATATGTGTATCGCCCTAAATCACCTATTGAAGGTACTTTAGATGAGACGGTAATTAATACCATGGAGGATAACATGCCATCTACTACCAATACATATCGCGTAAAATTCAAAGCAGCTATTCACTTTGAAACTTTTGATTACAGCAAATGTTTGGAAGAGTTGGTTCAGCAAACAGGAGATACCAAATAGGAAATCATATGAACAAAAATACTACAACACACTACATTTTGGTCCTTCTATCTATTTTGCTCGTTTCTTGTCAGCCAAAAAATAACACCAATAATAAAAAAACACTAGAGAAGTTAAGCGGACATCTCGACACGGTGGGAAATTGTTGGGTTGGAGCAGAACCACTCTATTCGGTTAGTCGGTTTGAGGGTCGGTCTGAGTACACATCTGTATCGAAATTAGATGCAAAAGGGGAGTCGATAGGGCTTGGACTTATTAATCGCAAAGGAGAAATTGTAGTGCCTGTTATTTATGATGGACTGGATTTGGGATTCGCAGATGGCGTTTGCCAGGTGAATAAAGACGATAAGCTCGGACTTGTAAATACTGATGGGATAGAAATTGTAGCACCTACCTATGACTACATTGAAAACGGAGGAGCGGTAGACGGGCTCCTTCGCGTGGGCAAAAATGATCGTTATGGCATGATTAGCCTTAAAGGCGAAATAGTTATTCCTGTTGAATATCAGGACGTAATAGGAGCCTATGAAGGAATGATTGCCGTAATGGTTGAGCCTCAACGGTGGGGTTACTTAAACCATAAAAATGAAATGGTGGTAAAACCCGAATTTACGTTTGTCGACAAATTTGTAAATGGGAAAGTGGTCTTGCAAAAAGCGGATGGGGAAAATTACATCGTTTATAAAGATGGTAGAGTAGTAAAAGAAACCGAGAGTCATTAATTATCCATTATTGCCCTTTTAATGAGAAAAAAAGTTATTGTATTTATCGCCATCTTGTTATTGTTGTCATCGTGCGCCAGTAGACAATTGGTTACTTACAACCCTCGGCCTGCCGAAAACTTATATACGGTTAAGAACAAAGAACAGGTTACATTGCTGTTTTTTGATACAGAAGATGCCGAAGGACTAACGGATCACTTGGCAATCTATAAACGATTTGCCGAGGCCTTTGCCGATACCGATGAAGTGCTGGTACTGAACATCAATAGCCAAACAGTGATCGAATTTGAAAATTATGGTTATTACTATTTCAACAATGATGGTAGTAAACTTAAATCGGGAATGATACTATCAAATGGAGTTGATATGCCGATTATTGAAGCCAATCCTGAAAAATACATCAAACGCTATGAAGACTATTTTGGAGTGCCTTTTAATGATAAGGTTTATTACGGACAGAAACGAAAAGCAGAAATAGCAACGCATCAAACGGAAGCAGAAAAACTATTAAAAGAAAGAGTGAAGATAGATAATCGTTACGCAACGCAATTAATAACTAACTCAAATACCTCTTTTTATCCAAAGAAGGTGTTTAACCAAGCCTGCCGCACCGGAAAAGTAATCATACAATTATTTGAAGATAGCGTCAAAACAAAGAAAGGTGCTGTGCAAATAGAAACAGTGTACAATTCCGAAGGTCAGATAAAAAGCAATACTACATTAATCAACGGAGTGGCGTATGCGAATGAAATTTATTACAGAAACGCTTATCAGCTAATTGATAGCATTGTTAAAATAGATGAGAAAGGGTTAAAATCCAAAAGTGTTTTTAAGTATGGAAAGAATCAATATGCAATTGTTTCTATTGACGGACCCAGTATAATGACTTCAGGCATATTCTACCTAAATGATAAGTTTCAATGTGTTAAGAAAGAAACACTGAATGGAAGTGGAGATGTAGTTAGGACAACCGCTTGTAGATACGATGACCGCGGAAGAATTATTGAGGAGGTAAGCGAAGATCAACGGTTGGTCTATGAATATAAAAACCGGCAGGATGAATTTTATGCTTCTTTGAAGTCTTACAACACTAAAACGCAATCGTTAATGCATGAAAGCACTAGGTTGGATGAAAATGGCAAAGTGATTTTTATTAATAAGGCAAACAATAAGATATTATCGACTTCTGTTTCGGTAAATGATTTAAATGGATGTACCAAGACCGTGTACAACTATAACGGAGACCTCACGATAAATGAAGTATACGCGTACTATTATGAAAATTGAGGCAATTGACTCAGTGAAATACAATTTAACAAGAATGAAAAAGATAAAGCTACTTCTTACATTATTAGTGATGCTTGTTTTCCAGTCGGCAATTGCACAGTCGCAAAAGTCGATTCCTTCAGATGCGGTGGTTAATGAGTTTTATGATGCAATAGTTGCAGATAACAATGAGAAAATAAAGCAATTGCTAACGAGTAAATTTCCGGGTAATTATGAACCCAAAAATAAAGTAGAACCAATAAGGGTTGCGATCTGGCAGAAAAATATCATTGCTGTAAAGCTATTGGTTGAAGCAGGTGCAAACATCAATAGCAAAACACAATCTGCCGTTGAAGAAGCTGCCGGAAGAGGCGAAAAAGCCATTCTGGAGTATTTAATGAGCAAAGGTGGGGATATAAAGAATAACGATGCATTTAGTCTTGCGGCTGCCAATAATCATTATGACTGTGCAAAACTATTATTGCTAAAAGGGGCCAGCCAGGAATCTGGCGATGTAAGTGGTAAGCTTAAAATGTATGAAATGGCAGTGAGCAGAGCTGATTTCGAAGTCTTGAATAAGTTAAAATTGAGCAAGGAAGAATTAGATGCAAACAACTGTGAAGGCGAAACGGCGCTGATCATTGCGGTAAAACAGAATGACAAGACAATGGTTGAATACTTGCTGAAACGGGGCGTAAACAAAAATAAACCCGAAACATTTGATTGCGGTGATGATACATCATACGGCAAAAAGCCAATTGATATTGCCAAAAAAAGAAACTATTCCAATATAGTTCAGCTGCTTAAATAAGTAGTTCTCTTTCTACTCACATCAAACCTTATTCTGATTCGCTATTAAATATGAAAAGCTTTTTTACCGTAGCGTTTGTTCTTATTTCAGTACTTGCTTTAGGACAAACAACTATTCAGATAGAAATTAATTACGTTAGGAGTTTTCGAAAAGAGAAAGACAGTATGATTGTGGAGCTGGGAAACACTCCCAAATTGTGTAGGTTACCCATTAAAAATAACCCCAATTTCGTTAAGTACGCAGCATTGTTAAAACCGTATGAACAAAAAGACTACTTTATAACTAGAAAACTGTTTGAAATAGGAGTTGAAAAAGGGTCAAACATGATCAAATCCATCAGGCCTTTGATAAAGAGTGAGGTGGAGGAATATCAATACCTTCAGCCAGAACCGGCTTTAGCTGTTGCTGCGGTTTCAGCAAATCAGGAACCGGAAAAACTTTATGATGAAGCAATGGAGCTCTTTAATAAGGGTAGTTATGAGGAAGCCACTGCAACAATTAATAAAGCGATCATAATACATACACAAAATCCAGATTACCATGAATTAAAAGCATTATGCCTGGGCAATCTGAAGCAATACAATCAGTCAACTGATGAGGCGATGTATGCGCTTGAAATGGATAAGGCAAATGCCGGATTGTATGAAATAATTGCCAATAATTATTATTTCTTGCAAGACTATGAAAACGCGTGTAAAAATTATGAGAAGGCCATAGAGTATGAAAGCGAAAATATTCCCCGGATCTATCATAATTACATAAGGTGCCTGATTGAAATACCTGATCCTTATCGGGCAATAGCAATCTATAAGATTTATGAGTATCGCACAAAAGGCTTAACTGCTTACATCGGTGATGAGGAAAATTTTGATGATGATTTAATTTTCTATACCGGTCAGGCTTACCAGCAACTAAAAAACTGGAAAAAGGCGCTGGCTATTTACAATAGGTTTATTGTGATGTATCCCGATTTTTATGGCTATTACGCCCAAAGGGGACGACTTTACCAACAAAAAGGAGATTGGCTTGAAGCGCTGAGAGATTTTGATGCTGCATTAAAGTTAGATAGTTCACAAACCATTCTTCAACTCAATATTGCCCAAGTATATCAAGAACTCAAGGATTACCGCCGGACAGCGGATGCTTACGAAAAATACCTTTCAAAGTATCCTGACGATGCTGTTCAACTCGGCAATTATGGATATTGTTTACTGGATGCGGAGCGATACAAAGACGCTCAAAAATTATTTGATCAATCGATGATACTTGATACTAAAAGTATAGACACACATATAGGGCGAATACTTGCCGCTCATTTACTTGGAGATACTGAAAAGAAAAACGAGTACATAGGTGAGGCTAAACGGCAGTTTCCGGAAATCGCCATCAACACAGCAACTTTAAATACACTGATTAAAACGGGTAATTATTACTATTCTGATAAAATCATAACCATTTGGGAAGATGCAATTAACTAACCCAAGTGGTCTGTTGTAAAATGAATAGAAGAAGATTGAGTAAACAATTTTAAGATGGTAAAAAGTTTTTCGTTAGTACTGTTGTATATGTTAATGGTTGGGCCATGCTCCAGTCAGCGTAAGGTCAACTTGGCAACACTAGTATTGGATGAAAAAATAGAACAACTGGTTAAGTTTGGAGATCGAAATTTTATCGGGATCAACACTGTGGAGGTTCCGGTTGCCATCGTTCTTGAATGTAAAAAATCAACCGCTTTTACCTTTAACGAGGTGAAGCTTGATGGGGTGAATATTGTATTTCAGATTCAGTCGGATATAACAAAAAAAGATACAAGCCTCCACGACGGAATGGGCCATTTGCGTATATCTTCCTTTAAAACAAAAGAAGAATTAACGCAGGAATTGTCCAAACTTAATGCGGACAGCGTTATTTATGGCTATCGCATCGAATTAAATACTCCGGAGCTAAAAGCTCAACTGCTTAAAGAACTTATAAAGCTGTACGGAAAAGGAATTAAGAATCCGAATACGGATAATGGGCTTTATTGGAATCTTCCCAAAGAAAATAAATACATCTTCTTTGCTCCCGATTATGACCGCTTAATAGTGCTCAATAATAAAAAGCTTTCTAAAACCTGTTATTGGGATAATGTTAACGGCTTGATTGATTTTGGTGGTTGTGATCGGGAAAAATACATAGAAGAATTAAGGAACTAACAACCTGCTCGGATAATGAAAACCAGTTTAATTATTAAAACACTATTGTTAGTTGTTCTATTAATAGTGATCAGGCTTATCTTTTTGCATGAAGAAGGTGGCCATTCATCGGTTGGAGGGGGCTATTATAATTTGGCCAGATTATACTATTTGTTTGCGGTAATTGTGTTTCTGATTATTTATGAAGTGTTTTTGCTGTTTAGCAACCGGCAAGAGAATGGAGTGTTATTGATCATCGGATTATTGTTGTTGCTTGCCCATATTATTTATGGACTTGTTTTACTTTATTAAGCAGTCGTTTTGAAAAAGTTCTTTGCATTCATCTCATCAACATTATTTTTCATGGCTTGTCAGAATGATCATGAAGTGAAATTCTATTACCTCGAAAAACACACGAAGCAAGCAGATGGGTTCAATATCATCCATAGGGATGATTCGTTATATGGTAACAAATTGTATGAAACGGTTTTAGTAAGAAATCCTCCGGCCACAGCAGACAGCCTTAAACAATTAATGCTGCATTATTTTGATACCCTCAACAATCGACAAAACAAAGGAGTCATTTTTGCCTATAGGTCTCTTGATTTTTACCGATACACAAGCGAAACCAATAATTTCCTCCATTCAACAAAAGACCCGTACCAACTTGCCAATGTTTATTTATGGGATTATTCTGAAGCGTATTTAGGGAATGTTTACTACCAGAGATGTCCGAATGATTCTTTAAAAATTATCAAGACAATTTACCTGAATCAAGCCGGACAAACAGATACGCTAACAAATGAGTGTTTAAAATAACAAGGCGGATTTAGTTGAAACTACTTTTTCGTTAACGAAATATACTTATCCCCGCAGTCATAAAACTTAACATAGGAATTCATTGCGTTGCCGGAGTTCTGTATTTGAATTTCGCTCTCACTTAAGAGTCCCTCGATATCTGTAGGGATTTTTAAATCCTTTACTTTCGGCTCTCCGTCTTCATCCAAAGCTCCTTCATTTTCGGCCCATTTTATTCCCTTAAAGATGAGGTAATTCTGCTGTTCAGTTAAGCTTCTGAAGAAATGCACTTTGCCATTAAGCTCTCGCTGATCTGTTTTTATTCGGTAAAAATATTCACCTTCTTTTTTAGTTATCGATAACGCAAAAGTGCAGGCAGTACCGTTAGCATTTTTGTAATTTCCTTCCAGGTTAGCTGGCAATGGTGGTATTTTTAGATTTACTTCTGAAAATGCGATGGGCAAACTTTTAGCAGATTTTAAATCTATCCACCTTCCGTTAAACTGTTTGCCCTTAAATACCCCTTGAATTTTGGCTACTTTTTCTCCATTATGATTAAGCTCGAAAATTAGCAAGGAGTCATTTTTCAATTCTCCTTTTAACTTAATTTCAATTCCCTTGCTTTGGTAAAAATAATAGCCCGCTATAGCTCCCTGGTTATTGTTAAGCTGAAATACTACATCCAATTTGTTGTCGATTTTACCTGTATAATTTCTGGCAAACCAGGTTTCAGGTCTTTCGATTAAATAGTTAGCTAATTTATTGGCGCTGTTTTTCACCTTTTTTGCCAGCGTGTTAAAAGAAAATAAGGAGGAAATAATTAGGGTAATGGTTATGGTTTTCATGTAGGTGTTTTGTATTACAACAATAAGCAAATTATGCGATTTCATCAAATTAGAAGTGTTTTTGGTCAATTTTGTTGAAGGTTTAAGATCGTCATTTTTAGTAATTCAGGAAGATTATCTGAAGCTTGGTTTAAGATCGTCTTTTTGTGTATGTACAAGCACTTGTGTATATTTCGCCACAAATTACGGCGCTCCCTCAAATTGAATTACGGCTTTCCCAAGTATTATGTTTATTGCAGATAGTGATCAAGATAAAAGTAGAACGGTTTTTAAAGAACTGTTCGACTTTTATGCGCCCAAGATTTACAGTTTTGGGAATTCCTATCTTAAATCAAATCATGATGCTGAAGAATTGGTGCAGGAGGTGTTTATTAGAATGTGGAACCAGCGCGATGTCTTGGATGATACTAAAAATATTAAAGCCTACATTTTTAAAACAGCCGTTAACCTTATTTATGATCAGCTGAGAAAGCGAAAGCTGGAAAAACTGCATACCGAACTTTCATTATTTCAACATTCTGAAGAAGACCACTCCACATTAGATTATTTATCATTAGGAGATCTTCAAAATCAAATCAATGGTCTTATTGCTAAAATGCCTGAGCAAAGGCGACTCATTTTTACCTTAAGCAGGGTAGATGGTTTGAGCTACGACGAAATTGCTCAACAATTAAACATATCCAAACGAACGGTAGAAAACCAGGTTTACCGTGCAATGTCATTCCTGAAAGAGCATATTGATAGTAAGTACATGCTCTATCTGGTCTTTTTTTACTTCTGCTAAAAACACATCTGCATTATTTTTTTTTAGGCGTGAGTAGTTGATGCTACTTGTACGTATTAGTAGTGTATTAGTCATAACACAACCAATAAAAGGCCCTGCCTTTAAATGTATTATATGAAATCGGGAAACAACGAGGAAAAGATTGTCCGGTCATTTTATCATCCTGAAATAGAGTTTGAAGTTAAAAACGAACTCTATCTGGAGTTATCTCAGACTGTAAGCACCGACGAAGATCGACGGGCTACAGAACCTTTGTTTGAAAAAATTTGCACCAAGATTGCGGTAGATGAAAAACTGCACCGACGGACTAAGATTATCCGTATGGTAAAATACATTGGTACAAGAGCAGCCATTCTTGTAGCAGGTATGTTAATTTATGTATTAGCCATTCAGCCTAATCTTAAAAAGGAGGTGGCCGAATTTAAATTTATTGCTCCCGGTAAGTCAATTACACAGACCATCCTTCCTGATGGATCGTCCATCTTTCTGAATGCAAACTCCGAACTAACCTATAAACTGGACCCTTCTAATAAACTGAGAGAAGTTTTTTTGAAAGGAGAAGGCTGGTTTAAAGTGGCTAAAATGCCGCATACTCCATTTATTGTACATACATCTAAGTACAGTGTGGCTGTTCACGGAACCACATTTAATGTAAAAGCATATCCCGGTAGCAAGAATGTAGTTACCACCTTACAAGAGGGTTCAATTGAAATTATCCCTAATGAAGGTGTAAATATTAAACCGGTTATGCTAACTCCCGGAGAGCAATTCAGCTATAATACGGTATCGGCCAAGTCGACATTGCTCCGTGTTGATTCAGAAGTCGCTTCGGTTTGGAAAGAATCTGAAATACGATTTGAGAATAAAAAGTTCAGTGAGCTGTTAAGCATTCTGGAGAGTCGGTATAATGTTCAGTTTATCGTTAAGGATTCATCATTACTTAATTACCACTATGACGGAAGCATCCGTAACGAAAACATTATTCAGGTACTTAACCTGATCAAAGAAACATTGCCGATTAAGTATCAGCTGGTAAACAACAACATTATCTTAATAGAGAAACAATAAGGAAAGTGTTAATCAACCAAAAAAACCAATTGCTTATGAAGTAAAAAGAATTACCTACGTAACCATAAAAAAAGTGCCGAAAGAAAGGTCGAAGCGTCTCTCGGCACATAAGATCAACTTAAATGAAACTTTAGAATTAATCTTTAATTAAAGCTATGCAAAATAATATAAATACCTGCTTTAATATTCGAAAAGAGATAAAAAAAGCAGTGCTTAAGTGTATGCTGTTTATCTTGATGATAAGTGTTTTTTGTAATTCAGGGACAGCATTCGCTCAGTCGCAAAACGCACTTACACTCGATTTCGATAATGCTCAAATCACCGACGTATTTAAAGCTATCGAAACTAAAACTCCGTATCGTTTCTTCTATCAGCGTGAACAATTGGATGTCACAAGAAAAGTTACACTTCATGTAAAGAACTCATCCATACAAGAGGTCTTAAGTTCCTTGTTCCAAAACTCAGGAGTTAGCTATACTGTTCAGAAAGATAACCTGATTTTACTGAAAAATAGTTCAGCAACTAACAAAGCCGATAAACGCAAGGTTACCGGTATTGTAAGCGATAGCGAAGGTCTTCCGCTTCCGGCAGTTTCAATCGGAATGAAAGGCTCTTCAGCCGGAACCACTACTGATGCTAACGGACAGTACGAAATTTTAGTGCCTTCCAATGAAACGGTATTGATTTTTGCTTACCTGGGTATGGTTTCTCAGGAAATTACTGTGGGAACTAAAAACACCATCAATGTAAAACTTCAAAACAGTGCGGTTGGACTTAAAGAGGTGGTGGTTTCAGTAGGTTATGGATCGGTAAACAAGAAAGATGTTACCGGATCGGTTTCATCTATCAGCACTAAAGATTTTAACAAAGGAACAGTGGTTAACCCTGTTGATTTAATTCAGGGTCGATTACCAGGTATCAATGTAATAAATAATGGTGGTGAGCCAGGTGCCGGAGCTTCTGTTCGTATCCGTGGTTCCAATTCAGTAAGATCAGGTCAGGACCCGTTATACGTAATTGATGGTGTGCCTTTGGATATTACGGATGTTCAACCTTCGGGTGCAACAATTGCCGGAGCTGGAAGTAATGCTACCAAAAATCCGTTGAACTTCTTGAACCCTGATGATATTGAATCGATGGATGTATTGAAAGACGCATCTGCAACTGCTATCTACGGATCAAGGGGAGCTAATGGTGTTATCCTTATAACAACTAAAAAAGGAAAAGCAGGAAAGGGAACGCTTAACTATTCAGCAACAGGATCAGTTGGAGTTTTGCCTAAACAATTAAGCCTGTTAAACGCAGATGAGTTTAAAGCCTTCCGAACTTCAAGAGGAATTACTGGTGGAGATTATGGTGCCAACACCAACTGGCAGGATCAGATCTACAAAACTGCGTATACTCAAAATCATAATTTATCCTATGGCGGTGGTAATGATAAGGGCTCCTACAGGGCTTCGTTAAGTTACCTGGATCAGGAAGGTATTATCAAGAAAACCGGACTGGAGAAAATCACCGGACGTTTTAATGTTATCCAAAACCTTATCAATGATCGTTTACGTTTAGAAGCCAACTTAACAGCCGCAAGAACTCGCGATCAGCGTGTGCCTATTGGTGAAACAGGCGGTTATGAAGGTGATGTTATTCTGTCATCTTTAAAGCTTAATCCTACACTTCCGGTTTATAACCCTGATGGTTCATTTAACCAGATGAGTAAGGATGTTCGTAATCCATTAGCCATGATCGAGCTAACTAATGATAACAACCAAACGGACCGTATACTTGCTAATATTAATGGCTCGCTTGAGCTCATTAAAGGCTTAAAGTATAAGATCAATTTGGCGGCCGATCATTCTAATGCTTCCAGAAAAGTAACCCAAAATCATAATCTTATCTATTTGACAAATAAGGGAACGGTTGATATCAGCAACGTGTCATTATCGAGTAATCTGATTGAGAATTTCCTTACCTACGATTTTACTATAAATACCAATAATCGTTTCAATGTTTTATTGGGCCATTCTTATCAGCAGTTTAAAGTTCAATCGTACAAGTTGAGTGAGGATGGTTTTACGGTAAATGATTTTGATTACATCAATGACATGGGGTTAGGAAACTCTAAACAGGCAACTGTTAGCTCATCGATTGTTAAAAATGCACTTCAATCTTTTTTTGGTCGTGTTAATTACAGTTTAAATAGCAAGTACCTTGTAACTGCTACTGTAAGAGCCGACGGATCAACCAAATTTGGTGCGAATAATAAATACGGATATTTTCCTTCTGCTTCCTTTGCCTGGAAACTAAACGAAGAGGAATTCATCCAGAAGTTAAATGTTTTCAGTAGTCTGAAAATGCGATTAGGCTGGGGTATTACCGGTAACCAGGAAATCCCAAATAAGATTTCTCAAATGTTGTTGGGATCTTCTGCGGGTGCAATTTTGGACGGTTCAGCTAAAAACGTAATACAAGGGGTAACGCTTACTCGTACACCAAATCCCGATATCCGCTGGGAAAAAACGAATCAAATGAATGCCGGTCTGGACTTTGGATTTTTAAAAGGACGTATTTCCGGAACTATTGATGTGTTTGATAAAACTACCAGTGATGTGCTCTTAGAAGTGTATTCTGTAGCTCCGGCGCCAACCACACGCGTGTGGACCAATGTGTCGGATATGAAAATCAGAAATAAGGGTATCGAACTTACCTTAAACGGAATTCTTGTAGATAAGAAAGGGTTTACCTGGGATGCCGGAGTAAACTTTACAACCGTTAAGAACAACGTTTCTGGCTTACCAATGAGTCAGATTACTACCGGATCGCCAAGCGGACCTGGTATCACGGGTTATTCTTCGCAGATAATTAAGAATGGCGAGTCGATCGGAACATTCTGGGGACGTAAATTCACGGGCTTTGATGAGCTTGGCAATAGCGTGTTTGAGAAGGATGCCAATGGAGTTGAAACTCAGCAATCGCTGGGATCAGCTCTACCTAAGTTTACCTATGGCTTTAACTCAAGCTTAAGCTACAGAGGATTAGATTTTAATATGGCATTTAACGGTGTATACGGCAATAAGGTTTATAACAACGTTGCTAACATCATGAATCAAAACACACTGATTGCAAAAGAATGGAACGCATCTAAAGAGGCTGGTCAAACTACTGAAAACTATAACGGTACATTAACGTATAGCAGTCGTTTTATTGAAGACGGATCTTTCCTGCGTTTGTCAAATGCTACATTAGGATATACAGTTAATGTGAGTAATATCAAGTGGTTAAGTAAGTTGAGGTTTAGCGTAACGGGTAACAACCTGTTCATTATCACGGATTATTCAGGTTACGATCCGGAGGTTAATGCAGATCATTCTTCGGGAGGTGTTCCTTCTATCGGTATCGATTGGACTACCTATCCTAAAGCGCGTACGGTTGTTTTCGGAGTTAATGTTGAATTCTAATCTTAATTGAAAAGTAACATGAAAAAAATATATATACTGATTAGTGCATTTGTGATAGCAACGTCATCTTGCTCTGTAGACGAGGAGATTTTAGACGAGGTTAATGGCAATAATGTTGTTTCTGACAGTAAGAATGTAGAAATGATTGTTGCCCCGGCTTATGCCTACCTGAGAGATTTACAGAATCGTTCAGGAGTTTGGGGAACGCTGGAATCGGTAACGGATGAATTGGCCTGGCCTGCCAGAGGTTCTGACTGGGTGAGCCCGGATTTACAGACATTATTTACGCATGATTACGCACCTACCAATACGTACGTGCGCAATACGTGGAATAGTTTCATGCTGGGAATAACACGTTGTAATGTTGCATTACAATATTTGAACGCCTCTCCAAAGTCAGAAATAACAGAAGGCTACATTGCAGAAGTGAAGTTTATTAGGGCACTTTGCATGTTTAAGTTAACCGACAACTTTGGTAAATTCCCTTTCAGAGAATATACCGAAACGGATTACTCAAAAGTGCCGGTTACCCTGACTCGTGAGCAAGCTGTTGAACGTATTATCAAAGAGCTTAATGAAATTATTCCTGTATTAAAAAATAAGGCAGATGTTCCTTACGGGAGAGTTTCGAAAGCTGCTGCTCAAATGTTGTTGGCTAACGTTTACCTTAATCACGAGGTTTATACAGGAAAAACTAAATGGGCTGAAACGATTAAGGCATGTGATGATATCATCAATTCAGGACAATATCAGATTGCTGATGATTATTGGGGCTTGTTCCAATATGATAATGCGAAGTATTTACATAGCACAGAGTCTATATTGTCAGTTATTTATGATGAGACCAACGGATTAACTGGTTCGGTATGGATTCCGATTACCTTGCATTACAACCAAAAGTTCGGAAACTTTACCGGTTTGTGGAACGGTTGCTGTACCACGCCTACGTTTGTAGATACATGGGATGTTAATGATAAACGTTTTAGCGATAAACGGTTGATTAGTCAGTTGGGCTTTAACCAGGGCTTTTTGATCGGTCAGCAATATTCGCCGGCTGGTGTTGCGTTGAAAACGCGTACCGGAGAACCTTTGATTTTTACGAAAGAGTTCAGTATCAAAAACTCAAAAGAAGAGCAAGGTGTACGTGTGGTAAAATTTGCACCTAATCCATCAACCACCAATACCAGTAATGCAGGTAATGATTATCCTTTCTATCGCTTATCGGATACTTATTTGATGAGAGCTGAAGCTAAATTCAGAGCTGGTGATGAAGCAGGAGCTTTGGTTGATATCAATTACTTGCGAAATACGAAAAGAGGTCAACCTGCTTATACAACATTAGATTTGGACAAGATCTTGAACGAGCGTGGATATGAATTGTATTGGGAAGGAAATCGTCGTACGGATCTGGTGCGTTTCAAGAAATACACGGCACCTCGCGCTGAGAAGAATTTTGTAACACCTGATTATAAAATCCTCTTGCCAATTCCTTTAAGTGCTATTGAAGCCAACTCAACCCTAACTCAAAATCCGGGTTATTAAGAGCTTTGTAACCCACGGCCCAAAGTGGTCGTGGGTTATTCTTAACAAAGGCTTTGTGTTCTATAAAGCATTTTTTAAATCATTAAATGATTATTTATGAAGAAGTTATTTGCTGCGCTATTGTTAATAGTGTTTTCGGCTCCGCTTTTTTCACAATCACTGAAACCTGTTCCGAAATGGTTACAATCAGCCATCTTTTATCAGATTTATCCACAGAGTTTTCAGGATACTGATGGCGATGGAATTGGTGATATCAATGGAATTATCCAGCGATTAGATTATATCAAATGGTTGGGTTGTAATGCGATCTGGATTAACCCTTGCTTTGAATCTCCATTTTTTGATGCCGGTTACGATGTTACCAACTTTTATAAAGTGGCCCCACGCTACGGATCTAACGATGACCTGAAAAACTTATTCACTGAAGCGCATAAGCGCGGTATTAAAGTTTGCCTAGACCTTGTTGCCGGACATTCATCCGATCAACATCCCTGGTTTAAGGCATCTCAACAAAAGGAAAAAAATGAATTTTCCGATCGGTACATCTGGACGAGTGATTCTACGTTAAAACCTGCCAAATTCGTATCAGGCGTATTTGAGCGAAATGGCACCTATCGTAAGAATTTTTTTGATTGTCAGCCGGCATTAAACTATGGTTATGGTAAACCTGATCCTAAAAATCCATGGGAACAGCCTGTTACGGCTGCTGGTCCCCAAAAGACTAAAGAAGAGTTGATGCGAATTATGGACTTTTGGATGGATATGGGTGCCGATGGGTTCAGGGTAGACATGGCGGGTTCGCTTATAAAGAATGATCCGGGATTGCGTGCCACCAATAAGCTATGGAAAGAAATCCGCTCACACTTCCAGTCAAAATATCAGGAAGGCATATTAATAGCAGAGTGGGGCGATCCATCTAAATCCATCAAAGCCAATTTTATGATGGATTTTCTCATCCATTTACGAAATACCGCTTACAGCTCAATGTTCTTTAATAAAGAAGGAGTGTACGCACATGATACCTGTTACTTTAGTTTGGCCGGCAACGGTTCTCCGTTAAACTTTATCAAAATTTATGAACAACAGTTAAGCGATGTAGAAAACAAAGGCTTTTTATGCCTGCCAACAGCTAACCATGATTTTCAACGCCCTGCAAGTGGCGACAGAAATACTATGGCACAACTGAAAGCAGCCATGACCTTTTTCCTTACCTTACCAAGTGTTCCATTGGTTTATTATGGAGACGAAATAGGGATGAAATACATAAATGGTTTACCCAATAAGGAAGGAAGTGTGTTAACGAAAGGAAATCGTGCAGGCTCCCGCACTCCGATGCAATGGGATAAGAGTAGCGGAGCAGGGTTTTCCTCAGCTGTAGCAGATCAGTTTTATTTGCCTTTAGATAGTTCTTCAAACCGACCCAATGTAGAAACACAAAAAAGTGATTCCACATCCTTACTTCATTTTACCCGAAAGTTGCTTGCGATAAGAGTTGATGCAGCTGCACTGCAAACAAATACCGAGCTGAAATTTTACAACACTCCTGGTAATCTTTACCCATTGGTTTATCATCGAAGGATAAATAAAGAAGAGTATCTTGTGGTGATAAATCCGTCAGGGAAAAAGCAGCGCATCAATATAACCAAGAAGTCCAAACGCATTACTCCAGTAATAGCAGAAGGTATCCAGGTGAATGTTAATGGTAAAAACGAAATTGCCATAATTACTGACGCTACAGCTTATGGAATATTTAAAATCAACTAATCTAACTACAATGTTCAGGTATATTTTATGCGTTATTATCGCAACCTTATTTATTAATGGGAGTGCTGTTGCTCAAATAGATCCGTGGATAGTTAAGGCTGATAAAATCGATCCGTCCAACTACTATGGAGTTTCCATCGCCAATGGTATGGTCGGAATTACATCATCGCCCGAGCCTTTAAAAATGAAGAGTATAGTGCTTGCCGGAGCTTACGACCTATATGGTCGCGGAAGGGTAAGTAACTTTATTAATAGCATTAATCTGCTCAATATGAGTTTGTCGATAGATGGTCGGACCGTTTCGGCAAGTACGATTAAAAATTTCCAACAGCAGTTGGATATGAAGCACGGAAGGTTTTCCGCTTCATTTGAGTTGGAAGATAAAGCCAAAGTCAGTTATACTTACTACGCACTCCGTCATTTACCCTATTCGGTAATGGTTGATGTTGCTATTACAGCGCTAAAGGACATCGAAATTAATGCTTCAAACGTAATGGAAACTCCTGATGCTCTTAAGGATGTTCAAAACTATTACAATGAAATTGTTCGTTCTCATGTGGCAATAAAGCTGTTAACCTCCACAGCAAAAAGTCCGACGGGCAAATTTGATATTGCTGCATCAACTACATTTTTATTTGAAGAAGATAAACAGCAACAACCGGATGTCATACATGCAATGTATGATAACAATAAACATAGCATGCGTTTTAGTAAAAAGTTGAATGCAGGCTCAATTTATGATTATGCTGTTGCCGGGGCTACTCTTACTTCAGCACATCATCCTGATCCGCTTAATGAAGTAGAGCGATTAACCATTTTTGCCAAAATGCAAGGGAGAGATCGCTTGATCAATCATCATAATAAAGCATGGGACGACCTTTGGCAAAGTGATATCCTAATTGAAGGTGATGAACAAGCTCAACAAGATGTAAGGAGCATGCTTTATCACCTGTATGCCTTTTCTCGTGAAGGGTCGGGTATGTCATTATCCCCAATGGGCTTATCGGGATTAGGGTATAACGGTCACGTATTTTGGGATACCGATATCTGGATGATGCCACCATTATTGCTCTTACATCCTGAAATTGCCGAATCATTAATTGATTACCGATTTAAGCGACTCGAAGCAGCGAAGCATAATGCTTTTTCGCACGGTTACAAAGGCGCTATGTATCCATGGGAAAGTGCCCAATCGGGAGCAGAAGAAACGCCGGTTTGGGCATTGAGTGGTCCGTTTGAACACCACATAACCGGTTGTGTAGCTTTTGCTGCATGGAATTATTACTGCGCAACCCAAGATGTACAGTGGTTAAAAACAAAAGGCTGGCCGATTATTGAGGCTACCGCCGATTTTTGGACCAGCCGTGTTGAGCTAAATGATAAAGGTGAATATGAGATTAAAAATGTAGTAGCTGCTGATGAATGGGCTGAAAATGTAGATAATAATGCATTTACGAATGCGGTGGCAAAGGCAAATCTTGAAATAGCTGCAACCGCCGCAAAAATGGTAGGCCAAAAGGAAAATCCGGAGTGGATGAAAATTGCACAACGCATTCCTATTCTTAAGTTTCCGGATGGGGTTACCCGCGAACATGCAACCTATAATGGTGAGACCATTAAACAAGCGGATGTGAACTTGCTGGCTTTCCCGCTTAAGACAATAACCGATGCTGCTCAAATTGAGAAAGATCTTGTCTATTATCAATCGCGTGTACCTGTTTCTGGTACACCTGCTATGACGCAGGCTATTTTCTCCTTGTTATATGCACGTTTAGGTAAATCCGATCAGGCTCTTCATTATTTTAAAGATGCCTATGAGCCTAATTTAAATCCACCGTTCAGAGTAATTGCCGAAACAAAAGGAGGTACTAATCCTTACTTTGCTACAGGGGCGGGAGGTGTATTGCAAGCAGTTATGATGGGCTTTGGAGGCTTGGATATAACTACAAAAGGTATACAACAGGTAAAAAGTAAATTACCTGATCACTGGAAATCATTAACCATACAAGGTGTTGGTCCACAGAAGAAAACATATAAAGTGATTAATTCGAAATAAGAAACGAACACCCCGATTAAAATCCGGGGTGTTTTGTTTTTGGTATTTGGCTTTCTTTTTTATTCAGAACAAGTGTTGTGGTTTTTTACAAATAATTAAATAAGTAAACAAGCAGGATAAAAGTTTAATTTTGGCGACTGATATTTCCTTGCATGCTCCACATAAAAACAGTAATCATAGAAGATGAACCGGCTATCAGAAAAGAGTTAGAATGGTTGGTCTCTCAAGAAAAAACGTTAAAACTGGAGGCAATCGCCACTTCTGTAGCGAATGCGCTCCAAATCATAAAAAACACTAAGCCCGACTTAGTGTTGATGGATATTCAATTAGCCGACGGCACAGCATTCGATATCTTAAGTCAACTGGAAGAACCCGATTTTCATATCATTTTCATCACAGCTTTTAATCATTTTGCCATAAAAGCCATTAAATATGGTGCATTGGATTATTTGTTAAAACCGATCGATAATGAAGAGTTTTCGCTGGCTATTCAAAAGCTGAATAAAATTGAACAGTCCGATTATCGGCATCAGATCAATGTTTTAAAGGAATATGGCTCGACTAAGTCAGTTGATATGAATTCGAATATCTGTATTACTTCATTGGATTGTCTGCAGATGATCCGCTTAAATGAAATAGTCTATCTCTCTGGCGACGGTTCTTACACGCAGATACATCTTGAAAACAACAAAAAGGTAACTGCATCTAAACCATTAAAATATTATGAAGAGCTCCTGCCAGATGATTACTTTATCCGAACACATCAATCTTATATCGTGAACAAAAACTTTATTGATAAATACATGCGAATAGGAGTTTTGGTGATGAAAGACCTTTCGGAAATTCCGGTAGCTACACGTAGGAAAGACTTTATTTTAGAACAATTAAGTCCCTTGAAATAATGAGCAGACCATTTGTGTTTTTGTTGCTGGTACTAATGGCTTCTTGTCGGCCTCAAACTGATAAATCAGTCGCTACACCTAAAGAACTGCTGAAAAAATTAGCAACTATCAACGATAGCCTCGATCAAAATAAACAAATCGACAAACCTGCTTTTTGGACAAGCCAACTTAAACAAAAGAACTTTTCTGAAAGCAATCCAAGTTTAGCCTATATTCACTATCAGTTATCTAAAAGCCTGGCAAGATCAAACGCCGGAAAGGCCAAATACCATATCAATGTAGCTTTAGATTTGATCGAAAGGGAAAAGGAATTTGATGAGCTGAAGTTTACGATTTATAATGGTGCAGGAATGATTGCAGAAGCTGAAGGCAAGTTCTATCAGGCGGTTTATTATTTTAATAAATCAGCTGCTATAATAATGAACGATGATTCGCTTCAAAGCAAGCCGGTGTCAAAAGTGATCTGCCTTCTTAATGCTGCCCAGGATAACAATAAAATAAGCCAGCATCCCAAAGCTATTCAGCAAAATAAGCTCGCACTGAAAATTTTAAAAACAATGCCGGATGGGATTGATATGCATTATTTCAGGGCTTACTCGCAGTTGTTTACGGCTTATACTGAAAGTGGAACTTATAATGCGGATTCTTTGCTTTTCTATCTGAAACAACTGAGGGTTATTGCAGAAAGAACTGAAGATCCCATGCAGTTACGTTTTACCAATGAGCATACAGCCTATTATTATTTAATGGCCAATCAATATAATCAGTCCATACATTATTATAAATTGGTTAAGGAGTATGATACAGAAAGTTTATCGGATAACCCCGGAAAACCAAACCGTATAAGGAATGTATACATCACTTTGGCCAACCTGATCGATCTGTATGTTCAAACTAAACAGTTTCCCGAAGCGATAAACTTAATAAAGGAGGCGGATAAGCTGGAGTGTGATAATGGCCAAGCACTTTCCTTTTATGAGAAAAGCTTGAATAAGCGAGCCAAAATGAATTATTATTTTGCCATTGGCAATGTTCATTATGCCCAGAAAGAAGCAGAAGAACTATCGGAACTGAAAGATAATATACTCAAAAATTCGGGCATTCAGGCTACCGAAGAGATGGCTACCATTTATCAGTTGCAGTCGAAAGATCGTTCGATCAATACCCTTAACCGAACCATAAATTATACCACACAGCGACTTGAAAACAATAAATTGCTGTTATTGATCATCGGATTGCTGGCGCTACTGGCTATTTCGTGGGCACTATTGTTTTATTTTATTCAGCGGCAAAAAAGGCAAAAGCAGGAGAAAGAAAAAATATTACTGCAACAGCAATTGTTAAGAACACAAATGGAGCCGCATTTTATTTTTAATACCTTATCAGCGTTGCAAAGTTTTATACGATTTGATGAAAAGGATAAATCCATAAAATACCTTAGTCAGTTTAGTAAATTACTTCGAAGCAGCTTAGAACTCAGCAGACAAAACTATGTTCCGCTTGATGAAGAGTTGGATGCCATAGAAAATTACCTGAGTTTACAACAGATGCGCTTCGAATACTCCTTCAGCTACAAGATACTGACACCAGAAACAGATCTGTCGGCACTATTGGTTCCGCCGATGCTAATTCAACCATTTGTTGAAAATGCCATTATTCATGGGATGGCTAATCAGGTTAACAAAGGTCAGATATTGCTGGAAATTCAGCTTAATGAACGTCAATTATTGGTAAAGATCGTTGATAATGGAAAAGGTATAGGAACAACCCCGAATGAAAAAGCTAATCATAAATCGCTATCAGGCACAATTGCCAAGGAACGTCTGGAGATTTTAGCGAAGGAAAACAAAATGAGGGCCAATGTGGAAATAGATTCAAACAAGGGTGGCACCAGTGTGTTACTTACACTTCCAGTCAAAAATCTTTAGCCTTTATACAGATATAAACTAATTTCCGGCGAATAACCGGTAATCCCCTGCGAATTTAGATCGACTAAAATTCGCAGGGGATTTTTTTGAGGTTTGTATCAATGATTAAATTTTGACCCCAGCATGTTCAATAGAAATCTTTTGTATTACGCGTTCGTCGTACTGTTGACGATACCCTTTAATGTCAGTGCACAGAAAAATATAAAACCCTATTTAGGATACTATCGAGCTTCGGGAGGAACACACTTGCTTTTAGAAGAAGATAATACCTTTTGCATCATTGCTTATGCTACATTTATCAAAGGCTTTTGGAGTATGGAAAAGGGCCGAATTGTGGTAACGCCTAAAAATCCAACACATTGTTTTGAGTTGTTGGGCAGGTATAATCCAACTATAAAGGAAGGTTTTAAAATTATGTTTAAAGGTTTTTCGGAGGAAGATACCTTTTTAGGCAAAGCTGGTTCGGATTCGATGCAAAGGGTGTTTAACAAGAATCCGAATTGCTTTGACAATCCTTACGTCTATCAATTTAAAGAGAATACATCACGCATTTCTTTTGTCGATGTAATTTCTGAGGCTCATATTGACTATAACCGTAGAAATACCTATACATTCCCTTTAGGTCAGCATAATGATTTCATTGCTGTTTATCACGATCCCGGGCAATACTATGATGAGATGATTTTCACTATTGCACAGGTTTCAGGTAAAATTATCCTAAACGGTTCTAATGTTTTCCATAAACTACCGATGGATGAGCGATTAAAGAAGGAAATGAGAGAAATTAAGGAAATGGCTAAGCAAGAGGGGGATATAAATAGTGTGTATTGTAATCCTTCATACAATGTTTTTGATGAGACCGCAATGAGCATCGAAGATAATTTTTCTTTTGATACCGCCAAGAATGCTTTTATCTCAAAATTCAATTATGTAGAAGGAGAGGAGCTTCATCCTGAACTCAAAGAAGACGCCTATCATAGCATAGGAGTGCTGTACAAGTATGACAAAATACTGCCGGCAACCATCGCTTTAATACCATTTAAAATAATAGAAAAAAGTCTTTTTATAGCTAAATGTGCTGGCGAAGAATAAAATATTGAGAAGCTTTGTGAATAACTAAATGCATTATACGATTTAAAAATAAATCAAGCTTTAACTAATATTAATGCATTGTGAGATTTGATTTTACATATTCATTGAACTGTGTTTATTGCACTATTAGACTTTTTTTGAGTTGTTTTAAATCGCACCTTCCGATGAAGAATCAATCCGCATTATTCTTATTTGAGTTTCTTGTTAAAAAAATCAATGGTACGTTGCCACGCTAGCGCTGCTGCATCTTTATCATATCGAGGTGTTGTATCGTTATGAAAGCCGTGGTTTGCGTTCGCATACATGTAAACCGTGTACTCTTTGTTATTCTCTTTTAATGCTTTTTCATAGGCTGGCCAACCTTCGTTAACACGTGTATCCAATTCCGCATAGTGTAAGAGAAGGGGAGCCTTTATTTTTGGAACGTCTTCCGTTTGCGGCTGACCTCCATAAAAAGGTACGGCCGCAGCCAAATCAGGGATGCGTACTGCCATCATATTTGAAATCCATCCACCAAAACAAAAACCAACAACGCCAATTTTTCCATTACAGTCGGGGTGATTTTTCAAATAATCAAATGCGGCAATAAAATCTTCCAGCATTTCATTCCTGTCGCGTTTACTTTGTAGTTCCCGACCTTTATCGTCATTGCCTGGGTAGCCACCCAATGGAGTTAACGCATCAGGAGCAATCGAAATAAATCCTGCCAGCGCGGCTCTTCTTGCCACATCCTCAATATATGGATTTAATCCCCGATTTTCATGAACAACAATAACACCTCCCAACTTGCTTTTCGCATCCGTAGGTTTTGATAATAGGGCTTTGATTGCACCTCCTCCTTTGGGAGACTGATACGTTATATATTCTGATGTTAATCGAGGATCATCCGGTTGAATTTGAATGGCACTATAATCAGGCATAATGAAACTCATGAGCGACGCTACCGTAATACCGCCGACTGCATAAGCAGAGAGCTTTTGAATAAACTCGCGCCTGTTAACCCGGTTGTGTGCGTAATCATCATAAAGATCAAAAACTTCTTGTTTGATGTCTTCTTTTTTGATTCCATTCATGTTAGTCATTCCTACGTTTTTCTAAATATAAACAAATGATGCATTCTCAGTTGTCATTAAATTAGTAAGAAGAATAAAGGTGTAATGTCATTAAGTAAAAAAATGGTTTTTAAACACTTGTTAATCAAATGTTTGATTTAAATTTAGAAACGCTTTATAAATAAAATTAACTTTCTAAACCATGAATGCTCTCGATGAAAAGCATTAAATTAGTATAAACTGTTGTGCAAATGATTTCACATTTGTGAATGTAAAGCATAAATTATCATAAAAGCAAAAATCGCCTTGTATAGTTCGGAAGAGATGATTTATGTATTTGCACCAACTGCGGGAGAACTATACGAAGCGACGGCATTTTTTGCTTACTTTTTTTTGCTGAAGAAAAAAAGTAAGTCCCGCTGAAGGCGGCGAAAGTGAATATCTCTTAAAATTGGATTCAATGAATTTAGGAGACATGTAATAGATTGTAGTTGTTGATGTTATGAAATTATGGTCATGCTAAAAACCAGGCGATGAAAAAAGTAATGCAAATAGTAACCTTGTCATTGTTCAGCCTTTATTTGCTGGCACTCGTCGCATGTTATAAAAAAAATAAAGCACCTACAGATGCAGCAATAAATGCAATGAACCTTAAGCGAGGTAAAATACCAATTTGCGGTCCGGCCGATAAGCAATTTGGGGCTGTAGGTTTTATAACATCCTGTTCTGATAAAACACAAGTCGAGTTTGATCTTGCGATGGCGCTCCTTCATTCTTTTGAATACGATGAAGCCGAGAAGGCCTTTGCAAAAGTTATCGATAAAACACCCGATTGTGCTATGGCCTATTGGGGAGTCGCTATGAGTAATTATCATCCGCTGTGGGCTCCTCCTTCCGAAACCGAACTACAGAAAGGTGCCAAAGCTGTTGCCATCGCACAATCAATTCAACAAAAATCTAAAAGAGAAGCCGATTATATTAATGCCATCGCTATGTTCTATAAGGATTGGGATAAAGCAGATCATCGTACGCGTGCCATCCGTTATGAAAAAGCAATGGAAAAGCTCTATAAAGAATTTCCGGAAGATAAAGAGGCAGCCTTATTTTATGCATTAGCGCTAACGGCAGCAGCCGATCCTGCTGATAAATCATTCAAAAATCAAAAACAAGCGGGAGCACTTTTAAATGCACTTTATGCAAATGAACCCAATCATCCTGGTGTGGTACATTACATTATCCACGCTTTTGATTCACCTGAATTGGCTGAACTTGCATTGCCTGCAGCTCGAAAATATGCAGCTATTGCGCCTTCCTCGGCACATGCCCTACACATGCCTTCGCATATTTTTACCCGGTTAGGACTTTGGGATGAAAGCATCCGTTCCAATCTTGCATCTGTTTCTTCTGCTCAATGTTATGCAGAGCAAACCGGAATAAAAGGACATTGGGATGAGGAGCTTCACGGACTTGATTATCTCGTGTATGCTTACCTTCAGAAAGGGCAAAATGAACTGGCAATGAAACAATGGAATTACCTTAAAACAATGAATGAAGTTCATCCGGTTAATTTTAAGGTGGCGTATGCATTTGCTTCCATTCCATCGCGTTATTTATTGGAAAACAAAATGTGGGTAGAAGCGGCCAGCCTCAAAACACTTCATCCTAATCTTCATTGGGACGAATATCCGTGGCAAAAAGCAATTGTTCACTTTACCCGGGTGCTTGGTTCCGTTCATACGGACAATTTTACTACTGCCGAAACGGAGTTGAAAAACCTGAGAAATTGTTATGATACGCTGGTGGCTCAAAAAGATGCATACAAGGCAAATGAAGTGCTGATACAGGTAAAAACTGCAGAAGCATGGCTGTTATTTAAACAGTCAAAATTACCCGAAGCTTTAGCACAGATGTACACAGCCGCCGATATGGAAGATGGCACGGAAAAACACCCGGTTACTCCCGGAGAAGTGTTGCCGGCTCGAGAATTACTGGGGGATATGTTGTTACAAATGAATAAACCGCAAGAAGCTTTAAAAGCTTATGAAGCCGATTTAAAAAGACATCATAACAGATTTAATGGTTTGTACGGAGCAGGACTAGCAGCCGAAAAATCAAATAATCCAGAAAAAGCAAAATATTATTACCAGCAATTGACCAACATTGCTAATGCTACTGATTCGAAAAGACGGGAACTGGATGGTGCCAAATTGTATTTAAATAGGATGGATGTTGCGGGTCTTTAGCTCTTTTATTTATTGTTCAGGAAATTATGCTTTCTGCTTGAGTGCTAAATTTGGGCGAAATATCACTTTATTAGGCCCAATACTTCATTACTTTTTATTAGAGGATTCCTCTTTATTGGCAAGTTGATCATTAATTTTTTGCCTTACTACTTCCCATTCATCGTCTAAAATGCTGTAATAGGCTGCATTTCTTGAATCACCATTTGATTTAATCCTGTCTTTCCTTAGAATACCTTCAAATTGTCCGCCAATTTTTTCAATAGCTTTTCGCGAGCGTAAATTAGTGGCATCCGTTTTCAACTGCACTCGTCTTGTTTTCAGCACTTCAAAACAATGGGTCAGTAATAATAATTTACATTCTAAATTTATAGTCGTTCCCCAATACCTAGTTATTAACCAAGTCCAGCCAATTTCTAGTTTCTTATCAAGGGGAAAGATTTCAAAGAATCTGGTCGATCCGATAAACTCACCTGTCTCTTTATGATAAATTATAAAAGGATATTGCCTGCCCTTGTCTCTTTCTGTTAATGAAAAAGAATAGGCAGCTTCAAAAATGTCCTTCTGAGAGCAGTCTGTAGGGATCAGTTCCCATAGTTTTTTATCCGAAGCCGCGGTAAATAACTTTTCAAAGTGTTCTTTTTCTAATGGAATTAAGTCAACGGTATTTCCTTTTAATATGGTTGGATGATTTATCCATTGTTCGTTCATAGTTGTGCAGTTTATTTAGGGTTTATCGCTAACACTAAAATATTGGCAATTGTTTGTTATTCAAAATGCTCATCTTTTTTATTAAGCATAAAAGAACATAACACCTCAAACGGGAGTTTTACTCAAAGGAAAATATTATTATAATTCTGAAAAAATGAGTAATTTATAATAGAAACATTTATCGGAAAATGTTGTAACACTTTATCCTTAGCAATTCGTAGCTGAATGTTTATCCAAGTTCTCATCAGTCTTGCAATAATTGCAGCAACTATTTTTATTCATGGGGTAGGCACCTCATTGTGGTTGAGTTATTTCTTGCGAAAGTATAATACGCAGAATCAGACGATCAGGTTTGCTAAATTCATGAGAATACTCTCGCTTACCGCAATCATTCTGATGCTGTTACACTATATGGAGATTGCACTATGGGCAGCGGTTTATTTTGTAATACCGGAGCTTTCTCAATTGGGTACATGGGAAGAGGCGATCTATTTTTCGATGATTACTTACACAACTGTAGGGTATGGAGATATAACACTTCCTGCCATTTGGAGGGTTATGAGTGGTTTTGAAGCGATGAATGGAATACTTTTGTTTGGTTGGTCGACAGCAATGTTTTATGCAGTAGCACAGCGAATGATGATAATAAATAAAACAAGAAATACTAACGATCAGGATTAAAAATGGCGAGTACTAAAAGTTAATTCAAATTTATCAGGGTTGATAATCTGATATGAAACAAAAAGAGCTTCTACCGATCGTAGAAGCTCTTTTTGTAGTAACAGTTTTGCTCTATAGGATTAAGCTAAACAAATTTCCGGATGTTCATCATATACCCTAAATGAAGGCCTTCGTGATAATTGTTAAAGTCAAAAGCGTCTTTTAAGGTAGTTAAATGAAATCCAGTGCCTGTAAGTCGCTCATTAAATGTGACAAATTTAGCATTGGCAAAGTCCGTTTCTGTTTTTTCAATTAGCGAAATTAGGAGTTCTTTCAATTCCTTTACTTCACTTTCGGTGGTCTGTCCGGTAGGTTTTGTTCCCGATTTATAAAGGTTAATTAATTCATCAGAAATGTATCCCTCCAAACCTGATAATTTATAGATCAACGATTGCTGGGCAACTATTACATGGCCAATATTCCAAATCAGATTATTATTAAATCCTTCCGGAATTTTATTTAGCTGATCAAGGGTGTATTTCTCAAAAAAATCCAAATACAGGTTTCTGCTTGTTTTCCAAATTTTGAAGGTGGAATTCATGTTGTGTGTTTCTTTTTTTATGTGTGGTAATGTACAAAGTCATTCTTTCGGGCATGAAAGAAATGCGCTTAATTGCTAGTGAGACTAAAGTAAGGCAATTGCATTTAAGAATCAAGTTAGCGCTAATTACTACATCATCACCTCACATATACTTATCGTTCAACTACCAATTATTCAATGATCATCCAATTTACTAATAATTCATTTTTTGCTATTTAAAGTCAGTTTTTCTGTGCTAATCTCCACTCAAAACGGCTGAAAAAGATGGCAAATGATGTACTGATGTAGAAGGGTTTTTTTTATGCATCAAACAAATCTTCATTCATATTAGCGGCTCAATCAAATTTTTTTCAACCAAATTATCGCAATTATGAGAAGATTATTTACCAACTTTTTAGCTGGAATATTCCTCTGTTTCATTTTTCTTAATACGGTAACTGCACAAAGTGTAGTTAAGGTAAAAGGGAGGGTAACTGACGAAATAGGTATTGGCTTACCTGCAGTAAGTGTTACTGTGAAGGGAACATCCCGGGGAACACAAACTACTGTTGACGGAGATTATTCAATTGAAGTAGAAGAAGGGAAAACACTTGTGTTTTCGTTTCTTGGTTTCCAAACTAAAGAGGTTACCATTAAGCAACAAACCGTTGTTAATATTCAATTGAACGAAGTTCAAACGGTCTTAAATCAAGTGGTGGTAGTGGGTTATGGTACCCAAAAGAAAAGGGATTTAACCGGGTCAATAACTTCAATAAAGGGATCGGAAATAGCCAAACAGCCCTTGACTAACCCTATATCCTCACTGCAAGGTAAAGTAGCCGGTTTAACCATCGTCAACAATGGTAGTGCCGGAGCCTCTCCAACGGTTCGTATCCGTGGAGTAAACAGTACAGGAAACTCGGACCCACTATATGTGGTAGACGGGGTATTTCAATCCAATATTGATTACCTGAACCCTGCTGATATTGAAACCATCGAAGTTTTACGTGACCCATCATCTATTGCCATCTTTGGATTACAGGGAGGTAACGGCGTTATTATTGTAACTACTAAAAGAGCTCCTAACGGCGAAACTCGTGTAACCTTTCATTCAACTGTGGGTATGCAGCGTCTTACCAATAAGATTGGCATTACTGATGCGGCAGGTTTTAAAAAGCTATACACAGCCCAATTGGTTAATTTGGGTGCAGCTCCTTTCGACTACACCAATTATAGCGCAGACACCAAATGGCAGGATATGATTTTCCAGGATGCGCTGATTAATACCAATAGCCTAAGTTTTTCAAATAATGGGGAAAAAACCACCACCTATTTAAATCTTGGTTATAGTACACAAAATGGTGTATTAAAATATAATAACTATCAGAAATACAATGTTCGTCTTAATGAGGAAATTAAACTCAATAGAAATCTAAAAATAGGGGGAGATATAACAGGGTTCTATTGGAATCAGAGCGCTCCGGCAGCTGATATCAACAATGCCTTATGGGCCGCTCCAATCGTGCCAGCTCAGGAAGATGAAAATACGTACTACAGTATGCCATCTTTCCAAAGGGCCCAGGTAGGAAATCCTCTGGCTCGCTTAAACGGTGGAACTGATAATAACATAAATAATGGGTATCGTGCTATAGGTAACTTGTTTGGAGAAATCAAGTTCCTGGAGAAATTCACGTGGAAATCTTCGGTAAATACCGATTTAGGCTTTAACAGTAGTCGGGGCTACAGTCCGTTGCCTTATCAGTATATAAACTTAGGGGAAAACTCCAATGCAACTACGACCACTTTTGATCAATCGGTAAGAACCGGTGTAAATCAAAGCAAGGCTGAATATAGAAAGTTTCAGCAAGACCATACTTTATCCTATAATACCACCCTTGATAATTCACATAAGCTAACAGCCTTGGCTGGTTTTTCAACACTTAACATCAGCCGAGATGACGTTTGGGGAAATCGTAGCGATACAACCTTAAGTGTTCCACGTGAACGCGATTTCTGGTACGTTGGTGCTGTTAATGCTGCCAATCCTGGAAGTTATGGTGGTGGTGGAGGAGTAGAAGCTTATATGTCATTATTAGGCAGAGTAAGTTACTCTTATAAAGATAAATACCTGGTTAACGTAAGTTACCGTAGAGATGGCGCGTCGAAGTTTGCTCCTGAGAACAGATGGGGTAATTTCGGTAGTTTGGGATTAGGCTGGGTTGCTTCGGAAGAGGGTTTCTTGAAGAAACTTAAAGGTATTGATTTCTTAAAGTTTCGGGCATCATGGGGTACTGTAGGTAATGCAATGAGTGCTCCTGCTTTTGCTTACCTTCCTGGTCTTACGAATGCAGGTGTAGGAGTGTTTGGTGATCATGTGTACACTTCGGTGGCTCCGTCTTATATTCCTGATCCTAACCTGCATTGGGAAAAGGTACGTGGTATTGATATAGGGGTGGATTTACGTACGTTAAGTAACAGGTTAAGTGCTGAGGTTACCTTATATGACCGGAAAACCAGTGATCTTTTAACTTATATTACATTACCCAACTCTACCCAGTCCTATTTTACTAACCTTGGAAGCATTGACAACAGAGGAGTGGAGATCAGCCTGTCATGGGAAGATAAAATCGGCAGTGATTTTACCTATAGCATTAACCCTAATTTTAGTTATAACAAAAACGAAGTGGAGTCAATTGGTAACGATATTAATTTCCAGTTGATTGGTAACGGAGGGATTAATTTAACTGAAACCGGAAGGTCTGTTGGTTATTTCTATGGATATAAACAGGTGGGTATTTACCAAACGGCTGCCGATCTGGCCAAAATGCCGCATATGCAAAATTCACAACCAGGTGACATTGCTTATGAAGATATTAATGGCGATGGGGTAATTACCAATAAAGACAGAACCTATTTAGGCACTCCATTCCCTACAATGAATTACGGTCTTAACCTCTCTTGTTCCTACAAGAACTTTGATGCCATGATTGAAGGGCAGGGAGTTGCAGGCAATAAAGTATATACGCAACGCCGTACTTCAACCTTTGCAGTACTGAATTACGAAAGCAACAGGTTAAATGCATGGAACGGTCCGGGCACCAGCAATGTTGAGCCTATCCTGGATAATACCAGGGCTAATAATTACCTGCCGAGCACTTATTATTTAGAATCCGGTGATTATTTACGCTTGCGCACCCTGCAGATAGGTTACACGCTGGGCCCTGAAAAATTAAGCAGAATAGGACTTCAAAGATTGAGAGTATTTGTAAGTGGCCAGAATATAAAAACCTGGAGTAAAACCACAGGTTACACACCTGAAGCACCAATTAGTGATGTGTTAGGTGGAGGTGCCGATAATGGTACCTATCCTTTACCGGCAATCTACTCTTTGGGTGTTAATGTGACTTTTTAATTTATTGATCAATTATTATAAAATGAACTTATTCAACAAAACATATAAAAGAAACAGTGCAGTTTTTTTGATGGTTGCTTTTGTTTCTTTACTGGGAGCTTGTTCAAGCGATTTTTTAGATCGCGTTCCCCAAGGAAGTTATACCTCAGGAAATTTCCCTTATCCTAATGGCGGAGGCCCGTATGATCAGTATATAAACTCAGCTTATGGTAGCTTAAGAGAATGGAATATTTCCGTGTTTCCGTTTATGGCGGCTGTTAGCGTAAGAAGTGATGATGCAGATAAAGGAAGCACGCCGGCCGACGGTCCGTCTGTATTGCAAATGGACAATTTTACCATATTGCCGAGTAATGATTTGGCGAACGGTTTATGGGTTGGTCATTACAATGTGATCAATAACTGCAACATTGTATTAAATCAGATTTCAACTGATGAAAATAAGGAAGTAGCTTCGGCTGTAAAGCTTCAGGCTGAAGCAGAGGCAAGGTTTCTACGAGGGTACGCTTATTTTATGATGGTGCGTCTATTCGGAAGAGTGCCTATTATCGATAAGGTTTCATCGGGTGGGTCAGCTAATAATATTCAGCAAAGTGAACCTGCGGCTATATATGCACTCATTGAAAGTGATTTGCAGTTTGCAGCAGCCAATTTGCCATTTAGCTGGGATGCTAAATTTATTGGTCGTGCTACTCGGGGAGCTGCCAATGGTTTGTTAGCCAAAGTGTATTTAACCCAGAAAAAATGGGCTCCGGCGATGAATACTGCCGAAATAGTGATCAACTCCAACCAATATGATCTGTCTACACCCTATGACAAGATCTTTAGCGAGAGCGGTGAGAATAGCCGGGAGTCTGTTTTTGAGATTCAGGCAACCGCCAACCCGACCAATCCGACTATCTATGGTGTGCAATACGCCAATGTGCAAGGAGTAAGGGGGACAGGTTCGTGGGATTTAGGCTGGGGCTTTAATGTGCCAAGCACAAATTTGGAAGCTGCTTATGAAGCAAATGACCCTCGCAAAGAAAGGACTATTTTATATTCGGGGGGGACCTCAGTTTATGGGGAACAAGTACCTTCTGGTCTTCCGAATCCTCGCTATAACCATAAAGTATATTCTAATCCGTCTATTAGAGCCGCTATTGGAAATCGGTTTGGCTGGTGGATGAATGTACGTGTTTTACGTTTTGCCGATGTAGTATTAATGTATGCTGAGGCAGCTAATGAACTAGGAAAAACCACAGAAGCACTGGAGAAATTAGAGATGGTTCGTGCCAGGGCCAGAAACGGTAATAATGGCATTTTACCACAAGTTACCACTACCGATCAGATGGAGTTGCGAACAGCCATTCGTCAGGAAAGAAGAGTTGAGCTGGGTATGGAACACGATCGTTTCTTTGATTTGGTACGCTGGGGCATTGCTGCTTCAACGCTTCAGGCTGCTGGTAAAAACTTTAACAACAATCGCGACAATCTTTTACCAATACCACAAACACAGATCGATATTAGTAAGGGTGTACTTACCCAAAATCCTGGTTATTAATTATAGTTATATAGTAAAGGAAAATGAAATTATCACAATTATATACAAACAGATGGATGCTATGTTTAGCATTGGCTGCAACAACTTTGTCATCATGTAAAAAAGATGATAATCCTAATGGATTACCTGAGGTTTCACCGGAGGATTATGTAGGTAAGGTTGATGGATATGGCAGCTCCGATGAGGTGTATGAGAAAAACCTGGTGGCTTACTGGAGCTTTGATGATACAAAAAATGAAAAAATAAGTGGTATTGCACCAACCTCCTCTGCCAATGATGCACTTGTTCCTAACGGTGTAAGAGGAAAAGCCTTGAGTCTTAATGCTGGTTGGATATATTATGGCTCCCAGTTTGCAAATTTTAAAACGGAAGCATTAAAAAGCTTTACCGTAAGTGCATGGGTACAGGTGTTGAACAATGGCTCAAAAAAAACCTTACCATTTACCATATCAAGACCGGGTATTTATCAGGGTAATGTAAACCTTGTTCTTGAAACTAACTCCAAACCGGCAACTGATTTGGATAATTTAATAGTTAAGGCAGTTTATACTGATTTGAATGGTAATACGCAAGATAACCTTAATGCTCCTTGGCTGAGTTCGTATAAATCACCAAAACTGGGAGCTGACAAATGGACACATTTGGTGATCACCTATGATGCCGCCGCCAATAATATCCAAATTTGGGCTGATGGAGTTAAAATAGGTACTACTGATTATCAAAACAGGGGAACTAACTATTTTAAATCATGGGAACAAAATGAAGTAATTATAGGTTCCAATTACAACAGTATACCAGGCAAAGAGGTAAATGCAAATACTGAATTTGCCCCAATGACTGGTAAAATTGATGAAATAAGAGTCTATAATGCAGTGGTAGATGATGCTCATATCAAAACCCTCTTTAACTTGGGTGTTGCTAATAAATAATACCCCTAAACCAAACACACAGTTGCTGTTTTACGGCAACTGTGTGTAATTTATTTTAATTGATGTGAAAATGATTGCCGTAGTAATCGTTGTGTATATTTTATAATTATTGTCCTTAAGAAAGGGTTATTAATGGTGTTACATCTCACGAATGAAAATCAATTGTTTTTCAAGCTGATCAATAAGAAAATAATTTGTTGTTTCTGCACGTTTGGGATTGGCCTGCTAAAGGTACTCTTTCTGTGCCGGGATTACAGCGCGTGCCCTTGAAAGCCTAACAGTTGGCTGATAAAAATATAAAATCGTTAAGTATAGTACAGTAGGATAAGCAGTTGAGTATACAATGGCCATTTCAGGAGCATGATAAATTCAGTACCAATAGTAGATTGTTAGAAACGAACGAAAAAATATAACGATTTGAAAGAAGGAGGATTTATTCCTGCTACTTAGATGAGGGATGTTATAAAGTTAAAAAATGGATTAAAAAAATCAGGATTCGACATCCTGTAATCACATCTTTTCAACAAAAAGTATTTAATAAAAACATGAAAAAGGTTTTAGTGCTCGTATTGAGCATTAATGGAACCCTTTGCCTATAAGTTAGCTTAAGCAGTGCAAAATCAGTTTCAGCAGGTTGCTGTATTAAATAAGAATTAGACTCTCAATAATGAGGTAATAGATACTGAACATTAATTAAAAACATTATATGAAAAAAGCTTTAGGATTACTGGTTGGGTTGAGTTGCCTTGCATCGGTTTCGGTAGCTCAACAAAAAAAGATGCAGCATACATCTGGGGAGATGGATGCTTTTGTAAATGACCTAATGTCGAAAATGACATTGGAAGAAAAAATTGGACAGCTTAATCTGGTAACACCAGGTGGCGGTATTTTAACAGGCGCTGTTGTTAGCCAGAGTGTTGAGAAGAAGATTATGAATGGGAGTGTAGGCGGCATGTTTGGCATTATTGGTCCCGAGAAAATCCGGAAAGCCCAGGAGTTAGCGGTGAATAAATCGCGCTTAAAAATTCCAATGATTTTTGGTTCTGATGTTATCCATGGACACAAAACTACGTTTCCGATTCCTTTGGGGTTGGCAGCTTCCTGGAATATTGAATTGATTGAAAAAAGTGCACAGATTGCAGCTAAGGAGGCCACTGCAGATGGCTTAAACTGGGTTTTTTCACCAATGGTGGATGTTGCCAGAGATCCTCGCTGGGGGCGTATTGCCGAAGGTTCGGGGGAGGATCCTTACCTGGGTTCATTGATTGCAAAGGCCATGGTAAAGGGGTATCAAGGTGATAATACCTACTCATCGGCTACAAATTTGATGGCTTGTGTTAAGCATTTTGCATTGTATGGTGCAGCAGAAGCAGGTAGAGATTACAATAGTGTTGATATGAGCCGCCAAAAAATGTATGAGTTCTATTTGCCTCCATACAAAGCGGCAGTTGAAGCAGGGGTAGGTAGCGTAATGTCGTCATTTAATGAGGTTGAAGGTGTTCCGGCAACCGGAAACCAATGGTTGTTAACCGATCTTTTGCGTAAACAATGGGGGTTTAACGGTATGGTAGTTTCCGATTATACGTCTGTAAATGAAATGATGGAGCATGGTATGGGAAATTTGCAGGAGGTGTCGGCCTTGGCCATAAAAGCAGGTTTAGATATGGATATGGTTGGTGAAGGGTATTTATCTACTTTGCAAAAATCATTACAGGAAGGTAAAGTATCGGAGACCGATATCAACTTGGCTTGTCGTCGGATTTTGGAAGCCAAGTATAAATTAGGTTTATTTTCTGATCCGTATAAATTCATTAACGAAAAACGGGCAGCCACAGAAATTTTAACTACACAATCGCTCAGTTTTTCTCGTGAGGCTGCTACACGTTCTTTTGTATTATTGAAAAATGAAAAACAGGTTTTGCCGCTGAAAAAAACAGGAACTATCGCATTGATTGGCCCTTTAGCTGATAGTAAGCGCAATATGCTAGGCACCTGGGCTGTATCCGGAAACTGGAAAACATCGGTTTCTGTAAAGGAGGGATTGATGAATGCAGTAGGTACTCATGCAAAGGTTTTGTATGCAAAGGGGGCAAACATTAGTGATGACAGTGCTTTTGCTCGTCGGGTTAATACCTTTGGCGTTGAGATAGATATTGATAAACGCTCATCAAAAGAGTTGCTGGATGAAGCATTATCCATCGCACAACAGTCTGATGTTATTATTGTAGCTGTTGGAGAAGCTGCAGATATGAGTGGTGAAGCTGCCAGCCGAACCGATATAAATATTCCTGAAAGTCAAAAAGAACTGTTAAAAGCACTCGTACAAACAGGAAAGCCGGTGGTGATGGTGTTGTTTAACGGTCGTCCTTTAACATTATCATGGGAAAATGAACATTTGAACGCCATTTTGGATGTATGGGCACCCGGACATCAGGCTGGAAATGCAATTGCTGATGTGTTGTTTGGAGACTATAATCCGTCTGGCAAAATAACGGTAACGTTTCCTAAAAATGTCGGACAAGTTCCGATGTATTACAATCATAAAAATACCGGACGCCCGTATGACGACCGCAATCGTTTTACGTCAAAGTATTTGGATATGCCCGATAATGCACCAATGTATCCTTTTGGATATGGTTTAAGTTACACCACCTTTCAGTACGGTGATGTAACAATTGATCAAGACACCATAAAGCCCGGTGAAACAATAACAGCGAAAGTAACTATTACAAATACAGGAAATTATGATGGTGTTGAAACGGTCCAATTGTATATTCAGGATGTTATTGCCTCGGTAGCTCCTCCGGTAAAAACTCTTAAGGGTTTTAAACAGATCAGTTTGAAGAAGGGAGAAAGTAAAGTGGTTGAGTTCGTGATTTCAGAGGAAGATCTGCGGTTCTATAATGCCAATCTGGAGCATGTTTCGGAAGCAGGCGATTTTAATTTGTTTATAGGACCTAATTCAAGAGATGCGAAAAGATTAGGATTCACCTTGATCAAGCAAAGTCAATTGAATCCATAGTGGAAATATTTAATTAGAGGTTAAAGAAGAGTTTGTACAGCGAGTATAAGCTCTTCTTTTATGCTAATAAGCAATTGCAAATGCTGTTTTGAGAATTTAGTCGGCAGTGATTAATTTTAAGCACTTTTCTATAATCTCAACAGCTTCAGTCAATTCTTTTTCGTTTAATGAAGCAAATCCGAATCGCAAAGCATTTTGTTTTTCATTAATATTAGAAATCAGTAGACGGTCCCTTCGTGTTAATTCGTAAAGTTTGGTAACCTCACTATTTTTATTGAGTTTCAGCCAAATTGCCATTCCTCCTGGTGGCAGGGTGTAGGTAATGTAGTCGCTTAGTTTTTCCTTTAATAAATGGTCTAAAAAATCTCTGCGTTGGTGATAAATTTTTCGCGCTTTTTTTAGATGCCGTTTTAGTTCCCCATCTTTAATTAATGCCGCCAATGCATCTTGCATATAGCTGTCTCCGCCAACATCAACCGTCTTTCTAAACAGTGTGGCTTGTTCAATAAAATTGGCAGGAGCCACCATAAAACCAATTCGTACAGAGGGGTCTAATACTTTTGAAAACGAGCCCACATAAATAACATTCCCATGGTGATTGCCGCTTGCTAAAGGCAGGTAAGGTGATGAGGCATAGTGATAATCGTAATCGTAATCATCTTCAATAATGGCAAATGAAAACTGCTTAGAGAGTTCCAGTAATTTTATTCTTCTTTCCGAACTCAAAGTAACGGTGGTAGGATAATGATGATGGGGAATGATATATATTAAACCGATTTTCTTCTGGGTGCAAATGGCCTCCACTTCGTCCATATTCAATCCGTTTTCATCCACACTCACCTCTATTAGGTTAACTCCCAATTGCTCAAAAATCTTATTGGCCATTGTGTAGTTCGGTTTGCCAACAAGTACGGTGGTTTTGGGATCAGATAGAAGATGAGCAGCTACATAAATACTCATTTGTGCACCATGGGTAATCAATAAATTATCAACTGAAATAGTTAATCCCCTGGTTTCTGACAAGTATCTGACCAATTCTTGCCGCAAGTTGATCGTACCTTGACTAGCTTCTTGTTCTGCCTTGTTGGAGGTGTGTTTACGGGATGTAAGTGTACGGTAGGTTTTTAGCAATGAATCAATGGGTGAAATCCTGATATCTGGTCGGCCATCATCAATAACGAGTTGAGGAATAGGATGATCATGCTCTTTTTTTACAATGTTTTCTACTGTTTTAAAACGAATGGGAAATGGGTTGTTATAGCTCGGTGGAGGAGTGTTTTTATTCCATTTTTTTGGCTTTAGATGCGGAATGTTCTCAGCTACAAAGGCATGTTTTTGAGGGATGATGGTAATCCAGTCTTGTGAATTTAGTTCTTCATAGGCAGCAATTACCGTTTTCCGGTGTACACCTAATAGTTTCGATAACTCACGTGTTCCTGGTAAAATTGTTCCGGGTTTTAAGACTCCATTACTGATTGCATTGATGATTGCAATAGTAATTTGCCTGTAAATCGGAGTGTTGTTGGCTTTATTAATGGAAATAAGTGTGTCAAACGGAAACATACTGGACTACTAGTTAAGTTTAAACTGGGTGGTAAAGGTAGTCCTTATTCAAATTAGTTTTGCTGTCATTAAAAAATTAGTTAAACAATGGATTACAAAATCAAAAAAGCGAGCTTGTTGGATCTGAATGAAACCGCCGAACTATTCAACCTTTATCGAATTTTCTATCGCCAGGAATCGGATGTAAAGCGGGGAAAAGCATTTTTGAAGGACAGGTTTCAGAACAATGAGTCGGATATTTTTCTGGCAATAGTTGATGGAAAAGCGGTTGGGTTTGTTCAATTGTACAAATTATTTCACTACACCAAACTACAGAAACAATGGCTACTCAGTGATTTGTTTGTGCACCCTGATTACAGAGGCAATGGACTTTCAGTTGCTTTAATTGATCGTAGCAAACAATGGTGCGAAGAAACTGATGCCTGTGGATTAATGTTGGAAACTGAGAAAACGAATGATGTGGGTAATCAATTATATCCGCGCTGCGGTTTTGAATACGATGGTTTACACAATTATTACCATTGGTGGAAAAAATAATAGGTACCTGTCTAATCAACAGCAAGAATGAAAGAAGCAATAGTAGCCAATCTGGAATTGGTTCACCTCCGAATTAAAAATGCATGTAAGCAAGCTGGAAGGGATACAAATGATGTACAGCTGCTATTGGCAACCAAAACGGTTCCTGCGGAAAAAATAAGAATTGCCATTGAAGCAGGTGAAAAACTCATTGGCGAAAATAAAGTTCAGGAATTCAGCGCCAAAGATGAGGGCTTGACAGGATTGAATATCGAGCGGCATTTTATTGGGCATTTGCAGACAAATAAAATAAAAGAGGTATTGAAATTTGCATCCTGTATTCAATCGTTGGATAGGCTGAAGGTAGCTCAGGAATTGGATAGACGTCTGCAGGTTGAGGGGAGAAGTACAGAGGTGTTTGTGCAGGTCAATACTTCTTACGAGCAAAGTAAATTTGGAATCCTGCCTGATGAGGCTGTTGCTTTTATTCGGACAATCAAGAATTATGATACCTTAACTATCCGGGGACTAATGACTATTGGATTGCTAGATGTAGAAAAGGAAAGAATGCGCCCTTCGCTAATTTTATTGCGGGAAACAAGGGATAAGATTCTCCACGAAGGTATAGAAGGAATAGAAAATCTAAAACTTTCCATGGGTATGTCACAAGATCTTGAAATGGCCATTACCGAAGGAACTAACCTTGTTCGCGTTGGAACTGCTATCTTTGGCAACCGATTTTTGGGAAAAGAGATTTGGAATGAAAATATAGCTGAGTAAAAGCACAGTCTTCCGGATCGATTAAAACAGGCTAGCATGGATATATACGAATTAACCATAACCGACAGAGAAAAAGTAGCACTGGATGATGTGTTTTTCAGTGAAGAAAACAAGGCAGCTTTATTACAAGTAATTAAAGAGCATCATTACCAGGAAGAGTTGAAGAAGTATAATCTTCAAGTAGATAATAAGATTCTGTTGCACGGTTATTCAGGTTGTGGTAAAACGACAACGGCAAAAGCTATAGCCACAGCTTTAAATAAAAACATCATCATTGTTGATTTAAGTTCATTGGTAAGTGCACGAATTGGTGAAACGTCAAAAAATATTAAAGCCATTTTTGAAACAGCAGCAAGACAAAGAGCAGTATTGTTTTTAGACGAGTTTGACCAGATTGGGAAAATGAGAGGTGACGATGATAATAAGGATGTAGGTGAGATGAGACGTTTGGTAAATACAATAATTCAACAGATTGATTATTTCTCTAACAGTAGCTTGCTGATTTGTGCCACTAATCATTATGACATTCTAGACACGGCTTTATTGCGTAGATTTCAGTTGCGATTAAAATTTGAAATGCCCAATAAGGACGAATTGGATGCCTATTACGATAAACTTTTTGAGCCATTCCCAATTCATTTGCAAAGTATACCCCGAAAATACGGTATCTCTTATGCCGAAACCAAAGATTACATACATACAACGTTGAAAAGGAAGATTATTCAAGACTTGGAAAGTAGGGTTGTGGTTGAAAACTGATAAATGTAGTGAAATGAGTGGTCTCATTTAAGAAATACAAAAGAGCTTATACGATCTGTATAAGCTCTTTTGTACTGGGGCGTAAATGAAGGATGATTATTGCTTATGCCTTATGTGTTTTGTTAACCGATAAGTCATTTTTAACAAAAAGATATTTTCTGTTTTTCCATTTAGCAGTTGTGTGTTCAGCTCATCAAATAAATTATTGCCAGGGCTTCCATTCGCAGTTATCCCTTGCGACCATACTAAATAGAATTCAGAACCCGGAATGTATTCCCAACGAACAACCAAATTGGAGCGAAACTGTGCAAATGAGAAATTTGGATTTTGAACGGTATAATCAGTAGTTCCGTTGGCATCTTCATCAATTGAATAGCTCTTCTGCAATTCATCAGCATTCAATTGAAGGTCATTAAACAAACTTATTCTATCACCGTAATGATAGGCCGTTGGATTTATAACCTTTCCGAATGATGAGTATTTACCTTGAGAGATAAATGGCTGGCCATAATACTGAATGGTAAGATCAGGATTGATATTACAGTCGAAACGAATTGCAGCACTTAAAGTATGTTGCTCCAGGTTGGCAGTAATATAACTCGTTGCTTCTGTTACCCTGGTTTGCGTAACATATTGCAACTTGTTTTTATTAATGGCATAAGCAGGTTTAACTGAAAAAGTAAAGGCATTTACAGGCTGATAAACCACTCCTAAATTAAACTCGTTGTATGATAATGAGTTGTTTTTGCCCCTATTACTATAAACAGCTCCGTTAAATCTAAGCTTTCTTCGACTATCGGAAGTAAAGCTAATCGATTTGAACAACTCTTCAGAATAGCGGAACCTTGGGCCTCCTTGCAAAACTGTAATGGAATAATTAATCGGTTTATAAACAGTCATTAAGGAAGTAGTCCAGTTATTCTTTAGAACAGCATCCAAGCCAATTGTAAATTGCATTTTATTTAAGTTACGATCAAAATCGGAATTGGAAAGCTGATCTAAGTAAACTTCAATTTTTCTGAATTGGCTAAAAGGTTTTAACGTTTGATAGGAAACGACCAATTGTTGCCTTATATCATTGGTCTGTCGTAAAAAGCCAATATCATTTAACTCCAGTTCAGGTGATAACCAGGTAAGTGATCCCTTGTAACGCCAATTCCCTACGCCTGCTTTCCCTATTTCAAGTTTACCACCTGTTCCGGTTAAGGAAGTTCGTTCAGGATTAATACTCACATTTTGGGCATCTACACGCTGAAATAAATGAGTCATGCTTTGTTGCGTTGCCAGTATAGCTTGTTTACCGCCCTCCACATAACTCATTATTATATTTCCCCTGAAAAAGTACTTTCGGTTTTTCCAGTTATGCATAAAGTCAAGGCCTGAAGTAAGGGCAGAGGTATGAAGAAAATCTAGGTTCGATGCTTCAATGTTTCTCATGGTAGATGTAATCATTCCGCCCAGGTAACTGTTCCGGTTATTAAAATCCTTTTGTACCCGTCCTACAAAATAATTGGTAAGAGGTTCAACCAACACTTGCTTTTTCTGCCCGGATTCCTCGACTTTAGCATATTCACGATTAGTTACACTTTCCAGCACTCCAATAGACCATCCTGATTTTGTTTTTCCACTAAACTTAGCAGCTCCCAATATTGCTGTGTTGTCTGGCATAGATACAAAAGAATGATCCCCAGGGTTTACCCAACCCTGAGGGTTTCTACCTATTCTACGTGAGTAAAACAGGTTATCCTGGCTGTCTGAAAAAGTGTAATTAAAAATATTTCTACTTTCGATAAAGAATGGGCGTTGTTCTGGATAAAACACCTGAAAACCATCCAATGCAATAGTCGCCGGATCTGCCTCTACCTGGCCAAAGTCAGGGTTTAGCGTTAGATTTAAGGTAAGATCATTGGTAACACCAACTTTGGCGTCCACTCCAGCATTAAGGTTATAGTTTCTGCCTGGTTTAAAGGGATTGCCGGATTCAGTCGGATACGTCTCCATTTTAGATAAAAGAAATGGCCGTACATCAATCTCTTTTTGAGGAACAATTCCTTTGATGCCACGCAACTCTCCGAACTCGCTCACCCATCCGGGGGCATCCAACGGAATTCGTTGCCATAGCGAACGTTCTTCGGTTCTGAAATATCTTCGGGTCGCTTGTAAACCCCAAACCTGGTCGGGGGTATTGCTAAATCGCAGTTCACTCAGCGGAATTTTAAACTCTGCTGTCCAGCCTTCTTCATCAATATGGGTTTTTAAATACCAAATCGGATTCCAGTTACCTTCCCATGTAGTGCCATTTTCGGAGATAAAGCCATCGCTTTTTACGCCTGCAACCGAGCCCGAGAATGAAAAGGCCGTTAACTTATCATTATGGCTGCTGATGTTAACTTCTATCCAATCTCCTTCAAACCCATCCCTGCGAGATAACCGTTTTACTATTTCTTTCGGGTTTTTATCATAACACCTGAAGCCAAAATAAATAAACTCGTTATCATAAATTACTTTAAACTTGGTTTGCTCAATGGGAGGAGTGTTCTCATCCGGCAGATTTTCAATAAAATCACCGGTCCACTCAACGATATTCCAGGCTTCGTCTGTTAAACTGCCATCAATAACCGGAGGAGGAGTATTTCCCAACGCTCTGGTGGTATAATTTTTCTTATGAACAGGTGGCGCTTGCTGAGCTATAGCGGTATGTATAAAGCATAGCAGCAGAAATGTATAAAGCAATTTCATGTCGGGCTCAATTCAAAAAGGTGAATTATTTTTGTAATTCCAACACCCACATGCTCATGGCGGGAATAGTCGCGACTGCTGAAACGTCCAACTGGTATTCAGAAATTACGTTTCGAGCTGTTTTAAAACCTTCAGTACGTTCATCGTACTTTGCAAAGTCAATTGCTTTGGACGAATTAGCGGTATTCATCACACACATCACCGTTTGATTATCATCGTACCTGAAATACACATACAAGCCATCAACCGGTACGTAGTGCATTAACTTTCCGCTGGTAATGGCAGAAGATTTTTTGCGATAGTTGGCCAGTTTTCTAACTAATTCCTGGTTTGCTTTTTCGGCATCGGTAAGTCCTTTTCCTGTAAAAGCGTTTTTCTCATCACCCTTAAATCCTCCCGGAAAATCACTCCTTACTAATCCATCAGGAGCTTTAAAGCCTTTCATCAAAATTTCTGAACCGTAATACAATTGAGGAATACCGCGGCAGGTGAGTAGCCATTGATAACCGATTTTTTGTTTCTCTGCGTTTTCACCAACAACTGAGAAAAAACGTGGCTCATCATGATTATCCAACAGGAGTACTTTTTGCATAGGGTTCTTGCTCAGAAAATCACTGCTAAGTGTATAATACAATCGGTTAACTCCATCTGTCCAGCCAAAAGGTTGTGTTAGCGCCGGTATAATTCCGTAGTACAGCGATTGGAAATCAACCACCGATTGCAAATTGCTTTTAAAAGGGGTATTGATATTGTTATCCTCAAAATAGGCCTGATTAACAACACCATGCACCATTGCTTCTCCAAAAATGGTTAGTTTCGGATATTCGGTCATTAATGCCTGATTGCATTTGTTAGCAAACTCCAGGTTGTTGTAGGTATAAGTATCCAACCTAACGCCATCAATTCCAAATTCTTCTATTTGCCAAATACTGTTTTGAATGATGAAATTGGCCATGTATTCATTTTCCTGGTTTATATCTGGCATCATTTTATCAAACCACCCATCACTCATTTTCTTCCGGTCGGCTTTAGACGCATAGGGATCAAATAAGGCCTGTTCTCTGTAGCTGGTTTGCGTGTATTCAGGCCATAGATGTACCCAATCGTTGGCAGGAGGGTCTTGAGCTAAAAAATGATAAGAACCGAAATGATTATAGACGATATCGGCAATGAGTTTCATGCCGCGTTGATGGAGTTGATTGCTCAGTTTTATATAAAGCTCATTTCCTCCGTAACGTGCATCTACTTTATAATGATCTGTAATTGAATAACCATGTTCAGTCCGATTATCCATATTGTTTTCTAAAATTGGCGTAAACCAAAGTGTTGTAACACCTAAGTCCTGAAGATAATCGAGGTGATTAATTACACCTTGCAAATCGCCTCCATGTCTGTCGTACATTTCTTTCCGGTTCAGTGCCTGATCCCTCATACCCGCCACCTTATCGTTGGTTTCGTCACCATTACTAAAACGATCCACCATAATAAGGTCAATAAAATCGGATGAGTTAACCCCTTGAGCATATTCGGTTCCAAGCCCGGCTTTTCTTTTGCCTAATGACCATTTTATGTTCTTGGTTTTTCCTTTCTGCATACATTGGATGATAACTTCACCGGGTACTGTTTCAGGGGCTATGGTAATATCAACTGCAATGTAATTTTTATTGGTAAACTGATGTGTTTTTAAAACGTTTATTCCGGGATAGTTGATGGTTACCTTATCCGAAGAAAACTCATCCGTTGTACTGCGAACAAGTAATTGAATCGAATTCATTTTCATTCCTACCCACCAGTTGGTTGGGTAAACCTCTATCTTTTGAGCGATGGTAATTACAGAGATGGACATAAATACCATCCATAGCAATAGTGCTTTTTTCATTTTGTTACTTTTTAGATTAGTATTGTGATGGGAAAGATATTTTAGTTTAGTAATCGTCCAAAGCAACCTATTTATACAACCGCTTTTGCGTTGTGAACAACATTCGAGACTGGCACTAAAGCTTTTATTTTTGGAATTAAAGCCCTTAATAATAATGTATAAACTATCCATAACACAAAAAGTCAAGTTGTATTCGGTTTATTGGATAGGATACATCTTACTGCTCAGTTTAATCCAGGGCATGCCTGATAAGGATTTTTTAACGTCTTTAACGAATGAGCTGTTAAGTGTTGGTCCGCGGATAGTTTTTGTTTTATTGATTGTAGAAGTATTAATGCCGCAATTAATATTTAAGAGGAGATCTGCTGAGTTTATTCTAATTTATGTTCTTCTGATTTTGTTCTTTGCCTTTATTCAGCGGCTAATAGATAATCAGTTAATCATTCGGTATTTTATGAAGCATTGGCAGCCGGAGCCTTTATTTTCGGTACCGGTTTATCTATACAATGTGATTAAGCTGCAATTTGTGGTAACCATCCCATTGGCGCTGAAACTGTTTTATCATCTTGCTGAAGAAAAGAGTAAAGTTCAGGCTATACAGTCAGAAAAACTACAAGCCGAGTTATTCTCATTGCGTAGCCAGCTTCAGCCGCATTTTTTATTTAACGTACTCAACAGTTTGTACCTGAAAATTTTAGATAAATCGAACGACTCGGCCGAAATCGTGCTTAAAATTTCAGATTTACTACGTTTTTCAGTTTATGATGTAAATCGGAAAACTGTATCTCTGGAAGAAGAGATTTTATACCTCAAAAATTATATTGATCTGCAGCAGCTTCGGTTTGACAATCGACTTGAAATGAGTCTAAGCGTTTTTGGGAAGGTGGATGGCTATCATATAGAGCCTTTCCTTATCCTTCCTTTTGTCGAAAATAGTTATAAATACTGCTTAAGTGATGCACATTCAATGGCCTGGATTACCATCTCAATAAATGTTAATGATGATTGGTTGGTTGTTAAGATTGAAAATAGTTTACCGGAAGACAGTCTTGTTACTCAAGTAGCTGACACTTCTAAAAGTGGGGTGGGCATCGCTAATGTTCAACGCCGATTAGAATTATTATACCCCGATCAACACCAGTTAACGGTTAAAAATAATGTGTCCAGTTTTTTTGTTTCGTTAAAGTTGAAAATGAATAATGTTGCATAAAATCAGTTGCATAATTATAGAAGACGAATTACCCGCTTCGCGCCTCCTGGAAATGCATATTGCAAAGTTTCCTTTTTTAGTGTTAAAAGGAAGTTATGTAAGTCCGTTAAATGCAATGTCTGTTTTGAGAACAGAGAAGATCGATCTGGTGTTCTTAGACATTAACCTGCCGGGTAAAACGGGAATTGAATTTGCAAAAACGTTACCTTCTGATGTAGCAGTGATTTTTACAACTGCCTATACAGAATATGCTGTTGACGGTTTTGAGTTGGAGGCTATTGATTACCTGTTAAAACCTGTTTCGTTAGCTCGTTTCTCCAAGGCAATTAATAAGTTTAACAAAATACGTCAGTTGATGCCAATTGCGGAACCAACTGAATTGTCGATAACCGAAAAGCCTTTTGTTTTTGTGAAATGCGAACGAAAGCTGATGAAATTATTTTTAGATGATATCCTGTATTTTGAATCGCAGGGTAATTGTTTATTAATCTACACAACCGGTAAGGGCTGTTTTAAAACCTATCAGACGATTACAGAAATGGAGGAGAAGCTGCCCGAGAATGTTTTTTGCAGAATTCATCGCTCATTTTTAGTCTCAGTTCCTAAAGTAACAGCCTTCAATAGCCATACTATAACCATTGAAGGCAAGCAGTTGTCGATCGGCCGGTTTTATAGTGGTGAGGTTAATAAATTGCTGCGTTCGATTAGCTTGAATGGGTGAGTCTTAAACAGGGTGTTTTGGGGAGATTTTTGAATATGGCTTTGGGTATACGATGGACCTTGATCCAAGTGTATCGATTGCGATTTATTTATGTATTCCAATTGTATTTGTAATAAATCTGATTATTGCAAGCGGGCTCTATCTCTTTAAGAAAAAAGAACTTTCTGGATTATTTGTATTGAACTCAATAATAGCCTCAATTTTGATGTATTTTCTGTTTGCTGAAGGTATAGATCGTCATCAGAATAGAAGATTGGAAAGTTGGAAATTTACAAAAGGTGATACTGTTTTTGATTTAGTCCGGTGGAAAGAAATAAATGAGTTTAGCTTGTCGTACTCAACTGTACAAGGTTTATCATTGAATTTTTTGGATGGAAATTGCCAATTCAAAAATGGCGAATGGATTCTGACCACGGATTCAACGCTCATGAAAATTAGAAATGATTATTTAATCGGATTTAGAAAACAATCAGATACAATAAAAATGAAAAAGATAGTAAGGTAGATATGCAATATCTTCTAAACAATTCTTAAACTCATTAACATAATAAGAATAAGACAAACCAAAATCTTATTAGAAATAATAGCCTAATCAATCAGATCAGGCTTTTCTATATTTAATACTTTGAAAGCTATTAAAGCTTATTGATCAATTGTTAAAGCCTTCCGTTCGGCCTCGATCTCCTGCAGAAAACTATCGATATAACCCTGCTTTACGTGAGGCATTACAACAATTTTCCACCATTTAGCTTCAAACTCATAGCTGTCGGCAACCAGGTGATATTTTTCTGCTAATTGTCTCGATATATAACCGTTTTTAATCGTGATAATATTGATAAACGGATTATGGAAATACTTGATGCCGAGTTCATCCAGTTTATTGCAAATCCGGCTGGCGCGATCACATAAAGATTCCATTTTATATTGCCATCCGGCAGATCCGTGAGTCATTAACACCATCCAGATTGAAATGGCATTAGCACCGGAGCGGCTTCCACAAATCGTATAATCCTTACCTGGTATGTATTGAGCCTCATCGGTACAAACATATTCCATAAAACCTTTACGAATCAAAAATAAGCCGGTGCCATAAGGCGTTTGCAGCATTTTATGCCCGTCGCAGGTAAAGGAGGTAATATGTTTGTTTTGGAAGGTATAGTGACTATTTAAATTGGTGAAAGGGTAAATAAATCCACCATAAGCTCCATCAACGTGTAATTTAAACTCAACGTTTAGAGAGTCAAAATATGCCGCAAGATGATCAACATCATCAACGGAACCAAACATAGTGGTCGACATGTTCGCAATCACTATAAAGTATTTTATTCCATTGGTAAGAGCCTGGTTAACTTTGGTCTCAAGGTCAGATTGCTTAATCGATCGGGTTTCCTCTTCTACTTCAACAATAACCGACTGCAGATTAAGAATATTTCCACCTTTAGGCATCGAATAGTGGCTGTCCTGAGAGTAGACCAATGCAATTTCGTCAATCTTAGCCCCAAATTCTTTCACGAAATAATTACGATACACCCACATCGCCTGAATATTAGCTTCAGTTCCTCCGGGAGCAACATAACCATCAACACTATTCGTTTCAGCTTTAAACAGCTGCTCGGCACACAACTTTATCAGGTCCTTTTCAATTTCATGTGTTCCGGCAAATAGTTCTTCAACTGGTTCATCCGACAACGTATGGCAGCCAATGTGATTAGGATTATTTACCAGTACCGATAAATAAGGAGAATCCTTTAAAAACGGAGCATCAGGATAGAATTGTTCGCTATCAAGGAAAGTGCCGGGTACTCCAAAAATTATCTCATCACGATAATTAGAGTTTTTAGTTAAAGCGCTAAAGATCGTTTCTTTAATCTCGTTCTGGGTGAGCTTTTTCCAATACATGAAAATAAGTTTATGATTTAGGTGAGGCAAAAGTAAGAGTATTCATTAAATGATGGGAGTAAATAAGACTAAAAATGATTTGACATTGTATCAATGGTGGTTTTATATTCGGAGAGAAGCATCTATTAAAAAGGCTTTTCAAAAGCCGTCTTTCATCCGCAGTCTTATTAAAAAACTCTTAAAACTTATGAAGGGGAATTTTGCGAATTAGTAAATCTATAAAGCGAAACAGGATTTTCAACTTGATTTAAGTTTCGGCCATTCATCAAATCGACTTGCTTGTAAGTTGTGCTTGTATGCAATACTATATAAGAAGTCATCAGTAAAATCAATAAATCCTGATGCTTCAGGATAAATTCCCTTATGGATTGCAACGATTTGGTCATATGGCTATTTACTGTAGCCGTTGAGATTCCCAAAATCTTGGCTACTTCTTCATAACTTCTACCTTCAATTTTACACAGCTGAAATGCTGCAGAAAAACATGCGAAGCATTCTTGAATACCTTTTAAAACCAAACTCTCCATGAAAAAGTCAGTCTCGCGGAAAGCGACTAAATGAAATAAAGCACAGTTCAATACCAAAATGATGCATTTTTGACGCTACTGTCAATAGCTTTTATTAGGACAAAGAAGCTGTATTCTTCATGTTTGGTTAACATTTTAATTAATAATTAATATTAATACCGCACGAGCTTTGAGTTAAGGATAATTTTATTATCTTGATTATAAATGATTTAAAAATAAAACGCACAAACATGCAAGGAAATTAAAATAACTCATCTGGTTTAATCTTAATTAATGTTAAAGTATGACAAAATTCCACTTATGGAGGTGGCTACCATTATCCACCGCTTTATTATCATTAATTTGTTTGTTATTACCTCCACAGTTTGCAGCAGGTCAGTCCAATAAGTATGTTATTTCAGGAGTTGTAACCGACTTAAAAAAAGAGCCTCTGCCCGGAGTGCTCGTAAAGGTGCAAAACAACAATTTTGCTACTTCAACCAATATCGACGGGCGTTTTTCCTTGCCGGCAACGCTTAATTCGGCTACCTACACGCTCGAATTTTCATTATTGGGCTATAAGACCCAACGCAAAGCTGTGACATTAGGCAGTGATCTTAGTGTTACGGTAAGCGGTGAACTCTCAGAAGACGTAAGAGGTTTGGATGAAGTGATCGTTACCGGAACATCTGCCGGTACTACACGTAAACAATTAGGTAGCTACGTGAGTTCAGTCAGTGCCGACCAGTTGAATAAGGGTGTTGCTACAAATGCATTGGCCGCATTACAAGGTAAAACCGCAGGTGCCCAGATTACTCAAAACTCCGGTGATCCCGCCGGTGGAATGTCTGTGCGTTTACGGGGTATAAGTTCTGTAAACTCATCATCAGAGCCTTTGTATATTGTAGACGGAGTGATAGTCAATAATTCAACCACAAGGGTTACCAACACAACGGCTAATTATGATCGGAATGATTTTGTAGGAAATATTGGCCAAAACAGGATGGTGGATATCAATCCGGCAGATATAGATCGGATTGAAGTGCTAAACGGTGCAGCAGCAGCAGCTATTTATGGGTCCAGAGCCAATGCGGGTGTTGTACAGATTTTTACAAAAAGAGGAAGCGCAGGGGCCCCGGTTGTAAGTTTTTCTACCAGTTTAACAATTAGTGAACTTCGTAAAAAAATAGATGTTAGCCATGCTCCAACCAAGTTTGGAGGTTCGCCGGATGTTCAAACACAGGATATTTTAACACCAGCATTAATTAATACTACACCTGTAACCCGCTATGATTATCAGAATGATATTTTTCAAACGGCAACAGGTACGGATAACAATATTTCGGTTAGTGGAGGTAAAGAAGAAACCAAGTATTATACTTCACTATCCTATTTTTCTAATGAAGGTATAGTGCAGAATACTGATTTCAAAAGGTTTAATTTTAGGGCAAACCTTGACCAGAAATTAACAAAATGGGCATCTCTTACTGCAGGACTGAATTACATTAATAGTTCTGCTAGTGAAAAACCTGATGGTAACTCATTTTTTTCTCCCATGAACTCTGTGACCATCATTGGTAACTTCCATGACATTTACACCCGGGATGTATCAGGCAATCTGAAAGCTGTAGGGGAAAGAGGTCGTGTAAATCCCTTATCTGTCATAGATGATATCGAGCAACGGCAAGAGACAAATAGGGTATTGGGAAATCTGGGAATTAAAGTTTTTCCTATAAAGAATCTTACTCTTGATTATACTGCAGGGATTGATAATTACTCCCAAAATGGAACAACGTTTATTCCTGCCTACCCCTATAATGTTAGCGATGCATTTTTTGGAGGCGGTCCAACCTTAGATCCTACGCGAAATGGATATAGTGGCAAGGCAAGTAACAATGTTTTGCAGTTTAATAATGAAATTAATGGAACTTATACCGTCGATATTAACAGTGACTGGGGTTCTACTACCCAGCTAGGGTATTCCTACCAATATGAAAAAGGGACCTATTCATTATTACAGGGCAGAGGGCTGGTGCCTTTAATCGAAACAGTAAACGGGGCAAGTACTCCAATTGCAGGAATTGATACCAGAACTGAACTTTGGATATCAGGTGCCTTCTTGCAACAAAATTTTAAATATAAAGATCACTTATTTGTAACCGGAGCTATAAGGGTAGATGGATCTTCTGTGTTTGGACAAGACGAACGTAACCAGGTTTATTTAAAAGGAAATCTGAGCTATGTGCTATCATCCACTCAATATTGGGAAAAGTTGGGGGCTTCGGATTGGTGGGATTTGTTTAAACTTCGTATCGCTTATGGTGAATCGGGTAACCTTACCGGTATAGGTGCGTATGATCGCTTTAACGGGTACAATGCCCAACCTTACCTTGGTAAATCATCACTTTATTCTAGCATTCAACTGACTAATCCGCAAATAAAACCCGAACGTCAGCAAGAATTGGAAATAGGAACGGACCTTTCATTCTTGAAAAATAGAATTGGAGTTACGTTTAACTGGTATAAAAAACGGGTGAACGACCTATTATTTCCAACCATAATTGCACCTACTACTGGTTACACAAGTTTACAAGACAATTTTGGTTCACTTGAAAATAAAGGCTTCGAAGTGGTACTGAATGTGGTTCCGGTGCGCACTAATGACTTTAGCTGGAATGCTAGTTTTATTTTTAACCGAAATAGAAATAAAGCATATGATCTAAGTCAACCGCTTTTATTGTTGAGTACCAACGCAGGAGCTCCGGTTGCCATTATTGAAGGCCAACCTGTTGGTGTTTTCTACGGTACTTACTTTGCAACGGATGGATCTGGTAATTGGATACTTAACCCGAGCGGCATTCCATTAACAGAAAGGGGTATTCAAAATGGTCCATTAGATGTTACGGTACAACGTGATGCAAATGGTTTGCCATTAGCCACCGGAACTACTTTACGTAAAATTATTGGTGACCCAAATCCTGATTATACCGCTTCTTTTGTAAATGATTTTTCCTTCAAGAAACTCACATTGCGTATCCAATTAGATGCTGTGCAAGGTGTGGATGTTTTTAATGCCGATTGGAGAACCCGCCAGGGTGTTGGTAATGGTTTAGTGGCCGAGCAAGAACATAATGGACAATTGCCTAGAGGTTACATTTCAGGAGTTTATAATATTGAAGAATGGCGAATTGATGATGGTTCTTTTATAAAACTTCGTGAAATCTCTTTAGGGTATAGTTTTGGAAAAGTTAAGTTCTTCAAAGATTTAAGCCTTAATGTAAGTGGCCGGAATTTGATTTCATGGGATGATTATAAAGGGTACGACCCTGAGGTTAATGCCGCCGGTCAAAGCACTGTTTTGCGGGGTATTGATTTTGGCTCTGTTCCAATTCCAAGAACGTTCAGCATTGGACTTCAGGCTAAATTTTAATCTAAAATCGAACATTATGAAACAACATATCATGAAATTTTCATCATACGTAAAGATTGGGTTAGTCAGTCTTATTGTTTTTGCATGTAACAAAGAGTACCTGGATCCACAGAAAGCGGTGCCCGAGGAGGTTTTTAATTCTCCATCAGGGTTAACGGCTGTGGTAACAGGTTTACAACGTGTATATACATTTGAACGGGCAAGTTCAATGTATAATGTGGTAACTGCTAATGGGTTTGTGACTAAGGAATTGCTTTTGGTGAATCCGGGAAATGTGGCTGAAGGTCAGCTAAATGCCGGAGGAAGTACCTTAGATGGCACTAACACGATTATAACAGGCCTATGGGCAAGCAGTAATAAAATCATTTTTGATGCCGATAGGGTAATTGTTAATGCCGAGAAATTAAATGATAAAAATTACGCAAGTGGATTAATAGCCTATGCCACTATATTCAAAGCAATCGCTTTAGGTGATTTAGCCATGTATTGGGATCATGTACCCGATGGCAATGGAGTTAACGTAGGATTTATTACAAGTGAAGCTGGATTTAACCGGGCAATCGCTGATATTGATAAGGCGTTGACGCTTATTGCGGCCAATCCTATGAGCTCCACATTTTTAAGTGCCATACCTGCCGGAATTGATATCGTTAGTATGCTTAATGCTTTAAAAGCGCGATATGCATTATATGTAGGTAACAATGCCCTGGCGCTTAGCACGGCAAACGCGATTGATCTTACCAAAAAATCAACGTTTAACTTTGATGCAATAACACTAAATCCGATTTTCCAAACGGCAACAGCAACTAATAATGTTTATCAACCGGTTGACTCAACGTTAGGCCTTCCTGTGGGTTTACAGCCTGAATTCGCTGACCAACGCGTGTCTTTTTATACCACTATCAATCCAACAATTGCTCCCCGGTTTAGAATAAAGGGTTTTGCAGTTGCTGCCAATACTTCATTTCCGGTTTACTTAACTGGTGAAATAACCTTAACTAAAGCAGAAGCGTATGCACGTCAGGGCGATTTGGTAAATGGTTTAGCAGAATTGAACAAAGTGGTGACAAAAACAGCGTTAACTGATCCATTTGGCGTAGGAGCTGCACTCCCACCAATAGCCAGTGTTGCCTCGCAGCAGGAACTGCTGGATTTAATTTATAAGCATCGTTGTATTGAATTATACATGTCGGGCTTAAAGTTGATCGACATGCGACGATTCGGCCGACCAGTCACAGAGATGAAACGGGCTTTATTCCCATATCCGTTTTCGGAAAGGGATAATAATCCTAATACTCCGCCTGATCCGGCGTTTTGATATGTAATGTAGTATGAAATTTATAAAAGGCTTTTAGAGGGTTTCTAAAAGCCTTTTTTATGACTGTTAAGCTTGTGATCTCATCCGTTCTCGAAAGTGGTGAGCGAAGATCACTTTTGATTTATAAAGTAAAATTTATCATTCGCTTGGATATCCAAAGGTTTTATTTATAAATGTAATGATGAACCTGCTAAGCCCCTTTTTCCAACCCCAAAAAATACTTACCCCAAAACCAGAAATACTGAGTAGAAAGAACAGTACTTTAGAGAGTAATGGATAGCTATTTTTTTCGTAAATAAGCCAAAGAATATAAAATGAAACGATTGTAATGAATGCAATCAATAGCCAAGATGAAATATTTGCCAAAATTTCAGTTCGTTTTTTAAAATTTGGAATAAAATTCTCCATCAATATGAACCTATCTGGGCTTAACAATGCTTTTTTTAAGAAAGCTATCTCTATTGCTTTTAATGAGATAACATTTATGAAATCGTCCTCCGTAAATGGAAATGTTGCTTCCCAAAGTTCGATATACATTTCATTTATTCGGTTATCATCAGGATTTTCATTTTTTGCAAGAAACTGATAGACTAATGATATCTGGTGATAATCGCCCTTACTATTGTAATTGCCAGTCAGAATATTCCTGAAAGTATCCTTAATTTTCTTATCTATGGGATTAGCTTGGGAATATGTTACATTGATAGTTTCCCTAATCCAATGAACAGGAAGATTAAATTTATGCACTGCACAAACAAGGCTAAAAACTATGAAATTATCATAAATCCAGTGACTTTCCTTATTGATTTTACGTTTTGAAAATTGATTCAGAATTTGTTCTGCGTGTACTTTATTATTCGTCTTAACACAAATAATTAAACTGACCGCTACTTCATTCGCATTATGCGTTTCTAGTGAATAGTTAGCTACAGGTTCATACAATATCTCATTTAGGAGAGGTGCCAACGGAGATTGTTTTAGTCGCTGTAAGTATGCTGAATGCTCTTCTATATAAACCATTTTTTGTTTCTTTGGGACTTAATAAACGAAGCATTCCACCCATCAATTGACTTTAATTTGTTAAGTTGTTCAGTGATCAACGAGGCGTAAAATAATGTCACAGGTAGTTGTGAGGGTTTGAAAGTTCGATAGGATATATTTGTTAATCGATAGACCTGTTGAACAATATATGAAGCATCAGTGAAAGTTGATTTACGGTGTATCCTTATTAATAATGGACCTGTAAAGCCTTGCTTATCAGTTTTTACATCTTCTGGTCCTTTGAGTTGGAGAAGGCATACTCCTGGTTCAAGCATTAAATTAGTTCCTCGTGCAGGCGTAAGCTTTCCTTTTACATGGCTGGTGTATCGAGATGACAGACCTTTTTGATCGAGATCAAAAATCATATACGGATGATGTTCACCAAAAGACACGAAAGCAAATTTTATATCATATTGAGGATATTGAGCAATCAATTTTCCCACAACCTCAACTTCAAGGTCTTTCATGGGTTTAAAAACATGGAAGATAATACGGACAATTTCTCTATCATTCCATGCCTGCTCTTTTGATATTATATCAATAGAACCCTTTAGACTAGTCAGCAATTCCTGAAAATAATCCTGATAAGCAACTTCTTTTGATTTATTGCTAAATATATATTTACCGTCAGCGTTGAAAAAAGTTGTAATTCCCACTACTTTGTGCTGCTGTGCACCTGCATAAATATTATCGCGGATTAGCGAGCTACCGATGCCAACAATAAGTTCGTGAGCTATGTTTGGACTTGACGGCAAAATCCATGGCGTTCCTCCAAGCTTAGCGTATATTTGTAAAGCGCAGGAATCCAAGATAAATTTCGGATTTCTTGCATTTGTTTCTTTTATAAACTGTACTGTTATAGCATGTTGAAGTAAATATGATTTTGCTAACCAGTAAATATCCTCAGACGGACTATTCCTTTTGAACTCTTCTTTCGTTTCTATAATCGCTATATCAAAATCTTTATTGGTTAGCTCTACTGCACCTTTTATCGCAGTCATAAAACTGTCTTTCGTAAATGAATCTACTTCCACGAAATGAAAATCTATGGCGAGGAGACGATATAGCTTCAAAATACCTTGTGTGAATGTCGGAGCTTCGCTAAAACCATCTTTGAGACGACCAAGAAATTGTGTAAATGCTCCACTAGAATTTCTATGACAGACAACCAAAACTTTTGGATGGCTTACTTCAAAATATTTTCCATAATCATACGGTCCAAACTGCGCTAAGCCTTTTATTGGTGAAGAATCCGTCTTTGTAAAAGATATATCGAAAAGGTACTTTGGGCTTTCAAGTTGAAGTGTTGGAAACTCGACTGTGCTGTTTTTAGAAATTAGAAAAGTAAATCCATCACCATTCTTGTACTCAATTTCTGAAATTACCTTAGATATTTGAGAAATTTCTTTATTTAAAATATAAGGGTCATTTCTCGAAAACTCCTTCTGCTTGACAGTTGATAATATACTTTCAGCTCTTGTTGCTCCTAACACAAATTCCAAATATAATCTGATGTTATCATGGGTCTTATTCAGATAAAGATCTTTTAAATTAAAAGTTTGGTTACCATCATTTGTTTCAACAGTAGCAACGGAATCATACGATGAAATAACCCGGCCAATTGCTTGAAATGTTGGCGCTACTACTTCTTGGCTATTTTCATATTTTATTAATCTGGCCACTTCAAGCGTTGATATATCAAACCCTTGTTCCTGTAGCCATTGGCAATTTTGTCTTAAAGCCCATTTATAAGAACTACCGATAATCAGTAAGAATTTTTTTCTTCCATTAATTTCTGAACGTTTAATATCAATCTCGTTTAACTTTTTGTATGAGATGGTAGACTTTAAATTATTAGGTAACTCATCAAGAATGAGGTTGTGTTCATCTTTCGTAGAAGGGAAGGTGAAAGGATTAAAAGTTGGTTTAATCTTGGGAAACTGATTCTTAAAGGCTCGAAAAAATATATGTCTGATCAGAGATCCAATAATCAGGGGCTCTTCATCGACTTTAAGTGTTATCAATTCACCTAAGATGGTGAGATTTTCTTCTGCAGGTGAAATATAGATGTATTCGCCTTTTTTAAAAAAGGAATAATTCTGATTGTGTTCTTTACGAAGTTGGTCTAGTTTACCATCACTCCAGGGTATTCTTTGAATGTTGAATTTATCAAATGAAAGTTCAATTGAGAATATATTACTTGCAAGGTTCATTTAAATAACGCTATTGGTTAGATGCTGCTTCTATAAAATCGATTTTTTTTACTTCTTTCTGATTTTCGCCTAAGTCTACGATGTCTTTAATAGGTAGTTTCTTCATAATTAAGAGTTGATCAAAATAAATAATAATTGATCATTGTAATTAAATAATTTATCAACAAATCATAGTTTAAGCATTTTATTTCCAAAAACTAACGTTATATTATTTGAACTTTGGTTGTACTAGAAAATGTTCAGTGTAGCGTCACTTTCGGTAAATAGCTATAAAATTATAAGTGAGGTAGAAAATCGAAAAGAGTTGTATACATCCAGAAGAATTAATCACTAATCGGTTTATGCAACAGAAATTGGACTATCTGCATAATAATCCGGTTACAGCAGGCATTGTTGACGAACCTGAGCATTATCGGTACAGCAGTGCGAGAAATTACGCAGGACAACCAGGTTTGATTGAAGTTGAGTTTTTAGAATAAACGTTATAGATTTTTTCTCGTGTAAAAGTTAGTTGAATGCTTTCGGCCGGACAGAGTCCTCTGTTGTATGTTCACTCGAAAGTGACGCTTCGCTGAACACTTTCGAGGACGGGGGGTAAACAGACACAATAACTTATTTCTATTGTAATAACATCACACAGATTCCTTATCACTCTTCATAAACAGTGAAAATAAAAGTCCACCCATTACAGCTCCGTAAACAGTACTGTTTAATGGTTTCGAAGTGATGAGACAAGTCCCCGAGCTGCATCCGATTTGCTGCCAATAGAAATAACCTGCCACTGCACCTGCAGCTACACCGATAATGGTGAGCCAATACTTTTTAACGTACTTCTTCATAAATAATATCTTCTGTCTTTTTAGTGCCTTTTGAAACAGGAGCACTGCATCCCAAAGTTCCACAGCAACCTATATTCAATAAGGGCAATATAGCGAATGCAAGGCCTGCAAGGGCGAATAGCCATTCTTGAGTTGTTATACCCTCTACAATAATGAAAATACCCAATGCTAAGCGCAGTATCCTTATAAAATTCCAATTTTTTAAATATCGTTCCATTATTTCTTTATAAAAAAAGTATTGATAATTAGTTATTGGCTACCTCGTATACATTTTTCCAGGTACCGCCGTTTATCACATTTTGAAATCCATTTTGTTCCAGAATGGTTTTTGCCAGGCTGCTACGGTTGCCGCTCCGACAAAAGACAACGATACTTTTCTTGCCTTTGAATTTTGCGAGTTGCCCCTGCAATTTATCCAAAGGAATGTTTACAGCTCCTTTTACACTACCTGCCGAAAACTCGGCAGGAGTGCGAACATCTACTAAAAAGGCGCCATTCTTTAGGGCCTCACTCAATTTATTATTATCTTTTTTTGCAAACAGATTTTTAAGTATGTCAAACATTGTTATACGGTTAAATGAGTTTTTGTTTAAGGAACATTGAGTTGCGCTCAACTTTAAAATTCCTGTAACTGTTACCCTGTAAACTACTTGGTTACGACAGACTGATATTGAGGCTAATGGCCGTTTTAATCGAGTTTGTTACCAGGCAAGCTGACTTCGATTTTTCTAAAACCTTTAATGCTTTATCCTTATCGGCTTCGTGATCCTGCAGGGTTACTGTGGGAGCAATCACCGCTTCGGTAATCAAGTATTTACCTTCAACCACTTCCAGCTTACATACTGTTTTACATGAAAAATCGCTGAATGGCAATTTGAAATTTTCAGCAACAGCCAAAAAGGTTGACATATAACAACTGTTAATTGTAGCGGCGTACAAATGTTCAGGCGACCAGATGCCGGGAACGCCATTCGGAAACTCGGGTGGTGTTGCACATGTAATTGTTTCATTTAAAACAGGTGATGATAATGAGCCTGTTCTTCCATCATTCCATTGTAAGTTTACTTCGTAATACTGTTCTTTTGACATAATATTTAGTTATTAGATTATTGAATGATTGTTTGTTTTTCTGATGATTTATATACCTTTTACAATGCAATCCACGCGAAAGCTGGTTTTAATTTATGCTCAGTTAATTCTTTGGGAAGAGTGCCATGCTTCGAGAATATTGCCGATTGCAAAAGACGGTTGGAAGACACCATATAATGCCTTGTTGAAGAGTAGGGCTGCAATGGACGGAATACCAAAAACTATAATTGTTTTGATATTCAGCAATACATTTTTGAAGAAAGAAGGGAGGTAAATAGTACCTGTAGTACCAGCAATGGAATGCGAATAAGTGGTTGCAAAAACTGCAGCCACAAAATAAGGCACCAGTATAGGAATGCTTAAAATAACGCTCCTGTTAGCGATCGGTCCTGATGGTGTACCAATAAAAATGGAAGCCAATAATACTGCTGTGTCCATGCTTGTTAAAATTGATGCTGCAAAGTTGCATCAACTTAAAAACCTGCACAGCTACTTAAGTTACATAAGGGTAATTTTATTTCTGCCCAGGCGAACGGCGCCTATTTCTTCCAACTGTTTCAGCAGCCTTGACACTACCACACGTGCAGTACCCAATTCATTCGCCAATTGCTCATGGGTGATGTTTAAGGTATTATTTCCTGTTAAATCCTTCTTCTTATGCAACAACGTCAGTAAACGTTCATCTACTTTCTTAAATGCTGTAGCGTTAATCACTTCCAGCAATTCTTCAAATCGTTTGTGATATAAACGGAAGATATAATCCAGCCATTGCGGATATTCTTTGATGAATAAGGACACTTTATCAACAGGGAGGAAAAGGATTTCGGCATCTTCTTCAACTTCTGCTTTTACTTTACTTGTTTCATTATGCAAGCCACCCAGGAAAGACATAATGCAGCTTTCTCCTGCCTTTATATAATACAGTAAAATTTCTCGGCCATCCTCTTCGGTCCTGATAACTTTCAGCGCCCCTTTGGTAACAATAGGAATGGAACGAATAGGCGATTCCTCGTTAAGGATAATACTACCGGCTTTATAATTCTTTCGTATGCCATACTGATTCAGCTTGCCAACCAGTTCAGGAGAGGTTTTAAATTCAGTTATTTGCTGCAGTGCTTCCATGGTGTAAAGGTAAGAATTTGATTGGGTGGAGGTATGCACAATAGGTGGGTCAAAAGGGTTCTTATAACGGTTTAAGGGATTTTTTATATTAAATAAAAAGGGAGAGCTTTCGCCCCCCCCTTTGACTTATGTTACTATGAAGAAAAGTCTTTTATTTCACTCGGTTGTTTTTCAAAATATTGACGTTTAGTTTTCAATATATTGTGTCAATACTTCAGCCAGTTTTTCTCCGCGTAAGTTCTTAGCTATTATTTTACCGTTTTTATCAAGTAAAAGATTAGCAGGTATACTACGAATGTCGTATAATTTCGCTACTTCATTTTCCCATGATTTGAGATCTGATACTTGAGTCCACACAAGTTTATCGTCATTAATAGCCTTCAACCATGCACCTTTCTTTTGATCAAGAGAAATTCCCAATATGGTAAAGTTCTTATCTTTAAACTTTTCATAAACTTTTACCACATTAGGGTTCTCTGCACGACAAGGACCACACCAAGATGCCCAGAAATCAATCAGTACGTATTTGCCTTTGAAGTCAGAAAGTTTGATACTATTTCCTAATGAATCTATTTGAGTAAATTCAGGGGCTATAGCGCCTACAGCAGTGGCACGTGCAGTACTTAAACGCTTGGCGAAATCAATACCTGTTTTAGTATTTTTGTTAACAGCAGATAAGTTATTAAAGAGGGGTTCTGCTATATCGATATCAATGATACTGCCGGCAACTTCTCTTAAAGCAATCAAACTAATGTAGCTATCTGGATTCTCTTGGATAAATTGTTTTTGAAGCTTTACTTTTTCTTCAGAAGCAGGGTCATAAATCTTCTTCAACCCATCAGCGAATGTCTGATCTTTTCGTTGCTCATCAGTTGCTTTCATCCATTTATCGTTCAAACCACTAATAATTTTTTCAGGATCAGCCAGTAGTTTTTGATACTTACTGTAATCATCATTTATTTTTGATCCTTTTAGCACTGCATTTTTTACGGAGTCTTTGGTTATTAATTGCACATTCCCTTCTGCTAAATAAAGTGATTTTTCGTCCATTTTCGTTTGAAGTCCCTGCCCATTGTGATCAATCAATATTTTAGCAAGTAAAGGGGTTGTAATTTTACCTGTAAAGGCAAAAGTATTGCTTTTGATAATGGTAGAATCAATAACCCTTTTCCCTTTTAAAGTATAAGACAAATAAGCCTTCGCCGGTGCTTTTATATTTTCAATCTTACCATTTATTGTATAGGTTACTTCTTGTGCAAAAAGTGAGTATGGTAGTGCTAATAATAATGTTAATAATATTCTCATTTGTAATTAAATTGCTAATGTTTGTGATTTTAGTTCATCAAATGAATTCTTAAAGAATCTTTACGGCACTGTTTCTAGTCCTTATTAATAAGCTGAATTTTGTACCAAGTAAGGATTAGCCCTTATCTCAAGATCCGGAATAGGAAATAGCTCTGAACCTGGTTTCCAGGCATCAGGAGGAGAAAGTGGTTTCAAAATAACTTCAGCTCTGTTTGTTCTTTTTAAATCTAACCATCGATGTCCCCATTCAGCAAAAAATTCCACCTGACGCTCCTTTTCGATAGCGAGTAAAATGGAGGGCTTATCACTTGCAGTGGTTGAAGATAACCCTGCTCGCTGGCGAACCTTATCCAAATCGGCCGTTGCTAACGATAGTTTGCTGAGTTGAGCACGCGCTTCAGCTCTTATAAGGTATTGCTCTGTAAGTCTGAATACAACATAGTATTCGGTTACCGCTCCTACTCCTGCTTTATATTTTGCCGGAAACGCCCAGGTCGGGTTTACAGGATTGCTGAACCCAATCCAATTGGTTTTTCGGTTATCATTGGGTTCAAACGCATTTAACAATCCTTGCGATAATTCAAAATTTGGTCGTGTATCGCCAATAACAAGAAATTGACCAGCTTCAACAGTGTTTGAATTAGCCCTCACTGGCTGTAATTGCCAGATCGTTTCAGCGCTTTCCTTTTTAAAGACTTCGTTTAATGGAGGCAAACTAGCAGCATAGACTCCTGAAGAAATAATTGCATCAGACTCGTTCTCTGCATCCTGCCACCTGTTATTATATAAATAGGCCCGGGCTAATAAAGCACTTGCAGTCCAACGGTTAGGACGAAGACGTTCAGCAGTTGGGTAAATGTCTGACAATAATACTTTAGCATCCTTTAGGTCAGCAATAATCTGTTCCCATACTTTACTCGTTGGGGTACGCGGAAGAAGCATGTTTTCTTGATAATTGGTATTTAATACCAGGGGAACATCTCCAAATAAGTTAACAAGATAGAAATAGCAGAAGGCCCTCATAAATTTGGCTTCTCCTTCCAGTTGTTTTCTTGTTGCTTCAGTCATTCCACTTGCCGTTGTAAGTCCTTTAATAATGGCATTGGTTCTATAAATATACATATAGCCATCACTCCAAAGAGCCCCTACATATGAGTTGTCGGGCGTTAAGTTATGATCATAGAATTGTTGGTATAGAGGAGCTGACGTATTACTTTGAGTCCACGATAACTCATTTGCCGACATACCTCCAAGCGCTGACATTGAAAAGCATACAAACGATCCATTGCTGCCGTATTGATCGTTCATCATATCGATGTAAATAGATAACATCGCAGCTGTAGCCGATTTATCACTGGTAAATATTTTATCACTGGTTAAAATGTCCGGTGGGTTTTCAACAGTTACAAACTCCTTACATGAACATAAAAGTACTGTCAATATTAAAAAACTGCGCACAGCCAGCCTATTGCTTATTTTAGCTATATATTGGATTTTATTTTTTAAATACATAATGTTTATACTTAATGATTGGAGACTAAAACATTACCTGAAGGCCAGCTGTCATTGTACTCAACGGAGGCATAGAATTGAAACTCATTGTTTCAGGATCTCCAATTTTGTACGGACTGATGGTGAACAAGTTTTGGGCCTGTAAATACATCCGAATATTTTCAGCTTTTACTTTCTGCGCGAGCTTTTTATCTAACTGGTAAGAAAGTGATATGTTTTTTAGTCGTATAAAAGATGCATTTGAAATACGCGCATCAGAATAGTTAGCATAATAACTGTAGTTAGTCGCAGCAGTACCTGTTGTTGTAAATCGCTGAACATTTGTAATGTCACCAGGCTTTTGCCATCTATCAAGTACTTCAATAGATTGATTAGATCGGGTTCCCGGAGCATTAAACAAGATGCTGGTCTTACCCAGTTTATTTACAAAATGGAAAAAGAAATCCAGTGTAAATCCTTTATAGCTAAGTGTGTTTTGTAATCCACCGTAATAACGTTGAGCTAAATCATAAACCTCTGTTTGATCTTTGGGTAGTGAGGTTCCTGTTAGTTTATGTAAACCAGTGCTAGGATCAACACCTTCATATTTAATCCACTTAGAAATTGTTACAGGCTGCCCGATTGACCACACACTGGCATAATAAGTATCTTCCAATCCCGGATAAGCTATTAATTTATTACGTGGAATGGTAAGATTGAATGAGGTTTTCCAACTGAATTCTTTTGATTGAATATTGGTTGTATTAAGCATGAGTTCCCAACCAGAGTTTTGAAGTATAGCATCTCTGTTTGCATTAACATATGAATACCCTACCTGCGACGGGAGCGTTAGTCCTGTTAATTGATTATCAGTCCTATTTAAGTAATAGTCTGCACTTACATAAATCCTATCATTCAGGAAGGATAACTCCATTGCCATTTCCCATTTCTTATTTCGTTCCCAGGCATAGTCAGGGTTTTCCAAATTATAGGGATAAATTCCAGATGTTCCCTGATATGGAACGGCAGCTGAGGTAGGGAGCCATTGCGATATGTATTGATAATTTCCTACACGGTCATTTCCTGTAACCCCCATACTTGCTCTCAATTTACCAAAACTGAGAAAGGACAGGTTTTTCATAAAACTTTCTTCTGAAAATATCCAAGCTGTTCCTATTGCTCCAAAATTACCAAATTGTTTACCCGGCCCAAACCTGCTTGAACCATCTCGACGGGCAGAAATATTTACTAAATATTTGCCTGCCCAGTTATAGCTTATACGTCCAAATCCAGCAGTGTACCGGTATTTACTGTATGAACTAGTGACGCTTTTAGTAGCAGCAGGACCCGGTGTTAACAATAGCTCATCATTAGTGTAACCACTTGCACTTATTCTTTCGTTAGATCCTTCCTGTTCCTGGAAACTTCCCCCTGCTAATACCTGCAAATGGCTTTTACCCCACTGTTTCGTATATTCTGCCTGCGGCTCTGCAATCCAGTTCTTTTGAGATTGATTGAAAAATTCTGCTGAACTAATGGCATTTGTGTTAAATGGGCTTTGTGATTTTAACGGATTTGTAGTTGTTTGATCGAGCTTCAATAGATTAAACCCTGCATCAAGTTTTAACCGTAAGCCATTAGCAATATTATAGCCCATGTTAATGCTCGAAAGCATATTTTCAGTTAGGCCTATGTACTTTTTCTCAGTATATGATAATGGATTGGTGAAGTTAATACCCTGATCTCTCCAAACTAAGTTACCATGTGAATCAATTGGGTAAGGAGCATTAGGAATTGTGTTAATTCCGTTTAAAATGTCTGATGTAACAAAATTATTTTTATCCGTGCTGTAAGTTGCATTAAATGAAACCGAAAACTTATCATCTGAAGAACGGTGATTTATATTTGAGTGCAGGTTTACTCTATCATCATACATATTGCCATAGTAGGGAGGTGTTTCACGATGATATCCTGCCGCCAAAGAGAATTGCGTTTGCTGCCCACCACCTGATAAGCGTAGCTGACTATCATAACTACGCGCGGTTTTATCAAGTAAAAGTTTAGTCCAATCTGTATAACGAGTGGTATCCCATACCATTAAATCGGTTGCATTTGCTGTTGTTGGGACAATACCATCATTTTTAAAAGCCTCTTTACGCATGGCCACATACTGTTGCGTATTTAGCATTTTTGGAAGGCGGGATGGTCTTGACCATCCTGAATTAAAACTGAAATCTAATGTTGTTTTACCCGCCTTAGCCCTTCTTGTGGTAATGAGCACTACACCGTTAGCTCCTCTTGAGCCATAAATAGCGGTGGCATCTGCATCTTTTAACACTTCCATGCTTTCAATATCCGCAGGGTTGATATTTACAAACGGGCTGGTGCCTGCAGTTCCACTCATTAGACCACCTAAGGTTTGAGCCGAAGTACCGGTAGCAAAAGTAACGTTTCCTAATGCGTGTGCGAATGGCACTCCATCAATTACATATAAAGGTTCTGAGCTTGCCCCCAAAGAACTTTTTCCGCGAATAATTACACTTACAGGAGCACCTGGATTACCGCTTGCCTGCGTAATTTGAACACCGGGTAATCTGCCACTGAGTGCCAATACGGGGTTTTCTACCGGTTGATTTCGGATATCTTCTCCTTTTATTTTTGCAACGGTTCCCGTATTTAACCTTCGAGTAGTGGTTCCATAGGCAATTACCTGTACTTGGTCCAGGTTGGCAACATCTGGAACCATTTGTATGGTAACCGAATTTGACTGAACTTGAATTTCTTTTTTCTTATATCCCACATAGATAACAACAAGGGTGCTTCCTTGGTCTGCTGATAAAATGAAGCGGCCTTCGGCATCTGTAATTACAGATTTAGCTGTTCCTTTAGCAATTACAGTAGCTCCAGGTAAAGGTTGTCCCTTCTCATCGAGGATCAAACCTTTTACCTCTATAAGCGCTAAATAGTTAATAATCTTGTTAACAATACTTACCTCTTTGGGTTTAATGGTTACAATTTTATCATCAATGGTATAAATTAAGTCCTGATCAGCAAAGCATGCCTTAAGAGCCTCATCAATTGATACATTTTTTAAGTTTAAATCAACTTTTTTTGCATTATCAATCAAGCGATCGTTGTAAAAGAAATCATATCCGGTTTGCTTTCTGATTTCATTAATTGCATTAACAAGTGCAATATTATTTTCACGGATTGAAACGCTTTGTCCAAATGAATTGGCACTCGCATGGAGAATGGTAACCGTTAATATTACAAAGATTAGCTTCATAATCAGTAAATATTTAATCATACCGGTTGGTGGCCTGTATGAGTAATTATTGTGAAATTTCATACTTTTGATACTGGTTTAGATGTGAGGTGCGCATAATTATTCACTTTAATGCACTTCACATGGGTTCATTAATAATTGTTTGTCACAATGCCGATTAGTGTCGGAATTAATGAAATCAACCAAACTTTAGCCGGAAATGCTCGAACATTTCTGGCTTTTTTTTGGCCAATTCATTTTGTCTTTTGTTATGGATCCGGGTTGTAAACTTTTCTCATATTATTGAATTGGATTAAGGGTGATTTTCTAATTGATTTCGGTAACCTTTATTTTCTTTCCTTCAATTTCAAACTTTATTTGACCAGTTGATTTGAGCATTTTTAAAACAGTTGCAAGGTTTTTACTTCTGGAAAGTAATCCACTATACGTTCGATCTATTCGGATATCTGTAGTAAACTCAACCTCTATATCGTACCATCTTTCCAGCTCTCTCATTATTTCATCTAACGGGGCTCTCTTAAAAATAAAGTCGCCATTTTTCCAGCCCATTACTTGTTTAATGTCAGCCTGTTGTACCACTAGATATTGGTTACTAAGTGATTGCTGACCTGGTTTCAATATTACTACTGAAGTTTGTTTTGTACGTTCATTCTCAATTAAGGAAACACGTACAGATCCCTGTAGGAGTGTAGTTTTAACAGCCGCTTCGCTTGCATAACTGTTAACATTAAAATGCGTACCCAATACCGCAACTTCTTGATTTGCAGCTATTACTTTAAAAGGTTTTGTTTCGTTGTGAGCTACTTCAAAATAAGCTTCTCCATTTACCTTTACTATTCGCTCCTTACCAATGAACTCCGTTGGATAAGTCAATGAAGAAGCTGCATTTAACCAGACTTTAGTGCCGTCCGGTAACACTACATGGTAGGTGCCTCCTTTGGGTGTGGCTAACACATTTTGGGAAACTTTAACAGACGAGCTATTCTTGTTTAAGGTATAAACTATCTGATCATCCCCATTTTTAGTAATCACAGCATTATTTTCATTAGCCACTACTCCATTTTTAATATCGTTAAGAACAACTGTTGATCCATCCGCTAAAGTTAAAATGGCATTATTGCCTCCCGGAACAATACGAGTGGCCAGGCTTAATTCCTGTTCAGTTTTTTTAGTTCCCTGTTTTTTACTTATAATGAAATAAGAACCTACTGATAAGATTAGAATTGCAGCAGCAGCATATTTAAATGCAAGCTTTTGTAATTTTCTTCGCTTAATACCATTCTGATATTGATTCAATTGATTATCAACTGCATTCTTGATTTCTCTTTCAAGCTTTGCATGTAAATGCTCATTTTCTGGAACAAGAAAATCCGGGTAAACTTCAAATGAATGGTAATACGCATGCAAAAAACGTATTTCTTCTGCTGAAGCTTGTCCTTGCTGATACTTCCTTAAAATTTCAAAAAAAATATGCTTATCAATAATTGACATAAAAGGTCATTTATAATACATGACCGCTTAAATTGAAAATGGCCCACAAGCAGTTACAATTTTTTTAAGAAAAATATACATTGTCTTAAAAGTCGCTGTGGAAATTATTTCAGAGGAAGGAAAATAATAAGATAAGGAAGATAGATTTTCGCAGTTTGGCGAGTGATCTTCCCAATAGGTTTCGGACAGTTTTGGGTGAAATTTGAAGTTTCGACGCAATTTCAGCAGTAGTTAGTCCTTCGTAGTGTCGTAGCCTAAATATTGTTTGTTGTTGCAAAGGTAAGGTAGCAATTAATGCTTCAAGGGCCTCAATAAGTTCTCTGTGAAGCAGTTTAGCGTCGGCTCTGTCAACTGCATTTTCTAATTGAAAAATCAGATCCGGCATAGCTGTATACCGTTCTTCCTTATCAATCAAATTAAAAACCTTATTTCGCACAGCAATGTGCAAATAAGCTCCTATGTTTTCAATTTCAATTTCTTCCCTTCTTATCCACAACTGTGTAAAAACATCTTGAATGACATCCTGAGCTCTATCCGAATCATTCAAACGTTTGTAGGCACTATTAAAAGCCTGTTTCCAATATTTTTGATATAAAGAATCGAAAGCAGCTTTGTTCCCACCTTTTATTTGATTAAGAAGTAAAGAATCTTCAGAAGAACTTGAGTTTTGATTAAACATTTATACCCTCAATAATGTCAAACTTAATCAATATTATCAAAATTGAAAATTAAAGAAAGTAAATCTCCTTGAATTGTATACTATATATTTTCATCTGTTAAGTCGAAGGCCCAAAATGCCTTTACTATTTAACTGGAAAATAGTTTCGAATGACAAAACAAATATCTATCCGTAGGATTGCAGCACGCTAACTATCTGAGTTAGATGGGTAGCGTTTAAAAAATTAAGGTTGCTCTATTCAATATAAGGAGGACACAAGCAAAGAAATTAGTTATGTATATTTATAAAATGTGTGCAAAATCAACATTCCACGAACGACTAATAGTTAATTAAGAATGAACACTCAATCGTTATCCATACCGGTTTCTACAGGCATTGGTTCGATCTCGGCCGAATGTATTGTTCCGGAGAACGTTAGCTGTGTGCTGACGCTGGCACATGGTGCTGGCGCCGACATGAATCATTCCTTCATGGTAGCATTGGCAGAATCATTAGCGGAGATGGGCATTGCTACATTAAGGTTTAATTTTCCTTTTACAGAGCAGAAAAAAGGAAGGCCCGATCCGCCGGCAGTAGCGCACAAAACCATTGAAGTGGTTATTCATAAAGCGCATGAGTTATTTCCTTCGCTTCCGCTGTTTGTTTCCGGCAAATCTTTTGGCGGGCGAATGAGTTCGCAATATTTAGCACTTCAACCTAACCCAATAGTTAAAGGAATTATTTTTTATGGATTTCCCCTTCACCCGGCAGGCAAACCGGCTGTGGAACGTGCCGAGCATTTGAAGGAGCTGAAGATACCCATGCTTTTTCTGCAGGGAACCCGCGATACACTAGCCACTTGGGATTTGATCGAATCAGTTCGCTCTTCGTTGCCCTTGGCTACCTTAGTAGAGATTGAGGATGCTGATCATGCATTTAAAGCCGGAAAGCAAAATACTATACTGATACTGGCAAACGCCAGTAAGAACTGGATCGAGAAGATCGAAGGTTAGCAACACTTTAATCCGCTGTTGGACGGTCGCTTTAATATCTGCGCTTTACCTATTTCTTTGGTGCATTTTGATCGTACGCTTTTTGTAGCCAACTGAAAAGAACTTTGTCTAACTCCTTTGAAGAAATAACAGCAACTTTGTGTGTCATCTGTGTGTTCCAATTTCCGGCGAGTTCAAATCGCTCAGTAGGTGATTGATCTTTTAATTTAAGGCCAATGTACATTCTGTCTTTTGTCACTTGTACAACAGCAAATTTCCGTTCGCCTCTCAAAAGGCTGATATAACTTGCAACAGGAGCAGTTTTTAAGTCCGTACTAAATGATTGAATTTTCTTTATCAATGTGTTATAAACTGAAAGCCATTTTTCTTTTTCACCTGAAAAATGTTTGTCTATAGTATTATCTGTGTTTTGTTCATTTAATCCTTTGAAAACACTATAGATAGCCATCGCGTGACCGTGTCCTAAGTCAAAATCTTTTTTTAGCCATGCTACTACTTCTCCTGCTTTTATCCCGGGTTTCAGTAAACCCTTTTCCTCGGCTAGCTTTTTAAAATCATCAGGTGATTTCCCCGTCTTTATTTTAATGTTATCTAAATACGCTTGAAATGACATCGTTGCTAGTTTTGGTGTTCTAAATTTTGTTTTAACAGTTCTAAACTCCCTTCAACATCCTTTCCAAGCATTTTATCCATATTCATAAATAATAGAATGATGTTTAATGGATAGTTCATTTTGCTGCTCATGCCCCAGGTAACCTTGGTTTCGTTGTTCGAAATCGGCATCGTAGTAAATGGAGTGTATGCAACTCCTTTCATTGGCTTATCAAAACGAACTTCAACCTCTATTTTTCTATTATTCTCAATACGAATTATTTCTTGTTCACCAACGCCTGCTTGTTTATTGCCTTCCCAAGCGTAAACAAATCCAACTTCTCCGTCATTACCTCTGAATGATTTTTTGAGATGAGGGTCCATCATCACCCACTTATTAAATTGGTCCTGGTTTTTCAAATGCCGCAAATAGTCAAAAACGAGTTGAACAGGTTTGTTGATAGTTATTTCTCTTTTAAAAGAGTAGCCTTTTGGTGCTATTAATGCAGCCAATAGGAAAATAATAGCCAACAAAACTATTATTAGGGCGATTATACTTACAGTATTCATATCTATTTTATTATCGGTAAGCTTGTTCTGATTTTTACGTTTCTTAAGTATTCAGCCATCCACATAACTATTGCAAAAACAATGGGGAAAATGAACGAATGCCCATTAATATTAGCTGAATAGGTAATGGCAGCTGCTCCGCCCAAATAGGCAGTAAGAAACAGCCCACCAATAACTGTTGTTCTTGGCACAATGTATAATAGTGTTGCAAGCAATAAATAAATACCAAGTGGTTGAACACTGCTCTCATTCAATCCTAATTGCTCGGTGCCTTCTATCGACCTTTGATGCTTTATTACTTTCATTAAAGCGTCAAAAAGCAGGAATGTTGAAACAAGTCCTTTTAAGATACCACCTGTCCACAGGCTGGCTTTCGAATTACTTTGATTTTGTTCCATTTCTCTATTTATTAGGTAAGCTTAATTGATTGGAGGATACGTAAAGTTTATCATCCATAATAGGTCAAATCTATCCTGACACATCCCGAAATAGGCGCCCCAAAATGTTTTGTTCATGGGCATTTCAATTTTGCCATCTTTTGATAGTGCCTGGAATAATTTATCTGCTTCCTTTTCATTTTCAGCCTGAATACAGATGTGAAAGTTGTTTCCAAACTTTAACTCATCATCGTTTTTGGTTAATATATCGGTAGCCATAAGAGTTGTTGATGGCGTAATTTTTAAAGAAATATGCATCATCTTTTCCTGGTCTTCAGTAGTCATCTTATCGCCACCAGGTAAATCTTTATAACGTTGTGCAGTTATAAAATCTCCACCAAAAATGGATTGATAAAATGAAAAAGCCTCTTTGCTGTTTCCGTTAAAATGCAGATAGATATCAATGTTAGTCATCTTTATTTGTTTAATGTATACTAAAGGTAGATGTTAAATTATTTAGTGCATATGTGTAAATACGACATTGTTTAAAAGGTATTTGCGACAGTTTGAATTTTTACCTTTATAAGTGTTAAATTCATTCAATGCAGAAGAAACATATATCCATATTGGCGATGAAAAATGCCAATTATGCATCTATTATAGATGCAAGGTCTGTTTTTACAAAAGCAAACGAATTGTTCAGGGTTGAGCATAAAAAGGATGTTTTTGAAATTGAAATTATCGGTGAAGAACAAGAATTAATGCTGGAGGATGGTTTGGTTAGTATTAAACCTGATCGTGTTACCAAAAACATTGAAAAAACTGATTTAATTATAATTCCTGCACTTAGAGGCGATATGTTGAGCAGTAGCCATTACAACAGGTTTTTTGTTGATTGGATAATAAAGCAATACAAACGAAATGCGGAAGTGGCTTCTTTGTGTACCGGTGCCTTTATGCTGGCTTTTACAGGATTATTGAAAGAGAAAAAATGCACCACACACTGGCAATATGCGAATGAGTTTAGGTTTTACTACCCAAACATTACACTTATCGACGAGAAAATAATAGTAGAACAAAACGGATTGTATTCAAGTGGGGGAGGGACTGCCTACTGGAATTTGCTGCTGTTTTTGGTGGAGAAGTATATTAGCAGGGAGATGGCTATACTCGTTGCGAAATATTTTGTAGTTAATCTGGATAAGATGGTTCAAACGCCATTCATTGTTTTTAATGGTCTTAAGGAACATAATGATCGGGAGGTATTGAAAGCTCAGGAGTTTATTGAAGAACAATATGCTGAAAAAATAACGGTTGATGATTTATCTGAAAAACTGTTTCTAACACGAAGAACCTTTGAAAGAAGGTTTAAAAAAGCCACCCATTGTACTGTTCTTGAATACTTGCAAAAAGTTCGGATTGAGGCGAGCAAAAAGTCCCTGGAAATAGGCAGAAAGTCTGTTGATGAAATTATGCTGGATGTTGGTTATTTTGATAGTCAAACGTTTAGGGAGTTGTTTAAAAAAATAACAGGCATCACACCATTAGAGTACAGGGATAAGTACAAGAAATAGATTACATCATCTTCTTCCATTCCTGGTATAAAAAAACAGAAACATAAATTAGGACTTGGAACGTCTTCCATGTTCTTGCTGACAACTATTTTGGCAACCGCAAGATCTGCACAGTTTATATTTCAAATCTGAATTACCTTTGCTAAGTAAATTAATCAAAATGGTAAAAGAATTACTCACCTATATTAGCTATCACCTGGAAGAAAAGATTTCCCTGGATCAGCTTGCAATAATTAGTGGTTATTCACCTTTCCATTTGCATAAGGTACTTAAACTGGAATTACAAGACAGCGTTGGTAATTACATTAAGAAGCAAAAGATGAAGAAAGCGGCCTATCTTATCGGACTTACCAATACGCCTATCGGTGAAGTGAAATTCCTTGTGGGTTATGATAATGACTCATCCTTTGCCAGGGCATTTAAAGATATCTATAGTATCAGCCCTTCTGCATTTAGAGAAAACAATGAGTTAAAAAGAAAAATAGTTCACCTGAATGAAGATTATGTTTCCCTTAAATGTGAAGCGGTAAAGTTTAAAGAGCGACAAGCTTTTATTTTTCCAAGTTATGGCAATTACTTTTCCAAAAGTATTTACCGTGTCTGGAAAGATGTTGCTCAATATTTAGAAATCCATAAACTGGATCAGGATCAATTTGAATATTACGCTATATTCCACAATTGCCAACATCTGGATATGGACACACCTTTGCGATATGATGCGGCACTTGTTCCTAAGAACGATGCTTTACTGCGTATCAACCCGTTCCTAAAGTTTACTATGCCATCAGAACGGTTTGCAGTCTATCGTTTTTGTTCAAAGGTGTCTGACTATCAGCAAAATTCACTCGTTATTACACGTCATTTGATAGAATCTTCGGGTTTTGAGCACAGGGAAGGAGTAGCTTATTTCCGGTTCCACCAATTCCCCGACTGGAAGGATCCCGATAACCTCTTATTAGATTGGTATCTACCTATTAAATAAATTTTAAACTATAAACTTATGAATAAAAGAGTAATTACAGGACTCACCATTATTGGTGGGGCAGGACTTCTATTTGCCTTTGGTGACCTACTTATCCCTCAGGAAAATGTCATTTTTGATGCGGTTAACCGACCAAAAGAATTTGCTGCATTGGTGACCTCTGGTCCTTATCAATGGTGGGCCGCAAGAGGATTTGTTGGCGTGTTGATGGAAATGATCGGCACAATTACCTTGTATCAGATATTAGCAAAAACTAAAGCTGAAAAATGGGCTTTTGCAGGATTGTTACTTTCACTTACGCACCAAATTCTGGGTTGCGGAGTTTTTGCCGTTATCCAGTTTCTATTTCCGGTCATTGGCCAGGAAGTATTAAATGGTAATACTGAAATAATAAAATATGCTTCTATTAACGGAGGTTTGGCCATTCTCTTTGGGATTTCATTAATAAGCACCTTATCAGGCCTTGCCCTTATGGCAGTTGCCATATTTAAGAGCGGAGTTTTACCAAAATGGTCAGGATGGATCGTTTTTCTCGGATTTGCATTAATTCCTTTTCCGGGAGTGGCCCTGCAATTTATTGCCAACACACTTTGGGGAGGAGCCTATTTCTGGATGGCTATTCATATCTACCGTCGGTACAGAAATGACTTGTTTTTAGAAAGTTTACCTGTGAGGCAGTGATTTTTAGATTGGATTGGGTATGAGTATCTATTAAACACCTTTGGGTATTGAGAACACGTGACTTATAAGAGGTGCTCTGAAAATAATAAAGTCTTTAGTTTACTACTAGAGGCTTTTATTTTTCTTTCGTAGTTGGAGACGGGAGTTGAACCCGTGACCTCAGGGTTATGAATCCTGCGCTCTAACCAACTGAGCTACCCCCCTACGGCGTTTAAAAGGCCTTTTTCTTGGCGAAAGTTAATAATATTTGGCGCATCTGTTGGCGCACGACAAAGTTAATTGTTGTATGTGAAGTTTCTTCTAATTCCTTAAATTATGAAAAAGCTTGGGTTAAGTATTGACTAAATATTGTACATTTTAAAAAGTACCCTTATTAAGTTATTCAGATATGATTGTTACTTTAAAGTATCTGCGAGGGTTAGGAGTCAGTCCACCTGACGCAAAACCCGTGTTAGTACCAGTTAAATTCTTTCTGTCCAAAACCAATTTAAGTTTAAGTATAGTTTTAAATAAATAACTTCACGTTCATGATGTATTCTAAATGTGATTTCTGTGTTTATTAACTGTTGTAATTGACTTTCTGAGTAATTTGTTTCAATCATTTATGGTCCTACTAATAATTGCTACTAACGTTACAGTTCAATGGCGCGATGAAAAATTGCTGGGTCTTAATTTCCGTACTAACGATAGGTAAATCCATTGGTAAGTAATATTACCATATTTCTCTCTATTTTAATTATCTTAAACTTTTGCTTAGTTAACTTTATCAAGCTTACCAATGTATCTTTTAAGACTAATGATTGCTTTATTATATTCCCAAAAATATGTTACAGTTTCCAATTTTGGAGTTGATAATTCATAAGTAACTATTTCTTGAGATAAAGACTCAAAATGCAAAGTGGTAAGTTCGCTCTCAATACTAAAATAATTAAGTAAAAAATCTAATGATAGCTTTTTCTCCTTCCATAGCCAAAACTCACCAAACTCAGTTTTCATTACTCCCCGAGTAAGCATATTATCGATTTCATTAATATTTCGAACAGGATATTTAAATATATTTCCGTTTAATAACCTATTGCTTAAAACAATACAACACTGGATTCTATCCACTTTGCTTAAACTAATATGATGTTTAGCTTCCAAGGTATTAATTAAATGTCCATTATTGAATGAATTAGTAATTTTATCTAGTTGATTTTCCGCCTTTTTAATATAGTCAAATGTGGTTCTTAAATCAAATGGGCTTACAGGATGTAAGTTATGTTTGCATTCGAAAATAAATAAGGTGTTTTCATAGATAGCGCAAAGATCAATATCAGTATTTTCTATTTTGGTTTCTATATAACACTGGATTTTGGCTTCACTAAATGAATTAGCAAGTTTAATTAATAGCGGATCATTTTCTCCATCTTTAAGCAGTGAAACATTACCACGTTTATATTCTGAAGCATAAATGTTCCTCACAAAATTAGAATTGGATAGAACAGATAAGGCAATTAAAAAATAGCCATCAAAGTAAAGTATTGGATGATATTGCAAGTCCAAAAATGAATCCAAATTAGACTCCCAACATACAATATCAAGAAAAGCATCTGCTTTATCTTCTGAAACTACTTTTTGCAAATGAGTGGCAAGGTTTTTTTCGCTTAAAACAGGGATTAGTGAACGAAAAAGCAAATCCGAACCTTTTTTCTCTTTTTTATAAATTTCTTTAGAAAAAAACTGATAAAGAATTAAAAAGAGTCTTCTAATTTTTATGATATCGAACAGACTTAAGTCGTTCTTAAGTTTAATTCCTTCTAAATCAGCCGGATTTAATAATTGCTCTTTAAAAACACTTGCTAAATAAATGACTTCTTCTTTAAAAAGTTCATTTGATTTAACAAAACTATTAATTAAATGGTCGTAAAAGTTTTCAGGTATCTGTAATGAGTATCTAGGATAATTATAAGTTTCCGTGTACTTAAAGAAATCATAACCCTCCAAATTACTAATATCTTTGGTGAAATCTTCTATCGAAAGAGCGTTATTTTCGTTTTTAAGTCTATCGTTTAAATATTGAATCTCTGTCCTTATGTATCCTAAGCGAACTGCTTTTTCAAAGTTTTCAAAAGGAGGAGCTATAAAAAGTTTATCATTTTTTAAAACGCAGTAATAATCGAAATGATCAAATTGCACTTCAAAATCTTTATAATCTAATAGAAAACAGACTGGAATTAATAATTTGGAAATTTCATTAGATAAGATATATTCTTCGGATATGAAAGTTATGTTTACGTTTTTATTTTTAATGCGATCTGAATAGAAAAATGTTAAAAATGAAACGGCAGCACTGATATCTTCTTTTGTTCTACAATTTAAATCCATCAAATCATTCACTTTATTTGGCATATGATCCACAAGAAAGAGAAAGTCAACAAAAGAGACAAGAGTCTTTATTAACGACTTATTAGGATAATTAGTTTCAAACCTTTTGATTTCTTGAATTATAAACTTGTCGATATCTTTATAAGATTCTAAAATGGGTGAAAAGGTTATAATTGAATTTAAATAGATTTTTGTCTTATCTGTTAGACATCCAAATCTATCACAAATCTCTAATAGGTCTAATGCAAGATTCTTTACAATGCATTTTTGATTGATATATTTTGAATATCGAAACAACCCTTTTCTTTTAATTATCTTGAATGTTTCATCATAGTTGAAATAAATTGATATTATTAAGCCATTACGAGTTGTGAGATAATCTGCGTTAGAAATGCTTCTTTCAATTTTTGTTAGAATCTCTTTTAGCTCTCTTTTAGCAGGTTTTATTAAAACATTCTTTATTAAATACTCAATTAATATTTCTTTACTTATCTTTTTAAGGTTTATGTCATGTACGTGCATAGAATAGAGTTTTGCCCTTCAAATCCAAAGTATTCGCTATTTAAATTCTAGATCAAAAAGTATTTTGAATCTCTTTAATATCATTAACAGAGTCAGAATGAATTGAACTAAAAGAAAGAAAGAAATGAAATGAATAATTATTAAGAAAAGCCATTTCATGCATTCATAAATTAATGATGGTAATAATTCATATATAAAATCAATTCGACTTATTTGAGTTAAAAGACAAAAAACAATTGTGAAAATAGAAAGTAGTACACTAAATAAAACGTTAGAAAAAACTTCTTTGACTAACCCTACCTTGTCAGATTGAAATTTATATTTAATCTTATCATTGGCAGATGTATCGACTAGATTTTCCTTTTCTTTTTTACCAAGATCAAATAATAGAACAAGTAAGCTAAGCAAAAGTCCAATTAAAATAGACAATGAAGTTATTAATAGGTTGATACTATCCTTATTAAATCTTACACCAAGAAAAAAAGTAAGAACTAAGGATATCAAGATTGGTACTAACCAAAACACAACCCAGTCAGACCTAGGTATAGTAGTAATACCTTCATTTTGTAACTTATTATTATCATACAAAGTTGCATAGTGGCTGTTAACTATTGATGAAATATCCACCCTTGCAAAAATCCTTTTAAGAAGTTTGCTCATATTGAAGTATTTGGCAAGATTTCGTCAAAAGTGATTTTATAGGCCTCGTCTTTAATGCTTTCGTATATCGGATGTTTGGTCTTAGAATCAATTTCTACAACATCAGATAAATCATAGAATGTACCGAAGTCGGTTGGCTTTTTCATATTAAAAACTCTTTTTTTGCCACCAAGCATTACTTCTGCACTGAGATCATCATATTCAAAGTTTTCTAATGGAAAAATTTCCATAATTGAAGTTTCAGAATTTTTAAAAGATTTTAGTGTTTGTTGAAACCCAAGAAAACTTCCTTTTTTAGCTTTTACGGATAGATTAACCTCATATTGATTTTTTTTATCTTCATTACTAAAAGAATTTTCAAACTCTTTAGATAGTCCATGTCGCCTGAAAATCAGGTTGGTAACTGATCCAGTATCTAATAGCTGATCAAATAGACTGGGAACTGAAAGTTGAGTAATGTAGCAAACAACACCTGAGTTTTCTATTTTTAGAAATTCATTAAATGCTTCTTCAAAAAGTTCTTTAAAACCAAATTGCTTATAGCTTTGAGCCAAAAACAGAAGTCCTTCAGATTCCTCACTTGGTTGACAAATTGAAAAGAAAAAATGAGTTGAGTTATATTTATTGATATCTATTGTTGCAACTGTAGATATTTTTTTTTGCTTGCCATTTTTGTTTAATTGATCGACATAAGATTCCTGTCCATTTGTCCCTTTTCGAAATAATCCATTTAGTACATTATTCTTATAATCAGGATCTAGATGGTGAATATATAAAACCCTGTCTTCCAATTTATTTTGAAAGGCGGAATCAAAAAATGAAATCATTCTTTGCATTTTCTGCTCAAAAGAGCTATTTCCCAATGCATCATTAACCTTTATTATAGCAGAGTGAGGAGTGTTTTTCTGTTTGAATCTTATTACATAGCAATTTAAATTTATGCTAATAGATGAATGTTGTTTTGAAATAGCCATAGATGTAAAATAAAATAGTAGAATTTTGCTGGCAAGATATTAAAATGAAAGGGCTTATAAAAGCTCCTCATCTCCAAAGGAATAGTAACCTTCACTTGAAATTATCAAATGATTTAGCGTATAAGTGATTTGCCTAGCTATAGTAAAAATGGGACAGAGAATTGTCAATTTTATCTTTATAAGATTATGATCAATTCTTTGTCCAACTATTTAGTTTGGACAGCTTTTTGAAAATTCCTTAATTATATACCCCTAAAAATTTACTGTCCGAAATTCTAATTCAAAATTAGTTCAAAAAGGGACTTATTAGTGACTGTCTTTTTATTTGAATCAAATCAGTAAAATGTTAAATCAATTTATCCCTATCTTTACTCCACCGATACTTGATAAATTGCTCAAAATCATCCTCATCAGCATGTTCTAAAACAATTACTTGTGGTTTATATCCACATTCATTTTTAATATTATCAATTTCATCAGAAATTACTTTGAAAATATTTTTTACTTGAACAATATTATCATCAACTTTCTTTTGTTCATTTTCGACTTCTTCATCTAATTGCTTATAAACCTTTGGAAAGTATACCTGACTGGGCTGATCCAAAATTAAAATTGAGGGGATTTTTGATGTTGAAGAGATACTGTGTAAATACAAAAATCCTAGAAATGCAGATAAGTGAATGGCTAACCAGTTGGAACCACTACCCATCTCGGATAGTAAAATATTTTCTTTATCTTTTATATTGTACTTCAAGCTAAATTTTTCCAAATCAAAAAGTATCTTTCCAGGTTTGAACTCTTCCTCAAAATCTAATAGTTCACAAATAGCACTCATCTTTTCACTTAATATCATTTGCGCCTTTTGTAATTCTTCTTTTAGATTGAAGCCAGCAAGTTTATTTTTGAGTTCTTCAATTTCGGCTTCTAACTCTGAATAATCACTTCTGCTATTTGATAAAAGCTTATTTCTTTCAATAAGATTTTGAGCATTGGCTTCCGTTCTACCTCTTAATAGCAATCCTTTTTCGTATTCATTTTTAGTATTGAATTCTGTTAATAACTGTTTATTTAGGCTTTCAGCTTTAATACTCAGTTCTTTCAATTCTTTCTTTAGATTATCTCGCTCTTTTCGCAGTGAGGAGTTTTGATTAGAAGTATCATTTACATATGTACCAATTTTTTCAAATTCGTCTTCCAGTATTTCGTTAGATTCTTGGATGACCGCAATTTTCTCTTTTATCGCTTCTACTTCTTGATCACAAAGTGGGCAATGAATTTCGCTAACACTTGTCTCGATTGATGCTAATGATTTTAATCGATTAATATTCTTAGAGTAATTTTTAGATATGTCATTATTAGATTCAATTGTAGACAATAAATTTTGGACTACATCTAATTTTTTCTTTTTCTCAAATATTAAATTATCTATTTTTCTCAGTTCTTCATTAAGGTTTTGATCACCAACTGAATTAGCAGTAGAGTTTGGTAAATCTGTAACAAGCTTTTTAAGATCAGGCAGAGTAATATCATCAGATAGCTCTTTGCCTAAAAAAGTATAGTAAAATGATAAAACGCCATAAAGATCATCTCGTAATTGTCCGTTACTAATTTTTAACTTCTCATCTAGCTTTTTCTTTTGACTTAATTCTTTTTGTTTACTTTCTAAATCTCTCTGCAAATCAAAAAAATCTGCATTTCCCCATCCCATTAGGACAGGATAATCATCAATTGTTTTTTTCCTTTTGTAAAAATCATCAAACCTATAAAAAAGACTATGTTTATTAGCGATCAGATTTTGATGCTGAAATAAAAAAGGCACGAAACTGCGCATTGTCACTTTTCCTCCAGAATTCCTTTTATCATCCTCTTCATCAGTCCTTGTATCTAAAACAGAAATCCCGATGTGCTTTTCAAATTCTTTTTTAGCTTCATCTAAGTCAATCAATTTTTTATCGATGAAATATTCTATGGAAAAGTTGTAAATCAAATCAGAATCAATTTCCACATTAAAATACATTTGATTACTATTTTTTCTTCTTCCAATAATCAAATGTTTGTCTTTAACTCTAAAAATTATGCAATAAAGTTCTGTCCAGTCTGTTATAATTCCTTTCGGTATAGTTGATCTACTAGCAAACAGACAATAATCGATTATTTCAATTACTGCACTTTTACCTGTTTTTGAATCACCTGAAATTATATTTAATCCATCATCGAACTTTAGTATTCGTACTTCCTGATTATCATTGAAGAGAAACATATGTGATATCGATGCTTGCATAATCTTATAAATTAAAAAATATTTTTTTATAATCTTCCTTAGACAGAATTGCCCCTAAATTAAACGCTGCTTTATAGTATTCTTTTAATATAGGATTTTTCTCTTCCGAATAGGTAATCTTTTGTTCTTCCTTTAGAATTATATACTTGGAAAATTCAATATTATATATGTTTGATAAAGTAATCAAAGCTTCTTTTGTTTTCGTTCTATAATTAGCCAAGAGAGTTTCAACAACAATTAATTCCACCTTTACTTCGGAATTTAAAAATGTATTAAATGTACTCTTTGCAGTACTCCTCACAAGTTTATTCTTTATTGTATCATTGTAAATTAAAGGAAGAACGTAATAGATAAGTTCCATTTTCAGCTGATTATTTTTTGCACCACCCAAAGTCATCAGTAATAATTTTGATGTAAATAATGGATTAAAAAGAATCTTTTCTGTTTTAGCTATATTCATATATCAGTTTCTTTATATAACCATTCAAAATCAGTGGTTTCGTTAATATTCTGAATCCTACCATTGCGAAAAAACGCCTGAGTTCCATTAAATCCTAAGATTTCATTATATGGTTTGGTAATGCACTTAAAATAAACTTCTTGTGATTTTCTTATATGAGAATCGTCTTTGAATGAGTCATTTGATAAATGATATGAGGCTGCATTTTTTTCAGTCTGTAGACCAGAATTTATCGCTTCTTCATAGATTATTATATTATCTTTTAACGTAGGATTTATTTTTAGAATCTCTTCATAAGCTTCCTCCGATCTAACGTAATCTTGAAATGCCTGATGTAAATCGTTTTTTCGTATTGATATTGCATTCAATTTTTCAATGAACTTATAACCTTTGGTCAAATTCGTGTCATCTCTTTCTGACTCCTTTATGGATGGAAAGGGAATATAATCTTTGGTAAACTTTGATAAACTGAATCGCAAATCTAAATTGAAATCAGTAATATTAACTTCCCATTTATTTGACTCATCAATAGCTTTCTCAATGATCCATTCATTAAGTACTCCTATTGCAGCTTTTCTTAAATTATCAGGTATTAATTTAAAAGTGGAATGTTCTTTTAGTTGAGCTAATTTTTTGTCAACTTTTGGTTTACTACTACTAATTATGAACTTTTCTAAGACTCCTAATAAATCAGGCTTTGCAATATTTTTAGTATCAAAGATTACATCTTTAAATTGTTTAGAAGTAGCTGAAATAGAATGATCGTTGAGCTTTTTATACTTTACATCCTTTGATAATTGATTCCAATTATAAAAGATACTATCACTCGGCACATTTTGCGTAGTGTGAAGAATAAACCTGTCGTTTGACTTTAATTTATCGTATTCCACGACAAGATTTTTCAATGTTTTCCAAAAATCCACAGAATTACTAGTAAGGTTTGATTCTTCTGCGTGATGCTTAACCTCAATAGACTGGCTTCCGTATTGAATATCTCCAAAGCATTCAATGTAGACATATTCACCATTTTTAGCATTTAAACAGTACTCTAATGCAATTAATTTTTGATATTCAAATCCTAATTGCTTTTTAGTTGAATCGTTATTTAAAGTTTCACTCATCCTTAAAAAATATATTTTTAATAGCTGTATTTGTGGTAGCACATTACTTATAAAATTGCTGCTAACGAGTCGCTAAACGCAACTTGTTGCGTTTATATCTCAAATAAGATTGTATAAACGCACGTTAATTTCTTTTAAAGGTGAAATATAAGAAATTAAATTCACCACAGGTTAATTGAGAATAGCTAATAAGAGGAGCTACAAAAGCCCCTCATCTCCAAACGAATATTATCCTTCACTTGAAACAATCAAATGATCCAGTATATCAATATGTAACAGCCTACCCGCCTCCTTTAATTGCTTTGTCAATCTTAAATCCGACTCACTTGGTTTTAAACTACCGGATGGATGATTATGACAAAGAATATGGTAGAAGCGTGGGGAAGTAAAGCTGCAGCAAAGATTATTTTAGCATCCACCACCGTTCCAGAAGCTCCAATTAGTGAAATTGGATAAAGACCAATTACTTTATGATTACGTTTTAGTACCTTAAACTCTTCCAGAAAACCTATTAGGCCCTTATCCCAATTCTCCATAAAGATGTTGTAAGCATCCTTAGAACAACTGGTCTTTTTTATTTCAGAGACTTTTACTCTAGAATGATAGCTCAATGAGATTTCAGAAACTAAAGGCAGACTATAGTTTTTATAAGAAATCAATTGGATGTCAACTTATTTCAGATTGGGATATGCACAAGAAAAAAATCACTAGCCTTTAAAAATCAACCCAAAACTAAAAAAGGCCCTTAGACTTCTCTAAAAACCTTTTGTCTTTCGTAATGGAGACGGGAGTGTTTATTACCATGGAATTTCTCCTGTTTCGGGATTGTTTTCTTCACTAAAGAATTTTCCAGTCGGTCCGTCTTTGTCAATTAAAGCATACTTTATAATTCGATTTCCGGCAACTTCAACACTCCCTGGTCCACGATGACCATTGAAATCTGTCTTTGTATATCCTGGACAAACAGCATTTATTTTGAAGTCACTATCCCTTAGTTCGTAGGCTAAGACAACCGTATACATATTCATTGCTGATTTTGAAGAAAGATAAACGGCTCCTTTGTAATCGTAATACTTATATGAAGGGTCGCTGTGCAAAGTAATTGAACCTTGACTTGAACTTACATTTACAATACGAGGTTCAGAAGATTTTTTCATTAAATCAATAAATGCCTGTGTAACTCTTACTACGCCGTAAACATTTGCATCATATACTGCTTTAAACTGGTCTATGGTTGAATCAAGCGCGGCCTGCGGGTAACCACCGAAAATGCCAGCGTTATTGATAAGTATGTCCAACGCTTTTGTTCTCCTACCAATTTCTGCACGGGCATTTTTTACGGATTCGTCATTTGTAATGTCAAGCTGAATAGCTTCTACATTGCTTAATCCCTCCGCCATTAGTTTATTCACGGCTGTTATTCCGTTTTCTAAATTGCGACTGCCGAGGTAAACATAAATTCCTTTTTGAGCAAGTTGCCGTGCAACTTCAAAGCCAATGCTTTTGTTAGCTCCTGTTACTAATGCTGATTTACTCACCAGTTTATTATTCTCTTGGTGTTCGTGATTTTTCAAATTCATTTTTTGTTAAATTAATGAAGCAAAAGTAGAATGCTGAAAATCAGTGGAGATGGACGAATCAATTTATTCTCTAGACGAATCTTGCTGAGCTTCTAAAAACTCACTTACACTTTTTCCTGTGCATTTTTTAAAAAATCTTGAAAAGTAGTCAGGATCATTAAATCCCAATTCATAAGCTAACTCTTTTACAGAAAGGGCAGAGTACTGTAGTTTTCGCTGTGCTTCGATCATTAAACGGTTCGTGAAAAAATCCTTAGGCGAAACTCCCGAATATTCTTTTACGATCCGGTATAGGCTGTTTGTGGTCAAAGCCAATTTTTCTGCTATTGCATTAACAGAGGGTTGTTCTGTGAGATGTGTCTCCACCATTAATTTGAACTCAATAAACTTTGACAGATTGTTGTTTAGAATAGTTATTGGTTCTGTGTTTTTGAAATACGCACTATTTAGATCTGTTAATAGTGAGTTCAAGTAAGCTAATATTATTTCTGTGTCGGTTGGATGTTCGTCTATGTGAAGTATCTGATTTAAAATTTCAAAAACCTTTCTTACCCTCTCTCTTGTGGTATTGTCAAAAATTATAGTCTGTGAGTTTAAAGGATTAACTAAAAAAGGAAATTGTTGTGGTAACAATGCCAATGTGTTTTCATCAAATAATACCTTAAAATAGCTAAGACCAGCAGTTTTTGGAGGAGGTGTAAAAACTTGATTAGGCATTGCAAAAAGCAAATGCCCGTCGGTAAGAGTGATGTTTTGTAAATCCAGGTTGTAAGTAATAGAGCCGCTGTCAATCAGCACTATAAAATAAGAAGTCAGCCGACGAGGTTGTAAAAGCTTTTGCTGAATATCAGCAGAAAGATAAGGATTGTTGTTTGAGATAATCTTTATACTCAACTTGTCGTTCTTTAAGCTCTCGAATTTTTCGTTTCTATCTTGCATCTGGTCTACTCAAAAATCTTATGATCTTTCTTTACAATGACCGCTAATATTATAACACTACACAAGTATACCTTTTTATTTTACCGTCTGCAATTATTCAAAAAAGGCCTTTTGCGCCATTATTGCATAGGTTTTAGGAGAGAGTTTTATCGCTGCTGATAATTGCCATTTTGGATTGAACTAGGCATCCTTTGAAGAACTGATCTTTTTCATTTCAGCGGCTTTTATTTTAGGATGGTTCTCTAAGTAGAGGAACGTAGATTCTTACATCAGTAGTGATACAGATAAATAGCTTTTGGCTTTGAACTATTTTTGTTATGGGTTCTACAACAATAAAATGAAAAGAATTATAATCCTACTTTTATCAATTGGTTTTGTAGTTACATGCGAGCAAGCTTACGCTCAATACTCAACTAGTGTAAAAGGCAAGCACTTTATCAATGCAGGTTTGGGCCTTGGAACATTTGGTTTTATGGGGGAAGGGATATTGTCGGTCAATGCAACTTATGAACATGGATTCGGAAAAAACATTAGTGCAGGTGCGAGCTTTGGCTATGTTAAAACTAATTATTTAGTCGATTGGGGATATAACAATCTTGTTTTCGGCGTCCGAGGTTCCTATCATTTTAATGAGTTGTTTAAGATTGAAAATGAAAAATTTGATGTTTATGGAGGGCCTCTGTTTTATACAAATATTACAAATTAATTGGTAGTGAGTCCAGTGTCAAAGCTTCAGGAGGCGATTTAGATATGGCCATTCATGCTGGTGGCAGATGTCTCTTTACACGAAAAATAGGTGCATTTATCGAACTGGGTTATGGACTTTCTCCATTTCAACTTGGAATTGTTTTCAAACCATAATGAACAGTATTCCAGAGTTTAAAAATGAGACACTATTCTTTCTTTATACTCCTTGAATTGAAAGTGTCTCAAATTATAAAAGTTACATCATATAGCGAGTTGCGCATGTTTGGGTCTAACTCTTCTCTTGTTGTTTTGTCAAGTCAAAATTCCATTTAACACCAGTAATTATATTTCAAAGGTTATTCGGATGTTTTCGCTAATTTCTATTTCCTCAATATCAGTTGTTTTAAAAGCAGAATCATGTATTCCTTCGTTTTTTATTACCACCGGAGGAGTGAATTTAACATTGCGATATCCACTCCTATTCAAACCATAAAGAGGACTGTCTGTACTTGAATCAATCAGTTTTATTCCTTTAATTGTGAGTTTTAAAGATTCAGCAATAAGGTCAGCCTTGCGCTTGGCATCAGTTATTGCTAAACGAGTCAACTCTTGCTTTATTTCTTGGCTCTTCTGTTCTGAAATCTTAAATGAAACATAAAATGTGGTATTAGAAAGCTTTGAACGTTCAATTTGTTTAATTAGCTCATTTATAGCATTTCTATTCAAAAGAAACTCAATGTTTAAAGAGTTTTTAGATGTATAGTTTTTTTTGTTTTCTATTTCAGAATCACTAGTACTTTCGATTGTGTATTCAGATATTTTAATTGATTTGTCACTAAAGCCTCCACTGGTTAATATTTCAAGCACTTTTTGGGTTTCCAAATTTAGCTTCGACAATGATTTAGCTTGAACTGTATCCAAAGCTTCAATTTGAAAATTAATTACCGCAATGTCTGGTTGAACTTTTAAAGATGCATTTCCATCTACAATAATTGTGTTGGAATTTACAGCTTGTCCAAAACCAATCGAAGCCAAGCCGAAAAAGATTAATGATAAAATGATTTTTTTCATTGTAATTGAATTCACATTAAGTGTCTGTTACCGCTAAAATAGGCGAATTTATTCTGCTCCAAAATTGTTTTTAAATGAAGGTAGTGCTTCTAATATGTTGAGAGACTTATAAAAGTCCCACATCTCCAAACGCAAGTAACCTTCACTTGAAATAATCATTCATTGCGTTTTTCATTTTCCTTTTTAACTTTTTTCTAATAATCCTGATAATATTTAACCTGGTCTGGAAGGCTTATAGTCTTTCCTGTTAAATATCTATGATAGCTATGGATAATTATTCCAGACATGTCGTCTGGATGATAAATGCCCATTTCATTAAAAAAAATTGATAATCTTGAACCTCCCCATAGTTGCCAATTATTCCTTATCCACATTCCTATTCCAAAATGAGCATTTGCTGAAAATTCGTCTTCCGTCCACTGTTTAGCTTGAGTTTTTGTGCTGTCGTTCCAGAATTTATCCAATTGACCAAAGCAGTCCTCCAGGTTTTGGGGAATGTATACGTTATTCAAAGTATCAGCGGTAAAACGAACCTGCTTGCTTATTTTTTTCTGTTGTCCAAATGCTGAAGGCGATAAAATTGTCAGAATTATGAGTGTCAGTAAGTAGTTTCTCATAGTGTTGCGCATAACGTTTCGGTGCCCGTATAGTTCACCGTGAGTAAAGATATTAATTTGGAAAAAATAGGCCCTTAGATTTCTCTAAAAGCCTTTTGTCTTTTGTAATGGAGACGGGAGTAGAACCCGTGACCTCAGGGTTCAAACGCCTGGTTAGCGGTTAGGCTTTTTATTTTCCCAATTCATTTTTTTTAATTCAAACCAATCTGTCGGGTCACCTTCATAGTCAAACGTTTCTTGAAAGTTAAAACCTAACTTAGTTAATACTTTTTTAGAGTTTACATTTTTCGGGTCCGTAATTGCAAATATTGTATCTACATTCAAATTATTAAATCCGTAGTCTACTATTGCGATTGAAGATTCTGTAGCAAAACCTTTTCCCCAATGCTTTTTCTTAAACCGATAACCGAGTTCGTAAAAGTTGTTGTGATTATTTAGTGGCTGTTTAAAATACTTTAATCCCGCCCAGCCAACACATTCATTTGTTACTTTGTCAACTACAGCCCAACGTGCAATTCCATTTTCCTGGTATTGTTTTTTTAGCATTTCAATCACTTTTGTTATTTCGTCAATTGATTTTACAGGATTATTTTCTAAAAACAAATGAACTTCTGGGTCAGCGTCCATTTCGAATAAGTCATTTGCGTCTGTGTATGCTAATTCTCTTAAAACTAGTCGTTCAGTTTCTATAAATATTTTCATGCTGGTTAGTGTCCTTAGTGTTGTACGTCTTTTAAGCTGACCGCTAACGAGTCGCTAAATGCTACTCGTGTTGTGTTGATAAATAGTTGCGTTTATTTCAGCTAAAATAAAAACCCAAAATCAAACGCAAATCAATTCATTAAAAATTCGAAAATTTTATTCCAGTAAACTCAATTTAAAGTCGAATAAACTCAAAATGAATCCAAGGAAAATTGTGAATATTTTTCGACGATGTATTTATTAAAATAAGTAGTTATACGCAATTAAATAATTTCCTGAAAAACATGTAACATTACTTTGTTACTTCAAGTAAAAAATACTCAAAACTCTATGTTTCCCTCTCAGTTTTACCTACCAATATTTACTATTAGAAATTAATGAAAAGAAAAAAAATTATGAGTTTTTCCAGACTGTTATGTCTGCTTATTCTCCTATATCCAAACTTGACTTTAAAGGGACAGGATGTAACTGGTTACCGACCAAATTTTCTTCCTGTTTCACCGGATGCTTCTCAACTATTTAAATACATTGACATTCCGGTTAATCTTTATACAGGGGTACCTAACATTCAGGTTCCACTCTATGAAATATCGGAAAATGACCTCAAATTACCTATTGCATTAAGTTATCATGCATCTGGAAACAGAGTTGCAGATGACGCAACATTGGTGGGATTAGGCTGGAATTTAAATGCCGGAGGCCTGATCTCTAGACAAGTAAGGGGGCTACCTGACGATTCTAAAGTCGGTGTTGGATTCTTAAGATATATTACCAATCATAGCATTGTAGCAATTCAATCAGCCACAGGCCAAGCTAAGGATGATTTACTTGACCCACTTTCTTATGGGTGTCAGGATGCAGAGCCAGATCTGTTTTACATAAATGTGGGAAATATCAGTGCTACCTTTAGTTTTGATTGGGATGGATCAATCAAAATTGCATCTAAGAATAAAATAAAAATTACATATTCTAAAGAAACTTCAGGAAATCAAATTACAGCTTGGCAGGTAGTGGATGAAGATGGAACTATTTATCAATTCAATACATCAGAAACGTCTGTAAGTCAAAACGCTCAAATAAGCAATTTTTGTAACTATAAAGTTGAATTTAATTCCGGTTGGCTCTTAACCAAAATTACATCACCTCGTTCAGGAGCATATATTACCTTAAGTTATGACGGTTATTCTATAAATCAGGGTTGGCATTCGTTAGAAAGCATTAGCCATAAATTGGATGGACAGTGTTCTGGAACAATCCAAGGAATGATTAGTAGTTCTTACAGTGATTTTACTGTTTATGGATTAAGATTAAAGCAAATTAAAACTTCAAGCAATGTAACAACAGTAAATTTTGGTGTTAATACAGCAACCCCGAGAACAGATGTAACTGGTGTTAACAACTATAGTCTTGATTCTATTAAAGTTTACAATGGAAATAAATTATTAAAAGAGTTCAATCCTGTTTATGATTATTCTGCCGGCAGGCTTACTTTGAGATCCATCAAAGAAAAAAATGGTTCACTAAGCAAAAATCCGTATTTGTTTGATTACTATACAGGAGGAATTGGTAGTAAACTATCCAAGGCAATTGATTATTTAGGTTATGCCAACGGGGCTACAAGCAATCAATATTTGTTCCCACCAAGTAAGCTAACTCTTGGAACTGGAGAAGAACTTTATTTTACAGGTGCAAATAGAAATCCTGATTCCGCAGCCACTTGTGGGGGAATGCTAAAGAAGATAACCTATCCAACAAGAGGATATGATGATTTTGAGTATGAATTGAATGATTACATTTATAACGCCAGTGCTTCTTCTAATCCAATAACTAGGTATGAAACAATGTCGATGGTTGTTTCTTGCAATGCTGCCTATGGTACCGGTGGAATAACATCTAACTGGGTTGTTACTACAAAAAATTTCTCCATTGTAAATCATGATATAACTCAACCTTTAAAAACATTTCCTGTTGAAATAAATGTTTCGGGTAATGAGTTTTTTAATGGACCAGGAGGTGGGGCTTACAACCCTTATGTAGAAATAATAAATTTAGCAACCGGACTAGCTATTTACCATCAAGGCATTTCATGGAATAATGAGAATCAATCGAATTATAACACTATTAAATTCTTAACAGCAGGAAACTATCAGATAAAGTGTGCAGCCCGATATAAAGAATCAAGTGGTTCAATGAGAGCTGATTGGGCAAGTGCATATGTTTCTTATGAAGGAGAAACTGAAAATATACTTAAAGCTATTAAATGTCCTGGACTTAGAATTAAAACAATAAAAACCTCCGATGGGCTAAACTCTCCAATCGTTAAAAGATATGATTATAAATTAACAGACGGATCTGGTCGTTCAAGTGGAGCCATTTATGCAGAGCCTGTTTATGAAACAACAACTTATCAACGAATTCAAGATGGGCAAGTTAATTTTCAATGTTCTTATTTCACACGTCTAGGTAACAGTTGGATTGTTACAGGAAGTACTCAAGGAAGTCATGTTGGTTATGATGCAGTAACAGTATTTAGTGGAAATAATGGAGAAAATGGTAAATCTTTATACCTATTTGATTCTCCACATAACTATCCAGACAATATTCATCTAGAGTTTCCATATCAACCTCCTTTAACTCAGGCTTTTAAAACAGGACTACTTAAGAAGCAAATCGATTATAGCTTGTCTGGTACAACTTTTATCCCTGTTAAAGTAAAAGCTAACACCTATGATTATATTTCACAGGATATACAGGCATTAAAAGTAGGCGTTAAATATCCGGGCGGGTTCTCTGGTGCCGCTTATCTTGACCGATATGCAGAAGCATATTACAATTCCACAATAGGATACGCTCGAATAAAGCAAGAAATTGATACACTCTATGATGTAAATGGTAAAAACCCTTTCGTTAGTTCAAAGAAATACTTTTACGATAACCCGTCGCATGCTCAGTTAACAAGAACTATTGAAAACACAAGCAAAGGTGATGAAATTGTAATCAAGCGAACTTATCCCCTAGATTATACAACTTCTATTTCTGTTCCTATTAACGCAATGAAGACACAGAACGTGGTTAATGAAACAATCGAAAACCAGGTATGGAAAAAGATTTCAGCTTCAGATTCTTCATTAATTTCATCATCATTAACAAAATATAAACAACTAAGCAATGGTGCTATTGTTCCGGATAAATCCTATCAAATTGAAAATTCAGCACTCATTGCTAAAGAATCCTTTGCTCCCTATGCTAATAATGACACTTTTGATTCAAAATATAAATTAAACACTTCTTTTGATTTGTATGACAATACAAATGCTAATTTAATACAGTATACAAATTTCGAAGGAGCACCAGTTTCCTACAAATGGGATTATACGTTGCAGTACCCAATTGCAGAATGCGTTAATGCCCAAGAAAAGGACATAGCTTTTACCAGTTTTGAAGCAGATGGGAAAGGAGGTTGGACATTTACAGGAGTTTCAACCACTAGTCCAACCAACACTGTAACAGGTAAAAACTATTACTCATTAGCTGCAGGTGCAATTACTAAAACAGGATTAACTTCAACAATAAAATATGTAGTCTCTTATTGGGCTAAAGGAGCCTCAATCACAATTACAGGAGGAACTTTAGGGTCATTGTTTACGGGTAGAACATATAATGGCTACACTTACTATGAAAGAACTATTACTGGAACTACAAGTATTAGTATCTCTGGATCAGGACAGTTGGATGATATTAGAATTCACCCTGACAACGCTCAAATGACTACCTACACTTTTGATCCTTTGGTTGGTATTACAAGCAAAACAGATTCGAAAGGACAGGTTAATTATTTTACTTATGATGAATTACAACGATTTAGTCTTGCCAAAGATCAGGATGGTAACATCATCAAACATTTCATCTATCATTATAAATAGTAATTCAACTTTAACCAATGAAAAGATTAAATTTCTTTAAATATATACTCATACTCATAATCTGCTTTGGCACCTTAAAAAGAGGATATTCCATTCCTTTTTATGAAAAAAGTAGAAATTATACATCTGACCACCACATATCAGCTATAAGTTTAGAAAAGGCGTTTAGTCTCCATTTAAAAAAGACATTTCAGCCTCTTAATATTTCAGGTTTATCAAATGTTGCAGAAGGTCAAATATGTTCATATTCCTCATCAATAGGCTCAGGTTTATGGTCTGTGGCTAATGGCGTAATATTAAGTGGACAAGGTACTGATATGATTATTGTTCAGTGGTCAATGGGGGTAACAATGGGTTCTGTACTTTTTGAACCACCAGAAGGAGGGTATTATTTCATTGACGTTACAATAATGCCTGAATTATTAGCTGGTTCCATTACTACAGCCCCGTTTTCAATTATAGCAGGAGATACTCCCTCAACTATCAATGCAACAACTGCCTCTAAAGGTAATTGTGGAACTAGTTATATGTATCAATGGCAAAAATCAAGCGATAATATTTATTTCACTAATATTTCAGGAGCAACCAGTCAAAACCTAAATTATACTTCCGGACTCACTCAATCGACATATTTTAGACGAGTAGTTAATTGTGGTGGAGATCAAGCTTATACAGGATCTATTCTTGTTACTGTATTCAATCCAGGCAGCATTACAAGTGGAGATCAAACTATTAGTTACAGTACCATTCCGTCATCAATTTTAGCCACAGTAGCTTCTGGTGGAAACTGTGGAACAAGCTATTTATATCAATGGCAATCATCTCTTTCTGGTTACTATACTGATTTTACAAATGTCCCATCTGCTACAGGGCAAAATTTGACCCTTTCAACTCCTTTAACGCAAACTACCTATTATAGAAGAATGGTAACGTGTGGCGGCATTACCTCTTATACTTCAAATGCAGTTGTAACAGTAATTGATATGAATTCAATTACTACCAACACAATTCGTAAGGCAGGTGTCACCGATCCAGCTTCTATTTCGACATTATCAGCGTCAGATTTAAATCAGAACATTAATTATTTTGATGGGTTAGGAAGATTAGTACAACAAGTACAAACCAAGGGAAGCCCTAATCAAAAAGATATGGTAGTTCCTAATGAATATGATGTTTATGGTCGTGTAACCAAGAAGTATCTACCATACGTTGATGTATCGGCTAATGGAACTTATAAAGTTAATGCATTGACCGCCAATCAGGGAATTTCTCTGTTTTATAAAACATTAAATCAGAAAATTGATACAACAACCTTTCCTTATGTAGAAACCACTTATGAGTCATCTCCGTTAAACCGTAGTTTAGAAGTAGGTGCTCAAGGAAAAACATGGAGGATAATAAAAAATAGTAATGGGAAGAGTACATTCAATGGCAATACTGTTAAATCCGATTTTGGGATAAATGGATATTCGGAAGTACGTCTCTGGAATGTCACAACAAATGGAGCTAACTCAAGTGTTTTTTACGGTACGGGGCAGCTATACAAAACAATTTCAAAAGATGAAAACTGGACTAGTTCTGACGTTCAAAATCGTTTAATTAAAGAGTTTAAAGATAAAGAAGGTAGAGTTATTTTAAAGAGGCAACTGTATCGCACACCTTCAAATGCGCTAGACTCACTTTCTACCTATTACGTTTATGATGATATTGGAAATCTTCGTTATGTAATACCTCCCGCAGTAAGTGTAACGACATTTACCGAAGCAGATCAAATATTTAAAGATCTGATCTATGCCTATAAATATGATGGTCGACATAGGGTAATCAAGAAGAAAATTCCCGGTGCAGATTGGACATTTCTTGTTTATAATAAATTAAATCAAGTTGTGTTAACTCAAGACTCTGTTCAACGGGCTAAATCTACAAAGGAGTGGGCGTTTACAAAATATGATGCTTTAGGTCGAGTTGTATTAACAGGAGTTTATACAGGCAATGAAATTTTGGATACTGCTCAAAATAGGGCTAATCGATATTCAAGCTGGGAGGATAAAGGCACTTTTCACGGATATACAACAAAAGCCTACCCTTTAACCGGAATGAATGTTTTGATCGCGAATTATTATGATGACTACACTTTTCCAGGGGCAAGGACAACAGGTTTTACTTATGTAACAGATACACTAAATACTAAGACAGATATTGTTAGAGGATTATTGACAGGAAATAAAGTTAAAATATTAGGAACAAAAGATTCCATCCTTACTGTAAATTACTATGATTCCAACAGTCGTTTAGTACAAAGTCGTTCCAATAATCATGTTGGAGGGACTGATATAGTAAATATTAAATATGATTTTTCAGATCAATTAATTGTTAGTAAACGTGTTCATACGGGACGTAGTGGACAGGTTGTAACTATCTTAAACTGGTATGAATACGATCATCTTGGAAGAAAGAAAAAGGTAAGAGAAAAGATAAATAGTGATCAGATCGTTACGTTAGCTCAATACAACTATAATGAATTAGGGCAATTAGTTGAAAAGAATCTTCATTCAACCAACGGAACTACTTTTGCACAAAGTATTGACTATCGCTACAATAATAGAGGATGGTTAAAAAGTATCAACAAAGCAGATCTCACATCTGATGGGGGCATTAGTAATGATGACTCCAACGATCGTTTTGGATTAGAGTTAAAATATGAGTCTGGGCCAATACCTCAATACAATGGTAATATTTCTCAAGCAAACTGGAAAGGAGGTAAACTTACAAGCTCGTTACCTCAAGGTCAGGGTTACAAGTATAATTATGATGGTTTAAACCGTTTGTTGCGTGCAACTAGCATTGCGGGTCCTGATTATGGTGAACTAATCAGTGGGTATGATAAAATGGGGAACATTCAAAAATTGGGACGTTACTCACAAGGAACAAGAATTGACAGCTTAACATATACTTATTACAACTCTGCTAATCAATTGCAGAAGGTTGAAGATTTAGCAACCACAGTGGGCTTTAATAATGGTTCAACAGCTGCAAATGAGTATACATATGATCCTAATGGCAATTTATTGACAGATTTGAATTTGGGTATAACATCCAATATCAGTTATAATTATTTGAATTTACCTGAACAAATTCTTAAATCAGGGACTACATTAAAATATACGTATGATGCAACAGGTTTAAAGTTAAAGCGAAAACTGATTGGTACAATAGACTCTACCGAGTATGTAAATGGTATTCAGTATTCAGGCGGGTTAATTGATTTCATAGAGACAGAAGAGGGGCGAGCAGTTAAAAATGGAACGTCTTATTTGTATAGGTATAGTTTAAATGACCACTTAGGCAATTTAAGGGTCGAGGTTGATGCATCCGGAAATGCATTACAAGAGGAAAGTTACTACCCTTTTGGTCTATCTCAAGTATTACCAAGTAATAGTGATCCTTCTGGGAAGAATAAATATCAATACAATGGTAAAGAGTTTCAAGTTGAGACTAACTGGTATGATTACGGAGCACGATTTTATGATCCTACCTTGGGTAAATGGAATTCGATTGACCCTATGGCTGAAATTGCAAAAGACTGGTCTGTTTATGTATATACAAATAATAATCCCGTAAAGTTTATTGATCCCAATGGTATGTATACTACATCGACTGGAGAGTCCGATGAAGAATGGTCAGCTCGAATGAAAGCAGAAACTAATGCAGCTAACACTATGCATGACCAACAATTTGGATTACTGAATAGGGGAGATCTTGAAACAGATTATAGTGATGATCCTAAGAAAAAAAAGAAAGACGAGTCGAAAGAAAAATCGAAAGAAAGTGAGGAAAGTACAGAATCGTCATTTTTTATTGATTTAATGAATGAATTGCCCGTTTGGAAAGGGTGTAGACAAGGAGGTTATGCCTTTGACAATGGTGATTATTTTGGTGCTACTATTGGAATGCTTGATGGAACAATGGATGCATTTACACTTGGTGAGTTCACCGAAGGTAAAATAGTAATATCCAATGGATTAAAGCTTACCTCTGGTTATTTTGAAAAAGCTGGTAAATATATACTTACTGGTGGCAAAACATTTGAAGAATATAAAAAACTACGAGGAGGAACCAAGACATTAGATAAAATTAAAACATCAACTGGTACGCAGAGAATAAGTACAGAGTTTCATCATTGGCTAATAACTCAAAGAATGCAAAGAAAATTTAATTTGCCAAACTGGTTAGTAAATAATAGGTTTAATGTAATTAAATTAAACACAATACAACATTCTATAATTGATCGATTTCGTAAGCAATTTTTAAGAGCAGGAATCAAAAATGAAGTAGGATGGTTTAAAAAATATAATTGGTTTTCAAAATTTTAGATAAAATGTTAGGATTTTTTAAAAGAACAAAGATTGAAGATTGGGAGATCACAATGTTGAGGAATGTTATTTCAAAACTGCCAGATAATCTTCATTATTTAGTTAAGCAAATAGAAGATCATTTGATCAAAGGAGTACGATTAGATGCAAGTGATATTCCAGGATATGTAAACTTTAGGTGCTTTCCTGATAAGCTTCAAAAATATGAAAACCTTAATGTTGAACCTTTTGACATAACTGGAATAAAGATTTATGATTTAAAAAGCCAAAAGTTCTTAGATTTAACAATTTATGTTATTGATGGAACTCTAAATGGTTATTCAATTACTGGGGCTAAGAAATTCGCAGTTGATACTAACAATTTTGATATTTCTTCTTATAAATTAAACTATGAGGAAAACCCCACATTTAATCAAGTTATTTCTCTTTTGAAATTAAATACAAAGGAAGCTGGTCTCCTAAGGAAGAGTGACGTTTATGAATTAGAAATCAATGATCAATTATATTATCACCTTAGGGACCTAGAAGATGGGGATTTTATAGGATCGGATAAAGATGGAACTATTTACAAGTTTACTCACGATCCTTTTTGTATCACTCCACTCCATGGAGTACTCTCTGATATTTTATCTCAAATTACGAGTAACAAAGGCTAGCGAGGTTTTTTAAGTACCATAAAATAAGGAAGCAATCTCTGCTTCCTTATTTTTTCATTTACAAAACTTATTTTAATAGAATCGAGACTACTTAAATAATTATAAAACAAAATTTTAGCCTCCGCGTTATAATACCTTTCCCAAATTCATCTAAATAAGTTTGAGTTTGCTCTTCAATTTGATGTCCTAATGCTTATTATAATTCATCAATGCCTTTAGAGCTACTTATTTTGCCTAGTTTGGATTGCAGATTTCTTATGTGTTCAGCTACTTTATTTCTCAGAATTTTGCCATAGTGTATTTCAGTTGCGCTTGTTTTGCTATGACCCAGTAAGTAGGATGCAATTTCAATAGGAATATCATTATCCATTAGCACTGTCGAAGTAAAAGTTTTTCTTGCAATGTGGTGAGTAAGATGTTTATTTAATCCTATTATTTCAGCAATTTCTTTTAAGTAACTATTGAATTTTTGGTTTGAAATTAAGGGTAACGATTGTCGTTCTTTTTCTGGGAATCCGTATTTATAAAGTATTTCAAGTGCTTTAGGTAATAGAGGTATAATGAGGGGACGGGTTGTTTTTTGTCTGATCATTTCTATCCATAAGAAACCATCTTCTCTTTCAATAAGGTGCTCTTTGGTCAATATACTGGCTTCATTGTAAGCTAGCCCTATATAGCAAGAAAATATAAAACAATCCTTTATTTGCTCTAATCTCTTCTGTGAAAAGTTATGATCTTCTAATAGGTTTAATTCTTTTTTCTCGAGAAATACAACCTCCTTCAGGTATTTCTTTTTCTTATACAAAAGAAATGGATCAACCTGAATCCAACCATTTCCTTGGGCAACTTTGATAATTTTTTTAACCCTCTCAATAGTTTTATTAATGGTATTTTGGTTATAATTCTTTACTGTTTTAAAATAGTAATCTAGGTCGTCTAAAAAGCTTAGTTTTAAATCTGTTAAAGCAATGTCTGATTTATTGAAATAGTACTTTAAAAATTCTTGAATGTTATTTTTGATTGCGACGAATTTTTGATGAGTCTTTGAAGAGTATTCTTATAGGCTTAGTCCACAGATTTTGGACCTGATCCATTAATCCAAGAAGTGTACCTTATAGTAAACCTAATCAGAGGTATTCTGAAAATAACAAAGCCCTTAGTTCATCACTAAAGGCTTATTTGTTTTCTTTCGTAGCCCTGATGGGAGTTTGTTTGAACACTTGAAAGGGATTTTAAGTATTGTTGATGCTATAAGGAAACAATTTTATTAATGTTGAATCAGAAATTGTTTCTGGTTTTTTGAGCTGAAAGATTTCAAGCGTATCACTTGTATGCTAAATTTGCACATAACTCTATTTCTGAAAAGAGGGTGAAAGGAAAAAAGAAATGAGAATGCCATTCGATAAAGGGTGCTGCTTACCCCCCCCAAAGGAAACAGAGTAAATGGATTGCGAATGGCTATGAGAGTTTATGTTGTGGCCTTTTAGGGATAAAAGAAAGGGTCGTGCAAGCTCCTTAACATTGGTAAATCTTTTGTTTTTTGAAATAAAGGGTTGATTAGTTTAATGGTTCTCTTATGCTATCGACGGTGAAGAGACTTTAGAAGGTCATTACACCAGCATAAAGCAACAAAGTAGCATTACCGTTAAAAGGATCGTTGGAGTAACAGAGTGATGGATTTATGTTGTAGTAAGTGTGTGAAATATTGCGAAGTTGATACCTCTTTGCCTCTCTAACAGTATGGTCTTTTGAATCAAAAGTCGGGTTTAATTACTTTCTTCAAGTTATCAATAAATGGCCAGGTAATTTTATGTATTGGATTTTTTTCAGGCCAATCTATATATTTTGTAAAGAAGTCGTCCCCTTTTATGAATAAATCGAAGCGATTGAAGGTATAAATTTTATATAGACCGTTGAGCACATAAATTGTTGGTGTGTTAATAATAAATATTCCTTCAAGTTTGAAGTTGGTAAGGACAAGATAGGGTTTATTAAGCTTGATTTGCAAATGCTCCTGAAGTCTATTTAGGTTCTGTCTCATAAACTCCAATTTTTCCTTCATTTTAAGATTATATTCATCGGTAAATTTTGTTATATCCTGGTAGTAACCTTGCATTTCATATCGTTTGGTAAGATTTTTACAATCTGCGATATAGACAGTATCATTATATATAAATATAAAATCTATTTCACCAGGAGTTTTATTAATCGATAAATGACCCTTGTCATGAGCGTAAAGGGTTTTTACATTACGGTCATAATCTACATTGTAACCTTTCAAGAGTTTCTCTACGGGGTTTTCCAAGATATCTTTATTGCGATCCTTAAAGTCGTTACGGATTTTCTTTAGAAATGGAACTTGCTCCCATTCTTTTGGTATTTTGCCAAGAGTGATGTTGTTTTGAAAAAAAGTATTGAATGCCTCTAGGAGTGAAAATTGATCAGTTAAGATGCATTCTGTTCCATCAATTGTTAATGTTAGCAATGGTTTATGGATAATTCTTTTTCCTGTATAAGGACTGATTGCTGCCTTTTTAATATCGGTAACATTTTCCCTGTTTAAAATTAAACCCTTAATAAATGGTTCGATATACGGACTATTAGTTTTACTTTTTAAGATTGCTATAAACTCTTTCAGAGTGCATAATCTAGGAGGTTCACTGTCATGCAGTAAATTATTCAAATAAGCTAATAGTGATTCAATATCTTTCAGATCTAAACCTAGTTCTGTTTTTATACGATGATTAAAATCAGGCTGAAGATTTTTATCAACAATAGAATTACGGTCATCTAAAATAAAATGCTGACTTAGGCTAGGTAAAAAATTATCCCATTCCTTGGTGTTGATAAATGTGATTAATCCACTTTCGTAAATAATATCAATAGACCCATTGGTTATTTTCTCTTCAGAAATAGCATCGACTTGACCAAATAAATAGTGACCTAAATAAATCAATTTTTCAATACTAAGTACGCTTCTTTGTATCCACTTTTGATCCGGGGCAGAATTAGAAGAAACTAGATCCTGCAAACACGATTGTTGTAAGATCATTTTTAATACCCGTCGGTAAAGAGCAAAGTATTGATAATCTACAGGGAGGTTATAGTTGTTCTGTGTTTTATAAGATAATTTTGCACTTTCTTCATGGTAGAAAATAGATATAAACAAAAAAAAGAACATCATTTATTTTCTTTAACTCTTGTTGAATTTCATCTGCATAAAAATTAAAAGTGTCCTGCAAGGCGGAAAGCATATCTTCTCTTTTAACCTTTATTCCATATTTATCCTGAATTAATCGACTTAGTTTTTCCCTATATGCCGGTTCGTGTGTTTTATTGGCAGTTATAACTTGAAATGCTTCATTCTCGCAAATAATGGTTTTTAGAGGCATAGTCGTTTTAATCACTAAAAATCATAGGTCGGCTTTGCATTTGCTTCTAATTCACCAACTTCTTCTAAGTATTTTTCGGCAATGTAAAAAGCTAAATTTCTTACTTGGGAAGTTGTTAACTCAAGATGCAACCCTAGATTATTATTTCTATCATAATCTTCAATTACTATACCTTTCCATTTATTATCCTCAGAAATAGCTTCAATTCTTTGATGAGAAATTCCATTACGAATTCTATTTAGAAGATTTTTTAAATCGTAATTAAAGTTTCGTGGATCAAATTGAAAATGTGGTGAATTAATAACAAAATTAATCTCAGGAATTTCATCTAGATTTTGATTCATGAAAGCTAGTTTTCTTATTCTGGAATTATGCTGTTGCGGCAAAACAATTAAACTTAATACACTATTCATAAGTAAAGTTAAATTGAAAACACCGTCATATGTTTCAATGAGCTTTTTAGTTCTCTTAATCAATTCAATATCATATCTTCCATTTTCAATTCCCATAAGTTGTCATTTTTTGTTCGAAAGTTGTATTCTTCCTAAATCGATTTAACCTAAACAAATTTCTGAATATTCATCATATATCCTAACTGAAGACCTTCATGATAATTGTTAAATTCAAATGCGTCTTTTAATGATGATAAGTGAAATCCTGTACCCGTCATTCGTTCATTGCATATTCCGGGGAAAGTTTACCAGCGTTCCGTGATGAAAGCTTACCACTTATTCCGGACGAAGAACCACTATGCAGCGGAACGCTGGTAAACTATAGAGCGGAATATGCAGTTCATTGAATGTGACGAATTTCGCGTTGGCGAAGTCTTTTTCCGTTTCTAGCAGTGAAATTAAGAGTTCTTTCAATTCATTTGCTTGCCTTTCCGTGGTCTGTCCTGTGGGTTTTGTTCCCGGCTTATAAAGGTCAAATAATTCTCCTGAAAATGTATCCTTCCAAGCCTGATGATTTATATATCAATGCTTGCTGGGCAACTATTTCATGACCAATATTCCAAATCAGATTATTATTAAATCCGGCCGGAACTTTATTTAGTTGGTCTATAGTGTATTTAAGTTTTAACTTAATTGTATATAAGGATTATTAATTTTCATTACCCATGTCCCATTTTCTGGACTGTACTTAAAATCAATACCAGGAATGCTATTTATTGTTGAAAAGTCAATATCAGATTCTGAAATGTCTTCTAGAATACTCAAGTCAGGACTAAGTAAATACTGCTTTCCATTTATGTTTTTAGCAATTAAAGTATTTGTTTTTTCATGAATATTTCCAAATGTAAAGGGTGGTATATTTTTAACCTTTGTAACTCGTCTATTAGCTGTACGACTAAGCAGGTCAAGCCATTCTCCTGCAGTTGCAGAAACTTGCTCTTTATAAGAATCTTTATGCAATACTAAGTCTCTCTTATAATCGGAAATACTTCTTTCCCACAGCTCATCGTCAAATAATTCTCCCAGTTCATCTGCAGAAGATCTGGACCTAATTCCTGCTTGATAAATCTTGACTTTCGTTAATGATGGCAGGCCGGATTCGACAAGTATTGAAAGTTCTTCAATTATAACAGCTTCATCCTCGTTTTCGATATTACGCATTTTTTTAGCAATACCATTTAGTATCCAAGGTAGCTTAAACGTATATAGCTTAGTTATTATTTCAATTCCATTTTCAAAAGGAATAATTGTTGAAATGGGAGAAGCATTGATCCACATTTGACGTATTGAATTTACGTCTTTACTCTTAATTGAATCACCATCTTCAATAAAGATGGGTATATCTGTTAATAAGGCCTCAATGGAAGATAATAAGATAATTTTCCTTTCAATAGTTATTTCATTGGCGTTAAAATATTCTTGAACCAATCGTATAAATTCGGGAAGAAGTTCTTCAAGCATTAAATCTGAATTAAGTGGGATGCCCGACTTTATTAATGATTGCCATTTAATTCTATTATTACCCACTTTTTCAACAATACCCGTGATTCGTGAACTTAAAAAATTGATAACTTCTTCACCTGAAATAGCTTGTTCATTTTTGGATTGAATATAAGCCAGAGATTGTGTAAAAAAAGATTCAGCCCATGATAAATCAATTTCTCCTTCGGGATTATTTACATGTAAAAGCGATAATAGCGTATCGTCTATCCAGTCAAGTGCTTCATCAATATCACCGACTTTTTCACCTATTTCTTGAGTTTTATTTTCTGCAATTAGTTGGACTAAAAGATCAAAACTAACTCCATTTTCTTGAGCAATATTTTTCAAAACAACCATAAGTGAAAGGATGCCACTATGTGCCAAATCTATCTTACTTTTGTCAAAATATTTTTTTATAGAATTTACTCGATATTCGATTTGTTTTTTGGATAGATTCTCAGAATCTAAAGCTACGAGTATTTTGCCTTCATGGTCTACATAAGCTCTTCCTGCCCGTCCTGCAATATTCCAAAAATCTCTAGCATTAATTAATTCACCTGCTTGATATAATGTGGAGAAGATAACCGTTGATACTCCTAAATTAACACCCTGTCCGAGTGTCGATGTAGAGATTATAACTAATGGTTTATCACTTCGCATTAGTCTTTCCAAAGGCAACCGTACATCAGCGTGCAAATCTGCGTTATGGCAAAGTATTCCTTTTCTCGCATAAGATAACCAGCTGTTTCCCTCTTCACCATACGTTTCAATACAAGCAAGTTCAAATGCTCGCCAATCAAAGAGATTCTTCCATTGATGGTTATCTGGAGCGTTGCCAAGACGTTTAAAGTAAGCTTCCGCCATTGTAAATACAGAGCTTTTTAGACCCACAAAAATAAGTACAGAGCCAAATGTTCTAAATTTATAAGCAGTAGCTGCAATTGCTTCATTTTTATTGCTTGGAAAATATCTAATTTTGCGCTGTCTTGGCTTTAAGGGAAGCTCTTCAGATATAATAAACTTGTTGTTAAACGATTGTCTGTCTTCATCCTGACTTATCCAATTGATATTTACGAAATTTCCATCCCAATCCAAAATTCCTAAACGTTCATCAGATGGTCTCCATGAATTTTTATAAATAGTTTCTGATGATCGAGTTAGCCACTCTGCCAATTCTTCTGAATTAGGTAATACTGCGGATAATAATAAGAATTTTCCTCCATTTTTCTGTACATAAAATCGAAGCTCTTCGTAAAAGATTTCATTTACTATTAATCTTTTATCAGGACCAAGTAAATGGCCCTCATCAATAATGATTAGTTTTATCTGTCTTACTAATTCTGTGTTACCTCGCAATATTGCTTTCGCTTTTTCAGGAGTTGCAATAATGACATCAGAATCTTCAATGATTTTTTCGTCCAGCTTACTATATAAACTCCCACCATATAGATGTGAAACAGAAATGTCTGCATTATCTAATATTGGTTCCAAGGTGCTTTCAACTTCAAAAGCTAATGATCTAAATGGGGCTATATATAATACCTTGTTTGCAGGGTCATTTATCATACAATTAAGTATGGCAATTTCTGCAATTCTTGTTTTACCGCTGCTCGTCGGAATGCTAATGATGCAGCCATTTTCAGCATTTAAAACCTTATTTAGGGATTTCCTTTGGGTAATAAACAATTCAAAAATACCCCTAGGAGCTAGAAATACTAATGATTTAATATATTGACTTACTTTGGGATGGTCAAGGTCGAAATAACTTTTTAATGCATTCCAGAGTGAAGATTCATTGAATCCATCAGATATTAGAAGTAATAATCGTATAACCCACCAAATTCCAGGGTCAGTTTCAATTTCCGATATTTCCTTTATGCTCTTTAAAAGTGCCTTTGCGTTATTTAGTAAATCGACATTTCCCGTGAAAAAATATTTTAAAAATCCATCTAACGCTTTAGCTATTGTGATTTCATATATTTTTGTTGTACCATCAATTTCATCAATATTGTTCGAAATAAAGCTATCTCGATAAGAAGGGTCTATCAGTATTTTATTGATTTCTTCTGAAAGCTGAATAAAATCTCTCAATAAAAAAAGATGTATCAATTTCGCGATGACTGAAGTTGTTTCAAACTTCTTTATCAATATGAATGATTTTGAATATTGAAAACCTACATAATAGGCTAATGATGCTATGAGTCCATAGTAATTACTGGCATTCTTTTTATTTGTTTCAGCTGCATGTATAAACTCTAATAATGAAGCTCCTTTTTCTAAAGGTTCAATAGCTTCATCAAAAGCTTGATTTTCCGCAAAGCTGCAACCAAAGTTTAAATAATAGAATGATAGAATATTTAATTTATCATCATTAATTGTGTAAGGAGGAAAGTTTTCTCTATTTTCAGAAGTATTGAGTAGTATATAACGAGCATTTGCCTGAGCAATTAGATTCTGTATAACTCTGTCTCTTTCTATCAGAACTAACTTTTTCCTTATAATTTCGTTTCTCATAAAGAAGTTGGATTCGCAATCATTTCCTCAGCCTTTTTGAAAGCTTCATTAATTAAATCTTCTGGATTTTCTATGCCAATAGAAATTAATATAAGTGTTGGATTGTCACTTTTAAAATGAGTATCGACGACTTTGAATGTATCCGTATTGCTTAGCAAAAAACCAGTATAGCATATATTCCCTTTATCTTTTATTTCTTTGACCAAAAATTTATCCAGTAAATCAGCTATTGCTTTACTTTCGTCTTTTCTATTTAATTCATCAACTAAAAAAGAATAGGATAGCGGTAATTTCTCTTTCCCTAAAGCCTCGCTGATCGTATCTACTATAGTTTTAGTTGGGGTTTTCCTGAATTTTGCTTCACCAAGGTATAGTTTGACTTCCTCTGAGCCTTGTTGGTTTGTTAAAATATCGACTAAAAGCATATCATCACCTTTTATTGCTTGGTCAACATTAGGATTATATCTTAATTTGTATGCTTTTATTAAAGCTTTATTCTGACAGCTTTCTATATATTCAATTAGCAATATCTCAGTTGCGTTTCCTTTTTTTGTTTTATCCGCCCTAGGTAGTTTTCTATGTTGTTCTGCATATTCCGGAAAACCAAGTTCTGTAAACTTTTGCTTCAATTTTTGGATTCGATTCTCATCATAATGATGATGAACAAGCTTCTGACCAAGCCATTGAATTAAATCAGGATCGGTTGATGGTATTTTAGGGTTAAGTGACCGATAACACCTTTCATCAGTAGGCTCAATATCAGTACAGTTTAACCAACGTTCAAAGATGTATGGTGTTATTGGATGGCTTCCTATTAATTGTTTGTGAAGTGACATATTCTATATAATTATTTTATCAAGTCGCTTAAGTATATAGGATATGGTTCCCATTATATCAAGTATTTCCTCTTCTGTTATAATAAATTTTTATTTTCAGTTCATGAGGGTTTCTTATTAATCCAAATATTCCCTTTACAAGATTGTATAGGTTCTGTTGTTCTGGCAAAATCTTTATTATTTATCCAAAAAATTATTTCTCCTCATCATAGTATATTTTATAATATTTTCTCCCATCTCTTTCCACCCCTTTTTCAATAAGATCCTTATTGCCATGTATGTGAATGTCAAAGTTCTTGTCAAGTTTGAGGACACTTTTGAACACTCTTGATTGTTTTTTTACAGCTTGGGAAGAGATTTGAAAATTATCAGAGATATCAACGTTTTTACTTTCCCTATATTGTTCATCAAAATTTCTAAATGATTGTATAATTTCTGGATTATCGAAGACTTCGGCTTCAAATGATTCCTTCTCAAACTTATCATGAGATTTGAAATATTCCACTGAGCGATTGAGCAAATCAATTTGATCTGCTTTACTCACTTCAAATTCCTCAGAAAGCTGCTTTGTAACAAAGTCTTTTGTAATGGATAGAAAGTTCTTTGTAAAGTGATAATCATCCGAACTCGGTCTAATGCTTAGATAATCATTTTTCCAATATTGAGTATCATTGGCTTTGTTAGAATCAACAATACAAACCTTATAACCATTTTCGGCATCAATATCAAATACGATACACCCCTTATCAAGTCTTCCAATATTTACACCATTATCATGCTTGATACTGTAATTATCTTTCGTTGGGTCGAATTTTAGAAAGATATCCTTAACTTCCGTCTTAAATAATCCTATTGCAAGAGCCTCAACACCATCTAATATAGTATTCTCTAATAAACATATGTTAAATTCACCTCCATTTACCTTTGGGTGTGTTGAACTTTCGTACAGGTGTTTTGCAAGCTCAACGCTATTTTCATAAAATTTGTCGGGATTTGAAAATATTCTTCTAATTAGCGTGTACACTGCATTTAAAGATAACTCTGTTGGATTGGTAAAATTAAATATTTCATTACCTTGAAAAGGTGAAAAGAAATATTTAAGTAGGTATTTTTGAGTATCATCTTCAGTTATAAATACTTCTCCACTGGAAATTCTTATTCCTTCATCCCTAAGCTTGTTACCAACATAATGAGTTGCTATGTTTAATTTGACACTAGTAAAATCTATCATTATATGATCCTAAATTGTTTAAGTTTTTCTAATTTAATCCTTTCAATTTCCTTGGAAAGTTCTTTTTTAAAAAGATCAATATTTGCAAGGGCTTTAACATTGTTAGACATGTACAAATTTGGTTCTGACTTGAAGACCCCATCCTTTTCAGGTTTATTTTTTAGAGCATCCGAAAAGTTAAATTTCACACTGTAATAACCACTGTTTATGTTATAGAAGTCATACCTATAAGTGATATAAATTTCTTCTAACAATAAAACTTTTTTAAAATCAGCATCAGAGATTTCATTAATACCGGACAAGTTTTTGCCGCTGAAATATGTAATCAAATCTTTGTCTTTTTTATCTTTAAATGAATCAGGGATATCTTCACTATCATCAAATTTGAACTTTATTGATTTTATATCAGGTTCTTTAAAAATAGTTGACGAGGTTACATTTGTAAAACTCAAAAGAAAGTTTACACGATCCGTATTGCTTTTGAAGTTCTTAAACATTACTCTAACCGTATCATCTTTGATAAAATCTGCCTGCTTAAACTCACTCTCCAAGCTTTTCATTATTCTGTTTGCAATAATCTTATCTTCCCTGGATACTGTATTTACTCTATTTATGATGAGATTGTCATTCTCCTTTGAACAAACAATTTCTATTCTTCCCCATAGGGTGTTTACAGATATTTGACTAGTAGGATCTTTTCTCTCAGTCCGTACATCAAATACATATTCGTTTGAATTACTTGGACTTGGCTTAAATACTGGAACATCTAATAATTTGGTATTAAGATTCTCTGTTACGTTATCAAAATTGGGGCGTATCCTTTTGAATACATTATCCAAGCTATCATTCTGTTTTATTTGAAAAATCTCATTTGTAGTATTTAACGGCCGATCCTTAACGTCGATTAATGTTTTAAAATCTTCTAGTTCTTTCGGGCTAAATAGCAAAGTAGACATAAGGCCTGTTAGTTTACCTCTGTCGGCACTTTTGACAAAAATTCCTTTTTTTGCCAAAAAGATTTTCATGTCATTAGCTGTAATAGCATCTGTTTTTAAGAACGGCTTTATAATGTCACCATAGGGAAGAATATTAACAAAAGTTTCATTTAGATGCTTTGATTTTAAGTTGTTCTGTGAATTTATTTCATCAAAAGTTTCATTTTTCAATGTTACATTAGTAGTTGAAATGACATTATCCAATGCTTCGGCATCAATCCGGTCATATCGCTTAACTTGAATCTTTTCTTCTAATATTTCATCATTAAAAGAGCGGATAACCTCAAAAGCAATGTTTTTATGCTCGTTATCATTGTAGTCGGGAAACCAAAGTAAGTACTCATTTCCCAATCCACTTGTTAGTCTAATAGTCAACCAAATAAGTTTTTTTAAAGAATTTTCCGAAAACTGGTCTGAGCAAAAAATCAATATGCTTATTTTATTACTGCTCTCTTTAATAATGGGTAATATTGAACTGTTTATATACTGGGCCGGCAACTTTGTGCCTCTTTTCCCTATTTGCCCTGGATTTTGATTGGCCTCAGTAATTGGATACAGAAATTTTACTGTAAGATCATCTCTGTAATTTTTAGCCGTAACTATAGTACTTATTAAAAAAATGGCCTTATTGTTATCTACTAGATAGTAGTACATTTCTTCATTAAGCATATCCTTTTTGTAATTATCTTTTGCATGATGAATAAAGTCCTGATTCACTTCAGAGTTCTCAGTTGTAAGCCAAAATAAAACATTGTGACATTCTGAATTTTCGTTTCTTTTTATAGGTATTTTCTGCTTTTGTAGCAAGTCTGAGAATACAATTTCAGAGCTATATAAATAATTATGAATCTCCTTTTTTGATGAGGCAGGGTACATTAAATCATGTATAGATGTTACTAAGATAACATCATCAACATCCGATTTTAATTTGCTTTCAAAATCGCCAAAAAAGTCAACCCCGAAATATTCGATTTCTTCTTTCCTTTCATTATAAAGTTCTACACTCACATTTTCATTAAAATTTGCCCATCCAATTAATTCAAGAATTTTTTTAGCTATTCTGGAATTAAATGGTTTGCTTTCATTTTGTATAGGCGAGGCTAGCGATGCAAAAGGATTAATTTCAATTTGTTTTTCAATTGCGGATATCCATTCCAAAAGCTCTTTGTCAAAATCCTCTCTACTTACTTCTTTTCCCATTATAGAATTGGTTCCGAAATGAGCAGTAAGAGTTTTAACTAATATTTCTCTAACCTTTGAGGACATTTTTGTCTTACCTTTTTTTTCATAGTAAGCATCAATCTTGGTGGAAGCAATATCTATAAGATTATTAGTGTCTAAAGACTGTATACCTACAATTTTTACATTATCAATGGAATCTGCATTAAGTAACTTTTCATCTGGATGACCGACAACAATTAATTCATAATCATCGATATTAGGAGTGTTTGAAACAAGTTCATCGCACCATTTTTTTGCGGTAGAGTGTCTAATTACATTTTCAGAGGACTTAACCTGACAAACTTTTATCTTATCAGGATATACCCACTTAATATCAACTTTTTCAGATTCATTCAATGGCTCTAATGTCACAGAAGCCCATAGGTTGTCTTCTTCAAGTGCATCTAAAACACAAATGATTGTTTGAATTAGATAACCTCTAATTCCGGCATTGCCTCCCATAGTAAATTAAATTTAAGATTTATTGCTAGCTATAGTTATTAATGATAGTTGTTATTCAACCGGTAAAATGTGATCATTTATAGCCAACTTATATGTTTTCTCAATAAACATATAAGTTTTTACTGAAATATGTCATAAAATGATGCATTTAGTTATTTTTTACTTGGTAACTATTAAATATGTAAGCCTTGGATCATTTAGTAGTCGTTCCATTTCAACATGAATCAGCTCCTGTATATCCTGCTTAATTTGTAAATAATTTCGTTGCACCACACTATCATCCAGCTTTCGGATAACCGGAATTTCTTTATACTGTTCATTTTCTTTTTTGAGAGTCGTATGATCATTTAAAATTTCTGCATGAAAAGCCTTCAAACCAATTTTACAATCCGAATCATCAGCCACCACCCCAACAAAATCTCCCGAAGAAAGAGTGGATATTTTAGAAGGAGGAACCGCTAATTCTAACTGTTTAGAACGACTAATCGAAGTATCGGATCGGTTAATGGATAGACTCTCACGGTCCTGCATAATCTTTCCAATACGCTCTGAAAGTTGCTTTGCTGTATCGCCTGTAACCTGTCCTGAAATAACGTTACCAACTATATTCATTAGCACGTCTGCTTGTTCTTTTCCATAGTCTTTACGTAACTGACTCAGGTCCTGAATGCTTATGCAGGTTGCCACTTTATTGCTTCTTGCTGTAGCAATTAAACTATCCATATTATTCAGGTAGATCGTTGGGAACTCATCAAAGATGAGGCTGCTTTTAAGTTTCCCTTTTTGATTGACCAGTTTAATTAAGCGATTTACGTAGAGCGATAACACAGCCCCATAAGTCTGAATTTTCTGTGGGTTATTGCCCATGCAAACCAGTTTTGGTTTTACAGGGTCATTGATATCCAGCGTGAAATCATTACCGGAAAGTACATAGTAAAGTGAAGGAGAGGATAGTCTTGCCATAGCTATTTTAGCTGATGCAATTTGTCCTTCAAGTTGTTCCATCGCGTCATTTAAGTAGGCCGTAATGAATGGATTAATGAGTACTTCGATCTCTTTTTCGGTTCGCAGAATCGAAAATAAACTGTCATAATCTACCTGTATTAACTCTATCACGTGAGGCAAAGTACAGAATTCTCCATCCCGGTATTTGCGCAGAAACCAGATAATTGCCGTCAAAAAGTTAATCGGCGATTCCACAAAAAAGTCTCCCTGCCTGCGAATCCATTCTCGGTTGAGACCCATTAAAATAGTACGGGCAGACTCAGCAGCATCAGTAATATCCAGCATGGTTGAAGGATCAATTGGATTGCACCGATGGCTTCTGGATAGATCATCAAAGTTAATCAGGTAGAACTCCGGAGTCACTTTATAGAGGTGTTTATATTTCAAAAAAGTATTGTAAACAATCAGGGACAGGTCGTCATATTTGAAATCATAAACAAACATGGAAAACCCTTTTTTGATGTGTTGAGTAATCACATGACGGATGATAAAATAGGTTTTTCCAGATCCGGGAGTTCCTAAAACCAATAGCGATCGGAAAGGATTAATGATATTGATCCAACTCTTTCTAAGCCTTCCTTTAAGGTTATATTGAGCAGGAAGATTAATGGAATATTCATTTTCGAGCAGTCGTTCTTCCTGTGGAAATGTTTCATTTTGAGTGTTGAAAATATCATTATTAAGTTTGTTTCTTATGATACGAGAAAGCAAGGTTCCTCCTGTAAGCATGAGTAAATAACCAATGCTGGTTAGTCCTATGTAGAGAATAGAAAGATGTATTTCTGTTAGTTTTAATGATAAGAATAGGTAAGATAAAAAGTAAATCGAAAGCCCAGATAGGAGGTAGGTAAAAGCTGTTTTAATGCTTAACTTTTCATCTTTTCGACCTTTTTCTCCTAATAAGGAAATAGCAAGAAAGCCCAATGAAATCAGTTTTGCTTTATGAAAGGAATCGAACAATCCAGTTTCTGCAACATTACTTAACAATAGGTCTGTAAAGGAACTGCATGGCTTCCATTCATGAAAGGCAGCATAACAACAATAATAAAAATGAAGCATTAAAATAGTAATGCTGATCAGTCTTGTCATATCCAGAATCTTCCTCAGCGCCTGTTCGTTTTCTCCTGTCTGCATAGTCTTTTTCTTTAACTTATAGGTTAGCTCGTAAACGTTTTCTTCTTTTCTTTTTATTTCCTTTTAAGGCATGTGGTAGGTAGTCAGTAGATGAGGTCGGCAGTAATAAAATGTCTAAAAGTTTACTTTCATCGATGTTCATAAAGGGTTGCCTTTGATGATCAATATGATTGAACTCAGGCTGTATCGAACTGTCTTTTTTCAGGGATAATAATGAATTATCAGAAGTGGAAATAGTTTGGTTTTTTGAGAAGTTCTGCTGCAGACTACATCTCTCTATGATCCTTGCCGTGCTGTAGTTTTTACCCAGATCACTACCATTAAAAACACATTTAGTTTGATGGTCAACAAAGGTGATCCCATAAATCATGCCTTCCTTATTTTGTCTGAGAGCAGTATGAATACCTTCATTTTGAAGTATCTGAATTAAGCCCTTTAATGGAAGTTCAGCATGTTTTAGAAAGGCTAAATCAATACTGTTCTTTACTCTAGAAGCATACCTCTTCCTTTCAATTTCATTTAATAAAAACCTATTTTCAAGGAACGAAAGAGTTGGCTTGTTATAGATATCACTGGCTTTAATTGGTACGCCGACTTTATTTCCTTGTTCCTCCAACAACCGATAAACAAGGCCATTATTCAGATAAATTCGAGAGTTTTCAGTGCCTCTATCTGCCGCTATATTGTACTGATTTAACACCGCATTCAGCTCTGCAATTGAAGTGTATTTATATCGAAGCAGTACCGCATCAAGTACATTCGTGATGGCATGTTTGGTTTCTGATTTACCATAAACAGCCTTTTGAACATTCACCGGTTTAAGCTTGAAAAGTTGTCGCTTATGCTCTTCAGCTCTTACCAAATGAAACTGCTCCTCAATTTCTTTCCGGGCTTTTTCAGACTGGTTACGACCGATGTTTTGTGTATCAATCCTTGAACCATTCGCACGCACTTTAATTGATACTATATGGATATGAGGATGGCCAGCATCATGATGCTCGTAGACTAAATAAGGTTGGTTTGCAAAGCCTATTTTCTCCATATAAGCCGATGCGATTTCACAAAGCCGAACCTTTGAAAGCTGTTCACCCGGAGCAAAATTGAGTGAAATATGAACGCTATTTCTTTTCACATTTTCGTTTAAAGCGGCTTGATTGAGGAGGCAATTTAGCCGCTGCTCTTCGGTCAAAACATCAACATCAATCGGATAATTGGCCGCCATTATGCACTCCTCTACACCCGAATTTAATTTCTGTTCGTTGTAGTAAAATGCCCTTCGGATTGAGTTACCAGTCTTTATGATTGCAACCATTGAGCAGCTATTTTATTGATCTGTTCTTTGATTGTTTCCACCTTTTCAAGGAGTTGGTTTCGGTCGGTTTCATAAGTTTCCAGCCATGAACGGAACTCAGGCAACTGATATAGGGTATGTAGTTTTTTTACCGCTTGATTGAAATTATTACCTACATTATTAAGCTCCTTGCGAAGTAAAATAGCTTCACTCATTAGCTCATCCAGGGACTGATTCCGATAAGTTGCCACCACCGGTTTGCCTAGTAAAACCTTGCGCGCATAGTTACTTAGTTTGGGACAAGTTGTTTTATAAAACTGTCTATGCAGTTGTTTGAACTCTGCTTCCGTCAGGCGCAGATGAACCCATTTAGTGCGGTTATTTTTCTCCTCTTTCATCACAAATCCTTTCTCACAATTAAAAATATTAACCCTATTAAACTTAATCGAAACCCAACGCCCACGACTTCGGAGTAAAAGGGCGTAAAAAGCGCTTGTGATACAAGCGGACATCTGGCCGATTGCGCTAAAAGCGGCAATCCCCCAAGTCTTGAATATGTCAGCTCAGCTTTTACTAACTCAAAGCTTTACAGCAGCATGAAATTAGTTAAGCCGCAGAACAATCAGGTAAGCCCTTTAAATTCTAAAGGGGATAGTTGAGTAGAATAGAACTAAATTAGGATGTCCTATAATTAAAAACCTAAAAGATGATGACAACAACAGAGATGACAGGAGTGTATGATACATTGTTGTGTATCCCCGGGATGAGTGAGCAGGTAAAAATCGATCTGCGTGTCAGCCGCAAGCAGGTATTATTATTAAGCCAGGTAATTGAAAGAGGACTAAGTATTAAACCCGGGGAAAATGAATTCACCTTTCTTGATGTAGTATCTAAAGAATCCGCAGTAGAGTTAGCTTCACTTGCAGGTGATTGTTTGGAGAAGGCAGGTCTTACAGAGCTCAGTAAGAAACTCAAATTGCTGAACGTTAGGAAACTCTGAAAACGCAAAGGTGTAAACAGTTTAACCTAATTCAGATCGTAGTGTATTAGCTGTAACCATTTTCGAAATTCCTTGCTGAATAATCCGGTTACAGCTAAGTCGCTACACCGCTTATCTGAGTGAAGATTTTTCCGCCCAAAGAAGGAAATATCGGAGCGGTTTTTTTTATATAGTTTAGATAAGAAGAGAATGATCAAAAAAAGGGCTATAAAAGTCCTTTATCAGCAAAAGAAAAATAACCTTCGCTGGAAATAATAAAGTGATCTAAAACTGCAATGTTCAGGATCTCTCCAGCCTTAACCATTTTCTCAGTCAGGTTTCTATCCTGCGCGCTTTCCACCAATCTGCCCGATGGATGGTTATGGGCCAGAATAATTGCAGTCGCATTGGCTTTTAATGCTGCCGCAAATATTAAACGTTGGTCAGCAACAGTAGCATCAACTCCACCGCTTGCCAGATTGATAACCCCGAGTACCTTATTGGCCTTGTTCAGCAGCATCACCTTAAACTCTTCGAGCAAGTCAATTTTGGTTTTATCCCAAAGCGAGTCCAGAAGTTTATAAGCATCTGCAGAGCAGGTTACTTTAGGAAGTTCAGAGAATTTGATTTTTGATTGATAGCTTAATTGAATCTCAGCAACTTTAAAGTGCAACGAAAGGTCTTGGAGCGTTTCCATAATGTAATTGATTAAGTTAATAAACATTAATTATGGTGCGCTGCAACCTTTCATAAGGACTTGTTGCAAGGTGGAGATTCAAAAAATGCGGAGGCTCCCCGGGATACCCATTTTTTGAATACTACCTTGGCCACTGTCCTGAGGAAAGGTTAAATTGGTACAGAAATTAAGGATGAGTTTTAAACCATTATTTTAAAGAGTTCATATCTTTCTATTTCATAGTTTGTACAGGATTGAATACTTTTCTCAAATGAACTCCATTGAATACTCCAATCCCCTTAAAAAAATCGTATTAAAGAGAATCAGAAGGTTAATTTTCAGTTTCTGTTTTTTAGTCCGGTATCTGCTCAATGTTTCTTTAGTAATACCCAAGTAAGATAAGATATATTTTTGAGCTATTCTTTGAAAGAGATCAGGAAAAGTATTCATTAACTTCTGGTATCTTTCCAAACCTTTAAGCGTTAGAAAATCGATTAGCCTGCCATCCTTGACCCTTTGTTGTTCCACTACCAGAAAACTTTCAATAGCTTTTGCTTCCGGGAATGTACTATTTAGCTCCAATAAATGTTTGAGAGGTAATGAAATTACCGTACTTGCTTCAGCAAATTCGATGTAAGTAGAGGATTTCTCCCGTGTGATAAAATCAAATGCAGTAAACAGGAACTGTCCTTCACTCCAAAAAGAAGAGGTAACTCTTTTTCCATCATTATAAAAATAGCCGACAGCGAAACCTTGTTTAATAAAATAGACATTTTCAAGCTTGTCACCCTCCGCAATTAACAATTGATGTTTTGAGTAATGCTTTTCAATAACAAATTGACGAAGCTGCTTTTTATAGCCAGTCGAAATAGGAGTAATAGCCGAGAGGGATTGAAATAATAATTCCATAATAGTAGAATTTACTGGCAATATGACTTAGCCAGGTGTTAGATAGAATGAATTATTAAAACTAATACTCTGTCAACCGATTAACAAATAGTTAATGATTTATTGATAATAGTCAATAACTTATAATTGCCTTGTCCTGAAAAAGTTAGCCAATATCCCGTGAACAAAAAGTACATCCAGTGGTTTAAAAGAGTAATAGTTAATACCTCGGATCCTTCACTGTCGGTAGCATTGCAAACTTCACAATCTCCAAACTAGGAAATCCAAATTCTTCTACTACCCAAGATCAAATAACACCCTCCCCTCGGAACAGAGAATCAGGCGTGTTATTCGGGAAATGCATCGTGTCAAAGAAATTACCCTCCACATCAAAGAACGTCCCGAAATACATCATTTAACCTTTCACCGTTTTTACAGGTTTATAAGCCACAAAATTACCCAGCATTTTTACGTTTTTACCAACATGCTTGATCAGGTCTTTGGCCATCACATCGCCACGATAAGTGGTTTGCAGTTAATTAAAATGTGTCATACTCACCGGAAACTCCAATAACCCGATCTCATCAAAAACGTCCTCCAAGGTATCCAGATCCATGTACGATACTTTTTGAGATCATGCTAGTTTTATTTGAATTTGATAAAAAAAAGTATCATATTTTGCTAAATAAATTAGTATTATTTAGTTGATATACAAAGTGACCTTGGTATTTATTCAACCAGGAAAACCTACGTAAAACGCCTTTGTCGAACGCTGCAACGGAAGCATACGAAGAGAACTGCTAAACGCCTATGTGTTTAAAACGTTGAATGAAATACGGACAAAAGGACAAAAGCGGAAGAATGGATGTATGATTACAATTATCAGTGCCTCATCAGGCTCTAAACTTTAAAACTCCAATGGATTTATTGGAGGAAGTAATGTGACCTCCCTGAATTGAAATTCTATTTTTGAATGGCCCAAAAATGCGGAAAGCTTACACTTACAGTATGGCAGCAAAGAAGTTTACAAGTGATTTGGTTTTTGGAAAAGAAATTCAAGTTAAAATTACTGATCGTTATGGCCGTAGTATTGGAATTGTCTATTTATTTAAAGAATTCTGAAATTTTCGATGAGCTAATTTTAATTGCCAGTTGCACCCGGCACTATTAGAAATGTGATAATAATCCTGTTTGGAAATTATTTGAGAAAGTTGCAAGAAGAAATAAAGTTGGTTTATGGAGCCAACCTATTGTCATTGAACCTTGGGAATTGGGAAAAGCTGAGTATGGTAATTATTTATATGAATCTTCAATAGATTTAATGATATTTTCTAAATGAGCCTCTTGAGCAGTTTCGAACTGGGTTAGTTTGTCCTTGTTTGATTCAAGAAAATACTCTTTATTAATGTATTCTAATATTTCATCCCTAAAATTATCTATAATCGAAAAGATAATATCTTTAAGTTTTTCAATGTCCTTTAATGTTAGGGAAAAATCGACTTGATTGGATTTATCGAACTTGCTACCATGACCAATACAATTTCTGTTTCCTAATAAATTACTATCAATATACTTTTCCCTTGTTTTGATCGCACCTTTATAATTTAATCCTATAATTGAAATAATACTTTTAAAAACTTTAGGACTCAAGTTTGATTTTGTATTAATAATTTCACTATCAAACTCATCGTTTAGATTTATTTTTATGTTAAAGTTTCTTTGTTCAATTTTTAAAAATTGCTCCAAAAAAGCTAATTCAGATGAAAGGGTTAGGCTTTCTTTTGTGTCAATGCACTTACTTATATCGTTTTTTAAGGCCACCGCTTTAAAATTACCTAAAAGAGTTCCGATTTTTAGGTTTTTATCGGAGATGTATTTAATGTAAAGCTTACTACTGTTTTTAATATAACCCTCCCAATGGGCATACAAAAGGAGAAGAATAGATTTAAGTATAACTTCTTCAGAATTATTTTTTGCAACCATTATAAGAGATGATATTTCTACCTTTCTCCAAGCCAAATCCTCATCCAGAAGCTTTTCAAATTCTTCATATCTCATCATTAGGAAAAATAAGATTTAGAGAATTCAATCATCCCTTTAATTCTAGATAATGCTTTATTTCCTCTTTTTGCATAATCCATGTAGTCTGGATTTGAGTACATCAACTTAATTTTTAAAACAAACTCTTCCTGGGTAATAGTTTCAATTTTATCAATGTTAATTGCCACACCTGTTACTATTGCCTCGTAACTTGATGCTAAAAACGGGCCTTCAAATTCATTTTTTTCTGGATTAAACTTTTTAAAGGCATCCTCGCCTAATGTAGAATATAAATAATCGAAGGTTCTTTTAAAAACATTACTTTCTTGAGAAAAGTCAAACGAAGCATCTTCAATTAGTTTTATTGTTTCATTATCAATAAATTCACTCAGGAGAACATTTGAACCTTTATAATTTGAAAAATCAACATTATTATGCTTTGATATAAAATATCGTAGGATAAGTTCCATATGATATTCAATTTCAAATTTGCCTTCCTGAAGTTTTAATGAATCTTTAAAGGATGGGTATTCCTTTAACTCATTTAATTCATTATAAAAACTTTCATTAAGCATTATAATTAGGCAATTTCTTATTTCTTGCGGTTCTAAATGTAGACCTCCTGTATTTAGCCTTTGAAATAGCTCATATTGCGCTTGAATACTATTTTCAGTTAGAATAATATTTACTCCGAATTTTGACCTTTTAAGAATTCGCTTGATGTCTTCTGGTAATGAATTCCAAGTAAAACCTTCCAAATTTGGTAGCTTTTTGGTGATCGTCAATTCAAGAGGGGCTTTCCCATTGAGTTCACCAGTTAACTGAAGAATCGTTGAAACTCTTTGTAAACCATCAACAATACTCCATTTTCCCCCTTCTTTTTGAGCAACAAAAATGGGAGGTAAAGGAATTCCAAGTAAAATCGATTCTATAAATTTTGATTTTTGTTCATCATCCCACCTAAATAATCTTTGATAAGCCGGAGTTAATTCAAGTTCTCCATCTTTATACAAATTTATTATCTCGCCAATAGACATGCTATAGCTATCAGTCTTAATTTCTTTGCGTCCTTGTTCTAATTGTTCAAGTAATAATACTTCTTTTTTTGACATAGGTTTTTGTTTTATAAATATGGACCTAGAAATCTATGGCCATTTAAATGCATCATGTGAGTTGGAGAATCAGCAAACCAGATTTCAGTTTCCCATGATATGTCATTAAAATATTTTTTCATCGTTTTTCGATCTGGAAATGCTGTAACATACACTAAGCCTGCAGTTGAATTTTCAAATATTTTTGCAAGTTCATTATGTCTTTTACCATCAACCGGGCCATGACTTGTAACCGATTCGATTAATAACAACCAGTTTTTCTCTTTGTAATAAAGGACCACATCTGGCATTTTTCCATGATTATCAACTGAAACCCCTAATTCAAGCAATCGCTCTTTTTTAAAATAGCCAGTTTTTGATCCTGTGTCACCTACATATATTAAATCAGCACCAGGAGCGAATATTTGACGAAACTCCACGATAATGTCCTTAATTAATTGACTGTGAGCTCCAGCGCTTAATACTATTTCAATATCATCGACATGAATTTGAGTCTGATTTCTATCACGCTCCATTGCATACCGCTTAATTAAAGTCTCCCGATCATTTAAGAAATTTGATATTTCACTATTCCAATTAGCTGTCTGATACGATAATAATACTTTGAAAAGTTCCGAAGTTATTTGATAGCATGCCTTAGGAGAGTTTACAGCACGCTTTGGATCGTCAGGATTATATTCTACCAATCCTCCATCAACAAATTGATGAAGTGTTTGTCTTCTGAAGGTTTCCCTTGTATTAGGAGCATATGCTTTTCCATAAATTTCCTTAGACCAATCCATAATTGGTGTAACTCCAATTAGGGGCCGTTCAATTTGTTGCCAAGATCTATCTGGATGAAGATTTAATAAGGCTAAAAACGTTAGGGCTGATCTTTCATTTAATTGTTGTTTTGGCATGCCTAATTCTTTCAGTATTTCTAAAGCTTGATCGATTTTGTTTAGAGATGATAATGGGTTTTCGGTAGAGTTTTCTGCCATACTATTTATTTCAGATTCTATTAGTTTATCAATTTCCTTTTGGCTTAATGTTAAATTAGAAACTTGTTCCCCAATTCTTTTTAAAGATGAAGTGGTAGGGTAATGAATGGATCTTAAATCAGAAGCATTTACCTGCGTATGCCCACCGAACTGGCGATAGTATTTGTCTAATAAAGTAGAATTCAAAAAAACAAATAAACCTTTTGCAATTGTAGAATTCAGTCCCTTCTTGTTCTTATGAAAAACATTCAATTTATTTTCAAAGCCAATAAAATCACCAGGCAATGAAGAATCATAATAAGTTGAAATAATTCTTCGTTTTTCCTCTTTACTGCTAAATCGACGAGTAATAACATAATGTCCTGTATGCTGCCAAAGTGATGATTTAGTTTTTTTTGAAACCATTATAGCATTTGGTTTCTTTGAATCTTTTGGCCAATTCACAACACTATTTAGATGGATAGGATATATTAATGGAGCTGAACCAGTTTCATAATCTTTTCGTAAATCCTCAATATTTCTAAAATCTACCACTGGACCTGTACTGACCTCTATATCCAAATCTTCTAACGCTGAATTAAAACAGGACATATAATCCACAATTACTTGTTCGCGATCTGTAGCTGCAATGTGAATAAATTTCTGTGAATCATTTGGCTTAACGATGCTTTCAATATTAACTCTTCTGATTGTCATATCAGTAGCTGTTATTTCTCCACTTAAAATATCCAAAGAAAAGTCAGATTGGGGGCTAGAAGTAATTATAACTTCTTTCTGCTTATTACCTTTTACACAATGAATAATAACGTTTTCCTGGAGTACATCATCATCTGAAAATGCATTGTTTCTGCTATCAAATATATGAATGTGACTTATGGACATTTCTTTTAGGAAAAACTCTCTGAAAGATTGATAATAAGGCCCATTGCAAAAAGATCTTGGAATAATTGCTACCAATTCGCCACCTTCTTTTAATAGCTTAATAGATAAAGCAACGAAGCCAGAATATAGATTTACAGTTTCGATCCCTATTTGACTTAGTTTTCGTCTATGCTCACTATTACTATTAATTTTCTTGTAAGGTGGATTCATTATAATATGAGTATATAATCCATCCATTTTTATTTCATTATTAGTCAAATATGAAGTGGTTGCTAAAATGAAATCTTCGTTATTAATGGTATACTCAAATCCAATCCCTTTACCTTCTGATTCCTTATCACAAAGAGAGAAAGTTTCCTTAATAAATGGTAACACTATATTTTCAATATCATAGGCAGTGACATTTAAAGTTGATACTGTACCTCTATTTAATGATTCTTCAGTAAATGCTGCAGAAAGGGAACCTACACCTGCTCCTGGATCAAGGAGTTTTATATCTCCGCTCAGGTTTGTAAATAATGAAGCCATAAACTTACAGATTGGAGCTGATGTAAAATATTGACCCAATTCTGCCTTCTTTTTGGAATTGAGTCTTTCGTTAGCTTCAATGCGTAATGAGTCAACTACGGACAAGATACTTGGCATATTAATTTGTTCAATCTTCATCATAACCTTATTAAAAAAGATTGAATATTGATCCTTTTAAAGGTTATAACAATATAGTTTAAAAACTTAATTGTGCAAATTAGTGAAAACTGGGGAAGAGTTCCCAAAGTACAACGTACTTTTATTAACGTTTTGCAATTGCAAGAGGTATTATAGGCTTTGTAAATGTGCAAATGTTTTTTTATTATCCTGATTATAAGTATGTTGTTAAGTATATTGTAACCTTGCCATCCTGACGTTTGCAAAGGTGTGCAGAATGCACTGTTTTGATCGGTTAGGGTGATGGGGATTTTGCAGGATCTGTTTGATGCGATTTTCGTGAAATCTGAATGTTTGAATTTTAATGATTGGGTCTCTCTATTTGGTTTTCATATGATGTTAATGAATTCTCTTCGCTTAATTTAACTTTAATTATTTCCTCTTTAATTAAAAAAAGCCACAAATATCAATTGTATTTACTGCGGTTCCATTTTACATTTGTGTAATGATAAAGTAGATAACAAGATTGCAGAAATGAACCTTAAATACTGGTAGGATAAAGCATGGATAGTGTATGAAGAGAGTATCAATTTTGTTTTTCTTGAGTAAAAATCTATGAAAGAATTTGAATCACAACAAAAAAATGCCTTACAAAAGTGTAAGGCATTTTTTTTGTTGTTAGTGTCCCGTCCTGAAATAGCGATACACAAAAAAAGAATCGTTATGGAAACCAAGCATTATGAGAAACGAAGTCAACGAGATTACAGTATGTCGTTTAAGCTTCAAGTCGTACAGGAAGTAGAACAAGGAGAGTTATCCACCACAGGGGCCCAGCGTAAGTATGGAATCCAGGCCCGTTCCACCATAGTGAATTGGTTACGAAAATATGGTAACTTGGACTGGGAAAATCAAACACCTTCGAATATGCCTAAAACCCCGGAGCAAAAGATTCTGGAACTTGAGGCCAAGGTAAAACTGCTGGAGAAACAGAAAGCCACCCTGGAGCGTCAAGCCTATGTAGCTGACAAGAAAGTGATCATTTTCGATATGATGATCGATCTTGCTGAACAGGAATATAAAATCGACATCCGAAAAAACTTACCACCCGAACAATCGATCGATTTAAAGAACAAAACCAAGAAACCTTAGTGTTTTCCTGTCATTTGTTCGGGATAGACAGACAGGTTTATTACCGTAAACTCAAAAGAAAGGCCATCAAACAACATAAGGCAATGAAAGTGATGAATCTGGTAAGGAGCAAACGAATGCACATGCCCAGGCTGGGCGGAAAGAAGTTGTACTGTTTATTGAAGGAAGACCTAAAAGCGCTAAAAATAGGGCGAGACAAGCTTTTTGACATCCTTAGGGCTAACCATTTACTAGTGCCTCCTAAGCGGAGCTATCTGGTTACTACCAATTCGCATCATCGGTTCAGGAAGCATTCCAATCTTATTGCAGAGATGGAAATTCATCGACCCGAGCAGGTATGGGTGTCAGACATTACTTACATTGGCAAACGAGATAAGCCTTGTTACCTGAGCTTGGTTACCGATGCTTATTCAAAGAAAATAATGGGTTATTATGTAGCCGACAACCTGAATACGGAAAGCAGTTTACAAGCATTGAAAATGGCTATTAAACAACGAGTGTATAAAACAGCACCCTTGATCCATCATTCAGACCGAGGGCTTCAATACTGTGCCCAGGACTATCAACATGAATTGATCAGTAATAAGATAAAATGCAGCATGACCCAGCATTCCGACCCGTATGAGAATGCTGTTGCTGAACGGGTAAACGGTATATTAAAACAGGAATTTAGGATTGATACTCATTATCTGGACTTAAAGACAATGAAAACTATTGTAAAAGAGTCTATTGATATTTATAACAATCAACGTCCGCATTATTCCAATTTTATGCATACGCCTAATCAGATGCACCAGCAAAATGAAATTAAAATGAGAACCTATAAAACAAAAACTAGCAGCAAACTTGAATTTGCTGCTAGCTAAAATTGTACTTTTATTTACCTTTAATCCTGTATCATTATTCCAGGACTAGACATAGCATTAATAGATAAATAGGACCTACTTTTTAGCTTTTCTATCTTTTCGTAATGGCGGATAATTGGGTATCTCGAATTCAAAATCCAAAAGTTCTCTAGGGTGTACTTCTAAAGCTCTTGCAATTGCCGCGATGTTACTAATAGAGGTGTTGCTTATTCCTCTTTCAATTCTTCCTATTTGAGCTATATTGAAACCAGTTCTATCAACTATGTCTTCCTGAACTATACCCTTAATTTCCCTTATCTCTCGGATTCTCTTTCGAATATTATCAATAAATTCTTGGTCTCTATATTGTTCGCTCATGGAACAAATAGACTATTGATTAATTATATTTATTAGTGCATATTTGCACTAATAAATATAATTGTTAAATTTGATATACTTTAAGTTATAATTAGAAATAAAGAAAATATAAAAGAATACTTTATTTTCGCATAGTTTAAATGCAAAAACTAAGTATTCACTTAAAGAGTCTCGCCACTAAAACGACCAATTTTATCAACCGCGAGAAATAAGTGAAGTGCCCATACCTTATTGATTCAATAGGGTTGGGCTCACTTAAGTCTTTTGGGTTGTCTTATTATTTTATAAATAATGAGAACGGGTGCTTGGTCGTACCTTGTGCAAAAGAAAGTGAGTTCCAACCCTATTGTATTTTAATTGGTTTCCCTCTTCTTTCTGACTCTTTTAAAATTCAACCAATTTAAAAGAGAAATATGAAGTCTTCCCGAATCAAACAGCAATTCGAAAAGCTACCACCCTGAAAGGATAGATGCTTCACGCATCCGGCTCATTATGCCGTAACTTCTTAACAACCAATCAATTTTTCAATCAATCTTAAAAGCTATGAACACGAAATCAAGCTTAATGGGATGGCTATGGCCCCTGTTAAAGGTCCGTTCCCCCTATGCACACTATCTACTACTGCTGCTTTTATGCACCAATCATCTTTTTGCCCAGGCACTAAAGCCGGGTGATAAAGTACCTGATATTGCGCTCCGCAGCCTGGTCAACTATCCAAGTTCAAACCTCAAACTATCCGATTTTAAAGGCAAACTCCTCATCCTTGATTTTTGGGCCACCTGGTGCAGCCCTTGCGTGGCTGCTTTTCCTAAAATGGACAGTCTACGTAAAACCTTTGGTGATCAACTGTTTATTCTTCCGGTAACGGATCAGCCAGTGGCCATTGTGGCAAGCTTTCTTAATGGCATGCAAAAAGCAAACGGCCGGAAAGGCTTTTCAGCCTGCGGCGATACACAGCTGAAAAAGCTGTTCCCTTATCAGCAGCTTCCGCACTATGTGTGGATCGATGGTGATGGCGTGGTCTTGGCTATTACCGATGGTCAGCAGGTAAATTCCGCCAATATTCAACAGGTACTCGACAAACAGCCTGTCCATCTTAAACTAAAGAAAGACCACGCGAAGCCTTATGATCCCACTCAACCCTTACTGGCCGGTAAAAACAATATCTCTGCTAACAGCATCTTAAATTCCCATGTACTCACCTCTTACGTTGAAGGCTATCCTTCCCTATTGAAAGCAAATGTTACGGGGGATAGCGTGTGGTCGGTAGTCGGTTTAAACCTAAGTATTGCCCAGCTCTACAAACTGGCTTACAGTCGCTTTGATATGGCGCTCATGAGTAACAATGCCCGCTTGAAGATCCTGACCAAAGACTCCTTACGAGTGACCGGTCCCAATCCCAAGCGGGTAGGAAAGGACGCCTGGATGGATTGGTACAAGGCCAACGCTTATTGCTATGAAGCCCGCAGGGCAGCGCCGCTGAAAGAAAAAGTATGGGCACAAATGCAACGGGATCTGGATGAAAGCTTTCCGGACCTGCAGTGTGCCATTGAAAAGCAAACCCTCAAGTGCCTGGTTCTGGTACGCTCAGGCAAGGAAAACCTACTGGCAAGTAAGGGCGGAACGCCCCAGCGCGAAGACAATAAGTTCTCGTTCCTGATGCAAAACACCAACTGGCAGTATTTCATCAGCCGCCTACAGCTTTACTACCTGCAAACGCTGCCTACGCCACTAATCGATGAAACTGGTATCATGGGCCCGGTTGATCTGAATATTCAGGCTAACCTACAAAACGTGGAGGAGCTCCAAGCAGCACTTCAACGCTACGGGCTTAACCTGATTGAAGCAGAGCGAACCATTGATGTTATTGTAATCCGCGACCGGGAACTCATCAATTCATCTACCCACTAAAATTCGACAGTCATGACTAAACGCAATCAAAATATGCTCCTTATTACGATGGCAATCGTAATAGCGATACAATTGCTACTGGCTAGTTATTCCCTGATAGCCCAGCCCTTAAATGCTGTTAAAGGGAAAATAAGCGATGAAAAAGGTCAACCCTTGCCGGGAGCCACTATTCGGGTTAAAGGAACCACGCTCTCGGCAATCAGCTCGATTGAAGGAGAATTCACCATTAAGAATGCTCCCGTGCCGCTCACCCTGTCCGTCAGCTACTTGGGCTATAAAAACAAGGAAATAACCGTAAAACAAGCAGGGGTGTTTATTCATATCTCGCTACAGCCGGCCGATAACGTCTTAAAAGAAATCGTGGTCAGTACCGGCTACCAGCAGGTGCCCTCCGAAAGGGTTACTGGCTCGGTTACGGTGATTGATCACCAGCTGCTCAATCGAAGGGTAAGTAGCGACATTCTCAGCCGTATTGAAGATGTGGCTTCAGGCGTATTGATGGATAGAAGAGAGGGTGGATCCCCTAAACTGGATATTCGCAGCCGGGGTACACTGTTTGCCAGCGATCAGCCACTGATTGTCTTGGATAACTTTCCTTATGAAGGCGATTTGAACAGCATCAATCCCAATGATATTGCCTCCATTACCGTATTAAAAGATGCAGCCGCCGCTTCCATCTGGGGCGTGCGGGCTAGCAATGGGGTCATAGTCGTCACCACCAAAAAAGGAGCCTTCAATCAGCCCTTACGGGTAGAGCTGAATAGCTCGGTCACCATGGGCGAAAAGCCCAACTTTGGTCGTCTGCCCTGGATCACATCCGCTGATTATATCAGCCTTGAAAAGGTACTGTTTGCTAAGGGCTATTACACCGGTGATGAACAGTTTTCCAGTAATACCCCCTTAACACCGGTGGTGGAAACCCTAATTGCCCAGCGGGACGGGTTGTTAACCTCCGATCAGGCAGAAAAACAACTGGAAGCCTTTAAACTGAACAATGTTCGTAATGATTTTCAGCGCTACCTTTATCGTAACAGTACCATTCAGCAATACGCCCTTAACCTTCAGGGTGGCACGAATAAGCACCGCTATTATTTTGCTGCCGGTTATGATCGCAATCAGGCCTCAGTAAAACAAAACCGTAATGATCGGTTGAGCATTCGTGCAGCCAATACCTTTTTACCACTGAAGGGACTGGAGTTGAATGTTGACCTCACTTACACCCAGTCCAATGCGCAAACCAATGGTCTGGCCTATACCGACATTAACAGCGGCGGGGCAGGTAAAAGTATTTATCCTTACGCGCGGTTGGTGAACGGTGAAGGAGTCCCTGCTGCCATCACTAAAAACTACCGGAATTCATTCCTTAACGAGGCCCAAAGTAAGGGCTTACTTAACTGGCAGTATTACCCTCTGCATGAAATTGAACAGAATGATAATACATCGAAAACAGGAAACATACGGCTGAATGCAGGTATAAAATACAGCTTTTTTAAATCCTTAAATGGAGAATTCAGATACACCTACCAGCACGCCCAAACAGACCAGCGTAACTTGTATAACCCGGAGAGTTATTACACCCGCGATTTGATCAATCGTTTTACCAACTTAACAAATGGAACATTAACCCGGCCAATCCCCTTAGGCGGTATCATCGACCAGGGTGTAAATACGTTACAATCGGATGCTGCGCGGGGGCAACTGAATTTTGAGCAGCAATCCGGTAACCATCACCTATCGGCCCTTGCCGGAATGGAAGTACGCAGGGCAGCGATGAAAGGCAGCGGCAACCGGAACTACGGCTACAATGATCAGCTGCTTACCTATTCCTCACTTATTGATTACTCCACTTCCTATACCCTGTACAATGGCAACAGTGGATACATCCCCTTTAGTAATTACCGTTTCAGCGACAAGTTTGATGGAGCAGTCTCTTATTATACCAACGCGGCCTACACCTATGCCAATCGCTATACTCTATCGGCCAGCGCCCGCCTGGATCAAACGAATTTGTTTGGGGTGAAGACCAATCAGAAAGGGGTGCCCTTGTGGTCCGTAGGCGCAAGCTGGGCCATAGATAAAGAGTCTTTTTATCAATCAGACTGGCTGCCTGGCCTAAAACTGCGGCTTACCTATGGATACAACGGAAATGTCGATAAAAGCCTGAGCGCTTATACCACGGCTTTATTTTCCGGCTCTACGGCACCTGCAGGATTTGCCAATGCAGGCATTGTAAATCCGCCCAATCCCGAGTTACGCTGGGAGAAAACAGGTATCCTGAACGCAGGGATAGATTTTGTGCTAAAAAATAATGTCTTATGGGGAAGCATTGAGTATTATACCAAAAAGGGAACTGATCTGATAGGGGAAGCCCCGGTGGATGCCACAACCGGCATCACCAGTTTTAAAGGCAACGTGGCGGCCATTTCCGGCAAAGGACTGGATCTGGTAATAAACGCCCAACCACTTGATGGTGATTTTAAATGGAACAGTTCGGTACTGTTTAGTTATGCAGCCGATAAAGTGACGGACTATCTACTGGAAGCCACTAAAACCAGCAGTTTTCTGGGTGATGGTAGTTTAACACGAAATGGTGCTGGTATATCACCACTGGTGGGCAGGCCGGTATACGGCGTGTACAGCTACCGCTGGGCAGGACTGGATCCGGCCACAGGAGATCCACAAGGCTATTTACCTGATGGAATAATTAGCAAGGATTATGTGGCCCTTCTTAACATCCCGCCGAAGGATCTGGTGTATCACGGTCCGGCCCGGCCGCCAATTTTTGGCAGCTTCCGTAATACGTTTACCTGGAAGAACCTCTTGCTATCAGCCAATCTAACGTACCGTTTCGGGCATTATTTTCATCAGTCCTCGGTTAACTACAGCGCACTGTTCAGCACTTGGAATGGCAATAAGGATTACGCAGCCCGCTGGCAGCAGCCGGGTGATGAACGATTCACCGATGTGCCTTCCTTGGTTTATCCGGCAAGTCCTGCCCGGGATGCCTTTTATAACGGAGCGCAGCAGTTGGTACAGAAAGCCGATCATATCCGCCTGCAGGATGTGACCCTTGGATATCAGTTGAATAAAAAGAGCTGGCCTGCACTGCCACTCCAGAACCTGAAATTCTATCTGCAGGCCAATAATCTGGGGCTGTTATGGACGGCTAATAAAAAAGGCATCGATCCGGACTATCCCGTATTGCCTGCTGTACGCAGCGTTGCCCTGGGATTAACCGCGAGTTTTTAGCACCACTTATTAAAAACCAAGATTATGAAACCTACACTAAAATTAATAGTACTGATCAGCCTTCTTGTCACAGGTTGCACCGATGAGATTCTGGACAGGAAACCGGATAAAAGTCAGGTGGTGCCCACTTCCGTATCTGATTTTAAAGCCCTGTTAGACCGGACACTGGTGTTCGGTTCCAATTACCTGGGTATAGCTGAAGTTGCCAGCGGGGATTACTACCTCAGCGCAGCGGATTATGCAGCGCTGAAGGGCCTTCCCGAGAAAAATGCATTTCTCTGGAAGAAGGACGTATGGGAGGGAAGCCCTGTTGTTGCTGAATGGAACAGCGCCTACGAACAGGTGTTTTACACCAATGTAGTGCTGGATGGTTTAAAATCCTTGCAGGCTACGCACGGCAATCAGGCAGATTACATGCAAGTAAAAGGAACTGCTTTGTTTTTCAGGGCGAACGCCTTCTTTACAGTGGCGCAGCTCTTTGCCAGGCCCTACCATGTAAGTATTGCAGCAACTGAACTGGGCATTCCATTAAGGTTGAATTCGGATTTGAATGAACGATCGGTGAGGGCCACTATGGCCCAAACTTATGAGCAGATCCTGAACGATTTGCAAGAATCCGTTGAACTGCTGCCGGCCCAGCTTACTACGCCGTATCGGCCGTCCAAAGCGGCAGCCTTTGCCCTTTTGGCCAGGGTTTATTTAGCAATGGGGAATTATGACAAGGCATTGTTATCTGCTGAGGAATGCCTAAAACTACATAACTCCTTACTGGATTATAACTCCATCAGTACCGGTGCTACTTATCCAATACCGAAGCTGAATGCAGAGGTAATTTATCAGGCCACCACACCCCGGTACGGAAGTTGGGAGCGTGCAAGGGGAAAAGTAGATTCCACCCTGTATCAAACGTATGCCACAACTGACATCCGTCGTACAGCCTTCTTCATTACCAATCCTGGAGGCTCGGTAGCCTTTAAGGGCATGTACACCGGCACGCTTACCTTGTTTACGGGCCTGGCCACCGATGAGCAGTATTTGATTGGTGCCGAATGCCTGGTAAGGAAAAACAGGGTGAACGAAGCCATGGACTATCTGAATGCACTTCTCGTAAAACGATACAAGACAGGCACCTATGTTCCGCTTTCGGAAACCGATCCCAATAAGGCACTAGCGGTAATTCTTCTAGAGCGCAGGAAGCAACTATTGTTTCGGGGACTGCGGTGGCTGGATCTGCGCAGGTTGAACACTGATGCCCGGTTTGCCACAACCTTAAAACGAACCCTGGATGGAGTCGAATACCTGCTGCCACCCAATGACAACAGGTATACATTCCCCATTCCGAATTATATCATTGCAGCTTCCGGTATGCAGCAAAACCAATAACTCTTCATAGCTGCTAGCAGTTCACTGTCCTTAATCTCTAATGATTAAGGCAGTGCTGCTAGAAATGGATAATCTATAGCCAAGCCCGACACAGAATAAACAAGGTTTTGATTTATCAATCGGTCTGGGTTCCTATGTTTCATATGTCCGAAGAGCTGCGGTAATACTACTGTTAACAAGCTGAAAACATATAACATTTAATAATAAAATCTAATGACTTACCCATACTTGCATTGTTTCCAATAAGCTTCCTTTCTTGATCTGGAGATAATAAATTCCTTCTACGAGATCTGCTATATTAAAATGTACGTTCTCTCCATTCGATTTAGTTTGCCTAACTTTTAACATTTTACTGTCAAATAGAGTTATCTGAATATCTAGTAATTGTACATTTTTTGTCGTTTGATTTTTTGAACTTTCAGATTTTTGTAATGTACTTTCATTGATCAGGTTAATCGTAAGAAAATCATTCGATGGATTAGGGTAAACAGAGAACATACCACAACTTCTATTATACATATATTCAGGTCTTGGACCGGAATTAGTACTTCCACAATTATTTGTAACATCAACTGTTAACATATGGTAGCCACAAGAGCCACCAGGAATTGACTGTTCGTTTTTTGTATATCCAGTTTTAACAAGAATGCCATCGACATACCATTTATATGGAGGAGCAGCTGTTGTACTTACGGTTGCATTAACGGCCCCATAAGGAGTAACAGATATATTTGTGATAGTAGGGATAGTAGGTGATCCAGAGTGAATTGCTCTGGTTGTATTTCCTGTTCCACATTTTGTATTAACCGAAACAGTTACAGTTAAATCAGTTGGTTGGCTGTTAATACTTTTAACTTGTATAGAGGAAGTTCCCTGTCCTGCTACAATATCTACATTAGGTGAAGAAAAAGACCATATGTACTGGGTACTTACTCCTGAGTTAGCACTTGCGTTTAATGTAACAGTACTTGAACAAGGGATTTCAGTCGGTCCATTAATTGTTACAGTATATATTGAACCGTTAGGAACTGGAGGAGGAATGCCTTTGATTTCCTTTTCAAACCAACTTACATTAGTTGAAGTTATACTAACATGAGGTTCATTTACTCCAGGAGCATAGACTCTATCAAATGGCGTTATCCCTTCACAAGCCAAGTTTAAATTATTAAAGGGAAAATTCAAATTTATGCTTTGTAATCTAATATCTGCAGCACTAACTGATGGCATAAAAGTGCCGTTAAGATTATGTCTATACTCTTTTCTTCTGATCCATCCAAAGGCAATATTTGCGTATAATTTAACTTTACCGTCGTATTCAGAAAAAGTATCCTCGAAGTATCCCCCCGGGGCGACATCATAACCATTATTGGGTGCAATTGGCTGAGTATATAACTTCTTTAGTTTGGGTTGCCCACCTAATGCTAATCGTATTAACCATCCATCTGTTAACATACTCAGTGACTCGCAACGACTGGTTTTTGCTGAAGAATATGCATTCCAATCGAGTTTTTTATTCGAGGAAAGTAATTTTTTCATACTGAAATGAACCATTTCCTGGCATGTGTTAAGTAATGTATTTGAAAGAGCCACATTACTTCCATTTATTATAGCTACTTTTCGACATTGATTTGGATACTCGCCAATTGATGCTAAATTTGATTGAAATATTCCTCTAAAGCTATCTGGTGCTGGTATTTCGGAATTTGCATTCGAATGATGCACAAGCATTTGACGAGCAGCATTTGTATGATGCAACCCATTCTTTAAACTTGGCTTTAACCAAGCAATTAATCCCTTTTGAGTAAAATAATCAGCCATTTGCTGCATACCGATTGGAACATTTGCTCCTTGTTGCGGCCCATCAAATGATATATACAATCGGGTGCGATGAGGAATATTATTCTTTTCACAATATGTTAATGCATATTGTGCCACTAATGATCCATAGCTTGGTCCAATTACAACAAAATCATCCAGTAGTGTATTTTGGTGATTATTGTATAAAGTTTGCAGAAACTGTACAACCGCCAATGCATTCTTTTCAATTAAATCCCCTCCGTCGTCATAATCATAGATAATTATATCGTAACCATCATTCCTGAGTTTATCTCCTAGTTTTACGTCTTGACCATTTACGTTTACTAATGTATTAATGAAATCTGAATAAATTTTACTGTGTGTTCTTTCATCTTTTCTTTTCTTTTGTTTTGGGTCAAAACCATCCAAGAAAATAATAGGTTTAGTTATTTTTTTTGAAGCACAGTTCCCGGTAGCGTAATAGATATATCCTGTTCCTGTACTTTGTGCATTAGTCGAACCACCATATTGACTTGCATTAAACGGCAATCCTGTAATATTAATGATATCGAAACCATTACAAGTAGTTGCAGGTAAATTCGATTGTCGAATACCTAAAATTGCTGTTCCTTTTAAAATAGTCCCGCCTACTAGATTTATATCTATTTTAATTACTTTTTCGCCTGGTGTTGCATAATTGACTTGAATACTACCGTTTAGATTAAGGGTTCGAAGACCTACACCATCATTAAAATCAATTGTGACATTACTTATATTAAGTGATTGATTGGTTAAAATAAATGCAGGATCAAGCTTAAATGTATGTAAACCAGTTTCCCATTCTACCTGAGCCGGTCCTAAAGGTGATGTAACTAAGGTGGTTTTGTTCAAATAGGGTGAACTGGTTCGATTTGCCACGTCAAACAATTGTCCATTTTGAAAATAAAGTAAGTTGTTTTGAATCGATGTAGTATCAATTTCATTATAGTTGTAATACATTATTCCAATTGGGTGTATTGACGCATCAAACAAGGCCATTAAATCTGAATCAAGCTGATCTGGAGTTTTCCATCCAGTAACATTATATGATGAATTATAAATCTCATAATATGCTTGGTGAAAGTGATCGACATCAGATGTGTCAGAACCTAATGAACCCGTAAATCTTTCTAAACCAGCCAAATTAAATACTCGATCGTACAAAATACCTGTTGGGATTTTACTTTTATCGATTGGAGAGAGAATATTATTTGTTTCACTTAAATGGGTCCCTTCTGATATATCAGACAGTGGAACAACTTGAGCGTTAAGATTAAACGCCCATATTAATAGACATAAGGCTCCCGATAAACAAATTAATAATTTGCTTGGCTTTTCGAATAAATTCATAAGATATTTGTTGTTTTAATCAAGAAGTAGATTTCTAGGATTTATTATTGATAATAAACCTTGTATGTTACATTAAAATAGCCCTTATTCACTTTCAAAAAAGCATTACTGTTTTTCATTTTAGCAGAAAAAGAAAAATTGCCGGATATCTGCTTTTTAACGGTATCAATTTTCACGACATCAACCTGCCCAATATTACTAAGATCGGTCTCATATTCAGTATAGTCTTTTAAAGTAACTAATCCATGTGAGCTTGAAGGTAAGTCCAATTTGTAAGTTTTAGGTTCGCCAACAAAGTCTTTTAAAACAAAGGCAACCATTTCTGTTTTATTTTCTTGATTATGTGCGGCTATTAGTAATGTAGTCCCTCCTGACCAAGTCACTCTGTCTGCTCTGACGGGATTAAATTTAAAATCATTCGAATAAGGCCCCCATTTAACTCCATTTATGTAACATCCAAAGCGAGAATCGTCAACGTCATCCTCTTTTTGACATCCCTGTAAAGAAATTACGATTAAGGGTAAAATGTTGCAAAGCAACTTTAAAATATTTTTCATGTGGTGTAGTAAAATGTCTTAATCGAATGTAATGTAAATATTTGAAAATAAGAAATTTGTATCTGGAATATTTCCCCTGTTTTCATTTTCAAAAAACAAGGTTTAGGTTGAGAAGTGTTTTACTAAAACTTGAGCAATGGAGGAGTTTTAAAAATGATGTTATCTCTTAATCATAAGGTAGTGCTGCTGGTTTTATTTGATAAGTAGCCAAGTGATTTTTATAAAGTGCCACCAGTAAGTTGTTAAACAGGCGGAAACGGATAAGCTGTTGCTGTTGAAATTTGGGGATTTAGAAACTACCAAGGTATTGCCCATTTTTTATTTCGTAAATATCAATAACCGTATTTGACGAAAAGTCTTGAGGTGTTTCGTTATTAGCTTTCAGCGCTGATTTGACAAAGAGCTTACCGTTACTCACGAATGACTCGCTATTAATAATCCTTTTTGGACTGGAATTGGTAAACTTTCTTTGAGTTCCTGAATTAACGGCAGCATAATCGGTCCGATTGGTAGTTATCGTATCAATTGTGCGGCTTTTGTATTGAAGCTTAAAGTTACTGTCAAAGCAGAGGATGTGATTGTTGTAAAAGGCTATATAGATGGCAAGTTTGGAAAACGAGTCGTAATGCAATAGGCCATCTGTTGAAAAGCCGATATCTCCTTTAATTTCAGAAAGCTGGTTGTCATAGGAGTACTGACCATTATTTAAGTTTAATCTGGCAAATACCTGATCTTGTTTCCCTAAAGTATCGATTAATAAACGCAATAAAACCATACTGCTGTCAGCCAATGCAGCTCTGGTATAAATTGAAGGAGCAGGAACATGATATACTTGTTTACTTCTGTTGTTTACATAATTGATTGAAGACGCATTTCCTGCAAATAGATACACATTGGCGTTGCTTACTTGCATATCAAATCGAGAAGATACCTTCGAATGAGGGATAAAAGGCAAGTGTTGATATTGCTTGTTGGTTAAATGATAGGAGGTGCTAACCAATAAGCTTGGATTCTTCGTATAAAAGAACAATCGGTTACTGTCAGCCCCTGCAATGCCCACGATTTTATCATCATTCATTGTAGAATGAACCGTCGTCAGTGGCTGAATGAATACTCTTGTGAACCCATTGTTATCATTTGGTTTGTCGTAGCTGAGGTACAGCAGCCAGTTAAGAAAAATGGCCAGGATAATTGTTGCGGGTATGAACAGGTAGGTTTGTTTCCTTTTCATGGCGGTATGCTTTAAAACTAAAAACCCATCCCGCTTTAAAGGATGGGTCTTGTGAAACGATTAATTAGAGAAATCTCCCTGAAGGATTGCACTTACACGAGTTCCATCCTCATCATATTCTGCGACACAGTTTTGAGTAAATGGAGCTTCACAGAAACTGGCCGCTTCTAATGGGTCATCGGTAAGATGGATATCATTCGCACGGTCACCGCTGGAATTTACTTGGTACCATCCAGGAGTTATCGTGATTGACTTAGCATTGGTGCTAAAAGCCAGTGCTGTTCCAGCGATCAGTGCAAGAACTGCAAACTTAATTCTTATTTGTTTCATGATAGTGGATGCTTTTATAGATCAAAAAGCACCAAAAACTTTAAAGTGATTAATTGCTTACTCTTTCCTTCAGGTTTTCAGCTTTCCCCTGATTGGCCAATAAGTTTTGAAGGCGTCTTTTCCCTCAGATAAAGCGCCAGGATAATCAGAACAATAAAAAAGATGTTGAAAGCAATATGTTCGTTCCATGAAAGGGATGAAAGTAAACCTCCGCAGGAACAGGGTATATAGTAACTGAAATTGATGGTTATGATCAGGTAGGAAGTTAAAAAGAGAAAGCAAAAATAACGACCCGAATAGTCCTGCTTTTCTAAATCGGTTTGTTAACAGCATACAGACAAGCAGAAGCTCAGTCGCAGGAACGGCAATTGTTAAAAGACCGGAAAATGAGTGTAATAGGGGCGATTGAGATAATGAACTTTGGAATTCCTGATAACTGATCAGTTTGCTGACAGCAGCATAACTTAACATCAGCATAAGCGATATAATAGTTAACTCCAATAGCAGTCCATTTCGTTTCATAGCCAGACGGATTGGTGAGATTAAAATTAGACGCTTTATAAAGAAAAACTGGAATAAATCAATCAACTAACGCGTTGACAATTATCAATAAATGCGTTAAGTGAAAAGTATACTATTGGCTTGGCATTGAGGAATAATAAACTAATCTCGATGGTGTTAATTTATTTATAATTAGTTATTTATCTTTTAAATTAAGATGTAGTCATATTACACAAACACTTTATGCGTTTTGCCTGAGATAAGTCTGCATAATTTCTTCCTGTTTATTCGGTTGGCTTTTTGTGATGACTTCAAATGGTTAGGCTATTAACGAGCTGTTTATAACAAGAGTGTTCACCACCATCATACTTAGAATATGGTGAACGTAATTTTTATGCAATCCTTAATCTCTTCTAATATTTACATGCTTATGAACCAATTTAGAACAACCCTTTATGCCCGTATGAATGAACGTTTGCAGCAATGTTCAATTGAATCTGAAAACATGTTACAAAGATCAGAACAGTCGTTTTACATTGTAGAGGCAGCCTTGCAAGAACTTAAAACCTTTCTGCTTGATTATGCATTCAAGGATCCGGCAGATGAAATCGAGTTTTTCAAAGAAATCAAGCCGCTCTTTTTAAAAGAACTGATTTATTTCATCGAAGTGTTCCACCTGGAAGTATCAAAACCGATAGGAAGTAAGGATGCTCAAAAAACATATTTTCTGCAGGAACTGGATCGTATCAAACTCTTTTTTGATCGCAATAATCTTCTTTACACCTATTACCGAATGAATAAAAGCCATATGGATGAAGTATTCTTTCTAAGAAAGGGAAGCCGTATTCCTCTGCTTCCTGAATACTCGCTGGATATGGATTCGAATTTTTCCACTGTTTACAGTTTTAAATTAGCCAAAGTGCAGGCATTCGAACAGTTGAAAGAATTTATTAATCATTCGTTGAATTCATTAGATGCGGTTGAACAGCAACCGGTAAAACAAAAAGAATCTTTATCTACTTGGACAGATTCGAAGGCCGCATTGATTGAACTTGCCTATGCCTTGCAATCCGGAGGATGCGTAAATTTTGGAAAAACGGATGTAAAGCACATCATTACCAATTTGGAACGAATGTTCAATATCCAATTAGGAAATTTTTATAGGGTATATCAAGGCATGCGTATCCGCAAGAAGAATCGAACGATTTTTCTTGATAACCTGAAAGAGCGGCTGGAAAAAAGAATGGATGATGCTGATATGAACTTTTATTAGCTAAAGGAAATTCTCTGCTTAACGTAAAAAAACATATATTTGACTCATTGCCCTCCCAGGGCATGTTTTTCATAGGTAGATGTGGAGTCGATTTTTTTAATTAAAAGTCGACTCTTTTTTGTTGCAGTCATATCTGACCATCCAGAATTCTCGATTTGTTAGCTAACTGCGAATAGTAATAACATACCCGGAAAATAAGGTGCAATAATACATTCCAAACTGTTATCGCACTTGATCATGTCTGCTTCCATACGAAATCATCTTATTCCAACACCCCGGGTAGTAAAATTCCCCATTAAAAAATAGTTGTTAGCTAACACGATAGTGTCAAAAATGCCTTTGACAATCCTCCATCTTTGTTTATGTGATCGGAAACAATCTGATTTTAAAAATTAAAAGCAAAAGATATGTTGAGTGGAATTACTTGGGAAGATTTTATTACCGGTACGGGTCTTTTGGCAATTAGCTATTATATCCTTGTGATGATACTTTATTACCGAGCCGACATTAAGGAGATCTTAATGAAGAAGACAAGACAAGGTATTGGACCTATTAGCATGGTAACTGATAAGCATGCTAAGAATTCCTTCTCTCGAGTTGATGAATTAGAGAAAGTGGTCAGTAATATACGTGGAAGCATCCTGGAAAAGGCAGGAAAAGATGTTAGTAAAGCAGAACTGCTTAAAGAGTTGAAAGTGAAGCTAACAAACTATGAGGGGTTACATCAGCCTGCCTGCCGGGTTGCTATTACCAATTTTATGATCAAAGAGACTAAGGAATTATGCGGAGTGGTGCTAAGTGAAGAAGAGTTGGAGAGCGTGTGGGAGACACTGCTCCGCTGAAAATTTCTTCCGGGAAAAGAACAACGAAAGAGGGATGAGAGAGTGTGAGAGAGTGAGTTAGAGCGTGTTATTGTGCTCATTTGAGAGCGTATGAGCCGGTCCCGTAAGACCTTCGACGGTTTTCCCGCAGCATGCGGGAAGGTCGGATGAAGGAAATAGTAGCAATTGACTTTTAATGAATAAGCAATGGAAACAATGAGAAATGGATTCAAAAAGTTTTCAAACAGAAAATTATCAGGCCTGATGGTTTGTATGGCTTTGGCTCTGATCAGTTTTTATGCAACTGCCCAGGATGGTAATGCAGGAATTGAAGAGGCCAATCAAAAAGTACGCAGTTATTTTGATTCGGGCACCAATTTAATGTATGCGGTGGGGGCTATCCTCGGTTTGATAGGCGCAGTAAAGGTCTACCAGAAATGGAATGCTGGAGATCCGGATACGGGCAAGGTGGCAGCCGCGTGGTTCGGAAGTTGCGTGTTTCTGGTAGTAGTTACTACAGTAATTAAATCATTCTTTGGTATCTAATCAACTACCATGTACAATCTTTTGATCGAGAAACTCCGGGCTTATCTGATTCACAATAATCCCGAACTCATCGTAAGGCATGAAGAAGAGTTTTCCTTAAGAGCTTATCTGGAACAAAAGGTAAAAGAAGTTGAACCGCTGCTAAAAAAGTTGATACTGGAAGGAAAACCGGCGAATGTAATTGAAGAGCTCTGCCTTGAGGAAATGACTAGTGAACTCCGTCCTTCCAAATTTCATTATATCCGGAGAATCTTAAAGAAATCTTTTAAAGAGGAGTTTTTTAGCATGAAAGAAAGTGGCACCCTAACTTATCAAACAATACAATTGGTAGGGTTATGTGATAAACACTTTAACGCTACAAATTTTACAGGAGCCACTCAAAATGATCCCAAGCTTAAAGAGCAGGTATTAAAAACAATTGAAGAGCATTTAAAAAAATCGTAAAATGAGTAGCAGCGTATATCAGATCAATAAGGGTATCAATAAAAGCATTGAGTTTCGGGGGTTAAAAGCACAATACATCTGGTATCTGGGGGCGGGAGTAATATTGCTGCTCATCCTATTTGCAATCCTGTATATCGCCGAAGTTAACTCATTTCTGTGCATCGGAATTGTAGCACTAGCAGGATCCTTTTTGATTTTCAGATTGTATGCACTGAGTAATAAATACGGCGAGCATGGCCTGATGAAAGCTTTGGCTAAGCGAAATCTTCCCAAAGTGATAAAAGTGTATGAACGAAGTTTTCCTGGTGTTTCGGTTAAGAAAGTATTAGAAGAATAAAAAAGGTAAGTGTGTGATGATGGAAAAGCAGATGAGGGATATTTTACCAATAATGGGAGTGGAGTATGATTGTATTGTTTCCAGGCAAGGTGACGTAACTGTGGCATTTCAGGTTGATCTGCCCGAATTGTTCACTCTATCGGATAAGGAGTATGAAGCCTTTCATCAGGCATGGGTGAAGGCAATTAAAGTTCTGCCTAAATTCACCGTATTTCATAAACAGGATTGGTTTACTGAAAGTCGATACACTGCCGATTTTGAAAAAGCTGATACAGGCTTTCTATCCCGAAGCAGCGAGTGTTTCTTTAATGAGCGTCCTTATCTGAAGCATTCCTGTTATTTACTGTTTACCAAGAAGCCGGACGGTCGAAAGCCAAGTTCTTCGCTTTTTTGCAACCTGCTGCGAGGCTCCATTGTTCCCCTCCAAACAATAAACCGGCAGTTATTGCTGGATTTTTTGGATAGTGCGGGTCAATTCTCAAGGATCCTTGAAGACAGCGGATTTGTGAAACTGAATCGATTGAAAGAAGAGGATCTGGTTGGAACGATTAACAAAGCAGGATTGATAGAACGCTATTGTGCATTATCGACAGATGAACATGGCTTGCCATTGTTAAAAGACATCAGCTTTGACGAGGGCCTTAAAGTTGGGGATGCACACTGCCAGCTATTCACGCTTACCGACGCAGCTGATTTACCAGCCCTGTGTGGAGCGCGAATTAACTATGATCGCTATTCTACGGACCGAACAAAATTCAGTGTTGGTTTTGCCTCCTCCTTAGGGCAACTGCTTTCCTGCAATCATATTTACAACCAGTACATCTTTATCGAGGATAATGCTCAAACCCTGAAGAAACTAGAGAGTAAGCGCCTGCGCCTGCAATCATTGTCAGCCTATTCACGAGAAAATTTAATTGCCCGTGATGCGACCAATGATTTCTTAAATGAAGCCATCAGCCACCAAAGACTTCCGGTTAAAGCACATTTTAACGTACTGGCATGGACGGATCAGAAGTCCGAATTAAAAGAACTGAAAAACAAGATCATTTCAGCCCTTGCGGAACTGGATGCAACAGGAAAACTGGAAACCGTTGGTGCTCCGCAGATATTCTGGGCCGGCATTCCCGGAAACGAAGCGGATTTTCCGATGAACGATACGTTTGATACATTTTGTGAACAGGCGACTTGCTTTTTAAACTTGGAAACGAGTTACAGATCATCGCTAAGCCCCTTTGGCATTCGTTTAGGCGACCGGCTTACAGGCTTTCCGGTACATGTGGACATTAGCGATGAGCCCATTAAACGAGGTTACTGTACCAACCGTAATAAATTCATTTTAGGGCCGAGCGGCAGCGGCAAGTCCTTTTTTACCAATCATATGGTGCGTTCTTATTATGAACAGGGAACCCATGTTGTTTTGGTAGATGTGGGTCACAGCTATAAGGGTCTTTGTGAGATGGTTGGTGGCTACTATTTCACTTATGATGAAAAGCACCCCATTTGTTTCAACCCTTTTTACATCGGATCAGACGATCAATTGGATACGGAGAAAAAGGAAAGCATTAAAACACTATTGCTTGCCTTATGGAAAAAGGACGATGAAACATTTAAGCGTAGTGAATACGTTGCTCTGTCCAACGCCCTCGGACTTTACTATAAAAAGCTGGAAACCATCCCATCCATCTTTCCGGGTTTTAACAGCTTTTATGAATACCTGCGGGATGAGTTTACAACTGTTCTTGCCAACGACAATGTGAAAGAAAAGGATTTTGATATCAACAACTTCCTCTACGTACTCAGGCCGTATTATAAAGGAGGGGAATTTGACTACCTGCTCAATGCGACTGGGAATCTTAATCTGCTTAATGAACGTTTTATTGTTTTTGAACTGGATAACATAAAAGATCATCCGATTCTTTTTCCGGTGGTCACCATTATCATTATGGAAGTCTTTATCAGTAAGATGCGCAAGCTCAAAGGCATCCGTAAAATGATCCTGATCGAAGAAGCCTGGAAAGCAATCGCTAAAGAAGGGATGGCAGAATACATCAAATACCTGTTTAAAACAGTTCGCAAATTTTTCGGCGAGGCCATCGTCGTTACCCAGGAAATTGAAGATGTGATCAGCAGTCCTATAGTAAAGCAGGCCATCATCAACAATGCCGATTGCAAGATCCTTTTGGATCAATCCAAATACCAGAATAAGTTCGATCAGATACAGGAACTACTGGGTCTGACTGAAAAAGAAAAAGCTTTGGTGCTCTCGGTCAATAAAGCAAACGACCCGAATCGGAAATACAAAGAGGTCTTTATTTCCCTGGGAGGAATGCATTCCAAGGTGTATCGTACGGAAGTATCCCCGGAGGAATATCTGGTCTATACAACCGAGGAAACTGAAAAGATGAAAGTGCAGGAATATGCAAAGAAATACGGTGGCATTGAAAAAGGTATAAAGGCTTTGTTCAGTGAAACGGGGATAAATAATAAAAGGAAATAGGTTATGAAGAAAATTCAAAAGGTGCTAATTGCACTGCTGTGCTGCGGATTCACGCTGCTTCCGACAAGAGAATCTAATGCCATAGTTCCGGCCGGAATTCTTGAAGTCATTAAAGCAGGCGTTAAAAAAGTGATCAAAGCAGTGGACCTGCGAATTCAACGGTTGCAGAACAAAACCATCTGGCTGCAAAATGCTCAGAAAGCAATTGAGAACGCAATGGCAAAGCTTAAGCTGGAGGAAATAACAGAGTGGACAGAGCGTCAGAAAACACTTTATCAGGAGTATTTTGAGGAACTGAATAAGGTAAAGTCCATTATTGCTTATTACCAAAAGGTGCGGGACATTTCAAAAAAGCAGGCAAGGCTTCTTGAAGCCTATCAAAAGGCATGGAACCTGCTAAAAAAGGATAAACATTTTACCGCCGAAGAGCTGCATACCATGTCAAAAGTATATGAAGGTATGTTAAGCCAAAGCGCTAAAAATATTGACCAATTACTTGTTATAGTTAATTCATTTCAAACACAAATGAGCGATGCCAAACGGCTCGAACTCATTGAACAGGCCGATAAACAGATAGATATTGTTTTTTATGACTTAATCAAATTCAACAGGCGGAATATCCGTCTGAGTTTAATGCGGGCCAAAGCGCAGCATGATGTTGAAGCTGTTAAGCGATTCTATAACCTGCAATAAAAACCGGATATGAGAAAACTTGTGATGTTGATCCTGCTGCTAATGTGTTCACCCGGTCTGAAAGCGCAAAGCTATGATGAATGGTTCAGGCAAAAAAAGACGCAAAAGAAATACTTGGTACAGCAACTTGCAGCCTTAAAGGTCTATGCCGCATACCTCCAGGAAGGATACCTAGTGGCAAAACAAGGGCTGGGTTTGATTGAGGGATTTAAAAGCGGAGAATTCGGGCTGCATACGGAATACTTCAATTCTTTAAAAAATGTCAACCCGGCCATAAAACAGCACGCCAGGGTAAAAGAGATCATCGAGAGCCGCCTGAAAATTCGGAAGGTTATCGATGAAATGAACAAGCAACTTAAAGAGAGTAAGGCCTTTGATAGGGAGGAAAGACTCTACCTGATAAAGGTCTTTCAGCGCATCGAACGGGATAGTAAGCAATTGGAGGATGAGCTGATTTTAGTAATCGAAAACGGAAAACTTGAGATGAAAGATGATGAGCGCATAAGCAAAATTGATAAGCTCCATGATCAAATGCAGCAAGCCTGCTCTTTTGTTCAGCGGTTCAGCAATGAAGTGCTGCAACTTGAAAGGGCCAGGGCGCAAGAGCAAAGAGAGATTGTGAACAGAAAACTTCTCCTTTCGGAGACGAGCAAATGATTAATGAAAGTAAAACGGGATTACGATGAAACGATGTGTGATGATAGGGTTAGTTGCATTTATAATGCTAACAGGGTTTCGACGCGCGAATGCCCAACAGAACGAGATTGCCCAGTTGCTTCTGAATGTTGAAAAATTGAATCAATTCAAGCAGATTCTCAAGGATATGCAGGAAGGTTATCGGATTGTTAGTACTGGCTATAATGCCATCAAGGATATTTCCCAGGGCAATTTCAGTCTGCATAAGACATTTCTTGACGGACTGTTGGAGGTAAGCCCTGCCGTTAAAAACTATAAACGGATTGCTGAAATCATCAACATGCAAAAGGTACTTGTTGGAGAGTACAAAACTGCATTCATGCGCTTTAAATCAAGTGGAAATTTCACAACCGCAGAGCTCAATTACCTTTTCAACGTATATGACAACCTGCTGGATCAGAGCGCAAGGGATTTGGAAGAACTGGTGATGATTGTAACAGCAGGCGAGCTCAGAATGAGTGATGATGAACGCTTAACCGCCATCGATAATTTGTTTGTCAGTCTTCAGGATAAACTCAGTTTCCTCAGGAGTTTTAATAACAGCACTGCTATTCTTTCTCTTTCACGCTCCAAGGAGCATCGCAGCATCAACACGATTCAAAAACTATACGGAGTCGGATCACCATAACTACCGACTGTCATTCGGTATAAATAGGTGAGTAAGGATAAGGGATTGAAAATTTAACCTTTAAATGATGAGAACATATAGAAAAGCTGCATTAGCTGCTGTTGCGGGGATGGTGCTTCCAATTACCTGCTATGGACAGACAGTTGCAAGCGAGATGAGCAGTCTGCATCAGGTACTGGAGCAATTGTATACCCAGATGATGCCTTTGTACAGCAAATTGACCAGTGTCGGGCAGGGCATTGCCGGATTTGCAGCAACCTGGTATATCGCTTCACGTGTTTGGAGACATTTAGCCAATGCCGAACCAATCGATTTCTACCCCTTATTCCGTCCGTTTGTACTTGGTTTTTGTGTCATGATTTTTCCTTCCGTATTGGCTTTGATTAATGGGGTCATGAAACCGGTGGTAACGGCAACTTCCGCAATGGTAGACGATTCGGATAAAGCCATCCGGGTATTGTTAGAGCATAAAGAGGCGGCAATAAAAAAGACCAATGCCTGGCACATGTACATAGGAGAATCAGGAGCCGGTAATAGGGACGATTGGTATAAATACACCTATGATAATGCTGATCCTGGGGATGAAGGCGTGCTGGAAGGTTTGGGCAACGATCTACGGTTTGTTAGCGCAAAATTGTCGTACAGCTTCCGGAATTCGGTAAAGGAATGGATGAGTGAGATACTGGCTGTACTGTTTGAAGCCGCTGCATTGTGCATCAATACGCTAAGGACCTTTCATCTGGTGGTGCTTTCTATTTTGGGTCCGCTGGTATTTGGATTGGCTGTATTTGACGGGTTTCAACATACCCTAACCGTATGGCTTGCGCGTTATATCAATATCTATCTATGGCTGCCGGTGGCCAACATCTTTGGCAGCATCATCGGTAAAATTCAGGAAAACATGCTGGCAATAGACATCTCTCAAGTAGAGGATTATGGCGACACGTTCTTCAGCGCAACCGATGTAGCCTACCTCGTTTTTATGGTCATTGGTATCATCGGATATTTTACCGTTCCGTCGATTGCCAACTACATCGTTCATGCAGGCGGAGGCGGCGGATTGACGCAAAAGATAACCAGTATGCTAAGTAGCTCCTCAAGAACAACGATCGCTGCCGCTTCAACAGGAGCGGGTATGGTTGCCGATACCATGGGGAATGCTGCCAGTAAGATCAGTAGCAGCATGAGCTCCAGCGGAACCAGTTCGGGTTACTTTAATGAAGGAGATAAAAAGGATCGTCCTTCAGGGTATATGAATGACAAATTAACGGGCAACTAAAAAATCAGCGCGATGTTCAAACAACTAAAAAATATCGATACCGCCTTCCAGTATATCCGGGGATTTACGGCACTGGTGGTTGCATGTTCCGCAGTGTTAAGCGGATTTGCAGTATACAAAAGCTTTAAGCTGGTATCGGTGATGCAAAACAAGATCTACATTCTGGCAAATGGAAAGGCATTGGAAGCCTATGCCTCAGATCGGAAGGATAACATTGAAGTAGAAGTTAGGGATCATGTAAAAACCTTTCATCAACTGTTCTTCACGCTGGATCCGGATGAGAAAGTCATACAGTCAGGCATAACCAAAGCGCTTTATTTGGCCGATGCTTCTGCCAAAAGGACCTATGATAATTTGAAAGAAAAGGGCTTCTATGCAACCGTAATCTCAGCGAATATCAGCCAGCAGTTAACGATAGACAGTATTCGAATTGATGTGAGCTGCTACCCGTATCGTTTCCAGTGTTATGCACTTCAGCGAATCACCAGGCCAACAAGTATCGTTTCGCGTAGCTTGATAACGGCGGGCTACCTTCGAAATGTAAGCAGGTCGGATAACAATCCGCACGGTTTCTTAATTGAACGCTGGGAAACTATTGAAAACAGGGATTTGAAAACAGAAAGCAGGTAGGTGATGGCTAGATTTCCAAAGCTCAAAAAGAACCCTGCTGCAACCACTGATGAAAGGAAGGCTCAGGAATTCCTTGCCCAGCACATAGCGAACGCTATTCTCCTGGTGCAGCAAAAGTGGACACAAGGGATGAAAGTCCTCTTTTCCCGTTTACCCAATTGCTATCAAAGGGCCATGTTTGTGTTATTTGTGGCCATCGCTTTTGTCAGTAGTTGCTGTTTTATTCATCAGGGTATGGTGAAAGGAACGAAGAGCTCGACTGGCATAACTTCGATTAAAAAACCGGGTGCATCAAACTCTTTTTTCAAAAGAAACCGAACTGAGCAACCCCTGATCACAAAGGAGGAATGGCAGCGAATGGATAGTTTGAAGAACATCCTTATGGAGCGAATACAGTATTTCCAAAGTCATCGAACGAATGACAGTCTTTTGGTTCGATATCAGGGGCTCATGGATAGCCTGCTTTACATAGAAACTAATTATCAATCACAATTAAAGAAATAACAGCTATGAAACACCAACATTCACCCGCGTTTTTACAAAAACGCAAGTTATTAATGGTATTACCCATACTTACTCTGCCTTTTTTAACGCTCTTGTTCTGGTCGCTTGGCGGCGGGAAAGTTGCGAGTGCCGGTACGGAAGCGAAGGCGCAGAGCGGATTTAATCTATCGTTACCGGAGGCCATCCTTAATGAAGACAAAACACTTACCAAAATGAGTTATTATGAAAAAGCAGCAGCTGATTCACAGAAACTAAAAGAATTGATAAAGAATGATCCTTATTATAAGCAAAGCAATAGCATTGAAAACAATGTCATGGATATAGTTATCCCTGACATTGCAAACAAGGGTTTGCTCGCTTCTCCATATCCGCAATCCCAACAAACAGATGCTGGTGAGGCGAACATTTACGAAAAGCTGGAGCAGTTGAATACGGTGTTAAGAAAAACACCATCTGTAAATGAGCGGACAAACATTAACATACGCTCAAAACAAAATACAATTCCTGTAGAAAGAAAAGAAGTAGACCGATTGGAGCAGCTTATGCTTAACATGAATTCTCCTGAAGGAGAAGACAAGGAGCTGCAGCAGCTAAACGGTATGTTGGATAAAATACTGGATATTCAGCACCCTGAGCGTATCCAGGAAAAAAACAAACAAACCTTTATAGAAGAAAAGGGGAAATTATTTGCGGTGACTTCCGGAAATGAGGAGATGCCGGTATCTCTGCTGACTGGTGGCGGGCAAAATCAGGAATATACAACCTTTAGCAATCTGGCACCTGTTCAAAAGGGGTTTTATGGTCTGGAAGAGTTGGAAACTATACCCGAACAAAACGCGATAACGGCAGAGGTGCAGGAAACACAGACCTTGGTAAACGGGTCTATCATCAAACTGCGGCTTACCACAGATGTCTATATAAACGGCACATTAATTCCAAAGGATCAATTTGTTTTTGGTGCTGTTTCACTAAGTAATGAACGGCTAATGATTACGATTAACAACATTCGGTATCAGAACGCCATATTCCCGGTGGCTTTAAAGGTGTATGATCTGGACGGTATTCTGGGCTTGTATGTGCCGGGGGCAATCTCGAGGGATGTGGCTAAACAATCGGCCGACCGTTCGGTGCAAGCCATTGGACTTTCAGATTGGGACAATTCGCTTAGCGGACAAGTAGCAAGTGCAGGAGTAGAAGCTGCGAAAAACCTGGTCAGTAAACGGATGAAGTTAACCAAAGTAACGGTAAAAGCAGGTTATAAGGTACTGTTGATAGATGAAAAGCAAAACCAGATCCATTAATTGCTGGCTTTTAAATAGAGATAAATAATCAAGATATTATATATTAAGAAAATAATTCCAATGAAAAAGATAAGTGTGTTAGGGTTAATCGGAATTGTTCTATTCCTTTTTAGTCCATTACTTAAAGCTCAAGATGTATCCTCACTGCAAGATGAAGAATACATCCCCAAACGATTGACCATAACCTGTTTCAAAACCACCTGTATTGTATTTCCTTTTGCAATCAAAAGTGTGGACCGGGGAACTAAGGATTTATTGGTTCAAAAAGTTAAGGATGTTTCGAATGTGCTGCTGCTGAAAGCTGCAAAACCGGAATTCGATGAAACTAATCTTACAGTGATTACTGCGGATGGAAAGCTGTATTCATTTCTTGTGAATTATGCGGAAAATCCTGTTAGCTACTTAATCAGGATTGAAAATCCTTATGGTAAAACAGAGCCAGAAGTTTTGTTCTCCAATGAGAATGGCAAGGAAGCGCATACTATCCAAGTGGCTGAAAAATTAGCTAAACAGAAAGCCTTCATTAATCATAAGAAAGACAAAAAGTATGGTATCGAAATCAGTCTGGAAGGTGTCTATGTGAAAGACAATTTGATGTATTTACAGTTCAAGCTGCAAAATTACGCTGACATCGGGTACGATATTGAACAATTCCGGCTGACAATTCTTGATCAGCAGAAATCCAAGCGAACAGCCATTCAGCAAATGGAACTTAATCCGGTAGCTATTTATGGTGATACGAAGATGATCAAGGAGCGGTCAGCACAACGAATTATTTTTGCTTTACCTAAGTTCACTATCCCGGATATGAAATATCTGCAAGTACAACTTATGGAACAAAATGGCGGCAGGCATTTGTCTTTAAAAATCCGAAATCCCACAATCGTAAGAGCCAAGCCCCTACAGCAGTTATTTTAATTGTTCAATTCACACATTAAAAGTAAAAGATTATGAATCAGAAAAATTTTGAATACCTGAGCAATCAGCTAAAGTTTTCCGGTTTCGGAGAGGGATTAGAAAGTGAATTAAAGCTGCATCTTGAAAAACAGCAACCTCAGTTTGAATTAAAGCATCAAATGGAATATGGAAAAGATGAAATTAAAGCCTTGCTTCACTTTAGAAAATCGGATCAAAGCGACTTGTACTTTTTTAACAAGTACGACTTGGAACTGAAACAAGCAGGTGCCAATGATTCTCTAAAGCAAATATTTTACATGGCAAATGATCATACCATTACTTTAAAGGAAGCATATAACCTGATGAGCGGCAGGTCGGTTAATAAGGATTTGTACAACAAAGAAGGAATGTTATACAATGCCTGGCTGCAACTGGATTTCAAGCAAACGGAAGAGAACGGTAATTTCAAGATTCGACAGTTTCACCAGAACTATGGCTTTGACCTTTCAAGGGAATTGGATAAGCACCTGATTAAAGAATTAAACTCGGAACAAGAAAGAAGCCGGTTAATTGAATCCTTAAATCGAGGCAACCGTCAGGTGGTCACCTTTGTTTATGAGTCAGGAGAACAGAAACGGTACGTCGAAGCAAGTCCTCAGTTTAAAGCTATTAATATTTACGATAACAATTTACGTCGTGTAGGAATAAGAGAAATTGCTGGAGAAAAAGAATCTCCTGGTGATGCTAACTCATTGCGAAAGGAAGCTAATAAAACTCAGCAGAAGTTATCCGAAGGGGATGATGAGCCGGAAGCAACGAAAGAAAGCAACAAAAAAATAAAACGTAAACGGCAGTCGATTCATTAATGCTCAAGGGAGGTTGAATAAGAAATAGCTACTAAATAAATGGCTACGCTAAAGGAATTATCGGAGTTTTTTGATGCGATTCAGGGGGATCCCAAAATAAGTGTAACACACGTTTCACTTTTTATGGCTATCCTCAAGTGCTATCATAACCAGGGATATAAAAGTCCTGTAACTGTATTTAGTTATGAGTTAATGCCGATAGCAAAAATATCCAGTAGTGCTACTTTTCATAAAACACTGCGTGAATTAGCTGAGTACAGGTATATCCGGTATGAACCATCGTTTAATAATCGAAGAAAGAGTAGGATATTTCTTAATGAGTAATAGTGTTTAAGTATGGCCCGGAAACGGGCTTTTTTCATTAGCGAGGAGAAGTGAGATGGAATTTGGAGAACAGGGCAATAGCTCAATTGTGAAAAAAGAAAAAGAGGAACAAAGACATGTGAATGATTTTAGTACAGATGAATTAAAAATGCTAAATTTAGTAGTAGAAATTATTGTTGAATACCTATTACAAAATGATGATTTATGAATGCTATTGGCTATATGCGATTAAGTGTAAGAGATCAATCTCGTTATTCACTGGAGTATCAGGAACAGAGTATACGCGATTATTGCACCCGTAATAATCTTGTATTGACAGCCTTGTTTAAAGATAATGGAGAAAGTAGTTATACATTTGATCGCCCCGACTATAAAGCCGTAGAAACATTCATTAAGAAACATAAGGGTCAAAACCAATATTTTATTATAATGGATCATGACCGCTTCAGTAGAAATCTTGCTGAAGCATTAATGAAAATAAGTGAGCTTGAAACTAAATATCATATTAAAGTAATAGCAACGCATGAATCCGTTGATATTGACACAAATGATCCTACTGTTTTTATGCAGCGTGCTTTTCGTTATCTATTAGCCAATGAAGAATTGCTAAGGATTAGAAAAAGAACCCGAGATGGAATGCGTCAAGCCCAACAATCGGGTAGATATTTAGGGTTAGCCCCCTTTGGTTATACAAATTCAAAGGATTCCGATGGCAAAGCAGTATTGTTGGTTGACGATAAGCACGCTTTAATAATCCAAACTATTTTCATGGAGTACCTTTCTGGTACACCTATCAACGAAATTCAAAAAAGAGCTAAGGAAAAAGGTTTCTCCAGAAATGGTAATAGTGCAATAAGAAGAGTTTTAAGTAATTCCGTATATGCAGGATTAATAAAGGTTGTAGCAGAAAAGAATAAACCTGAAAAATATGTAAAAGGGCTGCATATACCTATTATTAACAGTGCTGATTTTTGGAAGGTTCAAGAAAAACTGGGGAATATTAAGCCCCTAAAAACACAGCTGCGAGATGATTTTCCATTGCGTGGTGTTCTTAGATGCTGGTGTGGTAAACACATGACTGCCGGATTTTCAAAAGGAAAAAACAAATACTATCTATATTATAGATGTAGAGAACACAGCTCAGTTAATATCCCAGGCATAGTTTTACATGAACAGTTTGAAAAATTGTTAAAGATTTTAAGTTTTTCTCAAGATCAGGTTGATTATATAACCAAACAATGTTTAAAGCGTTTGAAAGATTCAACCAAAGATATTGAAAGTCAACAAGCCTCAAGGTTAAAGCAACTTGAAGAAATTAACCGCAAACTCGACAAGTTAGAAGGAAGGTTAATGGAAGATGAAATTGATAGTGCAACTTATAAAAAGTGGCATAAGAAATATTCTTACGAGAAAGTATTAATTACAGAGGAGATTAGTCAATTGACCAAAAAGGAAAATTCTGATTGGGAACAGAAAATTAAGAAAGTTTTGCCTGAGTTAACAAGACTGAATGAGATATATGAAATCGCATCCCTTCACAATAAACAATCTTTAATACGTGAGGTGTTCAAACATGATCTCACCTACTCTGACGGAGCATTTAGAACACCCTTGGTTAATCATTTATTTAGCTGTAACTCGCTGAAAGCCAATGAAAAAGGGTTGCTTTTTATTGAGCAACCCTCTGTTGTTTGGGAGTCAGTCCCATGTGGTAGCGGAGACGGGAGTTGAACCCGTGACCTCAGGGTTATGAATCCTGCGCTCTAACCATCTGAGCTACCCCGCCAATTATGGTTTTTATTTGTATCTTTACCCGATACCCCTTTTCTGAAAAGGTTTGCAAATATAGAAGAAATTAACGTACTTTAAAAATAAGATTGACCAAAATTTTTAATTTTTGTGCTGGATGGGAGCTAAAAAGAAATATAGCCTTGAATATGAGATACATTCATCGCCTAAAATATTATTTAATTTTATCAGTACACCGAACGGGTTGGCCCAATGGTTCGCTGATGATGTAACTGTGAGAGATGATCTCTATACTTTTAGGTGGAACTCGGAACTTCAAAAGGCACGATTGCTCGGTCTGCGGGACAATAAATCAGTAAAGTTTAAGTGGGAAGATGATGAACCATATTGTTATTTTGAATTAGAAATTCTACAAGACGAACTTACAGGCGATGTTGCGTTAGCAGTTACCGATTTTACTACCGAAGATGAAAAAAGTGAAAAGAAATTAATCTGGGACAATCAGGTTGATAATCTCTTGAGTCTTATCGGAGCATAAGCATTTTTGTTTCTTATTTAATACCTTTGTGCCTTAAATAAGTCGGATGAAAAAGCTTCATAAGCTCATAATAATATCGTATTTAAGACCTTTCGTAGCAACCTTCTTTATCGTTTCATTCATCTTATTGATGTTGTTTTTATTTAAATACATCGATGAGTTGGTTGGAAAGGGTTTAGAGTGGTACACTATTCTTCAGTTATTGGGCTATAATTTTGCGGTTAACGTTCCGTTAGCCTTGCCGTTGGCCATACTTTTAGCCTCTATCATGACCTTTGGTAACCTGGGCGAGCAGTATGAACTGGTAGCAATTAAGGCATCCGGCATTTCATTATCCAGAGCTATGATTCCGTTGGTAGTGGTGATGGTATTCTTAAGTATTGCAGCTTTTTATTTCTCCAATATCGTGATGCCTCATTCCTTTCTTAAAATGGCCTCGCTACTCTATGATGTAAGGCAAAAGAAAGCAGCATTCAATATTCCGGAGGGCGTTTTTTACAATGACCTCGAAGGATATTCCATTCGAGTGAACCATAAAGATAAAGACGGCAAAACCCTTCATGAGCTTATGATCTATGATCATACCAAAGGAAATGGCAATATGAGCGTAATCATGGCGAATAAAGGGGAGATGTTTAAATCTGATGATGGTCGTTATTTAGTGTTAAATTTGTTTGATGGGGTTCGTTATGAAGAATCGCCGGGTGATAATGGCTATAATGAACGTCAGCGACAAACACGTATTCGGTTTAAGGAGTTTGGGTTGAAGTTCGATATGTCGGGCTTTAATCTTTCCAGAACAAAGGAAGAATTATTTAAAGATAACTATCAAATGCTGAATGTTCGTCAGCTAATGGCGAAAGAAGATTCCCTGCAAAACCTGATGGCCCTAAAGCAACGTAACCTGAGTTTGTACGTAAAACCAACCTTTTTAATATACCGTCCGCAGGCAAACTTTGCTAAATTAAAAGCCGATACCAACCTTAAGTGGAAAAATAAGGACATCATAATGAATTTGCCTAAGTCGGATCGCTTGCTCACTGTTGATGATGCAATAAATTCGATGAGAAATGTTAAAAGCTATTTAACATCGGCTAAGGATGAAGATAAGGCACAGGTAGAAATTTTAAGAAAGCATATGGTCGAATTTCACCGTAAATTTACCTTGTCATTCGCTTGTATGGTATTGTTCTTTATCGGTGCGCCAATGGGAGCAATTGTACGTAAAGGCGGATTAGGATTACCTGTTGTAGTGTCGATCTTGTTTTTCCTTGTTTTTCACGTTTTATCAATCAGTGGTGAAAAGTTTGCAAAACAAGGGGCTTTGGCTCCTTATCAGGGAATGTGGATGGCAACCATTGTATTGGTTCCAATCGGTGCTTTTTTAACCTACAAAGCGGCAACAGACTCTGCGCTATTTGATGTAGAAAAGTATCAACGGTTTTTTAAGAATCTGTTCTCCAAAAAGAAAGAAGTATAATATCAAGCATATTTGCAACCTTAAAACTTAACCGCGCTAAGGTTGTTCAATATAAATAAACCTTATAATAATGTTAAATACAATAGAGGAAGCGATAGAGGATATCAAAGCCGGGAAGATGTTGATTGTGGTGGATGATGAGGATCGCGAAAACGAAGGCGATTTTTTAATGGCCGCAGAAAAAGTTACTCCTGAAGATATCAACTTCATGATAACACATGGAAAAGGTTTAGTTTGTGCGCCAATTACTGCCCAGCGTTGTGAGGAGTTAAAGCTCGAAATGATGGTGGGAAGAAATACGGCTACACATGAAACTAACTTTACTGTTTCGGTAGACTTGTTGGGTCATGGTTGTACTACAGGAATCTCTGCTCAGGATAGAGCTAAGACTATTCAGGCGATGATCGATCCTAATCTTGATCCTGCTGAATTAGGTCGTCCGGGACATATTTTTCCTTTACGTGCTGTTGAAGGAGGAGTGATACGTCGTGCCGGGCATACGGAAGCGGCAGTTGATTTACCTCGTATGGCCGGATTATACCCAGCAGGTGTTATTTGCGAGATTATGAACGAAGACGGAACGATGGCACGATTACCCGATCTTCTGAAAATTGCCGAAAGATTTAATTTGAAAGTAATCTCTATCCAGGATTTGATCTCTTACCGTTTGAGTAAAGAGTCGTTAATCCGTAAAGAGGTTTCAGTTAAGCTACCTACCGAGTGGGGTGATTTTGATATTGTTGCGTTCACCCAGTTGAATACCGGAGAAAATCATTTAGCCTTAGTTAAAGGAACCTGGGAGCCTAATGAGCCTGTATTAGTTCGTGTTCACTCTTCATGTGTTACCGGAGATATCTTTGGTTCTTGCCGTTGTGATTGTGGTCCGCAGCTTCATAAAGCCATGGAAATGGTGGAGAAAGCCGGCAAAGGACTCATTATCTATATGAATCAAGAGGGCAGAGGCATTGGGCTGATCAATAAATTGAAAGCATACCATTTACAAGAAAATGGATTAGATACCGTTGAAGCAAACCTGAAATTAGGTTTCAAGATGGATGAACGTGATTATGGTGTTGGAGCTCAAATTATTCGTTCGCTGGGGGTTACCAAGATGAAATTAATGTCTAACAATCCTACAAAACGTGCCGGATTAATTGGTTATGGGTTAGAGGTGGTGGAAACAGTGCCAATTGAGATAACACATAATGAGCATAACGAAAATTATTTAATGACCAAACGAGATAAAATGGGTCATGCTATAATGAAAAACGATCCTGAATAATCAGGATCGTTTTTTTATTTATTAGAATTCAACCCGCTCACTGTCGTCAGCGTTGTCTTTTATATTTTCTTTGGCTTTTGCTTTTTCGAGTTCTTGTTTCTCGCGCTCTAGCCTTTCTTTTTCTTCCTGCTGTTTTTTCCGTTCTTCCAATCGTTGTTGTCTTCTGATTTCAGCTAGTCGTTGTTTCTTACGGGAGTTTTCGAAAAACTCTTTCCAGCTGTCAAAGTCTTTCCTGTACAGAATACCAACGCCTTGTTTATAATCAGAATCGTAAACCAAGTCATTACTGTTGGTAGTATTTGAGTGATTATAGGCTTTCAAACGAAGATTTCCATCAGGGAATATTAAATACTCTACATCGATATCGCTACTCAGGGCCGAACTGTTATTGGTATTATAATTACTGTTACCGGTAATGTTCTTATCTCGTGATGTAAATTGGCCGTTGATGATCAAGCGTTGATTTAACAAACGAACATTTCCTCCGAATTCGGTTTGCCCGCTCGCGTTTACGTTGGCATTCACATCAAAGTTTTGTGCGCCGATCGCCTCATTTAATAATGACGATAGTTTGGAAGATGCCAAATCAACTAATGAACCCGCGATAGCACCCTGTCCGAAGTTTTGGTTTTCAGATGTAAAACTTCCGGTAGATAATAGTCCGAATGCTTGTTTCTGAACATTACCCTCACTGCTGAAATAAGAAGCAAATGTATTTTCGTACAACGACTCGTTTTGAGGGAACGCAATCTTAAAGTCGTAGGTCATCTCGCTCAAGCTTCCCGAAACGTTGATAAGTGTATTAACAGTGATCCGCTGATTCATTTTTTCTTCAGAAGTTTCCGTTATACGGGCATCCGAATACAGGTTTGTCAAACTCGAACGGGTTTCATAAATCGCATTAACATTCATTCGCGCATCGTAAGGGTCTCCGTTAAAACGAACCGTACTTCCGTCAGAAATTTTGAATGTCTTTTTAATTCCCGGAATGCTCATGTCATATTTACCTTCTGTAAGGTTATATAGCCCAAACATCTGGAAATCTCCCAAGGTATTTATTCTAAGCTGAAGGTTACCATTTCCCTTACCTGTCATTGTTCCACCCGAGTTTTCTCCTAATAAAATTGAAACTTCTGCGGTAGGGTTAACGGTAAGGTCGAAATTCAGACGAAGTTTTAACTCTGAGTCTTCCTTCTTTTTAAGGTTTGCCAGTGTATCACGACTAACAAAGGTTACTAACTCGTCGCTACCAACGCTACTCTCATCAGAAATTGGAAGGAAGAACTGTGTGCCTTCATTAGTTGTTGCATTAATATCGATAAGCATATCGTTCAACGGGCCTTGGAAAAGGAAATTCCCGGTTGCGTACGCCGTTCCGTAGTAAATTTCGTTATCCTTTATAGTGGTGTTCAATGCCTGGAACCGATTGGCATTCAGACGTAAGTTTAACTTAACACTGTTAAGGTCAGAAAGGTCCATGTAACCATTGGCTGTAGCTGTGTGGTTTTTAACATCTCTTAAGTTGAAATTTTCAAATGTAATCCGACTATTCTCTACACCCAATTTATCATTAATTGTATAGCGGGTATTTAAGTAATCAACTCTTACTCCTGCATTGTTAAAAGATAAGGTACCGTTGATTTTTGGTTTAGCAATGCTACCGCGAACCAGTAAATTCATGGAGGTTTTGCCACTAAGATCGGAAACCAAACCTGTTAAGAAGGGTTGGAAAATAACCAGACTGGTTTCGTTCATCTCTACATCGGCAAAGATGTTGTCTTCTTTTTTTGTCGGTTGAGCAGATCCAGAAACACTGATTTTGGTAACGTCATCCTGCATCACATTCATTGAGAAGTTTACCTCATTGGTTTCACTGTACCATCGAGAAGAAATTTCGGCATCACCCAAAATATTATTGTTAAGACCAAGTTCATGAACGATCATGTCAGAACTCACTTTCGGCGCTTTTAAAACAGCAATCGTACTTGCATTTCCGGTTACGTAACCGCTGAGCCTTATGCCCTGGCTTTTTAGAAACGGATTTAAAATATTAAGGTCAAGATTGCGGAGATTAACAGTAAGAGGTTCATTATCTGTTTTAGAGATCATCCCCTCAACTGTTAATCGTTGGTCTTTATTATGCAGGGTAAAATCTTCAACGTGATAACCGTCCTCAGCAAATAGAATCCTGAACTTATCGTCAATTTTCCATCTTTCACTGTTAAGAGTTAACTCTGAAGGAAGTACACTAAAGATGGTGGAATCAGGAGTGAACAATAATTCCGCATTTAAGTCAAGTGCGTTGGTGCCTTTAGGATCTACTAGTTTTAGGTTGGAATTTACCTTGTCATTTCTCAGGTAGTTCGACATACCCACATCGTTGAACCTTAAGCTGTCCATTGCAAATGTTCCCAATGCAAGGTTCAGGAATAATGACTCATTACTATTACCCTGGTCAAGAATCAAGTTGTCGACCTCAAAGTTCTGGTACTTCAATTTTTTGATAGAACCATTAATAGTCATTTGATTCTTCTCACTATTGAAGTTACCAATGAATAACCCTTTCTCCGGAATCTTCAGGTCAGGAATAAAGATGGAAGTAATAGGAGTAAGGTCCTTTAGATAGATACCGAATTTAAAGTTCTGTGGAACGTGAGCTTTTGTTTGTTTCCATTTGAATGAAGGTAAATAAGCAGAAAGCATACTTTTTACTGCACCTTCCAAACGGGTTAAGGTATAATCTCCCTCAAAGCCTGCATTCAGCATATCTGATCTAAGTAAGAGTCTTTTAGCGGTGTCTCCCCTCATCTCCGAGATCACCTGGATACTGTCTAAATCAAATGAACCTTGTTTGGTGGTTAATTTAGTGCCTTCTAATAACAACTTACCCAGTACATTATCAATAGTGGTTCCGGTAAAGTTGCTACTGATATAAGTTGAAATAGCCAGCGTGTCTTTCATTAGCTTTAGCGCACGAAAATCAGCCTGCTTAATATCAGCTGTAAAGTTGTAAGATGGATTTTGGTTTAAATTGAATTTACCGTCAAAATCGATTATAAGATTTTTATCGTTGATGTTAAATGAGCCGTTAAATTTCTTAAGAGCCAAACTTCCGTTGATATCAATGTTTTGGTAGCGGTAACCATTATAATCAAAATAGGTAATCTTGGCATTCAGATCATCCTTCATTGTTTTGAAGTCAAAACCTTGTCCGTCAACATTGGCAGAAAGGGTTGTTTTGCCTAATGATTTAACACCGCTAAGTTTACCAATATCCAGGTCGGTGGTATTTACAAACCCTTTGTACAATGGTTTTTTCATGTCTCTGAAATCCATTGCAAGGTCAGTTAATGCAGAACCTGCATCACTTATCAAAATGCCTTTAATCTTGAAATTGTTATAACGACCTTTGAATGTTCCCTTGAAATCAACATTTCCAACCTGCTTCAGAATTTCTGGTAAAGCAACATCCTTCTGGTCTATGCTTGCTAGAATCTTATTGATATCATCACTATTGGTCACTAATTGTGCAAACTCAAGATCCATATCCGTGTCATTAATATGGGGCAATCCTTTGATAGCGATATTTCCTTTGATAAGTGTTTTATCGCCTGCACTAAAGGTTATGTTTTTAGTTTGTAGGTTGGTTACTGTTCCTTTTACAGTTCCGTCGAGGTTAACTTTAAGGGTGTAATCTTTAATGGCCGGAGCAAAATAGGTGATATCCTTAAAGTCTAGATGTGAGCGCTTAAAGTCGGCATCCATGTAAACCTTGCGAACAAAATGTTTGAAATCGCCAATACGATTATACCTAAAAGCTAAGTACTTACTGATATTACTATGAGGAGTGATCAGTTTTAAGTTATTAATTTCAATTTCTTTAGGGGTATACTTTACACGGCCGGCCAGTTTGTTAAGTACAAAGCCGCATTTCTCTTGCGCACTAAGATTTTTGAGGTTGGCAAGAATAACATCTCCATCCATGTTTACATCATTGGCCTGAATATTTACACCATATGCACGGATGTCAGCATAATTCATCCCCTCAGTTTTGGATGTATCGCTTTCATCTTTATAGATGAATGTCAGGTTCTTAATATCTATGTTGTTAACAGATAATTCGAAAGGCTTTGAAGGAGGTTTGGTAGTAGTGTCCGGAGCGCCGCTGAAGTAATTGATGATAAAGCTTAAATTTGTTGATTTTTTATCCTTTAACTCCTTGTAAGCGAAATAGGTATCGCTCAATTTTAGGTCAGCTACAGCTATTTTTCTGTTTTTCAGATTGAACTTGTTAAGGTCAACTTCAAGATAGCCGGAATAAAGCAAGGTGTCTTTTTTCAGGTCCTCAATGTATAAGCCTTCAATAACGACAGACTTAATAAACTTGATGTACAAACCTTTGATCTGAACCTTTGTTTTAAGTTCTTTAGAGAGATAATCGGCACCAAACTGAGCGGCTTTTGTTTGAAACCACTTGGTCTGACCGGCAAAATACAGCATCACCAGCAAGATGATTACCAAGCTGAATAAGTATAGCAGCGTTTTGCCTAATATTTTAATAACTTTGCCGATATTCTTAAAAACGTTTTTTAATTGCTCTGATATATAATAATTATGCCAGTAATTTTGGGAATCGAGTCGTCATGTGATGAAACTTCCGCTTCGGTATGTGCTGACGGTCAAATCTTATCCAATGTAATTGCTAATCAAACAGTTCACGAAGCTTTTGGGGGTGTTGTTCCCGAATTGGCATCACGCGTACATCAGCAAAATATTATACCCACTATCCACAAGGCAATTATCGACGCTAAAATAAGCAAAAAAGATATAAATGCGGTTGCTTTTACGCGTGGACCGGGTCTTTTAGGCTCACTTTTAGTTGGGTCTTCTTTTGCCAAATCATTTGCATTGGGTATGAACATTCCTTTGATCGATGTGAACCATATGCAAGCTCATATTTTAGCACATTTTATCGACGATCCAAAGCCGGTTTTTCCGTTTCTATGTCTCACAGTATCAGGCGGTCATACGCAAATTGTTAAAGTGAATGACTATTTTGATATGGAACTGATCGGGCAAACAACAGACGATGCAGCTGGTGAGGCTTTTGACAAAGCGGCAAAGATGTTGAATCTTCCTTATCCGGGCGGACCGTTGATCGATAAATATGCTAAAGAAGGAAATCCATCTGCTTATCAGTTTCCTGAACCTCAAATTCCGGGATTAGATTTTAGCTTTAGTGGGTTAAAAACGGCATTTCTTTATTTTGTGAGAGATAAGCAAAAGGAGAATCCGAATTTCCTGGAGGAAAACATGGCTGATGTTTGTGCGTCTATTCAACATCGTATCGTTTCTGTTTTGATCAATAAAATGAAAAAAGCAGTAAAAGAAACCGGGATCAACCAGGTGGCAATTGCTGGAGGAGTATCGGCTAATTCAGGATTAAGAAATGCTTTACTGGAAGCGGAACAAAAATGGAAATGGAAGGTGTTTATTCCAAAGTTTGAATACTGTACCGATAATGCAGCCATGATTGCTATTGCCGGATATCATAAATACTTAAAAGGTGAATTTGTAGGGCAGGAGGTGAGCCCGTTAGCAAGATGGAGTATTTAGCATATATCTTGTCATGCTAAGGCAGGAAGCATTTGAGTAAATAAACCTTGCCTCACATAATCTTGTCATGCTGAGGTACGAAGCATCTTTTGCAATAATGTTGTAAAAGTGCCATTTGTTGAAGTTGCCTTAGAGTGTTTTTTAAAGAACACACCCCTAACCCCTCTCAAGAGGGGACTTCGAATCAGCTACGCTGATGTTAGCCAATTCTAACTCACAATGCGAACATAACACTCTTGCCTTTATATAATCTTGTCATACTGAGGCACGAAGCATCTGTTACCTAAAGGAGAATGCTTCCTTTTTAGGGACAAGGGGTGTTTTCTCTATATTCAAACAAAAAACTCCGAAGCTTTAACTTCTGAGTTTTTTGTTATAATTTTTTTAATCCCAGATTAATGGTCTTTCAATACCCAACGTTCGTAAATAAGAAAGTAATTGACCCATGTGAACAGCTTCATGAAATACAATCCGATTTAAATAATCACCAAGAATTTTTCGTTGATTCTTAGTAGGTCTGATTATTTCAATTGTTGATAAATCATCTTCTGAATAATCCTTGATTTCTTGCATGAACTTATCGCTGAAAAATTGGGCAAAATCAAGCTCTTGTTCAACGGTTGTATAAGGTAGGTTGTCCCAAGGAGATTTAAAATCTCCAAGTTCTCCTCTGTTTTGGATGATCACATGGTAAATGTGCTCTGATTCCAATACGTGTCTAACCATTTCAATACAAGACATAGCCTCATGATCTGGTTTCCAATGCAAAAAATCAATAGGAATACCTTTCCAAAGGTTTATACTTCTTCTACGGGTTTCTTTAAAGTTTAATAAAATGGCTTCTTTAGCAGTCATTAGCGTATAATGTAAATATTAGTTTAGTCTTGTTCTGCATACTTTTCGCAGTAACGACAACCGCTCCATGTCCAATAAAAAACTCCGAAGCAATTAACTTCGGAGTCCTAATTATGCGATTTTAAGATCCCGATGGCAAACGGTATAATCTGTATAATCGAACATTGGTGAAATCACCAACTTATTCTTCATTATCTTGCATGCTTTCGCCGGTAACAACATGTCTGATTTTGCCTTCCAGTTCTTCCATCAGCTCAGGGTTGTCAAGGATCAGTTGTTTAACCGCGTCGCGGCCCTGACCTAATTTGCTGTCTCCGTAGCTGAACCATGAACCTGATTTCTTAATGATTTCATATTCAACACCTAAGTCGATAATTTCGCCGGCTTTAGAAATACCTTCGCCGTACATAATGTCGAACTCAGCTAAACGGAAAGGAGGAGCAACCTTGTTTTTAACGATTTTAACTTTTACGCGGTTACCTGCAACTTCTTCACCATCTTTAATTTGTCCGGTTCTGCGGATATCCAAACGAACAGATGCATAGAATTTCAATGCGTTACCACCAGTAGTTGTTTCAGGGTTACCAAACATTACACCGATTTTTTCACGTAGCTGGTTGATGAAAATACAGCAACATCCTGTTTTGCTGATTGTACCGGTAAGTTTACGCAATGCTTGTGACATCAAACGAGCTTGTAAACCCATTTTAGAATCACCCATTTCGCCTTCAATCTCACCTTTAGGAACCAATGCAGCTACCGAGTCAATAACAATGATGTCAATTGCTCCTGAGCGGATCAGGTTATCAGCAATTTCTAATGCCTGCTCACCATTATCAGGTTGTGAAATCAATAAATTATCAACATCAACACCTAATTTTTTAGCATAAAACTTGTCAAAAGCATGCTCAGCGTCGATGATTGCTGCGATACCACCTTTTTTCTGTGATTCAGCAATGGCGTGAATCGCTAAAGTGGTTTTACCTGATGATTCCGGACCGTATATTTCAATGATACGACCTTTTGGTAATCCACCAATTCCTAATGCAATATCTAATCCTAAAGAACCAGTTGAAATGGCCTCGATCGGCTCAATTGCCGTATCGCCCAATTTCATAATGGTGCCTTTTCCGTATGATTTTTCAAGTTTGTCTAACGTAAGTTGTAAAGCTTTTAGCTTTTCCAGTTTATTTTCGCTCATGGTACGTTTTGTTCTTGTTATAAAGTAAGTGTAAAAATAGAATAATATTTTTGAAAAATGCTAAATTTTTTTTCAATGATAAAAAAATTAGTATTTAAATTGCTTTTTTTAGCACTACTTGCTCAAAGTATTTGCAAAAGCTTGTAAGCGGACAAATATCGCATTTGGGGCTGCGTGCTAAACAGATATAACGACCATGTAAAATCAGCCAATGGTGTGCAACATGGATCTTATCTTGTGGAATATTCTTTACTAATTGCTTTTCGGCAGCCAGGGGTGTTTTGGCATTGGTGGTAAGCCCAATTCGTGCTGCAACCCTAAATACATGGGTGTCAACAGCCATTTTCGGCTGGCTGTAAATAACAGAAGCAATAACGTTAGCGGTTTTTCTGCCAACCCCCGGCATTTCCTGCAGTTCTTCAACTGTGGCAGGAACTTCTCCTTTAAATTTATCCACTAGCAGTTTAGCCATTCCGACTAAATGCTTCGCCTTATTATTAGGATAGCTGATACTTTTAATATAGGTAAAAACCTCATCGGAAGTAGATTCTTTTAAGACCTCGGGTGTAGGATAACGCTCGAACAAAGCCGGAGTAACCATATTTACCCTTTTATCCGTGCACTGCGCCGAAAGTATTACAGCCACTAATAATTCATAGGGGTTTGTATAATGAAGTTCAGTTTCGGCGTCAGGTTGATGTTCTGAAAAATAATCTATAAAAGCTTTATATCTGTCTTTCTTGATCATGACCAAAGATAGGTTTTATAGTTCATAGATGGTTCCATGGGTTGTTCATAGTTCATGGTTCATAGTCTTGAGTCGCGAGTCCGGAGTTTTGAGCCAATAGGCCATAGACCATAGTCCATGCATTATCTATAATCAATATAACTCAAACTCTAGACCCAGGCTATGATCTATGAACCATGAACTATGATCTATTAACACGACTCCTACTTCTGACTCCTGACTGAGAACTATGGACTATGGACTATCGACCATGGTCCATAGCCTATGCATTATCTATAATCAATATAACTCAAACTCTAGACCCAGGGCTCTGGACTATGATCTATGAACCATGATCTATTAACACGACTCCTGACTCTAGACTCGGGGCTCTGGACTCAGAACTATGATCTATGAAGCATGATCTATCAACTATGAACCATCAACAAACTAAAAAAGGTTTAAGCCACTTTAATGACTTAAACCTTTCGAAAATAAGAAAGCTGAATTACTTACGCGTTGAGCTTGAATATTTCAAGATGTTCTCAATCGCATTCCGGCTAGGTTCTACCATAATTTGGTTTAAGGCCTCCTTTATACTTCCCAGATTATCAAATCCTTCAGTAATAGCCTTTTCTGCTGCCAGGGATTGCTCCATCATTTCAGCTTCTTCGGGTGTTTCTTGAGTTCGCAATTTAGATACAGAATTTTGTTGCGTAAAGGTTTCTATCATAAATGATTATCTAGTTGTTAGCGTGAATAATAAGATAACGACAGTGTATTTCTTTTATTTTATTGATTCCAAAAAAATATTCCTGTAAAAAACAGTATTGTCAGCACTTTAAATAGACTTGTTAGTTAAACTTTGTGTCAATTTATTATCGTATAATTTTTGAGTTAGAATTGATAATCAGGAGTGATTTTATATGATTAAAAATAGACGAACGATATAAAAATGTTAAATAAATAAAGGAAATGTAACAGGCGTAATACAAAATGGTAGCAGTATGGTAATAGGTAATTAGTGTTAGCTTAACACTGTGAAGATAGTTTCGCGGCATAATCAAATCAGATTAAAAGTGGAAAAAATCTTTACTAAACAAATGCGTTTGCAATTATTGGCTATTCTCCTCACGTTGTTCATAACGTATAGCAATTCAATTGCACAAATTGCCCCGATTACGGGAGTTGTTACAGATAAAAATGGCCCCCTGCCAGGTGTAACGGTAAGCATTAAGGGAACCTCAACAGGTACATCAACAGATGGAAATGGTAAGTTTACCTTAAAACCTGCTAAAGAATTAACAAATGCTGATCAGCTTGAATTTAAAAGTATCGGCTATGTAACAGTTGTAAAGCCATTTAAAGGAAATACTGTTAATATAGTGTTGGTGGAAGATACTAAATCACTGAATGAGGTGGTTGTTACCGCTTTAGGTATTAAGAGAGAAGATAAGGCATTGGGTTATGCTGCTCAGTCTATTAATGGCAAAGAAGTAACGGAAGCTCGTTCCAATAACTGGGTAAGTTCGTTATCCGGCAAGGTTTCAGGCTTAAACTTGGTTTCTACCGGATCAGGCCCTTTAAACTCTACCCGTATTACTTTACGCGGTGATAATTCCTTAAATCCAAATGGAAATAACGCCCTGATTGTATTGGATGGAGTTCCGATGGGAAGTTCGATTACTTCAGCAGGAGTAAATGATGCCTACGGTGCAGGTTCCGGTAATGACGTTCCAGTCGATTTTGGTAATGGAATATCAGATATCAACCCTGACGATATTGAAAGTATCACTGTATTAAAAGGTGCAAGTGCAACCGCCTTATATGGTAGTCGCGCAGCCAACGGTGCATTAATTATTACAACCAAATCTGGTGCTCGTAAAACTAAAGGTATAGGTGTTACAGTGAACTCATCAATGAGTTTTAATGATGTGCTTAAGTGGCCTGATTATCAATATGAGTACGGACAAGGTGTTGGTAAAACCTTAACCCCTGCCGGCGATTTATACTACTCTTATGGTGCAACTGCTGATGGTGCAAGCACAAGTGGTACCAGTAGTGCATTTGGTCCTAAGTTTAACGGACAAATGTATTACCAGTATGATCCGTTGACACAAACCGGTAGTACAGAGCGCACCCTTTGGCAGCCTTATAAAAATAATATTAAAGATTTCTGGAGAACAGGATCGACTATAACTAATAGTGTATCTCTTGAAGGCGGTAACGAAAAAGGTTCGGCACGTGCTTCTATCACACATACAAAAAATAACTGGATCATGCCGAATACCGGTTTCGAGCGTATTACGGCTGCCGTTAGTTTAGATTATAAAATATCAGATAAGCTGAAATTAAGCTCTAAGGTAAATTATACCAATAAGCAGAGTGATAACCTTCCGGCAACAGGTTATAATAATCAATCGATATCTTATTTCATGATTTTCCAAAATCCTAACGTAGACCTTGCATGGTATGAACCTCGTTGGAAAAATGGTAAATATGAAATTGATCAGATCCACCCTTTCAGTTCATTCATCGATAATCCCTATGTGATTGCTTATGATATGACCAACTCGCTTAATAACAATCAGGTGGTTGGGAACATTATGGCAAACTATGAGATCTCTAGGAAGTTTGATTTAATGATTCGTTCGGGTATAGATATGAATAATGAAGATCGCGCACAACAACGTCCTTTCAGTACTGCTAATTTCCAGAGTGGTTATTTCAAACAGCAGAATATTTCTAAATATGAAATTAATACCGATGCGTTATTGACTTACCGTGATAAGTTATCTTCTAAGTTCGATCTTTCTGCATCGGTAGGAGCCAACACTATGAACCGTAAATATAATACGGTAAATGGATATGTAGATGGATTGGTTATTCCGGGAACATATAAATTATCTAATGGTATCAATGCACCAACCATGTCGACCATTGCTCAAAATAAAATGGTGAACAGTTTATATGGATTGGCTTCATTATCATATGATAGCAAGATCTTTTTAGACGTAACCGGACGTAATGATTGGTCGAGTACATTGCCGGTTCAAAACAACTCATTCTTCTATCCTTCGGTTAGTTCGAGTTTTATTTTGAACGAGTTGTTTAAGCTACCATCTCAGATCTCGTATGCTAAATTACGTTTATCTGCGGCACAGGTGGGTAATGATACTGATCCTTATAAAACCAATAAATACTATGGACAAAGCGAGTTCCCTGGTTCTGGTTCGGTTTCTACAACCCTATATAACGTAGACTTTAAACCGGAGATTACCACTAGTTACGAGGCCGGACTTGATGTTAAGTTATTTAATGGCAGAGTTGGTTTAGATGCAACTGTTTATAATAATAGAACAAAGAACCAAATTCTGGATGTGCCTTTAGAAGCTGCAACAGGTTACTCAGCAGCAGTTCTAAACGCTGGAATGGTAAGAAATCAGGGTGTTGAGTTAATGTTAAATGCTAAACCTTTTGATAAAGCATTTAAATGGTCGACAACTTTAACATGGTCTAAAAACAGAAATAAAGTGTTAGAACTGGCTGAAGGTATGATAGACCAGCAAGTGATCGGATACGGAGGTAATGCGACCATTATTGCAAAAGTTGGTGGTTCAACAGGTGATATTTATGGTTTTGGATTCGTAAGGTCTCCTGAAGGAAAGATTATCTACACCAAAGATGGTTTACCTGCCCGCGGTTCTGAGATTCAATATATCGGTAATGCTTATGCGGACTGGAAGGGTGGTTTCTTAAATGAATTCTCTTACAAAAATTACCGTTTCAGTTTCCTTGTTGATGGTCAGTACGGAGGTTTGGTGTATTCACAAACACACCACAAAATGAGTGAGCAAGGTAAACTTACCAATACCTTACCTGGTCGTGATGAAGGCTATGTGATTGGTGATGGTGTAGTGAAAAATGCCGATGGAACTTATTCTCCTAACACTACAAAAGTAGCTGTGGGTAACTATTACGCAGACTACTATCGTCGTGCAAATGTGGAGGCAAACTCTTTTGATGCTTCTTATTTAAAATTGAGAGAAGTACGTTTCGAATACACTTTACCTAAAAAATGGTTAAATAAAATTTTCGTTGAGCAGGCAAGCATTGCAGTGTATGGTCGCGACCTGGCGATGATCACTGATTTCCCAATGTTTGATCCTGAAACAGCCGCCCTTAATGGTGGTACTATTCTGCCAGGAGTAGAGATGGGACAATTGCCAAGCCCAAGAACATTTGGTATGAACTTAACGCTGAAATTTTAATTGTTAAAACCTGAAGAAATGAAATCAACGATAAAAAAAATAACAGCTTTAGTCCTTGCATTAAGTGCAATTAGTGTATCCTGTACTAAAGATTTTGAAGATTTAAATAAAGATCCGAACAGAAGCGATAAAATTAGTCCTGGTACCTTATTAAACCCGATCATATATAATGTGGCCAGTTTTAATACTTTAAGAAGTGATGCTTTCACTTTTGATATTATGCAAGTAGCATTGCCATATCCAAGTGCATCGGGAGGAGTACATCGTTATGATGTGTCAGAATCTGCAGGAAACTCAACATGGAAAACTTATTACCAATGGTTGATTAATACTAAGGAAATGCGTGCGGCTGCTGAAGCTTCACAGGATGCTAACTATCAGGCCATTTCAATGACCTTAAATTCATGGATCTATTCATTATTAACAGACTCTTTTGGTGATGTTCCAATGGATGAAGCGGTAAGAGGTGATGAAAAGATCTTTCAACCTAAGTTTAATACGCAAAAAGAGATATACACTAAAATCTTAGCAGATCTTGAAATTGCTAATACCTTGTTTGATCCATCGAAAAAGATGATCTATGGTACGGATATTTTATACGCTAATGATGTAGCTAAGTGGAAAAAATTCTGTAACTCACTACGTCTGCGTTTGCTTCTTCGTGTAGCGTCACAAACAGAGATGGACTCTTACACTAAAATGGCAACCATGATTGCTGATCCGGTGAAATATCCTGTATTTACTAAAAATGACGAGGCCGCAATTTTAAAAATCACAGGTGTGACCCCAAACGTATCACCATGGGGTAGAGCAATAGACTTTACTACTTTCCGTTCTGCAGGTCAGTTCTTTATTGATAACTTGAATAACTTTAACGATCCGCGTTTGGCTAAGTTTAATACGCAAGCTAAAAGTTTGGATGGAAAAACAACTATCGGCTATAAAGGTATTCAAAGTGGATACGCTGGCGGTGAATCTCAATTCCAGTTCCAGCCTTCTAATCTGAATATTGCATTGGTTACAGCTCCTATGGTTTCGGTAATTATGTCTTATGCAGAGGTTGAGTTCATTAAAGCTGAGCTTGCATTAAAAGGTAAAATTGCCGAAGATGCGAAAGTACACTATGAAGCAGGCGTAAAAGCTGCAATTGAACAATGGGGTGCAACTATACCTGCAGACTATTTTACAAATGCAACAACTTCTGTCTATACCGCTTATGATGGTACTATGGACCGCATCATGTTGCAGAAATATTATGCTTTGTACTTCAACGATTATCAGCAATGGTTTGAATTCCGTCGTACAGGGTTGCCTAAACTACCGGTTGCAGATGGTATGGTGAATGATAAAAAAATGCCGGTTCGTTTTAAGTATCCTACTACTGTTCAGACCAGCAACTACGAAAACTATAAAAAGGCGGTTGAATCTATGGGCGGTGATGATGTCAATACCAAAGTGTGGTGGGAAAAGACAGCAAATTAATCCTAATACAATAACTTAATTCGCAAACGGCTCAGGTCTGTTTGGAGTGTTAAGCATAAAAGTATTATCCTTATGGAACGCGGAGTAAGAGTACATTGCCGAGAATGTACCTCCGCGTTCTTTATGTGAACAATTATCCAATACTAAAATGTTCAGAAGAGATTTTTTAAAGAATTTAGGTTTGTTAGGAGCGGTAGTAACTGTTCCTGTAAGCCTGGTAAATGCGGCAAGTCGTAAAGACAACCTAAGCAACGTTTCAACTATTACCCTTAAAGGGCGTGTGCTTAATCAGGGTAAAGGTCTTGCCGGTGTTTCGGTTACTGATGGTATCAATATTACTCAAACCGATGCAAAAGGAAATTATCAGTTGTTGAGTAATAAGACGGCTCAATTTGTTTACATCTCTATTCCTGCGGGGTATCAGATTGATAATGTAAACGGTATTGCAAAGTTTTACACCCCAATTGACTTACAATCTCCTGTTTTTAATGCTGATTTCAATCTTAGTAAACTTTCGAAATCAGATCAAAAGCACCAGTTTGTTGTTTGGGCTGATCCTCAGATTCAAAATCGCTCAGATGCTGATCAATTTCTGAATACCACAGCACCGGATTTGAAAGAATTAGTGAAAAGCTATGGCGATGATGCTTTGTTTCATGGTATAGGTTGCGGTGATTTAGTGTTTGATCATCATGAGTTGTTTGAAGATTATAAAAAAGCAGTAGCCATTTCAGGTGTTCCGTTTTTCCAGGTTTTAGGTAATCATGATATGGATCTGGATGGAGTACGCTCTGATGATCTTTCCGCAGAAACATTTAAAAAACAATTCGGACCTACTTATTATTCGTTTAACCGCGGAAAAGTACATTATGTGGTATTGGATGATGTGTTTTTTATTGGTGCCAAAAAGAAATACATTGGCTACATAACCGAGAATCAGTTAAGTTGGTTAGAGAAAGATCTAAAAACAGTTCCGGCAGGTTCAATGGTAATTGTTTCTGTGCATATACCAACAGATTCAGGCGATAAACGCCGAAATGAGCTTAAAGAAGAAAGCATGGGCGGGGTGGTTGCCAACCGTCAGCAGCTTTACAAAATACTAGAGCCTTATAAAGTGCATATCATGTCTGGCCATACCCATTGGAATGAACATGTAATTATCAATGATAAGATTATGGAGCATAACCATGGCACCGTATGTGGAGCATGGTGGAGTGGTCCGGTTTGCGGAGATGGTACACCGAATGGTTATGGAGTTTATGAAGTAGATGGTGAGAATATTAAATGGTATTATAAATCTACCGGAAAGCCTAAAGATCATCAGATCAGTGTGTATGCCAAAGGCTATCACACAGATTATGCGGATGGAATTGTGGCAAACGTTTGGAACTGGGATCCTCAATGGAAGGTGGAATGGTTGGAAGATGGGCTGCTTAAAGGTGACATGAAGCGCATCACCGATTTCGACCCATTAACTGTTGAACTCTACAAAGGATCATCGATTCCTGAATATCACAAATGGGTAGAGCCCATAAAAACCGATCACCTATTTGTAGTTACTCCGTCTGCAACGGCAAAAAATATTGTTGTGAGAGCAACTGATCGTTTTGGGAATGTATACACCTGCTCAAGTCAAGTATAATACAATAAATTGGTTCATTAAAATAGAGAAAGGCTGCTTCATACGAGGCAGCCTTCTCTATAAATAAACCAAAAATTGTTAACCTAGAACGTATATGTTGTTCATGTTAGTATTAGCTAATCAAAGAAATTAGCTAGCCGTTTTAATCTCAATTGTGTCAGACTTGAAATGAACGTCTTTGTTGTAAAATTTTAAAATGATCTTACCTGTAATAACCGGTTTAAATTTTAATACCGTATCAACAGGGACAATTACCTCGGCGCAAGTTGTTCCTTCTTTTGCAGTGTTTCTTCCTTTTGCGCGGATTTCAACATTGTTATTGCCTATCTCTCTTACTTCAAAACCTGAAAATGAATAGCAAGTATTTGGTAACTGGCATGAAATTTTTGAGGTAACGATCTCTCCAAGAGGTTTTTCCTTTGGTGTAGTTGTTGAAGTTATGTTCAAGTCATCATACACTACAGGTTCCGGCATATCCGATTTACCTAAACAAGAAGTTAATGCAAATGCTAAGGCTGAAGCAAAAAATAAGTATGGTTTCATCATTTATAGTTTTTTAATTCTATGGACTCTTTACAACCCATACGAAACTTCTCTCCAAAATATTACAGGCTATGTGATAATAATGTTGAGCTTATCTCTTTATCTTCGAATTATAACTAATCAACACATGAAGAAAGAATATCTATTGCTGCTGGCCAGTACAGCATTTTTGGGTGTAGCCTGTAAACAACAACCATCTTCGGAGAATAAACGAACTGTTTTTTTAGATCTTTCAGGACGAGATACAACGGTTAAACCTGGTGATGACTTTTTTCAGTATGCTAACGGAACCTGGATGAAAAATACAAAGATTCCTGATGACCAGAGTGGTTGGGGTTCTTTCTATACCTTGTATGAAGATAATCAGAAAAATCTTCGTTCGATTTTAGACGAGATTTCTAAGAAGGAAAATGCAAAAGGTTCTCTTGAACAAAAAGTAGCCGATTTTTATTTCAGTGGAATGGATACAACCACAATAGACAAAGCTGGTTACGATCCAATAAAACCATTGTTAGCTAAAGTTGATGCAGTGAAATCATATAAAGAATTACTGCAATTACTGGCATCAGGGTATAAAGAAGGAAATGGCGCGATGCTGGCTTTCTATATTGGTCCTGACGATAAGAACAGCACTAAAAATAGGGTGCAGTTTTATCAGACTGGTTTAGGATTGCCAAATCGTGATTATTATTTCAATAATGACGAGGAAACCAAGAAAACACGCGCTGCTTACCTGACTTATATTACTAAGTTGTTTACACTTACCGGAACTGATTCTGTTACGGGTAAGAAAAATGCGGATGAAATTTTAAAACTGGAAACGGAGATTGCAAAATCTCATTCAACACCTGTTGAATTACGTGATCCGATTAAAAATTACCACAAATTGCCGGTTGCTGAGTTTGTAAAACTTACTCCTGACTTAGATACTAAAACGTTATTAGCGGAAATGGGTATTAAAGAGGATACGTTATTAGTTGGTCAGCCTAAATATTATCAGGCATTGAATAACCTAGTAAAATCACAGCCGCTGGATAGTTGGAAAAAGAAAGTACGATTTATGATGATTAGCAAGCATGCTAATGAGTTAAGCAAACCATTTGAACAGGCTCGTTTTGATTTTTATGGTAAAGTACTGAATGGACAAAAAGTGCAGGAAGATCGTTGGAAACGTATTACAGCAGCTACCGATGGTGGTTTAGGTGAATTATTGGGTCAGTTATATGTGAAACAATATTTCAAACCAGAAGCTAAAGAGCGTATGTTGAAATTGGTTGATAACTTACAGAAAGTATATAAATCTCGCATCGAGAAATTAGACTGGATGAGTGCTGAAACCAAACAAAAAGCAATTGCAAAATTAGAGGCCTTTACCAAGAAAATCGGTTATCCTGATAAATGGAAAAACTATGATGATGTTAGCATTGAACGTAACAGTTATTATGTAAACAATTTGTCGTTAGCAAAGCATGAATACAATGAGCAGTTAAAGAAATTAAGTAAACCGGTTGATAAAACCGAGTGGGGTATGACTCCGCCCACCGTAAATGCTTATTACAATCCAAGCTTTAACGAAATCGTTTTCCCTGCAGGTATTTTACAGTTTCCTTTCTTTGATAATAATGCTGATGATGCAATTAATTACGGAGCCATTGGAGCCGTTATCGGTCACGAAATGACGCACGGATTCGATGATCAGGGACGCCAGTATGATAAAGATGGTAATTTAAAAGATTGGTGGACTGCCTCTGATGCGGAGAAGTTTAATGCAAAAACTAAAATGGTGGTTAATCAATATAATGGTTTCACTGTTTTAAATGATATGCATGTGAATGGGGAATTAACCTTAGGTGAAAATATTGCAGATATTGGAGGTTTAGCGATTGCTTTTGAAGCGTTTAAATTAACTGAGCAAGGCAAAGGCACTGACAAGATTGATGGTTATACTCCTGATCAACGTTTCTTCTTAAGCTATGCCCAAGTATGGCGTATTAAAGATCGTGATGAGTCGATGCGCACGCGTATTCAAACAGATCCACATTCACCAGAGCATTTCCGTGTAAATGGACCGTTAAGTCATATGACTGAATTTTATAATGCATTTGGTGTAAAGCCAGGCGATAAAATGTACAAACCGGAAGCGGAACGTGTGAAAATCTGGTAATCGTAAGTATCGAATAAAAAATAGGGGCGATCTCAATAGGATCGCCCTTGTTATTACGAATTGTTGTAGGTTATTGTTAGTTTAAACTGCTAAATGACTGATCTGATCTAATCTGTTTGATAATACTGTTTAGTGATTTAGTCTGGTAATCATGCAAAGCATTTCCGGAGCTAATCCTTTTCACACCAAGGTCTTTTAAGGTCTTAAAATCTGGTAAATCTGGCATGCAAAGTACATTAAGCGGTAATTTGGTAGTATTTACCAGTTGTTGAATATCAGCTGTAGCTGTTACGCAGGGTACGAAAATCCCGTCGGCACCAGCCTCCTCATAAGCTTTCATACGGGTTATTGTTTCTGGTAATGGATTCGCAATACCCATTAAGAATGCATCGGTGCGGGCGTTTAAAAAGATATCGATATTCTTTTGGCGCAACTGACTTTTAAAAATTTCAATAGTCCCTTTAAAGTCTGCCGTTGCTAAAAACTCCCGTTTGCCATTTACAACAATCGTATCTTCAATATTAATACCCACAATGCCCAGTTCATGTAACTTCTCGATGTTCTCAATAATTGTAGTGTGGTCTCTACTGTAGCCGCCTTCAATATCTACCGAGAAAGGAATTGAAGTTACAGACGCAATTCGTTTAACGATGAATAACAGCTCGTCAAAACTCATTCCTTCGCCATCATCATATCCAAGCATATGTGCAATGGCTGCACTTGAAGTTGCAATCGCTTTAAATCCGTTTTGTTCATAAGCCGCAGCACTTGGGGCATCCCAAACGTTACCGATTAATAATGGATCATCATGATGATGTAGTTGCTTAAAGGTAGTGTATCCGTTCATCTGTAAGAGTTTTCTTTATTCAACACAAAAATGTATTCTTGACAGTAATAATTAAAATAGAATTTTTTATATATAGTAATAACTAATAGGTATTAATGGAGTTAAGACATTTAACCTACTTTATGAAGTTAGCCGAAGAATTGCATTATGGAAAAGCTTCGGAGAAATTGTTTATTGCTCAACCTGCATTGAGCCGACAAATAAAGGAACTTGAAAATGAATTGGATGTTGTACTATTCGATCGTAATAAAAGAAAAGTGGTGTTAACAGCTGCCGGGATGTATTTGTATAAGCAGTCTTCAAATTTATTTTCTCAGTTAACAGAAACAAAAAGAGAGCTTAAGCGAATTCATAATGGAGAGGTGGGACTGTTACGAATTGGATATGTAGCTACGGCCATGTATAGTGTTTTGCCGGAGTCCTTGTCGACATTGAAAAATGAAAGGGAGGATTTGCAACTCCGCATTGCTGAAATGACCACGTTGGGACAGGTGCAAGCTGTAAAAAATGGAACTATTGATGTTGGTTTTGTGCGATGCCCACTTAATGATCAATCTGTAAAGAAACATATCGTGTTAAGGGAGAGCTTTACACTGGTGATGCCAGCTAATCATCCGCTTGCAAATGCTGTGGGAAAGGATCTTTCGGTGCTAAAAAATGAACCTTTTGTATTCTTTCCACGAACGGCAAATACAGGATATTTTGATCAGACTATAAGCCTCTGTTACCAGGCTGGCTTTTCGCCCAATATACAGTATGAAGGTACAGGCAGTAATATATTGGTCCAGATGGTCGCAAGTGGTTTAGGTATCACTATTTTACCCTCGAGTATTGCAGGTACAAAAGATGAACGTGTAAAATGTATTGAACTTGACTTTACTAATGAGAAAGCAGAACTGGCCATGATCTATGACGAAAAGCGACTGCCAGAAGAATTAAGAAGAATGGTGTTGAATGCAGCGGGAATTTAGGTACACTAACTCCTAAAGGGGAATTCACTGTCAATTCCGGAGGGTAAAGGCTTAGAAAAGGCAGTGTGCAAAAAATGCAGTTAATACTCCTAACCCCCAAAGGGGAATCCTTATCGCTTGAAAAAAGTACTCTCTCAAAAACAATTGACAGTTAATTCTGACATATGTTCAATTCCGCCTTGTACAGTTCGGTAGAATTAAATTAGATTTCGGCAGTAACTGCGGGAGAACTGTACGCAGCGGCGGCGTTTTTTGCTTACTTTTTTTCGCTGTAGAAAAAAAGTAAGTCTCGCGGAAAGCGACTAACGCAAATAAGGCAGTGTCCAATCCTACAGGGCTATACGTGGTTGATGTTAGCAATGATTTATGATGAAAATAGAATGCCGGAAGGTCTGAGAAAGATTGTGCTGACGGCAGCGGGAATAAACACCTCACCCTAGCCCTCTCCTCAAGGAGAGGGGACTCCTTTCGTCAACCTCATGTAAAATGAACCTTTCAAATTATAGCTTAACGGTTTGGAATGACTATTTTTGCGCTTCATTAAAAAAAGGAAAACATATGTCTGTAATTATCAGTACCGACCAGGATTTTAAAGATACATTGGCAGCCAATGGTAAAGTAATCGTAAAATACTATGCTGATTGGTGCGGTTCATGTAAACTATTTTCTCCAAAATATAAACGCCTGGCAAATGACGAACGTTTTAACGGTGTTGCATTCTTAGACGTAAACGCTGAAGAAAACGAAGGCGCTCGTAAAATGGCCGGAGTAGATAACCTTCCGTTTTTTGCAACTTTCAATAATGGAGAACTAGTTGAAAGCTCAGCAAGCTCAAAAGAAGATGTTGTGGTTAAAATGATTGAAAACTTAATGACTAAATAGATATGGGATAATAGATATGAGATTTTGAGAATTTTTTACGTTATTCTCATAATTCAAATCTCATGTCGCAAATCCTGAATCTCAAATCTAAATACTCATGAAAATACCAGCTATTAAAAAATTAGTTGAAAGCTTTGACATTCATTCATTGGTAGCTGCTGAAGAAGCAATTCTGGAAGAACAGCAATCTGCTATTGAAATTGAAGGAGAAGATGAAGGAGAGCAGCTTACTCATGTTATGGCAGCAATCTGGATCAAAAACGAAATGGAAAAAACAGGGGATGCTTTCCCTCAGGCATTAAGAGCCTATACTTCGCGAGTGCGTACTTCAATTAGTTAGTTTTTATTGGATTACACCGATTACTGAAGGTGATTACACCGATACTTTTTGATTACACTGATTACTTAATGAGGTGTCAGTGATTAAAAAGATTTTAAAACAAAAAGGAGTCACGATAAAATCGGGACTCCTTTTATGTTTATTTGTGAATCACAGTCTCAAATCTGAGTAATCGTCACCTAATCGGTGTAATCACACAAAAATAATCTGTGTAATCCTTCTTAGTTTTCTGAGAAGTACTCAGCAACACCTGTGAAAGTAGCATCCATTGCTTTTTCACCTTGTTTCCAGTTAGCTGGACAAACTTCACCTTTTTCTTCGAAGTATTGTAAAGCGTCAACCATGCGGATCGCTTCGTCAACGTTACGGCCTAAAGGTAAGTCGTTTACGATTTGGTGACGAACAACACCTTCTTTGTCGATAAGGAACAAGCCACGGTAAGCGATCATCGGACCGTTTGCAGTTAAATAACCTTCGTCGTTGTATTGGTATTCACCAGCTAAAACACCATAGTTAGTAGAAATGGTTTTAGCTGTATCTGCAACGATAGGATAAGTTACACCTTCGATACCACCTTGTTTTTTAGGCAATTGTAACCATCCCCAGTGAGATTGTTCAGTGTCGGTTGAACAAGCAACAACTGCGACGTTACGTTTCTCGAACTCAGCTAATTTCTCTTGAAAAGCGTGAAGCTCAGTAGGACAAACGAAAGTAAAATCTTTAGGGTAGAAGAAGAACAAAACGTGCTTCTTGCCAATGTATTGATCTAATGAAAAATCTTCAACGATTTCCTCGCCGTTAATTACAGCAGGAGCAACGAACTTTGGAGCTTTTTTTCCAACTAGTACTGACATATTTTATCTGTTTTTATTGAATATTAGATTGTTATGAGCTTTTTAAAGCCGCTGCAAAGATACTAATAAACACCTCAAATAGAAAGTAAAGCGGGAATTTATAACATAGAGATTACATTTGTAGTAGCTTTTAGGGATTAGCTGTTAGCTATTAGTTTTTACAATTTTATCCGTATGTATTTGAAAAAAGAGCAGTTATTAACCTTATTAAAACTTGGAAAACCTGTTGAACAATGGATTGGCTTTGTTGATGAAAAGGAATACACGGTACTTAAGTGGTTAAGAATAGATAAAGAGCGTAATGGGGAATATAGTGTGAGTTATTTCGAAGTATATGATGAAGGAAACATTGATTTTTTGGATATCTATGAGTTCAGCTCATTTGATCCTGATGAGCCGTATGGTTTAATATCTACTTTTTCAGCATATGAAGAGGCTCTTAACTATTGCTTGACACAATATGGTTGCTCTTATGAAGGTTTCATAAATGGAGGCATGATACAAGAAGAATATAAGAAGTACTTGGATCAGAATATATAAGAACAAACTGAATCTATTTCGTAAAACTCAACGTAAAGGTGGAACCGTCTTTTTCCGGAAGAAGAAGTCGGTCGATACCTGCGGCAACTTCACCATTTTTGCTGGCAATTTTTAATGTTTTCCGGATGGATGAGTTTGGGATATAAATACCTACCAATGTATTCAAAATTGGTGTGTACGATGAAATTTTTCTGGTAAGTTTATATTGATCGTCGTAAAACTCACCATTAATGGCCTCTTCCAAAATCATATGGTTTTGTTCGTCAATTATTTTATACTTAATGTTCAGGCAATCATTTTTTATCTGATAACCTAAGAATTTTACTTTAGGACTGTAACCACTTCCTGTGTTATCTATTAATTTTATATCGCTGTTTAATAGATAGTTTTCAAAATAAAGATCTCCTTTTGCAATGATGCCTGAATCGGTGGCAGTAAAGCCTCCTTGCCAAATTTTATAAAGGCCACATTCAACCGTGTCGAAACTGATATAGAAGTTTTCGGGGAACGCAAAGGTTATAATGTGTGAGGAATTATCCAGCGGGTATTTGGCCAAACGAATGTTATTTTCAGGCTTGATCTGAGCTTTAGAACAAGCCTGAAAAGCAAGACAATAAATAACCATTGTTGTTAGCAATAGATACTTCATTTAGAGTGTAAAATTAGATAGAGAGCTATTAAAATTATTTATCTCCCTTATACATAAATCATACCTCCGACAGTACTTTAATTTAATAGGGCAAATTTACTGTTTATCAGCCTATTGTTGTTCTTTTTTTAGCTGTTTGTTGTATGGTTTAACAGAACCTAGGTGTATATTTTACATTTTTTGCTAAATGGATTTTTAAAAAGAAATACATAGCTTTCTGCCATGAAAAAGAAGTTTTTATTATCCATTGCCATCTTGTCGGTTATTGGTGCTATGAAGTGTAATGCACAAGGTTTAGAAACCACAGTAGTACAAGATCTAACAGAAGAGCATGTTTTCTCTCAAGGTATCGAAGGGCCTGCTGTTGATAAAGCCGGTAATTTGTATGTGGTAAGTTTTGGAAAAGATGGCACCATAGGAATAATTAAACCCGGACAAAAGCCTGAACTTTTTATAGAACTTCCTAAAGGTAGCACTGGAAATGGCATCCGTTTTAATAAAGCCGGAGAAATGTTTGTTGCCGATTATACAGGTCATAATGTTCTGAAGATAAATATGAAAACAAAAGCGGTTTCTGTGTTTGCTCATGAGGAGAAGATGACTCAACCAAATGATATAGCAATGAGCCCGTCGGGTATTTTATTTGCCAGTGATCCGAAATGGAAAGATCAAACCGGTCAATTATGGCGCATCGACAAGAAGGGAACGGTTACATTGTTAGAGGGCAATATGGGTACCACTAATGGTGTTGAAGTGTCGCCAGATGGCAAAAAGTTATATGTGAATGAAAGTATTCAACGCAATGTTTGGGTGTATGATCTTGATAAAAAAGGAAATATCTCCAATAAAAAACTGCTATATAAATTCGAAGATGGCGGAATGGATGGAATGCGTTGTGATAAAGTTGGGAATTTATACATCGCCCGTTATGGAAAAGGAGAAGTTGCTGTGTTAAGTCCGTCTGGAGCGTTGATACATACGGTTAAACTAAAGGGTAAAAATCCGACCAATGTTACATTCGGAGGTCCGGACCGTAAAACAATCTATGTTACATTGCAAGAGCGGGGCGCAGTTGAATATTTTCGAAATTCAAGCGCAGGAAGGGAATAGTCTGCAGATAATAGACACATCCCTAACCCCTCTCAAGAGGGGAAACAATATCAACTACGTTGATCCTCCATTAAGCAAGGAGTCCACTCTCGAGAGGGGTTGGGGGTGTGTTCTTAAATAAAAGTTAATTTTTTTTTGTTTTTGTAAAAACAAAGCATTTACCTTTGCATTACCGATATATAGTGTAAACCCTAATTAATGGAGGGTTTAAACCATGACTGAATGTAAATAACATATCACCCCGTTGGCATCTTTAGCTTCTGCTAAAGCAAGAGCCTGTTTCATTCAATTTCTTAGTTAAAATTGTTTCATATCAGTATATGGATATTGATCTGCGATTAGCATTTCGTATCGAAATAGGTATTCAACGAAAGGGTTCCTTTCTCCCATCAGCCAACACAATCACAATTATTTTTTTTGAATAAAATCAACGTGTTTCACTAAATGAAATGCGGTTTTAATGCTTTTGCTATGAGCATTTTAAAAATTGAAGAATTGCACATTCTTCAGTATCAGTTAAAAACAAAAAGACAAAAGAAACGCCTGGTCAAGGAGGCCAAGGATAAGTATCTGCTTAAAATACACCGATCAATCAGCAGCCTTTACGCAGAAAAAAGAGCTTTAGGCTGGGTTGAATTGGAGGAGCCTTACCAGAAGGGATGGAAAAGGAGCTTTAAACTTAGGGACGATGTAAAACGAAGTAAAAAGTCGGGTTTCTATCAACACATTCTTGATAAGATAAACACAACGGTTTATAGTGATCGGAAAGATTTTAAGGTGAAGAAAAAGAGAAGAAGCCAATACGGGTATGTCGTTAAAGTGCAAAAACTTTTTGAGCCTTGCGAATATCAGCTGAAAGGGCTAAAACTTAATGACCGGGAACTCCAGCAGTTTTGCAAAGTGACCTCATATAATAAGCTTACTAAAAGATGGAAAACAAATTATGTGTTTCTGGAGCCTTGGCGTTTTGAGCTAAGGGTAGAACCTAACATGATTACGAAACATCGCGCTTATGATCCGTTGTTAGAAAGCTCTATTGATGAACTGACTAATTATATGTGGAAAAATGACTTTAATAAAAGGTTAAGGAAACTGTTGGATGGCTGTTATGGTCATTGGTCGGCTAAAATGTTTGAAAAAGAGAAATACAAAAATCCGATGAAAGGAAACTCATTGAATGCATTTCTTGGCAAAGAGCATTGGGTGCTTAATTAACAAAAAAATGAAAACTGTAATACAATCAAAAGAGCTAAGTAAGATCGGCTATAAAACAGACATAAGCCGGAGCTTAGCAATTAATATACTATCCAAACATTGTAAACATCAGTCCAAAGAGGAGCTGAAGAAACTATTAGAAGACATTATAAAACAACCGGAATTATGGAGAAATAATGAAATATGGAGCAAGTTGGCTTTACATCTTTCTCCTGAAAATAATGGAGTAATATCAACAGCATATGATTTATATACTGATGCAGATGCTGCACCAGGTAAAGTTTACGGCAGTAAGTACATTGACACTACAGCAAAGCAACAGATGAATATTGCCTTAAAGCTTCCAGTTGCACTACAAGGGGCATTAATGCCCGATGCTCATGCCGGCTATGGGTTGCCGATAGGTGGTGTATTAGCTGCAAACAATGCAGTAATACCTTATGCAGTTGGAGTTGATATTGGCTGTCGGATGGCGTTAACCATTCTTAATGAAGATGAAAAGTATGTTCAACGATATGCTCATCAAATTAAGAAGGCTATTGAACAACATACACATTTCGGTATGGATGGTGGTCTAGCGGAACCTCAATATCATGAAGTGTTGGATAGTCCATTGTTTAAAGAGACGGAATTATTGAGAAACCTCCAGAGCAAGGCGGCTCGTCAGTTAGGAAGTTCCGGTAGTGGAAATCATTTTGTGGAGTTTGGAGTAATTGAATTGTTTGATAATAATGAATTGAACATTCCTGCCGGAAAATATACCGCCTTGCTGTCTCATTCGGGATCAAGAGGCTTGGGTGCAGCTATCGCTATGCATTATACGCAGATCGCGCAACAAGTCTGTAAACTTCCGCGTGAAGCAAAGAACCTGGCATGGCTGGATTTGGATTCGGAAACCGGACAAGAATATTGGTTGAGTATGACACTGGCTGGAGATTATGCAAAAGCTTGTCATGATCGTATTCACTATAATCTTTCCAAAGCGTTGGGATTGAAACCGATGGTCAAAGTGGAGAATCATCACAACTTCGCATGGAAAGAGCAACTGGAAGATGGAACAAACGCAATTGTACATCGAAAAGGTGCCACACCTGCTCATAAAGGTCAGTTGGGGATTATTCCCGGCAGCATGACGACAGCAGGATATCTGGTAAGCGGCATGGGAGCTGCATCAGCAATTAATTCTGCTTCACATGGTGCTGGTCGTTTGATGAGTCGCTCGAAAGCAAAGGATTCGTTTACCAATTCTTCATTAAAAAAATTATTGGTAGAAGCTGGTGTTTCATTGATCGGAGGCTCAACGGAAGAGAGTCCTTTGGCCTATAAGGATATTGAATCAGTTATGCAGATGCAGGAAGAGCTGGTTAAAATTCAAGGGAGGTTTATGCCTCGTATTGTAAGAATGAATAAAGATTAAAATAATGAACAATGTAATATATCTGCAATTATCATCGGGCCGTGGTCCGGAAGAATGCTGTCGTGTGGTAGCCTTGCTTATACCGATGATCATGAGGCAGGCTGAACAGTTAAATCTGGAAATTTCTGTGGTTGATAAAGAACCGGGAGATATTAACGGAACTTTTCACTCAGCTTTATTAATGATTAAAGGTGATGCCGTTAACACATTAGCGACAGAATGGGAGGGAACAATTCAATGGATAGCTCAGAGTCCGTATCGTAAGTTTCATAAACGTAAGAATTGGTTTGTGAGTATAAAATCATTTCAACCGACAAAAAATGAAATAAGCGAAAAAGGTATTGAATATAAAGCCTGTCGTGCCTCTGGGCCGGGCGGACAAAATGTAAATAAGGTAGAAACGGCTGTAAGAGCTACCCACACTGCATCAGGAATAAGCGTATTAACTAGTGACACAAGGTCGCAACTTCAAAATAAGAAATTGGCGACAGAACGGTTACAAGTAAAGCTTTTTTCATGGCAGTTGGAAAAACAAATGCAAGCTATTCAACAACAATGGGAGCAACATACCAATTTGCAAAGAGGTGGTGCCGTGAAAGTAATTAAAGAGAAGCTGTAAAGTGAGATGTGGGATATGAGATATTAGATTTGAGATAATAATCTCGAAAGTAATTGTCCCAAATCTCATCGCTAAAATCTAATAAACATGAGTATTTCAACAAAATATGGAAGAACCTATCATTATCCTTTTTCGCCGGGAACAACCAGCGATGACAGGATTAATGCTGATTACTGGGAGAATATAAAAGTTATGGACACCATTGTTCATACCGAAAAATTGGATGGAGAGAATAACTGTTTGAGTAAATATGGAGTATTTGCCCGGTCGCATGCAGCACCCACAACTTCACCTTGGACCCAAGATATCCGGATGAAGTGGGACTTGCTTAAAAATGATCTAGGCGAAATTGAATTATTTGGAGAGAATCTTTATGCCGTCCATTCAATTCAGTATCAAAAGCTCGAGCATCATTATTATGTGTTTGCTGTAAGGTGTATGGACACCTGGTTGAGTTGGGAAGAAGTAAAGTTTTATGCGGCTTTGTTTGATTTTCCAACCGTACCGGAATTGAAAATAATTGAAGTGTCCACACTTTCGGCAGAACAACTAAAGAACGATGTGTTAACGCTCTCTCAACAAAACAGCTCCTTGTTGTCATTCGATATTCATACGGATACCGTTTGCACGTGCGAAGGAATTGTTTCAAGAAATACAGCAGGGTTTAGTACTACTGTTTTTGCTGAAAATGTTTTCAAGTACGTCCGGAAAGGACATGTAAAAACGGATGAACACTGGACACGCAATTGGAAACGAGCAAAGTTAAAGTGGGAATATTCTTAGCTATGAGATTTGGGATTTGAGATATAAGAAATCTTTTCAAATCTGTACTCCAAATAAATTAAGTTTCTCATGTCTAATCTATTTTATGAGATGTTGGGTGAGTAATGAAGTCTCAAATCCCACATCTCATATCTCTAATCTAAAACGTAACATGAAATCAATACTATATAAAGACTGGAATGAGTTGGAATTGGCTTATTCCTGGATACGAGATATGAAGAATGTGCCACAGGATCCTATCCATCATGCGGAGGGAGATGTGGCAATTCACACGCAAATGGTTTTGCAGGAATTGATGGTGGATAAAGATTATCAGACATTAAATGAAAGTGAAAAAGAACTGCTATGGTGTGCAGCTTTGTTGCACGATGTAGAAAAACGATCAACTACAGTTATCGAAAATGATGGAAGAATAACTTCCCATGGGCACGCACGAAGGGGAGAGCTTTCGACAAGAGAAATTCTGTTTAAAGAAATTCCTGTTGATTTTGTTGTTCGAGAACATGTTGCAGCTTTAGTGAGGTATCATGGTTTGCCATTGTGGATATTAGAAAAGCTTGATCCTTTGAAAAGCCTGTTAGAAGCATCGAGTAGGGTAAATTTGCGTTTGTTATACCTATTGGCTAAAGCTGACGTATTAGGTCGGATCTGCAGCGATAAAAATGAAATGCTGGAAAGGGTTGAGTTTTTTAAGGCCTTCTGCATTGAACAAAATTGTTGGGATACCTCAAAACAGTTTGCCAATGGCCATGCAAGGTTTCATTATTTTAACTCAGAAAGTACCGCTGTTGATTATGTACCATTTGATGATTTAAAATGTGAAGTAATTTTAATGAGTGCATTGCCGGGTATGGGTAAAGATCATTTTATAAGAAAACACTTTGCAGATTATCCGGTAGTAAGTCTGGATGATATCCGAAGAAAGCATAAAATCGATCCCACGGATAAAGCTGCTAATGGATGGGTGGTGCAAGAAGCTAAAGAACAAGCACGAGTATATTTAAGGAGGTCGCAATCATTTGTTTGGAATGCTACTAACATTACCCGTCAAATGCGTAGCCAGCAGATCGATTTGTTTTCAACCTATCAGGCAAGAATCAAAATCGTATATATTGAGACCTCTTACAATCAGTGGCTCAAACAAAATAAAAACAGAGATTTTGCATTGCCTCAACAAGTGATGGATAAAATGCTGAAGAAATTGGAAGTGCCACATGTTTTTGAGGCACATGAAGTTGAGTATGTAATAGGTTAAACGCGAAGGCGCAAAGAATAAAAACTTAGCGTCTTTGCGCCTTAGCGGTTAATTATGCGATTCGTAAGCCGTTTTCTACTTTCTGTTCGGGTTGCAAAAGAGTGATCACCTTCTGATCGCCCAGTGTTCCCAATACTAAACATTCAGAAATAAAATTGGCAATTTGTTTAGGTGGGAAATTAACTACAGCGATTACTTGTTGTCCCACAAGTGTTTCTGGATTGTACAAATGTGTTATCTGAGCTGATGAACGCTTAATTCCTAAAGGCCCAAAATCAATGGTTAATTTATAAGATGGATTGTTTGCTTTCGGAAACTCTTCAGCTTCAATTATGGTTCCAACGCGCATCTCTACTTTTTCAAAGTCGTGATAGGTGATCATTTTTACTGGATAATTAATAAAGAAGCGGCAATAAAAACATAAAAAACTGTGAAATCAATTTACAACCTAAAAATAACAGCTTGATAACGGTGTTTTTACAATGGGATAAAAACAAAAAGAACTTGGCGTATCATCACGACAGGCCAAGTTAGTTAGTTATATAAAGAAAAGGAAAAACGTGTTAATACTTGTAAACGTAGCCAATATTAAAGCCAAAAAAGCTTAACTCGCTTACATCACCAGTTTCAAAGTTGTAGTTGTAACGAACATTAAAATTAATACCACTATAAGGATTGATTTGATAATTAAGTCCAACTTCAGGGAATAGCCCAAACATCCAGCCATCACTGTAATAAGAGTTAAGCCCAAAATCAGTATTTCGTTTTTGCCAGGTAGTACCAACACCAACGCCAAAATAAGGAGCTGTTTTATTGGTTGCGGGGTCTTTAAAATGGTAATGTCCTTTAAAAATAATCGGAATAGCGTTGATATAATTGTAAGGGCTTCCGGTAACCGCTAATCCATTATCAAATGTGTAGGTTGAACGACCTTTTTGTTCGTAAAAGACATTCCACCCAACACTAACACCTGCACTAACTTGTGGTTTAATAAAACCACCCCATTCAAAGCTTACGCCTCTGACGCTAAATTTATCGGTAAAGTCTTTAGTGGTTCCCATAGGCAGTGACGTGTTCCATGAGAAGTTTGTATAATATCTTTGGGCCATTACTTGTGCTGTAAACAAGCAGCATATGCCCATAACACAAATTGTTCTAAGTATATATTTCATGACATTGAGCGCTAAGTTTGTTAATTAGTTTTTAGATAAGGTGACTGTTGAAAGGCCTGATCAATTCCGGCTGTTGCACGTTGAACATTAGAAGTGGTACCATTAAGTACTCCTTTTACGGCACCCAGCCAAATAGTATTAATCTCGCCGGCTCTGCCGTCAGGTGTGCTAATGTTAATTAACAAACTACCAGTGTCATAAGAGTAATAATAGATACCGGAAGGATACCAACCTGGTCCCCAAGGATAACCCCATGAACCCCATGGCCAATAACCCCAGTAGTCCCACCAGTAAGGGTAATAAGCACCAACATAGGTTGTTTGAAGAGCGTAAGTGGTTATAGCAACATCGGGAACTCCTGCACCTCCGGGTACCACCTCTGTATAACCGTATGCAGACAATTGACTTCTTATTTCTGCAAGGATGGGCTGCGATACCGCTGCAGGGAGGGTGTCAGCTTCACTGGGTTTAGAATCCTTTACAATAGGTATCCTTGTCGGAAGTGTATAGGTCTTGTTCTGTTTAAAGTTATAATCTTTTTTAGGTACAGTGGCAACAACATCAAGTTCCTCGATATTGTCAGCTCCATTCGGGTAGCACGAGTTTAGGAGCAGTGCGCATGCAGAGACACAAGCGCACAGGCCAAATTTGGCGAGGTAAAAATTCTTATTCATTTGAGAGCGTTTATACTTAAATATAAAAAATGTAATTCGATATATCAAAAGTTACACTATTTAACCTCTTATTTAAAGAATAAAATTAAGGCATATAAATCGTGCTAATTTTCTATTTTTCAGCTTTTTGTAGGTCTTTTAGGATTGATTGTATATTCGTTTTGTTACGGTTAAATTGTAACCCTGATACTATATTTGGAGTTTATAAGTTATTGAATGAGAAAAAAATCGACCGATTTTATGAAATTTTTAGCTGTTATTCTATTAACTCTTTGTGTTACAGTTTTAAAAGGACAAGGATTATTGTCGGGTAAAGTGTATGACAGAGAAAAGGCAAAACCGTTAGAGTATGCCCAAATTTGGAATAAAACACAGAGCTACCAAGTATCGAGCGATAGGGATGGAAACTACAAGATCTATGCGATAGCCGGAGATACTATTTTGTTTTCAGCTTTAGGTTTTGAAACACAAAAATTGATCATTGATAAATCGTTAAACTTCTTCAATAAGAATATTTACATGCAAACCCGTTCTTTTTCTTTGCCAGAAGTATTGGTTTCGGGTAAGAAATCGTTCAAAGCTGATTCAGTAGAGCGACGGGAAGATTATGCAAGCGCTTATAATTATAAAGACAAAACCACCGGTAATCTTATCGGAACGGCCATCTTTCATCCTTTATCATTTATAGAATATTTATACAGTGGGAAAAAGCGGGAGAATACTCGTAAATTTCAAAAGCGTTTGATCGATTATGAGCAACAGAAATTTATCGATAACTATTATAATCCGGAAGTTGTAGGGAAAATTGCTAAAATAACTGACGAAAAAGAATTAGATGCTTTTATTAGATACAGCCGTCCTGATTATGCTTTTCTTAAATCGGCAAATCAGTATGATCTGTATTATTACATCACCAGCAGCTATAAAAAATTTAAAGATGCAGGCTCTCCTGTAGATTCGGTGCAGGTAGAGCGATAGGGTTTTCTAATATTGTAACTTTTTAGAACACACCCCCAACCCCTCTCAAGAGGGGAATCTGGAAGCGGTTCCCCTCTTGAGAGGGGTTGGGGGTGTGCTCTAAATTACATATGAATGTTGTTCACCATCTACAAAGCCCTGAACTCATACCCCTCTTTACTCCAATACTCTAATGCCAATGGCAATACATGGCGCAGTCTGGGTTCCGCTTTCAGGCTGTCGTGAAAAACGATAATGGAGCCACTTTCAGTATGTTGAAGTACATTTTTTAAACAATCCTGAGGAGAAAGTTTAAGGTCAAAATCACCACTAAGTACATCCCACATAATGATTTTATAATCCTTTTTTAAGTCAAGAATCTGAGTTGGCCTGATTTTACCATAAGGAGGTCTGAATAGTTGGGTGCTAATCAGTTCGTTGCATTTTTCAATATTCTTCAAATAAGCTCCGGTTTTAGTATGCCATCCATTCAAATGATTAAAGGTATGATTACCGATGGAATGGCCATGTGCTTTTACTTGCTCAAAAATCTCCGGATGTTTACGCACATTATCACCAATACAAAAAAAAGTAGCCTTTGCATTGTACTTATTTAGAACCTCCAAAACAAATGGAGTAACCTCCGGAATCGGACCATCATCAAAGGTAATGTATAAAACTTTTTCGGCCCTGTTTAAGTTCCAGGTCAACGATGGATATAGTTTCTTAATTAAGTAAGGTGTTTTTACCGGATACATAGTTGTAAAGATAAGCAATTGTTGCGCGTTGCGGGTTGCGGGTTGCGGGTTTCGAGTTGCGAATTTCGCGTTACGGATTTCGAGTTACATGTTGATTAATTATTATCTAATATGATATCTAATAAATTTTAATAATCAATCAATCAATCAATCAATCAATCAATCAATCAATCAATCAATCAATCAATCAATCAATCAATAATCCTTAACCCACAACCCACAACCCGCAACTCGCAACCCCAACCCCCAAACCCATAGTGTTAATTAAATATCAAACGGAATATGCTGCCTTCTCCTTCTCTGGAATCCACAACGATAGAGCCTTTATGCAATTGCATGATTTGTCGAGATAAACTCAAGCCGATGCCCGAGCCATTTTTTCTTGTGGTGAAGAAAGGAATAAATATCTGGTCACGAATGTGGGCGGGTATACCAATACCATTATCAATAACCTCAATAACCGAATGATTGCTTTCGTTAATATAGGAGATTAATTTTATCTGAGGTTCTGATCGGTCTTTTACGGCATCAGCAGCATTAATAATAAGATTAATCAGCACCTGTTCAATTAAGGAAACATCCACGTCCAGCTTCAATCCAGGATCGCGAAGTTCAGTGGTGATTTTAATCCCTTTCTGCTTTAGATCCGGACTTAATAATTGATTCAGGTGATTAAAAAGATCTTTCACATGAATAATACTTAATGCAGGAACAGTAATCTTGCTCAAACTTCGATAGGTTTCTGTAAATTTCAGTAATCCATCACTACGCTTCCGAATTACATCAACCATAAGTTCAATATCCTCAATTGCTTCATTGTCCGAACTATCAAAACCACCTTCACTGTTAATGGTAGATAAACGTTTTTTCAATGTTTCTGCTAAAGAAGCAATAGGAGCAACCGAATTCATGATCTCATGAGTAATGGTCCGAAGCAACTTTTGCCATGTTTGCATCTCCGTTTCCTGTACTGCTTCATTCACATTTTTAAAGACAAACATTGATTGAGTTTTTCCATTTAATCGGAAACGCATGGTTGAAGAGACCACTTTTATAGGGAAATGACCCGTATCAATCTCCAGTAGTTTATTCTTACCAGGTGTTAAGGTTTCAATGATTTCCTTCAGATCATCATTGCGACTTTTTAACCCCTCAATACTCTTGAGTTCAGGCAAGTTAAACATCTTTTTTACCGCCTCATTCATCCACTTCACCTGTCCATCATCATCAAACAACAGAATACCTGTATCCACAATTTCCATGATAGTTTGCAGGTAGCGGTATTGCGTTTCTTTCTCAATATTTAGTTCATTGAATGCTCTTCCGACATCATTAAAGGCCTGGCGCAATACATAAACAGAGGCAGGTGCATTTTTTACTGCATAATTCTGACTGAAGTCTCGGTATTTCACCGCACCAATAAAATCACGAAGTTCAGCATTGATCCGATTAATATAACGGATGATTGCCACAACCTGAAAAACAGCAATAACCAACACCAATCCCACATACCAATTCTGAAATTTTACCCAAAGCCAGGCTGCGGCGCAAATCGTTAAAAATAACAGTAGAACGCGGCCGATTAAAATTATCTCAAAGCGTTTAGATGTCATATTTGTTCAATCTCCTGTATAGTGCAGTGCGTGTTATACCCAGCTCTTTTGCAGCTTTGCTAATATTGCCCTGATGTTTATCAATGGCTTTTAGAATGGTGTCTTTTTCAATGTCGTGCAATTGAAATGTTTTTGGCTCGTCATCAACAGGTTCTGCATTTTCGATGGGCGAAAATGAAAGTTCATGAGCCTTGATGAAAGCATTTCCCGCCATAATTACAGCACGCTCAATGGTATGCTGAAGCTCCCGTACATTTCCGGGCCAGTTATAACTCATCAATTTTTCTGTGGACTGAGCATCAAATGCCAACCCGCTTTTATTGTATTTTACCGAATATTTCTCCAGAAAATGATTGGCAAGTAAAATGATATCTTTTCCTCGTTTCCGTAATGGAGGGATAATTATTTCAACAGTATTAATTCGATAGATCAAGTCCCTTCTAAATCTTGATTCAGAAGCCAGATCATAAATTGGAACATTGGTAGCACAAATTAAACGAATATCGACAGGGATCATTTGATTGGCCCCCAAGCGTACAACATGACGGTTTTGTAATACTGATAATAATTTAGCTTGTTGGTACAGTGAAATATTCCCGATTTCATCTAAGAAAAGAGTTCCTCCCGACGCCGCTTCGATTCTGCCTACGCGATCTTCTCGCGCATCTGTAAAAGCTCCCTTACGGTGCCCGAATAATTCACTTTCGAAAAGTGTTTCGGTTAATGCACCAAGATCTACTGAAATAAAAGGTTTGCTGCTGCGAAGTGATTTTTGATGCAAGGCCCGTGCTACTAAGTCTTTTCCGGTTCCGTTTTCTCCTAGGATAAGTACGTTTGCATCTGTAGGACCTATCTTATCAATTTTATAAAATACCTCCTGCATAGCTTCAGATGCTCCTAACAGTAAAGAAGTTTCTGAATTATTAAGTCCTGATGTGCTATTCTTTTCCGTTTTAACACTAATTGGTTGTGTAGAAGAATTAGGCGTAGGTGCACTTATCTTCGAAAGTGCCTCAGCGATTACTTCTATTAACTGCTCATTTCGCCATGGTTTTACCACAAAATCACTGGCTCCTTCTTTTAAGGAACGAATGGCCAGGTTAATATCGCCATAAGCGGTAATCATTACCACCAGCACATCTTTATCTTGTGTACGTATTTTATTTAACCAAAAGAAACCTTCATTACCTGTATTTAAGGCACTCTTAAAGTTCATGTCTAAAATGATCAGGTCGAATTTGGTGCGTGTTAGAAGGGCATTTAAATTCTCCGGATTTTTCTCCGTCACCAATTCTTTAACTTCCGGCTGTAATAGCATCTTCATGGCTACTAATACATCAGGATCATCATCGACAATAAGAATTTTTGAGCTTTTTAATTTCATGTATTTAGACGAGCAGCTTTTGTATGGATAAAAGTAAAACAAAAAGATAGTTATTGAATAATTTAACTGGTTATATCCATTAACTATTCCTTATTTATGTAAAGCTTTCATCGCATCATTCTATCACTATTTATTTCTCCTAATTACTACTACAATTTTCGTGCTTTTATCAAATCTCCTTAATAACAGCTAAATAGTGTTTCAGCGTGATAAAATGCTGTTCGCATGCGAACAGATGTTGTATCGAAACCGAACACTTTTAATTGGCCCAATACGATGTCTTTCTGCTAATGGGTTGAAAATAAGCCGTTTTTAGTGTTGGCACGTTTTTGAAGATAGCTTGGCAAAATTATTAAGCTTTGGACAGAATAATAGAAAAGAAAAAATGGTCGGCCAAAAAGATCATGACGATTGTTGGAGCGACTGCAATTATAGCACTGATTGGATTTAGTTATTTCTCCATCAGTGGAAAATCTCGTCTGAATGTTAAAGACGAACAAATAATTATTGGAGAGGTTAAAAAAGGTCCATTTCAGGAGTTCATTCCAATTAATGGTGTGGTACAGCCTATAACTACCATTTATTTAGATGCAATTGAAGGCGGTCGTGTTGAACAAAAGTTTGTTGAAGATGGAGCCATTGTGAAAACTGGTCAGCCTTTATTAAAACTGGCTAACACAGATCTGGAGCTTGACTTGGCTAACCGCGAAACAGCCGTTTATGATCTGATCACCAATATGCAAAACACTCGCAACTTATCTGATCAAAACAGTATCCGTCAGTTAAATCAAATGGCTGATGTTGATAATGCAATGGCAGAAGCGGAGCGTAAATATAAAATGAACAAAACGCTGTATGAACAAAAGGTGGTTTCGTACCAGGAATTTAAAGCCGCAGAAAACGAATACAACTATCAAACTCGTCGTAAGAAACTGACTATTGAAACCTTGAAAAAGGATACCATCGCAAGTAATCAGCAAATAGTTCAGATGAAACAGTCGTTAGTACGTATGCAAAATGCGTTGGAGTTAATGCGTCAGAAAGCTGAAGACTTAACAGTTAAATCACCTGTTGATGGTCAATTAACTTCATTGGATGTTGAAATCGGCCAGTCGAAAAACAAAGGCGAACGTTTAGGTCAGGTTGACGTTTTAAGTGGCTTTAAAGTACGTGCTGATATTGACGAACATTATATTTCTCGTGTATTTACCGGCTTAGATGGCGAATTTATTTTCAACAATGAAACCTACAAGCTTAAGGTTAAAAAGATCTACTCTCAAGTTTCCAACGGACGCTTTCAGGTAGATATGGAATTTGTGGGTGCAGTTCCTAAAGGAGTTCGTCGTGGACAAACTTTACAAATCCGTTTGGCTTTAGGTGATGAAACCCAAGCTTTATTACTGCCTAAAGGTGGTTTTTATCAGCAAACCGGAGGTAACTGGATCTTTAAAGTAAGTGCAGACGGAAAAACAGCTTATAAAGTTGATATTCAGTTGGGTCGTCAAAATCCTGATTACTATGAAGTGCTGGGTGGATTAAAACCGGGCGACAAAGTAGTGACATCAAGCTATGATAACTACGGAGATATTCAGGAGCTGAATATCGGAAAAGGGAAGTAAGGACTAGTGATTAGCAGTTAGTTATTAGCCGTTAGCCATTGAATAACTAACGGCAATATTGAGAGTTAGTCTCTTAGTTTACTGCTAAATGAGTTAAGCATTTTTTTAGACTGAATGAGTTCGTCATTCAAAAGTTTGAAAGAGTAAGGGGTGAGATAGCCGAGTTCAAATGATAATAATAGTAAGTATTCGGTTTCTGAGGCAGCGTCCATAGCAATTGAGAGGAAGCGGTTAAAGTCTGGATTTGAATTTCTTCCGGCATCTTCAGCAGTATTGCAGGGAATTGATACAGCTGCTCTTCGAAGCTGACTGGTAATGCCGAAGATTTTTTAAGATCTCTCATAGAGTGTAAATAAAGAATAATTAAAAAAACGAAAATAAAAAAAGAACAGCTAACAGCTAATAACCAACGGCTAATAACCTAAAGAATACTATGATAAAAATATCCAATCTGGAAAAAATCTACAGAACAGAAGATGTTGAAACTGTAGCATTGAATAAAGTATCCTTTGATATAAAAGAAGGAGAGTTTGTGGCCATAATGGGACCTTCTGGATGTGGTAAATCCACACTGTTGAATATCCTTGGTTTGTTAGATGACTTAGATGCCGGAAGTTTTGTTTTTGCAGGACAAGAGGTGGCTAAATACAACGAACGCAAACGTGCTGATTTACGCAAAAAACATATTGGTTTTGTATTCCAGAGCTTCAACCTGATTGACGAATTAACCGTGTATGAAAATGTGGAATTACCACTGCTTTATTTGAAAGTTGGCACAGAAGAACGTAAAAAACGTGTGGAAGAAGTGTTGGAAAAGATGCAGATCATGCACCGTAAAAATCACTTTCCTCAGCAATTGTCGGGTGGTCAGCAGCAACGTGTAGCAGTAGCTCGCGCAGTGGTAAACCGTCCTAAATTAATTCTTGCCGATGAGCCTACAGGTAACCTCGACTCAAGCAACGGTAATGAAGTAATGCAAATGCTTACCGAACTAAACGATGCCGGTACAACCGTAATTATGGTAACTCACTCAGAGCACGATGCACGCTACAGTCACCGCATTGTACGCATGCTCGACGGACAAGTAGTGCTTGAAAATGTAATGATATAGCTAATAGCCATTAGCCATTAGTCATTAGCTTTTTTAATAACCACTTAAGGCTAACGGCTAATTGCTGACAGCTAACGATAACGATCTTCTTTTTTTATTTAAGTTTCAATTAAGGGCCCTGCCCGGCAGGGCCTTTTACAAAAATCAGTTAAAAAATAAACTCATGCTACGTAACTACCTTAAAATAGCATTCAGAAATCTCTTGAGAAACAAAGGTTTTTCGTTAATCAATATTTCTGGTTTGGCAATAGGAATGGCTAGTGCCGTTTTAATATTGCTTTGGATACAGTATGAGTTTAGTTACGATAATTTTAATCAACATAAAGACCGCCTCTACCAGGTATGGAATCGTGGATTTTTTGACGGCAAAGTTCAGTCGTGGAATTCAACTCCAAAGATTCTGGCTAAAACATTAAAACAAGAATATCCTGATATTGAGGAAGCTTCCCGTGTGGAATTAAGAAGTCCTTTTTTATTGATCGTAGGAGATAAAAAGTTAAGAACCCGCGGTGGATTTGTTGATCCCGGATTCTTAAAGATGTTTAGTTTCCCACTTATTAAAGGAAATTCGAAAACAGCATTGGATAATGTGTACTCAATTGTTATCACTGAAAGTTTGGCAAAGAAACTTTTCGGTGATGAAGATCCAATGGGAAAAACCATTCGCATTGAGAATAAAGATAATTTTATAGTAAGCGGATTACTAAAAGACGTCCCCACAAATACCCGTTTCTCCTTTGAATACCTATTGCCCTGGGCTTACATGACTAAAATAGGTTGGGACGATGATTTTTGGGGAAACAACTCAACTAATACGTACGTACTTTTAAAAGAACATACTACAGCAGCGTCTGTAGGTGCTAAAATTAAGAATGTTACGATAGCTCATTCAAAAGGGACTGAGCAAAATGAGTTGTTTCTTCATCCATTATCGAAATGGAGATTATACACCCAATTTGAAGGATCTGTTGCAGGAGGAAGAATAGCTATTGTAAATACTTTTGGAGTACTAGCTATTTTTATCCTTGTAATTGCGTGTATTAACTTTATGAACCTAAGCACTGCCAGAAGTGAAAAGCGTGCAAAAGAAGTTGGAATTCGTAAAGTGGTAGGAGCAGAGAAACACACACTGATCAGTCAGTTTTTAGGTGAATCTATCCTTATTTCTTTGTTGGCAGGTATAATAGCATTGTTTATAGTTCAGTTAGCATTACCTGCATTCAATGCATTTACTCTGCAAAAGATTGAAATTCAATATAGTAATAGTTATTTCTGGATATCGGCTATAGCATTTATCCTTTTTACAGGCTTACTGGCTGGAAGTTATCCTGCCTTTTACCTTTCTGCATTTCAACCAGTGCGGGTTTTAAAGGGCACATTTAAGGCAGGGCATACTTCCTTTAGTCCACGAAAAGTGTTGGTGGTTATTCAGTTTACGATTGCCATCATACTGATCATTGCAACCATTTTTGTTAATCGTCAGATTCAGTATTCGCAAGATCGCGAAACCGGTTACTCAAAAGATAACCTAATCTATCACTTCCTTACAGAAGACCTGGAAAAAAAATATCCGATCATTAAAAGTGAATTGTTAAGCTCAGGAGTGGCAACTGCTGTTTGTAAAACAAGTGCTCCGATGACACAAGGTTTCAGCAATTCCTGGGGATTCGAATGGCAAGGTAAAGATCCTAAGTCGAAGATCATTTTTAACCGCTTTTGTGTGGATGAAGATTTGGCGAAAACGGTGGGTTTAACGATAGTTAAAGGCCGTGATATTAATCTTAAAGATTATCCGACTGATTCAACAGCTTGCATGATTAATGAATCAGCATTAAAAATAATGGGGTTCAAAGATCCAATTGGTCAAATTATTAAGGATAATAACGTCGATTGGCATGTGGTAGGTGTGATCAAAGATTTTGTTTTACAATCACCTTTTGAGAATACAGAACCGATGGTCATTGAAGGGGCCAGAGGATGGTTTAATGTAATCCACATTAAACTCAATACGCAAAATTCAAATGCTGAAAATTTAAAGATCGCCGAAGAAATCTTTAAAAAGCATAATTACCAGTTTCCGTTTGAGTATCAATTTATTGATGAAGAATATGCTCAGAAATTCAACGATGTGCAACGAGTGTCAAAATTGATAAGTCTGTTTACAGCATTGATCATCTTTATTTCATGCTTAGGATTATTTGGTCTGGCAACTTACATGGCAGAAAATAGAATAAAAGAAATCGGAGTTAGAAAAGTTTTGGGAGCCTCAGTATTAAGCATAACAACCTTGTTATCAAAAGATTTCTTAAAGTTGATCATTGTGGCAATTGTAATTGCTACACCAATAGCTTATTTCATAGTGAGTAAGTGGCTTCAGAGTATCTCCTATCATGTTTCTGTTCAATGGTGGGTATTTATCACAGCAGGCTTACTATCCATGTTGATTGCTTTAATAACCATAAGTTATCAAGCAATTAAAGCGGCAACGGCAAATCCGGTGCAAAGCTTACGATCAGAGTAAAAAAACAAAACAAACAATAAACATTTTGTGATAAGAAAGGCGTAGTATTTTTCTATCAATAGGAAATCCCATACATCAACTGCGTCCTTTCCGACTCACAATACATTAAACCATCAGAACATGCTATCCAACTATATAAAAATTGCTTTGAGAAATATGTGGCGGAATAAAGGTTTCACCATCATAAGTGTATTAGGTCTTGCACTGGGAATGGCCTGTTGCCTTTTCATTTTGTTTTGGGTGCAGGATGAGATATTGCATGATCGTCAGTACGACAATAGCGACCGGTTGTACCGCGTGATGGAAAACCAGCATTACAGCGGTAATCAGATCTTTACCGTTCAGGCTACTCCGGGATTATTAGCGGAGGCATTAAATAAAGAAGTTCCGGAAATTGAAAATGCAGTTAATGTTACATGGGGAGGTGATTATGAATTAATCAGGGTAAATGATAAAACTGATAAAGAAAGAGGTTTGTACGCTGGAGCCAATTTCTTTAAAGTGTTCTCAATTAAGCTTATATCAGGATCGGCAGAAACAGCGCTAACTTCCCCAACTTCAATTGTGATCTCTGAAAAAATAGCCAAAAAGTATTTTGGATCAGAAAATCCAATTGGCAAAACAGTTCAGTTTAATGACACATTGAGCTTACAAGTTACAGCTGTTGTAAAAGATGCAGCTAAGACGTCTTCACTAAAATTTGATTTTATAGCTCCGGTAATAATTTATGAACGTTCAAATACATGGTTAAAACATTGGAGCAATAATGGCATCCGTACTTTTGTAGTTTTAAAGGAGAACGCGTCTGTAGATAAGGTTCAGGTGAAGATCAAAAACTTCTTGAGAACCAAACAGAAAGACATTACCACTGATCTTTTTTTACAGAGTTTCGGAGATTCATACTTGCATGGCCGCTTTGAAAACGGAGTATCAACCGGTGGAAGAATCGAGTATGTACGCTTGTTCTCAGTGGTAGCTGTATTTATTTTATTGATCGCTTGCATAAACTTCATGAATTTGGCAACTGCGCGTTCTGCCAGAAGAGCAAAAGAAGTAGGGATTCGTAAGGTTGTTGGAGCCCCACGTCAGTTTTTGATCGGGCAGTTTATGGGCGAAGCTATCATGATCTCTCTCGTTTCTATTCTGTTGTCTCTTGGTGTCGTTCAATTGCTGTTGCCGGTTTTTAATTCTGTAACAGGAAAAGAGATCGTAATTGAATATACTAATCTTTTATTCTGGGTGTATTTAGTTGGTTTAGCTATTCTAACGGGAGTTTTATCCGGAAGCTATCCTGCATTATTTCTTTCATCATTAAAACCTGTTGTGGTTTTAAAAGGGGTGCTGAAATTCGATTCAAAATCAATCATCTTCCGGAAAGGCCTGGTCGTATTTCAGTTCTGCCTGTCTATTCTTTTAATTGTAGGAACTATAGTTGTTTATCGTCAGGTCAATTTCATCAAAAGCAAAAACCTCGGGTTTAATAAAGAAAATCTAATTCTGTTAACTCTCGATGGTGATCTTAGGAAAAATTACGAAGTTTTTAAGCAGGATATATTACAAACATCATCAATAAAAGCAGTTACCCAAAGCACTACTAATCCAATTGAAATTGGAAATAACACTGAAGATGTAACATGGCCTGGTAAACAAAGTGATGAGAAAATATTGTTCACCAATCTTTTTATAGGCCATGATTTTGTTAAAACAATGGGTGTAACAATTAAAGAAGGGCGGGATTTTTCTTCCGCTCGAGTTTCCGATACTGCAGGTTTTATTATTAATGAAGAGACCGTTCGCCGCATGAAACTTACAAAAAATGCAGTGGGCACTGTCATAACCATGTGGGATATAAAAGGGCCAATTATAGGTGTTGTAAAAGACTTTCACATTAATTCATTGCATTCAGCTATTGAACCGTTGATTATGGTTTTACGCCCTGAGTGGGGCAAAGTAGCGTTGGTCCGCACTGAAGCCGGAAAAACACAGGAAGCCATTGCTGCTTTATCAACCGCATTTAAAAAGTACAATCCTAAATATCCATTTAAATACGAGTTTGAAGATGAAAACTACCGTCAGTTGTATAAAAATGAAATGATGGTTGGACAGTTAGCTAATTACTTCGCTGTTCTGGGAATCTTCATCTCTTGTTTGGGCTTGTTTGGTTTAGCCATGTTTATTGCAGAACAGCGCACTAAGGAAATTGGAGTGCGCAAAGTGTTGGGAGCATCAGTGACCAATATTGTAGGAATGCTTTCAAAAGATTTCTTAAAACTGGTAATGATCGCTGCAATAATTGCATTCCCGTTAGCTTGGTTTGCCATGAATAAATGGCTGCAAAACTTTGCTTATCGGGTAGAATTAAGCTGGTGGATCTTTTTGATTGCCGGTTTTACTGCAATGTTGATCGCATTAATTACAGTAAGCTTTCAGGCAATTAAAGCAGCTGTTGCTAATCCGGTTAAAAGTTTAAGAAATCAATAGCGATTAGCTGTTAGCCATTAGCTATCAGCAGTTAGCTCAAACCTACTGGTCTTATGGTTTCTTTAATAAAAATGATTATGAACTAAATGCTGTTTGCTAACAGCTAAAAGCTAATAAAATAATGATAAAGAGCTATTTCAAAATCGCCTACAGAACAATTGTCCGCCATAAGGGTTATGCGGCAATTAATATTACCGGATTAGCAATCGGAATTGCGGCATGTTTGTTATTGTTTCTGGTGATAAGGTTCGAGATGAGCTACAACTCGTTTTTTCCTGATAATAAAAATATTTACCGTGTAGTAACCGATTCTCATGATGCAAACGGAGCAGATTATACTCCCGGTGTTCCTTATCCGGCATTAGATGCGTTACGTACGGATTTTCCACAGTTAAAAACAGGAGCCCTTTTCTCAGCTTATGGTTCTCAGATCACCATTCCGGTATCCGAACAGAAAGTTTCTGCTGACGACAAAAAGTTTATTGAAGAAACAGGGATATTCTTTGCCGATCCGCAGTTTTTTGAGATCGTAAAGTTTAAATGGTTGGTAGGCGATGAAAAACTCATGGCAACGCCGAACACTGTTGTGCTTACCCAAAAAATGGCTGAAAAGTATTTTGGCGATTGGCATAACGCAGTAGGTAAGATCATCAAAATAGATAATGCTATTCCACTGAAGGTATCCGGGATTTTGGAGAATGTTCCTTTTAATACTGATTTCCCATTAGAAGTAGTGGTGTCATTTATTACTTCCAAAAATAATCCGTCTCAGTATAACTATACTACACGTTGGGGAAGTGTAACCAGCAATTTTCAGGTATTTATGCAATTGCCTTCCAATGTTTCACCGGAAGGCATCAATAAACAGCTTGCAAATTTTATTAATAAGCATAGAGGAGCTGATGAGCAGGAAAAGATTACCAGTTACCTGCAGCCGCTAACGGAGGTACATTACGATGCCCGATATGGAAGCTTTTCAGATCATACTATTAGTAAATCGACCTTGATAACGCTTTCGTTGATTGGCGTATTAATCATCATTATGGCTTGCATCAACTTTATTAATCTTTCTACAGCTCAGGCAATCGGTCGATCAAAAGAAGTAGGAGTTCGAAAAGTATTAGGAAGCAATAGGGTTCAATTACTATGGCAAATGATGGGAGAAACTGCATTAATCGTGTTTTTTTCAATGGTGTTGGCGCTAGTTATTTCAACTGTAGCGCTGCCATATCTTGCACAGATTATCAAATTGCCAGAAACTATCTCTTTGTTTACAGTACCTAACTTGTTGTTTTTAATAGGAGTTTCAATAGTTGTAACCATTTTCTCAGGCATTTATCCTGCTCTTATTCTTTCGGGTTTCAAACCGGCACTAGCGCTTAAAAACAAAATCAGTTCTGCAAATATTGGTGGCATTTCACTGCGCAGAGGTTTGGTTGTTACCCAGTTCGCCATGTCTCAGATTTTAGTAGTAGGTACTATTGTAGCCGTTGCGCAAATGAGTTTTGTTCGCAATGCTGATTTAGGATTTAACAAAGAGGCTGTTTATGTACTAACGTCAGCTTCTGATAGTGTAGTGGTTTCTCGTCACAAAGCCTTGAAAGAAGAGTTATTGCAAATGCCGGGTGTAAGCAGTGCTACTTTTTGTAGTGATGTGCCTTCTTCCGACATGAACTGGGGCAGCAACTTTGCATTTGATGGCCGTCCTGATGAAAAATTTGATGTTTTTTTAAAGTTTGGAGATGCTGATTATTTCAAAACATTTGACCTAAAATTAATAGCCGGTCGTGGATTTGCTCAGAGCGATACGATTAATGAATATGTGATCAACGAGACCTTGATGCATAAGCTAGGTGTTACAGATGCTAAGACAATTATCGGTAAATCAGTGAAACTTGGAAGTAGAAGAGCATTGCCAATTGTTGGTGTGGTTAAAGATTTTAAGATCAATTCGTTACGTGAGGCTATAAAACCATTACTTATTTCTACCCGAAAAAGTGTTTACCGTTCATTAGTCGTTAAGTTAAACACTTCAGAAATCTCCAAAGCTAAAGTAGCAATTGAGCAAAAGTGGAATAAATACAATCCGGAATACGCCTTTACCAGCACATTCTTTGATGAAAATATAGCCCGATTCTACCAGCAAGAAGAGCAGCTGTCTAAACTCTATAAAATATTTGCAGGCCTGGCCATTTTCATCTCTTGTTTAGGATTATACGGCTTGGTTTCATTTATGGCGGTACAACGCACGAAAGAAGTGGGTATCCGAAAAGTATTAGGTGCTTCGGTTGGAAATATAGTCTACCTGTTTTCAAAGGAATTTACGGTATTGATAGTAATTGCATTTATAATAGCCGCTCCAGTGGCCTATTACGTGATGCATAATTGGCTGAACAATTTCGTGTTCCGTGTCAATATTGGGGTTGGCGTGTTTGCCATGTCAATACTCATATCCTTAACCGTTGCCTGGCTAACGGTTGGTTACAAGGCAGTTAAAGCAGCATTAGCAAACCCGGTTAAAAGTTTAAGAACTGAATAAAGCAGCTGTTGGCAATTAGCCTTTAGCAGGCTAAACTAAAAAACAGATGAGCGTTAAAAGCCAATAGCTAAACACTAAGAGCTAAAAATATGATAAGGAATTATTTCAAAACTGCCTTAAGGAATTTGCTTCGAAATAAAGTGTATTCCTTTATAAACATTGCAGGTTTATCGCTCGGATTAACCTGTGCTATGCTGATCATACTGTATGTAAAAGATGAAGTGAGTTATGATAGGTTTCATAAGAATGTAGATCAGATTTACCGAATCGGTTTTCAGGAGATTAATCCAGATGGGTCAAAGGGTCGGAAAGATGCGATCACCGGATTTTTGCAAGGGCCCCGTTTTGCTGAAAGCATTCCGGAGATCAAAACTTTTGTTCGCTTCAGAAATGATAATAAAGATGTGAAAAAAGGAAGTGAGATTTACTCACAAGAATTGTTTCAGGTAGATTCTTCCTTCTTTTCTGTTTTCTCATTTCCGCTGTTAAGTGGCGACTCTAAAACAGCTCTTTCTAATCCTAACTCTGTGGTATTAAGTGAAGATGCTGCAATAAGTCAGTTTGGAACCGCGGATGCAGTTGGTAAAACAATGTACTTTAAGGATAACGATCAATTTGTACCTTATAAAGTAACAGGCGTTGCTAGAAAAAGCCCTCAGAACTCCTCGATTAGGTTTGATGTATTGCTGCCATTAGTAGTTTCAAAGGAAGATATGTCGAATAGTGATAACTGGTTCAACTTCTTCTTAAACACCTTTGTAGTTCTTCGTCCGGGAGCAGATCCTAATGCTGTAATGGCAAAAATGAAAAAAGTTTATGAGGCAGATGCGAGAGATGCTATTAAAAACCAAGCAGCCCAGTTTGGTGTAAAACAAACCTGGAGCTACCTGTTGCAACCATACACTCAAATGCACCTGAGTACAGAAATGCCTGCTCAGAATGGTTTAAAGGGCGGCAGCCATCCGATGTTCTCGTATATTCTGACTGGAATTGTGGGGTTTGTTTTATTAATCGCTTGTATCAACTTCATCAACCTAACGGTTGCCCGTTCAGTAAAACGTTCAAAGGAAATTGGTATTCGTAAAGTTATAGGCGGCAGAAGAGCTCAGCTTATCATGCAGTTCATGGGTGAGTCATTCATCCTGTGTTTTATTGCATTTGTGGTTGCCTTAATTACGGTTCAACTAATACTTCCGTTGTTCAATGATCTTGCAAACAAAGCATTATCATTCTCTTACTTGTTTGATTCAAAATTAATCGCTGGTTATGTATTACTGTTTGTCTTAACAGGATTATTGGCAGGTTTTTATCCGGCCTTAGTATTATCGAAATATAGACCTGTTCAAACGCTATATGGCAGATTTACTTTAGGTGGAAGAAATTACCTGCAACGCTCATTAGTGGTTGTACAGTTTGCGTTGGCTTCATTCCTGATCGTTTCAACACTAACCATTTATTCTCAGTTTAAATTTTTAACCAATGCAAAACTGGGTTATGAAGATAAAGACCTTATTGTGGTTGATAAATGGGGGCTGTCTCGTGAGGAAGCGGCAGTATTTAAAAATGAACTGAAGAAAAATCCATCCATTCTTGATGTTTCTGCTAAAAACGGAGGATTCTGGGGTACCGTGGCAAAAATAAATGGGGAAACCCAACAGCAATTTGCTTATGAAACTGTAGACGAAGGATTTTTACCAATGCTAAAGGTTCCTATAGTTAAAGGCCGTAATTTTTCAAAAGGGTTTCCGTCGGATTCCAGTCATTCAGTTTTGGTGAATGAAGAATTTGTAAAAGTTGCAGGTTGGAAAGAGCCTCTGGGACAAATCGTTGACTTTTGGTACCGTAATGAAAAATACACCGTTGTCGGTGTTGTAAAAGACTATCATTATGAGGGATTAGGTCGCAAGATTGGTCCACAGCTATTTACCATGAAAAAGGATAATGGCTATGGCAGAGCTTTTATCAAAATCAGGCCAAACAGTGAGACTGCAAGTTTAAAGCACATCGAAACAGTGTTTAAAAAACTGTTTCCGGTTTCACCATACAGCTATAAGTTTAAACACGCTGAAAACCTGGAAAGCTATGAAACAGAGTCAAAGTGGAAAGACATTATGTTGTTTGCATCTGTTTTAACCATTTTCATCTCAAGCATAGGCTTATTCGGTTTATCAGTTTTAGCCGCAGAGAAACGAACCAAAGAAATTGGAATCCGTAAAGTCTTAGGCGCTTCAGTGGGAGGTGTAGTTACCCTTTTATCCAAAGATTTTATAAAACTAATCGTGATCGCATTGCTGGTATCGATGCCAGTTGCATGGTTTATTGCTAATAAATGGCTTGAAAATTACCCTTACCGTATTACCGTTGGTAGTGGAATTTTTATCGCCACAGCATTGTTTGTAATCATAATAGCCCTGGCAACCATCAGCTATCAGGCAGTTAAAACAGCAATTGCAAATCCGGTTAATAGTTTACGAACTGAGTAGCTATTAGCTATTAGGAGTTAGCTATTAGCTAAAAACTAAATAGAAATAGATGCAACGGCTAATAGTTAAAAAACAGTTCAAGGCTAACAGCCAACAAGCTAATAGCTAAAAAAGAAAAGCCAACAAGCTCATAGCTAAACGCTAAAAAAGAAAAGCTAACAGCTAACAAGCTAATGGTAAAAAGCTAAATAAAATGATAAGAAACTACATAAAAATTGCGTGGCGAAGTTTTATGAAAAATAAAACTTTTACGTTCATCAATATTTTCGGCTTGGCAACCGGACTGGTTTGCTGCTTGCTAATTGCATTGTATCTGAATCATGAGTTGAATTATGATGCATCGCATAAAAAAGGAGATCGTATCTATTTGCTTGGGACTATTTTTAGCAGGCAAGGAAATGAAAACAAAAGTGCCGGAACTCCTTTTCCTATGGGGCCTGCAATGCAACAGGAATTTCCAGAAATCGAACAAACTACGCACTTGCTTAAAGCCTTTGCGGATGATAAAACATTGCTGCAGTATAATGAAAACGGAAAAGTTAAATCGTTTTACGAAACCCGTGGCTATTTAACCGACTCTGCTTTCTTCAATGTTTTTACCTACAGCTTTAAAGAGGGAAATGCTGCCATAGCCTTAAAAGAGCCTAATACAATTGTTATTTCTGATAAGATTGCTGCCAAGATATTTGGAGAAGAACCTGCATTGGGTAAGGTGATTCATATTAATAGCAATACTAACGGGGAGTTTGATTTTAAGGTAGCGGGTGTGTTTACAGCTGCAAAAATACCTTCTCATATCGACGCCCAGTTTTTTATGTCCATTAAAGGCGGGGGTATCGATTCATACATTGGAAGTTCAACGGATATGGTATCCAACAATATGTTTTATACCTATTTCTTGTTGAAACCTGAAGCTGATTGGAAAGGTCTTGAGGCTAAATTTCCGGCTTTTATAGAAAAACATACAGGCAAAGAATTGCGGGCAGCCGGCGTTGGTAAAAAACAATATTTAACGCCTCTCAAGAAAATTCACCTGGATACAACCACAGAAAATACAGCAACTCCACCAGGAAGTAGGACTTATTTATACATACTTGCTTCCGTAGCTTTTTTTACGTTGTTGATTGCTTGCATCAATTTTATGAATCTTTCTACTGCACGGTCGGCCAAACGATCAACAGAAGTAGGGGTTCGGAAAGTACTGGGTGCAGAAAAATCTTCCCTGATTCGTCAGTTTTTGAGCGAGTCATTATTGATGAGTTTCTTCGCTTTTCTGTTTGCTATTGTTGTTACTTGGGCATTAACCCCGTTGTTTGGACAACTGGCAGGTAAAGACCTTAACATGTCTGTTTTACAACATGGTTGGTTATTGGTAGCATTTTTTGCGCTTGCCATTATTACCGGGTTGCTGGCAGGTATTTATCCCGCCTACTTTTTATCGTCGTTAAGACCGGTAAAAGCATTAAAAGGAAAACTATCCAATTCATTGGCAGCTGTTTCAATAAGAAAGTTTCTGGTAGTTTTTCAGTTTGTGATTTCTGTTGTACTGATAGTATCCTCAGTAGTAATTTATAACCAGATGGATTTCATGCGCGAAAAAGATCTGGGTTTTGAGAAAGAACAGCAAATTGTAGTTCCGTTGAGAAGTTCTACCGCTAAAAAAATGTATGCCTCCCTGAAAGAGGAAGTCGGTAGGGATCCGCATGTTGTTTCAGCAGGAGGTTGTTATTTCTATCCTGGCATTATGAATGCAAGTGATATGCGGCTTTATCCGGAGGGAAAAACTATTGAAGATGCACGACTGGTGTTCATGAATTACATCGATGACAGCTATCTTAAAACATTGCAAATAAAACCTGTGGCCGGGCAATTGTTTTCAAAGGAGTTCGCAACTGATAGCATTACCAAGGTTGTTTTAACGGAGAAAACAATAAAGGATTTGGGATTTGCTTCGGCACAACAAGCTGTTGATAAATCAATCTGGTTCAATTGGCAGGGAAGGGATTACAAGTTTATTATAATCGGTGTTGTAAACGATTTTAATTTCCAGGATTTACGTACCCCAATCAAAGCAATGGGTTTTCAGTTGGCCGACAGTAATTTTAACTACCTGATCGTTCATGCGAATGCATCCAGTATTCAACATGTGCTCAAATCGATTGAGGCAAAGTGGCAAAAGTTAAACCCGAATGAGCCTTTTGAATATACTTTTCTGGATGCAGATTTTGCCAAAACATTCCAGGCAGAGAACAGGCTCTTATCCATCGTAGGCTACTTTACATTAATTGCCATATTGATTTCTTGCTTAGGATTATTTGGATTAGCAACCTATTCAGCCGAACAACGAATCAAGGAAATCGGTATTAGAAAGGTACTTGGGGCAAGCATCAGCAGTATAGTACTATTACTTTCAAAAGACTTCCTGAAACCGGTGTTGCTGGCAACCCTAATTGCATTTCCAATTGGTTGGTACGCGATGCACAAATGGTTAGAAGACTTTGCCTACCGAACAAATATTGGCTGGTCAGTCTTTCTGATCGCAGGAGTACTAGCAGTGGCCATCGCATTGATTACCGTAAGTTTTCAGGCCATTAAGGCCGCTATTGCAAACCCTGTTAAAAGTTTAAAAACCGAATAGGTAGAGACAAGACATGTCTTGTCTCTGGATGCATAAAGACAAAACATGTCTTGTCTCTACCATAAAAAAATAAAAACATGTTACGCAACTACTTTAAAATAGCGCTGAGAAATCTGTCAAAAAACAAGGTATTCTCATTTATCAATATTGGAGGACTAACAATTGGATTGGCAAGTTTCCTGTTGGTATCACTATATATATTTGATGAGTTAACGTTTGATGGATTTCATAAAAATGCTAATTCAATTTATCGTGTTGTGGAAAAGAAAATTGCCTCGGATGGAAAAGAAACACAAAGCGCTACTATAAGCTATTTGCTTTCTCAGCGTTCCAAAACAGATATTCCTGAAGTAAAGGACTTTGTGCGAATTTTAGGATTAGGAAGATCAAATGTTGGTACAACAGAGAATGCAAACGTTTTTTATGAAAGATATTGGGTTGCAACCCCTGACTTTTTAAAAGTGTTTGATTTTGATGTGCTTTATGGTGATCGGGAAACTGCATTGAAAGACCCTCACAGTGTTGTGGTGACGAAGGAGACAGCCGAAAAATTGTTTGGGAATGCTGATGTGCTTGGTAAAACAATTAACCTCGATGGTGATAGCATTCCATGTAAAATCACAGCTGTATTAGCCAACTTTCCGATTAACTCTCAGCTTTCCTTCAATTTACTGTTTCCAGAATCGAGCCTCACAAGTGAGCGTTTTATGAAATTTGTGAACTCCGACTGGGATTCAAATACCTTCACTACCTATTTGTTGTTAAATGAGAATGCCAATCCTGCAACTGTTCAAACTAAGATCAGCAATCTTGTTAAGGCAAATAGTAAAGATGAAAATAAGGAAAAGCGCAGCTTCCTATTGCAACCCCTTAAAGAGGTTCATTTTAATTCAGAGAATATTGAGGGAAATTTAGGAAAAACAGGAAGTATAGGGTATATCTATATCTTTTCAGGTGTGGCCTTGTTTGTATTGCTTATTGCCTGTATTAATTATATGAATCTGACAACCGCCCGTTTTATGCATCGTGCAAAAGAAATAGCGGTGCGGAAGGTGGCGGGAGCCTCCCAACAAACATTGGCAGGTCAGTTCCTTTCAGAAGCTTTTCTGACAACTTTATTTGCATTATTTTTTGCATTGATAGTAGTAAAAGTATTGCTGTCTAAATTTAATGCCTTTACAGAAAAACAACTAACATTAGGAACCTCAACCGATTACCGGGTGTGGATAGGAATTTTGATGGTGGTTATAGTTGTCGGGCTTTTGTCAGGCATCTACCCGGCATTGGTTCAATCTCGGTTAAAACCTTTATTGCTACTAAAAAATAAGATTACATTGGGTAAAGGAAACATTTCTTTGCGCAAGTCGTTGGTGGTTTTTCAGTTTACCCTGTCCATTATTATGATTGTGGCAACGCTGATCGTTTATCAGCAAATGTCTTATATGAAAAATAAAGACATGGGATTTAAGAAAGATCAGCTAGTGGTCATTGATATTAATAGTGGTGAAGTAAGAAGAGGACAGGAAACTATTAAATATGAATTTGCGAAACTGCCACAGGTTAAGGAGGTAACACTTACCTCTAGAGTTCCCGGTGAATGGAAAAATCTACCTAAAGTAAAAGTTAATAAAGAACAAAGTGCTACAACAAAAGGGAACGACATGTTCTTTCTTGGTGTGGATGATCAGTTCCTGAAAACCTATAAAGTTGAATTAGTAAAAGGAAGGAACTTTACGAACAGTAATGCATCTGACTCTTCAGCAGTATTGTTAAATGAATCAGCTGCAAAAGCCTTAGGTATCATAGCGCCTTCGGAAGAGCTCATCGAAATTCCGTCTGCTAATTATGGCGATGGCTTTTCTTCACTTGATGCACCTTTTAAAGCGCGTGTTATAGGAATTGTAAAAGATTTTAATTTCCAGTCGTTACACGAGCCATTAGCTCCAATGGTGATCGCCAATATTAACAACCCAATTCATTCATCAGACTATTTTACAATTAGGGTTGCTTCAGGTGATTTAACCGCTACGCTAAAGCAAATGGATGCAATTATGCGTGGCATCGACCAAACACACTTGTTAGAATACCATTTTTTAGATAAGCAATGGGAATTGCTGTATAAAGAGGATAAAATCAGGGAAACCATATTTTTCATTATTGCGATTTTAACTATAAGTATTGCTTGTTTAGGATTATTTGGCTTGGCTACATACGCTGCTGAACAACGAATAAAAGAAATTGGGATCCGCAAAGTGTTAGGGGCAAGTGTACAAAGCATCGTTACTATGCTGTCGACAGATTTTTTGAAGATGGTCTTGATTGCAGCTGTTATTGCATTCCCAATAGCATGGTATGCAATGCATAACTGGTTACAAGATTTTGCATACCGTATTACCATCCAATGGTGGATGTTCGTTATTGCGGGATTATTGGCCTTATTGATTGCTGTGATTACCGTAAGTTTTCAGGCCATTAAAGCCGCCATTGCAAACCCTGTTAAAAGTTTAAAAACCGAATAGGTAGAGACAAGACATGTCTTGTCTTTATGCATCTAGAGACAAGACATGTCTTGTCACCACCATAAAAAAATAAAAACATGTTACGCAACTACTTTAAAATAGCGCTGAGAAACCTGGTGAAGCACAAGGTGTTCTCATTCATAAACATTGGTGGCTTAGCGGTTGGTATGGCTGTAGCCATGTTAATTGGTTTGTGGATTTGGGATGAGTTATCTTTCAATAAACACTTTGCAAACTACGACCGGTTGGTACAGGTTATGCAGAATCAAACATTTAATGGAAAAATAAACACACAAACGGCACAACCAATGCCGTTGGGTTATGAATTACGATCATCCTACAAAAGCGATTTTAAATATATAGTGCTGTCATCTTGGACCCAGGAGCATATTATTGCCAATGGTGAAAAGAAACTTTCCATTGAAGGTAATTTTATGCAAGCGGAAGCTCCTGAAATGTTAACACTCCATATGTTAAAGGGAAGCAGAAATGGCTTAACAGATCCATCATCTATTCTTATTTCTGCTTCCTATGCTGAAAAATTATTTGGTGACGAAGATCCAATAGAAAAGGTTATCAAGCTAGATAATAGACACAGCCTAAAAGTTACCGGGGTTTATAAAGATTTTCCTTTCAATACTTCATTCAGGGGAGTGAAGTTTATTGGTGCCTGGGATCTGTATGTAACTACAGAACCCTGGTTAAAAAGAGCGTTGACTTCTTGGGGAAATAATTCGTTTCAGCTTTTTGGTCAACTGGCACCTAATGCAGATATCTACAAGGTATCAGCTAAAATCAAATACTCAAAATTCAATAAAATAAAACTAACCGATGATGTGGTTGGTACATCATTTAAACCAACAATCTTCCTTCATCCCGCTAGCAAATGGCATTTGTATTCTGAGTTTAAAAACGGAGTAAATGTTGGAGGGTCGATAGAATTTGTTTGGATGTTCGGGTTGATCGGAGTTTTTGTGCTCCTGTTGGCCTGTATCAACTTTATGAATTTAAGTACTGCACGTTCTGAAAAAAGGGCAAAAGAGGTTGGCGTACGAAAATCAATGGGTTCATTACGCCGTCAGTTGATCGTACAATTTTTTAGCGAATCACTAATGATCGTTTCATTCGCCTTTGTTTTGGCCTTGGTATTTGTTGTACTATCCTTGCCGTTATTTAATGAAGTTGCCGATAAACGGATGATCATTCCTTGGAACAAACCAGTGTTTTGGGTGATTGGAGTTGGGTTTACTTTAGTTACAGGCCTCATTGCCGGTAGTTATCCGGCGCTTTATTTATCATCTTTTCAGCCTGTTAAAGTGCTTAAAGGAAAACTGCGTGTTGGCAAACTTGCCTTATTACCTCGTAAAGTATTGGTTGTGCTGCAGTTTACGGTTTCGGTGGTGTTAATTATCGGAACGATTGTGGTATTCCGTCAAATTCAATATGCGAAAGACCGTCCGATTGGATATGATAGAAATGGCTTGATTTATAGCATCATGAAAACTCCTGATATAGTGAATCATTATGATGCTGTAAAAAATGATGTGATTAATTCAGGAGCCGCCATTGAGATGACCGCATCTCAAAGTCCGGTTACTGAAGTTTGGTCGAACAGCAGCGGTTTTACCTGGAAAGGAAAAGATCCTAACAGTCAGGATGATTTTGGGATAATAGGAGTATTCTACGATTATGGAAAAACCATCGGCTGGCAGTTCACCAAAGGCCGGGATTTTTCAAAGGAATTTAAAACGGATACGACTGCATTTGTTATCAATGAAGCGGCAGCAGAGTTTATGGGTCTTAAAGATCCGGTTGGTGAAATAATTGGCAGTGTAGGTGGACCTGAAAGGTACAAGATTGTAGGAGTGGTAAAAAATATGGTGATGTCATCACCTTACAATCCGGTAAAACCAACCTTGTTTTATTTAAATTCTGGTCGTGGCGATGTCATCACTGTTAAGTTAAATCCAAAAGTAAGTTCTAAAGAATCGCTTGTTAAAATTGAAACCATCTTTAAAAAATATAATCCTGCGGTTCCGTTCGAATACAAATTTGCCGATTTTGAATACAACAAGAAATTTGGTGCCGAGGAACGGATAGGGAAGCTTTCTTCTGTATTTGCTTGTCTGGCTGTTTTCATTAGCTGTTTAGGTTTGTTTGGTTTGGCTTCATTTACTGCCGAGCAGCGAACCAAAGAAATTGGTGTACGTAAAGTACTCGGAGCTTCTGTGATGAACCTATGGGGATTACTCTCAAAAGATTTCGTAAAGCTTGTGATCATTTCATGTTTAATTGCAATTCCAATCGCTTACTACTTTATGCATGAATGGTTACAGCGTTATGAATATCGCTCAACAATAGCCTGGTGGATTTTTATTGCTACTGTAATTGGTGCAATGATGATCACCTTATTAACGGTGAGTTTTCAGGCTGTAAAAGCAGCTTTAGCCAATCCGGTTAAAAGTTTAAGAACAGAATAATAATCTCATTACAAATAGCTAATAATGAAAACAACACTATTGAGCTTTAAGATTGCAATTATCTTCATTGCCTGTTTTGTGGAAAGGAGTAATGCACAGACTATATCAAAGCCATATAAGCCGGCTTCTCAAGAGCTTTTTAATGAAATTGCTCATATGGATAGCGTAATGTTTAACGCTTTTAATGCACATAATTTAGAGGCACTTAAAACAACTTTTTCAACTGATTTAGAATTCTATCATGATAAAGGCGGATTAGCAGGTTATGATCAAACAATGGAAAATTTTAAATCCTTGTTCGAAAAAAATAAAGACACTGGCTTAAGAAGAGACCTTGTAAAAGGAAGTCTAGAGGTGTATCCCATCAATAATTATGGAGCTGTAGAAGTCTGCAGTCATAAGTTTTGCCATGTAGAAAACGGTAAAGATGATTGTGGTGTATTCAAAAACATTATGATCTGGCAAAAGAAAGACGGACAATGGAAAGTTACCCGCGTAATCAGCTACGACCATTAATTAGTTCTAGGAATTAATTCAATAACTAATAAATAGAGGATAACGGCTATAGGCTAACAACAATAAGATTATGATAAAGAACTACTTTAAAATAGCAATAAGAAACGTCTCAAAACATAAGGTGTTTTCGATCATCAATATTGGTGGTTTGGCAGTAGGTATGGCAGTGGTTATTTTAATCGGCTTATGGATGTGGGATGAACTATCCTATAATAAACACTTCGCAAATTATGATCGCCTAGCAAGAGTAATGCAAAGCCAAACTTTTAATGGGGTTAAAGGTGCTCAAACTGCAGTTCCTTATCTTTTAGGAGATGAGATAAAAGAGAAATACGGCAGCGATTTTAAATATGTGGTGATGGCCTCCGGAGAGAATGGACATGTAATAACTGTCGGTGATAAAGTATTGATTCAAACAGGAGGCTTCTTTGAACCTGCTATAGCGGAAATGCTATCGTTGAAAATGCTGAAAGGCACACGCAACGGCTTAGCTGATCCCTCTTCGATTTTATTGTCAGCATCAGCCGCAAAAGCATTTTTTGGGGATACAGATCCGATAAATAAAATGCTGAAGATCGACAATACACATTCAGTGAAAGTAACCGGAGTGTATGAAAATTTACCTTACAATACTGATTTCAAAGAGCTGAATTTTATTGCTCCGTGGAAACTTTATATTGATAATGAAGAATGGATTGAAAAAGCGTCAAACCCTTGGCGAAGGAATTCTTTTTCGGCATATGCCCAGATAGCGGATAATGCGGATATGACTAGAGTTTCAGCTAAAATAAAGGATGTAAAACTGAACAAGGTTACCAAGGCTGATGCGGCATTTAAACCGGTGGTATTTCTTCATCCAATGGACAAATGGCATTTGTATTCAAAGTTTGAAAACGGAATTAGTGTAGGCGGTCGGATAACTTTTGTATGGTTGTTTGGCATAATAGGTGCATTTGTATTACTGTTGGCTTGTATCAATTTCATGAATTTAAGTACTGCACGTTCTGAAAAACGTGCGAAGGAAGTTGGTATCCGCAAGGTGGCAGGTTCAGAGCGTTGGCAGCTGATCCTTCAGTTTTTCTGTGAATCCTTCCTTATTGTGCTGTTTGCATTTGTGCTTTCATTGGTATTAGTTCAGTTGGTTTTGCCAATGTTTAATGGGGTTGCAGATAAAAGACTTTCGATATTGTGGAGTAACTCGTTATTCTGGTCCCTGTGTATTGGTTTTTGTATGCTTACAGCATTACTCTCAGGAAGTTATCCTGCTCTTTATCTCTCGTCGTTTCAACCTGTAAAAGTGCTTAAGGGAAAGCTCAGAACTGGCCGTTTGGCGTCGTTGCCGCGCAAAGTATTAGTGGTATTGCAGTTTACGGTATCGATTACATTAATTATCGGAACTGTTATTGTATTCCGCCAGATTCAGTACGCGCAAGATCGTTCTGTTGGTTATAACAGAGATGGGTTGGTTATAGTTCCGGTACGTACACAGTCGGTGCTCAAACATTATGATGCATTAAGAAATGATCTTGTAAAAAGTGGTGCAGTTATGGAGATGTCGCAATCATCAAATCCAACTACCGGTGTTTGGGCAATAAATAACGGATACGAATGGAAAGGAATGCAACCTGGCGATCAGGGCAATTTCGGAACGGTAGCAATAAGTCATGATTTCGGAAAAACAATTGGTTGGCAAATTAAAGCAGGACGTGATTTCTCCCGTGAGTATCCTTCTGATTCGTCAGCAATTATTCTGAATGAAGCTGCTGTTAAATTTATGAACCTGAAAAATCCGGTTGGCGAAATTGTAAAATGTGATGGCAAATCCTACCAGGTTATCGGAGTGATAAAAGATATGGTTATGGATTCTCCGTATACACCGGTCTTTCGTACGGTTTTCATGCTTGATTATAGCTGGGTAAATATTATTAATGTTAAGTTAAATCCGGCTTTGGATTCAAAAGAAGCATTAAGCAAAATCGGAGCAATATTCAGGAAGTATGACCCTGAAGCTCCGTTTGAATATCGCTTTATTAAAGAAGAATACTCCATTAAATTTAGTGATGAAGACCGCATAGGAAAATTGGCCTCTGGCTTTGCTATGCTTGCCATTCTTATTTCTTGTTTAGGACTTTTTGGCCTTGCATCATTTGTGGCGGAACAGCGAACAAAAGAAATTGGAGTAAGAAAGGTTTTGGGTGCAACAGTTTTCAATTTATGGCGTCTCATATCCAAAGACTTTGTCCTTTTAGTGATCATTTCATTTTTTATCGCCACTCCACTGGCTTATTATTTTATGTCAGGCTGGCTTCAGCGATTTGAATACAGAACTGAAATGTCATGGTGGATATTTGTTTTCGCAGGATTGGCGGCCATACTTATCACATTACTTACAGTAAGTTACCAAGCGATAAAAGCGGCAATAGCAAATCCTGTTAAAAGTTTAAGAACGGAATAGTATTAATAGCTAGCTGTTTGCAGTTAGCTGAAAAAAATAAAATCGAAAACAAGAAAAGCTAATGGCCAACAGCTAACAGCTAAAAACTATAAAACATGTTAAAGAACTATATCACCATCGCTTTTCGAAATCTTTTTAGGCATAAAGCATATTCCGCCATAAATATTGCCGGTTTGGCTATAGGTATAGCAGCCTGTTTGCTTATTCTTCAGTACGTAGCTTTTGAATTAAGTTATGATGACTTTCATGTTAAAAATGAACGTATTTACCGGATTAAACAAGACAGGTATAATAAAGGACAGCTAAGTACCGAATGGGCGGCTGGTCCTTTTGCGGCAGCCAATTCATTTAAAGAAGCCTTTCCGGAGATTGAGGATTATGTAAAATTGGTTCGTGCCGAACAACAGGTTGTGGATAAAGGAGGGGAGCCTTATAAAATCGAAAAGGTTTACTATGCATCAGGCTCTTTCTTTAAAGTATTTTCATTTCCGCTGCTTGCAGGTGATCCGAAAACAGTTTTAGCTGAGCCGCATTCAATGGCTATCTCCGAAACACAAGCAAAGGCATTATTTGGTTCTGCGAATCCGATAGGGAAAACGCTGAATTTAAATAATAAAGAAGCATTTAAAATTACCGGTGTATTTAAGGATATCCCCAACAACTCGCATCTTAAAACAGATGTTCTCTTGTCTTACGCAACATTCCTGACTTATTTTAAAGATGGTAGTCCGGAAACCGCATGGCAATGGGACGGTTGTTTGTCGTATTTATTGTTACGTCAGGGGACAGACCCTCTAAAATTACAGTCGAAGTTTCCTTCAGTGGTAGATAAACTGGCAGGAGCGGAACATAAACAATACAATAGCTCCGCAACGTACACTTTGCAGCCCTTAAAAGATATTCACCTTTATTCACACTATATGATGGAGGCAGAAGCTAACGGCGATGGTAAAACTGTCTACCTCTTATTAGGTATTGCCTTTTTTATTGTGGTTATAGCCTGGGTTAATTATATAAACCTGGCAACAGCAAGAGCGGTAACCCGTGCCAAAGAAGTAGGGATCCGTAAAGTTGTAGGATCTGAACGTAAACAGTTGGTCTTCCAGTTTTTGTTAGAGTCTGCTTTGTTGAATATCATGGCGGTTGTTATTGCCATTTTATTGATGATTGCGATTATTCCTTTGTTTAATCAATTATCCGGACAGCATCTTACATTAACCTTGTTCACAAAAGGTTATTTCTGGCTAACATTCATCAGCCTGCTTCTTTTAGGAATTTTATTTTCCGGTATTTATCCGGCATTTGTCTTATCAGGTTTTAAGCCGATAAAAGTGTTGAAAGGAAAAATAACTTCAACTGCAGAAGGAGCTTTTTTACGTAAATCATTGGTGGTGTTCCAGTTTGCTATTTCATTATTCTTGCTAATCGGGACATTTACCGTTTTTAATCAGATACAGTACATGCGTAAGCAGGCATTGGGCTTAACAATCGATCAGACATTGGTTGTAAATGGTCCTTTAGTTCGAAATGATTCTACGTTTAAAAACCAGATGGAATCATTTAAACAGGAATTATTGCAAAATACTAGTATTAAGGGTGTTGCTGCCTCAACTACTGTTCCGGGACAACCTGTTAATTGGAATGCCGGAGGTATCCGTTTGATTGGGCAGGGTGAAGGAGAGGGAAAACAATACCGGGTTATTGGTGTCGACTACGGTTTCATGGATGTTTATGGATTAAAATTAATTGCTGGTCGAACTTTTTCTAAAGATCATGGTACTGATCCTAAAGCTGTTATTTTTAATAAAAAAGCGATTGAACAGTTAGGCTTTACCAAACCGCAGGAAGCTATTGGTAAGCAAATTGAGTTTTGGGGCGAAACCTATACGGTTGTTGGTGTTACAGAGAACTTCCATCAACAATCGTTGCGTGAAGCCTATGAACCACTTATCATTCGGTTAATCCCTGAGTCAAGAGATTACTTCTCTATACGTATAAATTCCGATCAGGCTGCAAGTTCTATTACTTTAGTAAAAGCAAAATGGGACCGGTTTTTTCCGGGTAATACATTCGAACATTTTTTCCTCGACCAACATTTCAATGATCAGTATAAGGCCGATCAGCGTTTTGGTCATGTATTTACATTTTTCTCACTGCTGGCAATTTTGGTAGCCTGTTTAGGTCTGTTTGGCTTAGCGTCATTTACCACTATTCAGCGAACAAAGGAAATTGGAATTCGCAAGGTACTTGGAGCTTCCGTAATAGGGATATTGAGATTATTGTATAAGGAATTTGCTTATCTGTTAATCATCTCATTTATAATTTCAATACCAGTTGCATGGTATGCCTCTAATGAATGGTTGCAAAGCTATGCGTTCAGAGTTGATATCCATTGGTCATACTTTGCATTTCCTTTTATAATTGTGTTATTAATCGCACTGTTAACGGTAAGTTACCAGTCATTAAAAGCAGCATTAAGTAATCCCGTAAATAGTTTAAGAACCGAGTAGATACAAGCCACTGGCTTGTATCCAAAACAGCCATTGGATTGTATCCCAAACGATAATTGGTTAGTATTTAAAGCGGTCATTGGTTAGTATTTACATACATAATAAAGAAATGTTAAAGAATTATATAAGAATCGCTTTCAGAAACCTTAACAGGTACAGGTTTATATCCTTCATTAATCTATTCGGATTAACAGTAGGTTTAGCCTGTTGTTTATTAATTCTGAATTATATTGTTAATGAATTAAGCTACGACAAGTATAATTCGGAGGCAGATAATATATACCGTGTAACAAGGAGTTTCAATACGCCCGATGGTGTAGATGTATTGCATTTAAGTGCCGTTGCACCTCCCTTTGCAGGATTGCTGAAAAATGATTTTCCGGATATAAAGGAAGTTACCAGTGTACTCAGTAATGGAAATCTGGCTGTAAAGTATGAAGAAAAACTATTCAACGAGCAAAATGCCTTTTTTGCAGATGATAAGTTCTTCCAGTTTTTTCCTGTTGCGGTGGTACGAGGAAATGCTCAGAAAGCTTTAACAGAGCCTTATTCAGTAATGCTAACCGAAAAATTAGCGACGAAATACTTCGGCAATGAAGACCCGATGAACAAAATGATTAAGATTGATAACCTTCCTAATCAGTTTAAAGTTACCGGAGTCTATAAAGAGTTACCTACTAATTCGCACATGCATCCGGAATTGCTTTTGTCGTTTAAAACGCTAAAAGATCCGGTTGTTTATGGAGAGCAGAATCTGAAAACAAACTGGGGTAATAATGCATTTCACACCTATTTGTTATTCCCTAAAAATTATCCTGTCGAAAAAATAGCCAATCAGTTTCCTGCATTCCTGGATAAGCATGTTCATTTTTCTGGAGAGCCAGCCGATGCAAAAGCTTCAAAGGGTACAAAACTGTTTTTACAGAAGCTGACCGATATTCACCTGCACTCGCATCTGGCAGATGAGTTAGAAGAAAGCGGAGATATCAAAAGGGTCTATATTTTTACAGCAATTGGATTATTTATCCTGCTGATCGCTTGCATCAACTATATGAATTTGTCGACAGCAAGATCGATAGCCAGGGCGAAAGAGATAGGAGTCAGAAAAGCAATAGGAGCACAACGCAAAGAACTGATCATACAGTTTCTTACAGAATCAGTACTGATAACAATTATTTCGCTCGTGTTGGCGGTAATCGCTACCAGTGTGCTTCTGCCATTTATTAACAAACTTGCCGGACAAGAATCAAATAGTCTGATTTTGTTGAATTGGAAGTTTATTGTTCCCTTGCTGGTGTTACCTGTATTTATTGGTTTAATGAGTGGAATTTATCCAGCTCTGTTCATGTCATCTTTTGATCCAGTTAAGGTACTCAAAGGCGTAGGCAAGATAGGTACAAGGGGAATTTCATTCAGACAGGTTTTGGTGGTAGTACAATTCTCTATTTCAATCATCCTGATTGTATCGACCATTGTAGTGTTCCAGCAATTAAAATATTTGCAGAGCACTTCATTGGGTTTTAATAAAGAGCATATTCTTACCATGCGTTACAACTTTGGTAATAATTATGACTCTTTCAGAAATGAGTTGCTGCGTTCCTCTACTATTGTTGATGCTGGACGATCTTCAAGAATTCCTTCGGGACGATTGTTGGATGAAATGGATACGAAAGTATTTGAAAAAGAGCAGGAACAGCCTGTAAAAATAAGTTTAAAAGTTGTTGCGGTTGATTACGATTTTATTCCTACTTATGGAATAGGTGTAGTGGCAGGAAGGAACTTTTCACGTGAGCATTCCACCGATACAACTAATTTTATGTTGAATGAAACAGCAGTTAGCAAGCTGGGTTGGGGAGCGCCACAAAATGCAATCGGCAAGGATATTATGTATGGTGGAGTAAGAGGTAAAGTAATTGGAGTGGCTAAAGATTTTCACTTTGAATCAATGCATGAAAAAATCGTTCCATTGATTATGAGCCTGCCTCCTGAACGTATTAACGCTTATGGACGACTTTCAGTTAAAATAAAAGGAAATAATATCCAGGCGGCAATTGCAGAAGTTGAAACCAAATGGCATAAATATCTACCTGAAACACCGTTTGAGTACACTTTCTTAAATGAACGATTCGACCGCTTGTATAAATCGGAGCAACAGCAAGGAAAAGTATTTACCATTTTTGCTTGTATTGCAGTGTTTATTGCCTGTTTAGGTTTATTCGGGCTTTCGGCATTTGCCATTTCACAACGTATAAAAGAAATCGGAATTCGTAAAGTGCTGGGAGCAAGTATTCCTGAGATCGTTAAAGTTTTATCGGTCGATTTTCTGAAATTGGTGATAATAGCAGCAGTCATAGCATTTCCGGTTGCATGGTACGTAATGCATCAATGGTTACAAGATTTTGCCTATCGCGTTTCAATTCAGTGGTGGGTATTGGCAATTTCAGGAATTGCAGCTATTTTGATTGCATTAATTACCATTAGTTTTCAATCGATAAAAGCAGCAATGGCCAATCCGGTAAAAAGCCTGCGGTCAGAATAGGTCGTAGTTAGCCACCGGCTAACAGAAAAAGAATAAGGTCGTAGCTGTTAGCCACTGGCTAACAGAATAATAGAAGCAATAGAAAAAATAATGTAGAAAAGGCTAAAAGCCAAAAGCCAAAAACATATGTTAAAGTTAAAAGATATTTCAAAGTGGTATGCTAACGGATCGTCAAAAGCGCACATATTACGTCATCTTGATTTAGAGATTAAAGAAGGAGAATTTGTTTCGATCATGGGGCCTTCCGGTTCAGGTAAATCAACCTTGCTGCACATTTTGGGAATGATAGATGATCCTTCAGAAGGGGAATACTTTTTTGATGAAGAGCCAGTACATAACATACGCGAAAAACAACGTTCAGAATTATATAAAAAACACATAGGTTTTGTGTTTCAAGCATATCACCTGATCGACGAACTTACGGTTTATGAAAATATTGAAACGCCGTTGTTGTATCATAAGGTGAGCTCAGGGGAACGAAAAGCGATGGTAGCAGATATCCTCGATCGCTTTCAGATAGTGGGTAAAAAAGACCTTTTCCCGGATCAGCTATCAGGAGGGCAGCAACAATTAGTAGGTATTGCAAGAGCAGTGATAACCAAACCTAAATTGATTTTAGCAGATGAACCAACCGGTAACTTAAATTCAAAGCAAGGCGAAGAAATTATGGATCTGTTTACACGTTTAAATAAAGAAGATGGAGTTACCATAGTACAAGTAACCCACTCCGAAAAAAACGCGTCATATGGGTCGAGAATAATTAATTTGCTGGACGGAAAAGTAATCTAAACCAGTTATCTCATTAACTTATTCGCATATAATTTAATTGTAAGTTGCGACGTTATTGTTTCGTGATTATTAGGCTGTAATAAAAAAATTACGGCCAGTTAATCGGATTTGAGTATTAATAAATAAAAATTGTAATAAATTCAGCCTCAAATAATTTTAATACCTTGAAAAAGTCAATTTTCCTTTTTATAACATCAGGCATTTTGTTGTTTAATGAAGCCAGAGCCCAAGAAAAATTTACACTTGAACAGTGTGTGAATTACGCTATGGAACATAATTTAACAATAAAGCAAGCTCGGTTTAGTCAGGCCATAACCGAGAAAGATTATTCTCAAACAAAATATTCTTTGCTACCTGAAATTAATGGTCAGATTTCTCAGAATTTTAATAAAGGTAGAACAACTGACCCGCAAACAGGTTTGATTGTGGATCAAAATATCAATACTTCAAATTTTGGAGTTGGAGCCAGCTGGGTATTATTTTCTGGTCTGCAAAAAGTAAATACCATTAAACAAATAAAATACAGTTTAATGGCAGAACAAAGTAATGTAGAGAAGGTAAGACAAGATGTTTCTTTGAATGTAGTATCTTCTTTTCTTAGTTCACTGTTCAACAAAGAACAAGTTATTAATCTTACAAATCAGCTACAGGTGAGTAATGAACAATTAAGTATTGCTCAAAAGAAAGCAGATGTAGGATCGATAACTGAAGCAGATTTTTTGCAGTTCAAGGCTCAGGTTTCCACTGATGAAACAAACTTAACAACAGCACAAAATCAGCTTGAAATTTCTATGTTAGAATTAAGGCAGCTTTTGAATATTGATCCTCAACGTACTTTTGATATTGAGCCTCCGACAGATATTAGCTTATTAGGTAATATCAAAACAGATTATAACGCAACGGATGTTTATAATGAAGCTTTAAAAATTAATCCTACTATTAAGTATGCGAATTATCAAAAACTATCTTATGAAAAATCGTTGCAAGTAACCAGAGGTAAATATTATCCTACTTTATCGATGGCGTATAACATAAACACGCTTTATGGTAATAACTATGAGCAACTGTTAAGTTCTACCCCAGGTGGATTAGCTCCAACTTCATTTGTGACACAATCAGGCGAAGCTGTATTTGCTCAAACGGTAGATCGTGAGTTTGGAACTACTCCGTTTAAAGACCAGTTTAAAAATAACAGGGGTAGCATGTTATCCTTTACCTTGCAAATTCCTATATTCAATGGGTTGCAGGTTAGAAACAGTACAAGCAAAGCAAAAATAAGCTATCAGAATGCCATTGCAACAGAAGAGCTAACTAAAAATACTTTAAATAAAACCATAGCTCAGGCAGTAGCAGACTTAAGGGCAGCTGAAAAGAAAAATGTTTCTGCTCAAAGCTCTTATGAGTCACTTAAAAAAGCTTATGAATACAGTCAAAAAAGATTTGACGTGGGACTGATCAATAGCTTAGATTTGAATATTGCTAAAACCAATTATAGTAAAGCGGAGTCTGAGGCTTTACAAGCAAAATATGATATGATCTTTAAAAGTAAGGTGATTGATTACTATTTAGGGAAGCCGCTAACATTATAAAATTACTATTGAACAGCATAAATAGAAACTTAAATGAAGAAGAAGAATAAAACGCTATGGTACTTATTAGGTGGTGTAGCTTTATTAGTAATAGTTGCATTTGTTGGCAAGAAGCAAGGCTGGATAGGAGGACAAAAAGAAACGGAAGTTTCTGTTGAGGCCACAGCTCGTCGTAGCATCATTGAAATGGTTTCGGCCAGCGGTAAAATTCAACCTGAAGTAGAGGTAAAATTAAGCCCTGAGGTTTCAGGTGAGTTAGTTGAGATCTATGTTAAGGAAGGCGACAGAGTAAAAAAAGGACAGCTTTTATGTAAAATCCGTCCTGATTTCTATGCTTCAGATTATAGTCGTTCAGAAGCAATGGTGAATGAAGTAAAAGCAAACTTAGCAAACAGTCAGGCTCAGTTAGCATCGTCAGAAGCAACTTTTAAAAATGCTGAAGCATCATTCAAAAGAAATCAACAACTATTTAAAGAAAAAGTAATCTCTCAATCGGAGTACGATGCTGCTTTGGCTCAATACGAGCAAGCCAGAGAAAGTGTATCTGCTGCAAAGCAAAGTGTACAAGCGTCTAAATACAGTGTAGCTTCTAACCAGGCTTCATTGCAACAGTCGGGCGTTAACCTTGCTAAAACAACGATTTACTCGCCAATTGATGGTATTGTATCGTTGTTAAGCGTTAAAAAAGGTGAGCGTGTTTTAGGTACAGCGCAAATGCAAGGTACAGAGATCATGCGTATAGCCGACTTAAAAAGCATGGAAGCTGTTGTTGACGTAAACGAAAACGATATTAACCGTATTTCACTTAATGATACAGCAGACGTTGAAGTAGATGCATTCCTTGGTAAAAAATTCAAAGGCTATGTAACTTCAATTGCAAATTCAGCAACTTCAGCAAGTGCAACCGCAACAACCGATCAGGTTACAAACTTCCAGGTAAAAGTTCACCTTATTCCTTCTTCGTATGAAGCTGCAATAAAAGAAGGTCAGGAATCTCCTTTCCGTCCGGGTTTGTCGGCTACAGTTGACGTGCATACTAATAAAGTGAATAAAGTGATTGCTGTTCCTATTCAGGCAGTAACCACTCGCGAACCTGAAAAAGATAAAGCTGAAAAAGACGGTAAGAAAGAGAATAAAGACGATAAAAAGAAAACAGATAAATCAGAGCCTGTAAAATCAATCGTATTCGTAATGCGTAACGGAGTTGCTCAAGCAGTAGCTGTTACAACCGGTATACAAGATGATTCATTCATCGAAATTAAATCAGGTTTAAAAGATGGAGATCAGGTAATTGTAGCTCCTTACTTAGCAATTTCTAAGAATCTTAAAGACGGTGATAAGGTGAAAAAAGTAGATCAAGAGAAACTTTTTTCTGCCGAAAAGAAAAAATAGTTTTTAACAATTGTTTTAAAATGGCCTAATTTAATGTAAAATTGGGCCATTTTAATTTTAGCATAAGCTTGTCCGGTTCATTTGTTTTCCGGTTAAAGCCTGGATGTTCCATAGCTATCTATCCTGAGCTAATTATAGATTCCTGTAATTACTGTGCTTGTTAAATCAATACACCATGTCATCAGAGGAAAAGAAAAATATTGTTGTTATCGGCGGAGGAAGTTGGGCTACCGCGATTGTGAAAATGTTGACAGATAATAGTCAAAAACACATAATTCATTGGTGGATGCGAAATGCTGAAGATATTGAGCATCTGAAAAAATACCGTCATAATCCACGTTACTTAAGCTCTGTTGAAATCAATGTTCTTCCTGAGAACCTCACCACTGATTTAAAAGGTACCATCACTAAATGTGATGTACTGATTCTGGCTGTTCCTGCTGCATTCCTAAAGAGTGCAATAGCTGAACTTTCAGAAGAAGATTTTAAAAATAAGATCGTCGTTTCTGCAATTAAAGGGTTTGAGCCATCTGATAACCTGATTATAGGTGAGTTCTTAAATACTCGTTATAATGTGTCATTTAACAACATTGCGGTAATAACCGGACCTTGCCATGCCGAAGAAGTGGCGCTTGAAAAACTTTCTTATCTGACCATTGCATCGCAAAACACTGCTGTTGCTGAGTTTATTGCAGGTGCATTGAATAATAGATATATTAAAACCACCGTTTCGGATGATATTTATGGAACCGAATACGCTGCAGTTCTTAAAAATATTTTTGCTGTTGCAAGTGGTATCTGTCATGGCTTAGGCTATGGAGATAACTTTCAGGCTGTGTTGATCTCAAACGGGTTACAAGAGATTAAACGTTTTGTTGATGCCGTTCACCCGATCGATCGTGATATTAAAGATTCGGCCTACTTAGGGGATTTGCTGGTTACAGCTTACTCCCAGTTTAGCCGTAACAGAACCTTTGGAAATATGATTGGTAAAGGCTATTCTGTTAAATCTGCTCAGCTGGAGATGAATATGATTGCCGAAGGATACTATGCTGCGAAATGCTTGCATGAGATCAACAGAACGTATAAAGTATACATGCCTATTAGTCGTGCTGTTTACGCCATACTTTATGAAAATATATCGCCAAGCATGGAGATTAGGCTCTTAACGGAAAAATTAAGCTAATAATGCTTAAAGAGTTTTCTTTTTCAGGTATTGGTCTGGTACTTATTGCTTATTTCGTATTTATCAATCTACTGTTAATGTTATTAATGGGAATTGATAAATATAAGGCTAAACATCATAAATGGAGGATACCAGAGTCAACATTGTTGGCAGCTGGTTTGGCCGGAGGGGGAATTGGTGGTTTGTTAGGAATGTTTCTGTTTCGTCATAAAACAAAGAAATTGGTGTTTTATATTGTTTATGCCTTAGGTATAGTGGTACTATATTTTACCGGCTATAAACTGGCATAAATTGATCTGACAGACTAAGGGATAATACCTAAAGCCGCATAAAACTTCCTTCCATAGTCAGCAATAAGGTTGGCTTTGTCTGTTCCGTTAATGATTCTGCGTGCGTTTACCCAATCTTCTTTTGTGCCATTAAAATAATCACTTAGTTTTTTTCCGGTAAACATTCCCCGGTTCATTCCAACAAATAAAATAGGGGTGGCATATTCGTCCTGAAGTGCCAATTCGGGTTTATGGTAAAGATCTATATCGAGTAAATCTCCCATTTTTTTATAGTTGTAATCCCACGTGAGTTGAACATAACCCCTGCCGTAATAGGATTTACCGGTTTGAGGGTCTGTAGCTCCGTATTTTCGACCTTTTCCCTTGCCATACTCCTCAATCGCTTTAAATTTTTTGTCTGTTTCGTGATAGGTGGTGGCAAGCATATAAGCTAACCATCGAGCATCTTTATAGGTAACGGGGTCAGCTTCCCAAACGTTAATAAAATTGGTCAGTGTTTTTTGCTGTTGGGAATTTATCGTTCCGTTAAACAAGCGGGTTTTAGTTTCCTCAAAGAAGAACTTTCGATTAATCATCCGGAGATTAGATTGATGTATTTCTAATATACTTAATTACAATGAACTAATCAATGGTGTGTAATAGTTTGAGGGGATAGATTAAAACAAAAAAACTCCGGGATTGTGCCCGGAGTTTGGTATAATTTGGATGGTATTTAACAAAAAACTACCAACGACCTCTTTTGTCGTCGCTACCACTGTTAGAAGGTTTGCGCTCACGGTTACCTCCGTAGCCACCGCGTCCGCCTCTGTCGCCACGATCATTGCGATCACGGTCTCCACCACGTTCACGATTTCCATTGAAACCTCCACGACGCTCACCACCTTCGCGGTTGCCGCTAAATGAGCGACCACCACCAAAACCTGAACGGCGCTCTTCACGTTTACGATCTCCATCTTGTGAGATTTCGATACGAACCTGACGACCGTTGAAGTCTTTTTGTTTAAAGCCTTCAAATACTTTATCAACGATTTCCGATTCAACCTCGAAGAATGAATAAACACCTTTAACGTCGATACGGCCAATTTTGCTTCCGCTTACGTGTGCATTATCACAAACATAGCGTAACATATCGCCACGAGTGAAGTCGTCTAATGAACCTAAGTTTACAAATAAACGAGTGAATTTACCACCGCTACGCATAGTATTACGATCACCACGCTCACGACTTTCACGCTCGTCTGCTCTTGCATTTAAATCAGGTGCATTTTTGTAGTAGTCAAGGAAACGATTGAATTCTAATGAAGCAAAACGTTTGATGATATCTTCTTTGCTTACATCAGCAAATTCAGCGTTGATGCGTTCTAAGTATTGATCGATCTGCTCATTCACTTGTACATTGTGAACTTTGTGGATCAATGCAAATAATTGTTTTTCACAAACATCAAATCCGCTAGGGATATCACATTTAGTAAATTTCTTTTTGATAATGCGTTCAATCTGACGAATCTTACCCATTTCTTTGCTATTGATAATAGCCATAGAAACTCCGGTTTTACCGGCACGCGCAGTACGACCACTTCTGTGAGTGTAGCTTTCCACATCATCAGGTAATGAGTAGTTAATAACGTGTGTTACGTCGTTAACGTCAATACCACGTGCAGCAACGTCAGTAGCAATCAATAACTGTAATGAACGATCTCTGTAGCGTTTCATTACTTTGTCACGTTGTTGCTGAGATAAGTCGCCGTGTAAAGCATCTGCATTATATCCATCACGGATCAATGCTTCAGCAATTTCCTGAGTTTCAATTTTGGTACGACAGAAAACGATACCAAAGATCTCAGGGTTAAAGTCTACTAAGCGTTTGAACGCTGCGTATTTATCACGAGCTTTTGCAATATAATATTCGTGTTCAATGTTTGAGTTACCTTCGTTACGGTTACCAACAGTAAGTTCAAACGGATCAGTCATGTAGTTTTGAGAGATACGACGAACTTCGTTAGGCATGGTTGCTGAAAATAACCAAGTGTTTTTAGTATCAGGAGTGTGAGAAAGAATAGCGTTGATGTCTTCCTGGAAGCCCATATTCAACATTTCATCAGCCTCGTCTAATACAGAGATACGTACATTATCAAAATTGATAACGTTACGGTTGATAATATCCAGCATACGGCCTGGTGTAGCCACAATAATGTGAGCACCACGCTTTAGGTCACGCATTTGGTTAATAATGCTGGCACCGCCATAAACGGCAACAACACTAACCTGACCTAAGTATTTACTGAAGTTTACTAAGTCGTTAGTAATTTGTAAGCATAACTCGCGAGTAGGGCACAGCACTAATGCCTGAGGCTGACGTAGACCAAGGTCGATAAGCTCTAGCATTGGTAAACCAAATGCTGCAGTTTTACCGGTACCAGTTTGCGCCAAACCAACAAAGTCGCGGTTGCCTTTCAAAAGTTCAGGGATTGCCTGTTCCTGGATAGGAGTAGGAGCTTCAAATCCCAGCTCAGAAATAGCTTGGACAGTTTTTGGGCCAATGCCCAATTGTTCAAATAAATTCATTCGAGTTTTTTTAAGTTTTAACCGGATGGTTAACAGGAGGGTAGCTCGGGATTTAAAAAGGGAATGATCGCCAGATCAAAATACCTCTACCATTTCCGATAACAATCGGGTGTGTAAAATCAGCCGCAAAGGTAAACTTTAAAAATGACAAAATGAAATTTGGTTTGCTTATAGTTGGCTGAAAGTCAGGTTTTAACCATTTTTGATTGATGTTTTACCACTCGCAACGCTATTGAAAACAGTGTTTTAACATGTTTTTACGCAGAAAAAATGCGCCATAACACTAAATGTCGTGGCGCATTAAATTTCTTTTTAAAAAAGTATAAAACGAATGAAAATTGATGAAAGATTATTCGGTTATCTGGTCAGTTACTACCTCAATCTATCCGCTGATTTGATAAGATTATCATCTTTTCGGATCGATTTTATGGCAAGTATCAGGCAGATAATGATAACGGAAAATAAATATGCACCAATTTTAGCACTCCAGTCAGAAACCTGTCCAACACTTTCGGGTTGAGCTTTAAGCATCATGAACACAGAAAGGCCAATAGCCAAAAATGCATTTAACCAACAAAGATTGATCTGTAGTTTCCTGTTTTTAAACGTAAAGATCGCTGCTAAAGCTAATCCAGCTACTAAAACAGTTAATATTAAGCCAGGTGTATAGGCCTCTACCTTGTTAGGGCCCGCCATTGACATTACATATTTTCCTAAAGCTCTTATTTCTACCAGTTCTTTAATGCTTCCCTGACCAATATTGTCTAGATCGACAAAGCTTACAACTGGAACAAAAAATAAAGCTGAAGCAGCTAAGAAGGCGACAGCTAAGTAGATTGATTGAATGCGTTGAATCATGCGCCAAATATAGTTAGTCAATTGTTTATAGTCAATGGCAGATAGTTTTCCTTAAAAAGTATAATACTATCTTTGGAGCAAAAATGTACATCCGTTTATGAAACTTATGAGTTTTATTTTGAGCACTGTCTTAATGTTATTTTGTGGGCAGCTAATGGCTCAGGATTATATAATTGATAAAGATTCAGTAAAGCATTTTGGTGAGTTAAAAAGAAGACTTCCGCGAGTAATTAAAATACATCTTACAGTAGAAAAGAGCAATAAATGGTTTGATGCGACAGAAATAATAGGCTATTATGACTCTTCAAATGGCTTGTATCATACTGCAGCAAAAGTTCAAAATGAGGATTACGCTGTTTTTTTACCATTTTCAGAGTTGGATAGTAATATTGAAAATTCTGTTGAACATAGCGATGGGAGTTATAATTGGATATCTTATGGTAAGATAAATTATTATGAGGTAATTGCTTATGGTATTCCTATGACGGCTAATGGTATGACTACAGGACGCAGCACGCAAAAAGATATTTATCTTGGAAATGAAAAGATTGGTATAAATCGTATGCCTGTTGGTTTTCTTGGGGAAAGGCTTGAGACTCGGAAACTCTTGATTAAATATTTCGGAGATAATACTTCAATAGTTACCAAGATCAATACAGACAAAATAAAGAATACTGCTGATGGAATTAAGGAGTTAGTGCAAGAATACATTAATGACAAGCTTGGAAAGACTGACAAAGTGGTAATTAAATAGAAGAATTAAAACCTGTGATATGGATGAGGGACAACAAAAACACAGATATTTCATAGAGCTTGCATACAAAGGCACTAATTTTCATGGTTGGCAAGTTCAACCCAATGCAATTAGTGTGCAGGAAGTATTGAATAAAGCATTATCGACCGTTTTACGTGAACCAATTGAAACATTAGGTTGTGGTAGAACTGATACCGGCGTACACGCCACTAATTTTTTTGCTCATTTCGATACTTCAATAGCAATAGTAGTTGACCATTTAGCTAAGGAAAAACCGGAATTGGCAATGGGTGAATTCCGATTGGTAAAGGCAGTGAATGCATTAATTGGATATGAAGTAGCCGTAAAAAGATTTATCGCTGTAAAACAGGATGCCCATGCCCGTTTTGATGCAACAAGCCGTTCTTATGAGTATCATGTCGTTTTTGAAAAAGACCCGTTTAAAAGAGAGTTCTCCCATCATGTTACCAATAAACCTGATGTTGCTGCAATGAACGAAGCGGCAAAAGTCATCATGACTTATACCGACTTTAGCTGTTTCAGTAAAAGTAATACCCAAACGTTTACCAATAACTGCAAGATAACTCGGGCAGAATGGGTTGAACAGGCAAATGGATTAGTTTTTCACATTACAGCCGATCGTTTTCTACGCAATATGGTACGGGCAATTGTAGGAACGCTCTTGGAAGTAGGAAAAGGTACCCTTTCCATCGATGGAATTAGAAAAGTGATCGAAAGTAAAAATCGCTCAAAAGCAGGTGAATCAGTGCCTGCAGCGGGATTGTTTTTGACCGAGATAACCTATCCCGAAGAAACTTTAAAGTCTAAAAGCTAATCGCTAGGAGCCAATGACTGAAATAACTTAAAACAATACAAAAGGAACAATTGTAATTATTAGACTACAGTTTTGATAATGTAGTGGAGTCTGAATATTTTTAACTTCTGTCAACAACTGCTTCAATTCATAAAATAAATAGATAGATGGCCGTAACAGGTAATGCACTTGATTTAAAACTAACACGCAGAGTATTTAATTATGCCAAACCTTATAGGGGGATTTTTTATTGGGCTGTAATACTCACCATTGCGTTGGCAATTGTAGCTCCGTTGCGTCCTTACCTGGTTGAATATACAGTAGACCATTATATCTTATTTAATGATATGAATGGTCTATTAAAAATGACAGGGATTATGATTGGTTTGCTACTACTGCAGACTGTCATTCAGTATAATCATACCTTTTGTACAAATTGGTTGGGGCAATCGGTAATTAAAGACATACGAAAAGACATCTTCGATCATATTACTAATTTAAGACTCAAATATTTTGACAATACACCTATTGGTACATTGATTACCCGTACTGTTTCAGACCTTGAAACTATTGCCGATGTTTTTTCTGAAGGTATTATCTCCATAGTAGGCGATATTTTGCAGATTGTAACCATTATAGCATTTATGTTATACACTGATGTGAAACTGACATTAGTTGTATTAGCTCCTATGCCATTGTTAATAATGGCCACTTATATTTTCAAGGAAGCGATCAAATCTGCATTTCAGGAAGTACGTCAGCAGGTAACCAGGTTAAATACGTTTTTGCAAGAGCATATAACCGGAATGTCGGTAACCCAATTGTTTAGCCGTGAAGATCAGGAATTCAATAAATTTAAGCAGATCAACAGGGCTCACAGGCGTGCACATATTCGTTCAAACTGGTATTATTCCATCTTTTTTCCGGTAGTGGAGTTGATCTCAGCAATGTCTATTGGTTTATTGGTTTGGTGGGGTTCCAGAGAAATTATTGGTGATAAAATATCACCGGGCGTTGTGGTATCATTTATTATGTATATCAACATGCTTTACCGCCCGATCAGAGAGCTGGCAGATAAATTTAACACCTTGCAAATGGGTATGGTGAGTGCCGAACGTGTGTTTAAGGTAATTGATACGGATGAAATTACTCCAAACAACGGAACTCTTCAGCCAGCTGTTATTAAAGGCGACGTTGAATTTAATAATGTTTGGTTTGCCTATAATGATGAACAGTGGGTATTAAAAGATATTTCATTTAAGATAAAACCGGGTGAAACACTGGCATTAGTAGGAGCAACCGGAGCAGGAAAATCTTCAACCATAAATATTTTAAATCGTTTTTATGAAATAGGGAAAGGGTCAGTGAAGCTGGATGGTGTAGATATTCGTGCTTACGATTTGCATTATCTTCGTTCGTGCATCGCAACTGTTTTGCAAGATGTGTTTTTGTTTTCGGATACAATCTATAATAACATCAGCCTTAATAATAGTAAGATCACGAAAGAGGAAATAGAAGAGGCCGCACGCGAGGTGGGTGCCGAAGAGTTTATTAAACGTCTGCCCGGAGGATTTGAATATAATGTAATGGAGCGTGGCGCAACTTTGTCGGTTGGACAAGCGCAGCTAATATCATTTATCAGGGCATTAGTTTATAACCCTAAGATTTTAGTGTTGGATGAAGCCACGTCATCTGTTGATACAGAAACAGAAGAACTGATCCAAAATGCCATATTGAAATTAATGCAAGGACGCACCACAATCGTAATTGCTCACCGTCTCTCTACGATTCAGAATGCCGACAAAATTATTGTGTTGGATAAAGGGGAGATCAAAGAAATGGGTAATCACCAGGAACTGCTTCGTCTGAACGGTTATTATAAGCGATTGTATGACCTTCAATTTAATTCCGCAGGTATCAAAGTATAGAAACTAAAAAGGAGCTTCGATCCAGTTGAAGCTCCTTTTTAGTTATAGCGAAATTGATTAACAATTTACGAGCCGGTAACTGATTAATACTTTATAGCAAGTTTAAGCTTAGCCCAAAGTTGTTCATCAAAAGATGATGGTCCGAGTACAGCAGTGCCCGTATCATCACCCTGTCTTACCACTACCAAATCGAGACTTGGGATTACATAGATTTTTTTATCTCCTTTGCCTAAGGCTGCATACATATCAGCTGGGGCACTAGGTGTTAAGGGACCTGAAAAACTGGTTTGTAAAGTAGGCACCATAAATGATGATTTACCATTTAACCACCATAAATAGCCATAAGATGGATTGTAGTTATTGGAAGTATGGATCATGTCGGCAAAAAACTGTTGATCAGTCATTAGTGTTTTCTCGCCCCATTTTCCTTTGTTAAGCATGAGAATTCCAAAGCGTGCCATATCCCGGGTATTAAGCCAAAGAATATGGTTGATCCATGTATAATTCTTCATTCCTATTTGATCGGCTAATCTGGTTTTAGTGAAGTTGCTGATTGTGGAGTTGGATGCTTTGGCTATAACATCATGCAACAAATGATAGGGAGCATTGTGATAAGCCCATCGAGTTCCGGCATCAGCTTTATAAATCAGGCAAGAAGGGTCGGTGCAATCTACATCAACTACATTGTCGTCTAAACCGGTTGTCATGATGAGCTGATGTTTTAGTGTAATCAGTTCTTCTTTTGCTATTGGCAGACTCGACCAGCCATTTCCTAAGTAATGAGCGGTTTTGTCATTAATCTTTAGCAAACCTTCTTGCTGTGCAATTCCTACAAGATAAGCAGTAACACTTTTTCCAGCAGAAGCAATATAATATTTCGTGTTTTTATTCCAGTTGTTCCAGTAGTTTTCAGAAACAATACGGCCCTTATGCAGAATGATAAGGCCATACGTGTTTTTACTTTGTGCAAAGGTTATCGCTTCGTTAAGCTTTGCTTCATCCCAGCCTAATGACGCAGCTGTTTCAGTTTCCCAATCATCACTATTTAGCGGCGGGAAGTAAAATGAGCTATTATTAGTGTTAGGCGTTGGTTCTGTATGGTTATCAGAGTTTGAGCAGGAAATCAGGAGGACGGAAATTAAACAAACGAAAGTAGACTTTTGAATCATGTGTAAAGAATTGACTTTTTTGACTAGCGCAATATAAAAACGTTTAACAGCAACCAACCTATTCTTTAAGATGAAAATGATAATGATAATGAATAAACTAACAATGATTTATGTGATGCTATGTAATTAATTGATAATCAATATAAATAGACTATTTACTGTTACTTTTTTTGTATATTTAAGCTAACCAACCTTAAATAATATGAAAAAGTATGCTCTATTATTCACAGTTATTTTCTTACTAACAATCTGTTGTAAGGTACAGGCTCAGGCAAATAATGATGCACAAATGCAGGCCTGGAAAGCTTACATGACTCCCGGAGATATTCACAAAATGATGGCTAAAGATGTAGGTAAATGGAAAGCCGAAGTGACTTCATGGATGGCTCCTGATGCACCTCCAACTAAAAGCACTGCAGAATGCGTTGATAAGATGATTTTGGGTGGACGTTACCTACATCAAACTTTTACAGGAAACTTTATGGGACAGCCATTTGAAGGAATTGGAACGATAGGTTATGATAACGCAAAGAAAATGTTTGTAAGTTCATGGGTCGATAATTTTGGTACGGGCATGATGTACATGGAAGGCCCTTGGGACGACGCAACCAAATCAATCACCTTTAAAGGTAAATGTGTAGATCCGATGTCGGGAAATGATATGGAATGCCGTCAGGTAATGAAATTTATTGATGACAAAACCCAAATGATGGAAATGTACATGACCCAAGGTGGTAAGGAAATGAAAACGATGGAAATCACATTCACTAAGCAATAAAATAAAACAGCCCATCTTGTTTCGAAAACATGATGGGCTGTTTTATTTTATGCGGTTACTTTAAGTTGCTCTTTTACCAGGTTAAACCACTTACGGTTCATTCTTCTTTCTTGAGCACTTAAATGGGTTTCTTCTTCAGTGATTTCTTCAAAAAGAAGTCGTGCTTCTTCGATCTTTTCGTTTCTTTCAAGAAATAATCCATACTGATAACGATGTTCGTAATAGGAAAAGCTGCCGTTCATCATTTTGAATTCTTTGTCTGCTTTGGCAATATCTCCAGTTTGTTCCAATGCAAGTGCATAAATCATGTGCTCTCTTGAACGGGCAAATTTTAGTTGATTATAGATTTTTCTTGCTATTGTTACAATGTCGGAAAAGCGCTCTTTCTCATAATAAGCATTAATCAATTTCGAAAGTACATGCTCATTTTCGGTAAAAGCTCCGGTTAAACTTTGTTCATATATCGTTATGGCCTCATCGGTCCTGCCTAATTCCAGGTAAGCATCAGCTAATGTAATTTTATTATTAAATGTATTGGAGAATTTGAGCCTGTCTTCCAGTTTTCTGATTTTTCCTGAAGGATTAATGGTCGATGAAATTCCAGACTGTACTCCTTGCAGTTGATTCCGGTTAATCATTTCTGTGAAAATATAAACCAGACAACCTACAAGAGGAAGAAATACAATTAGCCATATCCACTTTTGTTGATTTCCTTTGCGAATACAATGAAATGCACAAATAGCTTGTAACCAGATAATTAGATAGTAATAATTCTCAAATAAAAACATTTTTTCGGCAGATAGATTTTTCTTTAATGGAGGTCAAAGATAAAATTCTTATTGAAAGATAATAGACTACCTGTTTTCATTTGAGGAGTTAATTTAATAGACCCGTTGTGCGATTTGATTCACATATGTGAATTTAAAGGATAAGTTATCATATAAGCCAAAATCGCCTCGTACAGTTCGGAAGAGATGATTTAAATACTTGCACTAACCTTCGGAGAACTGTACGCAGCGACGGCATTTTTTGCTTACTTTTTTTTGCTGAAGAAAAACATGCGCAGCATTCTTGAATACCTTTAAAATAAAACACTGCATGAAAAAAGTGAGTCCCGCTGAAAGCGGCGGGAGAAAATAATTCATCAAACTGTGTTTATTGCACTATTAGGCTTTTTTTGAGGTATTTTAAATCGCACAACGTATTTCAATAGCTTATCAAAGCTAAATAAGCCAATCCATTTCTTTTTAAAGAACTGCTCAACTTGTTTGCGTTTAATTTTTCGAGAGAGTATTAATAGCAGTATCAGCATGGTTTAACAGTATTTATTTGTTTTGAACCAATCGATTGCACTTTTTACGGCACTTTTTGTTGAAGAGTAGTGAATACCTAACTCTCTTTCCGACTTCTGTCCGGAATAATAGTTGGAAAGGCAGAGCATATACGCAGCTGAATAAGTTAACTTGTAAGATTTTCCTGTAAGTGTGTGTAGTATTGAACCTATTAGACCTGCTGTTTTCAAAAAGAAGGAAGGTATTTTGATCATGAAGGTCTTTTGGTCGGCAACCTCATTTAATAACTTGAAAAAGGAACGGTAACTTAAGTTTTCTCCAGCTATTAAATAACAATCACCTATTGACCCAACGATTAATGCGTTTGCAATACTGGCACATACATCCTGGATATGGACAAAATTCTTTCCTCCGGAAGGATAGAAAATAAGGCGTTTGTTTAATCCATGAAAAATTATTTTTCCTGAACTTGGTTTACTGTCGTGAGGACCGATCATGAAAGTAGGATTGATGATTATTGCAGAGAGTTTGCGTCGTTCAACTTGTTCAGAGACATATTGCTGTGCTATGTATTTAGTGTTGATATAACCGGAGTTGAGATGCAACAAAGAAAATGAATTCAGCTCATTACCCGGTTTGTCTATAGAACCTGGTCCTAATGTGTTAGCTGTACTCACATGGATCAACCGTTTAACATTGTGCAGTAAACATGCTTCAACAACGTTTTTTGTTCCGGTTATATTAATTCTTTCATACTCTTCAAAAGTTACTCCCCATTGTTGGGTTATAGATGCTGTATGAATAACATAGGAGCAATCACTAACAGCCATTAACACATCGTGAAGATTTCCAATATCACCATAAAACATGTCACAGTTAATATCATTTAAAATATCAGTGGCGGCCATTGGACGCATCATCAATTTTATTTTGTATCCTCTGTTAAAAAGCTCCCTGGCTACGTTGGAACCCAAAAAACCATTGCCTCCGGTTATTAATACTTTTTCCATATCCTTAAAATGATAGTTCAACTTCTTTTCTCACTTCTCTTGATACAATTTTTAGCTTGGTTTCTAAAGGCAGCATTTTCATTAGATTATAACTTATAGAATTCCATAAGCCCGGAATAATAACTGCATGACCATTTAGTGTTTTATTGAGTGCTATTCTGGCGATTTCTTGTGTAGGTAATAAGCCCAATCTCGCCATAAAGCCTTGTTTCATTATCCTTCCCGAAACGTTTGAATTGGTCATAATGGGACCTGGGTAAACTACACTGACCGACAACCCTGAGCCCTGTAGTTCTTCACGCAGACCTAAAGAAAAAGATGATACAAAGGCTTTTGAGGCCGGGTAAACAGTTTTATAGGCAATAGGTGTAAAAGCTGCCATGCTTGAGATGTTCATGATGTAACTTTTATTGTGCTTGATCAGGTGAGGAAGTAAGCGACGGGTGATAAAGGTCATGCTTCGAATGTTCAGTTGTATAATATTATCCAGTGCTTCAAACGATGACTCACTTATCGATACTGTGCCACCTATTCCGGCGTTGTTAATCAGAAAACTTATCTCAAAGTTTTCTAATATAAAATCCAGTTTTTCAGCCAGAATTGTTTTGTTGGTAAGATCAAATTCAAATACATGAACCTCAATGTCAAACTCAATCCTGATATGTTTGGCCAAGGAATATGCATTGCTACCGGGTAGAGCAATAAGGATAATGTTGAATCCTTTAGCTGCACATTGCAAAGCCAGTTCTTTACCAAGTCCGGAACTTCCGCCAGTTATTAAAACATAATTAGTTGTTTTCATGATACGTACAGATTATATGAAGATCAGCTTATCAGCTGCAGATGAATAGTGTAAAGGGTATGATGAATTTCTACTTTATAACAAATACCATTTTTATAATAATAGTAATTGAAGTTCCCATCCGGGAGTTCAAGCTTGTAAAGGTGTGTGTCTGTTTGTTTAATTCGCAAAAGCTGTTGGAAACTATCGGAATAAATCAATTGGTTATCTTTAGGTTCTTTGTAGTACAGTAGTGTGATATTGTAGTCGATTGGGTCACATTTAATCGTTCCATTTTTCTCTTTTGAAAACGTCATATAACCATAATCAGTGGCTTTAGTTTGTTTGTTAGTTTTTTCTTTTCCGTTTACAGTTTTCAATGATGATGAATAGAGCAGTTTCCCATTTTTAAACATCGATTCCTCTTCCAGATTTATCTTTATTTTCATGAGCATTTGCAGTTGCGCACAAGAAACCAGTTTTAGGTAGGTGTTGTCACCATCTTGCTTCTGAAAGCAGCTCATATTGCCAATATTGTCGCCTTTAAAGAGCACCTTATACTTTAACAATTGTTCCTGAGCCCAAATAGAGGGGATGAATAAAAACAATGAGACTGCAGTTGATATATGTTTTATAAAGGATATCATAGTTGTACATCAGGGTTTTAATCCGTTGATATACTTAAGACAATGAAGGTTTATTTTACCCCTATACGGGATAGGAAAAAAAGAAATTAACCCTATAGCAAAGAGTTGTAGTTTAATTGGTTAAAAAGAGGGTTGTTAGGATGCAAAAACCTATGCTGCTAATTCTGAAACTTCTTTTTCAATTTATTAAAATAAACTTAGCTTTGCACCACAACTTTAAACCCATAATTAATTCGCTTTCAACCGAGATTGGATTTATGGGTTTTTATGGCCTTTTAAATAATCGACTTAAATAATCGACATTCATAAATAAGCATAAAATGAGCGTACTAGTTAATAAAAACTCAAAAGTTATCGTTCAGGGATTCACAGGAAGCGAAGGTACTTTCCACGCTTCTCAAATGATTGAATACGGAACAAACGTAGTGGGTGGTGTAACTCCGGGCAAAGGTGGCCAGCATCATCTTGAATTACCAGTATTTAATACTGTGGCTGATGCGGTAAAAGAAACCGGAGCTGATGTGTCGATCATTTTCGTTCCGCCTGCATTTGCTGCTGACGCTATCATGGAAGCTGCTGCTGCTGGCATCAAAGTAATTATTTGTATCACTGAAGGTATTCCTACCAAAGATATGATCCAGGTAAAAGAATACTTAACAGATAAAGACTGCCGTTTAATCGGTCCTAACTGTCCTGGTGTTATGACTGCAGGCGAGGCTAAAGTTGGTATTATGCCAGGCTTTATCTTCACTCCTGGTCGTGTTGGTATTGTTTCTAAATCAGGAACTTTAACTTACGAAGCGGTTGATCAAATTACTAAACAAAATTTAGGTCAGTCAACAGCGATCGGTATTGGTGGAGACCCAATCATTGGTACTACTACCAAAGAAGCTGTTGAATTATTAATGAACGACCCTGAAACTGACGGTATCATCATGATTGGTGAGATTGGTGGTGGTATGGAAGCTGAAGCTGCACGTTGGATCAAAGAATACGGTACTAAACCTGTTGTTGGTTTCATCGCAGGACAAACAGCTCCTCCGGGACGTCGTATGGGCCACGCCGGTGCTATTGTTGGTGGCGCTGACGATACTGCTGCTGCAAAAATGAAAATTATGCGTGAGTGCGGTATCCGCGTAGTAGAATCTCCTGCTGAAATTGGCGAAGCTATGGCAGAAGAGTTGAAGAAGGCCGGAAAAATCTAAGATTAGCTATCAGATATGCGATGTGAGATATGAGACACATCGCATATCTTTTTTATTATAAGGGTTTTGATTTATTTGATTTCTCATTTTCTACTTTCGATCTGATCTCATATCTCAAATCTCATATCTCAAATCTAACATGAAACTTCTTGAAGGAAAAGTAGCCCTGATCACTGGTGCATCTAAAGGAATCGGTCGTAAGATCGCTGAATTATATGCAAAGAATGGTGCGCAAGTGGCTTTCACTTATTTATCATCTGTTGAAAAAGGACAGGCTTTAGAGCAAGAATTACAACAGTTCGGTACTAAGGTTAAAGGTTACCGCTCGGATGCTTCTGATTATGCTGCTGCTGAGCAACTAATCAATGATATTGTAGCTGAATTTGGTAAAATCGATATCGTAGTTAATAACGCCGGTATTACTAAAGATGGCTTATTGATGCGTATGACTGAAGAGCAATGGGATGAGGTTTTACGTGTTAACTTAAAGTCAATCTTTAACGTTACTAAAGCTGCATCAAAACCAATGATGAAACAGCGTTATGGTGTGTTTGTAAACATGAGCTCTATTGTTGGTTTACAGGGTAACGCCGGACAAGCAAACTATGCTGCCTCTAAAGCTGGTATTATTGGTTTTACCAAATCAATTGCTAAGGAATTAGGTTCGCGTAATATTCGTGCAAACGTAGTTTGTCCAGGTTTTATTAAAACTGAAATGACCGAAGTATTGCCTGCTGAGCAAGTAGCAAAATGGTCAGAGTCGATCCCATTAAAACGTATGGGCGAAACTGAAGACGTTGCCAATTTAGCTGTTTTCTTAGGTTCAGAAATGAGTGCTTATATCACCGGACAGTCAATTGCTGTTTGTGGTGGTATGGAGTCGTAATATTTTTTAGTCCATGGACCATAGACCATAGTCCATGGACTTTTCTTTCTACAATTGTTAGTTCAAGGCTCATGGAACTGTTTTTTCTACAGCATCTCTTGAAAATCAACTCTTGTTGATCATTCTTTCAATATACTTTCTTATAACTTATTAACTATTACAACCTGTAAATCCATAACAGGATTATCCTAAAACCTGTAAACTTTTTTTAGGACGATACAGAAAGTAATCCATGGTCTATGGTCTATGGACTATTTTTCTACAGCATCTCTTTAGAAAAACTCATCATCTATTAGAAAGTATTCCATGTACTCAGAACTAAAGACTAAGGACTAAAGACTAAAAACTGCCCCTACATCTTTCCTTTAAAAAACTCAAACTGCTGTTTAATTGATTTCTTCCAATACTCGCGGTTGTGATTTCCAGGCTGGGTAACATAAGTGGCTTTTATTTTTAAAGAATCACATTTTGCACGAAGCTGATTGTTGGCCTGATAAAAGAAATCTTCCGTTCCACAATCAAAGTAAATAGGCTTATCGGTGCCTTTCAGTTTTTCAATTTTGGTGGTTATAGAAGCCTCCTGCCAGGTAGGCAATGCGGTTTGAAATCCGCCCAATAATTTGCTGATGCCAAACTTATCACCCGAAGCAGGCAGGTAAACGCCTCCACTTGTACTTCCCGCACTTTTAAATACCTCAGGATGTTCAAGGAAAATATTTAATGCTCCGAAACCACCCATACTTAATCCGGAGATGAATACATTGTCATTATCAATTCGGTAAGAAGATTTTACTTTAGGGAGAAGGGTTTCATAAAAAAAATCAACAAACTGGTTGTTGGGTTTTAAAGGAGAGTTAAGATACCAGCAGTCGTAAAAACCATCCGGACAAACAATCATCATGTTATACTCGTCGGCATATTTTTGTGCATCCATGATGTTATTCCACTGATTATAATTTCCCGACCAACCATGGAGCAGGAATATAACCGGTACCCTTGAAACGTAATCATAATGCTTAGGCTTAAATATTAATACAGTATCGGTGCCAGGAATTTTAGGCGATTTTAGCAATAACCTGTCCTGAGCATAAGAAGTAAGTGCAACAAAAAGGAATAGGAATAGAATTACTTTTTTCATGGGCTAAAAGTAATGAATTATTTCAACCATGAACTTCCAAAGACAATGTAATAAGCCCATTTTTCAGGTCCTCTAGCTATATCAATACCCATTCTTAATCCAAATTTTCTGGCCATCAAATACCTGAATCCTGTTCCAAAGCTATACGCCCAAGTGGCGTCTCCAAAATCACTCCAGCTATTAAAGGCTTTTCCTGTGCCGCCGAATGCCATTAAACTCCACCTTTTTTGAAAATCCCAGCGTAACTCAGCTTCGGTTAAAATGTCTCCTTTACCTTGGTAACGATTCGCCGGAATACCACGCATATCAATGTAGGGAAGTAAATAAAATGGCGTATTGCCGAATGCTTGTTGACCATCAAGACGAAGACCGCCAATGAGATTGGAACCCATAGTCTTATACGCATAAATGAAATAATTAATGCGCCCATAACTATAATCACTCCCAATGATTTCATCCGACCAATAAGTGTCTATGTGGGCTTTAAATCCCTTGTTTGGAGTGAAAATATTATCACGGTTATCAAATTCAAATACAGGACCAATGGAAGAAACAGTACTTGTAATGTCGTCCGGATTTACAAAATCAGGCAATGGTCCTGCATACTTTACTTTCGTATAAAGGAATAAGTACTGTAATCCTGCATTCCAATGGGGGTTTCTGAATTGCTTTAGTGCATAACCGTAAAAAGGAATGGTTTTAAAGTTAAATTCAAAGGTTTGTTCTCCTATGTTGGGAATGTTTCGGTAATAATCCATGTTCACATTAGCATACCCTCCAACCAGTCTATATTTTATTCGCTTCTTTTTCCATGTTCCCGATCTTGCCAGAATAGCCCCCCAGGTATTATTAAGCGTATAAAAAATAGCACCTCCTGTAATATCTGGCGGAACCGGAGTAATTCTTTTCTTGCCTCCAATAGAATCGATATAAGGAGTTTTAGGTGAAAGAAAAACCGGGGCAATAGCCAAACCAAAATTACCGAGTGATGGTTCGGTAATGATGTATGGAACAGGAATAAATCCGTGTGCGTCTATAAGCCAGTCACTTACATCGAAAGCGTGGTCAAGCGAATCCCGAAATGATAGTCTCTTTTTCTGGCTGAAACAAGCATCAGGTTTAGATAGAATGAAAGAAAATAGGAAAAATGTAATTATAAAAGAAGAGAGCGATAATTTCATAGAATACGCAGATTTTAAGTGGGGTTCTTTTGGCTTAACTTAAAATACGTATTTATTTATTTATTGTGATTAAAGCTTGCTTATTTGAAATCAATGTTCCCATTTATATACTTCAAATTATACTTAAAGCTATTGATGCGCCATCCGGCTGCTGTTTTTTCACAACCTATATTATAGCTTCCAACAAACTCTCTGGTTTTGCCTTCGGTAGCTGCAGCTTTGTAATGAGAGGCAATAGCATAACAGTAAATCGCCGCCTCATTATTATTTAGGGTTACCAAAAAGTTTCCTGATTGATGATGAACAGCATCAATGCCCTCAAAGCCTACATTCCATAAGCTACAGACCATATCAACAGTCATTTTTGCAGCAGTACCTGCGCCTGTTGAAGTCATATCAATAAAGATGTCTCCTTCAACGAAGACCTCTTCTTTCAATTTTTGCCACTCTTTATAATCAGTGTAGATAAAGAGTTTGTTGCTAAGTTCAATTAGTTGTTCTCTTTCAGTCATGTTTTATCAGTAAAAGTTAAAAGTGTGTATTTAAAGCTTCTCCGGCCTTTAACGCATAGATATGCAGGTCGGCAATATCATTGGTTAACTCTTTAAGTTCTTCGGGAGTACCTGCGAGCATAGGCCAGGTACCGTAATGAAACGGTACTACGTGTTTAACATTCAATAAACGGATTGCATAAGCAGCTTCAAGTGGGCCCATAGTAAAACGATCTCCAATTGGTAGAACAGCAATATCAGGTTTATAGATATCTCCAATTACCTTCATGTCGGTAAATACGCTGGTGTCTCCGGCAAAGTAAATGCTGATATTGTCGGAAAGTTTAATCACAAATCCAACAGTTGAATGAGGAAAACCAATTTCAGTTGCGCTTAATGGAATATGAGCAATATGAAACGCATTAACCATTGAAACCTTTAAATCGAAAAAAGAGATAGTTCCTCCCAGGTTCATTGCTTCAATGCGATTTGCAGGTACACCTTTGCCCAATAAATACCATCTTACAATTGGGTTTACAACTACCTTTGCATTCCATTTTTCCAATAAGGCAGGTAAATCAGGGTCCATGTGATCTTCGTGACCATGTGTTACCAAGATAAGGTCTACTTTGTCAATAGTTTTAAGATCGTTCGGAATGGCAGGGTTATCAGCAATCCATGGGTCGACTAAAATTATTCTTCCTTCAGGAGTAGTAACCTTAAAAGATGCGTGTCCGAGTAGTTGTAATTGTGTTGAATTCATTAGTTGGTTTAATCAGTTGATAGATTTATGAGAATAAAATTATCGATTTATACGAAGAAATTAACTATTAGTTTTCAGCAGGTTTAGATTAATATTTGTAAAATGATAGCAAATTAAAGAGCAGTCTTGCGGAATGCCTGAAATTTTTAATAATTTAAAACCCTGATTACATAGCCCGGCATTTATCATTTAAAGAATAATTAGTGATCATTTTTAGCAGTGTTTCTCCCTGGTGGATAATTCCATGTTTATTACTTGGCGTGGCTTACGCCTGGTTACTTTATCGTAATAGCAATTCATTAAATACCAATCTCAGAAAGTTTTTGGCTGTTGTGAGGGCGCTTGCAGTGGCATTTATTGCATTCTTATTACTCGCACCACTTATAAAAACTGTTTCCCGAACGGTTGAAAAACCATTGATCATTATTGCGCAAGATAATTCATCATCAATTTTATTGAGTAAGGATGTTGAACGTTATAAAGCAGGATTAACAAAAGATTTGGAAGGACTTTCCAAAAAGTTGTCAGGAAAGTTTGAGGTTAAAACGTATTTATTCGGCGACAAAATTACAGAAGGAGCTGCTGTAGATTATTCTGCAAAGCGTACAGATTTTGGCCAGTTGTTTGACGAGCTGAATAGCAGGTATGCAAACCGGAATGTAGGGGCGATAATCATAACAAGTGATGGTTTGTATAACCGAGGTCCAAATCCGGCCTATCAAAAACTGAATTTTAATGCTTCAGTTTTTACAATTGCACTAGGAGATACCACTCCTAAAAGAGATTTGCTGGTTTCATCTGTTGATTATAATAAAATCGCCTATCTCGGAAATACTTTTCGTATTACTATAAACATAGCCGCAAATGGATTTCCAAACCAGAAAACTCGTTTAACGGTTTCAAACGGTGGTAAAGTGTTGTCACTAAAAGAGATTCAAATAAACGCTGATGATTTCCGGCAATCGATTTCTGTGGATTTGGAAGCCGATAAAGCAGGAACTCAACAGTATATTATTAGTGTTCAACCTTTACAGAATGAGATCACTACGAAAAATAATACCCAGCGTATTTTTGTGGATGTGTTAGATGCACGTCAGAAAGTGCTCGTCTTGGCTGATTCACCACATCCTGATTTAGGTGCAATAAAACAATCGTTAGAGAATAATAAGAACTATGATGTAACCACTGAACTGGCTGAAAAAGCAGGTGTCTTGAAATTTGGGGATTATAGTTTGATCATTCTTCATCAGTTGCCGTCTTCTGATGCGGCAAGCAGTGGAGTGGTGAGTAAGGTGGTAGCTTCTGGCGTTCCGATATGGTATATTCTAGGTAATCAAACTTACATTGATCTGTTTAACCGTGCACAGAACAGTGCCGTTGTAAATAATTTTCGCAATAGCTATAATGAAAGCCAGCCAGTATTTCAGGGTGATTTCTTTCAGTTTACGTTATCTGAAGCGGCTCAGAAGCAGTTTGCAGGGTATCCACCATTAAACACCCCATTTGCTAAGTTTACACTGAAAAATCTGACAGGAACTTTATTAACGCAGCAAATCGGGACAGTGAAAACAGGGGAGCCACTGTTAAGCTTTAGTGACAACAATGGATTGAAAACCGGTTATTTATTTGGTGAAGGCTTATGGCGTTGGCGTTTGGCCGATTTTCAAACGAATGGTAATCACGAAGCTTTTAATGAATTTCTGACAAAAACGGTTCAGTATTTAACGGCCCGCGAGGATAAGCGCAAATTCAGAGTTACTCAACCTAAAAAAATCTTCGATGAGAATGAATCGATTTTGTTTAATGCTGAGTTGTATAATGATAGCTATGAGCCAGTTAATGATCCGGAAGTAACCGTTGTGGTAAAAAATAAAGAAGGGAAAAATTATAACTTTTCATTTAGTAAAACGGATAAGGCTTATTTTTTAAATGCAGGTGTTTTACCCGTAGGAGATTATACCTATACAGCCAAAACAAAGTTGGGAAGTAAAGAGCAATCTTTCTCTGGTGCATTTATAATCAATGCTTTAAATGTAGAAGAGCTTCAAACTACCGCTGACCATCAATTATTATTTAACCTGGCCAAAAATAATGGAGGTGAAATGGTATATCCGAATCAGCTTAACAAACTTGAAGAGCTGATAACAAACAAAGAAACCATCAAAACAATCACTTTTGAAGATAAAAAGCTCGATGAATTAATTAACTTAAAGTGGCTTTTCGGATTGATCATTACGTTGCTCGCCATAGAGTGGTTTATCAGAAAACGTAACGGGGATTATTAATTAGTCGATAGTCGATAGTGAATGCTTTCAGTCTTATTTTATACTATGGTCTATGGACTATGGACCATGGTCTAACTCAAAAATTACATGTCCATTTTACACCTTTTTGATATTTTAGGAACAATTGCGTTTGCTATTTCCGGTGCTTTGGCGGCCATGAACAAACGTCTGGATATTTTTGGAGTACTTATATTGGCATTCGTGACAGCGGTTGGTGGGGGAACACTGCGGGACGTAATGATTGGTTACACACCTGTTGCCTGGATGCGAAATTTCACCACTGTTTTAACAGTTTTTGGTGCTTATGTGGTGATATTGTTTGCTAAACCATATGTTCATCATTTTAAAAAAACACTCTTCTTTTTCGACTCCTTTGGGTTGGGGGCCTTTACGGTAACCGGAATTGCCCAAGGATTGGCTTTTGGGTTGCATCCGGCCTTGTGTGTAGCACTAGGCACTATGACAGGGGCGTTTGGAGGGGTGTTGAGAGATATGCTGATCAATGAAATTCCACATGTTTTTAGAAAGGAAATTTATGCAACTGCTTGTATTTTAGGAGGTACTTTGTTCTTTCTATTACAGTATTTTGAGGTAAGCCGGCATTTAACTGAAATAGCTTCAGCTGTTACGGTAGTTTTGGTTCGTGTAATTTCCATCAGGTATAAATTATACCTTCCAATGATTTACGAAAGGGAAGCCTGAAAACAACATTTAGTGTTAATATTACACTAAGTATTGTTTGTTTTGATAACTTTAATAAAGTGTTCTTAATTTAATCAAATCAGTAATTTATTTGAATTATTTTATAAAATTAATAAAAGCCTGACAAAAATCAGTTTGTCTGTGTGAGTATTTTTAGCTACTTTCGGCTGCACTATTAAAAGCAGGAATAACGGTTTGGGATAGCTGGGAAACAGATAATTTCTGCAAACCACACAGAACATAATAACAAATTACAAATAACTATAACATGAGTTTAATCTTAGATGTTAAAGCAAGGCAGATCCTCGACTCAAGAGGTAATCCTACCGTTGAAGTGGATGTAATCACTGAGAACGGTGTTGTAGGCCGTGCGGCTGTACCTTCCGGTGCTTCTACCGGTATGCACGAAGCTGTAGAACTTCGCGATAATGATAAAAATGTATACATGGGTAAAGGCGTAACTAAAGCTGTTGCCAATGTAAATGATAAACTTGCCGACGCATTGCGTGGTATGGATGTGTTTGATCAAAACCTGATCGACAAAGCCATGATCGAAATCGACGGTTCTGAGAACAAAGGTAATTTAGGTGCAAATGCTGTATTAGGTGTTTCTTTAGCTGTTGCAAAAGCGGCTGCTCAAGAATCTCACCAATCATTGTTCCGTTACATTGGAGGTGTTAATGCTAACACATTGCCAATTCCAATGATGAACATTGTAAACGGTGGTGCGCACGCTGATAACAAAATTGATTACCAAGAATTCATGGTAATGCCTGTTGGTGCGGAGTCTTTCTCTCATGCTTTACGTATGGGTACTGAAGTATTCCACCACTTGAAAAATGTATTAAAGAAAAAAGGTTACTCTACTAACGTAGGTGACGAAGGTGGTTTTGCTCCAAACATCGGTTCAAACGAAGAGGCGATCGAAACTGTATTGCAAGCTATCGAGTCGGCTGGATATAAACCAGGAAGCGATGTTTATATTGCTATGGACGCTGCCAGCTCTGAAATGTACGATGAGAAAACAGGTTTATATAGCTTCTATAAATCAAACCCGGATCGTAAATTTACTAGCGATGAGTTAGTTGCTTACTGGGCTGACTGGGCTGCTAAATATCCAATTATCTCTATCGAAGATGGTTTAGCTGAAAACGATTGGGATGGCTGGAAAAAATTAACTGAGAAGTTAGGTGATAAAATACAGTTGGTAGGTGATGATTTGTTTGTGACTAACTCTAAATTCCTTCAAAAAGGTATTGATATGGGTGTAGCAAATTCAATCTTGGTAAAAGTAAACCAAATTGGTTCTTTAACTGAAACTATTAACGCTGTTACTTTAGCTCAAAATAACGGTTACACTTCAGTAATGAGTCACCGTTCTGGCGAAACAGAAGATTACACCATTGCTGACTTAGCGGTTGCTTTAAACTGTGGTCAAATTAAAACAGGTTCAGCTTCTCGTTCAGACCGGATCGCTAAATACAACCAATTACTTCGTATCGAAGAAGAATTAGGTTCTACTGCACGTTTCTTAGGTAAAAACTTCAAGTTCGCTAAGAAATAACCATAATATTTAACCGCAAAGGCGCGAAGGCACAAAGTTAATCTTTGCGTCTCCGCGCCTTTGCGGTTTTAATATCTTCTCATTACCTTTGAAAGAGACGGTATACGAATGTGCCGTTGAAACAGTAAGCTCGCAGTCAGTATGATACAGAAACTTGTCTCCATCGTAAAAAATAAATATTACTTAACACTAGTTGTTTTTTTTGTTTGGATGATGTTTTTGGACAGAAATGACTTTACGTCCCAATATGAATACCGTCAGAAATTAAGTCAGATTCATAAAGATCAACAGTATTACAAAGAAGAGATTATTAAAGTTAAAAAAGATCTAAAAGAACTCTCTACTGATCCTGAACAACTGGAGAAATTTGCACGTGAAAAGTACCTTATGAAAAGAGATGGCGAAGATATTTTCGTGATCGTTCCTGAAGAAGAAAAATAATCTTTTACTCATTTTTTGAATTTGTATCTTCAATTTCCTTTAAATTAAGTTATCAAATTCAACACTTTTGAGTAAATTGTTTACACGATAATGTGCGAATAGTATGCAAGTTCTAAAAGCGCTTCAATTTAAGGTTCTCGTTTGTTTGTTAGCCACTACCAGAGTAAGTTATAGGTTTAATACTTAAAAATGGCCCATCCTGCTCGTAGATTTTAAAACTAAACTTATAGTAAAGTTGTTATAATATTAATACAAAAATAGTGTATGACTTTTATCATAAAACCTCAATTTGATACGTTTTATCTTTAAATAAATCAAAGTTCATAAAATGAAAACCATATTAGTTCCAACCGATTTTTCTAAGTCCGCCTCAAATGCATTGACGTATGCCAAACGATTAGCGATTAATCACGGGTATAAATTAAGGCTGCTACATATTGTGCAAACGATGGTTGATCCTAATATGCCACCTGAGATAATTGATGATGTACTTACCACTCAGGAAAGAGATGCCAAAGAACGCAATGATGCTATTCAACAAGAATTGCACGATGCAGGAGTGGAAACAGAGGCTGTTACACGTCGAGGATTTCTTATTGAAAGTGAAATATTAGATGAGTTAACCAAAGGAGACATCAATCTAATTATCATGGGAACAAAAGGCGTTACAGATTTAGTTGAAAAACTTTTGGGAAGCAATGCTTCATCTATATTAGAGCGTGCAACCTGTCCCGTGTTAGTAGTTCCTGCTAATATTGATCCGGAGAAACCATTGAAGAAAATTGTGTACACCACGCAGTTCCATGGAGAAGAGCTTCCTTATGTTGAGCGTATTATGGATTTTGCAAGTAGCGTAAACGCGGATGCAACGATCCTGAAGATCAATACAAGTGATAAACAAGAAGAGTCACTAATCAATAAGCTTAACCTGGTTTCTCAAACGCTTAACTGCAAAGTTGAAACACATACAGCAAACTCAGTTTCTGAAGGTATCATCAATTATGCAAAACAAAATGATGTTGACCTTTTAGTAATGGTTACGCATAAACGTACGATGATTGAGAAGTTCTTTAATCCTAGTTTAACGAAAAAGCTTGCTGAACATATTAACATTCCTTTGTTAGCATATCATGCATAGATGTCTGCAACTACATAAATGATATAAAGAATCCTCCCTGTCGGAGGATTTTTTTATTTTTAGATAAACTCAGTATCTATTCTTATGAAAATTGCTTTCTTTTCAACTCGTAACTACGATAAAGAAATATTTAGTACCCTCAACGAAACGCATCATCAACATACAATCGAGTTCTTTGAACCTGAGCTTAATGAAAAATAGGTGATTCTTGCAAAAGGCTATGATGCCGTATGCATTTTTGTTAATGATCAGTTGGGTGAAAAAGTTATTACCGAATTGGCAAACTACAAAGTAAAAGCGATTTTGCTGCGATGTACCGGTTATAACAATGTAGATCTGCAAGCTGCCAAAAAACACAATATTGCAGTTATGCGCGTAAGTCATTATTCACCTTATTCGGTTGCAGAATATGCAATGACATTAATAATGGCTTTAAATAGGAAGGTTTATAAATCCTATAACCGCATAAAAAGAGGGAATTTCGAGTTATCCGGACTGATGGGTTTTGATCTGTTTAATAAAACCGTAGGGGTTGTAGGAACAGGAAAAATAGGACAAGTATTCAGCGCTATTTTAAAAGGTTTTGGATGCAGAGTTATTGCATACGACATTTATCCAAACAAGCAATGTGTAGAGAATGGGGTTACTTACGTAAGTTTTAGACCAATTATTCGTCGAATCAGATATTGTTAGTTTGCATTGTCCCTTAACGGAAGAAAATAAGCATATCATCAACGAGCAAACAATTGCGTCGATGAAACAAGGTGTTATGCTTATCAATACAAGCCGGGGAGGACTAATTGATACTAAAGCGGTAATAAATGCTTTAAAGACCGGTAAAATAGGTTCCTTGGGAATTGACGTTTATGAAGAAGAAGCAGAATTGTTCTTTAAAAATCTCTCAGATAAAATTATTCAGGATGATGTTTTTGCAAGACTATTAACCTTTCCAAATGTGTTAATCTCCGGCCATCAGGCATTCTTTACTGTAAATGCATTAAACGATATTGCCAATGCTCCATTACAAAATGCAAGCGACGCTGAAAATGCCCTGTCTAATGAAAATTCCTTATCGTAAATTGTCTACTTTTGCGAACTCAATAAGTTACTATTTATGCCTAAAATCTATCATTTGTCGAGCTGCAGTACTTGCAGCAAAATAATTAAGCAAGCAGAAGAGGCCGGAATTTCTTTTGAAAAACAGGATATAAAGGCAGAGCCAATTACTTCGGCTCAATTAGATGCCATGAAAGAACTTGCCGGATCTTATGAAGAATTATTTAGCCGTCGTTCTCAAAAGTTCCGACCAATGGGCTTACATGAAAAGCAACTGACAGAGAATGACTACCGTGATTTGATTCTTCAGGAATATACCTTCTTAAAACGTCCTGTTGTTATTGACGGGTTCAAAATATTCGTTGGAAACAGTGCCAAGGTAGTGGAGGCGATGATAGGTGAGTTGAAGTAGAAAATAAACACACCCCTAACCCCTCTCAAGAGGGGAACCGCGTCCAGATTCCCCTCTTGAGAGGGGTTAGGGGTGTGTTCCTTATCGCGCTAGAACAAAAACAAAAAACACCACAGGAAATCTGCGGCGTTTATATTTTTAAGTAAGCAATAACCTATTTAAGCATCGCTATGAAATCATCAAATAAATAACGAGAATCGTGAGGTCCGGGTGATGATTCAGGGTGATATTGAACCGAGAATGCATTTTTACCTTTTACACGGATACCTTCAATTGTTCCATCATTAAGATTGATGTGAGTGATCTCAACTTTATCAGAAGCTTTAACCTCATCAGGGTTTACGGCAAAGCCGTGATTTTGAGAAGTTACCTCGCAATGATTTTTAATAATGTTTTTAACAGGGTGGTTTAATCCACGGTGCCCGTTTTTCATTTTATAAGTTGAAATACCGTTTGCTTGGGCCAACATTTGGTGACCTAAACAAATACCAAACATTGGTTTTTCGGCAGCAACTATTTTCTTAACGGTATCAACACCATAAGGCATAGCTCCAGGATCGCCTGGGCCATTAGAAATAAAGTAACCCTGAGGATTCCATTGCTCCATTTCTTCAAACGTTGTTTTTGCAGGGAATACCTTGCAATAAACATCGCGCTCATCAAAATTGCGGAGAATGTTTTTCTTTACACCTAAGTCTAAAACGGCTACACGGTGGGTAGCTTCAGGATTTCCGTAAAAATAAGGTTCACGGGTACTTACTTCCGAAGATAATTCCAAGCCTGCCATTGAAGGAACTTCGCTAAGTTTCTTTTTCAATTCATCAAGGTCAAGGGTTTCAGAAGAAATGATACCATTCATGGCTCCTTTATCGCGGATGTGACGTACCAATTGACGAGTATCTACATCGCAAATTGCCACTACATTTTCGTTAAGGTAATATTCCTGGATCGATTCATCAGCCATTTTACGTGAATAATTCGACGTGAAATTCTTACAAACCAATCCTGCAATTTTTACCGAACCAGATTCAACTTCTTCATCGCTGATACCATAGTTACCAATGTGTGCATTGGTCGTAACCATGATTTGACGATAGTACGAAGGATCTGTGAAAATTTCCTGATAACCGGTCATTCCGGTGTTAAAACAAATCTCGCCGGTAGTGGTACCTATTTTACCGGCAGCTTTTCCATGGAATACCGTACCATCTTCAAGTAATAGTACAGCAGGGATTTTCTCGAACGTGCTCATTAAGTTGCAAAGGTAGAAAAAATCAGGTACTTTCGCCTGCATTTATTCAATTAAATCCTACAAAATGTCAGTCAATACCGAAATACGTAGAATTACCACTAATACCGTACAGGAAATGAAACTGAACGGCGAAAAAATTTCAATGCTAACGGCTTATGATTACTCGACAGCAGTAATTCTTGATGGTGCCGGAATTGATGTTATTTTGGTAGGTGATTCGGCGTCAAATGTAATGGCGGGGCATGAGACTACGCTTCCTATTACACTTGACCAAATGATTTATCATGCTTCGTCGGTAGTACGTGGTACTAAACGTGCATTGATAGTGGTTGATTTACCTTTTGGTTCTTATCAGGGTAATTCAAAAGAAGCTTTAGCCTCTGCTATTCGCATAATGAAAGAATCAGGAGCTCACGGTGTAAAATTAGAAGGTGGTGCTGAAGTGAAAGATTCTATAGAGCGTATTATATCTGCAGGTATTCCGGTAATGGGACACCTTGGATTAACTCCACAGTCGATCTATAAGTTCGGAACCTATTCAGTAAGAGCCAAAGAGGATGCTGAAGCCAATAAGTTGTTATCTGATATTCAAATACTACAAGATGCGGGGTGTTTTGCCGTTGTGTTGGAAAAAATACCTGCTAAATTGGGAAAAGAAGCAACTTCATTAGTTAAAATTCCGACTATTGGCATAGGTGCAGGACCGGATGTTGACGGACAAGTGCTGGTGGTGAATGATATGTTGGGTATTACTAAAGGCTTCCGCCCAAGATTTTTGCGTCAGTATTTAAACTTATTTGAAGAGATTACCGGTGCGGTAAAACAATACATCACTGATGTAAAAAGTCAGGATTTTCCTGGAAAAAAGGAACAATATTAATTAGCAGCGAAATAAATATTAATTGGCAGGCCCGATCACTGATCTGGTACTGTTTTTCATCATAATTAACTAATAGGGATGGGGAAAGGGTTAGTTAATACATATACTTATAAAGACATTGAAGTTCTTTATGAAGACAATCATATACTAGCTATCAATAAGCCGGCAGGAATTGCTGTTCAGTCTGATGAATCAGGAGATAAGCCACTGATCGACTTTGTTAAAGATTATATTAAATATACTTACGATAAACCTGGTGCTGCTTTTGCAGGGCTGATACATCGTTTGGACCGACCGGTAAGTGGAGTAATACTTTTTGCTAAAACAAGCAAAGCATTAGAACGCTTCAATAAGCTGTTTAAAGGGCGAGATATCCATAAAACTTATTGGGCCGTTGTAAAAAATGCTCCTCCTAAAAAAGAAGATACGCTCATCAACTATCTGAGAAAGAATCCGCAAACGAATACCTCCAAAGCTTACGATAAAGAAATTGAAGGAAGTTTAAGAAGTGAGCTTTCTTATAAAGTGCTTTCCAAATCAGACTCCTATTATCTGCTAGAGATAAATCCGTTAACCGGTCGTCATCATCAAATTCGTGTGCAGTTAGCCAATATGGGTTGTCCAATTCGGGGCGACAGGAAATATGGGTTTCAACGCTCTAATCCCGACTGGAGTATTAATCTGCATGCAAGAAAAATTACGTTTGAACATCCGGTAAAGAAAGAACCCATGGAAATTATTGCTCCATTGCCTTCGGATCCTATTTGGCGAAATTTTAATATATAATCCTAATAATAAATTGCCGTATCATTTTACAGTTATAAATAGTAATTTATAGGTAAATGATATGCTTCATTAATTTGCGCTCAACATTAATTTAACGCTGATGTTTGAAAAACTTTTTCAGTTATCCAGTCATAAAACAACAGTCAGAACAGAAATTCTTGCAGGTATAACCACTTTTATGACCATGGCTTATATTCTTGCTGTAAATCCGGCCATTTTAGGATCTACAGGAATGGATAAGCATGCATTGTTTACAGCAACCGTACTATCTACAGTAATCGCCACAATGGTTATGGCTTTTATGGCCAACTTGCCAATTGCCGCTGCACCCGGAATGGGATTAAATGCATTTTTTGCTTTTACGGTGGTTCAGGTAATGGGTTACTCTTGGCAAATGGCAATTACTGCCGTTTTTATTGAAGGACTAATTTTCCTGGTTTTAACTTTCTTTAATGTTCGGGAATTGATTGTGAATAGTATTCCAAAAACATTAAAAGATGCAATTCCAGTTGGTATAGGTTTATTTATAACGTTCATTGGATTACAGCATTCAGGCTTGGTTGTGGCTAATTCGGCCACTTTAGTTACATTAGGTAATATGGCCGACAGACATGTTTGGGTTGTTCTGATTGGATTACTTGTAACAGCTGTTCTAGTAGCTCTTGATGTTAAAGCTGCTATATTAATTGGAATTTTAGCCGGTACATTGTTAGGAATTCCACTTGGAGTAACTGAACTTCCTAAAGGAAATTTGGTTAGTATGCCACCTTCATTATCACCAATTTTTGCCCAATTCGATTGGAAAGATATTTTTTCGGCAGATATGCTTGTTGTCATACTCACTTTTCTGTTTGTTAATTTATTTGATACCGTCGGAACTTTACTTGGCGTAGCAGCAAAAGCCGGATTAATAGATGCAGATGGTAATTTTCCGAAAGTAAAACAGGCATTATTTGCAGATGCTATCGGAACAACCTTTGGAGCTATATTAGGAACAAGTACTATTACTGCTTATGTTGAAAGTGCTTCAGGAGTAGCGGCAGGGGGTCGGACTGGATTAACCGCCTTGAGTACTGCTGGAATGTTTTTAATTGCACTATTCTTTGCCCCATTGTTTTTATTAGTTCCTTCAGCAGCAACTGCTCCGGCATTAATAATTGTGGGATTGTTTATGGTTTCTTCAATCGCAAGTATCAATTTCAATGATTTTACAGAAGCGATCCCTGCGTTCATGACAATGGTAATGATGCCATTTACTTATAGCATTGCTCAAGGAATCGTTTTTGGAATGTTGGCATTCGTATTTATTAAGCTATTCACCGGAAAAGCTAATCAAATAAGTATTACGGTGTATATTATTGCTCTTTTATTTCTTCTGAAATTAGTTTGGATGTGATAAAAACAACGAAGGGAAGATGATCATCTTCCCTTCGTTGTTTTTATTTTTTTGTAGCAATATTAACAGTTTTCTTCTTTAACACAATTGGCTCATTTTGGGTTTTAATAATCAAACTGAATAATTCTTTAAGCATTGGATAAGCCTCTGACGGATAGATGGTCTCGTTTAGCTGCAGAATCGTTTGAATGTTAACTTTGTTGCCATTTATTTCAGTGCCAATCTTATAGAATCCACTTTTATCAGCTAGCACAAAGTTTGTGTTCTTTACTATTGATTCAACTTCGTACCCTTCAGGAATAGTAATGGATAAATTGGTTATTGATCGTTTCTTGATGCCAAAGTCGATAGGGAAAGTTCTTATATTTTGTTTAAGTGGATTGCTTTCAAGTTTGTCGAATATAAACGGTTGCAGGTAAATTGTTTTTGAATCAGCAGCATCTTCCTCATGCAATTTAAATTTGAACTTTACCTCTAATGGTTCATTCAGTACATCTAAGTTTTCAGTTTTAAGAGAGTCGATGGTTCCTGTGGTAAACTTATCCTGAATACTTTTCTGAAAATCTGTCATTGAAGAAAAACTGTTAATTTTCTTGCGCTCTTTAATTGCTGCATAGTCATATTTCCGACCAGCAAAAGATCCTTTGATTGAACCATCTGAACTTACAGTCATTTCTACATTGATCTGTTCAGTATCAAAAAGTTTGGGAACAAGGTTTATCCAGTTTGATTTTTTATAATCAACAATGCGTCCTTCTTTATTTAAACACCTGAAAGGAATAGTTCCAAAATCCAACTCTTTTTCTGTTGCGTCCAACAAATAAGATTTTCCACCTATAATTACATTAGCTATTATATAGTTGAAATCTGTTAAAATAGGATATAGTGTGGTTGGATATCCATTTTCACGTGTAGAAAGTATAACCGGATAAACATTGAAACCATGCGCTTTTAATGTTCCGGTTAGGAATAGATTAATATCAGCAATATTTCCGGAATGCTTTCCTATAATGTTTTTAGGATCATTTGATGCAAGCATTCCATATTTTTCATTCCATGCAATGGATTTTTTTATAAAAGCATAGATCAGTTTGGCCTTTTCAAGAGAGTCCGTTTGTGCTGCGATCTCAGCAGGAATAACTTGCGTATAGAATTTTTGATTTTTATCTACTAATGGGCCGAATTTTGAATCCATTAGTAATTGACGTTCAACATCCTTCCAGGTTGTGCTGAAGCGTTCTTTTCCTCCTGTAGTTGGACTCAGGTATTCTTCAATCTCAAATTCGATTCTTGCAAGATAGTTACGTAGTGTAGTCATGTATTCCTCGCCTTTCATTGCCGGAATATTATCCATTGCAGCTTTGAAGAAGGTGCAGTCTGACTTTAGATTCCCGGGCGGATCGAAACAATCTTTTAGTAAAGTGGTTGATTGCGACGACAACTTAAGTAGTCCACGTAATGAGACTTTGTAATTAAAATAACCTGGAATTTTTGCCCAATACTCACTCCGTAATTTCGGAATATCTGATTGAAAGGTCCATTCATGAAAATTGTAAAAATAAAAAGGTGAGCGTAAGATGTACTTGTATTCTAAAACACTCCCGTCTTTTACTTGTGGAAAAGTAAACTTTACCACATTGTGTTTTTCATTAAGACCTTCTCTGTAAACCTCTTTTGCCGGTAGTTTTGTTTTTACTATTTCGCCTGAAACAAGGTTGTAAGTATAGGCCTCAACACCGATAATCTCTTCTTCCTTACCTCCCGATTTATACAAAGGGATGGTTATGGTTGCCTCCGACTGACCTTTCTGGTTAAAAATTTTAATTTTTCCATAATAATTAAGGTCTAAAAACTCCGGAGAATCGTTCTCTATAAATGCCTCCCCAAATTCATTTAATATTATTGCATTGGCTGAAGTATCAGCAGGGTACCCAGACATTGTCAATTCATCAAATGTGACATTTCCAAATTTGTAGGGAATAGTTTGACTATAAACTATTAATTGAGCGAAAAGTAATGTGATGATTAAGAGTAGATGTTTTTTCATTAAAATAAATTTTGGCAAATATACAGTTGAAGGTGATAGGAAAAATAGGATGTCGTACATACTATTAACCTTGCGAGTGTTAACTTTTTAGTTACATTTGAAATCAGGCATCCCAGCCTTCTGTCAACCAAAATGTTAATTATGAAGTATGTGTACAAAGTATGCCTATTGGCGTTATTGTTGGTTATTGTCAAAACTTCTTTTGTTAGCGCTCAAAACGTCATTGCTATTAACGATAGTCTGAATCAACATATTTTTATGTACGGAGATATTCAGTATACAGAAGACCCTTCTGAAAAACTGACTATTTCAGACATTACTTCAGCCGAGTATACTACTAAGTTTATTTCCAGCAGACTTTTATTCCCTCATAATTTTAATCGTAATTCAACTTATTGGTACCGTATTAAAATAAAGAACAATGTTAGTTCACAGAAAAACTGGGTAATTGAGTTTTTTGACCAAACGATTGATTATGTAAAGTTCTATGAGCTGCAAGATAACGGAACCTATAAAGAAACAGAGTTTGGTGATAGTTTTAAATTTAGTCAGCGGAATTACCATCATAAAAATTATGTTCTTGATCTGGCGAATAAGGATAATGAAGTTCACACGTACTACATCAAAGTAAAATCAGCACAAAAAGCGGATGCGTTATTTGTGTTGCGCTCCGTTAACTGGTTTGTATCCTACGCATTAAATGAGTATTACTTTTTTGGAATATTCTATGGAATGATCATCGTTTTTTGTTTTTACAACCTGATGATGTACTTCGCCATTAAAGAGAACCATTATTTATATTACATCGCTTATTTATTAAGTATTGCCATGTATGAAATGTGTGCTGATGGTATTGCTTATGAATACATATGGCCAAACTTTCCTACCTGGAACCAACATACAACAGGTTATTCCTTATATGCAGCTTCATTTTTTGCTTTATTGTTCGGGCGTAAACTGCTGAATCTAAAGAAGAAAGCTCCAAACCTCGACAGATTGATTATTATTACATTGGTATTAAGAACGGTGTTTTTTCTATTCTGTTTACTTTATTACAGGGCTGGATTTGAAATGCGTGAGGTAGAAGCTATCCCTCTTAGTGTTGCGTTTTATATTGGTATTTGTTTAAGAATAAAAGGGTACAGGCCAGCACGATTTTATGTTATTGGTTACTCTTTCTTATTTCTGGGATTGGCAGTTAAAGGTATTTTAACCTATTGGCCAAATTTTTTGCCATACGGACCCATTACTCATTATAGCTTAAGTTTCTGTTTTGTAATGGAAATGATGTTTTTATCGTTTGCCATTGGTGATAAAGTAAGATTACTTAGGGTGCAGAAAGATATCGCGACTCAACGAATCATTAAACAGCTACGAATAAATCATCAGCTGAAAGATTCACACAACAAAGAGTTGGAGGAGCAGGTTCGGTTTAAAACGCTGGAACTTCGGGAAGCCAATGAATTACTAAAAGAACAAGCTGCGGAAATTGCTGAGATGAATCAGTTACTTGCGAAAGACAATGTACAGCTAAAAGAAGATGTGGCTAAAGTTACTGAAGCAAGGATTATGTTGAAAAACGTGGATTTCGAAGAATTCAGTAAATTATACCCTGATAACGATAGTTGTTTACGTTTCCTTGCAGAACTAAAATGGAAAAAGGGCTATGAATGTCAGCGCTGTGAGCATTCATCTTATTATCATGGTCATGGTTTATTAAATCGTCGTTGTGCAAAATGTGGTTATGAAGAGTCGGTAACAGCCTATACTATTTTGCAAAACACTCGTATCCCAATTAATAAGGCATTTTATATGATATTCCTTATCTATTCCTCAAAAGGAAATATCTCCTCTCATAAACTTTCTGAAATATTAGAAATTCGACAAAGCACCTGTTGGGCTTATGCCAGTAAGATTAAGAAGGCAATGAATGAACGCAAAAAGACTGTTAAGCCTAAAGAATCTCAAAGCTGGAGCGATATATTACTCGAAGAAGCTGTTTAAAATTCCTTTAAATTTTGAAGTTTTAGCTGTTTGCAGAAAAATTAAGAAGATTTTTGCAGGTTTACCTTGTAAATATTTGCCTTAAGCCTGTCGGAGTGAAATTTTCTTTATTCTGCAATTATTTGATTGTCAATCGAATAGGCAAAAATACCTATGCGGTATAATTGCGTATCAGAAAAAAAAATTACAATTCTCTTTTTCCCCTATTGCAGCTGAAAATCAGCAGTAATTATAAAATTAACTCACGGTATTGAAGCGTATTAAAGTGTCTATAATACACTGTTTATCAGTGCGTTATATTGATATATTTCTCTTATCGCATATATTTGAATCGACCGATTTATTAACAGATTAACCAATTTAATGCGATAAGCAAATTACAACCAATTATGAAAAAACTTGTACTTGTTTTCCTGACACTGCTCACGCTAAGCAGTATGCAGCTTCTTGCGCAGGATTTAGCGATCAAGGGAAAAGTGACTGACAATGCAGGTCAGCCACTGACCGGCGTTACCGTTTCCGTTAAAGGAACGAGCCGAGGGACCGGAACAGATAATAATGGTGATTATAGCATTAAAGCTCCTTCCAATGGAACTTTAGTGTTTAATTACATTGGCTATCTTTCGGTAGAAATGCCAGTAGCAGGGAAAACCTCTATCTCTGTACAAATGAAAGAAGATGTTGCCAATCTGGATGAGGTAGTAGTAGTAGGTTACGGAACTCAAAAAAAATCATTGGTAACCGGAGCTATTTCACAGGTAAAGGCTGAAGATTTAAAAACCACATCAATCAGCCGTATCGACCAGGCTTTGCAGGGCCGCACTGCAGGTGTAACTGTATTGCCTCAATCGGGTTCTCCCGGAGCCCCTGTAAGTATCCGCATTCGTGGTGCTGGTTCAAATAAGAACTCAGATCCCTTGTATATTGTTGATGGGGTAAGAGCCGGGGGTATTGAATACTTAGACCCTTCGGAAATTGAATCAACAGAAATTTTAAAAGATGCAGCTTCTGCGGCTATTTATGGTGCTGAGGGTGCTAACGGTGTTGTGCTGATTACCACTAAATCAGGTAAGAATAAGGCTAAAAACGATATTGATTACTCATTCCAAATCGGTCAGCAATCAATTGGTAATCTAATGCCAATGATGAATGCTAGCCAATATCAGGAATATTTATTAGCTTCAGGAACAGCAGGAACTATTCCGACTGCGGCAGAAGCAGCTGCTGTTGGTTCTGGAACCAACTGGAGAGATGCTGTTTTTCAAAATGCACCTCAACAACGCCATGCGTTAACTTTTACTGGAGGTGGCGAAAAATCCTCTTACATGGTAGGTATGACTTACTTTAATCAAAAAGGTGTTGCCGGTGGTGATAAAGCAGATTTTAAACGTTATACCGTTCGTTTAAATACCGATAATAAAGTAAAAGACTGGTTAAATATCGGTGAGCGTTTATCTTATTCTAACTTTACCACTACGGGTTTCTCTGAAAATGATGAGTTTGGTTCAGTAATGAGTAGTACTATTGTATTAGATCCAATTACTCCAATAACTTATGCTCAGGGAAATGCTCTTCCTGCTCACGTTCAAAAAGCAATATCAGAAGGACAGCCTTTAGTTAAGGATGAGAATGGCAACTATTACGGTATCTCTAACTATATCAAAGGTGAATACGGCAACCCTGTTGCTCGTATGCAATTAGCTCAACAATCAACTACTCAAAATAAGGTGGTGGGTAATGTTTTTGCCAACATTGATATTATTAAAGGGTTGAGATTTACCAGCCGTTTTGGTATCGACGCTGCCTTTGTTAAAAATCATAACTGGACTCCATTATTCTGGTTCTCAAGTGAAAGTCAGAATGGTACATTAAACGGTACCGATTATGAGCGTAACTACTTTACCTGGAACTTCGAGAACTTTGCAACCTATGATAAAACAATAGGCGATCATGCTTTCTCTGTTTTAGGTGGTATGTCGGCATTAAAATCTAACTACAATAACATGGAAAGTAGTTATGCCGGATTCTTCCGTAGTGAAACCAGATTCTCTTATCCTGACTTTTCTCCGGATGCTTCAGACAGAATTTTAGGTAAATATGAAGATTATACCTTAGCTTCTTACTTCGGTCGTGTTTCTTATGATTATAAAGGAAAATACTTATTCAACGGATCATTAAGAACAGATGGTTCATCAAAATTAGCACCAGATAACAGATGGGGTGTATTTCCAGCTGTGTCAGCAGGCTGGGTACTTTCAAATGAAAATTTTTTCCCGGCTAATTTAGAGAAAGTGATGAATTACACTAAACTACGTGCCAGCTGGGGTCAAAATGGTAGTTTGGCTAATATTGGTATCGGTACCTGGCTATCAGGTGTTAGTACTCAAGGACTTCAATATCCAAACGCTAATGGACAGTATTTGATCGGTGCAGCTCCTACTAATCTTGATAATAAAGATTTAACCTGGGAAACCAGTGAGCAGTTAGACTTAGGTGCTGAATTGGGTTTCTTCAATAACAGTTTATTCTTAGAAGTTGACTGGTTCAAAAAAACGACCAAAGACTTATTAACCCCGGGTGTAATTCCTGATGCTGTTGGTAACAAATTGGAAATTGTAAACGGTGGTGATGTTGAAAATAAAGGATGGGAATTCGGTTTAACTTATAAGAGCAATTCATCAAAAGCATTTAAGTATTCAGTGAATACGAACCTAAGTTTACTGAAAAATGAAGTTACTTACATTAATCCGCTACTTAACCAAATTAGTGGTGCTTCTGTAGGAACTGGTTATACAGCAACCTTATTTAGTAAGGGATATCCAATTTGGTACTTTAATGGTTACAAAACTTCAGGTATCTTCCAAAATCAGGCACAAATTGATGAGTATAAAAGCAAAATCTCTGATTACAATCCCAAGCCTGGTGATCCTATTGTAGTGGATTACAACAATGACGGTAAAATTTCTGCAGCTGACCAAACTTACATCGGAGATCCAAATCCTGCTTACACTTATGGTGTAACTGTAAACCTTAGCTATAAAAACTTTGATTTCATGTGCTTTGTCCAAGGACAAGGTGGAAACGAAGTTATGATGGGCTTTAACCGTGTTGACCGTCCAACAGCTAATAAACCAGAATTCTTCTATTCTGACCGTTGGACAGGAGAAGGTAGTACCAACAGCTGGTTTGCTCCAAACACTAGTAGTCCATATGTCTATAACAGTGATTTAATGGTGTTCAGTGCTGCATTTACTCGTATCCGTCAGCTACAATTAGGTTATACCTTCGCTCCTAACTTGATCAGTAAAATTAAGTTAAAAGCATTACGAGTATACCTTTCTGCTGATAACTTCTTCACATTCACTAACTATAAAGGAATGGATCCTGAAGGTGGTTCGAATGCTGATAAGCAGAATAGTATGGGCATTGACAGAGGTGTTTATCCAGTGCCAAGAGTCTTTACCGGTGGTCTTTCAGTTACTTTCTAATTTTTGTTGAGAGATAGTAGAGATTATAACAAACTGTTTTAAAGTAACTTTTAACAAACTGTAAAATGAAAATTTCAAATATCAAGTATATATTATTAGGCACAACCTTGCTAACATTGGCAAGTTGTGGTAATGATTTCCTGGATCAGCCTATTTCAGGAAAACTTTCTAAAGATGAATTCTATAAAACGGATCAGGATGCGAGTCAGGCTTTAATAGCTGTTTATGATATGTCTGGAGCAGATTATTATCAGGCTTGGAGTAGTAAGTACATGGTTAAAGAGATGCCTTCTGACGATAGTAATGCAGGTGGTAGTAACGCGGGCGACCAGCCTGGTTATCAGTCATTGGATAAAATGGCAACGCTTGATCCAACGAATGGAAACGTTGGATTAACATGGAAGATCTCTTATTTCACCATTTACCGTGCAAACCTTGTAATTAACAAAGTTCAAGCTGAAACCAATGTTCGTAAACGCATCATTGCGGAAGCTAAAGCGTTAAGAGCATTTACTTATTTCGACTTGGTTGCATTATGGGGTGATGTTCCATTGATTTTGAATGAAGTTGATCCTGCTAACTACACCACGATCACGCGTGCTCCTAAAGCTGATGTTTATGCTCAAATTGAGAAAGATTTAACAGAAGCTATTGCTGATCTTCCATTAAAAAGTGAGTACAGCGCAGCAGATAAATTCAGATTTTCAAAAGGTGCAGCTCAGGCTTTATTGGGTAAGGTGTATTTGTTCGAGGAAAAATGGCCTGAAGCCGTTACTCAATTTGAGAGTGTGATCAGTTCTGGACAATATGGCTTAGAAGTATCTGTAGCGAAAGTATTTTCTCCATCTGGTGAATTCGGTAAAGAATCATTATTTGAATCTTCATTTGTTTCATCAGAAAAATATGGATGGGGTAATTTTCCTTGGGGATCTCAACCAGAAAGTAATATCCATGTTCAGTTAATGGGTCCAAGAAGTGACTTCTATACAAAAGCACCTGCAGATTCACTACTTGGTGGATGGGGGTTCAATACACCTAAGAAAAAGTTGTATGATGCATTTGTTGCCGCTGGTGATAGTGCAAGAAGAGTGAATACCATTATGTCGGATGTTGAGTTGAAAAAAGCAGGTGGCGACTGGACCGCTCCTAATGCTTATGATTATGAAGGATATTTCCAACGCAAATACGGTACATTCCAGCAGCAAACTGGTCCCGAAGCTAATGAGCTAAACTATAGTACCAACTTCCGATTGATCAGATATGCTGACGTATTATTAATGGCTGCAGAAGCTCAATACAGAAATGGTAATCCTGGTAAATCTCAGCAATATTTAAATATGGTGAGAAATCGTTCGAAATTAGCATCAATTACTCCTTCTGGAACTGATCTATTCAATGCAATTGTAAGAGAGCGCCAGCTGGAATTAGCCTTTGAAGGTTTCCGTTTTCTTGATCTTGTACGTTGGGGAATGGCTCCAACAGAGCTTGCCGATGAAGGTTTTGTTGCAGGGAAAAATGAAGTGCTACCAATTCCTATTAATGAGGTTAGAACAGCCGGATTAGTACAAAATCCTAAATACTAGCAAAATTTAATTAATCAGTCTGCAGATGCCCTGCAGACTGATTAATTTCTCTCTCGCTACTAATAAACAATAATAACAATATGAAAATCAGACAAGTATCGTTATCGATATTAATGACTGCCGTTCTTTGCTCTGGGGTAAGTGCTCAGAAAAAAAAGACGGCAACAGTTCAAGGCGCTGTTGCAACTTCCGTAATGACCTCCTCAGACATTGATAAAAAGGTAAAAGAGTTATTGTCAAAAATGACCTTAGAAGAAAAGGTGGGACAAATGACTCAAATCAGTATTGAAGTACTGTTGAAAACAGAAAACGGTAAAGCAATCGAACCACATGAACTGGATCTGGACAAACTGGCTACTTGCATTAAAAAGTATAAAGTAGGTTCGATCCTTAATATTGGCGGTGATGCACAAACAGTGGCTAACTGGCAGGGTGTAATTCAGGCTATTCAAAAAATGGCGCTGGAAGAGAACATAAAAATTCCGGTGTTATATGGTATCGATGCCATTCACGGGAATAATTATACGGCTAATTCTGTACTATTCCCTCAGCAAATTGCGCAGGCCGCTTCATTTAATCGTGAAATGGTAAAGAAGGCTGCGGAGATAACTGCTTACGAAACACGTGCCTCGTTTACTCCATGGACTTTCAGTCCTGTGTTGGATTTGGGACGACAACCGGTTTGGCCGCGATTATGGGAAACATTTGGTGAAGACCCTTATGTAACAGCGGAACTGGGAAAAGCAATGGTGAAAGGTTTTCAGGGCGATAACCTTGTAACCGATAAGTACCATGTTGCTGCTTGTTTGAAGCATTACATGGGTTATAGTATGCCGTTAAGTGGTCACGATCGCACCCCTGCATGGATACCTGAACGTGAGCTGCGTGAATACTTTTTACCTCAATTTGCTGAAGCTGTTAAGGCCGGAGCAAAAACAGTGATGGTGAATAGTGGCGAGATTAATGGAACTCCTGTACATGCGAATAAACATATTCTTACAGATATACTGAAAGATGAACTGCAGTTCAAAGGATTTGCAGTGAGTGATTGGCAGGATATACAGTATTTGTATCAGCGTCATCGTGTAGCAAAAGATAATAAGGAAGCTGTAATGATTGCTATCAACGCAGGAATTGATATGAGCATGGTGCCAACAGATTACACTTTCTGTGATGCATTGTTAGAACTGGCGAAAGAAGGAAAAGTACCAATGAGCCGTATTGACGACGCCGTTAGTCGTATTTTAAGGGTTAAGTATGAGGTTGATTTGTTTAACAATCCGACAGGAAATGCTGCAGATTACCTCCAATTTAATAGCGCTGAACATACTAAGGTTAACTATAATGTAGCTGCTGAATGTGTAGCGTTGTTAAAGAATAATAACAACATACTGCCGTTAACTACCGGAAAGAAAATTTTAGTAACAGGCCCCGCAGCTACCTCAATGCGTGCTTTGAACGGAGGATGGAGCCGTAACTGGCAAGGTTTAAACAGTGATGAAACCGAAAAAGATCATAACAATATTTTAGAAGCTGTTCAAAAAACATTTGGACAACAGTATGTAACTTATAGCGAGGGCGCATCCTTTACTGCAGTTACAAACATTCAGGAAACAGTTGCAAAAGCTGCTCAGTCAGATGTGATCGTATTGTGTATTGGAGAAACAAGTTATACAGAAACTCCGGGTAACATTGATGATTTATCGATTTCAAAATCTCAGGCGGAGTTGGCCAAAGCTCTCGCAGCAACAGGCAAGCCGATTGTTTTTGTGCTAACTGAAGGTCGTCCAAGAGTTATTTCAGAAATTGAATCATTAAGTTCAGCTGTTGTTCATGCATTTTTATTAGGAAATGAAGGAGGAAATGTAATAGCAGATGTATTAGCTGGAAAAATTAATCCTAGCGGTAAATTGCCTTACACTTACCCTCGTCATGTAAACAGCTTACATAATTACTATCATAAGGACACCGAAACCCTGAAGTTTGATGAGTGGGGTGGTTATAATCCACAATGGGAATTCGGTCATGGGTTAAGCTACACCACGTTTAAGTACACTAACTTAAAGTTAAGCAACACGCTGTTAGCTGATAATGATAAAATCACAGTTTCTGTAGATGTTACCAATACCGGAAAGGTAGTTGGAAAAGAAACAGTGTTATTATTTGTATCCGACAAAGTCGCTTCGATCACTCCTGAAGCAAAGCGCCTTCGTGCTTTTGATAAAGTTGAGATCCAACCAGGACAAACTCGTACAGTTTCATTTGAAATTGATAAAAACCGGTTATCATTTATCAATTATGATCTAAAACGAGTTACCGAGCCGGGTGACTTTGACCTTCAAATTGGCGATCAAAAAGCAAGTTTTACGGTAACTGAAGCTTCTTCTCGCAATAATTAAAATTGAAATTGGTTGTGTGAGTCTTTATTTCTAAAGTAAATAAAGGCTCACCTATTTTAGTGTTGAAATTAAAATACCTGATAATTAGCTAGTTGTGTTTTGTTTTTAACGAGTAGAGAATACACAATGCCCTTCCTTTTATAACAATTTATAGATTTGTCGGTTCGCTTTTTCCTCATAGAAATAATCCGACTGATTATGAAGTTTGTTGTTAAGCTTTTCGTCTTTACTTTTTTAGTGGCTATTAGTTCTGTTTCACCTGTTTTTGCTCAAAAGACAGTCGAAATAAAAGACGATTTAAATCAACATATTTTTTCTTACGGAGAAATTGAATACCTCGAGGATCCTCATAATGATTTTTCTATTAGTGAAGTAAGCTCTCCAGTTTTTAATTCAAGATTTCAGCCAAGTGAGAAATACAATCCTGAAAATTTTAACCATCAATCATCCTATTGGTATCGGATTAAAGTAAGACACTCCGAAAGTCTGGCAAAAAATTGGATCATTGAGTTTTATGATCAAACAATTGATTCGATAGATTTTTTCGTTCCTAAGGACAGTGGATTTGTATTAACCAAGTTGGGGGATGGTTTAAATTTTGACAACAGAAGCTTCAGCCATAAAAATTTCGAAATAGCCCTTCATAATTATCCAGGGAAAGAAGTTGTTTATTATTTCAAAATAAAGTCGGCCCAACGTGCAGATGTAATTGTGGTTGTAAAATCCGTTAACTGGTTTATTTCCTATGCATTGAATGAGTATTTCTTCTTTGGTTTGTTTTATGGAATGATTCTCATTTTTTGTTTCTATAACCTGTTGATGTTTTTTGCAGTCCGCGAATCGCATTATTTGTACTATATAGGTTATATGCTGAGCATTGGGCTGTATGAGATGTGTGCTGATGGTATAGCTTATCAGTTTTTATGGCCAAACATGCCTAACTGGAACCAACACGCAATAGGATACAGCATGTACGTTGTTGCAGTATCAGCACTCTTATTTACCAGAGACCTACTAAATGTACGCGATCGTTCCAAAAAATTGGATAACCTATTGTTGGGAATGCTTGGGGCACGTACCATTTTTTTCCTTGCCTGTATTTTTATTAATTCGAACTGGTTCAATTATAAGGTTGTAGAGTTTTTTACACTCGCAGTTGTATTTTATGTTGGTATATCCATACGATTACAGGGTTATCGACCGGCTCGTTTCTATGTATTGGGATACAGTTTCCTATTCCTAGGCTTTATCGTCAAAATTCTAATCCATTTTAATGTTTCATGGATACCATTTGGTCCGGTTACACATTATTTTCTGAGTTTTTGTTTTTTGGTAGAGATGATTTGCTTATCGTTTGCAATAGGTGATAAAGTGCGAATGCTGAACAAAGAAATGCACTTGGCTCAGGAAGAAACAATTAACCAACTCACGATAAATCAGCAACTAAAGGATGAGTTAAACAATGAATTGGAGTCAAAAGTTGAGCAAAAGACCCATCAGCTGATTGAGAAATCAGAATTTATTGAAAAACAAAACATAGAGTTATTAGCTGCAAATGAAAAATTGCACGTACAGGCAGAGGAAATAGCCCGTATCAATAAATTACTAGAATCGGATAATGTGGCATTAAAAACAGACGTAGCTAAAGTTACTGAAGCTAGGATTATGTCTAAAGATGTTGATTTTGAAGAGTTTAGTAAAATGTATCCTGATAAAGAGAGCTGTTTTCGCTTTCTTGCTGAAGTGAAATGGCCAGAGTCATACGTGTGTCGTCGTTGCGGACACACTCACCACTGTAACGGACATAGCCCGTATAGTCGCCGTTGCACAAAATGCAGTTATGATGAATCAGTAACTGCCTACACTATATTGCAAAATACCCGTATAGATATTACCAAAGCCTTTTATATGATCTTCCTGATCTATTCGTCAAAAGGCAAAATTTCCTCACATAAACTATCTGAAATTCTTGACATCCGTCAAAGTACCTGCTGGGCCTACAGTTCAAAAATTAAAAAAGTAATGAAAGAGAAAAAGAAAGCAGGAACCCTGCATGAATCCGATGGGTGGAGTACACTAATAATGGATGAAGAGCTAGAGTTTAGTCAAGCCGCTTCAATTGAGGTGGCTGAAGTTTAAGTTTGATAGTTCAATCTTCATTTTTGGGAAGAAAATTACGCCAACGTTGACCTTGTTGGAGATAGTCGGCAAGAATTGATTTTACATGAAAATAGCTTAATTGTTTGTTTAACAGTTTTTTAACTGTGTTTTGATCAGTTGAGTTTTTAGCGTATCAGAAAAAAAAATTACCAGACCTTAAATCAGTACTTATAGTTTGATTTTCAACGGATAATCAATTTTTGATGCTTGCTATTGAACCGTATTAAATAGATTTAAATAGCTAAAAATCAGATAGTTATATTTTATTTATCATTTCCGAATGTATATTTGGATTCGAATGGTGTGAGTTCCACACGAAGCACCATTGGGAAATAAACAACCAATTTTCAATTTCAATAAATTAATATGAGAAAACATGTACTATGTATGTTAGTGCTTTTGCTGAGTACCCTCGGCGTAATGGCACAGGATGTAGTAGTTACCGGAAAAGTGGTAACGGCCAATAATGAGCCATTGCCAGGAGTTTCAGTAACCGTAAAAGGAACCACCAAAGGAACTGCTACAGATGGAAACGGAGCTTATACCGTAAAAGCACCGTCAAATGCAACTCTTACATTTAATTTCATTGGCTATGTGGGTCAGGAGATAAGTGTTGGTAGCAGAACAACAATCAATGTTACATTAAAAGAAGATGCTTTAAACCTTGAACAAGTAGTTGTAATTGGTTATGGTACGCAAAAGAAGAAAGATTTAACAGGAGCTGTGGCCGTAGTATCATCGAAAGATTTTGAATCGAGACCGAATACTCAGTTTGCAGATGTTTTATCAGGTAAAACAGCAGGTGTTCAGGTTATTTCTCCTTCAGGAAAACCAAATGCAGGATTCAATATCCGTATTCGTGGTACAAGTACAGTAACTTCAGGAAGTCAGCCATTATATATTGTTGACGGAGTGCCAACAACCGATACCCGTTCTATTAACCCAAATGACATTGAGAATCTTACTGTATTAAAAGATGCATCAGCAGCCGCAATTTATGGTGCGTCTGGTTCAAATGGTGTTGTTTTGATCACTACTAAACGAGGTAAAACAGGAGAAACCAAAATTGATTTCAGTGCATACGGTAGTACTTCCTCTGTATGGAAACGTCAGGATGTTTTAAATGCGGATCAGTATAAATCATTAATGAGCGAGCTTGGTTATATCACTGACTGGTCAAAGTACACAGCTAATACTGATTGGCAAGATGAAATATTCAGAAATGGTGCAGCTCAGAACTATCAGTTATCAGCTTCAGGAGGAAACGACAAAACAACTTATTTCTTTTCAGGAGGTTGGCTTAAAAATGATGGAGTAGTTCGTAATAATACCATGGATCGATTAAACTTCAAGGTTTCATTAGATCAAAAAGTTAATAATTGGTTAACTGCAGGAGTAAACGCAAACTTCAGTAAATGGCATGATGTGGATATTACTGATAATACAGGTGTTGCAAGAGGTGGCGTTTTATTAGGTGTACAAGCAACTCCTCCCGTTATCGGAATCTACAACACTGATGGTAGTTTTACCGGAAATCCTTTCAAATTATCTTGGGAGAACCCAGTTTCAAGTACTGATGCTCCAATCCAGGATTACTACAACAACCGTTTGTTAGGAAATGTGTATGGAGAAGCTAAAATTCTTCCTGAGTTAAAATTCAGAAGTAGCTTAGGTCTTGATTATACTACTACCAAATACGATTATTTCCTTGATCCATTCCGTACTGATTGGGGACGTGCAAATAGTGGTATTGGCAGAACTGAAAGCAATTTAAACAACTATTGGATTAGCGAGAACACCTTTACTTATAATAAAACCTTGGGTGCTAAGCATGATCTTACAGCTTTAGCAGGTTTTGTGGCCTCTAAAAATACCTGGGAACTAACTAAAATGGAAGTTAAAGGTTATGCAGGTACTGCTGTAACTACTGTAAACGGAGGATCAACGATTGTTAGCAGCGATGGAACTAAGCAAGAAAAATCGAATGCTTCATTTATCAGTAGACTAGGTTATACATACGATAATAAGTATTTATTCACTGCCAATTTCCGCGCTGACGCTTCATCTGTGTTTGGACCAAACAATAAATGGGGATACTTCCCATCTGTATCTGCCGGTTGGAGAATTTCAGAAGAAGATTTCTTTAAAAATGTATCCTTCATTAATGACTTAAAATTACGTGCAGGATGGGGATTAGTTGGTAACGACCAAATTGCAAATTATGCATGGTTCGGATTGATCAACACTGGTGCTAACTATCCAATCGGAGGTTCGATTTTACCTGGAAACTACCCTGGGTCAATTCAGAATGAAGATTTGAAATGGGAGGAAACAGTACAAACCAACATCGGTTTAGATGTAGCTCTTTTAAACTCTCGCATCTCTCTTAGTGCTGATGCGTATGTTAAAAACACAAAAGATCTTTTATTAAATCTTCCGGTTCCAACTGCAACAGGATTTGATAACGGTTTGATAAATGCTGGTAAGGTGAGAAATAAAGGTATCGAGTTTATCTTAAGTACCAGAAACTTGGTTAATAAGTTTAAATGGTCAACTGATTTCAATATTTCATTTAATAGAAATGAGGTAATTGACGTGAAAGGTTTACCTATTTACTCAGGTGATATTTACGATCGTGGAAATGCATCGGTTGTTAAAGAAGGCTTGCCACTTGGATCTTTCTATGGATATATTTCAGAAGGAGTTGATCCGGCAACTGGAAACATGAAATATAAAGACGTGAATGGCAATAAGTCTTTTGACCAAGGAGATCGTACAGTTATTGGAGATGCTAATCCTGACTTTATTTACGGTTTAACAAACACTTTCAGTTATAAAAACTGGGGCTTGAATTTATTCTTGCAAGGTGTTCAAGGTAACGATATCTTAAATGCTTCACGCATTGAGACAGAAGGTCTGTTAGATTTCAAGAACCAATCAGCTGCTGTTTTAAAGAGATGGACTAAGCCTGGTCAAATTACTGATATTCCTAAGGCTGAAGTTAATAACAAGTCAAACTCTGAAGTATCAACTAGATTTATTGAGGATGGCTCTTACTTAAGAGTAAAATCATTGACATTAAGTTATGATTTCACAAGCGCTGCATTAAAACGTTTGAAACTAGGAACTCTTAGATTATATGTAACTGGTGAAAATCTGTTAACCTTCACCAACTATAAAGGATTTGACCCTGAAGTAAGTGTATACGGTAATTCTACTGAAGCAAAAGTAGCTAATATAGCTCCTGGTATTGACTATGGTACTTATCCACAAGTGAGAAGTTATTTATTCGGTGTTAATCTGTCATTCTAAAAATGAATTCATTTATGAAATCATCAACTAAAATATATATAGCAGCATTGGCAGGAGCTTTAAGCTTACAGTCATGCGATAAATTCTTAGATCTTGAGCCAATTTCTCAAGCTACAACAGCAAACTCTTATAAGTCTTTAGCGGATGCAGAAGCTGCTTTAACCGGAGTTTACGATTCATTCCAGCAAGATTACTATGTTTGGGATAACGTAATGTTATCTGATACTCGTTCTGATAACCATTATGCAGGTGGCGATAATCCTAGTTACTATGAAATGGATGAGCTACGCGTAACGGCTAACAATGATAAAACCTGGAGCTCATGGAAAAGTTTATACAATGCCATTGCTAAAGCAAATATTGTATTAACCAAAGTTCCTACAATTAATGACCCTAAACTAGATGCAAACAACAGAAGAAACCAGATTATTGGTGAAGCATCTTTCTTACGTGCTTATCATTACTTCCAATTAGTTAAGTTGTTTGGAGATATTCCGTTAATGTTAAAACCGGTATCTACAACAAATGCATCTGAAACTAATGTGCCTCGTTCAAGTGTTGCAGATGTTTACAAGCAAATTATCGCTGACTTAGAAGTTGCAGCTACTAATCTACCTGACACTTACGGTGCAAGCGCTGATGTAAATAAAGCTCGCGCTACTAAAGGTGCTGCTAATGCTTTATTAGCTAAAGTTTATGCACAAAAACCTGATCGTGAGTATACCAAAGTTCTGCAATATGCAAACGCGGTAATTACAAGCCCTGCAGGTTACGCATTGCTTTTAGATTATGATAACCTGTTTGATGGAAATCATTATAATAATGCTGAGTCAATTATGGAAGTTCAGTACGTTGGTGGAAAAGAAGCTAACTGGGGACCTCAAATGTTGTTACCTCCTTCAAAAAGTGGCGACGGATGGAGAAAATTCTTAACTCCTTCTAAAGATTTAATTAAAGCCTTTGACGCTGAAGGTGACGTAGTAAGAAAAAATGCATCTGTTTTATTTGAAAACGTTCAGTGGGTGGATGAATTCTGGTCGGCGCAAGTAGGAGGCAGTGTTCCTTTCTCTTATAAATGGAGAAGTGCGAATGGCTGGGCAAGTACAAACCGTCAGTATTTGATCCGTTTAGCTGATATCATTTTGTTAAAAGCCGAGGCATTGAATGAGCTTGGACAAACAACTGAGGCAGCAGGTGTTTTAGATCTGATTAGAAATCGTGTAAGTCTTCCTAAAACGACAGCAGCAGATAAAGCGTCATTGAAACAAGCAATTGAGAATGAACGTCGCTTGGAATTTGCTCAGGAAGGTCAACGTTGGGATGATCTTGTTCGTTTTGGAAATGTTAAAGAGGTAATGAATAGTTTAAATGAAGTTAATTTGAAAACCGGAGCAAAAATGGTTTACAATATGACGGATGCTAAGATTTACGTTCCAATTCCTCAAAATGAGATCGATCGAAATCCATTGTTGAAATAATAATGACATTCGATTCAAAATACTTTTTAGAATAACACAAAAACGGGAGAGCAATCTCCCGTTTTCATAACAGGCAATCCTGTTATAAAAGTGCTTTCCAACAAACAAACACAAACAACTAAATGCTAATAGCCAACAACTAATAGCTAAAAGAAACAACAATGAATCTAAAGAAAATCGCAATCATTGGCTTATTGGCATTGTCCAGTCAGGCAACATTTGCGCAGAAAAAAAAGTCAACCTCTGTTAAACCTCCTTTAACAGCCGCTCAGATAGAAACAAAAGTGGAAGATCTTCTGAAGCAAATGACATTGGAAGAAAAGGTAGGCCAAATGGCTCAAATCACGCTTGACGTTATAGGTAAAGGAGATAATCGTTTTGCAAGTTTTGAACCTTTTGCATTGGACGATAAAATGACCGATGCATTGGTTCATTATAAAATAGGCTCGGTATTAAATACTGCTAACAATCGTGCTCGTACTCCACAGGTTTGGAACGATATTGTTAGTAAAATACAGGACGTGGCTATGAAAAACAGGTTGAAAATACCTGTTCTGTACGGTGTTGATGCTATCCATGGAACCACCTACACAGTAGGTGCAACTATGTTTCCACAACAAATAGCACAGGCTGCAAGCCGTAATAGAGAATTGGTTCGTAAAGGAGCCGAGATTACTGCCTATGAAACCCGTGCAAGTTCAATTCCTTGGACATTTTCTCCTGTGTTGGATTTAGGAGCAGATCCTCGTTTTCCTCGTCAATGGGAAGGCTTTGGAGAAGATCCTTATATAGGTTCAGAGATGGGTGTTCAAATGGTTAAAGGATATGAAGGACAAGATAATACAGTAGGCGACTATGACAAAGTAGCCTCATGTATGAAACACTTTTTAGGTTACGGGGCACCAACTTCCGGAAAAGACCGTACGCCGGCATTTATTCCTGATGATGTATTGCGTGAGTATCACCTGCCTGCTTTTAAAGCAGCAATTGAAGCAGGTTCTCATAGTATCATGATCAACTCAGGCATTATTAATAATATTCCTGTCCATTCAAACTATAACCTTCTTACTAAACTATTAAAAGAAGAATTAGGTTTTAAAGGCTTGGTAGTAACCGATTGGGGAGATATCGAAAATCTGCATCGTCGTGATCATATTGCAAAAGATGATAAAGAGGCTATTATGCTGGCAATTAATGCAGGTATCGATATGTCGATGATCCCTTATCAATACGAAACCTTTTGCAATGGTTTGGTAGAATTGGTAAAAGAAGGAAAAGTAAAGCAAGAGCGTATTGATGATGCGGTGCGTCGCATTTTAAAAGTGAAATACGCACTTAATCTTTTTGATAAGCCGGTTACGGATAGTAAAGATTATCCAAAGTTTGGAAGCAAAGAGTTCGAAGCTGCTTCTTATCAAATGGCTTCGGAAGCAATTACTTTATTGAAAAATGATGGCAATGTTCTTCCTTTATCAAAACAAGCCAAAGTATTAGTAACAGGTCCGAATGCTAACTCAATGCGCACCCTCAACGGTGGGTGGACTTATTCATGGCAAGGTGAAAAAGTAGAAGAGTTTGCTTCAAAATATAATACCATTTTAGAGGCAGTTCAGACTAAGGTTGGTGCCGCTAATGTGAACTACGTTCCGGGTGTTAGTTATAAAATGGACGGAAAGTATTATGAAGAAGCTGCAGATAAAATGGATGAAGCAGCAGAAGCAGCTAAAAATGCAGATGTGGTAATCTTATGTCTGGGTGAAAATTCATATACAGAAAAACCTGGCGACTTGCAGGATCTAAATATCTCGGATTTGCAGATTGAGTTAGCGAAGAAAGTAGCTGCAGCAGGTAAACCGGTAATTTTAGTATTAAACGAGGGTCGTCCTCGTTTGATCAGCCGTTTTGAGCCTTTAATGAAAGCGGTTGTGCAGACTTATTTGCCAGGCAATTTCGGTGGCGATGCATTAGCTTCAATTTTGTTTGGTGATATAAATCCTTCAGGAAAACTACCGTACACCTATCCGCGTTATGCAAACGCTACCATTCCTTATTTTCATAAACTTTCTGAAGAGCAAACAAAAGCTGAAGGTGTTTATAATTACGAAGCTGATTTTAACCCTCAATATCAATTTGGTTTTGGCTTGAGCTACACTACATTCAACTATGCAAATCTTAAGTTGAATAAGACCGCAATTACAAATTCAGATGAATTGCAGGTGAGCATCGATGTAACTAATACAGGATCACGTGAAGGCAAAGAAGTAGTTCAGCTATTTACATCCGATTTATTTGCTAGCACAACGCCGGATGTAAAACGTTTGCGTCGGTTTGAAAAGCTCAGTCTGAAACCCGGTGAAACAAAAACGATAACATTCACTCTTACCGTTAAGGATTTAGCATTTGTAAATCATGAAGGTGTCTGGACCACTGAAGACGGCGACTTCGATTTAATGATCGGAGATCAGAAGGTTAAATTTAATGTTATAAACGGTAATAAATTATAATAGTTAGTAGGGGACGATTTTTGTATTGTCCCCTTTTTTAGTGATTTACCGTAAATAGCTGCTATAAAATGCAAACTAATCTACTTGTAATATGACTAATTCATTAATCTTAAAGATTTGCCTTGTCTGTTTGATAATAGTAAATGGTAGTTGTTCATCTAATCATAATCCTCAACCCAAAGAGCGAAAACTTATTTGGAGTGATGAGTTTAATTATAGCGGTCTGCCTGATGCAACAAAATGGAGCTATGATATAGGTGATACTGATGGATGGGGAAACAATGAACTCGAGTATTATACCCATGCTGATACATCAAATGCTGTTGTTAGAAATGGCTATTTGTATATAACTGCCAGAAAACAGAAAAAAGAAACGCGTGATTATACTTCAGCACGATTAATAACCAAAGGGAAAGGGGATTGGCTATACGGAAGAATTGAAGTAAAAGCGAAACTTCCTGAAGGTCGCGGATTGTGGCCGGCTATATGGATGCTATCTACTGATTGGAAATATGGAGGATGGCCAGAAAGTGGTGAAATAGATATAATGGAAAATGTAGGATATAACCCTGATTCAGTGTTTGCTAGCACGCATACCAAAAAGTTCAATCACATTTTAGGCACCCAAACAACAAAAGGAATTGAGGTAAAAAACCTATATCGTGATTTTCATGTCTATGCGATTGAATGGAATGAAAAACAGATTGATTTTTATATCGATGCAACCAAATACCTCACATTCAAAAATACAGGTAAAGGTTGGGAAGAATGGCCCTTTGATAAACGTTTTCACCTGTTGCTCAATATTGCCGTTGGCGGAAATTGGGGTGGTAAATATGGTGTCGATGATAGCATCTTTCCTCAATCGATGTTAGTAGATTATGTACGTGTATATCAATAGATTGAATTATGAAATGTTTAGTTAGGCTGTGTTTGCTATGGTTGGTGTTAGTTCAACCGCATTTTGTAGCAGCACAGAAAAAAACAATAGATCAACGAGTTGATTCCCTCTTGCAATTAATGACATTGGAAGAAAAGGTGGGACAAATGAATCAATATTCGGGACCATGGGCTCATACAGGGCCAATAACTGAAGACGGCAATATTCTACAGCAAGTACAAGAAGGTAAACTTGGATCTATGCTGAATATTAACGGTGTGGCTCATACCAAAGAACTACAGACGTTAGCCCTAAAATCGCGTTTGAAAATCCCACTCTTATTTGGTCAGGATGTAATTCATGGTTACCGCACAACATTTCCAATTCCATTAGGAGAGGCCGCAAGTTGGGATTTAGAAGCGATGGAACAATCGGCTCGTGTTGCAGCAACAGAGGCTGCTGCGAGTGGCATTCACTGGACATTTGCTCCTATGGTAGACATTTCACGCGACCCGCGCTGGGGACGTGTAATGGAGGGAGCCGGAGAAGATCCTTATTTAGGTTCATTGATAGCGAAGGCAAGAGTGAAAGGTTTCCAGGGAAACAAATTAGGTGACATAAATTCAGTAATGGCATGTGCAAAACACTTTGCCGCATACGGTGCTGCAATAGGCGGACGCGATTATAATTCAGTGGATATGAGCGACCGTACCCTTTGGGAAATCTACTTGCCTCCATTTAAGGCAGCCGCAGAAGCTGGAGTAGCAACATTTATGAACAGCTTTAATGACCTCAATGGCGTTCCTGCTTCTGCAAGCAGCTATTTGCAAAGGGATATCCTGAAAGGTAAATGGAACTTCACCGGTTTCGTTGTAAGCGACTGGGGTTCTATTGGTGAAATGATTAAGCATGGTTACGTAAAGGATTGTTATGAAGCATCACAAGCTGCAGTAATGGCTGGAAGTGACATGGATATGGAAAGCCGTTGTTATACCCAGAACCTTGTTCACTTAGTAAAAGAAGGGAAAGTACCTGAAACAGTAATAGACGATGCTGTAAGAAGGATATTGAGGAAAAAGTTTGAGTTGGGTTTATTTGAAGATCCGTTCAGGTTTTGTGATGTAAAACGTGAGCAACAGGCGCTTAATAATCCCAAACACAAAGCAATTGCAAGAGATGTGGCTAAGAAAAGTGTTGTATTACTTAAAAATAACAACAACGTCTTGCCTCTTTCCAAGCAAGCAAAAACCATTGCCATTATTGGTCCTTTAGCAAAATCAGAGCGTGATATGCTTGGTTTTTGGGCAGTGGATTGGCCTGATAGCTCCTATATTGTTTCGCAGTTTGAAGGTATACAACAGAAGTTGGGTAACAATTCAAAATTGTTATATGCAATGGGTTGCAATATCGAAGATAATTCTACTTCAGGATTTGCGGAAGCCATTGAAGTAGCACAAAAAGCTGATGTAGTACTATTAAGTGTTGGTGAAAGACGTGATATGAGCGGTGAAGCAAAAAGTCGCTCAACTATTCATTTGCCGGGTGTTCAGGAAGAATTGATAAAAGCGATTAAAGCAACGGGAAAACCGGTGGTGGTGTTGATCAATGCGGGAAGACCATTAATCTTTAACTGGACAGCTGATAATGCAGATGCCATTGTTTACACCTGGTGGTTGGGCAGTGAGGCAGGAAATGCAATTGCTGATGTATTATTTGGTGATTATAATCCTGCCGGTAAATTACCGATGACGTTTCCTCGCTCTGAAGGCCAACTCCCTATTTATTATAATTTCCTGAATACGGGAAGACCTGCTGAAAATGATAAGGACCGGTTTTATCGGTCAGCCTATAATGATCTTTCCATCTATCCTAAATATGCTTTTGGCTATGGTTTAAGTTATACCAACTTTAAGTATGATAATCTTAAACTGAGCGCTGAAACAATGAACATGGATGGGAAAATAACGCTTTCTTTTTCTGTTACCAATACTGGTAACTATACTGGAGAAGAGGTGGTGCAACTTTATCTGCGTGATGAGTTTGCTTCATTGGTTAGGCCTGTAAAAGAGCTGAAAGATTTTAAAAAAATCCTTTTAAAGCCTGGGGAAACTAAAGAAATAAACTTTGTGATTGATAAAGAAAAGCTGTCATTCTATAATCAGAAACTTGAATGGGTGGCAGAACCGGGAACATTTCAGGTGATGATTGGCAGTGCATCGGACGATATACGCCTGAAATCAAAAATTGAGTTAAGGTAATTTGACATTTCCGGAATGATATAAAACTAAACTAACTGAAGTCTAACCATACTTTATAAAACCTGACATATGAAAAAGATATTCTTTGTGGTGTTTGCATTGATATGTTGGAGTTGCTCCAAAAAATCAGTAAGCACAACCGACAGTGATAATACAATAACGCCATTGCCAAGTGATGTGGCATTATGGTTAACAGATCCTGCGAGCGGTATGTTCTTTAAACAACAAAATGTACAATTGGACTTTAGTACTGCCCAGAATTCCAATCCGACGATTAAAGTGGATGAACAGCAAAGCTTTCAAACCATTGACGGCTTTGGTTATACGCTGACAGGCGGCAGTGCCTATCATATTCATACGATGGATGCTGCAAGTCGTTCTGCTTTGTTAAAAGAGTTGTTTGCAACCGATGGGAGCAATATTGGAGTAAGTTATTTGCGTGTCAGTATCGGAGCTTCTGATCTGGATGCACAAACTTTTTCCTACAATGATTTGCCTGCGGGACAAACGGATGTGAATATGGATAAGTTCACTATCGCTCCAGATAAGACTCATCTTATTCCGGTATTAAAAGAGATTTTGGCGATAAATCCGTCTATCAAAATTTTGGGCTCGCCATGGTCTCCACCAACCTGGATGAAAACCAATAACAGTACGATCGGTGGAAGTCTGAAACCTGAATACTATGATGCTTATGCGAAATACTTTGTTAAATATATTCAAAGTATGAAGGCTGAAGGGATTACTATTAATGCGATCACCATTCAAAATGAGCCATTACATCCGGGTAATAATCCAAGTTTATTAATGCTTCCTGAAGAACAAGCAGCTTTTATTAAGCAAAGTCTTGGTCCGTTATTTAAAAAAGAAGGCATTACAACTAAAATCATTATCTACGACCATAACTTGGATAAACCAGATTATCCGATTAATATCTTAAATGATGCAGATGCTAAGAGTTATGTTGATGGCTCTGCATTCCACCTTTATGCTGGCTCTGTAGAGGCTTTGGATCAAGTACACAAAGCGCATCCAGATAAAAATCTTTATTTCACAGAGCAATGGGTGGGAGCACCTGGTAATATGAAGGAAGACTTGAAATGGCATATTAAGAATGTGATCATAGGTACCATGCGCAATTGGAGTAAGATAGCTTTAGAATGGAATTTAGCGGCTGATGCAAAGCAAGAACCACATACTCCAGGCGGTTGTACAGAGTGCCTTGGGGCCCTTACGATCAATAGTGGAAGTATAACCCGTAATCCGGCATACTACATTATTGCTCATGCATCTAAATTTGTACGCCCGGGGTCAACAAGGATAATGTCTGATATGGCCCAAAATCTTCCGAATGTTGCATTCAAAACTCCTGATGGTAAAAAAGTCTTAATTGTATTAAACGAAGGAAATTCTTCTCAAACCTTTAACATCAAACAAGGAGATAAACTTGTTACTACAACCTTAAATGCAGGAGCTGTTGGTACTTATGTTTGGTAATTGAATATTCCATTCTGGTAGCTGGAAGGGTTCATTTGAATGGCAATGCAGCAGTATTAGCTTTAATTGATTCATATCTGGTAAATTGTGCATAGTGGTCATGTAGTCATATGCACAATTTATTTCTAGTTGAAAAAAACATAACTTGAAAGTTAGTAGTTTTACTTAGATGCATAAATCAGTATCACTATCGATAAAACTCCTGAGGTGTTTTTTTAATTTGAATTAATTCATAGGCACACCATTGCATTGAACAGATTAAACCTTAATGAAAAAAGCATTTAAAATCATAGGCTGGGTTATCGGCATTTTTCTCATAGGCGCTGGAACCATTTTCCTTGTTGCTTGGAAATCCCCGGCATTTTACAAGGTACAAAAGCGATCTCCCTTAGAACAAGCGTATGTAACATTTATCCGATATTCAGGAGAACACCCAAGACCTTATATAATTGAAACCCAAGGTGCCATCATATTTGGGGCTGAACACACGAGAAATCCACAACACCGTGAGATTAAAATGATTGAAGAAAAGTGGAAAACATTAAAGCCTTCAATTGCTTTGGTAGAAGGACGGTTAGGCTTTTTATTGCCCGGTCTTATGGACCCTGTAGCGAATTTGGGTGAAGGTGGAAAAGTGAAACAGTTAGCAGAAAAGGATGATATTCCGATCTACAATTGGGATTTGTCAAAAGAGGAATTAGCTATTCAACTTAAATCGAAATTTAGCAATGAACAAATTGCACTTGCTCAAATATTACAACCCTATTTTTCACAGCTCAGATTTGGGAAACCATCTTCCGAGGCAGATTTTTTGCAGCCTTTTTTCAAGCGGGCAGCCATTGTTGGATTGGAAGATTCAATAAAAAGTGTGCAGGATATTGATAAGGTATGGAAAAAATACTTTTCTACAATTGACTGGCGTAATGTATCCGATGAAACTACTCTTCCAGGTTACTTAAATGATATGTTAGCAGTAACCAACGACTTGCGTAATCAGCAATTGATATCTGTTGTTAATGAACTTGTTTCAAAGGGAGAAAGAGTATTTCTAATTTGCGGATCAAGTCACGCTTATTGCGTGGGGCCCGCTTTTAAAGCCGATAAGTAATAAATAGTCCACAATATCTCAGTCATTCTACAGTAAGACTTGGAATCGTGGCGTTTATTTTCAATAACCATTCATTGGTAAAACTATAATAACAAAAACGGTTGCTCACACAATGAGCAACCGTTTTTTATTTGTAAGTATTTATAATTACTTAGCTAATTTAGCTTTTAAGTTCTCATCAATAGCAGCTAAGAAATCCTCAGTATACAAGTACTGATCAGAAGTTACATTATTGCCATAGATACAAACAGCTAAATCTTTAGTCATTTTACCTGATTCTACAGTTTCCACACAAACTTTTTCTAAAGTTTGGCAGAAATCAACTAAAGCTTGGTTGCCATCTAATTTACCACGGAACTCTAAACCACGAGTCCATGCGAAAATTGATGCGATTGGGTTAGTTGAAGTACGTTTACCTTTTTGGTGTTCGCGGTAGTGACGTGTTACAGTACCGTGAGCAGCTTCAGCTTCCATTGTTTTTCCATCCGGAGTTACCAAAGTAGAAGTCATTAAACCTAATGAACCAAAACCTTGAGCAACAGTATCCGACTGAACGTCGCCATCGTAGTTTTTACAAGCCCAAACAAAGTTACCATTCCATTTTAATGCAGAAGCAACCATGTCGTCAATTAGGCGGTGCTCATAAGTAATGCCTAATTCGTCCATTTTAGCTTTGTATTCGTTTTGGTAGATTTCTTCGAAGATATCTTTAAAACGACCATCATATTTTTTCAAGATGGTGTTTTTAGTCGATAAGTATAAAGGCCATTTTTTCATAATTGCCTGGTTAAAGCAAGAATGAGCAAAACCACGGATCGACTCATCAGTGTTGTACATTGCTAAAGCAACACCATCACCTTTATAGTTATAAACTTCGTGCTCAATAACTTCACCGTTTTCACCTTCAAACTTGATGGTTAATTTACCTTTTCCTTTAGTTACGAAATCGGTAGCGCGGTATTGATCACCAAAAGCATGACGACCAACACAAATAGGAGCGGTCCAATTTGGAACCAAACGAGGAACATTTGAACAAACGATTGGCTCACGGAAAACAGTACCGTCCAAAATATTACGGATAGTACCATTAGGTGATTTCCACATTTGTTTTAATTTGAACTCCTCAACACGTTGCTCATCAGGAGTGATAGTAGCACATTTGATACCTACGTTATATTTTTTGATAGCCTCAGCAGCATCAACAGTAACCTGGTCATTAGTAGCATCGCGGTGCTCAATACCAAGGTCATAGTATTTAATATCAAGGTCCAGGTAAGTAAGGATTAATTTGTCCTTGATGAATTTCCAGATAATGCGGGTCATTTCATCGCCGTCCAGTTCCACAACCGGGTTGGCAACTTTAATTTTTTCTATCGACATAATAACTATTTTATGAAGTTTTTCAATTCGAGCCCAAATTTATAAAAATGTGTGGATGTGAGGGCTTGAAAATCTGACAATTTGAAAATTATATCAGAAAAAATAGAAATGGTCATTGTTAATGAAAAACATATCGAACCACAAACTGATTTCTATCGATATATTTGCCTTACTTATTAAGAACTACATACTCGTATGATTAACCTCGAAACATTTCTTCTTACTTTTCAGTCTGTTTCTCCGGTATTATTATGGCTCATTTTTTTGTTAGAAAACACAATTATTATGATGCTGGCTTTGGTTGTTGGTGAATTAATTATTAATAGAAAATATTTTTTGAGAGGTATACGCACTTATTCCAAACGTGATTGGATTATAGGTGTGTCAACCTGCTGCATCAATACCGCAATAACTTACCTTGGCTTTTGGTTGTGGAAACACCAGTATATCGACATTAAATTTGATTGGAATGGCTTGGTGCTAATTGATTTCCTACTTATGTTTTTTGTTATGGACCTGCTAATGTTTTTGTTTCATTACGGAATTCATAAAACCGGCGTTTATAAAAAGATTCATGAGCTTCATCATACCGCTATTGATCCAAAACCTATAGACTTGTTCGTTCTTCATCCTGCAGAAACAATAGGGTTTGGGACTTTATGGTTAATGGTACTTTATGTTTTTGAGTTAAACATTTATGCCATCATTTTTTATCTTATGCTAAATGTGTTGTTTGGGATCATTGGGCATCTCGGGTTTGAGCCCTTTAAAAAGGGTAATGTCATATTTAAATGGTTAGGAACCTCTACGTTTCATCACCATCATCATCAACATATAGATTGTAATTTTGGATTTTATACTACAATTTGGGATCAATTATTTGGAACATTAAAAAAATAAGCACAAAATTTATAGTACCTGTTTAAGGTTATTTCGTCTTACTAGTATTTCATTATTCTTATTTTATGAAACTAAAACCACTCTTTATTTATTTTCTACTAACGATCACTACGCTGTCGTCAGTTTTTGCTCAACAATCAAAAACTAATGATCGCTATCCGATTATTCCAAAACCGCAGAATCTTATTCCTCGAAAAGGTGAATTTGTGATCAATGCACAAACCCAGATCGTTCTAAATAATGACGATGAGCAACTGAAAACGGCGGTTGGATTCTTTACAGACCTTATTGAACCATCTACCGGTTTTAAGTTAGGTTATACATCAAATAAAGACAAGAATGTGATTGTATTTACGCTTGATCCGGGAATGAAAAATGAAGAAGAGTACAGAATTGCTGTATCTTCAAAAATTATTGATGTAAGATCGAAAACGGCAGCAGGTGCTTTTAGGGCAATCCAAACGCTAAGACAGTTATTGCCAGCTGCTGTTGAACAAAAACAGGTGACTTCAGCCGTTAAGTGGAGTATACCTGCGGTTGTTATATCAGATAATCCACGTTTTGATTATCGCGGATTGCATTTGGATGTTTGCCGCCATTTCTTTCCAACAGAGTTCATTAAGAAATATATTGATCTATTGGCATTGTTTAAGTTTAATACTTTCCATTGGCATTTAACTGAAGATCAGGGTTGGAGAATCGAGATTAAAAAATATCCTAAACTGACAACTGTTGGACAATGGCGCCCTGAAACAGCTGTTGGTCGTACCACCACTGATACTCCGATAATGGATCGTAAATATGACGGACAACCTTATCAGGGTTTTTATACTCAGGATGAGATTCGTGAAGTGGTAAAATATGCACAAGACAGATTTATTACGATTATTCCTGAAATTGAAATGCCAGGCCATGCATTGGCAGCATTAACTGCATATCCTGAATTGGGATGTACTAAAGGACCTTATGAAGTAGCCAAACATTGGGGAGTATTTAACGATGTATTTTGTGTGCAGGATACCACATTTACATTCTTACAAAATGTACTGACTGAAGTTATTGATCTGTTCCCAGGTAAATACATCCATATTGGCGGTGATGAATGTCCTAAAGTTCGGTGGGAGCATTGTGCACATTGTCAGGCCTTCATGAAAGAAAATAACATTAAAGATGAGCATGCATTGCAAAGCTATTTCATTCAACGAATTGAGAAATTCCTCAACGCTAAAGGTCGTCAGATAATTGGTTGGGATGAGATTCTGGAGGGTGGTTTAGCTCCAAATGCAACAGTTATGTCATGGAGAGGAATAGAAGGAGGCATTGCAGCGGCTAAAGAAAAACATGATGTGATCATGACACCTAGTCCATATTGTTATTTCGATCATTATCAGGCTGATCGTGAAAAAGAGCCTCTTGCTATTGGCGGCTTTACAACAGTTGAGAAAATTTACGGATATGAGCCTGTTCCTGAAGCATTGACACGTGAAGAAGCCAAATACATTAAAGGTGCACAAGCAAACCTTTGGTCAGAATATATTGGAACTACAGAACATGTTGAATATATGGTGTTTCCTCGTGCATTGGCTTTAGCTGAGGTTAACTGGACTAAGAAGGAAAGTAAAAATTACAACGACTTCGTTGAGCGTTTTCAGAAACAAGCAAAACGATTAGATGTGCTTAATGTGAATTATGCAAAGCATATACTAAAAACGACAAGCACAACAACGGCCAAGTAAAAATTAAATGATTCTGTATTAAATGAAAGGGGTTAGCATTCGCTACCCCCTTTTTATTTGACAAAGCTTAGCACGCCAGGTATTAAATTCTTTGTTAAATTGTTCATTAGCACAAACTCGGCCTTATAATACAGTTTTGGAGACTGAAAAAGTAAGTCTCGCGGAAAGCGACGAAAGAAAATAAAGCACCCAATTATGCTAAGACGCTGTGTTTTGATCTTGCTGTTAATAACTAAGTTTTTGATCTTTTATTTGTGATATAAATCACCTTTTTAGCATGATTAATATCATAGAAATGTCAATTTTTCATGTTTAAAATTGTAATGTCATAAAAGTTGATATTACATGTTAAAACTCTTCCGCTTTTTATTACCACCCAGGCAATGGGTTCCATTCGTGATTGTAGCGCTTGGAATTGGAATAGGGTTATTCACCTACCTTCTATACGTATCTAACGCTGTTTCGTACCTTTCTGACGATCCTAAAACGTGTGTCAATTGCCACGTAATGACACCTTTTTATGCTACATGGCAACATAGTTCGCATGCAAGGGTAGCAAGTTGTAATGATTGTCACGTTCCGCACAATAATGTATTTAACAAATATTTCTTCAAAGCAAAGGATGGCTTATACCATGCTACAGTTTTTACCTGGAGGGCAGAGCCTCAGGTAATTCATATAAAAGAAGCCGGAACTGATGTGGTTCAAAAGAATTGCCAGCGTTGTCACAGTGATTTAAATGCAGCTGTGAAAACAACCGGAGTTACACTGGAAAAACGTGAACATGGAGAAGGCAAGTTGTGCTGGGATTGCCATAGGGAAGTTCCTCACGGCCGCGTAAATAGTCTTTCAGCGGCTCCTAATGCAAGGGTGCCGGTGCCGGAATCACCAATACCGGATTGGTTGAAGAAACAAACTGAAGAAAACAAAGACAAAAACACTAAATAATTATATCGAACGTCTGAACTTATTAATCTGAATTATATGACACCGCTTAAAGAAACTATTAAACGTAAACCATGGCTGGGATGGGTGATGTTTGGCTTAACCATGTTAGTCGTGTTTATGTTAGGATTACTCGTAAACAGTGTAATGGAGCGCCGCACCGAAGCGCTTTTTATTAACAAAGCAATGACTGACGTAAAACCGTTTGAATCAAAAAATGAAGTATGGGGAGAAAATTATCCGCGCGAGTTTCAAACGTATTACCAAACAGCCGATACTACTTTTTCAAGCCAGTATGGTGGTGGAAAAATGCGAGATATGCTGGCTGATGATCCCCGTATGGTGGTTCTTTGGGCAGGTTATGCATTTGCCAAGGACTATACCCAGGGAAGAGGCCACTATTATGCAATTGAAGATATTCACAACACACTTCGTACGGGTTCACCAAAAGGGCCTCAGGATGGTCCTCAACCATCGAGTTGTTGGGTTTGTAAATCTCCTGATGTACCTCGTATGATGGACAAGCTTGGAGTGGATGAGTTTTACAAGAAAACCTGGGCAAGTTTAGGATCGGAAATAGTTAATCCTATTGGCTGTGCAGATTGTCATGATTCTAAAACGATGAATCTGAAAATTACTCGTCCTGCATTAATTGAGGCCTTTAAAGAACAAGGAAAAGATATCACCAAAGCAACACATAATGAAATGCGTTCACTGGTTTGTGCACAGTGCCACGTTGAGTATTATTTTGATAAAAAATCAGTGGAAGGTGCAGCTCGCGTAAAATTCCCATGGAAGAATGGCTTTACAGTTGAAGACATGGAGAAATATTATGATGGAATTGAGTTTACCGACTTTGTTCATAAACTCAGCAAAACGCCAATTCTGAAAGCTCAGCACCCTGACTATGAATTACACATGATGGGTGTTCACGGTCAGCGTGGTGTTTCTTGTGCTGATTGTCATATGCCTTACAAAAGTGAAGGTGGTCAAAAATTCACCGATCATAAAATACAATCACCACTTAACAACGTTGCTAACTCTTGCCAGGTTTGTCACCGAGAAGAAGAAAAAACCTTGATCGCAAACGTAAATGAGCGCCAGCAGAAAGTTCATGATATCCGTATCGAGCTAGAGGATCAATTGGTAAAAGCTCATTTGGAAGCGAAAATTGCTTGGGATAAAGGTGCAACAGATGTGCAAATGAAAAATGTGCTAAAACTTATACGTCAGGCGCAGTGGCGTTGGGATTTCTCTGCTGCTTCACATGGTGCTTCATTCCATGCTCCATTAGAAACAGCCAGAATGATAACAAACGGAATGAATAAAGTGGCAGAAGCAAGGATCGAACTTAGTAAGATTCTGGTTTCATTAGGCCAAACAGGTCCTATTCAATATGCTGACATTTCTACAAAAGAGAAAGCTCAGCAGCTTATTGGATTAGACATGGCTAAGGAACGTGCTGATAAAGAAGTATTCAAAAAAACAGTAGTTCCTCAATGGTTGGAACAAGCGAAGAAAAAAGAGCTTTTGTTTTCAACCGGAAACTCAAAATAAATCTGTAAGGATTAGCAACGCTCTTAAGGAAATATGGAAACGGAAACGATTATTAACAGTAAGCAAACTAAAAAACTATGGGAGTTTCCCTGGGATTACAAGGAATCTTTCTTTGTAGCCGGAGGGTTGTTGGTAACAGGGTATTTATTACAACTGTCAACAAGGACAACTATTAAGCCAATAGGAGCTCCCGTAAATTACATTGTAGGAGGAATATTCATCAGCATTTTATTATTGCTGCACTTTACTCAACGTACACATCCATGGGTAAAATGGCTGAGGTCTGTTCCCGCATCGATTAGTGCAATAGTGCTGGTGCTCATCCAGGCAATAATTATGGGAACACTCCCTCAGCAAAATTTCGTTGAAGGGGTGAAGCCCGATCTGCTTGGATTATCATTCGTTACATCAAGCTGGCCGTTTTTACTATCGCAAATCTATTTTCTGTTTACACTCGGTTTGGCAACACTAAACCGGATGTTTCCTTGGCAATGGAAAAACTGGGGGTTTGTATTAAATCACCTTGGGCTTTTCATTGCACTGTCTGCCGGTATATTGGGAAGTGGAGACTTGCAACGGTATGCGATGAATTTATATGAAAAGCAACCGGAATGGAGAGCTAATAATGATAAAGGAGAAACTGTTGAACTTCCTTTTGCATTTGAACTTTCTCGTTTCGATATGCAAACTTTTGCTCCCAAACTGGCTTTTGCGAATATCGAAAATAACACCATTGAAACTAAAGGGGTAAATGCGCTACGCATGCTGCATAAGGGCGATAAATACCGTTATAACGACTACGAAATAGCAGTGATCGACTATCTGCAAGAAAGTAAATTTACAGGTAGTCGATATTATCCTGTGAATGAGGAAGGATCTACACCTTCTGCGCTCATTCATGTTAAGTCATCAACAATAGACACTACGGCCTGGATCAGTTGTGGAAGCTATGCAACGAGCTACGCTTATTTGCAACTAAATGATAAACAGGCAATCGTTATGCTTCAGCCAGAGGCCAAAAAATTTAGTTCAGCAGTAAAGGTATATTTTAAGAATGGATCATCTGAAAATGCACTAGTAGAGGTTAATAAGCCATTTAAGGTAAAAGGCTGGAAAGTATATCAGTTAAGTTATGATGAGAAATTTGGCAAGTGGTCAAAGCTTAGTGTTATTGAATTGGTACGTGACCCATGGTTACCGGTGGTATACGCCGGAATATTCATGATGTTGGTTGGAGCCGTGTACCTTATTTTTAAAGGAAGAGAAGTAACAGATAAATAGGAGTAAATTTTAAAGTATGAATTATTGGATCTATTTTCCTGATTATGCACTAGGTGCTATCTTAAGCTGGTTGCTTTGTATAGTATGTCAGTTGCTGCCAATAACCCGTAAGAAAATAACCCCGGTGCTGTTCTTTTCTATCCTGGGTTGTGTGAGTATGATTATTTTTACGGCTAATTTGTGGCATCACCTTGAACGTCCTCCAATGAGAACTTTAGGAGAAACGCGACTATGGTATGCAGTATTTCTTCCGATCATAGGCATTATAACATTTATAAAATGGAAATATAAGTGGTTGCTGAACTATAGCCTGGGAATGGCAGTGTTATTTCTGGTCATCAATTACTTACATCCAGATACCTACAATAAAGCCTTAATGCCGGCTTTGCAAAGCATCTGGTTTGTACCTCATGTGCTTGTTTATATATTTTCTTACGCTTTGCTTGCTGCATCTTCAATTGTGGCCGGATATGGTTTATATTTGTTATACACAGGTAGTTACAAAGCTGAAATTCTTCAGTTGGCCAATAACCTTGTTTATGTTGGATTCGGATTTCTTTCATTAGGATTATTGTTTGGGGCGTTGTGGGCCAAGGAAGCCTGGGGCCACTATTGGACATGGGATCCTAAAGAAACCTGGGCTTTGCTCACCTGGTTAGGTTATCTTATTTATATCCACATTAGGTATCGTAACCCTAATAGCATTAAACCTGCATTATTAACTCTTGCTTTAGCTTTTATTGTACTTCTGCTTTGTTGGTTTGGTGTGAATTATATGCCTTCTGCATCTCAAAGTGTTCACACTTACACGTCATAAGAATAGTAATAATGAAAATGAAAAATAATAGAATTTTATTGGCATTTCTTGCATGCATTCCTTTTGCTGCAAATGCTCAACAGCTGGATGTTTCAGCTCAACTTCGCACCCGCACCGAGTTCAGAGATGGTTACAGAACCATTAAAACAGAAACTGCCCCTCAGAATGACCCCGCTTATTTTCTGTCTCAACGTACTCGCTTAAATTTTCTTTACACATCACCTCAGTTTGAAATGAAAGTTACTCCCCAGGATGTCCATGTTTGGGGGAGTCAGCTTGGATCAACTAATACTCCAGCTTCATTCGGACTTTATGAGGCTTGGGGTGCAGTAAATATTGACGCAAACTGGAAATTGAAAATCGGACGTCAGGAGATCATTTTTGATGATCAGCGGTTGATGGGTAATCTTGACTGGGCACAAAGTGGTCGTAGTTTCGATGCCTTAACTGTTTCTTATAAAAAGGATAATTATAACGTACAATTTGGAGGAGCTTTTAACCAGGTATCTGAGAAAAACTCTACCACCAATTATGTGGCAAGTAATGCTAAAGTTCTTGGTTTTATCCATCCTCAACTAAAAACTGCAAAGGGTGTGGTTACTGCTACATTTATTACTGACGCTTATCAGGCTAATGATATCGACTCTAAGCTTTATTGGCGCTTTACGCAGGGAATGTATACTGATCAGGTATTTGGAAAAGTTTTGTTAAATGCACAAGCCTATTATCAGGCAGGTAGTGACATTACTGATAAATCAATCTCAGCTTACCTGGCAGGTTTAAAGTTAGGTTATAAATTTGATAAGCTAATTGTGGCAGGTGGTGCTGATATTGTTTCAGGAACCAGTTCAACAGCAGGTAAAAATAATAGCTTCAATACCTTGTATGCAACTAATCATAAGTTCTACGGTTGGATGGACTATTATATTGCCTTTCCTGGAGATGTCAAAAACCTGGGGCTTAATGATTATTATCTGACACTGAATTACCTGCACAGTAAGAAATTTGACCTTAGTGCTACCGGACACTTTTTTACCACAAATAAAGAATCTGGTATACAAAATAATAAAGAATTAAATTCTTCATTGGGTCAGGATATTGATCTGGGATTCAATTGGAAGCTGAATGATTTTATTAAACTTAACGGAGGTTATTCATTTTATTTGATCACTAGTACTACTGAATATGTAAAAAATACGACTTATGGAAATGGAAGGACCGGACATTGGGGATGGTTGGCTTTAGACATTACTCCAAGTCTATTTTCAACAGCTAAAAAATAAACACTTACAAATCTGTTTTTGAGAAGAAAACGGGTGCTGTCCTTTTGGATGCACTCGTTTTTTGTTTTATGCTCACCCTTTCCTTGCATCCAAATAGGACGAAAAAAAAGAGTGATATCATTAATATCACTCTTTATATACTTTAACGTACAATAAGTCAGGCTTTATTGATCAGCTCTTTAATTTTTGTAACTACTCTTTCCAAGTCTTCCTTTTCTAGATTTGATCCGGAAGGTAAACACAACCCATTATTAAACAAAACTCTGCTTACGTTATTATCGTAGTATGGATAATCTTCGAAAACAGGTTGTAAATGCATAGGCTTCCATAATGGCCGCGACTCAATATTGCATGTTGCAAGTGAAAGTCTGATATCTTCACGTGTAATTCCACCAGTAAGCGATGAATTTACAATCATAGCTGTAAGCCACCTGTTACTGAATGCGCCATCGGCTTCAGGCTGAAAAGATATTCCTGGCAATTTTCCTAAATGTTCTTCATAAAATGCAAAGATCTCTCGTCTTTTATTAACACGTTCATCTAATACTTCCATTTGGCCTCTGCCAATTCCGGCACATATATTACTCATCCGGTAATTATAACCTATATGTGAGTGTTCATAGTGTGGAGCATTATCTCGCGCTTGAGTGGCTAAGAAACGTGCTTTTTCTATAATTGCTGCATTTTCGGAGACAATAGCGCCACCTCCTGAGGTTGTTATGATCTTGTTGCCGTTGAAAGAGAGTGCCGCCAGCGCGCCTAATGTGCCCATTTTTTTACCATTAAAATGCGAACCTAATGCCTCTGCAGCGTCTTCAATTACAGGGATTTGATATTCTTTTGCTACTGCAAGTATTTCCTCCATTTTTGAAGGCATGCCGTATAAATGAACTGGAATAATGGCTTTAGGTTTTTTGCCGAGTGAAATCCGGTCTTTTATCGCTTCCTTTAATAAAACAGGACACATATTCCATGTATCCGCTTCGCTATCAACAAATATAGGAGTCGCCTTTTGATAAATAATTGGGTTTGCCGAAGCAGAGAAGGTAAAACTTTGACAAATTACTTCGTCTCCTTCCTTAACCCCAATTAAAATCAATGCTAAATGAATAGCCGCAGTGCCAGAACTCAAAGCAGCAACAGAAACACCATCTTTTAGGTAAGAGGCAAGATCACATTCAAAACCATCAACATTCGGCCCTAAGGGTGCTACCCAGTTGGTATCAAAAGCTTCATGAATATAGTTAAGTTCGTTTCCCCCCATGTGAGGAGACGAAAGCCATATTTTCTTGCTGATCTTAGGTTCGGTTTCACGTATTTCTTCTTGTATCATAGTAATTGAGCGTTAATTTGAGAGCAAAACTTTTGATTGATGGGATACATTGTTTTTAGTTTCAGTATCATGCGGATTTGAGCCTGTAAATGCTTCCATCGTTGCATTTCCGGCTTGATTGATTCCTTCGCTTTTAAGCACTTTTTTAATCGTCAGCATTAAAATTCTTAGATCAAGTCCAAAAGAAAGATGATCTACATACCATACATCATAATTGAATTTTTCAGTCCAACTTAGGGTATTTCGTCCATTCACCTGTGCCCAACCGGTTATTCCTGGCGTTACCTCATGTCTGCGCTTTTGGGTATCATTATATAATGGTAAATAGCTCGGTAGTAAAGGCCTTGGTCCAATCAGGGTCATGTCTCCCTTAATTACATTTAATAGTTGAGGGATTTCATCTAATGATGTTTTTCGAACAAATTTCCCAACTGTAGTTAACCTGTCGGGATCCGGTAATAAATTGCCTTTCTTATCCTTATTTTCATTCATTGTTTTGAATTTTAACACCCAGAAAATTCGTTCATTCTTCCCTGGTCGGGCTTGGGTGAAAAAAGGAGACCCGTGGTTCACAAAAGCAAGGATTATGCTCATAATGAGAAACACCGGAGATAGTATTATGAATGCTGGAATGGCAATAATAAGATCAAAAAAGCGCTTGAAAAATAGTTTATACATAATTAATTCACTATTAAACAGCAATATTTGCTTGTTCTAATGACAAATGGGGAGCATCTAATTCTTCGTAAACGGATTGTTTACTTTTAAATTCAGGAACAATCAATTTCATCTGACGAACAATCGATTTTTCCTGAAAATTAGTTGCTGAGCTTAACAGTTCGTTGATGGATTCTTCTACCCATTCATATTTATATTTTCGAACCCGAGCAATTTTAATTTTCTCATGGTGAGTTTTTTGGACGCATTCGGAGTCATTTAATAACTCTTCATACAGCTTTTCTCCCGGACGTAATCCCGTGAAAACAATTTGTATGTCCTTATCAGGGGTTAAACCAGAAAGCTGGATCATCTTTTTCGCTAAATCAACAATCTTAACGGATTTGCCCATGTCGAAAACAAATATCTCTCCGCCATTTCCCATTGTTCCGGCTTCAATAACCAACTGACAGGCTTCAGGAATTGTCATGAAATACCTGTTGATGTCGGGGTGGGTAACGGTAATTGGTCCGCCTTTTTCAATTTGTTCCTTAAAGCGCGGAATTACAGAACCATTAGAGCCTAATACGTTACCAAAACGGGTGGTAATAAAACGTGTAGATGATTCAATTCCGTTTTGTACATAATAGTCATTCAATGACTGCGTATAAATTTCAGCTATTCTTTTTGAGGCGCCCATTACATTTGTTGGATTTACAGCTTTGTCGGTTGAAATCATCACAAATTTTTCAACCTGGTATTTAACTGATAAATCCGCAACATTTTTGGTTCCACCAACATTGGTTAAGATGGCTTCTGAAGGATGATGTTCCATCATCGGAACATGTTTATAAGCAGCAGCATGGAAAACAATCTCTGGTTTGTATTTATCGAAAAGATACTCCATACGTTCCTTATTTCGGATATCGGCAATAAACGGCTGAATACAAGCGTTAGGGAACGATTCTTTGAATTCTAATTCAATATTATAAAGAGCAGTTTCGGCCTGATCACATAAAACAAGTAGTTCAGGGTTAAATTTGAGTACCTGTCTAACCACTTCACTTCCAATAGAACCAGCTGCCCCCGTAACCAAAATCCTTTTATTGCGGAGCTCATCTGTAACCTTGGCATTTTGTATAGTAATAACTTCTCGTTCAAGAAGTTCTTCAATTTTAATATTCCGAAGTTGATTAAGATTAAAACTACCGTCGATCCAATTTGAAGCACGAGGTATCGTAACCACTTTAATTTCATGTAATAAACATATATCAACAAGTTCTCTTTTCCTGTTAATATCAAGATTTTGGATACTGATAATAACTTCTTCAACTTTATACTTATCTACAAGAAATTGAATGTCAGTTCTGGCATTATAAATTTTAATACCATCAATGTATTTACCTACTTTATTTAGGTTATCATCCAGAAATCCTATCACCTTTAATCCACATTGAGCTTCGTGATTTATTACATGTTTAGTAATCATGCCAGATTCGCCGGCACCAAAAATTAAAATGGATTTCTTTAAGGTATTTTCTCTTCGTATTGACTCAAAACCAAGTTTTATTAAAAATCGGTAGGAAGTAGAAAAGAAGAAAAGAATCAAAAAGTATTTTAATATAACATTGAGGGGCAAGATGATAATCGATTCAATATTACTGAGTCCGAGTTTAACCACACCTAACAAAACCGCATTAAAAAATATGGCGTTGAAAATTCGGGCCATATCCTGCAAACTGGTTAATCTGATAATACCGGCGTATGTTTTAAATGTTAACGATACCGCAATCGAAATAAGTAGATTAATATAAACGAGCGTTTCTAATCCTTTGTGGGCAAATAATGCATGTATGTTAAAGTCATAAAACATTATAAATGCACAAACAAAGGCAATTGTACTGATGATGGTATCAATACTAAATACCAGCCACCGCGGTATAAAGCGCGAAGACGAGATTCTAAGAGTAAAAAAAGCTTCTTTTTTTACTCTTTGAGGAGAAGGAGAGAGCGTAAACATAGATATGAGTTGCGTATCGATTAGTTGTTACATGAGTTTATAGCGTGAAATTTTATAGTATAGTATTTATGGAGTTACATGCAATTGATAAGCCAATTTACCTAATAACCAATAATTTAATTTAAAATAAATGTTAAAAGATAGTTTAAAGCTATTGTTCACCAGGAAGGAAAGAGGGGAGCTCCTGTTGTAGGAAATGGCTTGTAGAGCTTCTGAACAATATTATGTACATTAATTAATTATAGATTAAGTTAATCAAATTAATATACATATCACAGTTTATTTGATATTAAATGAAGTAAATGTGTAAGAATAAATGTGTAGGTATTACCTTGTTTGAGGTACTAAATCCAAAAAACAAGGATAAAAGTGTATACAATATAGTAATGGCTTAGTTTAGGTAATAAGATGAAAGGGATATTGTTATAAATAAAAAAATATAACTGTATTAATGAGATTATAACACAGTTATATTTTATATAGCTATAGTGTATTAGCTTACTTTTTTTATTTTACCGGAACCACTGGTTTTAGCGGAGATTTTTGTTGCTGAGCCTGAATAAATAACATTACCAGAACCCGTAACTGCGGCATCTAATTCTTCATCTGTTTGTATTCTTACCTCACCTGATCCGCTAACTTTTGCAGTAGTGCTTTTAGTTTTTAAGCTACTTCCTTTAAAATTTCCGGAACCGCTAATGTAAACTTCTGCCCTAGCAGCTGAACCTGAAATATCGATAGAACCAGAACCACTGATCTTACTATTTAAACTCTTAGCATTTATCTGAGTTGATAAGTTTCCAGAACCGCTAACTACAATATCCATGTCTTCTGCGTTTAACTGATCTTCTACTTTTAAATTTCCTGATCCGCTTACTGTAAGGTCATTTAATTTTTTAGCGGTAATATAAATAGTGATCTTTTGGCTTGGCGATTTCCACATTTTGGAAGAATTCTTCCATTTAATCGTGAGCATGCGGTCATTTACTTCAGTAACGATCTGGCTTAAATCTTCTGAAGATGCTTCTATTTTAACTTTTTCCTCATTGCCCAATTTTACAATTGCATTAAAAGGACCTCCTAAAGAGATACCGTCAAAATCTTTAACAGCAGGAGTAGAGGTTGATTGAGCCGATACAACATTAAATGCTGCCACCGACATCAAAAGCATAAGCGTAATTCTTTTTAAGTGTGTCATGGTGTATGTATATAATTTTCAATTGTTTGTTTTTATAAAGACGTAAGACAATTTACGAATGTTGCATGGCAATGGAAAAAACAATAGTCGCAAATAACATGTTACAATTAATGGGTTTGTGTTAATAGTATCTATCTTTGAACCCCTCAAATTTTTAATAAAAACCATAACATATTTAATGAGTCAACACTTAAATAAGTGGCATGTAATGCTTATGGCTATGGCTACAGGCCTTATTGTAGCAAATATTTATTACAGTCAGCCGTTAATAATTTTAATCAGCAAAGAGTTTAATGTTTCGGAAAGTAATGCCGGGCAAATCAATTTCTATACACAGATGGGGTATGCACTTGGTTTGTTTTTTTGCACCCCGTTAGGAGATAAAATTGAGCGGAAGAAGCAAATAGTGCTTATGACTATAACTTCTGTAATCGCGTTACTGGGTGCTGCATTAACTCAGCATATCGTTGTTTTGAAGATCGCTGGGTTTCTGATTGGCTTTACCTCTATGGTGCCACAATTAATTATGCCGATGGCTGCTAACCTTGCCGAGCCTGAACGCAGAGGCAAAATCATAGGCACAATAATGAGTGGTTTATTAATAGGTATTCTTTTGTCGAGAACATTAAGTGGCTTCGTCGGCCAAATATGGGGTTGGCGGGAGATGTTTTATATCGCTGCCGGAATTTGTCTGGTATTGGCGGTGATCATGTATTTTACGTTTCCTGAAAGCAAACCAACATTTGAAGGCTCTTATGGTCAGTTAATGCAATCATTGCTTCACCTAGTAAAAGAACAACGAATTTTGCGCGAAGCTACTGCTATCAATGCGCTAGCTTTTGCATCTTTCGGTATGTTCTGGACAACCATGGTTTTATTATTGTCGGCAGAGCCCTTTCATTTTGGTTCTCAAACTATAGGATTATTTGGTTTGGCAGCCGGATTAGGAGCTTTAATGGCACCTTTAGTAGGGAAAATAGCCGACAAGAGTAATCCTCGTGTAACAATAGGTATTGGTATTATGAGCTTATTGCTATCCTTCGTTCTTTTATATGTATTTCGTTCAAGCGTAATCGGAATTGTGATAGGGATCATTATCCTGGATATGGGGATGCAGAGTATTCACGTTTCTAATCAAACCCGTATTTACGCATTGATACCTGAAGCAAGAAATCGTTTGAATACAATTTTCATGACCGGCAGTTTTATTGGTACTGCTTTAGGTTCAGGTATTGGTTTGTGGGTGTGGGATATTAAGCAATGGACTTCTGTTTGTTTTGTAGGTGTAGTGGTAGCAGTAATCGCAATTGTAATTTATGTTTCTACTTACCCCAACAAGAAAAATATTGCTACTGTATTAAAGTAGAACATTTGTTCTTATTATTTCATTATAAGGTAATTAGATAATTGTTTGAGAGTCAAAGTGATTATTTAATTGTTTAAATTTAATTACTGGTACAATGCTTGTGTCGTACCGGTTAAAAATCTAAAGTTTTACGACTGTTTTTTTCTTTTATGAATTCTAAATTCCGTTCTACTCTCTTTAAAGTACTAAAGATTACCGGTATTACACTGGTTAGTGTTGTTGGTTTGTTGTTAATTTTACCATTCTTTTTTAAGGACAGCATTTCTGCAAAAATCAAAGATTGGGCTAATAAAAATCTAAAAGGTGAGTTAAGTTATTCGGATGTTAGCTTATCCTTTTTTCATCATTTTCCTGCACTTACTTTAACCTTAAGTGATTTTGATCTTAAAGGATCAGCTCCTTACACTAAAGAAACATTGGTTGGCGCAAAGGAAATCGCTTTGGGTATTAATCTAAAGAGCTTATTTGAAGAAGGATTAAGGGTTGACCAAATTTTTCTTTCTAATGCTAATATCAACATCCTTGTAAATGAAGATGGTTTGGCAAATTACAATGTATATGTTCCTAAGATTGACTCGACAGCTGCTTCAAAAACAGATAGCTCTAGTTTGTCGTTAAAAATTGAACAAATACTTATAACAAACAGTCATTTGGTCTATAATGATCGTTCGCTGCCTATGCTAATTAATGCTAAAGGGTTTAATTATACCGGTAAGGGCGACCTTAGTAAAGATCTATTTGATCTTTATACAACAGCCAAAATTGATTCGCTGGATTTTTATTTCGACAGTGTACCCTATTTCCTGCATAAAGAAGTAAATGCCAGTTTGATTACCAGTATTAATACCAATTCATTGGCCTTATTGTTCCAAAAGAACGACCTGAAAATCAATAAGCTTCCTGTTCAGTTTAACGGAAAGTTTGAGTTTTTGGAGAACGGTTATGATATGGACTTTAATCTGACTACTAAAGGAGCTAATTTATACGATTTGTTTACAGCGTTTCCGCCGGAGTATCAGCAATGGTTGGAGAAAACGCAGGTGGATGGTATTACCGATGTGGTAGCAAGCTTGAAAGGGAAGTTCATTTCGGAGAAAAAACTTATGCCAACTTTCGATCTCAATATGAAAGTTCGTAATGGTTTAATAGCCAATCAAAAGGTGCCTTCTCCTATTAAAAATTTATTTCTGAATATGGATGCTAAACTGCCTGGTTTAAACCCCGACAGTGTGTACCTGAAAATTGATTCATTGTTTTTTAATATTGATAAGGATTATTTCAGTTCCATCATTACGGTAAAGGGTTTGAAAGAACCTTATGTTTATGCCAACATTAATTCTGAAATAGATCTGGATAAATGGCAGAAAGCATATGGAATTAAAGATTTTGATGTAAAAGGGAAATATACGTTGCACTTGCTTGCTGATGGATATTATAAGGTTGGTCCCGATCCTAATTCTTTGAGAAAAGATACGGCAATTTTGAGTATTCCAAAATTCACGTTAAAATCTTCTTTGCAAAAAGGGTACTTTAAATATGCCTCATTACCTCAGTCAATCAACAATATAAGTTTCAATGTGGATGGGTCCTGCCCCGACAATAATATTAAAAATGCCACATTTAGTATCGATAACCTTAATGCAACTGTTTTAAAGAACTTTATAAAAGGGTTTCTTAGGGTTAATGGTGCAAAAGGTTTTCCAATGGAGGCTAATCTGCAGGCAGATTTCAATCTTGATGATTTAAAACAGGTGTATCCAATCGACAGCGTTGATTTAAAAGGGCTGTTAAAAATGGACGTGGTTACCAAAGGGAAATATGATCCAAAGACCAGACAATTTCCTCAAACACAAGTACTTATTACGTTAAAAAACGGTTATGTAAAAACGAATTACTATCCGCATCCAATAGAAAATATTGAAATCAATTCAACAGCTACTAATAATAATGGTCAACTCAACGGTCTTAAGGTTGCAATTAATCCGTTAACGTTTCAGTTTGAAGGGAAACCATTTACATTAAAAGCTAATCTGGTAAATTTTGATGACTTGGCTTATGATATTAAAGCTAACGGGATTATTGATATAGGAAGGATCTATAAGGTTTTTTCGCAGAAAGGTATTGGTTTAGATGGCCAGATCAACGCTCGATTATCTTTAAAAGGGCGACAAAGCGATGCGGAAAAAGGTTTGTATGACCGATTGAGGAATTCTGGAACTTTGAAACTTTCGAATATTGCGTTAACGTCAGAATTGTTTCCCAAACCGCTTGTTATTGAAAATGGCATATTCAGCTTTAAAGACGATAAAATATGGTTCGATCAGTTTAATTCAAGATATGGTAAGTCTGATATTACATTAAATGGATACATGAATAACCTTATCAACTATGCTTTAAAAGATGAGATGCTGCAGGGAACTTTCGATCTGAAATCGAACTATTTGCTTGTTGATGAGTTTATGGCATTTTCTGGAGATCAGACTGCAGCTCCTAATGGTGAAAGTGGTGTGATCATCGTTCCCAAGAATCTTGATATGACTTTTAATGCGCTGGCCAAAAAAGTTAAATATGATGCATTGAATATCGACAGTTGTAAAGGTAAAATGAATATCAAGAATGGTCAGATTGTACTCAATGAAACGGGTTTTAACCTTATTGGGTGTAAAGTTGTAATGAATGCTACCTACGGAAGTGTAACCCCTAAAAAGGGTTATTTCGAATATCAAATCAATGCTAAAGATTTTGATGTACAACGTGCATATAAGGAAATAAAACTATTTCATGATCTGGCACCTGCAGCAGCTAAGGCACAAGGAGTCGTTTCTCTTGATTATAAATTGAAAGGCCGTTTAAATGCGGATATGATGCCTATTTATCCTTCAATCGAAGGAGCAGGGGTGCTTTCAATTAAGGATGTTAAGATTGCAGGCTTAAAGATGTTTACAGCAATAAGTAAGAGCACGGGTAGGGAGGATGTTAATAATCCAAACCTAAAGAAAATGGAGCTGAAAACATCAATCAAAAATAATGTGATCCATGTGGAACCAACCAAATTCAGGATTGCAGGTTTCCGTCCTAAAATTGAAGGTCAAACAACATTTGATGGCCGTTTAAATTTTAAATTCCGTTTGGGCTTGCCCCCATTGGGTATTATTGGTATTCCAATGACAATTATGGGTACTCGTGATGAGCCCCAAATTAAACTGGGCAAAGAAACTAAAGATGAGAAAGAACTGGAGACGGAGTACAAGGAGGAAGAAGCAGTTCAGGATACCACAAATAAGAAACAATAAATAAAAAGGGAGCTTTAAGCTCCCTTTTTTATTGTTAAAAGTCTATTTCCAAGTCCATTCGTCTTCTTAATTCAAGAAGGTTAGGGTTTTTGTCGGCCAGGTATTTAAATTTATCAGTTGATGTATAAAGTGTTTTCTTTACTTGTTCATCACCTTTACCTATTACTGTTTCAATTTTTATGGTGTTATTCTGTAACTGCTGCTTTAAGAAGCGTAGAATATTTATACGCTCATCATTTACAATATCTGTTTGATATTTATCAATTACAGTAATTTCAATGGTATAATCCGGGCGAAGTTTTGGCTTGTTAACGGTCATTACCGTATGCAGCCCAATTTTTGAGTCCTTTTCGGCAAAACTTGCGTAATCTGTCCAATAACGTAAAAACTGTTCTTCTGTAAAATCCTGATTGTTTTTTACCTCTGTAGGCTCCAAGTTAATGGCTACGGCTTTTTCTTCTTCTTGTGGAGAGGCTGCTACACTACTCAAATTTTTAATTGAAGGAATTTTTAAAGAGCCCATACCTCCAGCAACAGGAGTTTTTTTAGCCGTTGAACTGCTGTTTACAGTTGATGAAGTAGTTGAGGTGGCTGCAGTAACTGAGGATGATGTATTGGTAGCAACAACGGTTCTTTCTACAGCAGGTGTTGAAGTAACCGTTGTTGTCTCCGTAACTTTTACTGTGGTATCAGGTTTTTTTTTTACCTCCGCTTGCGGAAGTTGACCATTAGATAGATTTAATGCTGCTCTGATATGGCACATTTTCATCAATGCTAATTCAACTTGTAAACGTTGGTTTTTACTGCCTTTATAGTTAAGGTCGGCCTGATTTCCGATGTTTAGTCCTGATAGTAAAAAAGAAACAGGTGCTATTTGCGACTGCTCTAAGTACTTCTGACGGATTCCTTCACTCACTTCCAATAATTTTACCGTTGCAGGATCTTTGCACACTAACAAATCGCGGAAATGGCTGCAGATACCGTTGATAAAATTGTTTCCGTCAAAACCTTTATCCAGAATTTCGTCGAAAATCAATAAGCTTTTAGAAATATCTTCAGTTAACAAAGCATCGGTAACTCTGAAATAATAGTCATAATCCAAAATATTCAGATTGTCGATAGCTGCTTTGTACGTAATATTTCCCTGCGAAAAAGAAGTAATCTGGTCAAACATTGAACAGGCGTCGCGCATGGCACCATCTGCTTTTTGAGCAATAATGTGTAAGGCGTCCGGTTCAAATTTTACATCTTCCGTTTTCGCAATATATTCTAAGTGATGAGCAATGTCTTCAACTTTGATCCTGTTAAAGTCAAAGATCTGACAACGCGAAAGAATAGTCGGTAAAATCTTATGCTTTTCAGTGGTTGCTAAAATAAAAATGGCATAAGAAGGAGGTTCTTCCAACGTTTTTAGAAATGCGTTAAATGCACTTGTTGAAAGCATGTGAACCTCGTCGATGATATAGATCTTATATTTTCCGGCCTGAGGAGCATAACGAACTTGTTCTACCAGGCTTCGGATATCTTCTACGGAGTTGTTTGAAGCAGCATCGAGTTCATGAATATTCATTGAACTTCCGTGTTTGAATGAAAGACAAGACTCGCATTCACCACAAGCTTCAAAATCAGCAGTAGGGGTTTGGCAGTTGATTGTTTTTGCCAACACACGGGCACAGGTTGTTTTTCCAACACCGCGCGGACCGCAAAACAGGAAGGCCTGAGCCAATTGTCCGGTTTTAATTGCGTTCTTTAACGTATTGGTTATATGTGACTGACCTACAACACTGTTAAATTTGTCGGGTCTGTACTTTCGTGCCGATACAATGAAATTTTCCATTTGCAACGAAAATAGAAATACTTTCCGCCAACTGCAAGTAGAGATTATCCATGTCAGTTAATTAGCTATGAAACAATCATAAAAAAACGAATGTGCAGGTTTTTGCACATTCGTTTACAAAATAAATTCGTTTACAGATTAAGAAGGTTCGCCTTTGATAACTGATTGGACGGTTTTTTTGTCACCTACAATCCAAACGATATCATCTTTCTCAAATGTAAATGATGAGTCTGGGTTTAGTATCCGTTCATTATTCCGTTCAACCCCAACTACTAAACTAAATGCATTTTCTCTTATGCCTGAAGCCTTAATGCTTTTACCTAAAAGTGGTGAATGGGCATTTATTGTAATCGGATGAAGCGAAACAGATTGTCCGTTCGCATCAGTTTCTTTATAGCTTGTAGCTTCTATAAACTCTTCGAAGTTTTTTAATTGATCATCGGTTCCGATAACAGCAATCCGATCTCCCGGATAAAGGCGTTCATCTTTTCCCGGAATCTTGAGTTTTATTTTTCCACGTTCAATCAGTGCTACATTAACGCCAAAATGTTCGCGTAAGGAGAGTTCTATCAGTGTTTTACCAACTGCATCAGATTCGGGTTTTACGGTGTAATAAGCTAAATGAGAATCCCATGGCATTAATTCATCCGCTCGTTTAGCTGCTTCACTGATTTCCCGTGCATTTAAATTTGCCAGGAACCTGCTCTCTATCTTGCTATAGAAAGATTGCAATCGGGAAGAGAAAATAATGGCACTGATACCAATTATTATTACCGCGGAAATAATTGATACAATTGGTGAGAAAAATTGACCAATAAGCAAAACGATGAAAATTATTGCCAGCAAAGCTCTTACGATCTCAAGTGTAATGAGTGGACCGCGGTTATATTTCGTATCGATCCATAATTGTTTATAGGCAGTACTATGGATTTTTTTTACAGCCAGTGCCCAAAGGAACGGACTCATCAATAAGAGTGCAACCACAATAATGATGATATCTCCGTAATTACCGTTTACAAAATCATTATTAATTTTTGGCGTAAGGTACTTCACAGAGAAAAGTATCCCGATTATGATAATGGAATTGGTAACAATAATGAATATATATTTCTTCAGGAACTCTTTCCAGTTATTGGTTCCGGAAATACTTTGTGATCCGGCACTATATCGGGCTAAGGCATTCCTTGCTTTTTCAGGCAGTAGTTTGTTAATGCCTAAATAAGTAGGTTCTGCTAATTTAATAAAATAAGGCGTTGTGAATGTGGTGATAGCCGAAACAGCTACAGCAATCGGATACAAGAAATCACTGGTTACTTTTAAGCTTAATCCTAACGTGGCAATAATGAATGAAAACTCTCCGATTTGCGCCAAACTCATTCCAGCTTGTAAAGAATGCTTTAACGTTTGTCCGGATAATAATGCGCCTAAACCCGAACTTAACGTTTTACCGAAAATAGTAACAACTGTAATGATCAAAACAGGAAACCAATAGTCTACCAATATCTTTGGATCAATAAGCATCCCGACAGAAACAAAGAAAACGGCCCCAAAAAGATCTTTTACAGGTTTAACCAAATGTTCTATTTTTTCTGCTGCTGTGGTTTCTGCTAAAATCGCTCCCATAACAAAGGCTCCCAATGCAGGAGAAAAACCTGCTGCAGTTGCCAGCAAAACCATCAATAAACATAATGCAAGAGAAACCACCAATAACATCTCATCATTCATTAATTTTTTGGCTTTTTTGAGAAATGTTGGAATCAGAAATATCCCTCCCAGGAACCAAAGGGCAAGGAAAAAGGTGAGTTTTAAACCCGACATCAGCATTTCATCACCGGCAAATTGCTGACTGGCGGCTAAAGTTGATAATAATACTAATAAAAGTATAGCAACGAGGTCTTCAACAATTAACACCCCAAAAACAACTGTGGCAAACTTGTGGCTTTTTACCCCAAGTTCTTCAAATGCTCTGATAATAATGGTAGTTGATGAAATTGATAAAATCCCCCCTAAAAATATACTATCCATCTGGTTCCAGCCTAAAAGTATACCGGTTAAATAGCCGATACCTAGCATTGAAATAACCTCAACAATAGCGGTTATGGATGCGCTTCCGCCAACTTTAACAAGTTTCTTAAAACTGAATTCTAAGCCTAAACTGAACAATAGGAAGATAACACCAATTTCAGCCCATATTTTTATGCTGTCAATTTCTGAGATAGTGGGAAACAGCGTGAAATTAGGTCCGACCAACAAGCCAGCAATCAGGTAGCCAAGAACAACAGGTTGTTTTAATTTTTTAAAAATTAACATGGTTACCCCGGCGGAGGCTAAAATAAGAGCAAGGTCGGTTATAAGATGAGGTAAGTGAATCATCGGCCTGATCAAAAATTTAAGTCCTGTAGCCATATCTTCTAAGTGGATTTAGAAGATAGATTTAATAGACTGGTTAGCAATTATAAAACAATGAACCTGCAGTAAAACTGTGAGTTACAACTGTCGGTTTGCGTAAATATACTATCTTCAGATTAAACGGATGGGGAATTAAGTAAGTTTTTGGTGTATAAATTGATCAAATAAATTTGCTTAACGGTTAAAAAACAAGGGAGTAAAACCGAAGCTTTACTCCCTTGTAAAAAATGAGTTACTTGTTGTTAACTATTGTTAGCTTATTCAGCCAAAGGCTCTACAATTGTTGTAGTTACTTGTTCATTTAGATTGAATTTTACTAACTCCTCAATTGTAGGCTTTTCAATTTCGGTCATTGCAGGATCAGATGGAATAAATTTGATCAAAACATCCAAATCGGTTAAGGGTTCAACGATTTCTTCATTGCTAATCTCACGTGGAGTAAATTTTATTAATTCCTCAACGCTTGTTGGTTCAACAATGTTTTCGATTTCAATTGTTGCTGGTTTAAAAGAGATCAGGTCCTCAATCAATGATTGTTCATTAAATTCAATTGCTAAAGGAGTAAAGTGAATCAATTCTTCAATAGTTTGCTCAGCTGCATCATTAATTAATAATGTTGATGCAATTATCTCGCTTTGCAATTCTTCATGAACTGGAAAGTCTATGTCTGATGAATGGTCAGTAGGAATAAATTTAACAAGTTCAGTTAAAGTTCCAGCTGTGTTTCCAGTTGTTGGGTGATAGGTTAATTCGTTACTTACAAAAATGTGTTCTTCCGCAGGAAAGCGAATATCGATAGTTGAGGTAGTGTCATTTTCGCTGCTATTAAAACGAGAAGAAAAATTAAAGTGAGAATTTGCAGTTGTTAAAGTTGCAATGCTTACTATCGTTATGGTTTTAATAAGAGTTTTCATATTGTGTTAAGTTGTTGTTGTTTATTTATTTGTTGTTTTATTCTATGACTACATTAACAGGTACTTGGTTACACATAGTACCGAAAAAATGTAAAAAAAAATTCTCTCCTTTTTTTAAGGCTTAAAAACAAAGGGATAAAACATGAGTTTTACCCCTCTGAAATATGAATTACGCTAATGATTTTATTTATAGACCAGTATTGAACTCGGTGATGTAATTGCAGGGTGAACTAATAACAGGTTCTTCAATAATTGAAGTCTGGCAGTCCGAAACTTTAAATTTTACCAATTCATCAATATTAACAGGCTCAATTACTTCGGCAGCTAAAACCGGTTCGAATTTGATCAGTTGATTAATAGATGATTCAGGCTCAACGATATTTTCATGATTAACTTCGGCAGGATTAAATTTAATCAGATCATCCATATCCATAGGTTCTGCAATATTTTCAGTAGCAACATCAGTTGATGGCTTGAATGAAATTACCTCATCTAAGAATAATTGATCACTCACATCAACTATTTCAGGTTCAAAACGGATTAACTCGTCAAGAGCTACTGAACTTTCGGCGCCGTAACTTATAAGAAGGTCTGAAGCTTTTAGTGTTGAACTTTCATCCATTAATGTTAATGATGAAACTGAAAATTCCGAAGAAGGTTCAAAAGCAACAGTATTAGTTAGATCTGTACTAAGACCCACAGCTGTATAATTTAATGCCGATGCTTGCTGATTGCTAGCTAATACATTTGCTTCGGCAGGCATGATAATATCAAAAGTTGGAGTTGTACCTTTTTCAGTGGTATTAAAACGCGAAGAAAAATTAAGTTGTGTAGTTCCTACAGCAGTTAAGGTTGCGATGCTAACTACGGTTACGGTTTTAAAGAGCGTTTTCATATCGAATTAAGTTGTTAGTTGTCAATTTGTTTGTTGTTGGTAGTATGACCCAAAGGTACGGTACAAGGTTACACATAGTACTATATTTTTTGTAACATGGCTATTGTGATGGTGTAACTTCACTATTACTATAACAATGGGTTTATTATCTTGTTTATCAATTTGTTGTATTTAATCGAATGACAAGCGGCTTTGGGTAGATGTTGCATCCTTAGAAAAAAATAGTTGTAAAATAGCAGTTAGAAAAAACCGAAGGCATTTTTTAATGCCTTCGGTTTTTTTATAGATAATAATAAGGAATAAAGAAAAAGTAATTAGGATCTTCGGTTAAGGTCAGTTATTAATAAAGGATTATTAATCTTCATTTCTTCAATAAGATTAGCGACTTCCTCGGTAGTAGGGTTAGCTCTGAGTCGCTCTAATTCTTTAGAAGTAATTCCAACCATTTGTAAGAAGGATACCTCACCATGTGGAGTGTTTAATTTTCCTAATTCAGGATCAAGGGTAAATACTAATCCGACAATGTCTGTATCAGTATCTAAACGTATTGGTCCGTTCGCCGGCACAAAATGATTCTCTTCAAACCATCGGCCGCTTTCATATACATAACGAGCCAAATTATTCATTACTTCGATGGCCCATAAAGGGTCTGTTTTATCTTCTTCGAATGGTTTTATTCTGAAGGTAAACTCAAATCCCCATTTGCTAAACTGCTCACCAACTTTTTCTTCGTCATAATAAAGTTCAGACATACCGTAGCTGATAATATGTCGGTGAAATTCCTGGTTATCCGAATCATAAATGCTGGAACCGTCGATAGGGTCATTTCCTCCCATAGAAAAATGCAAGGCAGGCGCATAATGACGAGGTTCCTGGGTTACATAGATTTCTTCAATCCTCTGATCAATAAATGACCAACCTACTGCATCTTCTTCAGTAAACTGGTTTTTGTATTCTTCAAGCGTCATAAATCAAAATGTTCTAATGTTTCAAAGATATATATTTGTAGAATCCCTGCTGAAAAGAACCAAAGTGATAAATGATTTTTAATTAGTTACACGCTTGAAATTCAAAATAAAAATGTCTACATTTGCAGCCCTTTTATAGGTAAAAATTAATTAATTTAAGTACAACAGATGAAGAGTTACGAAAGCGTAATCGTTCTTACCCCGTTGTTATCAGAAGAAGCTTCGAAAGAAGTTGTTGCCAAATTCAGGAAAGTCCTGACTGATAACGGAGCCGAGATTGTCAATGAAGACAATTGGGGTTTGAAAAAACTGGCTTACCCAATCCAGAAAAAAACTACAGGTTATTATACTGTAACCGAGTTTAAGGCTTCAGGCGAATTAATTAACAAATTAGAAGTTGAGTACAAACGTGATGAGCGCGTAATGCGTTTCCTTACTATTGCGTTAGATAAGCACGCTGTTGCTTATGCAGAGCGTAAACGTAAAGGTGAATTGGCTCCGAAAGCTTCTAAAAAATCAGAAGGAGAAGTAGCATAATGGCAAATCAGAACATTTCATACGTTACCCCTCCAAAAGTTGAGGATAACCGTAAAAAGTACTGCCGTTTCAAGAAAAATGGTATCAAGTACATCGATTATAAAGATGCGAACTTCTTGTTAAAATTCATTAACGATCAAGGTAAAGTATTACCTCGTCGTTTAACAGGAACTTCATTAAAATTCCAACGCAAAGTAGCTCAGGCAGTTAAACGTGCTCGTCATATTGCTATTTTGCCTTACGTAACCGATGGTTTAAAATAAGGAGGGCGCTACAATGGAAGTAATTTTAAAACAAGACGTTAAAGCGCTAGGCGAAAAAGACGATATCGTAAATGTGAAACCAGGTTACGCTCGTAACTACTTGATTCCTCAAGGTTTCGCAGTTATTGCAAACGATAGCAACCGCAAAATTTTGGCTGAAAATTTACGCCAAATTGCGTTTAAACAAGATAAATTGAAAAAAGATGCTGAAGCTATTGCTACAGGCCTAAAAGATGTTAAACTTTCTATCGGTGCTAAAGCTGGTGAAAGCGGTAAAATCTTTGGTGCTGTAAATGCATTACAAGTTGCTGAAGCTATCAAAAAATTAGGCTTTGAAGTTGATCGTCGTAAGATCACTTTCGAAACTGATGTTAAATTCATTGGTGAGTACATTGCAAATGTTAACTTACACAAAGAAGTTAAAGTTCAGGTGCCTTTCGAAGTTGTTGCAGAATAATTTCGATTCTATAATATTAAAAAACGGTCTCGGCTAAGCCGAGACCGTTTTTTGTTTTTTATTTTGTTGGTAAGAGAAACGGACCTTTTGCAAACGATTAATAGTTTTAGAAAGAAATCTCACATCCCATTTCTCATATCTCAAATCTAAATTCTATTTTAACGCAATCGTTTTACATCAATAAACCTGAATTTGTGCTTTTAAAAACATATATAACTAATCCGCGTACATTTATTAATCGTGAACGGCAAAACCCCGACATAACCCGTGCATTGGTTTCAATGGTGAGTTTGGTTGGTTTTTTGGTGGTTGCTGAATTAACGGGTCATGTTGATATTGGTGTTTATGGTGGACTTGCCGCTGAGCTGATATCTTGGGCAAGGGTAACTGGGTCGTTTGCTCACAGAGTTTGGGTAATGATCTTAGGTACATTGGCAGTTGCTGTTGCTACTTTCTTAGGTACTATTGCCGGTGGAAATATGATTGCCGCAATGGCCTTTTTGGTTGTGGTGGCTTTTTTGTCGGGTATGGCCAGGGGCCTGGGTGATCATGGTCTTACCTTAGGTACCTTAGCCGTTGTATTGTTTCTTTTAGCCTTGTATGGTCCTAATACACAAGCCATGGCTGAGAAACGAGCTATTGCAGTATTATTAGGCGGTGCACTTTCCATTACTTTACGGGTAATTATTTTGTGGCTCTTGAATCCTCAATTGCCTTATGATATTGCTATTTCCAAACCGTGGACAATCAGCTCTTCTATTATGGGAATGGTTCCGGCGCTTTGTGAGGAGGATGAACATGAAGCTGAAACCAAACTTAATGAAGAGGAAGTAAAACTGCGTGTGGCAATAAATGATCTCTTGCCTTATTTGCGTAAGGGAGATTCTAAGCTAGTTTCCGTTCGACGTGAATTATTAAAAGTGGTTAGAGCAGGATCAAGATTTGGTTCAACTGCCATGGCCCTTTTTTATGAAATGGTTCAGGTAGGTAAGCATGAACGTTTAAGTTTCCTGATGCCTACCCTCAAAAATACTTTTCAAACATTAGAACTGGCCGGATCAACTGTTGGTCATTACTTATTGTCAAAATCTCATGAAGATGAGGAATTGCTGAAAATTCGTATTCAGCGTGTGGAGAATATGGTTCTTATTATTCGTAAGCGTTTGGATGCAGCTGGATTACCAATTGAAGATAAGTTAGAAGTAATGAAGGTGATCTATATGTTTGAGTCTTCGATCAGTTATTTACATACCGCACTCAACTGGATTGAAAAATTGGATGAGAAGCGGAAAAAACTGTCGTTTGTGACACAATTTCAGCCAAGTATTTCCATTAAGTCTCAATGGAAAAATACATTGTCTGAGTTCACCGCTGATTCAGAGTTGTTCAGGCATAGTTTACGTTTAACAGTAATTGCAACTTTCTGCCTTTTCTTATATTATTTCTTTGAGATACCACGGGGCTATTGGATTGCACTTACGGTAATGGTAGTGTTGCAGCCTGATTTTAGTTCTACCAGGTTAAAGGCTTGGGACAGAGTTCTGGGGACATTAGGAGGTGTGTTGATAGGGAGTCTCCTTATCCATTACGTAAAATATGAATATGTAATATTTATAGTTATAGCTATTTGTCTGTTCTTATTCTTTTACTTTCAGGCGCGTAATTATGCTATTGCTGTATTCTTTTTAACAATAGAACTGGTAGCCCTTATTGACCTTACCTTACCCTATGACTGGCATATTGGGCTTTACAGGATGATGAATACTATTTTAGGAGGAGTTATCGCTGTAGCTTCAGCTTACCTGCTATGGCCGAAATGGCAGCATGTTAAATTGGGGCATTTCTTAGGACATGCAATAAAGGCTAATAGAGTTTACCTAATGCAGATTGGTCATGAATTAAAGGAGAAAACCGGTTTTCATGCACGGCTAATTGGACTAAGAAGAAAAGCAGAAGTGGCTAATCTTAATATGGCTGAAGCTTTAAAAAAGGTTAAGTATGAACCCGGGGCAAGTAAAACATTAATAGCGTTCGGTGAAAATCTTGCTTTTTATAATGCAAAACTTACCAGAGAGATTACCGCATTTGGAGCAATATTGCCTGGCATTAGTAAAGAGTTTGAATTTCCTATTACGTATTCACTGATTGATGAATGTGCTAATTTATTGCATGATTTATCCGAATCATTGGAGAATGATCAGCTAATTTGTGTTCGACACTCTTTTACGAGGTTTTTCCTGGATATAGATAAACGAATAGTTAGCATTCGTGAATCTGTTGCAACAGCAAATGTGGAAGAGCAAAAGAAAATGGAACGTCAGTTACTTGATTATGAACTCATCCGTTCTCAGATGGATATCATTACTACTGAAATAGCGGCCATGTGTAATATCTCTGGCAAAGTGGAACTGCAGGCTATCCCGCTTAACTAACCTTATTTTAATTTGCTGAAAAGCAGTTTGTTGTTATTTAATGCATTGTCTTTCGCTGTTAATATGAACAGAGAAAATGTGAATTATTATTTTTGTGCACTATGTCAAAAGTCTTTCGTTTTTTAGGTAAAGCTGCACTCTGGTTTTTTGCCATTTCTATACTTTGGGTAATCACCTATCGCTTTGTTCCCGTCCCGCTTACTTTCTTACAAATGCAGCGCTGTTTTGAACAGAAAGCTGATAGTAAAGAAATGAAGCTGGAAAAGGATTGGGTTTCATTCGATAAAATATCTCCAAATTTACGTCAGGCTGTTGTTGCATCAGAAGATCAGTTGTTCATGGAACATATGGGTTTTGATTGGGATGCAATGCAGAAGGCTTGGGTTTATAATGCTAAGAAGAAAGGGAAAAAGATTAAAGGAGGAAGCACTATTTCGCAACAAGTAGCTAAAAATGTATTCTTATGGCAAGGTCGTTCCTACGTTCGAAAAGGCTTTGAGGCTTATTTTACATTTCTTATTGAAATTTTCTGGTCTAAAAAACGGATTATGGAAGTTTATTTAAATGTGATAGAAATGGGGGATGGGATTTATGGGGCAGAAGCTGCAGCCCATGAATATTATAATAAAGCTGCAATTGATCTTAGCAAAAAGGAAGCCGCATCAATTGCTGCAATTTTACCAAACCCGCTGAAATGGTCGCCTACACGGCCTAATGCACTAGTAAAAAAGAAAACAAAACGGATCATGAGGTTTATGCGTATGCTTGGACCAATTGACTTTGAGTAATAAAAAATGTTTAAATAAGAAGGGCCGGAAAATCACTTTTTCCGGCCCTCCTTATTTATTATGAATATAAATTGCGTATAAATACCTGACATTCAGTGTTGAAATACTCAGATATATGTAGTAACATTGAGTTTAATTCAAACTCCTATGAAATCTAACAAGCACTACCCTTTTTCTAAATTTGAATATATTGTTATAAGTTTTTTGTTTGTAGCAGTGCAAGCTCTACTGATAGTCTGGTTTCTTTGATTAGTTAGAAAGTGCTGATGCAAAAACCTGATTATGCCAGCTTTCTTTTAACGGAACTTCCCACATGGTAGTAAGTTCTTCTTTCGACTTTACAAGGTTATTGAATACTATTGTTTGTTCATTTAAGATTCCGTTTGTTAATAGTTTCTCAAATTCGTCACGACTTACAGAATAGATGTCCTGATCTATTTTATAAGCAATATTGAATCTGTCAAACAGATTGATATTCAATTCGTTTTCAATTTCTTTCATCAATCTCACTGATTTATCAATAGAACATCCACTTGCTCCATACTGACTTTCATCAACAGTTAGTATAATGAAACGGTTATATTTAACCTCCGCTTTTGCTTTTAATAAATTATCATGGGCCGTCCACTCCGTTGCAAAGGCAGTTAATTTATTTTGCAATGTTTCAAATTCCGCGGTTGTTAATTCTCTGTTTGATTGATAGATCCAAACTCTTGAGTTGTCACTGAATGTATTCATGCTACAAAGATAGTATTAGTTTTAGTTGAATGATTAGCTATAACGATCTATATTAATAAAACGTAAAAGCAGTATTTGTTTGCAAAATAATGCAATCTTTTACACATACAAGACCATTAAACTCTTCCCTTCAAGCTAAAAAAATTATCTTTGGTTATGAAACTACCTCCTCCGTTTAAATTACGTATGGCTGAATTTTTGGGTCCCGAACTTGAAAAGTTTATTGATTCCCTTAGTTCAGAATCTCCTGTTAGCATTCGAGTCAATAAGAATAAATATCCATTTGATATTGCTTATAAACCTATTCCATGGACAACAACCGGTTATTACCTTCCGGAGCGTCCTTCGTTTACAGCAGATCCTTTACTTCACGGTGGAGCTTATTATGTACAAGAGGCAAGCTCAATGTTTGTTGAACAGGCGGTTCGACAGGTTTTTTCTGAACGAAGTGGTTTCAATGTGCTGGACTTATGTGCTGCACCAGGAGGTAAGTCAACTCATTTAGCCGCATTGTTTGATGAAGATAGTTTAATTGTTTCCAATGAAGTCATTAAGAGTAGAGTTACTATTTTATCTGAAAATATTCAAAAATGGGGGACAGGTAATGTAGTGGTAACAAATAATGATCCGAAAGACTTTAAAGATATTAAAGGTTTCTTTGATTGTATTGTTGTTGATGCTCCATGTTCAGGTGAAGGAATGTTTCGTAAAAATGAATCAGCAATTGATGAATGGTCAGAAGATAATGTACAATTATGTGCACAACGTCAACGCCGCATTTTAGCAGATATTTGGTCATCTTTAAAGCCAGGTGGTGTGTTAATTTATAGTACCTGTACCTATAGCCCGAATGAGAATGAAGAAAACCTTGCATGGCTATGTGAAAATTATGAAGCCGAGAATCTTACCATAAAGCTTGATGATAACTGGAGAATAAAGGAGAGTACACATTCAGGATTTACAGGTTATCGTTTTTATCCTCATGAAACACAAGGAGAAGGGTTTTTCCTTGCTATCGTTAGAAAGAAGGGTGAACTCGGAAAAGAATTTAAGTACCCTAAGAAAAAAGGTAAAAGCTTATTCGTTCCTATGGATGCTAAAGCCATAGCTCCGTTCAGTGGATTACTTCTCATGCCTGAAAAATGGAAGTACTTTCTTAAAAATGATATGGTGTCTTTATTTCCGGCAATAAAAAGCAAAGAAGTTGAATACCTGATCGATGCGTTAAATGTGATTTATGCCGGTGTTGAAGTGGGTCAGTTAACCAAAAAGGAGTTCAGGCCAGAGCATGCTTTAGCCTTGTTTGGGGAGCTAAACAAAAATTATTTTTCGGTCATTGAGGTTAATAAAGAAACTGCTTTGAAGTTTTTACGCAAAGACGATCAGGTTTTTGAAAAAGCGATAGAAGGATGGAGTTTATTAACCTATAATGGTATCGGGCTGGGCTGGGTAAAAAAAGTGGGGAATAGATTTAATAACTATTATCCTAAAGAATGGCGTATACGATTATCCCTGGATAAAATGATTTAAAATTCTGAATACACTACCGTAAACTGATTAACATGGAGGAAAATAGGCAAGAAAAGGACTTGCAAACAGGGAAACAAGCATTAACGACGGTTGATGAGCATATATTTTTTAAAGAACTTGTAGATAAAATGCCTGTGGGCTTGTATACTGCAAGTTATGAAACAGAAAGTGTTACTTGGTGTAATCAATACATGGAAAACATGTTTGGATTGTCGGCAAATGAAATTATTGCTTTAGGCAGTGATTTTTGTGGAACCTTGGTTCATCCCGATGATCAACATTTGACACAAATAAGCCAGCTTTTGTTAAGCCAGCAACCTCTTGTAAATTTTGGAGGAGTTTTCAGAGTTCGTTCAGCCAACGATGCTAATTGGAAATGGCTTGCGGGTTGGGCCACTTCTTTGCAAAAAGATAATAGTGGCATTGCTACTGATATGCTTTGTGTTTTGGTTGACTTGGGTGTTTGTATTCATACCTATGATCGTACAATTGATGCATTAAAAGATGCGTTGAGGAATAAAAAAGATGAAACATTACTTTCGCTAACCAATAGAGAGCGTGAGGTGTTATTGCTGATAGCTAAGGGACTTAAGAATAAGGAAGTAGCAGAACGTTTAAGTGAGTATACCATTGAAACTCACCGTAAGAATATCAAGTTAAAGCTCAATGTTCGTACAACAACTGAATTATTGAAGAAGGCCGAAGATCTGATACTGTTGAATGTTTAGACACTTAAAATACCCACAAGTTGGTATTTTTTATCGAATAAAGTCGTTCTACTTTTACGTCGTTATAACGACCTCACCAAATCTGAACTATTAGTTGCCACTAATGGGTTTTCCGGGTTTGAGTACCTATCCGAAACATAGTTTATAATTATTAAAAAAGCTTCCCCGTTATTGGGAGAAGCTTATTTATTTTTAAGGGTTTCTTGCTTACGTCCAACCGTTGGCTTTGGTTGCAATTTCAGCAATGTCCAATACTTGCACCTCGGCTTCTTTGTCGGCTAATTTTACGCCATCTCTGATCATTGTCATACAGAAAGGACATGAAACTGCAATAACATCTGGTTTTAAGGCTAAGGCTTCTTCTGTACGCTCTACATTAATGTCTTTATTCCCTTTCTCAGGTTCTTTGAACATTTGAGCTCCACCCGCTCCACAACAAAGTCCATTAGAGCGACAACGTTTCATTTCTGTTAATTCAGCATCCAATTGCTCTATTACAGCACGTGGAGCCTCGTATACACCGTTGGCACGTCCTAAATAACAAGGATCATGATAAGTGATTTTTTTACCTTTGAAGGTTTCACCGTTTTCAATTTTTAAACGGCCATCATCAATTAATTGCTGTATTAACTGAGAGTGATGAATAACCTCGTAATTACCACCTAACTCAGGGTATTCATTTTTTAAAGTATTAAAACAATGAGGACAAGCAGTAACGATTTTCTTAACGTTGTAGGCGTTTAAAATTTCAATATTGGTCATTGCCATCATTTGAAACAAAAATTCATTTCCTGCACGTTTAGCCGGGTCTCCGGTACAGCTTTCTTCTGTTCCTAAAATGGCAAACTTGATTCCTACATTGTTTAAGATTGTTGCAACTGCACGGGTAATTTTCTGAGCACGTTCGTCAAAACTTCCTGCACACCCAACCCAAAATAATAATTCTGGTTCTTCGCCTGCAGCCAGCATTTCCGACATTGTTTTTATATGGAGTTCCATTGTAATTTTATCTGTTTAAAAGACGGACTTTATTTATTCAGTTGTCTTTGTTTTTAATAAATGCTTAATTATTGATCCAGTTTGTTCTGTCTGATGGAGAATATTTCCACGGAGCCTGGTTATTTTCTACGTTACCAAACATATTGTTGATGCTTGCTGGTGCGTTGGATTCTTCCATAACCAAATACCTGCGCAACTCAACAATGATCGCTAACGGATCAATATTAACCGGACAAGCCTCAGTACATGCATTACATGTGGTACACGCCCAAAGTTCTTCTTGAGTGATATAATCACCTAATAACGCTTTACCATCCTGGTAATCCTTCCCGTGCTTATCAATATTTTTTCCTACTTCTTCCAGACGGTCGCGGGTATCCATCATTATTTTGCGTGGAGATAATAACTTACCGGTCATATTAGCAGGACAATTAGATGTACAGCGACCACATTCTGTACAAGAATAAGCATTCATTAGGTTAACCCAATTTAGGTCAGTAACATCTTTTGCGCCGAAACGTCCGGGCGCACCATCTGTTGCAGGAGGGGTAAAAGACGGATCAAGCATTGCTTTCACCTCGTTAGTAACAGACTGCATATTGGTGAACTTTCCTTTTTTATTCAAATTAGAATACCAGGTGTTTGGAAATGCTAGTACAATGTGAAAGTGTTTTGAATATGGAATGTAGTTTAAGAAAGCAAATATGCCCACAATATGGGACCACCAGCAGAGACGCTCAACAAAAATTAAAGCAGTTTCACTATCAGGTAAAATGGCGGCAATTGCTGCACTGACAGGGAATGATCCCGCCTGAATGTAGTGATGGGCTCCAAGCAGCTGTAGTTTATAATCTGCGGCATTCATGGTTAAAAAAGCCGTCATTAATAAGATCTCAGCAATTAGGATATAGTTCGCGTCGCTTACAGGCCATCCTTTCATCTCCACGCCAGAAAAACGTTTTAAATGAATAATGTTCCTTCTGATTAAGAAGACCACACAAGCAGTAAGTACACCTAAGGCTAAAAATTCAAATGACCCAATAAGGAAGCCGTAGAAGCTACCTAAAAAAGAAAATATACGGTGAGTGCCAAAGATGCCGTCTATTACAATTTCAAGCATCTCTATGTTAATGATTACAAAACCTACATAAATGAGGATGTGAAGGAATCCTGCAATAGGTCTAACCATCATTTTAGACTGGCCCAGGGCAACTCTTGCCATGGTTTTCCAGCGTTCAGCAGTATGATCCGTTCGGTCGATGTCTTTACCGAGCATGATGTTCCTGCGGATTTTCATCACATTGCGGGTGAAAAGCCAAATAGCGGCTGCTGCAATAAGTACAAATAATAGCTGTCCAAGCATAAGGTTTTTGATCAGAGTATATCGCTAAAATAATAATTCAAAAAAATAAACCAATTATTAAAACGGTCTATTTTCTACTTAGAATCGATATAAATTGGCTATTGCTTTTAGAATATAGTTTTAAACAATAGTACTAATATAGATTTTTAAACAGACTTTTGGGTGCTCTTTGTAAATCTATTTGTGCAGATAATCTGATACTTAAGAGGAATGTGTCTAAAAAAACAGAAAAACCTTTTTGATTTGAGTAAAAAGATACTACATTTGCATTCCCAAAACGAAAGGGAGGTGATGTAGCTCAGTCGGTAGAGCAAAGGACTGAAAATCCTTGTGTCGCTGGTTCGATCCCGGCCATCACCACAAAATAGATAAAAATGCACCGCAAGGTGATGTAGCTCAGTTGGTAGAGCAAAGGACTGAAAATCCTTGTGTCGCTGGTTCGATCCCGGCCATCACCACAGACAAAAAGCTTCCTGATTCAGGAAGCTTTTTTTGTTTTTAGGGTAAAACTGAAACGCCGGATGGGGCGGAATGATTCAATCCAAGATCGGCATCAACCTGAATGATTGTCTACTCAAAATTTATGGATCTTAAATTAGTTAAATCTCCGGAGGAGAATAAACTTAGTAGGTAATACATCGGGACTAAAACATAAGCCCCGGATGGGGCGAAACTAATTCTCTGCTTAGTTTCACTCCATCCGGAGTTAACCTTTCAATTTTTTTGTTTCTATTAAGGTTAGACTTCTATGAAGTTTCCTTCTTAAAGATGAAATTATTCCTTTTGTCCCCCTCCAACTTTTCCGGTTGGTCCAAACTCAGCTCAAATAAGTATCCTATTATTCGGTGTTAACTTCAACATAACCCTTTTTTACTATCACTATCTCACTCATAAAAAATAAAGCTTCCCAACCAGGAAGCTTTCAATTAACAGCCGATCGAAGACTGAAGGTAATAAGTTATCTTTTTATCAATAAGAACTCTTTTACTATTTATGTAATCTACATACGGCCATATCTTCTACGATAGCTATACAATTTTCGTTTTTGCCAAAAAATTACAATGAATAAAAGCGCGATTAAGGTTGGTTGGATAACGGAAGAAGTCCATTTGAACAATTGAACTGGATCTATATCATGGATAAAATTCAAGTGTTCTTCCGGAATTCCTAATTTCACTAAGAGAGCGCTAACTTTAGCCGAAAAGTCTGAAACTAGCAGCATAATGATTTGGTATTGGGTTTGATCGTTCCCTAAATTAGGAAAAATTATTAACTATAATTCAAATATTTTGTTAAATAATTTTGAAATCTATTTTCCAGTTCTTTTGTAGTTATTAAATCAATTAAAAAAAGTATTTCAGCTTGTTGTTGAACAGAAAATAAACAAAAAAGGAGCTGTTAATCAGCTCCTTTTTTCTATTTATCTAAGTTAAAACAAACTCTGCATCGTGGCTCATAGCTTTCTTTTTCGCCAAGAAGAAATGTTTCTTGTCTTTCAACCAAACGATAAGAATGGCTGGCCGGGGCCCCACAGCGTACACAAACTGCGGTAATTTTAGTTACAAACTCTGCAACGGCCATTAGCTTAGGAATAGGTCCAAAAGGGTTGCCTTTAAAATCCATATCAAGACCTGCTACAATAACTCTTATTCCTTTATTGGCTAGCGTAGCGCAAACATTTGGTAATTCATCATCAAAGAACTGAGCCTCATCTATTCCGATAACTTGTGTATTGCTGCTTAATAATAAGATTGCCGATGAAGTTTCAATAGGAGTGGATTGAATTGAATTAAGATCATGAGAAACAACAGCAGTGGCGTCATAGCGGATGTCTGTTGCAGGTTTAAAAATCTCCACTTTAAGTTTCGCTATCTGCGCTCTTTTTAATCTGCGAATCAGTTCTTCAGTTTTTCCTGAAAACATTGGTCCGCAAATTACTTCAATACTGCCTCTTTGTGCTCCTTTTGGTCTTTCAATTCCCTCGTTTATCATCCACTGTCAAATTAATTGTTTTTCAGCCTACGAATATCCGTATTTTAACACTAAAATTAATTTGCTGTTGATAAGTACTTAAAAAGCTAATTGTCACGTTTTCATGACGGATATAGGGTTTGTATTTAGTTGTGATTTGTTATTTTTGATATTAAAATCTACAGACTGAACCTCAATTAATAATTTTTCATATGACGCGCGAAGATATTTTAGGACGAATTGGTTCCATACTTGATGAGTTAAAAACAGAATGTCGCAGTTTATATATTCAGCCTCACATCAATTCCATTGAACTTGAATTGTTTGAAGCGAATGCCAACTTTCTTAAGGATCATATTGCTATTTTAAGGAAACTTGTTGAAAAAGAAACGACTACTTCCTTGCCTGATTCGCAACCGGTTGTTAAAGCTGCTTCTAAAGCCTCCTCAGCAAATGAGTTGATTGCGACCATTGAACCTAAGCAACAAGTAGAGGTAGAGAGACCTGTTAAAAAAACAGAACCGGAAGAATTGATCACGGCCACGTTAAAGTTCGAAGAAAAAGCAGCTGAAGTTCAATCTGTTTTTGTTGAACCGCTTGTAAAAGAGCCGGAGGTAACTGCCCCTTTTGAAAACGTAATAAAAGAACCGGAATCGGTTATTATTCCAGTGGTATCACCAATGGCCGATGTGAAGCATCAGCCGGCTATGACCATGGAAGAAAAGATCAAAAAAGAAGAAGAGGCATGGGCAGAACTCAACAGACGTTTCCAAACCAATGTTCCTAGTCTTAACGATAAGATATCTTCTCAGAATCAAAATAGAACTGAAGTTAATTCAATCATCCAGCCGGCGGTTAGCGATCTGAGAAAAGCTGTTGGGCTTAATGATAAGTTCGCCTTTATAAAAGGATTATTTAACAACAGTGTTGAGTCATTCGAAAAGGCATTAACAGATCTTAATGCTTGCAGCACTTTTGCTGAAGCCAAACAATTAGTAGATCAACAATTAGCTAATCGCTATGATTGGGATCAAAAACCTGAATTACACGATCAATTCTTAAACGTTGTAAAGAAACGTTTTAACGGATAATTCCGTTTCTGTTGGTATCGAGCTTTATCAGGATAAATAACAAGATGGTAAAGCTCCATAACGACGATCCTCCATAACTAATGAACGGCAAAGGAATACCAATTACCGGTATAATACCAATAGTCATACCCACATTAATAAATACGTGGAAGAATAATATCGAGGCTACACCATACCCATAAACTCTTGAAAAAGTAGATCGCTGTCGTTCGGCTAAAACAACTATACGAAGTATTAAGAAGGAATATAGACCTAATACAACAACACTCCCTAAAAAGCCCCATTCTTCACCTATTGTACAAAAGATAAAGTCGGTACTTTGTTCAGGTACGAAGTCATATTTGGTTTGAGTTCCTTTTAAAAAACCTTTTCCCAGTAACTGTCCGGAACCAATTGCTATTTTTGATTGGTTTACATTATAACCAACACCTTTTGGATCCACTTTTTTTCCTAACAAAAGGTCAATACGATCACGTTGGTGAGATTTTAATACGTTATGGAAAACATAATTTACACCTGTTACTAACACAATAGCCATAATTGTACTTCCGATCACCAATGTGTAAGTACGTCTTATTCTACGATCTCTCCACAATAAGAAAATCGCAATCGCAATTAATGCTACGATTATATAGGTTTGAGGTATTAGTAATGATAAAATGAATAGAATAACTGAAACGAATCCGAATACCAGATAAAAAGGAGGGAGTCCTTCTCTATATAATACTAAGAAAAATGAAGTAAATACAATGGCCGAACCAGCGTCGGGCTGTAATAAAATTAAAACAACGGGAGTGAAAATAAGGGCAAAACACTTTAATTGATCACCAAAATCAGTCAGTTTAAGGTTGGTAGTTCCCATGTAACGCGACAGGGCAAGACAAGTGGCCACTTTCGCAAATTCTGCAGGTTGTAGCCTAAAACTTCCTATTTCAAACCAGGCTCGGTTACCACCAACAAGTTTACCCACAAAAAGCACCGCAATAAGCAATATTAAGGTGACTCCATAAAAAGCATAGGCAGAAAAATTGAAAAACTTTGAGTCAATCAATAAAATGGCCGTAATAATAATTCCTGCAGTTAATATCCATATGAGCTGTTTTCCGTAATTACGGCTCATGTCAAATATGCTGGCGTGATCAGCGTCAAAAACGGCAGCATAAATATTTAACCACCCGATTACCACCAAACAAAAGTAAAGGATAATCGTAACCCAATCTACGTTATAAAAAGGACTGGTTTGCTGTTTTTGGTTCATTTAGCGGTTTGCTTTATCTTGTTGTATGCTTGTTGTTGTTTTCTCTTCTTTTCTTGGTTGCGCTGTACCTTCAGTTTTAGGTTGCACGGTCGACTTGCCATTTTTAGCACCCTTCGTTACTTTGCTGCCTTCTTTTGGCTTTACGTTACCAGCTGCAGTAAATACATCTCCTGGCAATAAGCTAGCATTCAAAATACGATCAGAATAGTACTTCGGACGAGTTATTGAGTCGCGAAGGTATTTTTCTATCATCAGACTGGCAATTGGAGCTGCCCATGTAGCACCATATCCTGCATTTTCTACTACAACAGCAATGGCAATCTTAGGGTTTTCTTTAGGGGCAAAACCCATAAAGATGGAGTGGTCTTTTCCGTGAGGGTTTTGAGCCGTACCTGTTTTACCGCAAATAGGAATATCAGGAATAAATGCGATCCGAGCAGTACCTGCTGAAACTACTTTTTCCATACCATTTACTACTACTGGAAAATACCTCGATTCCACACCAACGGATACTTTTTCCGAAAACTCAGGTCGAATATATTTTTTCTCTCCAATAGCTTTAACAAGATGCGGACGATAATAATAACCACGGTTTGCAATGGCCGCCATTACATTTGCCATTTGTAGTGGAGTAATACCTAACTCACCTTGTCCGATCGAAAGTGAGATAATATTGGAAGACTTCCAGTGATTACTTCCATACATTTTGTCATACAACGCATGAGTTGGTAATAGTCCTTTTACTTCATTTGGTAAGTCAACATCTGTTTTTTTACCAATACCCCACTCATAAATATGTTCTCTCCAGATATTGTAACCTTCTTCAGGTGAATGTCCGGGATTATCATCTACCATTGTTTTGAATGCCCAACCATAATAAGCATTACAAGAATGCTGGATAGATTCCTCCATATTTAACGGAGGGTGAACGTGTGTACATCTTAATACTCTGTTTCCGTATCGGTAACCACCTCCACAAGGGAAACGTCTGTCCGGAGAAATCAAACCTAGTTGTTGAGCAATTAATGCTTGTACAGGTTTGAAAATTGATCCCGGAGGATATTGAGCTTGTAATGGACGGATAAATAATGGTTTCAACGGATCTTTTAACAACTTCATGTAGTTGTTGCCGCGCACACGTCCGACTAACAGGTTAGGATCATAGCTTGGTCCGCTAACAAATGCAAGAATTTCTCCGGTAGAGGGTTCAATAGCTACTACACTACCCATTTTATTCTTCATCAGTTCTTCGCCAAATTTTTGCAATTGAGCATCTAACGAAGTGATCATTTTATCACCCGGAACAGCGGCAGTATCATATTTTCCTTCATCAAAACTTCCTTGTTCACGGTTAAATACGTCTACCATTACACGCTTAATACCACGTTGTCCGCGTAATAGCTTTTCATAAGATCGTTCAATACCACTGATGCCAATATAGTCGCCCTGACGGTAATCTCCTTTTGAAAGTTCAATGATCTTATCATTTACCTCTCCAATATAACCTAAAACATGGGCAGCAATTGGATTGGGGTATTTTCTTAACGTTCGGTTCTGAACAAAAAAGCCAGGAAATTGAAATAAATGTTCCTGTAAACGAGCATATGTCTCTGATGAAAGCTGTTTTTCTAACTCTGAAGCTTTTACAGGCGAAAACTCTCTTGCTTTTGCCAGTTTTTCTGTAAATCGCTCTTGTTCAACTTCAATTAGTTTACAAAGTAAAGCTGTATCAAAAGGCTTAACGCTTTTGGGAACTACCATCAGGTCATAAACAGGTTCGTTCTGAACAAGAATATTATCCTTACGGTCATAGATTACACCACGAGGAGGATAAACTACCAATCTTCTCAATACGTTATTATTAGCGAAATCTAGATAACGGTCGTCTATAATCTGGATGTAAAAAAGCCTTGCTATCAGCAATAAGATTGCTGTTAGAAATATAGTTTGAATGATGAACTTCCGTTGAAAAAAACTATTCATTACCGCGTTCTTCTACCGAATAAGTATTGACTAATTATGATTAAAATTAATGTATATACGGAACTAATCAATGCTTTATATGTAGCAGTGAAAAATTCACTAAGTCTGAAGTATTCGATATTCAATAAGAACACATGATGAATAACTACCAGAATTGCACTGTACGTAAAGAACCATTTAAAACCGTAGTTTTTAATGGTTGGTTCAGGTAAAAACTCACCTCCTTTAGGGATCATGACGGACAATAACCCGATGCGGCAAAAAGCCATTAACACACAAGCTGAAGTATGAAGCCCTAATGTGTTTGAGAATACATCAATTGAGAATCCTAAAACAAATGAAAGTACGTATACCCAGAATGTTGGTAAGTTTACCGGCAGCAACAATATAAATAAAACGTATAGATACGGTACTCCAATATTATAGAGCGATAAGTTTGTAAGAAAAAACACCTGGAAGATAACCAGGAATATGAATCGTAAAACGTTAACGGTAATAATTCTAATCATGGTTCAGGTTAGATTCGAGCTTTTGTCTTTCTTGAATAAATTTGTCTTGAACAACGTAAACATATTGTAAACGCTGAAAATCTGTAGAAAGCAATATCTCAATATTCAATAAGCTTTCTCCTGTTTGTTTAGGAGTATCAATTACTTTACCTAAAGAAACGTTCTCTGGGAATAATGAATAACCTGTTGTAACAACACGTTCTCCTTTTTTTACCACCACGTGATTTGGGATTTCTTTTAAGATGCCGATTCGCGGGTTGGTGCCTTCCCATACCAATGAACCAATTTCATTGGTTGAAGCCAATTTTACACTGATTTTACTGTCTTTATGCAGTAAAGACATAACTGTACAAAAATTATCAGAAACATCTTTAACAATTCCTACCACTCCCTGAGCACAGATAACACCCATTCCTGGTTTTATTCCGTGACGCGCTCCGCGGTTTAGCGTAAGGAAATTGTTTTGATAGCTTATGGTGTTATTTACTACTTTTGCCTCTATATAAGTATACTGTTGAATTTTCATTGAATCTTGTTTCAAGGTATCAATAACAGTTTTCTTCTTAATAGAGTCGTTATAAAAAACCGATGGTAACATATTACGAAGTTTGGCATTTTCAGCGGCAAGACTATCGTTTACGCGACCCAACTGCATATAGCTTTTTATGTCGTTAGATGTCGTGTAGAGATTACCAATAAGTTTATTGGATGAATTAATAAAGGAGGTTTTTTGGTAGTTGTTATTTTGAATAAGCAGGATGATTGCAATAGTTTCAAAAATAACAAACAGAAAAAATGCGTGAAAACGAAGAATGAATAGCCAAAGGTTACGCATCGGTTGGGTTTAATAAGTTGAAATGCCTGAAAAACCAAATGACAGATAAAGCAATTGTATTAAGTTATCTGTCATTCAAGTTTCTTCTATTTATTTTAAAGATTATGGCATCAGGAATCTAAAGTTCTCAATGTTTTTGAGTGCGATACCAGTACCGCGAACCACGGCGCGTAAAGGATCTTCAGCAACGTGTACAGGTAATTTGGTTTTAGCCGCAATACGTTTGTCTAATCCACGAAGTAAAGCACCACCACCTGTCAGATAGATACCTGTTTGGAAGATATCCGCTGAAAGTTCAGGAGGAGTGATCTCTAACGCTTTAAGAATCGCTTCTTCAATTTTTGAAATAGATTTATCTAAACAATGAGCAATTTCAGTATAAGAAACCATGATTTGCTTAGGAACACCCGTCATAAGGTCACGACCCTGAACAGCGAAATCAGCAGGTGGTTCTTGTAATTCAGCCAAAGCTGAACCAACTTCAATTTTAATTTTTTCAGCAGTACGATCACCGATTAAGATATTGTGCTGACGACGCATGTAGTTAACAATATCGGCATCAAAGTTATCACCCGCTACACGAATAGACTGGTCACAAACAATGCCACCCAATGCAATTACTGCGATCTCAGTAGTACCACCACCTATATCAATGATCATATTACCCATTGGTTCTTCAACATCGATACCGATACCGATTGCTGCAGCCATTGGCTCATGAATAAGGTACACTTCTTTTGCTCCGGCAATCTCAGCTGAGTCACGTACGGCACGTTTCTCCACTTCTGTAATGCCTGAAGGAATACAAATAACCATACGAAGAGATGGGAACAACCATCCTTTACCTCCATTGATCATTTTGATAAAACCACGAATCATGTGTTCTGCTGCATCAAAGTCTGCAATAACACCATCTTTTAGTGGCCTTACGGTTTTAATATTTTCGTGTGTCTTACCATCCATCTGCATTGCCTGGCGGCCAATCGCAATCATTTTTCCCGATTTACGGTCAAGTGCTACGATTGATGGTTCATCCACTACTACTTTATCGTTATGAATGATCAGGGTATTGGCTGTACCTAGATCAATCGCGATTTCCTGGGTGAAAAAGTTAAACAGTCCCATTCGGTTTGTTGCTCAGTTGTTATATTAATTCTTACTTACTTAATTAGCTTTTACGAGATACCCCGCCATTCTTATATTAACTCGTTGTTAAATATAAAAATTAATGTTTAAAGTGACGTACTCCTGTAAATACCATCGCAACATTGTTGTTGTTACAATACTCAACAGAATCCTTGTCTTTAATAGATCCGCCTGGTTGTAAAACAGCTGTAATGCCAGCTTTGTGAGCAATTTCAACACAATCAGGGAATGGGAAAAATGCATCAGAAGCCATAACAGACCCTTTAAGGTCAAAACCGAAAGTTTCGGCTTTTAATATTGCTTGCTTTAATGCATCTACACGTGAAGTTTGTCCTACACCACTCGCTAGCAATACATCACCTTTAACTAACACAATTGTGTTAGATTTAGTATGTTTTACCAATTTATTAGCAAAAAACAGATCTTTAAGCTCTGCTTCTGTAGGTGCCTTGGTGGTAACTGTTTGCATCTGAGCAGGACCTTCCATTGAAAGATCTTTATCTTGCTCAATTACACCGTTCAATAATGTTTTAAATTGTTTAGCTGATAATTCAACCGCTTTCTGACGTAAGATGATACGGTTTTTCTTTTCGGTTAATATAGCAACCGCATCATTATCATAATCAGGTGCAATTAATACTTCAAAGAATAATTTGCTGATTTCGGTTGCCGTTGCAGCGTCAACTTTACGGTTGGTAATTAAAACACCACCAAATGCTGAAACCGGATCACATGCCAATGCTGCATCCCATGCATCTTTTAAAATATCGCGGGAAGCTACACCACAGGCATTGTTATGTTTTAAAATAGCAAATGTAGGAGCATCGAATTCAGCGATTAACTGAACTGCTGCATCAACATCTACCAGGTTGTTATACGAAAGCTCTTTTCCGTTCAGTTTGTCAAATATTGCATCTAAGTCGCCATAAAATACGCCTTGTTGATGTGGATTTTCTCCATAACGTAAAACTGAGGAATTTTGAATACTTTGCTTAAATACATTCAATGGCTCTTCATTATTAAACCAATTGAAGATAGCAGTATCGTAATGTGATGAAACGTTAAAAGCACGTTTTGCTAATTCTTTGCGTTGCTCAATGCTAGAAACACCAACTTGTTCTTTTAAGATGTTTTCAACAAATCCGTAATCATTTTTAGATGCAACGATCATTACATCTTTATGATTTTTCGCTGCCGCACGGATTAATGAGATACCGCCAATGTCAATTTTTTCTATAATGTCTTGTTCAGAGGCTCCTGAAGCAAGCGTTTCTTCAAAAGGATACAGATCAACAATCACTAAATCAATTTCCGGAATTTGGTATTCCGCCAACTGCTGCTGATCAGATTCATTCGCTCTGCGAGCTAAAATACCACCAAAAATTTTAGGGTGTAAAGTTTTTACGCGACCGCCTAAAATTGAAGGGTAAGAGGTCATGTCTTCAACTGGTGTAACAGCTACACCAAGGTCACGAATAAAGGCTTCGGTACCACCGGTTGAATAAATGGTTACACCAAGACGATCTAATTCTTTAATGATCGGCTCTAAATTATCTTTGTAATAAACTGAAATTAAGGCGTTTTTAACTTTTAGGGGCTGGTTCATCTTTCAAAAATCAAGGCGCAAAATTAGAAAAAAATTCTGCTTTAATTAGCTGTTTTCTAATTATTTCGACATTTTTTTTAAGAGATTTTCAATCACTTTCGGATAGTAATGATGTTCGAGCTGTTGTCCTTTGTAGGCAATCATATCAATATCATCTCCGTTATCAATTTTGTATTTAGACTGGTGTATGATTTCTCCTTCATCAAAATGTTCATTTACAAAATGAATTGTAATGCCTGATTCTGCTTCTCCAGCTTCTAAAACAGCTTTGTGTACCTTCATTCCATACATCCCTTTACCACCAAATTTGGGTAAAATGGCAGGATGAATGTTGATAATTTTATTAGGATATGCTTCTATCAGGTTTGACGGAACTAACCATAAAAATCCAGCGAGTACCACAAGATCAATATTTAAGCTTTGAAGAAGTTTTACCACCTCATTGGTTTGATAAAACTCTTCACGGTCAAAAACATGCGTTGGAATTTCAAAGTTATCCGCGCGTTGCAGTACATAAGCGTCAGGACGGTTAGATAGTACAATTGATACTTCAATTTCCTGATTTTTATGGAAATATTCTATGATTTTTTGAGCATTTGATCCCGACCCAGAGGCAAAAATGGCAATTCTCTTCACTTTAATCTTTCGTTGTAAATATTAATGAAATTTGATTGTAATAATACAAATTTTGTTCAAGACTGTAGGTTTAAAATATCAATCATCGAATTTTTTTTGAACGATTTAATTATATTGCTTTCAAAGAAAACCCCGTTTCAATTTTTATCGTGCAGGTGCTCTTTCTATATATAATTAATAGACAGTCATCGTTATAAGAAAAGCCAAACTCTGAAACAATTTAATTTCTCTTTGGTTACTGCATTGTAGTTTTATGAACTATTAATAAAAGGTTTGACATAATTTTGATCGGATAGTTATACATAATTTATTAGTCTCTCTATGAGGATAGTATTCATAAAAACATTTTACGGTAATACCATTAAATACGTTTTGGTGAGTTTGTTATGCCTTTTAGTAAATCATAATCTTTTGGCGCAGGAAAGACCCAAAATTGGACTTACCCTAAGTGGAGGGGGAGCCAAGGGTTTGGCTCATATAGGTATTCTGCAAGCTATTGATAGTGTAGGTCTAAAGATTGATTACATCAGCGGTACAAGTATGGGGGCGATTATGGGCGCTCTGTATGCTGCCGGTTATTCCGGAAATGATCTTGAGAAAATATCTCGTAACACATCATGGGATCGTTTGCTTACTAATCAGCCTGATTTGAGAAGTATTGTGTTTGAGGAAAAATCGGAGTTTGACCGATATGCGGTTGAATTGCCGGTAGTGAAGGGTAAGATTAAAATTTCGTCGGGGGTGTTAGAGGGTGAAGAGCTATGGCTTACATTTGCTCAATTGTTCCTACCGGTTCATAATATTCACGACTTTTCACAGTTAAAAATTCCTTTTAAATGTATTGCCACTGATGCAGCAACAGGTAAAATGGTGGTGTTGGAGAAGGGGAACATTATTAATGCAGTTCGGGCCAGCATGGCTATTCCAAGTGTTTTTACCACGGTTGAGTATGAGGGGAAAAAGTTAATTGACGGTGGTGTTGTGCGGAATTTTCCGGTAGAAAATGTAAAGGAAATGGGCGCAGATTATGTAATTGGCGTAAATGTGGGTCAGGGATTGCAATCTGCAGATAAGTTAAGTTCTGTGCTGGATATTCTTTACCAAGTTGGTTCTTATCGTGAAGCAGAAGATTTTTTAAAACAGGTGCAGCTTTGTGATCTGTTTATTGAACCGGATATGGAGGGTTATAGTGCCGCTTCGTTTAGTAGTGCCGATTCTATTTTGCAAAGGGGAAAAGACGCTGCGAAGAAATTTTATCCTCAATTAAAACGGTTTGCAGATTCACTTAATCAATTATATCCTGGCCAGGTTTACAAACGAGATACAATCCCCACTAATTATAAAATTAAGATCGATGAGTTTAAGGTGGAAGGATTGCGGGTAACCAACCAGAGTTTTGTGGTGGGTAAGCTCGATATGAAAACGGGAAGGAGCTACACTGCCGGACAAATTGCGGATGGAGTTAGAAGAGTTTTTGGTACCCGAAATTATAACAGCATTACGTATGATATAGACTCGTTAAGTGATGGGAAAACCCGAATGACCTTATATGCGACTGAAAGTCCTCAGACAACTGTAAAAATGGCTTTGCATTATAATAGTTTTAGTGACATTGCGGCAATAGTAAATATTACCTCTCGTAATTTTCTTATTAAAAACTCCAGATCGTTACTAACATTAAATATTGGTAAGGACCCTAAACTTCGGGCTGAATATTTTAAGTACCTGGGAAACAACAGGAACTGGGGCTTTACTTTCGCTTTAAGGAATTTTAATACAGATTTGCCTGTTTATCAGGATTTTAAGCAAGTTTCTTTGTATCGTTATAATTATGGGGCTATCGATTCTCGTTTACAATATGCGGTAAGCAGGTTTGTGGGGGTGGGGGTAGGCACTAGTTATGAAATTACCAGGCTTAAGCCTAAGCTTTCTCAAGCCGGACAAAATCAAGGGTGGAACTATAACTGGAATACCTACTTTTATTATGATATGAACTCTCTTGACCGAAAGCAATTTCCAACGAGCGGAATTGAAATGTATGCAAGACTGAGTTATATATATGGTCAAAATCCATCTGTTGATTATTATGATAATTTAGGAAGGCAGGTAACTAATCTTGATTCCGTTGGGTTATTTTTCAAACCTTATATACGATCAGATTTTAAGTTCTCCTATTATCGTGCATTGTCAAAGCACTCAACATTGATTTGGAATGCACAGGCCGGCATTAACTTTAATCAGAAACAATCTTTCTTGAATCAGTTTGTTGTTGGAGGCGTTACGGATTTTTTGCGAAACCAGGTAACTTTTGTTGGGTTAAGAGAAGCTAACCTTACAACATCGAGTATTGCAACAGGCATGATCGGTTACCAGTATGAGTTGTATCGGAATATATTTTTAACCGGAAAATTCAACTTGGGCTATTATGATTTTAATGGAGACTTTTTTGATGATTTAGTAAATGGTAGCTGGCTGAGTGGTTATGGTGTTAGTGTTGGTTATAAATCTGCCGCCGGTCCGTTGGAATTAACGATAATGCGTTGCGATCAAAAAGGAAGTGTTAGTGCTTATGTTAATTTAGGATTTCATTTTTAATGTAATCTATTTGTATGCAACAAATGATGGAGCTTTTATCGGACTGACGTTAAAACGTAAGTCAACCACAGTACTAAACTGAAGGTTAAATTTAGGAGAACTGCTTGGTGCAGTTGGATAATAATATCCGCCTACTTTAAGTGTCTTGAAAACTAAGCCTTCATTTCGAATTCTGAAACCAGTACCAATACCCATATACAGATGTTGGCCCAGAATGAAGTCGTTCGTATCCCCTAATTGAGAGAATTGGACGGAGGTAAACTGATTAAACTTAAATCCAAGTATGGAAAACAAATCATACAGGTTAAGCTCACTTTTGATATTTAATCGTTGATATCCATTTATTGAGTTATCACTAAATCCTGTCAGTCCAAAATCGTCGTTAATATTTACAGGTTTATAAAGTGTAGGATTATAACAATTAATATATCCGGCTTCAATCAAATGTCTGAATCGGAGCTTTTTGTGTACTAGTAGTTTGCTGTAAAAGGCTCCTTTAAGATTCACAACAATATCCTCAAGTCCCTTGCTGATAAATCCTCCAGCCCCTACATAAAAAGATGAAAAGCCTCTTCCTATCGCTTTCTGTTGTTCAAATTCAGCTCCAATATATACCCGGTCTTTATTTAATCGATGATCAGTACCGCTGGTAAACGTTGCATAGTAACCGGTCGCAATATCTTCCGTTCTACCAAAGCCAAAAAGATAATGGGTATTATAAATCTCCTGTCTGAATAAAATCAATTGGGCCAGTGTATATTTCCAGTTATTATAATTCGGATCATAAATGAATTGTGGCTGCTCCGGATTTTTTAAAAAATACTGTTGATAATATCGTAATGAAATAGCCCTTCGGCTCCTGTTTTCCTCTCCTTTTTTATTAAATCGCTTAAATGAAAACGAATAAGCTGCCCAAGTGTCAAATAGTCTGTATTGATAATTCCTGAAAAGAGAATCGGCAAGATTGTTAACGTTAATAGATTTATTGTACTGAAAAGTTAATCCCCCGGCAAAATGAGTATAAGATGAATAAAGAGGTCGGTTAAGTCTTATAAAGAAAGAACCTTCATAAACTCCGGTATCAATAGTTCCCTGGGTATTTAATTGTGAGTAACCGATGTTTGCATCTGTAAAAGTGCCCAATAAATTATACTTGGTATAAGATAGGGATGTTCCGGCCACTGGGTTTCGTTTGCTGCTCACTTCTAGTCCTGCATCAATAGCCTGTCCCCATCCATTAATATTAGAATGATAAAATTTGGCCATAACACCAGAAACATTATCTATAGGATAAATAGCAACTCCGGGAGCAAATATATCTTGGGTTAATACAATTACTTCAACCGAGTCTGCATTAGCATCGCAAGGGGTTACATAAATTCTGGCATCGTGTAAAAAGGGTAAACTACGTAGATACCTTGCATTGTCGGCAAGGCGGTATGAACTTACTGTTTCGTTTTCATGAAAGAATAAGGAGTTTTGAATCACCCAAGGCCGGGTGTTTGTGTGCCATTCCCGCATTCGTTCTTTCAGACTTTTTCTTTTCTCCGCTTCTTTTTCGTCAGGCTCATTGAAAATGTCTGTTTGCATTAGCGAGATTGACTTAATCACCTTGCCCTCATAAGCTACATATTCTTTAATACTTTGTAGCTGTTGATCACCCTCTGGTTTGCGATTTTTACTGATAAACCTTTTTGTAAGTGAATCGATGTATGATTTTCGCCAAAGTGAATCAATATGGAAGGAACGTTTCTTTACAATAGAATCCTGAAAAAAATAAGATCTGGCAACTAAATTAGTGGGTAATAAAGAAAAACTGATAACAATAAGGAATGCAATGCACCAACCAGAAATCTTTAACCTCTCAAAAAACAAAACAAACATGCACCCCATAAGAGCTAATAAATCGTAAAGCGTCTTTAATTTAATACGTTCTTAATTCGCATAAATTATGCCCGTCTACAAGGTACATGTAAATTATTTTAAAATGGAGGAAATCCTAAATGGAAACCTTTTTGTCGATTGTCCATTGCTGAAAAACGTCAGCCATGCTTTGATAATGATACTTCAACGTTTCCATCCAAAAGTTAAGAGCCTCTTTATGATCTTTCTTTTTGCAGAGTTCAAAGAATTTTCGGTAGCCATCTAACTGCATACCCTGATTAAATGAATTATAGTAAATACCTAAAACCATTAAATGGCGTTTTAGGGTGATTTCTGCAAAATGCAATATAAATGGCATGTTACAGGGGCCGTACATTACGTCCTGAATTTTTAAGAGAAAAGTCAAATAGTTATTAAGCGTCATGTTTTTCTCTGTTTTATCAATCAGATCTTCAGCCTGTTTAATAAGCTTAGCTGTATAGTTAGGAAATGCGTTTTCCAGCATTGCAGGAATGATACATAACCTTACAGTATGCGTTTCTTTAAAAGCTTCCGGAGTAATTTCACGAACTACAGAACCTTTGTATGGCGATATTTCCAGAAATCCCTCAGACTCAAGAAGTCTGATCGCTTCTCTTACCGGAATGCGGCTTACACCGAATTCTTTAGATAAGTTTTGTTCAATAATTCGTTCCCCTTCTTTGTAGTTTCCGAAGATAATCTCATTCCTGATCTTATCAGCGATTTTCATGGAGAGGGTTTTTGCTTCCAGCTTTTTTGAACTTTCCTTCATTACTGTGGTAAATTGTAGTATAAGATTTTAATTATAACAGAGTACCCGGTTTGGTTTATTTTAAATAACCTGTTAATTCATAAATAGATAGTTTAGAGCGAAAAATGGATTTATTAATATGAAAGAACGCAAAGTTTTGGTAGAAAAGCAACAGTGCTTAAGGTGTAAAGGGGTTAAAAGGTTGTTTTAGGAGCTGTGTAATCAATTTTTTACATGTTTCTGCGTATAGCTTTGGTTGTCCAGTTGAATTTTACGGCTGAAAAACGAAGTAAGAAGGATGCTGCGATGGCTATTAATGCAGCAATTTGTGCATTTAATTTAAATCCCGCACCTAAAATTAAGAAAACTACAATTGCAACGATGGAAGCAACTGAATAAAAGTGACCTGGTTTAAAAAGTTTTGATTCTTCACGAGTTAAAATATCTCTGATTAAGCCTCCACCTACTGCGTTTATAAATCCGATAATAAATGCCGCAAAAACACCAAGTTCGAGAGCAATGGCTTTTTGGGTACCGAAAACAGCGTACATTCCTAATGAAATGGCATCAACAACTTTGGTGGTTGTCTCCATTTTGTTATTTAGCTTATAGAAATAGATTCCGGCAGTACCGGCAAGTAAAACCATTAAAATATAACGATAATCAAGCAGAACAGCAGGAGGACCATTTTGGAGCAATATGTCACGAATAAGTGACCCTCCGGTACTGGTTACCATTGCCAGAACAAATACTCCGATAAAGTCATAATTCTTCTCAATCGCTTTTACAGAACCTGAAAAAGCGAAAAGGAATGTAGCCAGAAGATCGAAAAATATTGGTAACTGATACTGTCCTTGTAATCTTATTTCATCCATGTGATGTTTGCACTAAAAACGAAAGATACAAAGTTTGATTGTTCTTTTGTATGATCCGGCTGTCTACAGATTTAAACTATTAATTACTACCGGATTATTATTCATAATCCAATTTTGTGCTACACAATTGAATTGTATACTATACACTACAACTTTAGCTGATGGTTAAATATTGGGTCAAAAGAGTTAAGTCTTAAAAATTAGAATACTCTTTTCATAGTATTATGCATGTTTTTTTTCTTAAAGTTCAACAATGGCATGGTTTGTGGAGATTATTCCACAGGTTCGAATTGTTTGACACATACTTTTATCTATTAATCTCAATTAATCCGTAAAATATCACGATTTGAGTCTACGAAATAAGGAGTGTTAGTAACACTTTATCCGTTTGTCGTAATTCAAGATGTCTATGAAACGTTTTTTATCTTTCTGGTTAGTTTTAGCAGTAATTCATAACCCGGTTTCTGCACAGCGAATTCTTTTTAAAGAAAACAGCGCTTCAAATACAAATAATACTGAAGTATTTGGGAAGTTTATTAATGGAGCTATACAAAGAAGTTATTGTAACACGGAAATAGCATTAAATAGTGGCAATACATCTTTGGCAAAATGGACTTCATCCCCGGAAGGTGATATTCTGTGGACGAATGGAGTGTCTCTTTATAAGTATAGGTTTGATACGCAAAGAAGTATTGTGATTGCGGAAAATCTTAATTTCATCTTAGAAATGGCTTCTTGTGGCAGATTTGCATATGTTGTTACACATCCAGATGGATCTGATGGGCGTTTTTCTTCAGGACTTAAGCTAACGAGAATCAACCTTGAAACCTTAAAAAAAGAAAATATCCAGGTCCCTGCAGGTGTTAATTTTACGAACCTGAGCGTGTCGGCTGATGGAAATACGCTTGCCTTTATTAATACGGTTAATCATGATGACCAATCGTTGCAGGAATTCCGTTTTACCTTGTACGACGTGATAACTAAGTCTTATAGTGTAATTGATAAAGCTAAACGTACGGAAGATGAATATTTTGGCTCAATAGAAAGATATAATTCCTCAGTTTGGATGGACAGCAATAAGCTGTTGTACTATAAGCACGCAAAAGATAATATTAACGGAAGCATCATGTATTATGACTTGCGTACAAGGGTGGCTACAGTTTGGCTTCAGAATATTCCGGATAAAAACTTTAATTGGTTTTCCTATTCTGATCAATGGTTTTATTTTTCCGATGATAAAAACATCTATAAAACAAAAGATGGGTTGTCAAAGCAGATCGTTTATCAACAGAATGTTCAGCAGGCAATCTTGGTTCAACAATAATCATGAAATATTAAGAATAGTATTGTTATAACAACAAAGGCCGGAAAATCCGGCCCTTGTTTTATTCAAACAAATTATAAAAAGTTGCAAAACTATAGGTTTCCGCGCTTGCCTTGTTCCAGTTCAATTGCTTCAAATAAAGCTTTGAAGTTTCCTTTACCGAAAGAAGTAGCTCCTTTACGTTGAATGATCTCATAAAACACAGTTGGACGGTCTTCCACTGGTTTAGTAAAGATCTGTAACAAATAACCCTCTTCATCACGATCAACCAAGATGTTCAACGCTTTAATTGCCTTAACGTCTTCGTCAATGTGACCTACACGTTCAAATAAATTATCATAATAAGCATCCGGAACTACTAAGAACTCAACACCTCTCTTACGTAATTCGCTTACTGTGAAAATAATGTCGTCGGTAGCCAGTGCTAAGTGTTGAACGCCGGAACCATGGTAATAATCAATATATTCTTCAATCTGCGATTTCTTTTTGCCTTCAGCCGGTTCATTGATAGGGAATTTTACAAAACCAGAACCATTTGAAACAACTTTTGACATTAATGAAGTATATTCTGTTGAGATATCCGTATCGTCAAAAGTGATTAATAGTTTAAATCCTAAAACATCTTCATAGAATTTAACCCATTTATTCATTTCTCCCCATCCCACATTACCAACACAGTGGTCAATATATTTTAAACCTACAGGAGTTGTTTCTAACGGTGATTTTGCAGGCGCATAACCTGGTAAGAAAGCTCCGTTGTAGTTTTTACGTTCTACAAACGTATGGATGGTTTCTCCATAAGTTTTAATAGCAGCAAGTTTAACTTCACCAAATTCATCTGAAATAGTATAAGGTTTAAATGCTGCTTCTGCACCACGTTTTACTGTTTCATTGAATGATTTTTCTGCATCATCAACCCATAAAGCTAGTACTTTAACACCATCACCATGTACACGTACGTGCTCAGAAATTGAACTATCCGGATCAAATGATGTGGTTAACACTAACCGGATTTTATCTTGTTGCAAAACATAGGATGCTTTGCCGCGAACTCCGGTTTCTGGTCCGGCATAAGCAACTAATTTGTAACCAAATGCCACCTGATAGAAATAGGCAGCTTGTTTTGCATTACCAACATAAAACTCAACGTGGTCAGTCCCTAATAAAGGCAAGAAATCAGCAGCAGGATTGTGATCCTTGTGTAATTCTTCCAGTTTATTTACTACTTCAGCGGTTGCCATAACTTTTAGATATTATAATTATAAATTGATTGGTTCATTTTTTAGTTCATGGATCATAGATAATAGTTCTTAGTACAAATAGGTTCTATGAACTATTAACCATAAACTATGATCTATTCAATATTCTCCTGCCATGATTTAAAATAATCAGGGTCTTCTATTTCAATGGCATCTTCGGTAACCATTAGTGGGCGGAATGGGTCGATCATGACTGCTAGCTCTTGGGTTTCTTCTTTGCCAATGCTTTTTTCTACAGTTCCAGGGTGTGGTCCGTGCGGTATACCTCCCGGGTGTAAGGTGATCTGTCCTTTTTCAACACTCTTACGGCTCATAAAATCACCATCCACATAGTACAACACCTCATCCGAATCCACATTGCTGTGGTTATAAGGAGCCGGAATTGCAGTTGGGTGATAATCATATTTACGTGGGACAAATGAGCACACTACAAAGTTGTGGGCCTCAAATGTTTGATGTACCGGAGGTGGTTGGTGAACACGGCCTGTTATTGGCTCAAAGTTGTGGATCGAGAAAGCGTATGGATAATGGTAACCATCCCAGCCAATAAAATCAAATGGGTGTGTGCCATATGTATATGGATAAATTAATCCTTGTTTTTTGATCAATACCTTAAAATCTCCATACTCATCAAATGTTTCCAGTTGTTGGGGTCTGCGAATATCTCGCTCGCAGAATGGAGAGTGTTCTAAAAGTTGTCCGAATTCATTACGATAACGTTTGGGAGTACGAAGCGGACTAAATGATTCAACAATAAATAAGCGATTGTTCTCATCGTTAAACTCCAATTGATAAATGGTTCCGCGAGGAATAATCAGGTAATCGCCATACTCAAAAGGAATATTTCCATATCCTGTTTTTAGTGTTCCTGAGCCCACATGAACAAAGATCATTTCATCAGCCTGACTGTTTTTATAGTAATAATCAGTCATCGACTTACGCGGAGCGGCTAACGAAATATGAAGATCGTTATTTACCAATACAGGTTTTCTGCTTTCAAGGAAATCATCAGCAGGTTTAATTTTAAAACCTTTTAAGCTGGTGTGACGCAAGTGTTTTTTGCGCGCAATTTTAGGTTCAACAGAATAGGGTTCGTCAGTAGCCTTCACAATTGTTGGCGGATGACAATGGTATACTAATGAGTACAGGTTTGAAAAACCTTCTGTTGATACAAGCTCCTCAGCATATAACTTTCCATCAGGTTTACGGAAAACCGTATGACGTTTAGCCGGAATGCTGCCCAAACTGTGATATATAGGCATACTCGAAAAAATTTAACTGGGTTAGATAAATTGGTTTATTGATAATCAGTTGATTATAACTAATATAAATTTACAAAGAAATTGTGGGGAAATGCTTATACAGAATATTGAGCGAAAACGATTTTAGCAACAAGCTCTTGTCTGAACAAGGCGGCTATCCACCTGCTGCTCATCAACAGAAGTTGTTTTGTTGCATTCAAAATCATTTTCAAGTATTATTTAAGTAGGGCTAATATAGAAATATTTTTCATGAAAACACGAAATTGCCTTTAGTCTAAAATTTCATAGCTTTGACCACCATTAAATAACCTACTCATATGAAGCTAGTAAGCTATAAAACAGAAGGCCAGGAGCATTTAGGTGTTTTCAATAACGGTCATATCTACAATTTACATTCATTAAATAAAGCTATTCCTGATAACATCATTGCATTTTTAGAAGGCGGCGATGAGTTAATGGACAGGGCTAAACAAATAGATGCTGATATTACAGCAGGAACAATTGATGCGAAGGAAGAAGTTTTCTTTGAATTGCTAGCTCCAGTTCCTCGTCCAACTTCATGTCGCGATGGTTATGCTTTCCGCCAGCATGTAGCTTCTGCTCGTCGCAATCGTGGAGTTCCAATGATTCCTGAGTTTGATCAATATCCGATCTTCTATTTCACTAACCATAATGCTATACAAGGCCCTGGCGACATAGAATGCATGCCCGACCATTTTAAAAAACTTGATTTTGAGTTGGAAATTGCTGTTGTTATCGGAAAAAAAGGTAGAAATATAAAAGCTGTGGAAGCCGATGAGTACATTGCCGGCTACATGATCATGAATGATATGAGTGCCCGTACCTTACAAATGGAAGAGATGTTATTAAATCTTGGTCCTGCAAAAGGAAAGGATTTTTCAACAGTTATAGGTCCGTGGATTGTTACTCCTGATGAATTAGAACCTTATAAAGTGGCTGCTAAGCCTGGTCACGTAGGTAATAACTATAATTTAAAAATGAAATGTTGGGTAAACGGTAAACAAGTTTCTGAAGGATCCGTAGCCGACATGGACTGGACTTTCGCCGAGATCATAGAGCGCTGTGCTTATGGTGTAGATATTTTACCTGGAGATGTTATTGGTTCGGGAACAGTTGGAACCGGATGTTTCCTTGAACTAAATGGTACCGGCAAATTAAATGATCCTAACTATACCGAACAATGGCTCCAAAACGGCGATATCGTTGAAATGGAAATTACTGCTTTAGGCTCACTAAGCAATACCATCAAGGCCGTGGAAACTGATTTCTCAATTTTAGGGCTGAAGAAATAATTGCTCATTACGAGTTTCGTGTTGCGGGTTACGGGTTTGTGACCTGCAGCACTTATTTTATCATCTAAATTTATGGCTACCTATACTAATTTTGAAGATTTAGAAATATGGAAATCTGCTGCTCTTCTTGCTGAAAAAATATATCTAATTTCTGATGAAATTCCATTGAAGCATGATTTTGGAATGAAAGATCAGATAAGGAGATCTGCTGCTTCCATATCAAATAATATCGCAGAAGGATTTGAATATGGTAACAATAAAGACTTTATTCGATTTCTAAGATATGCCAAGGGTTCAACAGGCGAATTCCGAAACCAATTGATTTTATTATTTCGAGCCAATAAAATAGAAGAATCATTCTATAATAAAATGTATAATGATGCTATTGTACTTGGAAAGATGATTGGGAGTTTTATGAAGTACTTAATTGAATTCGAAAAACAAAAAGAACTCAATACTAAAGTGATTTCGGTAAATCGTAATTTTTGAATGTTGTTAATCCGAAATCCGTAACCAACAATTCGTAATTATCAAATGATTTCCTTCAATTTAAAAGACCTTAAACCATCAGAAGCACAAAGCTATCTGCAACATGCAATAGCACCTCGTCCGATTTGTTTTGCGGCGACGGTGGATGCCGACGGTAACCATAATTTAAGTCCGTTTAGTTTTTTCAATTTATTTAGCTCCAATCCGCCTGTTTGTGTGTTTTCTCCCGCGCGACGAGTTCGTGATAATACTACTAAACATACGTTAGAAAATGTTAAAGTAGTTCCGGAAGTAGTGATCAATATTGTGAATTATGAAATGGTACAACAAACTTCATTGGCAAGTACTGAATATGCGAAAGGAGTAAATGAGTTTGAAAAAGCTGGTTTTACTATGCTTAAATCAGATGTTGTAAGGCCGATGCGTGTAGCAGAATCTCCTGTTCAGTTGGAATGTAAAGTTCGGGAGGTAATTTCTCTTGGCAATGAAGGAGGGGCCGGAAACCTAATATTGGCTGAAATTGTAAAAATGCATATTCATGAAAGTGTGATGAACGAGTCAGGAAACGGAATTGATCAGGCCAAAATGGATTTAGTTGCACGTTTGGGAGGCGATTGGTATTGCAGAGTAACTGAGCAGAACTTATTTAAAGTGGCTAAGCCATTAACAACATTAGGGATTGGAGTAGATCAAATTCCTTCAGCGATTCGAAACAGTAAAGTGTTAACCGGAAATAATTTAGGTCAGCTAGGTAATGTGGAGCATCTTCCATCAGAAGAAGAAGTAGAGACCACCAGGCATCTACCGGAAATCAAAGATATTTTCGACGCTTTCATCGGTGATAAAAACACACTGGAGATTCATCTTCATAAAAAAGCAAAAGAACTACTTGATAGCGGTAATGTAGCGGACGCCTGGAAGGTGTTAATGACGCTTGATTAGTCTATAGTTGATAGTTCATAGATCATGGTTCATAGTACGTTGCTATGATCCATGAACTATGAACCATGAACCATTTGCTTTTCCGCATTTTCTTTCAGATATTCAGAGGACAACAAATTTGCGTCCTCTATGTCATTGTTCGAATCTAAATTCAACCATCCCTATTCTTACGATCCTAAATTTTCTAAACGAGTTGCTTATTTCAGTATGGAATTTGCCATTGACCAAAGCCTGAAAGTATATTCAGGAGGCCTAGGTTTTTTGGCTGGCTCACACATGCGTAGTGCCTTTGAGCTAAAGCAGAATCTGATTGGCATAGGCATTCTATGGAAATATGGATATTATGATCAGATTAGGCAGCAGGATCAATCGATGAATGTACTCTTTCAGGAAAAGGTATATTCTTATTTGCAGGATACCGGCATTAAGTATACCATTGATGTGAACGGACATCCTGTATGGGTAACGGCTAAATACTTACCGCCACAATTATTCAACTCGGTGCCGATGTTTTTCCTGACTACTGATCTTCCTGAAAATGACTACCTGGCTCGGTCGATATCATTTCATTTGTATGACGCAGATCTTGCAGCTAAGATTGCTCAGTTTATTTTGTTGGGGGTAGGAGGGGCTAAACTATTGGATGAACTTGGTTACAATGCAGAGGTGTATCATTTGAATGAAGCGCATGGTTTGGCCGCAAGCTTTTACCTCTATCAAAAATATAAGAAGCTTGAAGAGGTAAAAAAGAGACTTGTGTTTACCACTCACACTCCCGAAGAAGCCGGGAATGAAAAGCATGATATCTACCTGCTAAACAAAATGGGCTATTTCTGTGGAACTAATTTTGACGAGGTTAAGTTCATTAGTGGCATGCACGACAATATTTTCGATTATTCGCAGGTTGCTATGCGATTTGCACGTATCGCCAATGGTGTTTCCGCTTTGCATGGTGAAGTTTCGCGTAAAATGTGGAGTAAATACGAAGGACTATGTCCGATTATATCAATAACAAATTCCCAAAACTATACCTATTGGGCGGATAAAGAAATGTATGATGCGTTAAAGACAAGCGACGATGAGCGTTTGGTTAGGCGTAAAAAATACATGAAAATGCGCTTGTTTGAAACTGTGTCGGATCAGGCTGGTGACTTATATGATCCGAATGTGCTGACTATTGTTTGGGCGCGCCGATTTGCAGGCTATAAACGCCCCGATTTAATTACTCAAAATCGCGAACGTTTCGAACGACTGATTACCAATAAAAAATACCCCATACAGATTATTTGGGCAGGTAAGCCGTATCCTATGGATTATGGGGCAATATCTACATTTAATAGTCTGGTGCACCTTTCTAAGGTGTATTCGAATATATCAGTGTTGGTAGGTTATGAGTTAAAACTTTCTAAGAAGCTAAAATATGGGACCGATATTTGGCTGAACAGTCCTCGCGTGCCACGTGAGGCTTCTGGTACATCAGGAATGACAGCATGTATGAACGGAGCTATCAATTTTTCAACTCAAGACGGCTGGATACCAGAGTTTGCTAATGATAAGAACTCATTTTTAATTCCGTTGGCCGATCAATCAAAGTCGATTTCAGATCAGGATACTTCAGATCTGAATAATTTGTATGATATCCTCGAAAACCAGATCATTCCAATGTATTATGAACGTCCTGATGAATGGGTTGCGATGATGAAACGAAGTATGACAGATGTACTTCCAGCTTTTGAATCAAATCGGATGGCCACTGAGTATTATGAAAAGTTATACTTGAATTCTTAAGTGCTACGAGAATTCTGCAAATGGATGTTTCTGAAATCGTCTATTATAGATTCTGTATAATATTCTAATTGTGTCCTATTGATTATGATTGAAGCATACCAAATGATCGGAATAATAAGCCATACAAGTATTAATAAAATTAAGGCATACACACTATAATCCAAAAGAATATTTAATACAAAAGAGATTACGGTAAACACTACTAAAAAAATTAATATAAGTAGTGAGCCAATTTGACGGTTTTCACTAAGAGGGTTTATTAGTGTATTAATTTTTGTACTTGTATTATCAGGTTCTAGTTGCATTGTAATAATGCCAATCCCTCTGTTATTGGTAAAAGAATACTTCTCCTTTGAAACTATAATGGTGTTTTCACAAACATTGAACTCCTTGTATTCAATAAGTTTACTCCAAATGAATTCGTGCAAGCTATTATTTTTTAGTTGCTTTTGCGATTCAATAAAATCTAGAATAACGTTGGATGGTTGGTTAATTATAAAACTTTGATTTGAGTCTACTAAAGTTCATTTTGTGGGCAAGTTGTGATCTTCTATTTTTTTAACAAGGCTTCTCTATACGTTCTGCTAACAGATATCTGCTTGTCTCTTATTTGGACAAAACTACCTTTTATTGCTTGAAGTTGGTTAAGATTGATAATAAATGATTTATGAACATGTAAGAAGTCTTTTGCAGGCAATGACTTGTGAAAAGGTGAGGAAGTTGTAATTAAAAGGTTCATAGATCATATTTATATAGGCTATGATCTATGAACCATAATCCCATGAACTATTTAAAATCAGCTTCAGTAACGCCTTCGTTTACTTTCACTTCTTTTACTTTCATGTCAATTTGTTGTGGCCCGGCAGAAATAGATAAAGAGTGTGGCATAAGAACGCCATTTACTGCTTTATAATCACCATATTCAATAGATTGAGTCATTTCTTGTCCGGTAGGCAGTTTTATTGTTTCTTCCGATTTAACCAATAAAGAAGAAGTAACATCAAAATACTTATAAGAAGTTTTTCCGGCAGGAGAGTTGATTTTAACTTTATAAGCATCCTTGTCATTCACCTTCTCAATACCATCAACTAATAAATTAAATTTATCTGCTGTGTAATAAAACTCAGGGAAAAGTGTATGCTCTTCTTGCTTTTTCTTTACTTCATCAGCTTCAAACGGATTTTTCTGACCTTGCATCTCATTGTAACCGGTTTTGCCGTCAAATACAGATTTCATGATCGTCATGCCGTTGATGCTCATGCTTTGGAATTCTTTATTCGGAACCATTTGTTTAAATAAAGCATTCAACGTCATGCCCTGAACCGAGGCTTCAGCATTAATAGCAACCGTTTTTACTGCTTTTACTTTATTTGGCCCACCAATAGCCTGAATGTATTTATCCATTACATTTTGAGGCGAAACATTAGAAACCTTCGGAGCAGTTCCTTTTACAATAGGATTTGCATACTTATCGAAGTAATTAACTTTGTAACCTAATTTCTCTAATTTCGGACCTACTTCTGCTGCTTTGCCAACAACAATGATGCGAGCCTGATTATTCAGGAAATATTTCCTGGCTACACGCTGAATATCTGCAGCGGTAACTGCATTTATTTTTTGCAGAAATGTTTGATAAAAGTTTTTAGGCAATCCTTCTATTTCAATATTCAGTGCATATTCTGCAATTTTTGCTTTATCCTCCAAGCCCATTGCAAAGCTTCCATTGTAGGTGTTTTTTACTAGCTGAATATCGTCTTCACTTGCATTTTCAGAGCCTATACGTTTTATCTCGTTTAATATCTGGATAACAGCACTATCTGCAACAGCATTTCTAACACTTGCTGAAGCTCCAAAACGGGCCCCATAACGATTAGAACCTACAGACGAGTAAGAACCATACGTATAACCGTGTTTTTCTCGAAGATTTAAGAATAAGTATCCGTTTGAACCTCCACCTAAGATTTGGTTAGCTAAAACTAAAGCGAAATAATCAGGGTTATTTTTAGTGTTATCAACAATGTTGGTTACAGAAACCTCAGATTGAACGGCATTTGGAACATCAATTAAATCAATTTCAGTTGTCGAAACATTTACAGGTTTCTTTACAGATGGTTCATTTAACGTTCCAAGCTTCCAATTTCCGAAATACTTAGTTGCTAGTTTTTTAGCATTTTCAAGTTTAATGTCTCCGGTGAAAACTAAATAGGATTTATTAGGGACAAACTGTGCTTTATACGCTGATTTAACATCATCAAGTTTAATTCCGTTTAGCTTCTCTTCTGTTTCAAATTCACCAAAAGGGTGATCTGTGCCATAGACTAAAGCAGAAACAACTCTCCCTGATATGGCTTTTGCACTTTTTTCACCTGACTTTAATCCAGTGATAGCTTGCGACTTAATTTTATCAAAAGACTCCTGTGGGAATGCCGGATTTAAAGTTGCATCAGCCATTAACTCAAATGCTTTATCAAAGTATTTCGTTAATGCTGAAGCCGAAGCTCCATTAGCCGAAGCACTTACATTTGCACCCATAAAATCTACTTCCTCATCAAATTTAGCTTTTGATCGGGTGGTAGTTCCTTCGTTCATCATCGCACTCATTAAGCCTGAAGTCCCGGCTTTACTACCTTCAAGTTTAGGGACCCGATCAAGCATTAAGCTAGCTGAAACTGTGGGTAATTTGTGGTCTTCAACAACTAAAACCTTCATGCCGTTAGGAAGCGTAAAAGTTTGCGGCTGACCAATGTTGATAACCGGAGCAGGTCCTGCTGCAGGTTTGTGTGTTCTGTCTATTGTTTGTGCTAGAGTAGAGGTAATGATAAATGCTACTGTAGCTACACTTAAAAATATCTTTTTCATGATGTTTTCTGTTCTGGTTAATTATTGGTTGCTTTTAGGTAGGTAATACAATAACACTCGTTGATTTGGGCTTAAGTATTTTTTTGCCACATCTCTGATCTCTTCGCGAGTTATAGAACGGTAAACAGAAAGTTCAGTGTTGATTAAGTTGGTGTTTTTATGGAACGTGTAGGCATCAGCAAGATTATTTGCAATACCCTCAACACCCTTGTTTGCATTTACAAAGTTGTTTTCCATAATATTTTGTAGCTTTTGATAATCATTTTCGGAGATTAACTCATTTTGCATTTTAGCGATCTCTTCATCAATGTCTTTTAAAAGATCATTTAGACTTGCATTATTGTTAGGCAATGCATAAGTAATATATGCACCGTAGTCTTCCAACGTATATGGGAATGCACCTACCTGAATGGCGTTTTTCTTTTCGTCTACCATTTTTTTGTATAAACGTGAGCTACCGCCGTTTGATAAAATAGTAGAGATCATGTTTAATACATAAGAATCACGGCTTTTCATACCCGGAACACGATAGGCCGTAATAATAGCAGGGATCTGAATATTGGCATCATAAACAGAGTCAACAATAGCTTGAGTAATGGGAGCTTCTTCTATAGAAGGTTGGACAACATCTGGGCCTTTCTGAACCGGACCGAAATAAGCTTTGATCAAACTTTTAGTTTTGTCTACATCAATATCTCCGGCGATAACTAAGCAAGCATTATTCGGAACATAAAACTTCTTGAAGAACGCTTTAAACTCCTCTAGTTTAGCAGCATCAAGGTCGGCCATAGATCCGATCGTTTGCCAGTGATAAGGATGCTTGTTGAATAAACGAACAAATACCTCTTCTGCAAAGCGGCCATAAGGCTGGTTGTCGATACGCAAGCGCTTCTCTTCTTTAACCACTTCATTTTGGGTCTTTACCCCAATCTCATTAATAACAGGGTGCAGCATACGTTCCGATTCAAGCCATAAGCCGGTTTCTAATTCATTTGATGGTAATACTTCATAGTAATAAGTACGATCCTGAGTGGTGTTTGCATTATTCTGACCGCCAGCTTTAGACACGATTTTCATGAATTCGCCGCGTTTGATGTTGTCGGAACCTTCAAATAGTAAATGCTCGAAAAAATGTGCAAATCCAGTTCGATTGGTTTGTTCATTTTTGGATCCTACGTGGTACATTACAGAAACTGTAACTACCGGTGCTGCATTATCTTTATGCAGGATCACATGCAGTCCATTGTCTAGATCATATTCTGTAAAATCTACTTTTTGGGCATAGATAGATGAGCTTAAGCCCAGCAGGAGTGATAGCGCTCCAATTAGCCTTTTATTCATGTTAATAAGTGATGAAATTAATGATTACGGTTAAAATATAACAACGAAGTTATAAAATAGGAAAGTTAACTGTATACAAAACAACCGTATGATAAAATTATTACATACAGGTAGTTATACCGTTTAAGTAGAGTAGATGATGAGTTTTTGTGATGACTGCAAACACAAAAAGCTTAATCCTGTATGGATCAAGCTTTTAAAATATTGTTATGCTAAATCAGATTAACCTAATTTGCTTACGAATTTGGCTAATTTAGATTTGTTGTTAGCTGCTTTGTTTTTGTGAATAACGTTTTTCTTAGCTAAACGATCTAACATAGAAGAAACTTTTCTGTAAAGCTCAGTTGCCTCAGCTTTGCTGTTCATTCCACGTAATTTTTTGATAGCGTTACGAGTAGTTTTAGCCTGGTAACGGTTTCTTAAGCGTTTAGTTGCGTTAGCACGAATTCTCTTTATCGCTGATTTATGATTTGCCATGATATATAAACTCTTTTCTTAAAAGGACTGCAAATATAGAGCTAATAATTTAAAAAGCAAACAACAATTTAAATTTTAGATGTTTGCAAAAGCGAGCCCTAAAAAATGCTGCTGCAAATGTACTTTTTTTGATTGGTAATTAAAGCCCATTAGTCTACTATTAACTGTTTACCCTTTTATAGTCGATCGTTCAGTTAACTTTTAATAAAGTAATTCGTTTAACAATATGATGCTGTATTAATTATCTTTTGATAAAATTAAATTCATATTAATATACGAAAAGATTTTTTTAGCTAGTATTGCTAAACATTAGTTAATATCACCTATGAAAATTTATTACTTCATTCTATCGTTTATAGCGATAATTTTATTTCAGATAGGATGTAAAAAAGTGTCTTCGGTACCCGTAAAAACAAAAATGGTTCTTGCCGAAAAAAAATCTGTAGACACACTGACCTCGGTTATTCACACACTTAAGCCCTACTCAGATCTGGTATTAGATACATCAATTTCATTACAATCAGCACCTGGCACTAAATCAGTTCTTTTTAATAGTGATGGAAGTCGGTTGTATGCCTTAAACTTGGAAGGTTTAAGTGTGTATGAGTTTGATCAGCAGGAGAAAAGAGTACTACGGGAGTTTAGATTTAAACCAACAATTGGTGAAGGATGGAGTTATGAAGATGCAAAGAAAATAATTTCGTACAAGGAAAAACCGGTAGAGGCGGCTATAAGTAACCATGATAGTATTTTATGGGTTTCGCTTCACAATGCTGAGGGAATCGTTCCGATCTTATTGAATGATATTCCAAAAATGAAAGCGCTTCATCCTGAACGAGATTCATTGCAAAAGGAGGTGAAAGTTATATACACGAATGACGCTACACCTGATACAATTTATTGTCCATTGATAAAAACCGGAAAAACGCCAAAGGTTATTGTTGCTGATAAGAAAAGTCAATATTTATTGGTTAGTAACTGGCATTCTCATTCCACGAGTGTTTTAACAATTGATCCGGATCATTTCCCTTTCGCCTATCTGCTTAAAAATATTTCAATGGGAGCTATTCCCAGGGGGATTGTTGTCGACAATAACAATGAGCGATCTTTTGTAGCGATCATGGGTGGTGCGCGTATCAATGTGGTAAATATGAAGACATGGGAAAATGAACCTCCTATTAATGTGGCATCCAATCCCAGACACCTAGTTATGGATACTAAAGGACGACTATTTGTTTCCTATAATATGCTTTCGGAAGTTGCTTGTATCGATCCTTTAACAGGGCAAACCCTTTTTACTGCTAAGACTGAATCTCACCCGCGTACAATTATTTTATCAAAAAATGGCCAGTTTTTATTTGTTACCTGTTATAAAGGAAATAAGTTGGATGTTTTTAAAATAGTTGATAATGGGCTTGTAAAGATTTATTCACTTGATTCGAAAGGTAGGCCTGTAGGTGTAGATATTTTTGAAGATGATGATACACTTGAAGCCTGGGTTTGTAACTATACGATTGGAACTATTAAAGTTTTTAAGTTTCAAAAACATCAGGATGAATTAAATCTGGCTATTACAAAGAAAAAGCGGCTGTCTCAGTCAATAAATTAATTTTAACATCTATCTATTTATGCGTTTTCTTTTGGCAGGCACACTCTGCTCGCTTTTGCTATTGCCGTTAGGTACAGCAAATGCTTCATTTAAATGGGGATTTTTTGCTCACATGCAAATAAACCGAATGGCTGTTTTTACACTTCCTCCGGAGATGTTTGGGTTTTATAAACGAAATCTTGAATATCTTACCAAGCATGCTGTTGACCCTGATAAAATGCGTTACCTGGTAAAGGAAGAAGGAGCAAGGCATTTTATGGATTTGGATCATTATCCTGAATTATTGGCAACAAAGAAATTAATGCGATGGAATGATGCAGTAACTCTTTACTCAGAAGATACATTGCAAAGTAAGGGAATACTGCCATGGAATATTGAGTTAACACTAAATCGCCTTACAAAAGCATTTGTTGAACGTGATTCCGCTAAAATTCTCAGGTATTCAGCCTACCTTGGTCATTATTTGGCGGATGCTTCTGTTCCATTACATACCACTTCTAATTATAATGGACAGCTTACCGGTCAGAAAGGGATTCATGGTTTTTGGGAAACACGATTACCTGTGTTGTTCTCTTCTAGTTACGATCAATTACCAGGAAGGGCAGGGTACATTGATCATCCGTTGGATTATGTATGGAAGCATATACTGCAATGTCATAATGCGGTTGATTCTGTCCTTAAGTTCGAAGCAAAATTAAACTCAGAAATGGCTTCCGAACAGAAGTATGGTTTAGTTGAAAAGAATAAGATGATGGTGAGTGATTATTCAGAGAAATATTCCGAAAAATATCATCAGCAATTAAATGGAATGGTTGAACGGCAAATGATTTCAGCCATTCATATCATTGGTTGCTATTGGTATACAGCCTGGAAAAATGCCGGACAACCCTCATTAAATAACTGGAAAATCAGAAAGGATGACGATGAATCTCCTGTTGATAGTTTAAGTGTAACGAAACGTACTTTTAAGGTTAGGGAAGAAGAATAACAGGTAGTACTCACTACCTGTTATTATAATTGTTAATTACTCGTTACAGCGGCAAAATCATTAATAATTGTTTTTAGTTGTTCCCATTCGATAAGGAATCCATCATGGCCAAAGAAAGAATCGATTTCAATGTAATTAGCCCCAGGAATATGTTCAGCCAAAAACTTTTGTTCAACTGGAGGAAAAAGTAAGTCAGAGCTGATACCTATGGTTAGCGTACGCGACTTGATTTGTGATAAAGCATTTTGAATGCTTTCCCGATTTCTGCCGACGTTATGAGAATCCATGGCTTTGCTTAGTGCCCAGTAAGAAAATGCGTTAAATCTTTTTACAAGCTTATCTCCTTGGTATGCCTGATACGAACTAGCCTTATATTCGTCGGTTTTATCAATATCCAGTTCTTTCTGAGTGATATTATAGGCATCATAATGGCGATAGCTTAATAGTGCAAGTGAACGTGCAGCTTTTAACCCTTTAAGACCTGCTTCAGGGTGATTATCTTTCCATGTTGTATCGGCTTCAATAGCTAATCGTTGACTTTCATTGAAAGCAATACCCCATGGCGAATGAGATGCATTGGTAGCAATAAGGATTAGATTTTCTATTAATTCGGGTTGCTCAATGGCAAATTCCATTGCCTGTTGCCCTCCTAATGACCCTCCGATTGCTGTATTAATACGTCGAATACCCAAATGTTGTCTTAGCAGGTTGTGAGCCCGGGCCATATCACGAGTGGTAACTGCTGGAAAAGTATGGAAATACGGAGCACCCGTTTCAGGATTAACAGATAACGGTCCGGTTGTGCCATAGCAAGAACCCAGAATGTTAGCACAAACAATAAAATGTTGATCGGGGTCAAATACTTTTCCCTTTCCTACAATGCCATTCCACCAATCGCTAACATCGGCATTAGCGGTTAGGGCGTGACAAATCCATATCACATTTGTTTGTTCAGCATTTATAGTACCAGCAGAGAAATAGGCTATTTCAAGCTGTGGTAACACAATACCTGACTCTAACTTAAAAGCATTCGTATATGTAAAACTCCTGATCATCTATTCTTTACACTAAAACAGCAAAACATCCGGGCTGTACACACGGATGCATGCTGCAAACTTATTATTTCTAAAAACTAATATTTTAAGCATGCCTAAACGGCGATGCGTTTTTATGTTATACAGCTACACCTTCATTTACGATGCTGAATGCATTTTGAAGGTCTGCTTTGATGTCATCAATATGTTCAAAACCTGCTGATATACGTAACAAGCCCGGTTCAACCCCTGATGCTAACTGTTCAGCCTCACTTAACTGCTCATGAGTAGTTGTTGAAGGATGAATAATCAAGGTTTTACCATCGCCTACGTTAGCTAGATGGCTAATCAGTTTTAAACTGTTAACAAATTTGTCGGCAGTTTCTTTTCCTCCTTTTATTTTGAAGGATAATACACCACCAAAGCCATTTTTCAGGTATTTTTTACCGAGCTCGTGGTATTTGCTACTTTTTAGTCCCGGGTATCTTACATATTCAACCTGATCGTGACTTTCCAGCCATTCCGCAAGAGCTAATGCATTATCAACCTGACGCTGAACGCGTAGTGACAAGGTTTCTAATCCCTGAATAAATAAAAATGAGTTAAATGGACTTACAGAAGGGCCAAAATCACGAAGCCCTTCAACTCTTGCGCGAATTGCAAATGCAATATTTGGCAGTCCTAACGGATTTCCTTCTCCGAAAATGTCCCAGAAAACCAGTCCATGGTATCCTTCTGATGGTTCTGTAAACTGAGGAAATTTGCCATTACCCCAGTTATAGTTTCCCCCATCCACAATAACACCGCCGATACTTGTTCCGTGTCCACCGATCCATTTAGTTGCAGACTCAACAACAATATTAGCTCCAAGTTCTAATGGACGGGCCAGGTATCCTCCAGCACCAAATGTATTGTCAACCACTAATGGTATATCGTATTTACGGGCCAAAGCTGCCAATGCTTCAAAATCAGGAATATTATATTCCGGATTTCCTATTGTTTCAACATATAGCGCTTTAGTGTTTTTATCAATATGTTTTTCAAATTCTGCCACATTATCGCCATTGGCAAAGCGTACATCAATACCTAAACGTTTAAAAGCTACTTTAAACTGGTTATAGGTGCCACCATATAAGAAAGATGTGCTTACAAAGTTATCGCCAGCCTGCAAAATATTATTAAGGGCTAGAAACTGAGCTGCTTGTCCTGAACTAACAGCCACGGCAGCAACACCACCTTCTAAGGCTGCGATACGTTTTTCAAAAACGTCGGTGGTAGGATTCATGATTCGGGTGTAAATATTTCCGAATTCTTTTAATCCAAACAGGTTGGCTGCATGTTGAGAGTCTTTGAAAACGTAAGAGGTTGTTTGATATAAAGGAACTGCACGAGAAAGTGTAGTGCTGTCAACTTCTTGTCCTGCGTGAAGTTGCAGTGTTTCGAAATGATAATTTGTGCCTGACATTGTCAATTGATGTTTAGTAAGTAAAAAGTTGATTTATTTTAGAGCTACTATCATCTGTTGCCAGCGCGCATGGAAACTTTAGGTAATAGCAATAGGATAGATGCAAGTAATAACCCGCCTTAACACATGCAACAACAGTAAAAATATGCTGTAGAATTGCTAAATGAATTGAATGAGATAGGTAACAGGAAGAAATAACCGTTACTCTTTACGAAGGAAGTTGAATTTTTTGTCTTCATTTTACTGTAATTTTTATAGTTCTCATCCTGAAAATCAGGGTTGAGCAGGAGTTGGCACCTTTCCGGTATCGGCGGTTGCCAGAGGGTCACAGAGCCTGTTCTCTCGCCTCTTCTTTATAAGAATTACATTGTGCTTAATGCATGAAGTAATTCGGTGTTCAAATATAATGGAGTATAACGTTATTCTCCAAATTTATTTTAAAAAGTCTATTGATTGAGTAGAGTATGACCTCGCCCCAAATCCCTCTCCTGAAGGAGAGGGACTTTGAGACAGTGCAAGCTTGCCATTTTCAGGACGGTTGGGCAGATTGCTTAACTGAGAATTTTCGATGATAATGGAATTTATCGAAACATACATTCCGAGCGCTCCCTTCTCCTTAAGGAGAAGGGCCGGGGATGAGGTGAAAAAAAAGCTGCTCCAAAAAATCGGAACAGCTTTCTACAAATTCTTCAACTAGTAAATTATGCGTAGGTATTTAACATTACCGGCATTACCAACATTAAAACATCTTCGTTTTCTTCCTGATTGGTTGGGAATAAGATACCCGCACGGTTTGGAGTCGACATTTCTAAAATAACTTCGGAACAATTCAAGTTATTTAACATCTCAATTAAGAAACGAGCGTTGAAGCCGATTTCTAAATCCTCACCGTTATATTGACAGCTTAAACGTTCGTACGCTTCGTTTGAGAAGTCTAAGTCTTCAGAAGAAATATTCAATTCGCTGCCGTTGATTTTTAGGCGAACCTGATGAGTGGTTTTATTTGCATAAATAACCACACGCTTCAGTGAACTTAAGAATTGACTGCGATCGATTGTTAATTTATTAGGGTTGTTTTGAGGAATTACCGCTTCATAATCAGGGTAGCGCTCATCAATTAAACGACAGATAAGACTGATGCTGTTGAAACGGAAAAATGCACTGCTGTTATTATAATCAATTTGAACAGCGATGTCTTCACTTGGTAATGAACTTTTTAATAAGTTCAATGCCTTTTTAGGAAGGATAAATGATGATGCAGACTCTGCTTGCGTGTCTGAACGACGGTAACGAACTAATTTATGCGCATCTGTAGCAACAAATGTTACGTTGGTTGGTGACAACTGGCAGTAAACACCTGTCATTGCCGGGCGAAGCTCATCATTAGAAACTGCAAATAAGGTTTTGCTGATAGCTTCAGCTAACACAGATGCCGTAATTGAGATCGTGCTGGCATTTTCTACCACTGGAATCTTAGGGAAATCATCACCGTTTTCACCCGCAAGTTTATATTTACCGTCACCTGCATTTATTTCAACTCCGTAAGAGTTGTTGTCAATGGTAAAAGTTACGGGTTGCTCAGGAAGGGTTTTAAGCGTATCAAGTAAAATACGTGAAGGAATTGCGATTTTTCCATTTTCTTTAGCTTCAACCTGCAAACTTGTTGTCATTGAGGTTTGCAAATCTGTTGCAGATACAGTAAGCGTGCCTTCGTTTATCTCGAATAAAAAATTCTCAAGAATTGGAAGTACCGTATTACTGCTCAACGCGCCGCTAATTGCCTGCAACTGTTTTAGTAAGGTACTTGTAGAAACAATAAACTTCATATGTATGAATTTAAGGCCTAAAAATAGGCCTAAGTTTTAAGAATTAAAAGATGAAAGTATCAACGTTTCGTTAATAAAGCAAATGTTAGCCTATTAATTATTTATGAAAAGTAAGCCTTCTGCTGTCGCATTTGGTTTATTTAAAGCGTATAGGTGTTTGAATGCTTTTAATATATAGTGAATTTAGATTTATGCGAATATTACTAATTCTTTTTTTAGGTATTGCCTTAATAATTGGAGCTTGTGAAAGAGAAGAAGAAGTAATGCAATTTCAGGACCTTGAGGTGGGAGCAATTATCACCAAAAAAGCAACCCTGAAATGGTATGGAAGTCCTTCTGTTGACAAAGCTGGCCTATGGGCTGAGATTGATACCAGAACTTTTATGGTGGTAAATTATGCCCAAGTTGATAATCATTTTTATCAGGATTCAGTAACTGTTCTTTTAACTTATCGAAGAATCGGAAAGGTTATTTATTCTAACATGGGCTATAAGGCCGAAGTTGATGGTATTGAAGTTCTTGAAATTGATTAAAAAGACAAAGGATAATTTATGCTAATTATCCTTTGTCTTTTTAATGTTCTTCAAAATTTAAGCTGCGTATTTTCTCTTGCGGTAAATACTGCGTCCGACTGCGAATAATACAATAATGGCTACCGGAAGTATTGTATTTATAAGTTGCCATTTCAGACGTTCATTCCTGATCACTTCTTTGTCTAAAAGTCTTATTTTGATTTCTTTGGTTCTAAGTGTTAATAAACCTGAGTCATCTGTAAGGTAATCAATGCTGTTTTCGACAAATACTTTATTGCCATAAGTTTGGTTAGTGTATTTATCAAAACCTAACGGGAATATTTGTTTGTCTAAGGCAGAAACATCATTTGTAATAACATCACCATCGGCAACAATAATAAGCTTACTTTTCTTATGTTGAGTTTTAAACGGAATACTTAAATCGGCCCCTTCTATTGTTCTGTTTGCAAATACGGATGAAAAACTGCCTTCCAACAGCACAGCTGCAGTTTGTGGCCCGGCAGTGAATTTTGCCGGATCGGGTTCTTCCTGAACACTCGCTAACGATAATACTACAGGTGCATTCGATTTGCGCGAGTAAGGGGAAGTAGTTAATAAAATTGTTTTATTGATATTCTTATTGCCGATTGTATCGATTGAATTAACAAACTGACAACGAACGGCCTCCAGGTTTCTGACAATTGGATGGTTGGAGTTAGAAATAAGCATCGGATAAAATATCCAGGGTAATAACTCTTGTTGCGCCTGATTTCCTTCACCCAATATTACCGGAATCCTTGCACAATAAACATCTTCCACTAAGTTATAATTTACCCTTGCACCATAGCGGAAAAGCATATCATCAAGATTTAAGCTTAATGGATAAGCCAGTGACATTCCTCTACTTCTGATACTATCTGTTTCGGCTTGTAACTGATCCAGTAATAAAAAAAGATTTCCACCATTTACAAGGAACTGATCCAGTTTATACTTTTCTTCTTCAGAGAAAGCTTTTGTTGGTTTAGCGATTACCAACGTTTTAAACTTTTGTAAATCAATTAATTTGACGGCATTTAGGTCAACTCTCCTCAATTCATAAGATTCGGCTAATGTTCTTCCTATATCTGCCAAATGTTGGTCGTCTGGTTCATTATGACCGATCGTGAAACCTATTAATGCTTTATTCTTATTGGAAAGTTTTTTTACGGTTGATGCCAGTTGGTATTCAATGTTTTCAATGGAAGCATTAATGGCCTCTTCTTGCGTACCGCCTCCAACTCTGCTGCTATTTTGTAAAAGTGAAATGGGTAACTGCTTGCCTTCATAATAAACTAAGGCTCCTGGAATAATAATCTTTTGGGTGTTTCCTTTATCGGTTTTCATCATCAGGTTGGTAGGTTGCAAACCTTGCTTTGCCAATGTATCGATCATGGCGTTTTGACGTTCAACAGATGATGAACCCAAAGGGTCAATAAAATTATAATAGATCTTACCTTTAGAATATGCTTTGAACTCATCCAGCATTTCGAGTGTCGATTTTTTTAATCGCTTAAAGTTTGCCGGTAATTCCCCCTCCAGGTATACATTTACAACGACATCATTCTCCAATCCGGTTAGAATGTTTTTGGTCGATTCAGATAAAGTATAGCGTTTTTCTTTAGTGAAATCGATGCGGCTGAAGTAAAAGCTACCTGCAATATTTACTAAAAAAACGGCGGCAATTATCGCCAGAAATTGTATGATAGATTTTTTCTTTACTGTATTGTTCATGATTTGTTCATGGTTAATGGTTCATAGATCGGTTTACAAAATCTACTACCATTTTCTGGTTGATAATACGGTTTTTGTTGCAGCTAAGAATAATGCAGAAAAACTTAGAAAATAGATCAGGTCACGTGTGTCGAGTACTCCGCGACTGATTGATTGATAATGCGCATTTATGCCCATATTTAATATACTCGAATCCAGGTATCCTAATGAAGCAATTGAACTTATTGATTCAAACCCGCTAAAAGCGATGAAACAAATAAATACAGCAACAATAAACGCTACAATTTGGTTATTAGTGATTGATGAACTGAAAATACCGATGGAAGCAAAAGCACATCCTAATAAAAGCAACCCAATATAAGAACCTATAACAGCTCCAGAATCTAAGTTACCCGGAGTGGCGCCTAACTCATAAACTGAGAAATAATAAACCAGCGTAGGAAGTAATGAAAATACAACTAAAAACAAGCCAGCTCCAAACTTGCCAAGAATAATTTGCCAATCAGTTACAGGTTGGGTAGTCAATAATTCAAAGGTTCCTTCTTTTTTTTCTTCGGCAAACGAACGCATCGTAATGGCCGGAATCAGGAACATGAAAACATACGGCGCGATGTAGAAAAGACTGTCTAATCCGGCATAGCCGTAATCTAAAATGCTTGACTCTGGAAATACCCACAGAAATAAACCTGTTATAACAAGGAAGAAAATAATGGTTACATAGGCAACCATTGAATTAAAGAATCCCGATATTTCTTTTTTTAATATTGTTAACATGAAATTTTACCGCTAAGTCGCAAAATCGCTAAGCTTTACATTGTGTCTCAGCGTCTTTGCGGTTATATCTATTTTGTTAAGGTTCTGAAAATATCTTCCAATGAATTTTCTTCTTGCTTTGAACTTAATAAGGCAAGGTCATTTAGCTTGGCGAATTCAAAAACACGACCTCTGATATCCTGTCCGGAAGTAATCTTCCATGAATTAGTACCAATAAATTCAATGGCTGATACGCCTTCTATTTCCTGTAATTTTTCTGCGGAAACCTCTTTGTCGAATTCAACATAATAGGTTTTACTGCCGGCCAGTAATTGTTTAAGATTTGAAGTCTGATCATTCGCTACAATTAATCCATTGTTGATAATGACTACCTGATCGCATATAGCTTCAACCTCTTGCATAATATGCGTTGAAAAGATTACAGTTTTTTCCTGTCCGATTGTTTTAATCAGACTGCGGATCTCTATCAATTGATTAGGATCCAATCCTGTGGTAGGTTCATCTAAAATCAACACCTTGGGATCATGAATGATAGCTTGCGCTAATCCTACACGTTGGCGATAACCTTTTGACAGTTGACCTATTTTTTTATGTTGTTCAATACCTAATCCGGTGAGTTCAATCACTTCCGATATGCGCTTACCTGCATTCGTAATTTTATGCATTTGGGCAGTAAAAGCAAGCGATTCCTTTACGTACATCTCAAGGTATAAGGGATTATGCTCGGGCAGATAGCCAATATTTCTACGAACGTCCAAAGATTGACTTACGATGTCGAAGCCACAAACGGTAGCTTTGCCCGAAGTAGGGGGGATGTAACCTGTAAGCATTTTCATTGTAGTGGATTTTCCGGCACCGTTTGGTCCTAAAAAGCCCATTATACGACCTGGTTGAGCCTCAAATGAAATACTGTTTACAGCTATTTGGTTTTTGTATTGTTTGGTTAATTGCTCTACTATTACCGACATGTTATTATACGATAGTGTTATTACAATGAATATTATGACAATAATTGTTCACCATAATTAACGTGCGAAAGTAAGAAATTGAACGTAAAGAAGAGTTTATAGATTGGTGTAATTTACAATGAATAATTATGATGAAGGAAATAAAAAACAGTACATAATATATTCTTTAACAAATTAATAAAGTTTCTCTTATCTTTTTGCCGATTAAAAAATATCTTTGCCTCACTATGAGTAAAAACAACGACGAACTTTTTAAAAACGTAATATCTCACTCAAAAGAGTACGGCTTTGTGTTTCCATCAAGTGAAATTTATGATGGTTTAAGCGCAGTGTATGATTATGGTCAGCTTGGTGCTGAGCTAAAAAATAATATTAAGACCTATTGGTGGAAAGCCATGGTTCAAATGCATGAGAATATTGTCGGGATTGATTCGGCAATTTTTATGCATCCGAAAATCTGGAAGGCTTCGGGCCACGTTGATGGCTTTAGCGATCCGATGATTGATAATAAAGATTCAAAAAAACGCTATCGTGCTGATCAGCTGTTAGAAGATAAAATTGCCAAATACGAAAAAGACGGTAAAATCCAGAAAGCTGAAGACCTTCAGTTGAAAATGGACGAATACCTTAAAGTTGAGAATTTAGCAGGCTTAAAGGAATTGATCATTGAACATGAAATTGCTTGTCCTGTTTCAGGAACTCGCAACTGGACCGATGTTCGTCAGTTTAATCTTATGTTCTCAACTCAAATGGGAGCCATGGCAGATGAAGCTGATGTTGTTTATTTACGCCCTGAAACTGCTCAAGGTATTTTTGTAAACTTCCTGAATGTTCAAAAATCAGGTCGTATGAAAATTCCTTTCGGTATTGCTCAAATAGGTAAAGCATTCCGTAATGAGGTAATTGCACGTCAGTTCATTATGCGTATGCGTGAATTCGAACAAATGGAAATGCAATTCTTTGTTCGTCCCGGTACGGAAATGGAATGGTACAATTACTGGAAAGAAGCCCGTCTAAAATGGCACAAAGCCTTGGGAACTGATCCTGAAAAATACCGTTACCACGATCATACCAAGTTGGCTCACTATGCAAATGCAGCGGTTGATATTGAATTTGAATTTCCGTTTGGTTTCAAAGAAGTAGAGGGTATTCACTCACGTACAGATTTCGACTTAAGTCAGCATCAGGAATACTCGAGAAAGAAAATGCAGTATTTTGATAATGATCTTAACGAAGAAGGCAAACCTTATGGTAATTATATTCCATATGTTATCGAAACTTCAATTGGATTGGATCGCATGTTCTTGTTAACGATGATTAATGCTTATGAAGAACAAGATTTAAGTGAAGGCGATAAGCAAGATTCTCGTTCAGTATTGAAATTCCATCCTGCATTGGCACCAATTAAGGCAGCTGTCCTTCCGTTGACTAAGAAAGATGGATTGCCAGAGAAAGCGAGAGAGATTATGGATAGATTGAAATTAGATTTCAATATGCAGTATGACGAGAAAGATTCAATCGGTAAACGTTATCGTCGTCAGGATGCAATTGGAACTCCTTTCTGTATTACCGTAGATCACCAATCATTAGAAGATAATACGGTAACCATCCGTCACCGTGATTCTATGGAGCAAGAGCGTGTTGCTATTGATCAGTTAGAGAAGATCATCGGTGATTTAGTAAGTTGGAAAAACTTGTTAGGATAATTATTATTCACGAATAAAAGCAAAAGACCTTCAGTAATGAAGGTCTTTTTTTGTTGTTAAAAAACCTAAAGTAGTATGTAAATCAGCTATTATGGGTAGTAACGTAAAAATTACTTCATTAATAGCAGTTGTATCGATAGTTTTAAGACCTCAACAATCGATACAAAAGTTATATGAAGAAAATTACTAGTTCACTTTTACTGCTTCTGATCACTGGTTTTGCGTGGGGACAAAGTTCCTACAAGCTTCCACCCAAAGAAGTTGTTGATGTGATTGATGCTCCAACTTTGCCAGGAGTAAGTATTAGTCCGCAACAAAATGACATGCTGCTTATTTCAAGCAAGCCTTATCCGTCAATTGCAACCGTATCACAGCCTATTTTAAGAATAGGAGGTGTTCGTATCAATCCTCAGTTAAATTCACGTCAGCGCTTAACGGAAATTTATGGGTTAAGTATTCAAAATTTAAGTGATGGAAAAATCGTTAAAGTCCAACTTCCTGAAGGCTCAAGTATTCTTAGTCCTACCTGGTCATCAGATGGTAAAAAGATTGCGTTTTTAAGAGATGGAGCATCTGGCGTTGAGCTTTGGATTGCAGACGCTGCTTCAGGAAAAGCAAATGCGATTCCTAATATTAAGGTAAATGATGTGTTGGGACAACCATTTCAATGGATGAATGATAACCAATCGTTATTAGTAAAATCAATCCCTGCTACTCATGTAAAGGCCCCGGTAATCTCTAATACGCCTCAAGGTCCGGCAATTGAAGAAACAGCTGGTAAAACAGCTCCGGTTCGTACTTATCAGGATCTGTTGAAGAATCAGAATGACGAGAAATTGTTTGAATATTATGCTACATCTCAACTTGTTTTGGTTAATTCAACAACGAAAACCATTAAAAAAGTGGGAACAGCTGCATTGTTTACAGATGTAGAACCATCGCCAAATGAAAAATTTGTTTTGGTTGAAAAACTAACCAAGCCATTCTCTTACCGTGTTGCGTTTGATGATTTTGCTCGATCAGTGGAAGTATTAGATATGAATGGAACAACCGTGAAAACAATCGTTAAATATGGTGTTACAGACGATATTCCTACTTATGGGGTAGTAAAAGGTCCGAGAAGTTTTTCATGGCAGAAGTATTATGATGCAAAGCTAATCTGGTCAGAAGCACTGGATGAAGGTGATCCTTTGAAAAAAGTTCCTTTCCGAGATAAATTAATGACATTATCGGCTCCTTTCACTGCAGGAGCAACTGAGTTGTTGAAGGTGCAACACCGCTATGCTGGTGTTCAATTCACTGCAAATAAGGATGAAGTATTGTTAACAGAATTTAACCGTGATCTTCGTTGGAGAACCACTTATTTCTATAATCTTATTAATACTGAGTCGTCTAAGCAAAAGGTATTTGACCTGAGTGTAAATGATGCATACAAAGATCCTGGAACTATTTTGTACGAAACAAAAGTTAATGGTGACCGGGTAATGATTCAAGAAGGTGACTGGGTTTATTTAAGCGCTAAAGGAGCATCAAAAGAAGGCGATTTCCCTGAGCTTAATAAATTCAATCTTAAAACCGGAGAAAAACAAAATATCTTCAAATCAAAATCTGCGACTTATGAAGAGTTTCTCTCTTTTGCAGGTAAAGGGCAAACGCAAATTATTACCAGGTACCAAAGTAAAACAGAAGTTCCCAATCTTTATTTGACTGATCTTAAATCTGGAACAAGAAAAGCACTAACCTCATTTAAAGACCCGGCACCTCAATTAACAGGATTAAGTAAAGAATTAATTAAATACACTCGTCCAGATGGTGTGCCTCTTTCAGGAACGTTGTATTTGCCTGCCACCTATAAAAAAGGAGATCGTTTACCATTATTCATTTGGGCTTATCCGTTAGAATATTCAGATGCGAGTACGGCCGGACAAGTTCGTGGTTCTGCAAATACATTTACTTTTTTCCGCGGAATGACTCCACTATTTTTAGTTACTCAGGGATATGCGGTATTAATGGATGCTACTATGCCTGTGGTAGGTAATCCTGAAACAATGAATGATACTTTTCTTGAGCAGATTGTAGCATCGGGAAGAGCCGCTATCGATAAATTGGATTCATTGGGTGTTGTTGATCGCAAGAAAGTAGTGGTAGGTGGACACAGTTATGGAGCGTTTATGACTGCAAATTTACTGGCACATTCAGATGATTATGTAGCAGGTATTGCACGTAGTGGAGCTTATAATAGAACATTAACTCCATTTGGCTTCCAGGGCGAGCGTCGTTCTTATTGGGAGGCGAAAGATCTTTATAATAAAATGTCTCCGTTTATGTTTGCCGATAAAATAAACGAACCATTATTGTTAATTCACGGAGAAGCAGATAATAACCCGGGAACTTTTCCAATCCAGTCTGAACGTTTATTTCAGGCGATTAAAGGAAACGGTGGTACCGCGAGGTTGGTAATGCTGCCAAATGAAAGTCACGGATATTCAGCGCGAGAATCGGTATTGCATACACTGGCAGAAATGATTGACTGGTGTAATAAATACACCAAATCAACAACTACAAGCAGTAAGTAAAGGATTTGATCATAAATAAAAAATCCACCTCAAGGGTGGATTTTTTAGTATAGTTTTAAGTGATTATTTAGAAATGCTGATCGAATAGTCGTCACTTTTAATTCTATTTGAGTTTTTGATCAGTTTATCATATTTCTCAAATAATTCTGCTGATTGTTTTTTACCGTTCACGGTTAACTCCTTGTTTTTACCTGAGATACTGAACTGATAACTTTCTCCACTTTTAATCAATCCATCATTAATTAACTGTTGCTCTAAATTAGCGTTACTATGATCGTTAAACATGAATCCCTCGAAATCAGGAGCATTGAAGTTAAAATTCCCAAGTGAATTAGTTGCTAACATTTGCAGATGTGGCTCAGCTTCTTTTGCCCAGGCATTCATTTTAACTTCAAAATCTTTCATTTGAGGTTCCCATTCTTGTTGCATTTTTAGTTCCCACTCTTTGCCATATTTTTTCTCCCATTCTTTACTTTTAGCTTCCATTTCTTTTTGGAATTTTTCCATCTTCTTTTCGAATTTCTTGCGTTCAGCCGGAGTCATATCTGCATTGAAATCACTCATATCGAAATTTAATCCATTAAGATCAAAATTCATTGGAGGAAAAGGAGGGAAAGCAGGAACCGATGGAACAGGAGGCAATTGCAATCCGTTAAAATGTTTGCAATCTGGTGCAGGAGGTACCGGAGGAGCAGGCATATCTACTGGAGGAACTGGAGGAACCGGTGCAACTAAACGCTGATTAATCAATGCTTGCAGGTTTTCTTCATTCCAGCTTTCTTTAGGTACCGATTTTCCATTAATGCGGATGTCTTTCACCTCTCCCTTATCGTCTTTAATAATTACCAGTGCATCCCGATCATCAATAGTAAGGTTCTTATTTATGCGAATGCTGTCTTTTAAAGCAACAGGTGTGATAATGCTGGTTAATGATGATTTTGCCACAGGTGCTTCATCATTGAAAACGGCTTTATCAAACAACTTTTGTTTTTTAGTCGAGGATGAAAAAACATCCGAACTGTTCATAGTAAAAGTAATTAGTGCAGTGATAAGAATGATCACAGTACCTGAAACTCCGTTAAGAGTGGTTGAATTTTTTTCTGAGTGGCCAATTAATCGTTTAATACGGTTTAATAAAGAGCCTTTGCCTGTAAATGCCATGGCTAACGTAGTTTTAGGTTGACTGATGGATAATTCTTCAATAGTGGTTAGCGCTCGTGCAAGGGTTATTGCATCACAACCGGAAGCAACAGCCAGATCATCGCAACATAATTCACGTTCCTTACGGATGGTATTACTAATCCACCAAATGCCAGGATGGAAAAAGTAAATAATCTCTAAAACCGATTGGAAAATATTAATGAGGTAGTCATTACGTTTTATATGGGCCAATTCATGCGCCAGAATAGCTTCAATTTGGTTTAACGGGAGGTATGAAAATGCCCCAATTGGAACCAGTATATAGGGTTTTAAATAACCAACAACGGTTGGAACTTTAACCAATGCAGATTCAAACAACTGTACTTTTCTTCTAAGTTGAAAGCGCTCTTCCAATTTTTGAAGTTTCGCATTAAGGTTGGCTGCAACAGGTTTTAATTGTCGGTTTCTTAACCTGAAAATATAGGTTATTCCTCCTGTAAGTCTGATTGATAATAGTCCAACACCCACCACCCACGCAGTAAGGAATAAATTCAGGTTTTGTTCAATAAATGAGCTTATATTATTCATCCAACTATGGAAAAATCCTTGCTGGTAGTTACTGTCGAAGAATAACTGTGTATAAGTTATTTGGGATACAGAAGCATTATTGGTTGCAGTTGCATAAGGCGACTGCAATACGCTAAAAAAAGTGATTGCAGATATTATGAGAATTACTCCCAATGAACAAATAGCAATCAGGTAACGCAACCTGGCACTTTTATTATGCAGTACGATCATAATCGCAGCAAGTAATAACGATACTAAAGCAATTTGCCAGATGGAATGCACAAGCGCCCAACCCAATGCTTGAGCTATATTGCCGGAAAAAATTGAATCAAAGGCATTCATTTTATTTTCCTCCTTCTAATTGATCTAAGAGTTCACGAATTTGATTTAATTCTTCTTTAGACGTCTGCGAATTTCCCAACGCCTGCATAACAAGTTTGGATGCAGATCCTCTGAAGGCATTATCTAAAAACTTGTCAAGTAGTTGCTGTTGAGTTGCTTTTTCATCAATTGCGGCACCATAAATATGCGTGCGACTACTGTCATCCCGGTCTAACATCTCTTTGCCATGCATAATTTGCATTAGCTTTAAAGTAGTTGTATAGCCGGTCTCTTTTTTCTCGTTCAATTGCTCATTCACAAATCGTACAGTATTGGGTCCGTGTTCCCACAATACTTGCAGGATTTCTAATTCAGCATCGGTAGGTTTTGGAATTTTCATACGTTAATAACGTTCAATTGGTTTACGAATTATTTCGTAGATCAAATATATACGAAGAGTTTCGTAATTAAAATAGTTACTACGAAATTTTTCGTAACAAGTTTATTGCGTTGTGTTTCAGAGGTTAGTAATTGGGCGGAAAAATAAAGCCCCGAAAATATTCAGGGCCTCATACATATGTAGATGTGTAGAAAAGTATTTTTTAATAATTATTTCGATTCAACATTGCTGATTTCAAATTAACAGGATTCGCATTTTTTGAACAATACTCACTTGTAGGTATTTTTTAATGCTCAACGAGTAGTTTCGGTAATCTCTTATACCTTCTCCACAACCCTAAATAATTGAAATGAATAACGCGAAAACCGAGAACTTAATCAAAGAATGGATGTTTTTCACAGATAAATGGTTTAAAATTATCTCACTTCCTTTTTAAACTTAAAGCCATATTTCCTGTAAAGGAAATAAGCAGCTGAGGCTAAAAGTATTACACTCCAAAGTTTTATTAGTGCCAAAACAATAGACGACAGGATTTCAAATCCTGTTAAAAAGGATTCGTAGGCGCTACTTAAAAAGCCTTGTTGATATTCTTTTAGATTTACGTTGTTTACAATTAATTCGCTTTTTGTGGTTTCGCGCTGGTAAACAGAAAGGCTAACAGTACTAAAATTTATCTGATCGTTTAAGTTAAGAGAAGAAAGCTTTGTGGCATCTGATTGCTCATTCTTATCTAGTAATGATTCCTCAGCATTCGTTACATCATTTAGTTTACGGCCTTTCTGGTCAATTGCATCTGTAAGGCGTTGCTCATTTTTTGCAATTCGCTTTTGAGCCATATTGTTAGATAATAGCTGTAATCCAACATCATCTGCCTTAATAACACGGTAATCTAAGAAATCAACCAGTTTGGCAATCTGTTTAAGTGTGGTATCTAATTTATAATTTGGAACTCTGAGAATAATTGAGTTGCTAACCGTATAGTATTTTGTTTCTACTGATGAATCCGCACTTACTTTGGTGGTTACAACATTGTCAACGGAACTCGTTAAGTTAGAAAGTGTAACAAATCCACCTTCCTTGCGGGCAATATCCTCGATTTTGAAGGTTGCATCAGCGACACTTTTTACTTTAAACTTTAACTCCGATGTTCGGATGAACTTCCTACCGTTATCATTTCCGGTTTCCGCTGCCGATGAAGATATCATTGCTGTATCGGCAGAAGCCATTGACTCCATTTCCGCTTTGTGGTTCTGACCACAACTTGTAATTGCCAGGGTTAGTACTGATATAAGTACCAGTTGTTGAATGTTCTTCATAATTTTGTTTAGGAGTGAATTAGTTCGTAAATATTTTTCAATTAATTCACCCGACATGAAGAAAGTAACCCTTGTATTTATAAATTTACAAGACCAATCAATTTGAAATGAATTTCTTTAACAATAAACAGGTGGCAGCGTTGCCTAACCATTTAAAGCAGTATGTTGTTGAACAACATTATGAGCATTATACGCCTGTTGATCACGCTATTTGGCGGTATGTAATGCGTCAGAATTACAGTTACCTTAAGGATGTTGCTTATTACCCTTACATTCCGGGATTAAAAAAAGCTGGTTTAACAATTGAAAAGATTCCAAGCCTGCAAGAGATGAATGATGCGCTTGGTCAAATAGGGTGGGGTGCGGTAACTGTTGACGGTTTTATTCCTCCTGCTGCTTTCATGGAGTTTCAGGCTTATAAGGTTTTAGTAATTGCTGCGGATATACGCCAAATCGATCATATTGAATATACTCCGGCTCCTGATATTATTCATGAATCTGCCGGCCATGCTCCAATTATTGGAGAACCTCGTTATGCCGATTATTTAAGCTATTTCGGCTACATAGGTTCTAAAGCAATGTATTCTCATAAAGATTTTGAATTGTATGAAGCGATCAGACATTTATCGATCTTAAAGGAAATGCCTGATGCTGATCCTGCTGAAATTGCAAAAGCCGAAAAGGATCTTGAATTTAAGCAGCAAAACTTAGGTGCACCTTCTGAAATGGCTTTGTTAAGCCGTTTACACTGGTGGACAGTTGAGTACGGATTAATCGGTACTATAGATGAGCCTAAGATTTATGGAGCTGGCCTATTATCTTCAATTGGTGAAAGTGCATCTTGCATGAAACCGGATGTTCAAAAGCTATGGTATGCCAAGGATACAATCAATTACTCTTATGATATTACCAAGCCACAACCTCAATTATTCGTTACAGCTGATTTCGAAAATCTGATAGCTGTATTAGAGGATTTTGCCAATACAATGTCGTTTAGAGTTGGGGGTACTTATGGATTGATGAAAGCCATTGAGTGTAGAAATACTTGTACTGCAGTTTATAGTTCCGGATTGCAAGTAACAGGCACGTTTACAGATGTAATATTGAATGAAAAAGACGAAGCAATCTATCTGAAAACAACAGGTCCTTCCGCTTTAAGTTATAATGACACTCAACTGGAAGGTCACCATAAGGAATATCATGCTGATGGATTCAGTTCTCCGATAGGTAAGCTAAAGGATACCGAAATGTCATTGGAAGATTTTCATATTAATGACCTTAAAAACATTGGAGTAGAAATAGGTGAGCCTGCATACCTCGAATTTGAGAGTGGTATTGTTGTAGAAGGTGTATTAAAATCTGTTATCCAGGAAGATCAAAAATTAGTATTACTAAGTTTTACTAATTGTAAAGTATACGACGCTAAATCTGGGAAAGTTTATTTTGAGCCATTATGGGGAATTTACGATATGGCTGTAGGTTCAAAAATTGTATCTGTGTTTTGTGGAGCCGCTGATAAAGATGCATTTGAGCCGGTAGCAATGGTGTCGGATAATAAAACATATCAGGTGAACTATGATAATAAAACGATTCGTTTGCATGAATTATATCGTATTGTTAGAAAGGTTCGTGAAAAACAGGCGGATGTTGCTTTGTTGCCTTCAGTTTGGGATTCATTAAAAACTGAACATACGAATGACTGGCTTTGTGCAATGGAAATTCTTGAAATCTTTGATCACACCGGACTACATCCTGAGATAGCTGAAGATATTCGTTTATTCCTTAAAAATAAAGCTTCCAGCGATCCAAAACTAACCAAGTTAATTAATGACGGTTTTAGCCTTATCGCTAATCCGGTTATTGATTTAGTACATTAGTAATAAAAGTTCATAGATCATAGTTTATAGATCATAGTTCATGGTTCATAGATCATGGATAGATAATAGTTCAGGGGCAAGGTTTGAATAACCATATACAATAACTCCTGAACTATTATTTTTGGGGTTAGGTTATAGACCATGAACCATGATCTATGAACCATGATCTAAAACCCCATAACTATACACAATTAACTAAATATGAATATTGTTATTACCGGAGCCAGCAGCGGTGTAGGTTTCGAAGCAGTCATTGAATTTGCCTTACAAACTAATCTTAAGGTAGTAGCCTTAGCCAGATCGGGTGATAAACTTGAAAAGCTTAAAGAAATTTCGCTTCAATTAAATCCAAATTGTGAGATAGAAGTATTGCCATTTGATATCTATTCCGGAGATTATGAAACGGAATTAATTCCATTGTTGAAAGAAAAATTAGGTACAGTTGATGTATTAATTAATAATGCAGGTGTGCTTATTAATAAGCCTTTCGAAGAACTAACAGAGGCAGATTTTGAGCTGATGATGCGTAGTAATCTGTTTGGGCATGTTAAAATGATTCAGCATCTGAAGCCTCTATTGTCTACCAATGCACATATTGTAAATATAGGTAGCATGGGTGGTTTTGCAGGAAGCGTTAAGTTTCCTGGATTGGTGGCTTATTCGGCAAGCAAAGCAGCGCTTCATAATCTTACGGAGTGTTTGGCAGAAGAGTTTAAAGAACAAAACATCAAAGTAAATTGCCTGGCATTGGGCTCGGCACAAACTGAAATGCTTGAACAAGCATTTCCTGGCTATGAATCTCCTGTTGCAGCTTTTGAAATGGGTAAATACATTGCCGACTTTGCCCTTACAGGTCATAAGTTTTTCAATGGTAAAGTAATTCCCGTAGCAACAAGTACTCCTTAAAATTATACAACTCATAACTAAGGGCTGACGGTTGAATAAATTATTATTCTGCTGTCAGCCTCATTTGTTTATAGGCATTATTGGTCTGATTTCTGCTTGGGAAAATTTATAGCGAACTTTTATTTGTTGATAAAGTTTGGTAAATTTTGTGTTCAATTTAATGCTCTCTGAATATGCCTCAACCTAAAAATGACTTTGCCTTTTTACGCAAATGGGAAAAAGAACGTAAAGAAAATAAATGGCGTTTTGCTATCAGAATCGGAATTTTACGCTACACCTTGCCGGTCATCGCCATCGTTACCATTTATGATCTTATCAACGGAATTAAAGACTTCGATCTATATCTTAAAATAAGAGTATGGTACGGTATCCCCATTTACCTGCTATGTGGTTTACTTGGTGGATTACTTATGTGGTACAATAATGAGAAACGGTATAAATCACTAAAGGGTTTGGATTAATACTCCTAATAATTGAACGATCAATTTAATTGTGAATACTTTGTTGCTCCTTTATGGAGCAATTTTTTTATAAAGGGTCCACACTGTTTAACTCCCAACAAATTTCTTCGTTAAATACAATAATCGTTAGGCTTAATTGATAATAATTACTTGTTAAATGGAAAATACTTATGAAAACAAACTGCCTATAACAGCATGGGCAGAAGACGATCGTCCGCGTGAAAAAATGATGTTGAAAGGTCGTCAAAGTTTAAGTGACGCAGAACTAATCGCAATCTTAATAGGTTCTGGAACCGCAAAACTAAGCGCAGTTGATTTGAGTAAACACATATTAAATTCACTTCAGAATAATATTAGCAAACTTGCTAAGCTAAGTACTAAAGAGTTAATGAAGTATAAGGGGATAGGCGAGGCTAAGGCAGTGACGATATTGGCTGCTTTGGAATTGGGCAGAAGAAGAAAAGAAGAAGAGCAAGTGAATAAGATTCAACGTATTTCTTGTAGCAAAGATGCTTATACTATCATTAACCCTTATTTGGCAGATATTCAACATGAGGAGTTTTGGGTAATTCTTTTAGGAAGATCCAACAAAGTGTTAGCGGTTAGCAATGTTAGTAAAGGGGGAATGACTAGTACAATTGCTGATCCCAAAATAATCTTTAAGCAAGCAATTGAACATTCAGCAACCAACATGATTTTAATTCACAATCATCCCTCTGGCAATTTAACCCCAAGTCAGCAGGACATCACTTTAACGAATAAGTTTATTAAGGCTGGAGAATTATTGGAGATTCAAGTTCTTGATCACCTCATAATTGGTGATCAACAATACTATAGCTTTGCCGATGAAGGTAAATTGTAAGATAGAGCGCCAATCTTGTTCATATTTAATTAGAATGAGATTGGCGCTTTAGTTATGTTAAACAGTTTCGATAACGGATGATTTATCCTTTTTGATCTTCTTTTTTTCACCCTTTATTCTGTTCAGCCACATGATCACTCCAGTTACAGGAAATGCAAGCGATAACAGACAAACAATAAAACTGATCACTTTTGTAGGTAAGCCATAAATGCTTCCAGTATGCAGAGGTTTAACAATCGATCTAATTTTTTGACCTTTGTTTTTAGCTGAATAAATAAATGAACCAACTATTTTACCACTATACTGATCAATGTAATAAGTGTCGCTTGCAGTTTCAATTACGTTTTCAGGTAAAACGTTTACCGTATAAACAGCTGCAGAATCTTTGGGCATTCTCACAGCATAATAAGATGCATTTTTAATAGGTGCAACAGATTCATAAATGGCCGAAACAGGTAAAGGTTTAATATTGGCTTGATAAATAGATGAAGGCGGCTCTGGATTTTCCATTTTTGAACCTGTAAGTGTAAATATACCCTTGTTCATCCAGTTAAAAGCCATAACCAAACCGGTTAATGAAATTACGATCAGAAAAATGGCGAGGTAAAATCCTGTAACAATATGCAGGTCATGATTTAAGCGTTTCCATCCACCGCTCCACTTAATTTTTAAGCGTTGATTTAGGATATTCTTCGTTTTTGGCCACCATAAAATTAACCCGGTGATTAAGATGAATAGAAAGAAGAAGGTAGAAATTCCAATTATTGTTTGACCGAAACTATCTTTTCCGGCTAACAACCATCTGTGTATCGATTCAACTGTAAAGAAAAATGATTCACGTCGGTTTACAACATCGATAACTTCACCTGTATATGGATTTACATAAACTGTCAATGTAGGTTTACGTCCTTCAGGTTTTCCTCCTTTTTTCTCGCCAGTTTTTCCTTCTGGTTTAATCTCTTTGGATGGTTGGGTATTGGCTTTTTTATCAGTTTCCTTTTTATTCTTCTTATCAGGAACCGTAATGCTAATTTCTACTGTTCTTGCTTCATCAGAATAAGCTTTAACACTTGCTAATTTAGCCTTTGGAGTGCTTCCCAATGCTTTATCAACCAACAGGTCAATTGGCAGGCGAACATCTCCAATTGCGGCAAAATATCGATCCTTATGAATAGTTTGCTCTATTTCTTCTTCAAAAACTAAGATAGTTCCTGTTAAGCAAGAGATAAAAATGATTAAGCCTGCGATTAAACTTAGATAAAGGTGAATAGTGCGAAAAAATACTTTCATGTGTTATACAAACAAACCGGATCATCCTTTCGGAGATCCGGTTTTATATTAGTAAAGGGTTATTTAGTTCTTAAAATTTATAAGCTACAGTAGCCATAAATTGACGAGGCGCAATAGGATTCACGCTGTAATTCTCATGAACATAGTAGTTCAATTCATCAGTAATGTTTGAAACCTTACCTAAAACAGAGAATTTTTTAAATGTATAACCTAATGAAAGATCAAATGTCGTAAAGCCACTTACTGGGATTAAACGATTTTTTTGAGTTTGTCCCTTTGTATTATTCCAGCCTGCATTACGTTCTCCCGTATAAAAACCCGATACTCCTACTTTTAAACCTTTTAAAGTAGAATTTGAGAACGTATAAAATACGGTTCCGTTCGCAGTATGAGAAGGAACGCTTACTAAACGTTCGCCTTCAACATAACTACCCTTAGTATCAGGAGTTTTAGTGTAACGCATATAAGTATAACTGTAGCCCGCTAAGAAATTTAAGCCTTTTGTAATAGTACCGTTAATGTCTAATTCAATACCATCACTTGTAGTTTGTCCGGAGAACTCTTTAAGGTTAGTATCAAAGTTTTCTTTTCCTTCTTTATCATATCTTGCAGTTTGAACGAGATTATTGTTGATAATCTTGTAAGCAGTCAGATTAACTGAAAGACGGCCCTGTAAGAAATCATTTTTTATCCCAACTTCATACTGGTCAATTGTTGAAGGATCTAAACTTCCTTGGTAAATATCCGTTCCTGAAGTATTTGGTACAAAGTTATTTGAATAGCTAGCAAATACAGATGTGTTCTTAGATGGTTGATAAACTACACCAAGACGAGGAGAAAACGCTTTATCAGATTTGTACTTAATTGTGGTGTTTTTTGCATCTGTTCCATTTGTTAAATTATAGATAGTTGGCACAGGAGAGTCGATGTATGACCATCTTAAGCCTGCTAAAACTTTAATTTTTTCAGAAATGCTTATTAAATCCTGAACAAAGATTCCAAAGCGATTAGTAGGTATGGCATTTCTTATAGAATCACTGGTTGATGGCATATCTGTACGCCAGCTGTACTTTGAAGGATCAAGGATGTTGATCTGGTCATATGCTGTAGGAAACTTTTTGAACCCGTATGTATTGTTCATGTATTTTTCTGCATCAGCTCCAAGCAATAACTTGTGCTCTACTTTTCCGGTTTTAACAGAACCATTTAAGTTAAGTTGCGTTGTATAATAATTCTCATTAGTTTTAGTCCTTGTCAAATTTCTGGCCCAGTCTCCATTGCTTTTTGCTTGAATACGTTCAGTTGAGAAATAATTACGATCAAAATTCTGATAAGCAACCTGAGCGTTTAGTTTCCATTTTTCATTAAACTGATGATTTAATGTTGCATTAGCAGTAGCTTGTTTTGCTTTGTTGTACGCCCATGGAGTATTAAAGAAACTCGATCGATCAATTGAAGTTGCTAAAGCTGTATCAGCTAATGAACCCAAACCAAAATCAGGAGTTAAATCAGCATCTAAATAATCCCCCTGAACTAATAAGTCAGTTTTATCACTGATTTTGTACAGAATAGAAGGGTTAACATAGATACGTTTAGACTCAACAGAATGTCTGAAACTTTTTGAGTTCTCATAAGTGCCAATAACACGGAAAGCTACTTTTTTGCTGATTGGTCCGTAAACATCAAGTGTAGGTTTGTAAAAATCATAACTGCCTGTGCGCATTGAAACCTCACCACCAAAGTTAAATTTAGGCTGTTTGGTTACCATATTAATAACTGCCCCAGCAGTTACATTACCGTATAATAAAGCCGAACTTCCTTTTAAAACCTCAATACTCTCAAGCGCACTTGCCTCAGGAATAACGCCAGAGTTAGAGCGAGCGCCGTTTTTCATGATATTGTTGGCTCCAAGATTATAACCGCGTGCAAAAAAGGTTTCGGATGTAGTACCGCGTGTAGTACCTAATGATACACCATTAACGTTTTTGATGGCATCACTTAACTTATTTACCTGTTGTTCAGCAATTACAGTGCTATTGATAACGGCTACACTTTGTGGTAGGTCCATTGGAGTAATATCAATTTTGCCTACACTAACGGGTTTTTTGTTAACGCTTTTAGTACCTGTTACAACTACTTCAGCAAGTTTACCTGATGTTTCAATTAAAGTAAAGTCGACAACTGATGATTGACCAGCAGTTACTAATACAGTTTTTGATTGTGGTTCTAAGCCTACATAACTGATAAGAAGGGTGTACGAGCCTTCTTTTACACCTTTGATTGTAAATAAACCAGCATCATTTGTAATGGAGCCTCTGTTAACTTCCTTTAAGCTTACACTTACCGCAGCTGCAGGACTACCATCACTTGTTTTTACAGTTCCGGTTATTGAACCATTTTTTGATTGACCATTTGCTGAAAAAACGGTTATACATAGTATCAAAAAACTAAGGATTGCAAATGATTTAGAAGAGTTGTAGAGCTTAAGAGTCATATAGTTGTAGTTAGTTGTTGTTATTTGTATTAAGTCTAAATATGGCCGCAAAAGTATACAATCAAAAAATCTTCCACAAGTATTATTTATAATTAATTTAAATAAGATGTAGTGTTGCAAAAGTATTCAGATAGAAATACAGAAATAATGGTTGTAAATTGAGTAGGAAGAACACCTACTTTATTTTTTTTCCTACTTTTGCGATTCGCCAAAAAGCGTTGAACAAATGAAGATTTCTTACAATTGGTTAAAACAATATATTCAAACTGAGTTAGCTCCTGAGGAGATATCAAAAATTCTTACGAATACAGGATTAGAAGTTGAAAGTCTGGAAAGAATTCAAACTATTCCGGGTGGTTTAGAGGGTTTGGTAATCGGTTATGTCACGTTTAGAGATAAACACCCTAATGCTGATAAGTTAAGTGTAACTAAAGTAAATGTTGGAGGTGAACGTGAATTAGATATTGTTTGCGGGGCTCCAAATGTTGCAGCAGGACAAAAAGTGGTTGTCGCAACTGTTGGGTGTATTGTACATCCGGTTTCAGGCGAACCTTTTGAAATTAAAAAAGCAAAGATCAGAGGTGAGGTTTCTGAAGGGATGATCTGTGCAGAAGATGAAATTGGTTTAGGAGAATCTCATGCAGGTATTATGGTGCTTCCGGAAGATGCTCCGATCGGTATGCCGGCTAAAGAATATTTCAAAATCGAAGATGATTATTGTTTCGAAATTGGCCTTACGCCAAATCGAGTTGATGCTTCTTCACATATTGGCGTTGCAAGAGATGTTGCCGCTGTATTGAAAGGTGCGGTTGTAATACCTTCTATTGATAATTTTAAGGTTGAAAATAATGACCTTAAAATTTCAGTTGAAGTAAAAGACAGTGAGGCTTGTCCGCGTTACTCAGGTGTTACAATTTCAGGAGTAACCGTTAAAGATTCTCCTGAATGGCTACAAAACAAATTACGTGCAATTGGAATTCGTCCGATTAACAATGTGGTTGACGTTACCAATTACGTTTTACACGAAACAGGGCAACCTTTACATGCATTTGATGCTGCCGAAATAAAAGGTAATAAAGTTATTGTTCGCAAAGCCGTTGAAAGGTCAACGTTTGTAACACTTGATGGGGCAGAACGTAAACTGTCGGCTAATGATCTGATGATTTGCAATGAGCAGGAAGAAATGTGTATTGCAGGAGTTTTCGGAGGATTAAATGCAGGTGTTAAAGAAACTACTAAAGCCATTTTCCTGGAGTCGGCTTATTTCAGTTCAGTTTCTGTTCGCAAAACAGCAAAACTTCATAATTTAAAAACAGATTCATCGTTCCGTTTTGAACGTGGAACTGATCCGGAAGCAACAGTGTATGCTTTAAAACGTGCAACTTTATTGATTAAAGAGGTTGCTGGCGGATCTGTTTCGTCTGATGTAATTGATATTTATCCTACCGTTATTAAGAAGGCAGAAGTGGATGTTACGTATAAAAACGTATATCGCTTAATCGGAAAGCAGATTCCGGCAGAAGAGATTAAATCGATTTTAAAAGGCTTGGGTATTGAAATTCTTTCAGAAAATGCTGAAGGTTTTAAAGTAAGTGTTCCTACCAATAAAGTGGACGTTACCCGTGAAGTTGATATCATTGAAGAGATTTTGCGTATTTACGGGTATAATAATGTTGAAATCCCTACTATTTTAAATTCTTCATTGTCTTTTGCAATTAAGCCTGATCGTGAGAAACTGCAAAATGTTGTTTCTGATTTCTTTACAGCCAATGGCTTTAATGAGATTATGTCGAACTCATTAACCAAGTCGGCTTACAGTCAACTTACTGCTACGATCAATCCGGAAGAAAATGTAGTTATTCTAAATCCATTAAGTACTGATCTTGACGTAATGCGCCAAACATTATTGTTCTCAGGTTTAGAGGCCATTGCTTATAACCAAAACCGTAAGAATGCAGATGTGAAGTTCTATGAGTTTGGTAAAATCTATAAAACGATAGAAAATGGTTATTACGAGGAACCTCGTTTGGCCTTATTTGTAACAGGCAGAAAGGAAATAGAGCAGTGGAATGCATCCGCAAACCAAGTTGACTACTTTTTGTTAAAAGGTTATGTAGATGCCATAATTAAGAAACTAAAGGTTTCTGTTGCATCGTCAGAAGTTATCAATAACGATATTTTTGCTGAAGGATTGGCTTATAAAAAAGGCAAAAATGTAATTGTCCAGTTTGGACAGGTGAGTAAAGCTGTTTTAAAGAAATTAGATATAGATAAGCCTGTATTCTATGCTGACTTTAACTGGGAATATCTATTGAAGGTTCAGTTAAATAACGTTGCGGAATACAAAGAAGTGGCAAAATTTCCTGCTGTTCGTCGAGACTTGTCTATGTTGTTAGATAGTTCGGTGAATTTCGCTTCATTAAAAGAAATTGCTTTTCAAGTTGAAAAGAACTTACTGAAAGAAGTAAATATTTTTGATAAATATGAGGGAGATAAGCTTCCTCAAGGTAAAAAGTCATATGCATTGAGCTTTGTCATTCAGGATGAGGAGAAAACCCTTACCGATAAGCAAATAGATGGCATTATGCAAAAACTGATTGCTGGGTTTGAAAAAGTAGGAGCGGAGATCAGAAAATAAGATATCATTATTAAAAATCAGGAATTAAGATTTTTTTATATATTACAGAATTCTTATTCTTGATTTTTTCTTAAGGAATCTGAAAAATCTATGAGTGAACTGGTAAAAACGCTTGAGCATCTTCAGCAAAAAATGCAAAAACTAATGGTTTTGCATAATAAACTGCAAAAAGAGCATATGGAACTTTTAGCGGAACTGAATGAAGCAAAAGAGGTATCAGAGACCCGTAGAACAACGATTTTGGAGTTGGAAGATCAGTTAAAAGCAGCAAGATTAGCTTCTTCTTTATCAGGAGGTAGTGAAAAGGCTCTTGACATCCAACAAAAAATTAACGAATTTGCGAAAGAAATAGACAGGTGCATTGAGCTCCTGACTAAATAAACTCGTGATTTAGTGCTCAAAATGGGAGAAATTTCCATTAAAATAAATATTGCTGATAGGGTGTACCCGTTGCGTATAAATGCATCGGAGGAAGAGGTTGTGAGAAAAGCTGCCAAAGAAATTAATGACCGCATAAAGATGCTGATGCAAAATTATGAGGTCAAAGACAAACAAGATCTGTTGTCGATGTGCGTTTTGCATTACGCTACAGCAGCTTTGAAGTTTGATGGGAAACGATTGATTGAAGATGAAGGCATTTCCGAAAAAATTGCTGAATTGGATCAACAGCTGACACAATACCTGTCGGGGCAATAGTATTTTAGTACAAGTATAAATTTAACCGCAGTTAAATTTTATATAAATCACCATTATTTGGTTAGGTTGTATCAGCCTGTGGGTGTTTATATAAGTTTTAGTTGCGGTTTTTTATTTTTTTACTTATCGAATGGAAATTATTTTATATGTAGTAGTGGCGCTTGCAGCAGGTATCGGAATTGACCGTTTCTTGCTACGACGTCTTTTCAAAAACCAGGAAATTATAGCCAAAACAAAGGCTAAACAGTTTCTGAAAGACGCCGAGGCGCAAGCCGAGATCCTAAAAAAGGATAAGCTACTGGAAGCTAAGGAGAAATTCCTTCAGCTTAAAGCAGAACATGAGAAGGAGATTAACCAAAAGAATCAGGTTGCTGCTCAACGAGATAACTCGTTAAAACAAAAAGAACAATCACTTAACCAAAAGATTGAAAACGTAAACCGTAAAGACCAGGAGCTTGAGGCTGTTAAAACCAACCTTAACAAGCAATTGGATGTGGTTGAGAATAAGAAGAAAGAAGTTGAGGATCTTAAAAAAGAGCATGTCTCTCAACTGGAAAAAGTAGCTGGTTTAACGGCTATTGAGGCCAAAGAGCAATTGGTTGAGCAATTAAAAGAGGAAGCTAAATCGCAAGCAATGGCATCAATTAAAGATGTGATTGAAGATGCCAAGCTTACAGCCACCAAAGAAGCTAAGAAAATTGTAGTACAAACAATACAGCGTACGGCAACGGAAGCTGCAATTGAAAACACAGTTTCTATCTTTAACATCGAAAGTGATGAGATTAAAGGCCGCATCATTGGCCGTGAAGGTAGAAATATCCGTGCTTTAGAAGCTGCTACAGGTGTTGAAATCATTGTAGACGATACTCCTGAAGCAATTATCCTCTCTTGTTTTGACCCAGTTCGTCGCGAAATTGCCCGTCTTTCATTACACCGTTTAGTAACCGACGGTCGTATTCACCCTGCACGTATTGAAGAAGTTGTTTCTAAAACCAAGAAACAATTGGAAGATGAAATCGTGGAAATTGGTGAGCGTACCGTTATTGATTTAGGTATTCATGGTTTGCACCCTGAATTGATCCGTATGGTGGGACGTATGCGTTACCGTTCTTCTTATGGACAAAACTTGTTACAACACTCACGTGAAGTTGCAAATCTTTGTGCTACTATGGCTGCTGAATTAGGTTTAAATGTGAAGCTAGCTAAACGTGCCGGATTGTTACACGATATTGGTAAAGTTCCTGATGATAATCCGGAAACTCCACACGCATTATTGGGTATGCAATTGGCTGAAAAGTATAAAGAGCATCCTGATGTTTGTAATGCAATTGGAGCTCACCACGATGAAATCGAAATGACCAGCATTATTTCTCCGATTATTCAGGTATGTGATGCTATTTCAGGTGCTCGTCCTGGTGCCCGCCGTGAGGTGGTAGAAAGCTACATTAAACGTCTTCAGGATCTGGAGAACTTAGCGCTTTCTTACCCTGGTGTTGAGAAAACGTTCGCAATCCAGGCTGGTAGAGAGTTACGTGTAGTGGTTGATTGTGAGAAAATTTCAGATCAACAAGCAGAAAAATTGGCTTTTGATCTATCAACCAAGATTCAAACAGAAATGACTTATCCTGGTCAGATTAAAGTGACCGTTATACGTGAAAGCCGTTCTGTAGCTTACGCGAAGTAATAAGTTTAGGATATTCGAAATATAGAAGCCCGACATTTTGTTGGGCTTTTCTTATAATTGACAATTTATATTAAATTAGAATTTTAAAAACTATTAATTAACCAATCAATACATAAGAAATGGGTTCAGTAACCAAGTCAACAGAAAACGCTCCAAAACTTGTAGATCAGTATTTTGACAAATATGCTGAAAGTCACCAGAATAAGACCAATAAACTAATTCACTGGATTTGTGTTCCTGCGATTGTATTTAGCCTCATTGGATTATTATGGAGTATCCCTGTGCCATGGAGTTTCATGTTCCTTAACTGGGCCAGCTTTGTGATCGCATTTGCTTTGTATTATTATTGGCAGCTTTCTCCTCGATTGGCTATGGTAATGGTTATAATAATGGCCCTATTCTCTTCACTGTATGTACTTATTGAGCAGCGTGTTGGGTTATCTGGGTTAGCAATAGTATGTGCTATTATCTTTGTTGTTTCATGGGTTTTTCAATTTATTGGTCATAAAATTGAAGGAAAAAAACCGTCATTTTTAAATGATATCAAGTTCTTATTGATTGGTCCTATTTGGTTATTACATTTCATCTTCAAAAAACTGGGGATATCCTATTAGTAAATTTAAACTTAGCATGATATTATAAACCCGCCGTTAAGCGGGTTTTTTTAGTTTAAGAAAATCGGATAAAGACTACATCAAAGTGCTGAATTTTACATTAAGGTTAACTTAAAATGTAGTGTTAAAGCCAGCCGTGCATTTTTAGTTAATATGATGACGAATATTGTTATTTAGGTTAATTTATTGATATCCAGTTAATTGTCTGTATTCTTATAAGTTTGTTAACATAAATATAATCAATACGTTATCTAAGATTAATTGATAATTAACATCGGCTTAACCTAGTCGCTCTACTTTTGCCTGAAACAAAATATAAGGTAAAAGTGAAAAATAATTGTATTTCAAAGTTCCTCTCGTTAACGATTCTGATGCTAATCATTTCGATAACAACTGCGATGGCCCAAAATGGTAAAATCATAGGAAAGGTAACAGATAAAGGTTTTAATGAGCCGATTGTCGGTTTACCGGTAATTGTGAAAGGATCTCAAAAAGTATCTCCTACATCAATTGACGGTCGTTATGAGTTATCACTCCCGGCTGGAACTTACACTTTAGAGTTTAAATATATCAGTTATAAAACAAAAGTTGTTTCAGAAGTAGCAGTAAAAGCAGGGAAAGTTACCGAACTAAATGTAGTAATGGATGATGCAGCAACTGAGCTAGGTGAGGTAGTAGTAGCTTCAAGTTATAAAAAAGAATCGGTTAATGCACTTTATTCTTTGCAGAAAAGTAACATACGTGTATCTGATGGCATTTCTGCAGAGGTTATTAAAAGATCCCCTGATAAAAATACAAGTGAAGTTCTTAAACGTATAAGTGGTACAAGTATTCAAGATAATAAGTTCGTCGTCGTAAGAGGTCTAAGTGATAGATATAATGTTTCTTTGATGAATAACGCAGCGTTACCAAGCACTGAAACTGATAAGCGAGCTTTTTCCTTTGATATTATTCCATCTAACCTAATTGATAATATCGTTATTAATAAAACAGCTTCTCCTGACCTTCCTGGTGATTTTTCAGGTGGTGCTGTACAAATAACAACTCGAGACTTTCCTGTGGAGCCTGTTTTCTCGTTTACTTTAGGAACTGGTATCAATACTCAAAGCACTTTTAAAGATTATCAATCTGCTAATACTGGAACATTGGATTTTCTTGGTTTCTTAGATAATTCAAGAAATCTACCATCATCTTATACCGCGGTACGTAATAACTATCCGGCAATGCCGATTAGTGATGCACAGCAAGTTTCAATGGCATTCCCCAATACCTATGGTGTTGCGAAAACCGGAACAACACTTCCAAATGCTAATATGCAGTTGACCATTGGCAACAATAAGAATTATCAATCTGGTTCAAGATTAGGTTATTTAGCTTCATTGAGTTATAGAACTCAACGTGATATTTTATTACGAGAACGTTCAGATTATAACTTGGATAAAATTCAGGTTGTTAGAAACAATGATGAATTATATAACTATTCTAATAATCTGGGTGGACTTTTAAACTTTGCTTATTCAAAAGGTAATAACAAATTTGCGCTGAAGAACTTCTATAATAATACTTTTAAAAATAGTTACGCTGATCGTAATGGTTTGATCACAGATGAATCAGGTGGTAACAATCTTAATAACATCGGTTCATTTAACGACGTGTACCAAAGTTCATTGTTCAACTCAGTTTTAGAGGGGCAGCATTTATTATCAAAATCAAATATCAATATTGATTGGAATGCTTCATTTGCCAACACAAGTAAAGATCAACCAGATCAAAAAATTGTGGAAGCCATTAAATCTGATGGATCAACTGACCCTTATTACGTTACCCTATCTAACTATAATAGCCCTGCCATTCAAAATGCAGGTAGAGTATACAGTAAATTAAATGAGAATGTTTACAGTGGAAATTTAAATGCTGCTATTCCATTTAAACTGTTCAATGAAAACCATAAGATCAAAATTGGTGGAACATCTGTATATCGTTCAAGAGATTTTAAAATTGATGCATTGGGTTATGCTTCGGCTGGATTCAATCCGGTTAAAATAGATCTAGCTAATGGTGTAAATTTTAATAATATTTTCTCACAGCAGTCAATGCAGTCAAATAACCTGATGTTAAGTGTTATTTCATCAAATTCATATGATTATGATGGTACCGTTAACACCAATTCGGGCTATGTGATGTTTGACAACAAATTAGCTAAAAATCTTCGTTTAATTTGGGGTGCTAGGGTGGAAGCATTTAAAATGGATCTTACTCCAGCAAAAAATAAAGCTGCTAAACAGGAATATAACCAAACAGACATCCTTCCTTCGGCTAACTTGATTTACAGTGTTACTGAAAAATCAAATATCAGAACATCCTTCTCAAAGAATGTAAATCGTCCTGAGTTTAGAGAAATTGCTCAATTTCAATATTTTGACTTCGAAACAGACTTTAACATTGTTGGTAATCCAAATTTAAAAATTGCCAAAATCACTAATGCGGATGTACGTTATGAGTTTTATCCGGCAGCTGGTGAAATTATATCAGTAAGTGCATTCTATAAGAAATTTGAAAACCCAATCGAACAAACCAATAATGGTAGTCGTGTATTCACTTTTGTGAACGCAGAAAGTGCAAATGACTATGGACTTGAAATTGAATTAAGAAAGAAACTTTCATTTTTTGGAGGTGCTAACTTCTGGAATAACATGAATTTCTATGTAAATGCATCTTATATAAAATCTGATGTAAAATTAGGAACAGATGTTCGTCAGCGTCCATTACAAGGTCAATCACCTTATTTGATCAATTCAGGTTTGCAGTATAATGATGGAAAGTTTGGGGCTAACATTATGTACAATCGAACTGGACAACGCATGCTGTACGTAGGTACAAGTGGTGGTGCGGATATTTATGAGGCTCCACGCGATATTATCGATTTACAAATAAGTCATAAAATGTTTAAAGATAATGCGGAGTTACGTTTAACTGCCGGAGATATTCTTGCACAACAGATCCGTTATTACTACAACTTTGGTGGTTCAACCAATTATCAAGCAGAAAGTGATCGCGTTATAAACTCAATTCAACCAGGACGTACTTTCTCGTTGAGTTTCTCTTATAACCTTCCTTATAAGAAATAAGTTAATTTGATAATATCTAGTTCTCAATTACTTAACATTTGAATTAAATATTTGCAACATAAATTTTAAGCGAAATCAAGAAATGAAAAAATTATTAGGTCTTTCAATTTTAGTAGCCACAACCGCTTTAGTTAGTTGTAGCAAAAGTGATGATCCAACTCCAACTCCTCCAGTAAATACGGATACCAACATTCGTGGCGTTATCAGTAAAAACATTACCCTTACTAAGGATAAAACTTGGACATTACGCGGTCCTATTTACGTAACTGCAGGTGCAACTGTTACAATTGAAGCAGGTACTAAGATCGTAAGTAAAAAAGACTCAGCAGGTATTCTTGTAATTACTCCTGGCTGTAAAATCAATGCAGCTGGTACATCTTCAGCTCCTATTGTATTCACTTCTGGTGAAACAAATCCTGCCCCTGGTGATTTCGGTGGTATCGTGATTTCAGGTAAAGCAACTGTTAATGGTAACCACAAAACTGTTGAAGGTGGTTTAGATCCTAAGTACTCAGCAATATGGGGAGCTACAGAAGCTACCAAATCACAAGCTAACGACGCAGATAACTCAGGTGTTATGCAATACGTTCGTATTGAGTATGCTGGTAAAGCTGTTTCTCCAGACGTTGAGTTAAACGGTTTAAGTTTATATGGTGTAGGTAGCGGTACAACTTTTGACCATATTCAGGTTACAAGAGGTGTTGATGATGCTTTTGAATTCTTTGGTGGCACGTTCAATGCAAAATATCTTATCGCTTACGGTAACGGTGATGATGATTTCGATTTTGATGATGGTTTCCGTGGTAATTTACAGTATATCATCTCGATTAAAGATCCTAATGTAACTGATAACAAAGGAACTTCAGGTGACTATTCTAATAACATTGAGAGTGATAATACTGATGGTAAAACTGGTCCTTACACAACTACTCCGGTTACAAAAGTTAATATTTCAAATGCAACTTTAGTTGGTCCTGGAAACACTCCAAACTCGCCAGTATGGAATAACTACGGTTACGGAAATCGTTGGAGAAGAGGTTCAACCTTCAATGTTGCTAACTCAATTATTATTGGTGTTAAATTAAACGGTGTTTCTATTGAATCTAATGAAGCTGCTCAGTCATTCAATGATGGTGGTAGTACCTTTAAGAATAATATCCTTCAAACTTTAGCAGCTGCTCCTTATCGTGTTGGATCTGATGTAACTACTGTTGCTGGATTTAATCCGGCTAAAGTACAGGAACTTGCTTTGACAACTGTTTATGCAGCTTCAGCTGATGATGTTAAATTAACCGATCCATTCAACTTTGCTAAACCAAACGTTGCTCCTAAAGCTGATTCTCAAGCTTTAACAATGGGAACTAAGTTTGAAGGCGTTTTTGCAGCAGGATTTGATAAACCTAACTACGTAGGTGCTGTTTCAGCTGCAGCAGACTGGACTACCGGTTGGACAGCTTGGGGTAAATAATTTTTCACTTATTACCTTTATTATATTTTAAGGCTTTCTCGTAATGAGAAAGCCTTATTTGCTTAAATTTGTTTAATACATTAATGAAAGTCTTTTACTTTTTTGGTTTTCTGTTTTTACTTTCGGTTGTATCAGGATGTAAAAAAGATGAAAATGTTAATTCTGCGACTTGGGAATTAACCGGTGAAATAACGCAAAATACAACCCTGAAAAAAGGCGTCTATAACATGATAGGTTTTGTTTACGTTAAAAACGGAGCAACACTTACAATTGAACCCGGAACTATTATAAAAGGGGATAAAAACTCCAGAGCTACCCTTATTATAACTAGAGGGTCTAAAATAATTGCGGATGGTGCACCTACAAATCCAATTATTTTTACCTCATCTCAACCAATCGGACAAAGGGCCCCAGGAGATTGGGGTGGGATAGTGCTGCTAGGAAGAGCCCGTATTAATAATCCAGGAGGAGAGAGCATTATTGAAGGAGATCTGAATGATGTTTTCGGTGATGGAAGATATGGAGGAACTAATGATCATGATAATTCCGGAACGCTACGATATGTTAGAATTGAATATCCTGGGATTCCTTACCAGATTGACAACGAAATAAACGGTTTAACATGTGGCGGTGTCGGTAATGGAACTACTTTAGAGCACATTCAGGTTTCCTTTTCTGGTGACGATAGTTTTGAGTTTTTTGGCGGAACTGTTAATGCTAAATATTTAGTTTCGGTTCACGCTACTGATGATAATTTCGACTTTGATAACGGTTTTTCAGGTAAATTACAGTTTATCGTAGCCCAGCAAGATCCTGCTTATGCAGATAATGCAGGTACAGGAGCTTCAAATGGTATTGAATCAGATAACGATGCAAACGGTACTACAAATACTCCAATCACTCGTCCTGTAATTTCAAACATGACTTTAATAGGTGCTAATTCAACTGCAAATGCTCATCATGCGGCTGGTAACCACTGGAGAAGAAGCTCTAAATTAGTAGTTCGTAACTCAATCATTACAGGTTTTGCTATGGCAGGTGTACTTATTGAAAGCGCAAATGCGGCTTCTTCTTTAGCAGACGGTACATCAGAGTTTAAAAACAATCTGGTATTTGGTATTGCAAAACCTTACGGTACTAAAAGCACTACACCAACTTATGCTGATGACGCTGCATTAGCTTCTGCTGCTGTATTATTTGGTAATGTTACTTTAGTAGCAGCAACCGATGCGGGCATCAATGATCCATTTAATCAAACTGCTCCTAACTTTTTATTAAAAGCAGAATCACAAGCTAAAACCGGATCTGTATTCACCGGATTAGATAGTTTCTTTACGCAAGTGGCTTATAAAGGTGCATTTGATACAACAAATTGGACAGCAGGATGGGCTAATTTTAACCCTCAAAATACAGCCTACTAAGCTAATCTGTTATTATAGTAGCACAAGCAAAAGGGCTTTCTCCACAGAGAAAGCCCTTTTGCTATATATTCTCAAATTTTCTTATTCTCAAATTCCCACCTATACTCCCTGCGAAAGTTTCTCCATTTTATCCTCTGGAATATCCTTAAGATTTAAAACAAGGAAACCATCCAATGCATTTTCAAATTTCGGATCTATATTAAAGCAAATGATCTTTGCATTTAACTGAATGTACTGACGTAACAGAACAGGAATCTTGATATTGCTAATTTCAATTTGAGAGATTAATGTATCAAGCGATTTTAATGATTTATATTGCTCAATCAGTACATCGGTGTCAACATTATTATGCTTAACCTTGAATTTAGTTTTTGGTGAAACCAATTTCGCCAATTGCTCATCATAAAAATTCTTAGTAATGAAATCAATGATCAACGATTGAGAAAGGTTAGAAAAGTTGTTACTAATACTAACTGGTCCGATCAGGTATTGATATTCAGGATGCTTTAACACATAGGCACGAATTCCCTTCCAAAGTAAAAATAAAGGCAAAGGTTTTTGCTGATACTCTTTAACAATAAAGGAACGACCCAACTCAAGCGAGTGTTTCAGGATACCATTCATCTGATCCTTGATATTGAAAAGCGTATTAATGTAAAAGCCTTTCTTACCGTAAGCGTAGAAAATATCATTGCCTCGGCCAATACGATAAGCACCAACTAATTTTTTTGCATCCTTATCCCATATAAATAAATGGCGGTAATAAAGATCAAACTCATCCAGGTCTATTTTCTTATTAGTACCTTCTCCAACTTCCCTGAAGGTAATTTCTCTTAATCGGCCAATTTCCCTAATAATATTAGGAATTCGTTGCGTTTTAGCAATGTAAACCTCGTAGTTCTTTTCGGTATAAACTAATGCCTCGTCTCTTATTTGGGCAACATCTTTTTCAATCAGATCCTGTGGAGTCGCTTCAACAACATCTTCCGGTCTTTTTAATACACTAAACAGATCTTTCACAAAGAAGCGGTTTACATCTGTGTCAAAAGCTGAATTTAATGCATAGGTACGTGCTCTCAAATAGCGTAAAGAACGTTCAGGTGTTGATAAACCATTATATTCAGCAGGCATGATAGGTTTGCCGACACGTAACTTAATAGTGTTCCCTTTTTTATTGAATAATTCAGAAGGAAGTTTTACAGTCCGTAAAGATGGGTGGATAAGTCCTAATAAGTGGAACAAAACACCATTATTACCGTGGAAATAAATAGGTACAACCGGAACTTGCGCTTTCTGGATCATCTTTCCTACAATCGACGACCATTTTTTGTCTGTAACTGTTTGCGCTTCCGCATCATAAGTGGATACTTCTCCAGCCGGGAAAATTCCAACAGGAATGCCATTTTGTAACTGTTCCATGGTGGCCTTCATACCGCCTAAACTCGAAACACTTTTAACATTCTCAAATGGATTAACACCTATAAAGTAATCTGCAATATTTGGGATTTTCTTCAATAGAAAGTTAGCCATAACTTTGGCTTCAGGTCTTACAGAGGTAAGCAATTTAACCAAAATTAATCCTTCAACTCCTCCATATGGATGATTGGCTATTGCAATAAATCCACCTTCTTTTGGTATATTCTTAAGATCGTCTTCATCAAATTCAACAGTAATTCCTATATCCTCTAATACTCCGTCAATAAAATCAACGCCTTGTTTATCTGAGTTCTCAGCAAATACTCTGTTTACTTTGTTGATCTTGGTCAACTCCATCAGTAGTTCGGCAAGGCCAGGCATTTTCAGCTTATCAAGTTTAGTGGCCTTTGCAAACTCATTTTTCGTGATCAACTTCATTTGTTCTTGGTATGTGTTTAATCTGCAAAAATAAGATTTAGGTCGATATATATGCGACCTGTTAAATATACTTATTTAATGCAGATGCTATTATTTCTTTAAAATTAATTCTTGGTTTATTGTGTATTTCCTTACAATTATGATATTTGAACCTTAGCAGCTATTTAAAAATTTTATTAATCTATCATGAAAAGTTTTCTCAAAACTTGGTTCTCTTTCTCACGTAAAGAGTTAAACGGTTTATTTGTGTTAATGTTAATTTGTTTCATTACAATAATTTCAACATTCTGTTTTCCTTCTTTTTTCACGGAGCCTCCAACCGATTTTTCATCATTTAAAAAAGAAATCCGGGAGTTCGAAGCAAATAATCATCCCACAGCAATAAAACCGCATTCTTTTGTTAGCTCCGCCAATAAGGAAAGCACACGCAATATAAAACTTACTTCTTTTGATCCTAATACTTTATTATACAAAGATTGGTTACAATTAGGTTTCTCCGAAAGGCAGGCTACTGTTGTAATGCATTATCTTGAAAAAGGCGGACGTTTTAGGAAGAAGGAGGATATTAAAAAGATTTATTCTTTTAGCCAGGCTCAATATGAACAATTAGCACCATATATAGTAATTGGTAGCAGCGACAAAGTAGTATCCTCAATATCAGAAACACTTTTTCCTGCGAAATCTGAAAAAATAATTGAACTCAACGCTGCTGATTCTTTGCAGCTTATTTCTCTTAAGGGCATAGGACCTGTTTTGGCCCGGAGGATAATAAAATACAGAGACCGTTTAGGCGGTTTTTATGCAAAAGAGCAATTAAAAGATGTGTACGGGCTAGACAGTTTAGTATATTTAACTATTGAAAGATCAATTTCAGTAGATCTTACTAAGATTAAGCTAACCAATATAAATACGGCGTCGTTTAATGAATTGAGGCATTATCCTTACCTGACCAATAAACAGATCAATGCATTGTTAAATTTTAGAAAGCAGCACGGCTTATTTTCCTTAGTAAATGATATCATAAAGTATGATATTATAGACAACAACACGTTCAACAAAATATTGCCGTATCTGAGTATCGATTAATTTACCAGCAAAGTTTTATTCATCAGCAGGTTAATGCGTAACTTTCGAGTTCCAACAAAGTTTTTTTATAATAATATTAGATCATGAACATTGAACAGCAGATTAAAGCAGTAGTAAGAGACGTTAACGATTTTCCAAAACCAGGAATTGTATTTAAAGACATAACACCCATTTTAAGAGACCCTAAACTTTGTGATGCTATTGCTGAGGCATATGTTCAACGATTAAACGGAATAAAAATTGATGAGGTTGCTGCAATAGAAAGTCGTGGCTTTTTATTTGGTATGATGATAGCTCATAAACTATTAGTTCCATTTGTCCCTATTCGTAAAAAAGGAAAATTGCCATGCAAAACTGTACAGCAATCTTACAATTTAGAATATGGTGAAGCTATAATTGAAGTGCACGAGGATGGAATAGAAGCTGGTAAAAATGTACTAATTCATGATGATTTGTTAGCAACCGGTGGTACAGTCGAAGCAGCAGCTAAACTAGTAGAGAAATTGGGTGCTAATGTAGCAGCAATATCTTTCTTAGTGGAGTTGGATTTTTTGAAGGGGCGTGATAAGCTATTACATCACTCAGAACACATAATTTCATTAGCAAATTATCAATAACCTTTATAAACCTTATGATGACCAATTTAATTTATGATGAAGCTATGTCAACACCATCTGAAAACCTGCGGATGGTGCATGAAATGGCACGTGACTTTGCCGAAAAGTATATCCGTCCTCACGTGATGGATTGGGACGAAAGCCAGGAATTTCCTATTCACATTTTTAAACAATTAGGTGAATTAGGGATGATGGGCGTTTTAGTTCCTGAACAATATGGAGGGGCAGGCTTTGGCTATTTTGAGTATGTTGCCATTATTGAAGAAATTGCAAAAGTATGTGGATCAATAGGTTTATCACTTGCTGCACATAACTCTTTGTGCACAGGCCATATATTGCAATTCGGAAATGATGAACAAAAACAACGCTGGTTGCCGAAACTTGCTACTGCTGAATGGATTGGTGCTTGGGGCTTAACCGAAGCAAATACCGGTTCTGATGCATTGAGAATGAATACAACAGCAGTAAGAGATGGTGATTATTACATTATCAATGGTAGTAAAAATTGGATTACACATGGTAAATCAAGTTCTGTTGCTGTGATTATGGCAAGAACAGGCGAGCGTGGAGATTCGAACGGAGTTTCAGCTTTTGTTATCGAGAAAACGACTCCTGGTTTTACTCATGGTAAAAAAGAGAATAAACTTGGTATGCGTGCTTCTGAAACTACTGAATTGATTCTTGATAATGTCCGTGTTCACAAGGATAATATGTTAGGACAGGAGGGAGACGGATTTAAGCAAGCAATGAAAGTTTTGGATGGTGGACGTATTTCAATTGCAGCACTATCACTCGGAATTGCAAAAGGTGCGTTTGAAGCAGCTAAAGCTTATTCAAAGCAACGGCAGCAATTTGGGAAACCAATATGTGACTTCCAGGGTATTTCTTTCAAACTTTCTGATATGGCTACTGAAATTGAAGCTGCTGAATTGCTGATTCATCAGGCAGCATATAAAAAGAATGTAGGTGAAAAGATGACAAAGGAGTCTGCAATGGCTAAATATTTTGCCTCAGAAGTTGCTGTTAGAGCCGCTAACGAAGCGGTACAGATTTTTGGAGGGTATGGTTATACAAAGGATTTTCCTGCTGAAAAGTATTATCGTGATGCTAAATTATGCACCATAGGAGAGGGTACATCGGAAATCCAGAAAATTGTTATTGCCAGAGAAATCCTTAAAGACTAATAATAAATAAAAAGTATAGCGATTTAGAAGCCAGACCTTGCAAGTCTGGCTTTTTGCATTATTTTAGATTTATCAACCAAAAACAAATATGAAGAGAATAATTACACTATTGTTTGCTATTTCTGTTGCATTAACTGTATATGCGAATCTGAATCATTTAGCAGAAATCAGATTGATTGCAAAGCCACTTATCATGGTTTTTGTAGCTTGGCTATATACATTAAATACAGTCGACTTAATTGAGAAAACGAATAAAACGGTCCTTTTAGCTTTCTTATTTTCCTGGATTGGAGATATAGCCTTGTTGTTTGCAGATGATTCATCTAAAGCTCCTGGTTTCTATTTTTTCATTACGGGTCTGGTTAGCTTTCTGACTGCCCATTTACTGTATATTACTGTATTCAGAAAAATTGCAGCAACCTCGCCGGCAAGTGATATTCCTATCACAAAAAGAATATTAATGCTTGTACCTGTTGGGTTTATTGCTGCAGTGCTGATCTTCTTTATAATACCACATTTAGGCCCTATGTTGATTCCGGTTAGTGTGTATGCAATTGTGATCTCATTAATGACAATATCCGCCATTGCATTATATAATAAGGTCTTTATGGCTAATTTTAATCTAATATATGCGGGTGCCGTATTTTTCATGATCTCTGACATGACGTTGGCTTTTAACCAGTTTGTATCTCCAAAACCTATACTTGGCGTAATTGTGATGATTACTTATGGAGCTGCACAGTACTCAATCATGCGAGGCTTAAGTAAGGTAAGTTTAATGACCGCCAGACAATTAGTTTAATAGATTAAAAATAGTTTGATAATCAGTTATTTTCTGTTTACCTTTGTCGTCCCACTGAAAGGAGGTATTATCAAGGGTATGATTATCATTAACGTAAAAGAAAACGAAGCAATTGATAAGGCGCTTAAGCGTTTTAAGAAGAAGTTTGAAAAAACAGGTGTATTGCGCGAACTAAGAAGCCGCCAAGCCTTTGAAAAGCGTTCTGTAGCTCGTAGAACCGAGGTTAAGAAAGCGATTTACAAGCAATCTCTTCAGCAAGAGAATCAATAATTCTTTTTGCTATTATATATTAATGGTCGTATATTTCACTAAAATATACGACCATTTTTATTTTAAGTTTTTCAGAAAAAGTTACAGCAATATCAATTACGCTTTATCTTTCTATTTAATATCCTTGAATGCATACAGAAAGTTTCTTCCGATATCTTGAATTTGAAAAACGTTATTCAACTCATACCTTGATATCTTATAAAAATGATATCGAACAATTTTTGTCATTTCTAACGCAATTTGAAATTACGGCGTGTGCTCAGATTACACACGCGATAATAAGATCGTGGATGGTGGAATTGCTGGATAATGATCAAAGTGCCTCAACCGTAAATAGAAAACTCTCAACATTACGTACCTATTTTAAGTTCCTGCATCGCGAAGGATTCATTAATAACAATCCTGTAATCAAAGTTCAGGCACCTAAGAAGGAAAAAAGGCTTCCTGTTGTTATTGAAGAAAGTGCAATTGAAAATTTACTGGATAAAGTTGAATTTGGTGAAGGTTTCAGTGGTAGGCGAGATAAGCTTATTGTAGAAATGTTTTATCAAACAGGTATGCGATTAGCTGAACTGATCAATTTGAAAAATGAAGATGTGAATTTTTACTCTCACACTATAAAGGTGTTAGGAAAACGCAACAAAGAACGGATAATACCAATTACAAAAACATTTGGAAGTTTAATTTTAGATTACGTAATTGTTAAAAATTCCAACGGACCGGATAACAAAAGCGACTTCCTTTTCGTTACCAATAAAGGAGAGCAATTGTATCCTAAATTTGTTTATAACCTAATTAATAATTGTCTTTCACAGGTAGCAACTATTGAAAAAAAGAGTCCCCATGTATTAAGACATACGTTTGCGACTCATCTATTAAACAAGGGGGCTGAACTAAATGCAATAAAAGAACTTTTAGGACATGCTAGTTTAGCGGCCACCCAGGTATATACACACAATACCACAGAACGATTGAAATCTATTTATAAACAAGCCCATCCAAGGGCCTAATTTTAAAAAAGGAGGAACTATGAAAATTCGTGTGCAATCCATTCGTTTCACAGCCGACATCAAATTAATTGACTTTATTCAACGCAAGTTAGATAAACTTGATTCGTTTTTTGATCACGTGATAGACGGAGATGTTTTTCTGAGGCTCGACAAAGCTGAGGATGATGCGAACAAGATTGTAGAAATTAAAATTAATATTCCCGGAAAAGACCTCTTTGTAAAAGAACAGCGTCAGTCGTTTGAAGAAGCCACCGATGTTGCCGTAGAATCATTAGCCAAACAACTAAAAAAGCATAAAGAAAAATTAAGGACACATTTGGGAAAAGCAGACTCACCTGTAGTAGCTGAACCTGAATTTTAAAATAAATCAACAATAAAACTTAAAAAACCACCGGTCAAAAGCTGGTGGTTTTTAATTTTTTTAAATTTGATTGAATGAAAGTGGGTGAGAGGAATCAAGTAAAAGTAGTTTGCTGCATACTCTTGTAAATTGGTAGAATAAATTTTTCTTCCTGACTATCAAAGTCAAAGGAGATATTGGTAAAAAAAAGTTATAAATATTCTTGCTATTACGAGTAAAATACTACTTTTGCAGCCGCTTCGGCAATGTTCTTTGAAGGTACAAAAATCAGGATTTATGATAGCGTTAGTGCTGTTTTTTAGTTCTGAACTCAAACAAAAAAATATTTTAAAATAAATTTTGAGCGAGAATAATTTTTTGTACATTTGCAATCCCTTAACAAAAGCAAATGTTAAGAGATAACAAAGAAAGTAGTTCTTTAAAATATAAAAACGCCTCCTTAGCTCAGCTGGTAGAGCAACTGACTTGTAATCAGTAGGTCATTGGTTCGATTCCGATAGGAGGCTCCAGAGATGGTAATTCATTACTGTCGGATGGGGGGGTTCCAGAGCGGTCAAATGGGACGGACTGTAAATCCGTTACTTCGGTTTCGAAGGTTCGAATCCTTCCCCCCCCACACTAACAATAAAGAAAAGAATGGTTGATTTTGCTTGTCAGAGTCAACCATTTAAATTCTAAAAATATTACAAGCGGGAGTAGCTCAGTTGGTAGAGCGACAGCCTTCCAAGCTGTAGGTCGCGGGTTCGAGCCTCGTCTCCCGCTCTCTTGTAATCAGAAAAGTTAACAGTTAGACATTTTTCCTTAAAGAAAGATAATCCTAGCGGTTAACCTTTGATTGTTAGACGAGGCCTTTGTAGCTCAGGGGTAGAGTACATCCTTGGTAAGGATGAGGTCATGGGTTCAAATCCCATCAAAGGCTCCAAATTAGTTCTGCTAATTTTTAATCAATTATAAAACTACATTAAGTAAAAAATAAAATGGCAAAAGAAAAATTTGACCGTTCCAAGGAACACTTGAACATTGGAACAATTGGTCACGTTGACCACGGTAAAACTACCTTGACTGCCGCTATCACTAAAGTATTAGCAGATGCAGGTTTGTCAGAAGCTCGTTCATTCGATTCTATCGACTCTGCTCCTGAAGAAAAAGAGCGTGGTATTACCATTAACACTGCACACGTTGAGTACTCTACTGCTACTCGTCACTATGCACACGTTGACTGTCCAGGTCACGCTGACTATGTGAAAAACATGGTTACTGGTGCTGCTCAGATGGACGGTGCTATCTTGGTAGTAGCTGCTACTGATGGTCCTATGCCACAAACTCGTGAGCACATCCTTCTTGCTCGTCAGGTAGGAGTTCCTAAAATTGTTGTGTTCATGAACAAAGTAGACATGGTTGACGATCCAGAATTGTTAGACCTAGTTGAAATGGAAATTCGTGAATTATTATCATTCTATGAATTCGACGGTGATAACACTCCAATTATCCGTGGTTCTGCTCTTGGTGGTTTGAACGGCGATGCTAAATGGGTTGCTACTATCATGGAATTAATGAATGCTGTTGATACTTTCATCCCAGTTCCACCACGTTTGAAAGATCTTCCTTTCTTGATGCCTGTTGAAGACGTATTCTCGATCACTGGTCGTGGTACAGTAGCAACTGGTCGTATCGAGCGCGGTGTGATCAACTCAGGTGACCCAGTTCAAATCATTGGTATGGGTGCAGAAGATTTGAAATCAACTGTTACTGGTGTTGAGATGTTCCGTAAAATCTTAGATTACGGTGAGGCTGGTGATAACGTAGGTTTATTGTTACGTGGTATTGAGAAAACTGATATCCGTCGTGGTATGGTTATCGTGAAACCAGGTTCAGTAACTCCTCACGCTGACTTCAAAGCTGAGATCTATGTATTGAGCAAAGCTGAAGGTGGTCGTCACACTCCATTCTTCAACAAATACCGTCCTCAGTTCTATTTCCGTACTACTGACGTAACTGGTGAGATTTCACTTGAGCCAGGAGTAGAAATGGTAATGCCAGGTGATAACGTTACAATCAACGTTAAATTAATCAGCGCAATCGCTATGGAAAAAGGTCTTCGTTTCGCTATCCGCGAAGGTGGTCGTACCGTAGGTGCTGGTCAGGTAACTGAAATCGTTAAATAATTTTAACAAAATATAAAACAATGGCGTTTGGTTCGCTGAATGCCATTGTTTTTTCCACACGGGTGTAGTTCAAGGGTAGAATGTCGGTCTCCAAAACCGCTGATGGGAGTTCGAATCTCTCCACCCGTGCAAGATGTTAGGTTAATAGTTTTTATATTGGTTTCTTGATTTTATTTAAAGGAAACCCGTAAAATACTATTAACCATTCATTGTATCTAATAACGTAGTTTTAATGAGCAAGGTAGTAGAATACATCAAAGAATCTAAAAACGAGTTGTTGAATCATGTTACATGGCCTACAGCTTCAGAATTGTTTAACAGTGCAATGGTGGTTATAGTTGCTTCAGGCATCATGGCAGGAATTGTATTTGCAATGGATGAGGTATTTGGTCACGTATTGATCGAATCGTTTTACAATTTGTTCTCTTAATTCGGAGGTAAGGGATGAGTGATCAGTTAAAATGGTATGTAGTAAGAGCCGTTAGTGGTAAGGAGAAAAAGGTTAAGCAATACATAGAGGCTGAGATCAACCGCTTAGGCTTTAACCATCTCGTTCCTCAGGTGCTTATTCCAATGGAAAAAGTATACCAGATGCGTAACGGTAAAAAAATTGCCAAAGAACGCAACTTTTTCCCTGGCTATGTTCTTATTGAAGCACAGCTTGATGGTGAGTTAGAACATATTATCAAAAATATAAATAGCGTTATCGGTTTTCTTGGCGACAAGGATGGTACTGCTATTCCTCTGCGCCAGTCTGAAGTTAATCGTATCTTAGGTACTGTTGACGAAATTTCTGCACAGGGTGAAACAACCGGAGTTCCTTATTATGTGGGTGAAAACGTTAAGGTAATGGACGGTCCTTTCAATGGCTTCACAGGAGTTATTGAAGAGGTGAATGAAGAAAAGAAAAAGCTCAAGGTTATGGTTAAAATATTTGGCCGGAGAACTCCTTTAGAGCTTAATTACATGCAAGTAGAAAAAGAATAACTAAATATTTGATAATGTGGCGCAAAAGATTTACTTTTGCGCCTCATTAATTTTATATTAATGAGTTTTTCAATACAAATGTTACTTATTGCTTCCACAATTGTTTAACATTTCTTAATTAACAAACGAGACATGGCAAAAGAAGTTAGTGCGCTTGTTAAATTACAAATTAAAGGTGGTGCTGCTAACCCTTCTCCTCCAGTAGGACCTGCATTAGGTGCTAAAGGTGTGAATATCATGGAGTTCTGTAAGCAGTTTAATGCTAGAACCCAAGATAAACCGGGTAAAGTACTTCCTGTTGTAATTACAGTTTACGCCGACAAGTCGTTTGATTTTATCATCAAAACACCTCCTGTAGCTATTCAGTTACTGGAAGTGACTAAACTTAAAAGCGGTTCGGCTGAGTCAAACCGTAAAAAAGTTGCTTCTGTATCTTGGGAACAAGTACGTACAATTGCAGAGGATAAAATGCCTGACTTAAACGCGTTTACTATTGAATCAGCAATGTCAATGGTTGCTGGTACAGCACGCAGTATGGGTATCACCGTTTCTGGTGAACGTCCATTTTAATGAATTATTAAATTATTAAGGGTAAAACAGTGGCAAGATTAACAAAAAATCGCAAAAAAGTATTATCCCTGTTGGAGAAAGATAAAGCTTACTCTCTACAGGAAGCCTCTGCCTTAGTAAAAGAGATCACCACTACCAAGTTCGATGCTTCGGTTGATTTAGATATTCGTTTGGGTGTTGACCCACGTAAAGCTAATCAAATGGTAAGAGGTATCGCTGTGTTACCACACGGTACCGGTAAAACTGTTCGCGTTTTAGTACTTTGTACTCCAGACAAAGAGCAGGAAGCTAAAGAAGCCGGTGCTGATTATGTAGGCTTGGATGATTATATTACTAAGATTGAGCAAGGTTGGACTGATGTTGATATCATCATCACCACTCCTGCTTGTATGGCTAAAGTAGGTAAGTTAGGCCGAGTTTTGGGTCCACGTAACTTGATGCCAAATCCTAAATCAGGAACTGTAACTAACGAGGTTGGTAAAGCAGTAACTGACGTTAAGGGTGGTAAAATTGACTTCAAAGTTGATAAAACCGGTATCATTCATACCTCAATAGGTAAAGTATCATTTGCTCCTGAGAAAATTTACGAGAATGCGTTAGAAGTAATTCAAACAATCTCTCGTTTAAAACCTTCAGCTGCCAAAGGTACCTACTTTAAGAGTATCCATATGTCGAGTACCATGAGTTCCGGCATTCATGTTGAAACTAAATCTGTAGCGGGAATCTAAGACATGAACAGAGAAGAAAAAAATGTAATCGTTCTCGATCTTAAAGAGAAGATGGAGACGTACGGTACTTTTTATATTACCGATACTTCAAATCTAACTGTTGCTAAGATTAACGCGATCAGAAGAAAATGTTTTGAAAGAGACATTAAATTCCAGGTAGCTAAAAATTCTCTTATTCGTAAGGCAATGGAAGCTACAGGTGTTGATTACAGCCCGTTATTCGCTGCTTTGAAAGGTACTTCAGGTGTAATGTTTTCTAATACAGGAAATGTACCTGCTAAACTAATCAAAGAATTACGTAGCGAAAAAGGTGCTGAAAAGCCTATCTTAAAAGGTGCTTCAATTGAGCAAGCATTCTTTGTTGGCGACAATCAGTTAGATACGCTTACGGCGATTAAATCTCGTCAAGAGCTTATCGGTGATATCGTTGGCTTGTTACAATCTCCTGCTAAAAACGTTATTTCTGCGTTGAAATCAGAAGGTGGAAAACTTGCAGGTATCATCAAAACATTATCAGAAAAAGGTGCGTAAGCTACCATAAGAATGCTTACATTTAATTAATTTAGTATTTAAACTATCAAATTTTTATAAAAATGGCAGATTTGAAAGCGTTTGCTGAACAATTGGTAAACTTAACAGTTAAAGAAGTTAACGAGCTTGCTCAGATTTTAAAAGACGAGTACGGTATTGAGCCTGCTGCTGCAGCACCTGTAATGGTTGCTGGTGGTGCTGCTGGTGCTGGTGCTGCTGTTGAAGAAGAAAAAACTTCTTTTGATGTAATTCTTGCTGACGCAGGTGGTCAAAAATTAGCAGTTGTTAAATTAGTTAAAGACTTAACTGGTTTAGGCTTGAAAGAAGCTAAAGACTTAGTAGACGGCGCTCCAAAACCTTTAAAAGAAGGTGTTGCTAAAGACGAAGCAGAAGCTTTGAAAAAGCAATTAGAAGAAGCTGGTGCTAAAGTTGAAATTAAGTAATTACTTATTTCACATATAACAGGAGGAGACTCTTCCCAAAAGGGAGAGTCTATTCCTGTTTTTATCTGTTTATCTTAATTTATGCGAATCTGCTGATAATGAGTTAGTTATCGGCAATTTACAGATGTTTGAAACCTTTAATAGTTTTCACTCTCAAACTTTATTCCCTTGGCAAACAACACTAATAATTCGCAAAGAGTAAGTTTCGCTACAAGTAAACATGTATTAGATTATCCGGATTTTCTGGATGTTCAGTTGGAATCATTCCAGCAGTTCTTTCAGTTAGATACTACCGCTGATGATCGTCATACTGAAGGCTTGTTTAAAGTATTTAGCGAGAACTTCCCAATTTCCGATTCTCGAGGCATCTTCGTACTTGAGTTTTTGGATTATTTCATTGATCCGCCTCGTTATGATATCCAAGAGTGTATTGAACGCGGTTTGACTTACAGCGTGCCATTAAAAGCTAAGCTTAGGTTGTATTGTACCGATCCGGAACACGAAGATTTCGAAACAATTGTACAGGATGTGTACTTAGGTACAATTCCTTACATGACACCTAAAGGTACTTTTGTGATCAATGGGGCTGAGCGTGTTATTGTGTCTCAGCTACACCGTTCACCGGGCGTATTCTTCGGTCAAAGCCGTCACACTAATGGTACTAAGCTTTACTCGGCTCGTGTAATTCCTTTTAAAGGTTCATGGATTGAGTTTGCTACTGACGTTAACAACGTGATGTATGCTTACATTGATCGTAAGAAAAAGTTCCCTGTAACTACGTTGCTGCGTGCCATCGGGTATGATTCTGATAAAGATATCCTTGAGTTGTTCGACCTAGCTGATGAGGTTAAGGTTAGCAAATCTGGATTGAAAAAATATGTTGGCCGTCGTTTGGCTGCCAGAGTTTTACGCAAATGGGTTGAAGATTTCGTTGATGAGGATACCGGTGAAGTGGTATCTATTGATCGTAACGAAGTGATCATGGAGCGTGAAACCATTCTTGAAGAAGATCATATCGATTTGATCATCGACGCTGGCGTTAAGTCAATTATTTTGACTAAAGATGACGTTACTACTGCTGATCATGCCATTATATATAACACGCTTCAAAAAGATACTTCAAACTCTGAAAAAGAAGCTGTTGAGCACATTTACCGTGCTTTACGTAATGCAGAACCACCTGATGAGGAAACAGCTCGCGGTATTATTGAGCGTCTGTTCTTCTCGGATAAACGTTACGATTTAGGTGATGTAGGTCGTTACCGTATTAACCGTAAACTAGGTTTAGATACCGATGAGGATACTAAAGTATTAACTAAGGTAGATATCATTGAGATTGTTAAGTATTTAATTCGTTTGATTAACGCGAAAGCGGATGTTGATGATATTGACCACTTGTCAAATCGTCGTGTTCGTACTGTAGGTGAACAATTATATGCTCAATTCGGTGTAGGTTTAGCTCGTATGGCTCGTACCATTCGTGAGCGTATGAACATTCGTGATAACGAGGTGTTCACACCAACCGATTTGATCAATGCACGTACATTATCTTCTGTGATTAACTCGTTCTTTGGAACTAACCAGTTATCACAGTTCATGGATCAAACCAACCCATTGGCGGAGATCACGCACAAACGTCGTCTTTCAGCTTTAGGTCCTGGTGGTCTTTCTCGTGAGCGTGCAGGTTTCGAGGTTCGTGACGTTCACTATACGCACTATGGCCGTTTGTGTACAATTGAAACGCCAGAGGGTCCGAACATCGGTCTTATTTCTTCTCTTTGTGTTCATGCTAAGATTAACAATTTAGGTTTCATTGAAACTCCTTATCGTAAAGTAATTGATGGTAAAGTTTCAGTGGATGAACCTGTAATCTACATGAGTGCTGAGGATGAAGATGGAAAAACAATTGCACAGGCAAATGCACAATACGATGATAAAGGTAACTTCTTAACGCCTAAAGTTAAATCACGTTACGAAGGTGACTTCCCGGTAATTGAACCCGAGAAAATCGACCTTATCGATATTGCACCAAACCAAATTACATCAATCGCTGCTTCATTGATTCCTTTCCTTGAACACGATGACGCCAACCGTGCGTTGATGGGTTCGAACATGCAGCGTCAGGCAGTACCATTGTTACGTCCTGAATCTCCAATTGTTGGTACCGGTTTGGAAGGTCGTGTTGCATCTGACTCACGTACATTAATGAATGCTGAAGGTGATGGTGAAGTTGTGTATGTTGATGCTAACAAAATCACTATCCGTTACGAGCGTACAGAAGATGACCGCTTAGTATCATTCGATGGTGATGAAAAATCATATTCATTAATCAAGTTCAAGAAAACCAACCAAAGTACTTGTATCAACTTGAAGCCCATCGTTAAGAAAGGTCAAAAAGTTAAAAAAGGACAAGTGCTTACCGAAGGTTATGCTACTCAAAATGGAGAATTAGCATTAGGACGTAACTTAAAAGTAGCGTTCATGCCTTGGCAAGGTTTCAACTTTGAGGATGCGATTGTAATCTCTGAGCGTATCGCACGTGAAGATATCTTTACCTCATTGCATATCGAAGAGTTCGAACTTGAAGTTCGTGATACAAAACGTGGTGAAGAGGAATTAACTCCGGATATTCCTAATGTATCGGAAGAAGCTACTAAAGACCTTGACGAAAACGGTATTATCCGTGTAGGTGCTGAGGTGAAAGAAGGCGATATCCTGATCGGTAAGATTACTCCAAAAGGTGAGTCAGATCCTTCACCAGAAGAAAAATTATTACGCGCAATCTTTGGTGATAAAGCCGGTGATGTAAAAGATGCTTCATTGAAAGCTTCTCCATCAATTAACGGTGTGGTTATCGATACCAAATTGTTCTCTCGTGCTAAGAAAACTTCTAAAAACGATGAGAAAGCGCAATTGGAAAAATTAGATGCTCGTCATAATAATAACAATAACAAGCTAAAAGATACTTTAGTAGAGAAGTTGTTTGAGCTAGTTAATGGTAAAACATCTCAAGGCGTTTATGATAACTATAAAGAGTTATTAATCGCTAAAGGAGTGAAGTTCACTCAGAAGATGTTAGCTGAATTAAACTACGAGAACATCAATCCTAATAAGTGGACAACTGATAAAGATAAAAATGATCAAATCAAGTTGTTACTTCATAACTATGGCATCAAAGTAAACGAAGAACTTGGAGATTACCGTCGTCAGAAATTCGCTATCAGCGTAGGTGACGAGCTTCCTTCAGGTATCGTTCAGATGGCTAAAGTATATGTTGCTAAAAAACGTAAGCTTAAAGTAGGGGATAAGATGGCAGGTCGTCACGGTAACAAAGGTATTGTTGCCCGTATTGTACGCGACGAAGATATGCCATTCTTAGAGGATGGAACTCCGGTTGATATCGTGTTGAACCCACTTGGTGTACCTTCACGTATGAACTTGGGTCAGATCTACGAAACTATCTTAGGTTGGGCAGGTAAAGAGCTTGGTATCAAGTTCGCTACTCCGATCTTCGATGGTGCGACCCATGCTGAAGTGGAAGATTGGATCAAGAAAGCTGGTGTTCCAGAGTCGGGTAGAACTTACCTGCACGATGGGTTAACCGGTGATCGTTTCCACCAGCCAACTACAGTAGGTATTATTTACATGCTGAAACTTGGTCACATGGTTGACGATAAGATGCACGCACGTTCTATCGGTCCATACTCACTTATTACTCAACAACCATTGGGTGGTAAGGCACAGTTTGGTGGTCAGCGTTTCGGTGAGATGGAGGTTTGGGCATTGGAAGCTTTCGGTGCTGCAAATATTCTTCAAGAGATCCTTACTGTTAAGTCTGATGATGTTATCGGTCGTGCTAAAACTTACGAAGCCATTGTTAAAGGTGAAAACCTTCCAACTCCGGGCGTGCCAGAATCGTTCAACGTATTGGTACATGAGTTACGCGGCTTAGGCTTAGACGTTACATTAGAATAATGATTGAAAGAATGAATGAGTGGATGGAAGAGCAATCTTTAACGTTCACTCATTCTGACATTCTTTAATTCTCTCATTTAAAATTGAATATGTCGTACAAAAAAGAAAATAAGATCAAAAGTAATTTTACCAAAATTACGATCAGCCTTGCATCGCCTGAGAATATCTTAGAGCGCTCAAGCGGCGAGGTATTGAAACCAGAAACGATCAACTACCGTACGTATAAGCCGGAACGTGATGGTTTGTTCTGCGAGCGTATTTTCGGTCCTGTGAAGGATTATGAGTGTGCCTGTGGTAAATACAAACGTATCCGTTATAAAGGCATTGTGTGCGACCGTTGTGGTGTTGAGGTTACAGAGAAAAAAGTACGTCGCGAGCGTATGGGTCACATCAACTTAGTTGTGCCTGTTGCTCACATCTGGTACTTCCGCTCATTGCCAAACAAAATCGGTTACTTGCTAGGCTTACCTACCAAGAAATTGGATTTGATCATTTATTACGAGCGTTATGTGGTTATTCAGCCGGGTGTTAAAGCTCAGGATGGTATCCAGTATCTCGATTTCTTAACAGAAGAGGAATATTTAGATATATTAGATACTCTTCCTAAAGAAAACCAATATTTAGACGACAAAGATCCTAATAAATTTGTTGCAAAAATGGGTGCTGAAGCTCTTCAGGACCTATTGGGCCGCTTACAATTAGATCAATTGTCATATGACTTGCGTCATCAGGCTGCTAATGAAACTTCGCAGCAACGTAAAAACGAAGCTTTGAAACGCCTTCAGGTAGTAGAAGCTTTCCGTGGTGCACAAGCTAATATCGAAAACCGTCCGGAATGGATGATCGTTAAGATCGTTCCTGTAATTCCACCTGAATTACGTCCTTTAGTTCCTTTGGATGGTGGTCGTTTTGCAACTTCAGACTTGAACGATTTATATCGTCGTGTGATCATCCGTAACAACCGTTTGAAACGTTTGATCGAGATCAAAGCTCCTGAAGTGATTTTACGTAACGAAAAACGTATGTTACAGGAAGCTGTTGACTCGTTATTCGATAACTCACGTAAAGTTAACGCTGTTAAAACTGAGGGTAATCGTGCTTTGAAATCACTTTCAGATATCCTGAAAGGTAAACAAGGTCGTTTCCGTCAAAACTTGTTAGGTAAACGTGTTGACTATTCTGCGCGTTCGGTAATTGTTGTAGGTCCTACCTTAAAATTACACGAGTGTGGTTTACCTAAAGATATGGCTGCCGAGCTGTTCAAACCATTTATCATTCGTAAGATGATTGAGCGTGGTGTTGTTAAAACGGTGAAATCAGCTAAAAAGATTGTTGATCGTAAAGACCCATTAGTTTGGGATATCTTGGAAAACGTACTGAAAGGTCACCCTGTAATGCTAAACCGTGCGCCAACGCTGCACCGTTTAGGTATTCAGGCTTTCCAACCTAAATTAGTTGAAGGTAAAGCGATTCAGTTACACCCATTAGTATGTACCGCATTCAACGCCGACTTTGACGGTGACCAGATGGCTGTTCACGTTCCACTTGGTAACGCAGCTGTTTTGGAAGCCCAAATCTTAATGTTGGCAGCACACAACATCCTTAACCCTGCAAACGGTACTCCAATCACCGTACCTTCGCAAGACATGGTATTGGGTCTGTATTATATTACCAAAGGACGTAAGTCCACTCCTGATCGCATTGTTCGTGGAGAAGGTTCAATTTTCTACAGCCCAGAGGAAGTTCGCATTGCGTTAAATGAAAACCGTATTGATTTACACGCGTGGATCAAGGTTAAAGTAAACACTGTTGATGAGAACGGTGAACCTGTAAATAAGTTAATTGAAACTACTGTAGGACGTGTTATCGTAAATGAGTTCTCTCCTGTAGAAACTGGTTTCATTAACGAATTGTTAACCAAAAAATCGCTTCGTGATATTATTGGTAACATCGTGAAAATTACAGGTATGGCTCGTGCCGCTAGATTCCTTGATGATATTAAGGAGTTAGGTTTCCAAATGGCGTTCAAAGGAGGTTTGTCATTCAACTTGAAAGACGTTACCATTCCAGAAGAAAAAGCTATTTTGTTAAATCAGGCGCAAGATGAAGTTGATGAAGTAATGAACAACTATAACATGGGTTTCATTACCAACAACGAGCGTTACAATCAGATCATCGATATTTGGACACGTATCAACTCTCGCCTAACTGATCACTTGATGAAGCAACTTGCTTCAGATAATCAAGGTTTCAACTCAGTATACATGATGTTGGATTCAGGAGCCCGTGGTTCTAAAGAGCAGATTCGTCAGCTTTGTGGAATGAGGGGTTTGATGGCTAAACCACAAAAATCAGGTTCAGGTGGTGAAATTATCGAGAACCCGATCCTTTCAAACTTTAAAGAAGGTCTGTCGGTACTAGAGTACTTTATCTCTACCCACGGTGCTCGTAAAGGTTTGGCGGATACGGCCTTGAAAACTGCCGATGCTGGTTATTTGACTCGTCGTTTGCATGACGTAGCACAAGATATGGTGGTTTCTGAGCCGGATTGTGGAACATTACGTGGTGTGCTTACTTCTGCATTGAAAGATAACGAAGAAATCGTTGAGCCATTATATGAGCGTATCTTAGGTCGTGTTGCTCTGAATGATGTAATTGATCCATTAACCAATGAGACACTTGCGCATGCAGGTGAAGAAATCACTGAAGAAGTTGGTCAACGCATTGAAGAGTCAGCTGTAGATGCTGTTGAAATTCGTTCGGTACTTACCTGCGAATCTAAACGCGGTACTTGTGCTAAGTGTTACGGTCGTAACCTTGCTACTGGTAAAATGGTTCAGATCGGTGAAGCTGTCGGCGTAATTGCAGCACAGTCAATCGGTGAGCCAGGTACCCAGCTTACACTTCGTACCTTCCACGTCGGTGGTACTGCATCGAACATTGCTGCTGAATCACAGATCAGTGCTAAGTTCCCTGGTAAATTGGAGTTCGAAAACATTCGTACCGTTACCTTGAAAAATGATGATGGTCAGATTGAAGTTGTGTTAGGTCGTTCAGGTGAGATTCGTTTGATCGAAGAACACACTGGTAAAGTGATCATGACCAATAACATTCCTTACGGAGCTCACTTATTTGTTGTTGATGGACAGAAAGTTGAAAAAGGTGCTACTATCTGTAGTTGGGACCCATATAACGCTGTCATCGTTTCAGAATATACCGGTAAAGTTGAGTTTGAAGCAATTACTGAAGGTGTAACCTTCCGTGAAGAGTCAGATGAACAAACTGGTCACAAGGAGAAGGTAATTATCGATAGCCGTGATAAAACGAAGAACCCTGTTATTCGTATTGTTGGCAAAGATGGTGAAAAAGGTTACAGTATCCCTGTAGGAGCTCACATTGCTGTTGATGAAAGTGAAAAAGTATCATCAGGACAGGTTCTTGTTAAGATCCCTCGTTCTGCTGGTAAAACCCGAGATATCACCGGTGGTCTTCCTCGTGTTACCGAATTATTCGAGGCACGTAACCCATCGAACCCAGCAATCGTTACTGAGATCGATGGTGTTGTTACCTTGGGCGGTGTGAAACGTGGTAATCGTGAGATCATCATTGAATCGAAAGACGGAGAGATCAAGAAATACCTGGTATCATTATCTAAACACATTCTTGTTCAGGATAATGACTTTATCAAAGCAGGTATGCCGTTATCAGACGGATCTATCAGTCCTACTGATATCTTGGCAATCAAAGGTCCAGGTGCAGTACAAGAATACTTAGTAAATGGTGTTCAAGAGGTATACCGTTTACAAGGTGTGAAAATCAATGATAAGCACTTTGAGGTTATCGTTCACCAAATGATGCAAAAAGTGTTGATCGAAGATCCGGGAGATACTCGTTTCTTAGAGCGTGAAGCCGTAGATAAGCTTGACTTTATGGATGAGAACGACAGCATGTTCGACAAGAAAGTTGTTGTTGATCCGGGAGAGTCAACCTCGTTGAAAAAAGGACAAATCGTTACAGTTCGTAAACTACGTGATGAGAATTCTATCTTAAAACGTCGTGATATGAAATTAGTTGAAGCGCGTGATGCGGTTCCTGCTACTTCAAGTCCGGTGTTACAAGGTATTACCCGTTCATCATTAGGTACTAAGAGCTGGATTTCGGCAGCTTCCTTCCAGGAAACTACTAAAGTTCTTAATGAGGCAGCAATCGCAGGTAAAACTGACTACATGTTAGGCTTGAAAGAAAACGTGATCGTTGGTCACTTGATCCCTTCAGGTACTGGTATGCGTGATTATGATCGCATGATTGTTGGTTCACGTGAAGAATACGAAAAACTATTAGCTTCTAAAGAAGACGAAGACTAGTCTTAATCTTCAGCAAGTAAAAGTTTAATCATATGCAACAGGCTGCTCATTATGAGTGGCCTGTTTGTTTTTAGGTCAATAAATCACGATAAGGATTACTTTATCTATTTTTAAATGGGAGTAATCATAATAAAATCAGTGTAATCATACCACATAATGAAATTTAAACTTGGAGATTTTGTAAGATTTGTTGATGAACGTCGGGAGGGATATATAACCCGGATCATTAACGATCAGATGGTTGGAGTTACTGGCGATGACGACTTTGAAATCCCTGTGCTCGTAACCAAAATTACACCTGTGCACGGAACTCATTTAGACGATGATAATGAGCATAAGGAAACAAAGACAGCTGTAATTACTGAAGGACCGATTGTAACCAGAGGAGTTTATTTAGCAATTACTGAAGATCCTCGTGTTAAGGCAGTTATTCATTTGCACGTTGTAAATGAAACTTCGTTATCGTTACTGTTGAGTACCACACTTGAACGTCAAAAAAAATTCAGGGGAGATTTTATAGGTGTTATCGATCCTAATTCAGCAGTTAAAATACATGCTTTATCAATGACGGAGCTGGATAATTGGCCCACTTTTCATTTTCAAGCCTTATTTAATACTTCAGCGGATTTAAAACCATTACAGCCTTTGGTAAATTCTCTTAAATTAAAAGCCAAGGATTTTTCAATGAGCAAGAAACAAGTGAATTTGTTAAGCACTACTGCCTGGCTGTTCAGACTTGATGAGGCTGAAGTTGTTATTGATCCGGATAAATTAAAAGAAAGCTTCTTTAAATCTCCGGATGAAAAAATAGTTATTGATAAACCAGCAAAGGAGGTTGACTTACACATCGAAAAATTAAGAGATGATTATCAATTTCTTTCGAATACTGAAATTATTAAAATTCAATTGGAGCAATTTCATCGTTCTTTAGATGCGGCAATTGTGCATCATTTACCTTCTATAGTGTTTATTCATGGAGTAGGTAATGGAACTTTAAAACATGAGCTTTATAAAGTACTGAGTAAACATACTCATGTTCGAACTTTCCTTGATGCTAAAAAAGAAAAGTTTGGTTTTGGGGCAACAGAGGTTCTACTGAAATAATCATTCTGTTACCTTCTTTTAAACGTGCTTATGCTATATTTGATCATTAAAGTTTACTACAATGGAAGAGAACAACGAAAATCAATTAAATATTGAATTGTCAGAAGAAATTGCAGAAGGTATTTACTCTAATTTGGCGATCATAACGCATTCATCAACCGAATTTGTGCTTGATTTTGTTCGTATTATGCCGGGAGTTCCAAAAGCAAAAGTGAAATCACGTATTGTTCTTACTCCAGAACATGCAAAACGTTTATTATTGGCTTTAGATGATAATATTCACAAATATGAGCAGGTAAACGGGAAAATCAGAACACATGAAGGACAACCAGCGTTACCAATGAACTTTGGAGGACCGACCGCTCAAGCATAGATTTTAACGTGTCACTATTATGTAAAAATGCGCAAACATGATTTTGCGCATTTTTCTTTTAGGGTATTAAGGTGATCTTTGCTGCGCAATCTAAATGCTTAACAATGATAATCCAAGAATTCTTAAAATCTGAATTAGCTCAATCAATAACTTACATTTCGTATAGAAAATTAATTGAAGATCTTCTTAAGCAAAATTTGACAACCGGAGAGGATAATTCACCGGATTTGCTGGAGTATGCGCGTATGAATGTTCAGCGTATGAATCGATGGGATAAAACATACACTCCTTCATCTCGATTAACTGAAACAGTTAAGAGCTATCAACGTAAAGAATATTGGTTGATACTTACAGAAGGGTGGTGTGGAGATGCAGCTCAGAATATTCCAGTGATTAGTAAGATTGCTGAGTTAAATCCGGCAATTCAATTAAGAGTGATACTTCGGGATCAGCACCTTGATCTTATGGATCAGTATTTAACAAACGGTGGAAGAAGTATTCCTAAACTTATTCGTATTGATGCTGAAACTTTTGAGGTGGTTGGAACTTGGGGTCCACGTCCGGCTATATTACAAGAAAGAGTTTTGCAAATGAAAAATGAATTAGGTTTAGGCAAAGAAGAAATGGCTCTTGAAATTCATTTATGGTATGCTAAAAATAAAGGGCAGGCATTGGAAGAAGAATTCATGTCAATGCTCGAAGAAATAGTTAATGTTTAAAATTTAAAAAATTAAAAGAAAGCGAACTAGTGATGATTAGTTCGCTTTTTTATTTCATAAGCTGCAGAGATAAATTTTTCTTTATCACTCCAAATTTTTATCTTATGCACAAATAAGCGCCCGGTTAAATGATCGTAAATACTGTTAGGCTAATTAAAAGAACCCGATTTTTTTAAGTGAAAAAATGTTTTTCTATTACTTTCCATCTACTTCCGTTTAGTCCTTTATAAAGGCAAAATAAGTACGCAGTTTTTTATTAGAAGTGTTGCAAATGCTCGCTTCAAAATTTGTTGCATTCTAGTTTTCTGAACAGAAAATAGGAATGGCAGGTTATTTTTACAATTAATGGGAGTACATCCTACAAAAAACAATATGGAAAATTTCTTTACACAGAAGACACTCACTATAAATAACATATTTAGCAATAACTTTATTGACGCAGGTAATTTATATATACATTGTTTTAATGCATTACCAAGTCGCCATTTTATAAATCATATTGATGGAGAAAAGTTGTTTCCAGAATTAAAAGAGAAATATGCAACTTTTATAGCCAATGAATATGTATATCGGTATTACGAAAAAACAAAAAGAAGGTTTGCATTTGATAAAACTCTTCTGGTATTAACTAATCAGGTTATCCTTGAGTTAGACGATTACTATTGCGAAATATATCACGATGGAGCTGATTCAGAGTTTTTAGCAGAATTGGTTCAGTTCGTTGTTCAATACAAAGAAAGACAACGTAAACAACCTCTTGAGATAAATTTAATTGTGAAAGACGGCTCATCATTTGATTTAAAATCAATGGAAATAAAGCGTACAAAACTAAACCTTGATTTATATTATGAAGATGATTTTAAAGAGGTGGATGAAATTATCAGGAAGCGGTTGAATAAAAATAATGATAAAGGAGTTGTATTGTTACATGGTTTACCAGGAACAGGTAAAACAACTTATTTACGTTACCTAATTGGTAAAATAAAAAAAAGGGTACTTTTCTTATCTCCCAATATAGCAGAAAACTTAATGAATCCGGACTTAATTCAATTATTAATTGATAATCCTAACAGCGTTTTAATTATTGAAGATGCCGAAAATGTAATTATGGACAGAAGATCAAACAATAGTTCTTCAGTTTCAAACTTATTGAATATTTCTGATGGACTATTATCTGATATTTTGAACACCCAACTGATTTGTACTTTTAACAGCTCTTTAACATTAATTGATAGCGCCTTAACACGTAAAGGAAGATTAATTGCAAAGTATGAGTTTGGCAAGCTAGGAGTAAAAAAAGCGCAACGCTTGAATGATCATTTAGGATTTGATAAACAAATACTTCAACCTATGACATTGGCAGAAATTGCAAACCCTCATGAAAGTAATTATGAAAGCAAGCAATTTGAAATTATAGGTTTTAGAAAGAATGGAGTGTTAAATAATTAATATTCCAAAGTATTGCTTGCAAAAGCAAAATAAAAAAGCCTTTTAGCCACAGAAGCTAAAAGGCTTTTTGTTAATTGTGGTTAATTTATTATTGTACCAATAAATTACATCCCCTGATATCGCTATTATCAAAACGGCCTAATATCTCAAAAGAGCCATCCTGATAAACCTTCCCCAGATCTTGAGTTGCAATAAATGAGCAAGAGTTAATATTAGAAAGGTCAATAATGTTTACACCGCCAGTTTGGGTTTGAGAAGTTAATGTAAGTGGATCATTCGTATCACGTGTTAATACTTTCATCCATGGTGGGCAGCGAAAAATACCTTTGCCATCGGAATAGCCTTGTGAAAGCAATTCAGTCATACCATATTCCGAATGGATCTCACTAACCCCAAATCCTTGTTGTAATATATCGTGTAATTCTTCCCGCACCATTTCTTTACGTTTGCCCTTCATACCACCTGTTTCCATTACAATAGTGTGCTTTAACTTCATTGGGTATTTCTCAATAAAATCAAGCAGGGCATAGGTAACGCCTATTAATATGGTTTTCTGTCCATTGTTCTCCTGTTCCAAAATTGCCTGATAAAGATCTTCATGATTATGGAGGAAAAAGCCGCTTTTTTCATGGCCCGATAATTTAATCAGGTCCTCAATCATTAAGATCAATGATGATCCTTCACGCTCCAGGTAGGAGGGAAGTAAAGCAAGAAAACAATAGTCAGACGGTTGGCCATAAAAGCATTCAAATGCCTTGGTAAAACTTTCTGTATAAACTGAAACGTCACTTACGAGATGCCTGCTTTGGATCATTCCTGTTGTTCCAGAACTACTAAAAACTATTTCTGCTTGCTGAATTTCCGTAATAACTTCATGCGTTTTAAAGAAACTAATTGGCAAAAAGGGTATATCTGAATAACGTTTAATAGAATTAGGAACAATCTTAAGGTGCTGTAAATATTCCTTGTAAACAGGATTAGTTTCTGCTTGGTAAGCAAAAACAGAGAGACTTAACTTGTCAAATGCCTCTGTGTTATTAATTGAAAAAATATCGGAGTATGCGGGTTTGTTCACGCAACAAAGGTAATGAACCCAAATCTTTAAAAAAATTCAGCCCCCAAGATAAACAAGGAGGCTGATGGTATATAAACGATTAGGGTTGCAAATTAATGCCGAACAATATTGTTCGGTTCCTCATTACTTTTTATCTGTTTTTAAAGCAACTTTACAGAAGTAACCTGTTAAGGCAGCAGTTCCAGCAGCTAATCCACCTACGATGGAGGTAACCAGGATTAGAACCATTGGTGATTTTACTGTTAGCATTTCGGCTACTTTTCCAGTTAAAATTCCTCCGGTGCTAAAGTGAATAAATAAACTATAGCATAACCAAGTAATGAACACTGCCGCAAAACCAGCTAAAAAACTTTTTCCGGCTCGCTCTCCTTTCCAAATAGCAATAATAAATGGCGCCACCATAATTATCCACCAAGGCAAGAAGAATTGCAAAATAGCACAGATTATTAATATTAAGAAAAATATCATAAAATTTAATTTTATTTTTTAATTGTTAATGTAGATAATATTCTTTTATCCTTATCTGTAGGATTCAACAAATAAACCAATTCGTTAAGTTTTCCATCAGACCAGGTATCAATCATATTGTCATAATACCAGCTTCCGGGATTACCGGATTGTCCACCAGGATAAACTCCAAAAGCTTTAACATTTTTGCCTAATTGAACAACCATTCTCCATGATGGACCGTTATGTTCACTCAATGCATTTACAGAAGCCTTACTGCCTCCATTAAATAAACGTTTGCTGTTAAAACCAGGAATTTTTGCCAAATGTGGTACATAGGTGTTTTTTACTTTTCCCCATTGCCAATTATCTCCCATTGTACCGTATTTTTTGGTAAGACTATCAATTGCTTTTTTATAGCTTTCAGTTATCAGATCTGTCAGCGTTTCTTTTTTAGGCGTATTGATATTATCAACCCAACGAGCGTTTTGTTCATTTAATATTATTTGAACAGTCCTATCTCGTGAAGGGTAACGCATCACACCTCCCTTTCCGGTAAATTCATCGGCCCAAATTGCATCTCGCAGCTCATTGTACCATAATTCAAATACGGTAGCGGCTATTTCATTTGCATTGTAATAGTTGTTCCAGTTATTTACCAACGTGTAACTTTCAATCTCTTCTTTTTTAGATAGCTGACTTTGATCCAATAATGATAACATTGTTGTTCGGACGTTTTCGGCATGAACGCTGTAATTATCATTCTGTAAATTACGGAGCGAATCAATGGTGATATTGTTCATTTTTGCCAAACGTTGATTAATTCGGGTACCTCTTTCATAAGGAGCAAACTCCCAGTTGAGATAATACGGATAAGTAGGATCAGTGCTGGATTGATTAGCTGAGCTCACAAATCCTCTGGTTGGATTTTTAACAGTCGGGTTTTGTTCAGCAGGGATCCATCCTTGCCAATCATTTTGTGGGTCAGAACCATCAAGTACAAATTTGCCCTGATCTTTCCATTTTAATGGATACTTTCCATTTGGAGTTATCGCAATATCGTTTTCATTATCTGCGAATACGAAATTCTGAGCCGGGGCTGTGTATAATTTCAAAGCCTCACGGTAATCAGTATAATTTTTAGCACGATTTAGTTTATAGAAAGTCGAAAGCTCATCTGATTTATCATGAGCAATCCAACGCATTGCCGTTCCAACCGGAATGTTATCATTAAAAGGTTTTTGTGGTGCAATGTAAGTTACCGGTCCTTGATGAGTATAAAGAACCGTGTCAATTATGCTTTTTCCACCTCTTATACCAATTGTTTCAATGCGCTTGGTAACCTTATTCCATTTATTGTTGAACCAGTATTCTTCTTTCTTATTGTCTTTGAATTTTACCTGGTACCAATCTAGTACATCTGCATCCACATTGGTAACACCCCAGCTAACATCTTTGTTAAATCCAATTATTACATGCGGAGATCCTGGTAATGAAACACCATACACATTTACAGTAGGAGTAACGATCTGGATTTGGTACCAAATTGAAGGTAATGTAAGATCAAGGTGAGGGTCATTAGCGAGAATAGGCATGCCTGTTGCAGTTTTACTACCTGAAACAGCCCAGTTGTTGCTGCCAATTCCTTCAATTTTTTCCTGAGGACGAATTGAATCTGTCATCAACGCTAAAAAGCTTTGTGAGGGGGTAGGTACTTTTAGTGCATTAAACTCCCATTTTGTACCTACAGGAATAATTGGATCTTCACGGAATGGATAATCCCTGAACAAGTCTTTTACTATATCGGGCCCATATTGCTTCAGGATGTTTGTTAAATAGAAATCATCAGAGCCTCCGGCTAATGTTGAAGTCATTTGTTTCAATAACAAAGCACATTTCAGCGGTGTCCAATCTTCCGGTTTATAATCTAAAATCTTGAATTCGATCGGGTAATCTTTTGGAGAAAGAGAAGTAATATAGGCATTGATACCTGCTGTATAAGCTTCAACTACCATCCGACTCTTAGGGTTTTCCATCATTCCTTTTAGGGATTGTTCAGCCCCATACATCATTCCTGTTCTTCTTTTATACCGGTCCAATTCAATCGCCTTTTCTCCAACTACCTCTGAAATTCTTCCTCCCGCAAAACGGGTTTGAAAATCCATTTGCCATAAACGGTCTTTGGCGGTAACATATCCTTGAGCAAAGTAGGCATCATAATCATTTTTAGCGAAAATATGAGGGATCCTATTTTCGTCGTACATGATCTTTACTTCTTCTTTTACTCCAGGTAAAGAAAGGTTCTGTTCATTGGGCATTGACTTTTTTTCTGCGTTTTGCCAAAACCCTGTATAGGGGCTTAAAAAACTACCTAATGGGGGCACCGGACCTGTTTTGTTATTCATTATATAGAACAGTGCACCCGAAACGCCCAGCATAATTACTGCTTTTGCTATTTTCATTATTCGGTTAAATAATTGGTTGAAGAAATAATATTATGAACATTTTTTGTTTATCAAAACACTATATTAAAAATGTGCAGATGTTGATAACTAAATTCTTCTGCAAGCATAAAAAAAATTTGCATTATTCCTTTTTTTAATATCTTAGAACCCTAAGACCAATTTGAAACCTATTTATTATTTATGAAACAGAACTACAAAAGAATTTTGATGGTGACGGGCTTGCTATTGTTATTCCAGATTGTAGCGTTTGCACAGTCGGCTGTAACAGTAACGGGTACCGTGAGAGACAAGGCCACCAAGGAAACACTTCCCGCGGTGACGCTTATGATTAAAGGAAAAAACAGTGGAACGGCTACCGACGGAAAAGGTGAATTCACACTTAAAACAAACACTCCAACACCCTTCGTATTAGTGGTTACGTACCTGAGTTATAAAACACAGGAAGTTACCGTAAGTGCACCTGGCAAAATTGATATTGAATTAGAACCAGATGCTGTATTAGGACAGGAAGTGGTAGTTGCTGCATCACGCGTGGAGGAAAAAATATTAGAATCGCCGGTTTCGATTGAAAAGATGGGCTTACAAGCCATCAAATCGGCTCCAGCACCCTCGTTTTATGATGCATTAGCAAACCTGAAAGGTGTTGAAATGAGCACCCAGAGTTTAACCTTTAAATCGGTTAATACTCGTGGTTTTAATGCTAATGGCAATACAAGAATGGTGCAAATGATTGATGGTATGGATAATCAGGCACCTGGCTTAAACTTTTCAGTAGGTAACATCGTTGGTATCACAGAACTTGATCTTGAAAATGCGGAATTAATTCCAGGAGCAGCTTCAGCTCTGTATGGTCCAAACGCAATTAATGGTATCGTATTATTGAACAGCAAAAATCCATTTAATTATCAAGGTTTTAGCGCTTTGGTAAAAGGTGGAATGCAAAGCGAATCAAGCAGATCTAAAACCAATACTCCATACTACGACGTTGCATTACGTTTTGCCCATGCTTTTAACAATAAATTCGCTTTTAAATTGAATTTTGCCATGTTAGGAGCTGATGACTGGCAGGCCAATGATTTTCGTGATCAAAGTATGTTTAACGGATTTGATCTAAACAGTGGAAACAGAGCTTCTAACCCTGGTTATAATGGTGTAAACACTTATGGTGATGAAATATTCACAAATATGTATGATGCATTAAAACCAGCAGCTTTAACTCCTAATAACCCATTAGGAATGGGAGTACAACAACTTTCAACTGCAACAGGTGGTACATTAACTCCAGAAATGATCTATAATGGTTTCATGCCGTCGAGAGACAAAACAAATGTCTCAAGAACCGGATATATGGAAAGAGATCTAACTGATTATGATACTAAAAACATGAAGTTTAATGCTGCGTTGCATTATCGAATTAATGATAATGTTGAAGCATTCCTTCAAGGTAGTTACGGTACAGGAACAACTGTATATACTGGAGCGGATCGTTATTCAATCAAAAACTTTAAAATGGGCCAGTATAAAGCAGAAGTAAAAGGAAGTAATTTCTATGTACGTGCTTATACAACCCAGGAACGTGCAGGTGATAGTTATGCCTCAGGTACTCTTGGGCAAGGTATTAACGAAGCCTATAGCCCAAGTCGCCAACAATGGTTCCCAGAATATTTTGGCATTTATGCGGGCGGTATTCCAGCACAAGGAGGAAGTCCAGCAGTACCTGGTGCATTTACAACTTTTGCTGGTGTTTTCCAACAAGCGATGGCGAGTGGTCAAACTCCTGAAGCAGCTTACCAAGCTGCAAGTCAGGCCGCTAAAAATAATTCGGGTAATTTTAATACTCTTGCTCGTGGTTATGCAGATAGAAATCGTTTGATGCCCGGTACTGATGCTTATGAAGCAGCAGCAAATACTATTCGTGAGAAAGCGATTCCTGGAGATGCAAGTGGTGTTGGAGCTCGTTTTGCTGATAAAACCAATTTATATCAACTCGAAGGAATGTACAATTTCATGAAAGAAATTACATTCATGGAGATGTTGGTTGGTGCAAACTACCGAGTTTATGACCTTAACTCGGAGAAAACGTTGTTCGCATTAGACGATAGTGGTAATGAATTTAACATTAAAGAATGGGGTGCATATATTCAATTAGGAAAGAAAGTACTGGATGACAAGTTGAAACTTTCTGGTTCATTGCGTTATGATAAAAATATGAACTTTAAAGGTCAGTTTTCTCCACGCTTATCAGCAGTATTAACTGTAGCTAAAGATCATAACATCAGAGCTTCATACCAAACTGGATTCCGTATTCCAACTACTCAAAACCAATATATCGATCTAAATACTCCACAAGCTCACTTAATTGGTGGTTTGCCATTCTTGCGCGAGCGTTATGGTTTAAATACTGGTACGGTTTACTCTTTAGAGTCTGTTCAGGCAGGTACTCCTCAACAATATCAATTCAAAGACTTTAATCCTGAAAAAGTAATTTCATACGAAATTGGGTATAAAGCGTTAATTAATAGAAAGTTATTGGTTGATGCTTATGTTTATAAGAGCGATTACAAAAACTTCATCGGAACTCAGGTGGTAATTCAACCTGTAAGCCCAACTCAACAGAATGTATTCTCATTCCCAGTTAATAATGATAAAACCATTAAAACTTGGGGCTGGGCTTTAGGGCTTGATTATTCATTACCTTCTAACTTTGTTATTGGCGGAAACGTTTCTTACAATAAACTTACCAACGAATCAGATTTAGGCGGAATGTATGCTGAATACAATACTCCTGAATTCCGTTATAATATATATGTAGGCAACCGTAATATTGCTAAGTCAAACTTTGGCTTTAACATTACTTACAGATGGCAAGATGACTTTATCTGGCAATCAACTTTTGTAGGTGTTAACTTACAAGCTGCAAATGGTAGCTACATTCCATCTTACGGAACTTTAGATGCTCAAATTAGCAAAGCTTTCCCTAAAGCTAAAACAACAGTAAAAGTCGGTGCTTCAAACCTTCTTAATAAATCATACATCCAATCATGGGGTAACCCAACAGTTGGTGCAATGGGCTATATCTCATTGGGATATAATCTATAAGAACAAGTAAAGAATCATATTAATTGATAAAACAAACAGGTTATCTCTCCAAAGAGATAACCTGTTTTGTTTTAATGCATTCAAAAGATTCATTTAAATGAAATTAGTTATTGTTATTTAACTAATTGTTGCCGATATTGAAAACCAAACCAATCCCTAAATATTATGGCACCCATCAAAGCCTGCATTTTTGACCTTGACGGGGTTATTGTGAATACCTCCAACTACCATTACCTGGCGTGGAAACGTTTAACCAATGAGTTAGGTTTTGACATTACCGAAGCTGATAACGAACAATTAAGAGGTGTTAGTCGTATGGAATGTTTGCGAATAATCCTCAGCATTGGCGGTGTTTCTGTGTCGGCAGATCAGTTATATGATTTGGCTGAGAAAAAGAATAACTGGTATTTGGAGTATGTTCAAAAAATGGACGAACATGAAATTTTACCCGGTGCAGCCGAATTTATTCAAGCTGCAAGAGAGTCGGGTTTAAAAGTAGCGATAGCCTCCGCTAGTAAAAACGCAGGAATTATTTTAAGGAGAGTAAAACTCGATACCGTTTACGATGCATTAGTTGATGGAAATACAGTAAACAGAAGTAAACCAAATCCGGATATTTTTTTGCGTTCGGCAAGAGAATTGAATGTTGATCCCGAAAATTGTATCGTATTTGAAGATGCTATTTCTGGCATTCAAGCGGCACATAATGCAGGTATGCGCTCCATTGGAATTGGCTCCGATATTATGTTGAAAAATGCGCACATGGTTGTTCCTTCATTAGGAGTCATGAGTTTAGAAGATCTTTATTCATTGGAAAACTTCGCCTAACCATACCTGGTTTCCGATCATTTTGTTATCTTAAGATGACTGTAATTTTTTATCGGCAAGTTGTTTAAGTGATCAAAGTGTTATATTTACACTAAATATCATTTTTCTGGACAGGAATTTGTTGAACAGAAAATAAGTGATTACTAAACCGGCTGATTATGGATAACTACACTGACTTAAGCAACATGATTGATCCGGAGTTGAAAGTTTCAGACCAAAACGATCATATAGAGGAGGAAAAATTCCTCAATAATCCAATAGTAACAGTAGGCCCTGTTACCAAGCAATACCTCAAATCGGTTAAAAATTATGTAACCGATGGCAACCGTTTTGTATTCTCCGACGGTTCTTCAAAAGTTCAGATTTCAGTAATTAGTGATGAAATTATTCGTGTGCGAATGGCTCCTCAGGGAACTTTTCTTGCCGATTTTTCTTACGCGTTACAAGAGTTTGCGCATGAGATCACTTCAGTTGTGATAAAAGAAACTCCTCATGAATACCTGATCTCTACTCCGAAGGTAACTTGTTCCATCGCCAAAGAAACTTTCTTGATTTCATTTCTGGATGAAAAAGGACGGGTGATGAATGAAGATGCCAGACCAATGCATTACGAAGAAAATGTACAATTTGGTGGTTATTATGTTTATTGCAGTAAAGTTTGTACGGATACGGAAGACTTTTATGCGATGGGGGATAAGCCAACGGAATTTAATCTTCGGGGTAAGCGTCTCGTTCTTTGGAATACGGATACCTATGCATTTGCTAAAAACCAAGATCCTTTATATAGGAGTATTCCTTTTTATATAGGTCTTAACGAAGGTCGTAGTTATGGTATTTTCTCGGATAATACTTTTAAAACACATTATGATTTTGCGGTAGAACGTAAGGATCGAACCAGTTTTTGGTCGGATGGAGGTGAGCTGAACTATTACTATATCCATGGTCCGCAAATGATTGATGTAGTAAAACGATATTCACATCTTACCGGAACCCATGCAATGCCCCCAATGTGGGCATTGGGGTTCCATCAGTGCAGGTGGAGTTATTATCCCGACCAAAAAGTTAAAAGTATTGCCCGAACATTCAGAGAAAAGAAAATTCCTTGTGATGCAATTTACCTGGATATTGACTATATGAATGGTTACCGGTGCTTTACCTGGAATAATACCTATTTTCCTAATCCCAAACAAATGTTGGATGGCCTACAGGATATCGGGTTTAAAACAGTGGTTATCATAGATCCGGGTATTAAAGTCGACGATAATTATTGGGTATTCAAAGAAGGAAAAGCCAATAATTATTTCTGCAGAAGGTGCGATGATTATTTTATGGAAGGAAATGTTTGGCCGGGAAGATGCCAATTTCCTGATTTTACCAACCCAAAGGTACGTACCTGGTGGGGGGGGCTATTTAAAGAACTTGTAGAAACGGGTGTAGATGGTGTGTGGAATGATATGAATGAGCCTGCAGTTTTTGGTTCAGGATCATTCCCTGATGATGTTCGCCATAATTTTGATCACCATAGAGGATCGCATCGGAAGGCGCATAATGTATACGGAATGCAAATGGTGAGAGCTACTTATGAAGGTTTAAGTAAACTCCAAAAGAATAAGCGTCCGTTTACCATAACACGTGCAGGTTATTCTGGCGTACAGCGTTATTCTTCTGTGTGGACAGGCGATAACGTTGCTTCATGGGAACATTTGAAGTTGGCTAACATTATGTGTCAGCGTTTGAGTATCTCTGGTATTTCATTCTGCGGAACCGATATTGGCGGTTTTACCGGCGAGCCTGATGGTGAGTTATTTACCCGTTGGATTCAATTGGGGGTATTCACTCCGCTCATGCGTGCCCACTCCGCAGGAGATACACGGGAGCGCGAACCATGGTCATTCGGGGAACCTTATGAAACCATCTGTCGTAAATTTATTGAGTTACGCTATAAGTTACTGCCCTATCTGTATTCGGCATTTTGGCAACACCATAAATACCATTTGCCAGTTGTGCGTCCAGTAGTAATGTTAGAGCCAGAGATTCACATTAATCATTACCGTGAAGATGAATTTACGTTTGGTGAAAAGATATTGGTATGTCCGATATTAGAAGCAGGAGCGGTTAATCGCAAAGTGTATTTGCCAAATGGTACGTGGTATAATTACTGGACACAGCAAAAATATAAGGGTGGGAAGGAGTTTGTAATTAGTTCTCCACTTGATAGTATGCCTATTTTTGTAAAGGCAGGATCGGTAATACCCGAGGCTCCGGTAATGCAATATGTAGGCGAGTTTGAACCGGAAGTGATGTTCCTGAAAACTTGGTATACAGATAAGGAAGCAACCTCCTTACTATACGAAGATCATGGTGATACTTTTGCCTATAAGCAGGATATATACCTTGAGAAAACTTTTAGGGTGAAAGGCAGCAACGGCAGTTTTACAATGGAGCAAAAGATGGAAGGTTTGTATACTCCACGTTACGAGAAATACCAGCATACTATTTACGGCTTACCATTTAAGGTAAGACACATTGAGGTAGACGGTGTCGAAATAAAACGTTTTGCAATCGATGAACAAGGCGTGTTAGAGTTTTCGAGTACGAAGAAATTTAAGAAGATCGAAGTACTTGCATAAGAAGAAAAAGCTCACGCAAAGACGCCAACAGTATTAAATAATCCTTTGCGTCTTTGCGTGATTCTATTATTCTTCTAGTCTTATCATACATTTCATATCGGTATTATTAATATACCATTCAACGCAATAGCCTTGCGGATCTAAACCCGGTTGTGATAGTAATTCATTAAAAGTGCGACTAATACTTGAAATGTCTTTCGCATAGTCTCTTAGTGTTTCACTGATGTAATTGCCTTTTTTTAAGACCAGTGATTCCAGGTTTAACTTTTCAGCCTCGCCGGGAGTCATTTCTTCAGCTGCAGCACGGTACACGATGCCTGAGCCATTTTCTGGCCGGGAGATTCCGAAATATTTTCGGTCTGTACTATACGGAATCATCTTATGAAGTTTTTGATGTGCTGGTAAAATACCATCCGGAAATGAATCAGCAGTTACATAAAACACCTTAATGTCATTATCGATTTTTAACTTTTCCATAACTAATCGTTTTGAGTATAACCATCTTTATACAAATTTAAACGACAGTTCTCTTTAATGTGAGTGATATAGCGACAGATAAAGGGGGTAAATGCGTAAAAAATGCCTGCAGATATGCAGGCATTTTCAGGTCAACTTGCTTTTTTAACTAGCTTCCTGTTGTACTTTATTAATATGTGGTTTTCCAACACCTGTTGTTAAAAGCTGATACAAGCTATCTAAAAAATGGTTCCATCCTGCACTGCATACCTCATAGCAATAAAAGTCTGGTGTTAAACCCTCATGAGTGAGAGTTAAGGTGGTAGTTGAGCCATCGGAGTCAATATCCCAAATCATTTTTGTGCCTTCCCATTCATTTCTTGCAGGAAGATCATGGTCAATGTATGCTTCTAAACATAACCAAACCACTTTTTTGTCAGGAATAATATCAGTAACCCGCATTCTTTTCTTTGTTCCGTTAAACCAGATCCTGTATTCATCTCCTACTGTTTCTGAATTGCCTGAGAGTCCATCACTCCACCAATCCTTAATACCGGTAGTAAGGTACTTAAATACATCATGTGGACTGTTGCCGACACTAATGCTCTTTTTAAAATTCTCTTTCATTGTAGTAAATTTTAGAAGAACTAATTTATCTAACAAAACAGGTTAGTTGGTGTGTGTAAAATAGACTATTTAAGGGGTGGATTTGGACAAACTTATATGGTATCTTTAAAGAAAAAAGTCGATGAAAGAGTTAGTTATTTTGGTTCCCAATGGGCAGAATAATATCAGCAGTATTGCCGGATCTCATAAATTATTTTCCCGTGCAAATGATTATTATAAAAGGATGCATAATAAGCAGGTTTTTAATATTCAGTTGGCTGGTACTGCCAAAAAGGTTGACTTTGATGAAGGATTGTTCTCTGTAAAAACTCAGGTTAATATTGTCGATTTGGATAAGGTCGATCTAATTGTTATTCCTTCCTTAGATCATAATTATGATAAAGCTATTAAGCTTAACCCGGATATTATTGATTGGTTGATAGAAAAGTATAAAGAAGGAACTGAAATAGCTACCATTTGTACAGGCGCATTTCTGCTGGCTGCCTCAGGTTTGTTGGATAACAGAAAATGCTCAACACATTGGATCACTGAAGATGTTTTTAGAAAGAAATTTCCTAAAGTGAATTTATTAAGTGGAGGATTAATAACCGACGAACATGGTATTTACACTAACGGAGGCGCTTTTTCATTTCTTAACCTTCTTTTGTATTTAGTTGAAAAGTATTATGACTGTGAAACGGCTATTTATTGTTCAAAGCTATTTCAGATCGATATTGACAGAGATAGCCAATCGGCATTCTCTATTTTTACCGGGCAAAAAGATCATAATGATGAAATAGTGATAAAAGCACAATCTGTGATTGAAAGTAATTTCAAGGATAAAATATCTTTTGAAAACTTGGCGAATGATTTTGCAATCAGTAGACGCAACTTTGATCGTCGATTTATAAAGGCCACCGGAAACCGGCCGGTTGAATATCAGCAACGGGTAAAAGTGGAGGCGGCAAAACGCAGCTTCGAAAATAGCCGCAAAAACATTAATGAAGTTATGTTTGATGTTGGTTATAGCGATGTAAAAGCATTCAGAACCATTTTTAAGAAGTTAACTGGATTAGCTCCGGTTGAATACAGGAATAAATATAATAAAGGGTGAAAACCGCTAAGGCGCTATGACGCAAAGTTTTTTTGAGCATTATAGATAAGCTTGAGTGCATGGTAGACTTAGGGGGCTTTACTTTGGTACTCTTTGCATACCATTATTCATTCATCAGTCTTAAGAATTCACCATCAATTATAAGCAGCTTAACACCATTTGCCGATAATGAACGATGTGAACTGAGATCATCTGAAACGATGTATGACATTCCTTTACGTAGAGTCCTATTAAGATACCATTATTTTTATCCTGTTTTCCTACCCCCCACTTATTAGCAATCCTTAATGTAAAATCATCAAACTTTTCTTTTGAGGCATGTAGTGAATCGATTGTGACAATGGCAATTTCAATGGTCGTTTCTTTTTCGAATGCAGTAATTATACTATCAAGTTTTTTTCTTCTTCTTTTGAAAACAGATGTTCCTTGTCATTAACCCAACCGTTTGGGGTGTATAAATTTATGGCCATTTCTCTAATTATGGCGATGCTTTTTTGTCTATAATATGCATTTGACGGTGTGTCACTAATTTGAGCATAGGTGCAGGTGTCAGAGAATAAGAAGCTCAGTAATATTGTTGATCTAATCAATAAAGTCATAACAAAAATTTGGTGTTGTATTGAATCTCATCAGTTGGGATAGCAAAATCAATATGCTGGTTAAAATAATGGATTAACAGATTGCAATTAAGAAAATTTCATTTTACCTAAATATGAGTATTGTCTCCTTCAGGAATATAATTATTTTTAACCCATAGTAAATTGTATACAGTTATAGGAAATTTTAATTAGCAAAAATTACATGAAATCTCTTCTACCCATTCTTTTTATGCTGCTCAGTTTTCAAGTTTACGCTCAAACAAAAAAGAATCCTCCAATCAAGAACAGTACAGATGTTGAAAAAGGGTACCGGATCATTTATGATTATAAAAACGGGACAATTGAAACCTTCAAGAACGGTGAAAAGGTTCAGCAGTTGAGACCCATAGTAGGTAGAATAGTTCAAATCTCAGTGAAAAATTATAATCCCTATACTGATAGTATTATTGCAGCAGTTTCGTTTTCTGATCGAAATACAGAAGATGCTGCCGCTTTCAAAGGTTTGATTGCGAAAAATGCTAAACTCGAAGAAAAAGAGGGAGAAGAACCTGGAAAGGGGCTTGATCAATCCTTAGACTCAGCCAAACTTAAAAAAGTTAAGTTAGAACTGGATGAGGCTTATGGTAAAGCGCAATTAATGAGCATCGATGCACTTGAATCATACGTGGCAACAACATCAATAAAAATCAAAGGAGAGTTAGGGGTTGAGAAAGTGACAGTAGATCAGATTCAGGAAAAGTTGAAAGATTCTGAACGTAATAAATCTGTAGTCAAAGATTTAGTTGCAGGCGTTGTAGTTGCTTATCAAAGACTGATTTCATTTAAGGTATTAGTTGCTGTTCCGGTACAAATACAAAATAAAGATGTGATCTCCATTACATTTAATAACCATAAAAATCCTGCTATAGCCCCGTTGCAATTTGATTACCTGGTTCAGGGTGGAGTAAAAATTGACTTTAGTACTGGTATATTCATTAACGGATTAGTGGATGAAGACTATTACCTGAAATCAGATGGTCAGGGCGGAGGAATAATTACAGCGAAGGATAACGGTAATTACAACCTGGGCTTTGGGATTCTGTCTCATTTATATTCCCGAACTGGAGGACGAGTAAATTTTGGATTAACAACAGGATTATTGACCGATGCAACTGCTAATCTGCGTTTATTGGGTGGTGGCAGTATTTTATTGGGAAGCGAATCTCGTTGGGTAATTTCAGGCGGAGCTGTTTTAGGTAAAGCAAAGAAATTAACTAATGGTTACAATGCAGGTGATACATTTGCCGGAGATGAGGCCGAAATACCTTATACTGATAAATTTAGCACTAAATGGTTTGTAGGTATTACCTATAATTTTGGTGGTTTTAATATTGGCAAAAAGTAGAGGGAATAATCAAATGAGAAAACATATCCTTTATTTATTACCGCTCATCACCACGATGTTATTTATGATGATAGCATGTAATTCTACTCAACTTGCAGTTAGCGGCCCAGTTGCTGATGGCTGGCAGGATTCAATCGCAAATAATACTTCTATTATTAAAATAATTACTCATTTGGATAATAAAAGTTTGAGAAGAACTGCTCTTGAGTTATGTGAAAAGCATCGCATACTATTAGACGTGGAGAGCTCTTCATCACAACATTGGTATACGTTAGCCAAAGTAAAGCCTTTAGAACGGCTCTCAATGCAGTTTCAGGATAGTGTGATGTTGCTCTCTGCAGAAAAGCAACTGTATGGATTAAATGGTAATTATTGGGATAAGTTAAGATTGAATACTTCTGAATGGCACTTAAGTATTAAGCAAATCGAATTATTAATGAAGGGTTTCCCTAAAGGAAAAATAGTATATAATAAGCCTGTAGGAAATTGATTTTTCCAACCACCCAAGGCTTTAGTTCTTTTAAGTGGACTCGAAAACGTGGGCCACTTAAAAGTAACTATTAAATTAAAAATGCTGTTCGGCTGGAATTAACTTTTTTAATGTTTACTTTTTTAACTCCGGAAGTATTCTGGCTAATTCATATTCCCGATCAATACCTTTGTCAAGCCGATTATAATATGATTTTAATTTATTAAAAACAGTAGGATCCATCTTTTCAGAAGTTCTGTGTTTGATGATTTTACTCAATGCTTGTATTCCCCAATATTGCCCAAATGCGGTAGGGTCAGTAGCTATCGCATCAACCAATTCACCTAAGTATTCTTCATTGGGCTTTACATTTAGCCAAACATAACCAATTAGTCTTTTCCCATCATTTCTATCCTTTAATGCTGCATCAATATCATAAGTTTCAATGAGTGAGATAATTGCCATCATACCCTTAACAACTTCTGTCATTTTGCTGGTTCGTGCAGGTCCAGGTTTCATGGTGTTACGAATCTCATTATAATTGGCTGCCGATTGAAGTAGATTTTCTAGTGAACTTCCATGAAGTGATGTATCTGGAGAGGTAATTAATGCAAACTCAGCTTTTTGCAAGGCACTTTGAGCTGCCCCTGCTGCTTCTTTTGCTTTTTGGGCAATTTCCTCTGTTTTTTGTGCAGTCCGCTCCGTTTTTTGAGCGATAGAAAGAAGGGTTCTTTGATCTGCTTCAGAAAATAAAACAGCCAGGTAAAGTCGTGTTGTAATGTAGGCAAAGAGAAATCCAAAAATAGTATAGGCGATTATAATACCATATGCTGATGCGATTGCCATTTTTGAAGGTGTAATTTGTGGTTCACTTAAACCGGAAGCAAGAATTGTTGCTGCATTGTTTAAAAACGGTGGGATTCTGGTTAGATTAACCAATCCTAAACCAACGATAATTTTGGTAAGCCAATCGGAGATTTCGGTAAGGTTAGTATTAACTTGTTGCTGATAAATAGGAGCCTGCTTACTGAGATCAATTTTGGTCACTTCCGCATTATCTGATTCAGGTATTTTTGCTTGATTACTTTGAAGAATTTTAGGGATTCCGAATAAAAAACCGGTTATGGCTCCAATAAAAAGGCAAGCAAGCATCCATAACAGAATGGTTATCTTTCCTGTTAATGTAGTACCGAAAAAGATTACGATTAATGCTCCAATAATAAACATACAAACAGAAAAGAGGTTTAGAATGCCCCTTCCGCTGGGATTGGCAAGGCCTTTCTTTTTGTTTGACCCAGGGGACTCAACTGAATCTTGAAGTTGCTCCTGTGTTTTCATTTTTCAAGACGGAATGCTATTTAAAGTAGGCTGTTGTATTAATATACTAATAATCATTTAGTTATGAAAGTTTTTGTTGTTAAAAAAACCCAGTTATCATTAAAAAAACAAACCCTCACAAGTCGTTACTTGCAAGGGTTTATCAATTTAAAACTACATTCGATTATTTGTGCCTAAGCACAGGCAATAATTTCTTGTTCTTTTTTCGTACAATTTTAAATGAGAAATACAACCAGCAACTAACAATGGACAGGACCGTTAGCAACATAATCAGATTACTTGATTGCCACAACTGATGGTCAATTACCTGGTTGTGAAAGTCGATGTCTAAACGATGTTTCAGACTATACATTATCAAACAGCCAAGAACTGACACAAATGTTAATTTAGCGATGGTGGTTAATTTTTTAGAAAGCGTCATAAAGTGTTAGTTTGTAGTTGTTTACGACTTCTGTTTGTAAAGGTTGCATGCTTTTGTCAGTCTTTTGTAAAGCTTACTTGATCAGTATTTTCTAAATGTCCTTTGATGAGTCAAAAGAAGACTCAGCATTGGTAACTTTAATTTCCTTGTACTCCGATAAAAAAGGCGAGAGTCACCATAATTAATACTCAATTCATTATAATCGGATAACATAAATACTAATTTCACAAAAAAATGAACTTATTTTGCAGGTAAAACGGCTTTCATGGGATAAACCTCATAATGGTTGATTTTACTTGCCGGATCATTATCGATAAGAGTTTTAACCTCTTCTTCTGAACTGGCTTCTACTATTCCAACTCCAAATGCACCATTCGGGTCAAATACCGGACCAAATACAATAACTTTTCCTTGGTTCATTAAATCCATCCAATAGGCTACATGCTGTTGCATAATAGCTTTTTCTTCATTATTCATGTCCATAGCAAAAGTAGGACGGGAGGCTACTAATTTTAGGTAGAAATGTTTTTTCTCAGACATCGTAAATTTAGTTGTATTAAATAAACGACAAGTGTAAGCATAATTTGTATAATTAAGAAGATGATCAAATAGTGGCGGCTATCATTCTCTACAAACCTTCAAACTTAAAGGGCTTTGTGGTAACAAAGCTGGTAGCTGCATTTCCGACATAAGTTTCATTATTAGATAGATTCAGTTCCTTCACCGGAGCTTTTTCTGAAAAATTAACCGTTTTAAAATCTACCCAAAAGGTATTGGGGGTTAATGCAGATTCAAAATAGTAAACCAGATTTTTATGGTCTGATACCGTACGCCAAGCGTGTACTTGATATATTGAGCTGGTTGGGAGTAGAGATTCCAAACGGAACCGAACAATTTCTTATTACACTGAAAACACTTGCGACTGCAATATGGGTGTCTTCGGATTGTGGAATTGAATTAATGTAGAATGAAGCCCTCACAAAGCGGTCAGCCGCTCTGTTAGTTCCCGGTAACATAGTCCACCTATCTCATGCCAATATCGTTTAGAGCAAGTTGCTTGTAGAATATCGGAGAATTGGTCCTTACAGTGTATGATTGGTAACAAGTTTTCCATTAATGTATTCAAAAATGGCATTATCGCCACTAGCATCAGACACTGATAGATAAAGTGTGGTAAGCCGTGATTGTCGCGGAACATTCGCAGTAATGATGGTGAAATTTTCCTTTTGAAGTTCATTTACAACTTCAGCAACGGCCTGTTAAAACCAGGCCATTAGGGCCTTTGTAAACCACTCTGGTGCAGCTATATAAACGAATTGGTAGTGAAATAATCAGAAGAGTTAACCAAACTAATGCAAGTATTTTGATCTGTTGTTTCATGCGTAAAATAGATAGAGAATTTCAGAGAGTATTATTGTGTAACCCAGTTTATTAAATCTACCTAATTTTTGGTGTTAAGCAAAGAGTCAGTTGATTTTGTCGGGCAGCTAAAAATGTAATTAAATTTAAGAGAGCAGTGCAAAAGAAGATAGCGTACTCCGTTAATGCGGGTGTTTTACTATATTTATTGAAATGGTTAATTCAAATTTAAAGCTCTATGACACGATTTTTTAAAGTTCTCCTATTTGTATTCGCTTTCTTCGGTTCTGCACCTATCTTGTATGCCCAACAAATTAAAGACGGTGAAACGCTTAATTTAAATGGATTAGATGTTACGTTTCGAATTCTTAATAAGGAGGTAACAGATGTAAAAGGCGTAAGCTTTGATAAGTACAAGGTATCAGCTACAGTGAAAAATAATACAGGTAAATCATACAACGCCCGACTAACTACTTATCCATCTGTTGAAGCTATTGCTGCAAGTAAAATTGTAGAATTAAATTGTATAAATGCGACAGGTGCAAAACTGACTTCAAAGAAACTGGATGTAAATATGAATGAGCATCGGATTGTTGTTACCTATCTAACCATGAATAAAGAAGGGAAAACAGTAAATTCTACAATGACCATAACAGTAGGATATTATTTGGATCCAGGTCAAACAGTACAAGGGGAGGCAAATTTCATAGTACCTAAAGGAGAAACACCTCAGGTAAACGTACATACATTACAATAGTTCTTTAGCTCAGAAAACGGCTGAATGCATTAATATTACTGTATTCAGCCGTTTTCTTGTTTTATAGAATGCTTTTATAAAATAATCATCTATTGTTTTTTAGGAAGGAGTCAGAAGAAAGAGTTCGAATAGACAAGGTTTCAACCTACGAATTGGGTGAAACAGAAGAGACTAACCGACAATAATCACACTTAAAATCAAAAACTGAATGCAGCTGCTTTTTTAAACTCCATTTTTTGTTGCATGACGGACAAGGAGTTTTCAATTGATCACCTTTAATTTTTCTGTAGTTATGCAAATAATAATAGGTCGGCGTATTGGTTAGTTCTTCAATTTTTTTACAGATTTCACGTCCTTGTTTTGATAATGAAGAGTCGAAGTTTTGCATTTGATTTAATCCCCATCGTTCACCAACTTCACTATTCATTTGTAATGTATCGCATGAAATATAATTGGATTCCCAACTTAAAATAGGCATATAACCATAATCGTAGTATTCAGGAAGCTTATACAATGGTACCGGCATATAGCAATTTCCGCATTTTACAGGAGATGAAATGGAAAGGTAATTGGTTATTAAAATATAAAAAGCAGGTTTTGCACATTTACAAGCACTTTCATAATCATGATAAGATTTGCCAACGGTGCTAAATTGTAGTTTAGATGCACACAACTCTTCAATTTTGAGTGTCTGACGGTTTACATACCTATTATTGTAATTCTTATGAAGAGACTCGTCTTCATGCGTATAGGGTAAACTGATAATTTTATTACCGGAAGTGTATTGAGATTCAATCTTTCCTTGTGTTTGTCCACTGCCTCGGTAATGTGACATTAAAATATCAAACTGATCTTCAATAAGTACTATGTCTACTCCTGAGTTGATTTCTAATGATATTTCCTGAATATACATTGAGTATGAAAGGTTTTAGCATGTTTATTGAATTTCAAAACTAAAAGAAATCTCAGTTAATAATTAATAGCGTAGTTAGTTAATTATCATTTTGCTCAAGTCCATCAACTTTGTTATATCGAAATCCAAATCAAAATTTATAAGTTTGTGCTAATGAGAAAGGCATATTCAATATTGCTATTGTTTTTTTACTTGTTCAGCACTACAGAGCTGCATGAACTGGTGAAAATTCCTATTCTCGTTGAGCATTATTACCATCATAGTGCTGCTAATAACAATGAATCATTGATAACCTTTATTAATGAGCATTATTTTTCAGGAGATATTCATGATGAAGATTACTCCCAGGATAAAAAGCTGCCGTTTAAGTCAAATGATAATTGTGTATTGGCAACAACATCAGTAGCAGTTAATCCCGAATTATTTACAATTGTAAAACCTGCAATTTTTTCTATCGAACGAAATTACAAGGTTGAAAAGAATATCCATTTTTCTTCTGACTACCTGTCATCTATCTGGCAACCACCCAAAGCTTAACCCCTCTATTATCTTTTTAGTAAACTTTTAAATGGTGCTTTTGTGCTGTTTATAGTTTTTACTGTTTTTTTAAAAAAATAATCGTAAAATTTTCACTTACTGTTCTTTACACAAAAAGAAAGTCACTTTTTGGCAGTAAAACATTCTTACTATGCTTGATAAGATCATTTATTTCTCCATAAAGAATAAATTGGTCATTGGGTTGTTCACACTTGCTTTAATAGCCGTTGGTGTGTACTCATTAACCCGTTTACCAATAGATGCAGTGCCTGATATTACAAATAACCAGGTACAAGTAATTACTTATGCACCCTCACAGTCGGCCCCAGATATTGAACGACTGGTTACCTATCCCATTGAACAAACCATGGCAACGATACCCGGAATTGAAGAAGTGCGATCTTTTTCCCGTTTCGGTTTATCAGTTGTAACTGTGGTTTTTAAAGAAAACGTTGATGTGTATTGGGCACGTCAGCAAATTAGCGAAAGGTTAGGACTGGCCAAAGAGCTTATTCCTGATGGTGTTGGAACTCCGGAAATGGCACCGTTAACCACAGGACTGGGCGAAATCTATCAATATGCTATTCACCCTAAAAAGGGATATGAAGACAAATATGATGCTACGGAATTACGAACCATACAAGATTGGATTGTAAAAAGGCAACTGCTAGGAACGCCTGGAGTAGCAGAAGTGAGCAGTTTTGGAGGAAATGTAAAGGAATATGAGATCGCTATTAATTCTGATAAGTTACGCAGTTTGAATGTGAGCATCGACGAACTGTTTACTGCCCTTAAAAAAAACAATCAGAATACAGGAGGAGCTTATATAGATCGAAAACCCAATGCTTATTTCATTCGTTCAGAGGGTTTGATCAATAACCTGGATGATATAGGCAAGATTGTGGTAAGAACTAACAGCAATGGAACACCTGTTTTGATTCGTGATGTTGCTGAAGTAAAGTTCGGTTATGGCGCACGTTATGGAGCGATGACCTATAACGACAAAAACGAAGTGGTTGGAGCTGTAGTTATGATGCTTAAAGGAGAAAATTCCTCCAAAGTGATCAAAAATGTAAAAGAACGAATCACTCAAATCTCCAAAACACTACCCGAAGGGTTAGAAATAGAGCCGTTCTTAGATCGCACCAAATTAGTGGATAAAGCAATAAACACAGTTTCAAAGAACCTGGCAGAAGGAGCACTGATTGTCATTTTTGTCTTGGTGTTATTATTAGGAAACCTGCGCGCAGGTTTGGTGGTTGCCTCTGTTATTCCTCTTGCTATGCTCTTCGCCATTACGCTAATGAACTTCTTTGGAGTATCAGGCAATCTCATGAGTTTAGGAGCTATTGATTTTGGATTGATTGTAGATGGAGCTGTGATTATTGTAGAAGCTACCATGCATCATCTTGGGTTACGTACTCTCGACCGAAGGTTAACCCAAGGCGAGATGGATAAAGAGGTGTTTGAATCTACCCGAAAAATCAGAAATAGTGCGGCTTTCGGAGAAATCATTATCCTGATCGTTTACCTACCTATTTTGGCGTTGGTGGGAGTGGAAGGTAAAATGTTTAAACCAATGGCGCAAACAGTTTCCTTTGCCATTTTGGGTGCATTTATCTTATCGCTTACCTATGTTCCGATGATGAGCGCTTTATGTTTGAGTAAAAAGATAGAACATAAACGTACAATTGCAGATTGGATCATGGAGTTCTTCCACCGTATCTACAACCCGATTATCCGTTGGGCATTACATAAACGTGCATTCGTAATCATCACTGCAATAGTATTGTTTATCGGAAGCTTGTTTATGTTCAGCCGTTTAGGTGCTGAGTTTATTCCCTCATTAGATGAAGGTGATTTTGCTGTGGAAACAAGGGTAATGACAGGTGGAAGTATTAGTCAAACCGTGGAAGTGGCTCAGAAATCAGCCAAGGTCCTTTTGGCAAATTATCCGGAGATAAAAGAAGTAGTAGGTAAAATTGGATCAAGTGAAATTCCTACAGATCCCATGCCTGTGGAGGCTTGTGACTTGATGGTTATTTTAAAGGATCGTTCTGAATGGACAAGCGCCGATTCTAAGGATGAACTTGCTGAGAAAATGCAAAAAACCTTGGAGGATAATATTCCGGGAGTAGCCTATGGTTTTCAGCAACCTATTCAAATGAGGTTTAATGAGCTGATGACAGGCGCCCGTCAGGATGTGGTGTTAAAAGTTTATGGAGAGGATCTGGATATGCTGGCCAGGTACGCCTCACAGATTGGGAAAGTAGCTGCAGGAACCGAAGGAGCGAAAGATCTTTATGTGGAAAAGGTCAGTGGTTTACCACAAATTGTAATTAATTATAACCGTGATCGGATTGCCCAGTTCGGTTTAAGTATAGCAGAAGTTAATCAAGCAATTAACACAGCTTTCGCCGGACAGGCTGCAGGTTTTGTTTACGAAGGGGAAAAACGTTTTGCATTAACAGTACGATTAGCAAAACAAAGTCGCCAAAGCATTGAAGATGTTAAAAACTTGTATGTAAGCTCTTCGGATGGACGCCAGATCCCTCTGGAACAGGTGGCAGACGTAGAAATGCAGATCGGACCAAGTCAAATTCAACGTGACGATGCTAAACGCAGAATTATCGTCGGATTTAACGTTAGAGGCCGGGATGTGGAAAGTATTGTTAATGAGGTGAAAAGTAAAATTGAGAAGGATGTCAAATTTGCGCCCGGTTATTATGTAACCTACGGAGGTACATTTAAAAACCTGGAAGAAGCACGTTTACGATTAAGTATCGCGGTTCCGGTGGCCTTATTACTTATTTTATTACTGTTGTTCTTTACATTCAAATCAATAAAACACAGTCTGCTTATTTTTACAGCCATTCCACTTTCTGCAATTGGGGGCGTGTTAGCGTTATGGTTGCGTGATATGCCATTCAGTATTTCGGCTGGGGTAGGGTTTATTGCATTATTTGGTGTGGCAGTACTTAACGGTATAGTATTGATCGCTGAGTTTAACCGGTTGAAGAAGGAAGGGTTAACTGATATTAAAGAAATAATCTTCAGGGGGACAAGCACTCGCTTGCGTCCCGTAATCATGACAGCTGCGGTAGCTTCATTAGGTTTCTTGCCAATGGCTTTATCAGGGTCGGAAGGAGCAGAGGTTCAACGTCCGCTTGCAACTGTAGTTATTGGTGGTTTGATTACAGCTACCATTCTAACGCTGGTAGTGTTGCCTGTTTTATATATGTATTTTGAGAAAATTAAGATCAGAACAACAGCCAATGTTATTGGTGGATTGGTTGGTTTGTTATTTCTTATCCCAACCAAAACAAATGCACAACAACTTTCATTGGATTCGGCGATTAAAGTAGCAATTGAACGTAACCATGTAATTAAAACCGCTTCATTGGGAATTGATCAGCAGAAACGATTAAAAGGAACTTCAATTGATCTCCCTAAAACGGAGGTATCCTTAATGGCCGGACAGTATAATGGTCCAAGTAAACAGGATAAGAATATTACCATTTCTCAATCACTTCCGTTTCCGACTGTGTTTTCAGCAAATGCGGCATTAGCCAACGAAACGATCAAAAGCGCGGAATTTAAAAAAACGGTGTCAATTAATGATCTTACCTTACAGGTAAAGCAAACTTATTATACACTTCAGTATTTGCTAGATACAAAGTTGTTGTTTATACAGCAAGATAGTTTATATGCCCAATTTTTGAGGGCTTCGGACCTTCGATATAAAACAGGAGAAAGTACATTATTGGAAAAATCGGCAGCCGAAACGCAGCGAAATGAAATCCATAATCAGTTGCGCATAAATGAAGCTGATATCGATATTGAACTTAATAAATTTAATGTATTATTGAATGGGGCCGGTTATTCAGTGGTGCATGTTCCGGCTAAAGAACGGGTTTATGGATTTACTGAACAAAGTGCTGCAATTACCTATAACCCTAACTTGTCGTACTTTAAACAACAAGTGAACATAGCCGGACAACAAAAACGGGTTGAGCAAAACCGCATGCTTCCGGATTTAACACTTGGATATTTTAATCAATCATTAATTGGTTATCATGATGTAAATGGTCAGGCTCAATATTTTGGCGCTTCAGATCGTTTTCAGGGATTCCAGGTTGGAGTTGCCATTCCATTATGGTTTAAATCTCAATCATCAAAAATCAAAGCTGCAGATATTCAGAAGCAAATAGCTCAAAATGAATTTGAATTGGCCGAGAAACAGCTGAGTGGTTCCTTCACCCAAAGTTATGCGCAGTATCAGAAAAACCTGAAAAGCATTGCTTATTATCGGGAGAGCGCTTTACCAAATGCGGAGCTAATCATTAAGCAGTCGCAGGAAGCCTATAGGTTAGGGGAAATTCCATATTCAGAATATTTATTGAACATGCGTCAAGCTTTATCGATCAAGGAATCCTATTTAAAGTCTTTATTAGAGTTAAATCAAAGTGTTATTATGCTTGAGTATCTCACCGGGAAAAATTAATCAGTCGGTCGGATATCCACTAATACAATAGAGTTTTAATAATCAGAAAATGAAACGTAATTATTTATATATAACGATCTTAATGGTGCTTGTTTCCTTATCGGGCTGTGGGAGCAAAGCAAATAAACCTGACGCCGAAACGAAAACTGAAGAAGGTACGCAGGCTGAGCACGGACATGAGACTGAGGTCGAGTTTACAGCATTGCAATATAAGGCTGCCGGCATTCAATTGGGCACAATTGAAGAACGTGAGTTAGGATTAACAATTAAAGCAAATGGAGTTTTAGATGTTCCTCCTCAAAATCTTGTAAGTATTTCTGTTCCATTCGGAGGATTCCTCCGTTCTACAGATCTGTTGCAAGGAACTCGTGTTAAAAAAGGACAATTGATTGCAACGATCCAAAATCCGGACTATATCCAATTTCAACAAGATTACCTGGAGTCCAAGAGCCAGCTTGAGTTTTTAGAAGCCGAATATAAACGACAAGAGGAATTGGCAGCGGCTAATATTAATGCAAAAAAGACCCTTCAGAAAGCTAAAGCAGAGTATTTGTCGGCACGTGCACGAGTACAAGGATTAAAAGCTAGATTGCAGTTGATAAATATAAATCCATCGTCAATTGAAAATGGAAACTTTAAGAGTACCGTTTCTGTTTATTCTCCAATAACGGGTTATGTTACAGCTGTAAATGTAAATGTGGGTTCTTTCGTTAATCCGACGGATGTACTTTTTAAGATTGTTGATACCGAACATTTGCATGCTGAACTAACTATTTATGAGAAAGATATGCCTAAACTGAAAATAGGTCAAAAGGTGCGGGTTTATCTTTCGAATGATAAAAAGGAACGGGTCGCTAAGGTCCATTTAATAGGTAGAGAGGTGAGTAATGATCGAACAATAACCGTACATTGTCATTTAGATGAAGAAGACATTTCTTTGATACCAGGTACTTTTTTAAGTGGTATTGTTGAAACGGGAGCCTCAAAAGTCGCTTCGTTGCCGGATGAAGCTATTGTGCAAAATGGTGAAAGTAAAGTGATCTTTGTTTCAGAAGGGTCAAGGAAAGAAGGAAATGAAGTAGTTCAATTGTTTAAGGCCGTTGAAGTAACAACTGGAGTTTCTGATGGTGGTTTTACAGAGATAATAGTACCGGAGGGTATGAATAAAAAGGCTTCAGTAGTGCTTAAAGGAGCATTTGATATTTTATCTAAAATGAATAGCGGCGAAGAAGCCGGACATGCCCATTAAGGGTAACCGCAAAGACGCGTAGGGTGCTAAGATTTTTTAAGCCTAAAACTGGGTAAATCTTAGCGCCTTTGCGTGCATTTTGCGTCTTCGCGCCTTTGCGGTTTGAAAATAATAGACACTGAGACGCTACGATTTTTTAGTCTTAAACTGGGATAAATCTTAGCGTCTTAGCGCCTTTGCGGTTTGAAATAATACAACCATTTTCAAAAATTATATAAGATTAACCTGTAATTGGGTGTTATTTTTGTTAAAAGGAGTAAAATAGTTCATGCGTCATCCATATTTTCATCAAGGAGGTCATGATGATTGTTGTAGTATAGAACACAATCATGTTAAAGAAACAACCAAACAGGTTCAGGATACTTCCTTAACATCGCCCTATAAAGAATATATACCTTCTATTATCAGTTTTGTGCTGTTAATGATAGGTTTATCCTTAGATCATTTTGTAAAGCCTGATTTTTTTAAAAGTTATGTCAGACTTACCTGGTATCTGATCGCATATCTACCAGTAGCATGGTCGGTTATTCTCACTGGTTTGAAATTGATCAGAAAAGGAGAGGTATTTACCGAATTCTTTTTAATGACTGTAGCCACATTAGGTGCATTTTATATTGGAGAGTATCCGGAAGGAGTAGCTGTAATGCTCTTTTATTCGGTTGGAGAGTTGTTTCAGGGAGCGGCTGTTAAAAGAGCAAAGGGTAATATTAAAGCATTGCTTGATGTTCGTCCCGATTCGGCTACGGTAATAAGAAATGATGTAGCCACTATCGTACATCCTGAAAAAGTGGGAGTCGGAGAGATCATTAGTTTAAAACCGGGAGAAAAAGTGCCATTGGATGGAACTATTATCGATGGATATAGTTCTTTTAACACAGCTGCACTAACCGGTGAAAGTAAACCTAAAACAATAAGAGCCGCAGAAACAGTGCTTGCCGGTATGATCAATATTGATCGTGCAGTAATGGTTCGGGTAACCAAAAAATTTACTGAAAGTTCATTGGCGCGTATACTAGATATGGTGCAAAATGCATCAGCACGTAAAGCTCAAACAGAGCTATTTATCCGGAAGTTTGCCAAAATTTATACGCCAATTGTGGTTTACCTGGCTTTAGCGGTAATTTTCCTCCCTTATTTTTTTGTGAGCGATTACGTATTCAATGATTGGTTATATAGAGGATTGATTTTTTTGGTGATTTCTTGTCCATGTGCGTTGGTAATTTCGATTCCTCTAGGCTATTTCGGCGGAATTGGTGCTGCCTCACGTAATGGTATCCTGTTTAAGGGATCAAATTATCTGGATCAGGTAACTAAGCTAACCACCGTTGTGATGGATAAAACCGGAACACTTACAAAAGGTGTTTTCAATGTGCAGGAAGTAATTTCAGCTAATGGAGATAAACAGAAACTCATCAACTATGCAGCTGCACTTGAAAGTCATTCGACACACCCGGCAGCCAAAGCCATTATTTCCTATGCAAATGGAAGCGTACAATCAGCATCGCTCAAGGCAATGAATGTACAAGAAATAGCGGGCCATGGTCTAAAGGGGGAGGTGAATGGTAGTGTGGTATTGGCCGGAAATGCAAAACTATTAGCCAAACATGCAATTGCATATCCGAAAGAATTGGATGCGGTAGTGGACACTGTGGTGGCGGTAGCTATCGATGGAAACTACGCTGGTTACTTTACCATTGCAGATGAACTAAAAGAAGATGCGCAACAAGCAGTGAAAGATTTGCATAATGCAGGTGTAAAGGAATTAGTAATGCTTTCGGGAGATAAGAGCAGTGTGGTACAAAAAGTTATTAAAACATTAGGTATTGAAAAGGGCTTTGGTGACTTGCTGCCTGAAGGAAAGGTTCAGAAAGTTGAAGAGATAAAAAGTGATCGGTCTAAAGTAGTCGCTTTTGTTGGCGACGGAATAAATGACGCTCCTGTACTTGCATTAAGCGACGTTGGTATCGCAATGGGAGGTTTAGGTAGCGGTGCGGCTATCGAAACTGCTGATGTGGTTATTCAAACGGATCATCCTTCAAAAATTGCTACTGCAATCAATATTGGGAAAGCTACACAACGTATCGTATGGCAAAATATTGGTTTAGCGATGGGAATCAAAATCATTGTACTCATTTTGGGTGCAGGAGGTGTGGCAAGCATGTGGGAAGCCGTTTTTGCTGATGTTGGAGTGGCATTGTTGGCTATATTGAATGCAATAAGAATACAAAGAATGAAGTTTTAATAACCGCTAAGGCGCGGAGACGCTAAGAAAATAGCAATATAAAGAGTAAATAGTATGTAAAGCCGCTAAGAATTGTTCTCTTGGCGACTTAGAGGCTTTGTGTGCATTTTATCTTAAAAAGCCTTAGCGTCTTTGCGGCTTTGCGTGCAATTTTATAACTTACACCAATATGTTATAACATTCTAGACTATGCATTATTCTCCTTCCGTACTTCTTTACAGTAGATTTTCAGATTTCGACATTGGTCTTTTTAAAGCTGGTAAGCATTTTAGATTATATGATAAGCTGGGGTCGCATGTGGTGGAGCATGAAGGAACAACAGGTACCTATTTTGCAGTTTGGGCCCCTAATGCTGATGCGGTTTCGGTGATCGGTAATTTTAACGGTTGGAACAACGAAGCACATTACCTCGGTGCACGATGGGATGGATCAGGTATATGGGAAGGGTTTATTCCGAATATCGGACAAGGAGAGGCTTACAAATATTTTATCCGTTCTAACTCAGGAGGGTATTTTGAAAGAGCTGATCCTTACGCATTATATTGCGAAGAGCCTCCGCGTACAGCTTCTATCGTTTGGAATACTTGGTATGAATGGCAAGATCAGGAGTGGATGAACCGACGACCTCAATTCAATGCACTTGATAAACCCATTTCTGTATATGAAGTTCATTTAGCCTCATGGCGACGGGATCCGTCAAACCCTGATCGTTTTCTTTCCTATCGTGAGCTGGCCCGTGACTTGGTTGAGTATGTAACTCACATGGGATTTACACATGTGGAGTTCATGCCTGTTATGGAACATCCATTTTTGGGATCTTGGGGTTACCAGGTGACAGGGTATTTTGCACCAACATCACGCTTTGGATCTCCTCAGGATTTCATGTTTTTAATTGAAAGTCTTCATAGAGCAGGAATTGGTGTTTACCTCGATTGGGTTCCATCTCATTTTCCTGGAGATGCTCATGGATTGTATAATTATGACGGTTCACATTTGTATGAACATGCCGACCCTCGTCAGGGCTTTCACCCCGACTGGAGTAGCTATATTTTCAATTATGGAAGGAATGAGGTTCGTTCCTTTTTGATCAGTAATGCTTTGTTTTGGTTCGATCGATACCATGCTGATGGGTTACGGGTTGATGCTGTGGCATCTATGCTATACCTGGATTATTCAAGGAAAGAAGGAGAGTGGGTACCGAATCAATATGGAGGGCGAGAGAATTTAGATGCTGTTTCTTTCCTGAAAGAATTAAATGAAGTAGCCTATGGGAATTATGGCGATATACAGATGATTGCCGAGGAATCCACTTCTTGGCCTGGCGTTTCTCACCCAACCTGGCAAGGAGGATTAGGTTTCGGAATGAAATGGATGATGGGGTGGATGAATGATACGCTTCGCTATTTTGCTAAGGAACCTATTTATCGTAGGTATCATCAACAAGAACTTACGTTCAGTACTGTTTATGCATTTACTGAGAATTTTATGCTTCCGCTTTCACATGACGAAGTGGTGCATGGAAAAGGTGCATTAGTTAGTAAAATGCCTGGCGATGAGTGGCAACGCTTTGCTAACCTTCGCTTATTGTACGCTTTTATGTATACCCACCCGGGAACCAAATTGTTATTCATGGGTGGCGAATTCGGACAAACTTCGGAATGGAGTCATGATTATTCGCTCGACTGGCACTTAACTCAATACGAGCCACACAAAGGAGTTGAAAACATGATGTGTGATTTAAATCGTTTGTATAAGAATGAACCAGCTTTGTACGATTTTAACTTTGCCGGATATGGTTTTGAATGGATCGATCAATCTGATAGTGAAAATTGTGTATTGGTTTATTGTCGGAAAGGACACCATTGGCAGGAGTATGTAGTAGTTGTTGCTAATCTAACACCAGTCGCTCGTCATGATTATCGTATCGGGTTACCGCACAATGGCACCTGGTCCGAAATATTTAACTCAGACAAGCACGATTATTGGGGAAGTGGTGTGGTAAATCATTATCCTAAAGAAGCAGAAATGGAAAGCTGGCAAGGTAAGGCACAATCAATTTCAATTAGTTTGCCGCCATCGGGTATTACCGTTTGGAAATTAAAAGAACATCCGGATGTGAGTAATAGTAATTATTCGGAGAATAATATAAAGGAGGAGAAGAAGAAAAAAGCGCCTAAAGGCTTATCCGACGGTAAATAAAAAATTTTTAAGGTATTGCCTTATCTGAAATGTTACGGGAAATAGACCAGTTTTATTTACATCAAAATGACCCGGTGCGAAGCTGTCTGATTGCTTTGCGAAATTACATCCTGACCTTTAATGATCAATTTACGGAAACGTGGAAATATAAAATGCCCTGTTATTGCTATAAGGGTAAGCATTTCTGCTACCTATGGATCGATAAGAAAACTAGAGAACCCTATGTTTTGCTAGTGGAAGGCAGGCAAATTGACCATCCTGATCTTGAAGCAGGCGATCGTTCCCGAATGAAGATTTTAAGAATTAAGCCGAATGAAGATCTTCCGGTTGAAACTCTGAATACAATTTTTGAACAGTTGGTTAGATTGGTTTGATGAATATAAACAACCTGATTTTATGAGATATTCAGAGGCTCTTATATCTATAAAGAAGGCCGGGTGATCCAGCAGCATTGTCAGAATTATGCGGGAGGCGGAATTATAGGCCATTTTGGTGGCTCTATGATAGGAGAAAAAGCAATAGACGCAGTTCTTGAAAAATAAAACTATAATAACGAGACCTATTATTCAAAGTCAGGACAAGAATATCATAATTGTATCGTCAATTTCAAAGTCGTTAGATGATTTATTGAAATGGATGACATTTATTAAGAGTTTCTTAAATAGAATTATTCCTTCCAATATGACTATTATAACACTTTCTCCTCAAAAATATTCTTTAGGTTATGAGTTAAGTAGTTTTCGGGAAGAAAGAATAGGGAAAAAAGGTTTTTAATCAATGAGAATATTTCGACTAGTGCTCAATTGCTGGAAATTCTTTGTGGGTCTGAGGAATTTGAAAGAGGCTTATTGATACTTTTAGCAAGTAGTAACTACAAAAAACACTTACTGAATATAGGAGATTTATATCAAATTACAGATAGAGTGATTTTCCTAGATGCAGATGGAAGCATTCTTAATCTAATAAATTTCAACGAGAATTTCAGAGATATTGAAGGGATTTTTAATGACTGTTTAGCCACTCTTTATCCTAAGGAATAAACAGATGTGTTCGAGCGTTCATAAAGTGATTTTTATATTTATAGTTAGCGTAATCGTAAGTTGTACTAATAATCGAAACAAGAAGATAAATGAGATTCACAGCAACCTACTGAAAACTACACTCACTAATGGTCATGATTCAGTATTAGTCATTATGGGGCAAGTTTTTAGAAAAAAGACATCTAAGCAATGCTATCAGTTAAGTAATAATGAATTAAAAGAGGATTTGGGATTCCTAAATACTAATATTTGCTACTTGGAGATTGATACAATAAATAACAGTTTGTTGGCAAAGAAGAATATTATAGAGGCATTCTAATTGAAACTCAATTTCTAAATTTTTTAGGAAATGAGTTTAAAAATGGGCATTATAAGTTTCATTTAAGTGGAAAAACTATAAAAAAATATGGAAAATGTATTGTTGGGCAATATTCATTTTCATCGTTTGTGAATTCAGCCCAGCAAAGTTGCATTTTGATCATTAATCCTAAAAGAAAAGAACTAACTATTTGGTTGACGATTTAACTATAGATAAAGGTATACTGAAGTGTGATTTTAATGTTAGAGGCAAACATGTAATATACAATATAGAGTATAATGCTAATTGTCAAATGTTTGTACCTACCAATGATTAGATTGACTTTTAAAACATCAGCATTCAGAAATGATAACTTAAAAGTAAAATTCATCAAATTATGCAAAAGTACTCAGCTGCTTATAGCTAGTTTTGTTTCAACCGGCTTAAAAGCCGACACTACTGTTGTTGAAAGTGTTAAAACGATAGCATCACTTTCAACTATAAATAAAACATAGATTTCTTCCTACAAATAGCCCAATAAGATGCAAAGTGCAATAAGTCTGTTTGATTTACTATTTCAAAATGGTACTTTATCTTAAAAATAAAGAATCCTCAACCATGCAAAAAACACTCATCGTCTTATTACTGGTTTTTCTTCAATCGTTCGGAGCTCCAGCTCAATCGATTCAAAAACCGGTACAGGCAAAAGATGGTATTCCTATTGGAAATTCAACTGTTTTGGATGCAGGAATAATCGCTAAAATGGAAGCAGCTATTACAGATGGGACTTTCCCAAACATTCACAGTGTATTAATTGCCAAATCGAATAAACTGGTTTACGAGCATTATTGGCCAGGTAAAGATGAAATTTGGGGAAATTACAAAGGAATAGTTGAACACGCCAAAGATAGTTTGCATGATATCCGGAGTATCTCGAAAAGTGTGGTTTCAGCTTGTATTGGAATTGCAATTCAGCAAGGCAAGATCAAGAGTGTTGATCAAAGAGTGTTTGAGTTTTTCCCTGAATATGAAAAATTGGATACGGGTTTAATAGCTGGTTTAACAATAAAACATCTGCTAACCATGACTTCCGGGCTGAAATGGAATGAGGATGTGCCTTATGATAATGCGGAAAACAGTGAAATAAAAATGGCTTTCAGTAAAAACCAGGTAGAGTTTGTATTAAGTCAGCCGATGGATTACCCTCCTGGAAAAAGCTGGAAATATAATGGTGGCACCACACAATTGTTGGCCGCTATAATTGAGCGAACAACCGGAAAAAAGATCGATGAATTTGCTGGTGAATATCTTTTTAAACCCTTAGGCATTACTAAGTTTCAATGGACAAAGTATCCGAATACTAATTACCCGGCTGCGGCTTCCGGACTTCGCTTAACTTCGCGAGATCTGATGAAATTTGGACTGCTTTACAGCCAGAAAGGAAAGTGGCAAAATAAACAAATTCTTTCAGTTCAATGGGTAGAAGATTCTTTTAAGCCATATACTGATCTTCCATTTGACGGAGGAAAATATGGATATCAATTCTGGATATGGCCTACAGACTTTCAGGGGAAGACGGTTAACATGGTAACTGCTGTAGGAAATGGTGATCAACGGATATTCTTCAACAGTGCATTGGACGTAGTAATTGTAGTTACCGCAGGAAACTATAATACATGGAACGTTCAGAAGAATGCGCTTGCATTGGTCAGAGAGTTCATTAATCCTGCATTAATTAAAAAATAGTTTACTCCTGTTCCGAGGGATCGTCTATACGTTTATCTTTGGATAAATTACATCGAAAAATATGTGGACGTGTCCATTGTGCTCGCAGAAATTTCTTCATCAAAATCAAACACATTCTTGCAACGACAGAACGATTGAAAGCTTTCTGGAAGGAAAGTCGATTCATACCATAGGGTTATACAATACATTCATTAATGAATATGCTTCAATTGGCGATTTTGTGCTGCATCCTGCTAAATCAAAGATCGGACTGGCAGCTAAAATTAGGTTTTGTTCTATAATCAGGCTGGGTAAAGATTTTATTGATGTGGTTTTTCACCTCAATAAATTATATAATGATACACTTTGCTTTCACAAGGCAGGTCAGATTCCAGGCTCCAACACATTTAATCATCATTGCAGAATCTACCGTGTCGAAGATATTAATGAAGAGTTAAAAATGTATATGAAAATTGCCCTTAACTTAGGTGAAAAGAAAATGCAAGAATAACTATTAACTGTATCAAATGACCATTTTAACTCAATTGGCCTCCGCATTGAACAGAAATGATGAGGTGCCAAACCAGGAACTTGCTTTACGAATTGTAAAAAACGATGATGTGGAAGCAATTAAAGAACTGGTTGATAATCTAAAGAATAAAAGCAAAGACATACAAAAGGATTGTATCAAAGTGCTTTATGAAGTTGGAGAAAAAAAGCCTGCTTTAATTGCCGGTTATGTAAATGTGTTTTTTGAATTACTGAAGAATAAGAATAACCGATTGCAGTGGGGTGGAATGACGGCTTTAAGTAGTATAACACTCCATGATCCGGCTGCGATAGTTGAACAATTGGTAAAGATTATTGATGCTGCAGATAATGGTTCGGTTATAACCAAAGACCAGGCGGTAGCTATTTTGATTAAGCTAGGTAGCATGGATAAGTATGCTGAAGATGCTTTTTCATTATTGGTCGAACAATTAAAGAGTTGTCCGACTAATCAGTTGCCGATGTACGCTGAAAATGCAAAACCGATTGTAAACGAACAGAATAAAGAATTTTTTATCAATACCCTTTCATCCAGACTTAACGAGATTGAAAAGGAATCTAAACGTAAACGTGTTGAAAAAGTTATTAAACAGGTAAGTAAATAAATATGCAGATCACTACTACTGATGCACTCAAAAAACTTGATGATTCAAAAGAGCTGTTTCTTGAACTATTTAAACACGGTACACTTTCTGTTGAAGTTTATAAACCAGTAGGAGCTGATTTTCAAACACCGCATGAACGTGATGAAGTGTATGTGATCATTTCAGGTAGCGGTGACTTTTATTCTGATGGTAAATACTATCCATTTAAACCTGGTGATTTTCTATTTGTTGCAGCCGGAGTGGGTCATCGCTTTGAAAAGTTTACCGAGGATTTTTCTACATGGGTAATTTTTTATGGGCCCAAAGGAGGCGAGCAAAACCTGGTAAGGTAGTGTATTCAAATTGTTATTAGTTTTCTGTTTAAGATTGGCCCATCTTTGAAGAACAAACAATAACCCTCTATAATTATGAAAAAAAGACTCTTCTTTTTAGGAGCTAGTGCTTTTCTTTTGGTTTCTTGTAACTCAAAACCGGCTAAAACAACTTCGGCAGAACAGCCTCCTGTTGAGAAAAAATCTAATGAGTTTTGTTACTCGTACACCCAAAATAAGGATAATGTATTCTTAAATTTCAAAATGTCTGATGATAGCCTGATTTTAGGTAAATTGAATTATCACTTCCACGAAAAAGATTCGAATGATGGTATTGTTCAAGGACAGATGCGTGGAGATACATTGTTTTTGGATTACATTTTTACGTCTGAAGGTGTTGAAACGGTTAGGGAAGTAGTCTTTTTGAAGAAAGGGGAAGACTTTGTGGAGGGCTATGGAGATGCGGAAGAGAAAAACGGAAGAATGGTATTCAAAAACACTTCGAAATTAGACTTTAATAACAGTATTTTATTGAAACATGTCGACTGTAAGTAATGAAATATGTATACCTGCTGTTAGCTATATTATTTGAAATTATAGGCACATCTGCATTGCAAGCTTCGGCACAATTCACCAAATGGAAACCTTCATTATTGGTGGTTTTGGGGTATGCCTCGGCATTTTTCTTTTTGAGCCTGAGTTTAAGGAGTCTGCAATTAGGAGTTGCCTATGCAATATGGTCGGGAGTGGGAATCGTAATAATTATACTTGCAGGTATTTTTCTGTTTAAGCAAATCCCTGATACACCAGCTATTATTGGGATGGCTTTAATTGTAATAGGAGTAGTAGTGATCAATTTGTTTTCGAAAACAACATCACACTAAAATAAATTGCCTCGGGTTGGAAAATAGCTGAGGCATTATCTCTTAACAAGAAATTGAATGAGCTTAATCATCAGACCAGAAAATAGTGCAGATATTAATGCAATTTATGAAGTAAATAGACATTTAAGCAGGAGGGAGAAGCAAAATTGGTCGACTTACTTAGAAAAAGCGAGGCATTTATTTCGCAATTATCGCTAGTCGCCATTGTTGATGATCAGATCGTAGGATATATTTTGTTCTCTAAGATCTATATAGTGGATGACCAAGGGAATAGAACTCCGAGTATTGCTTTGGCTCCGGTGGCCGTTTTGCCTCAATTTCAGAAACAAGGTATAGGCACGCAGTTAATTGAAAGAGGCTTAAGTGATGCACGTGTGTTAAATTTTAAATCGGCAGTAGTTTTAGGTCATCCGACGTATTATCCAAAATTTGGTTTTGTTAAGGCAGAAAAATGGAGCATTAAAGCTCCTTTCGATGTGCCTTCGGAGGCATTTATGGCTATTGAATTAGTTGAGAATACCCTTCAAGGAATTGCTGGAACTGTGGAATATCCAAAAGAATTTCAGGAAGTATCATAACTTATGTTAAAGGAAGTATTTGAAAATTTAATAGAAAACTATTGTCATGACCACCAGTTGCGCTTAAAACTGTGGGATGAAATTGAAATCGCCTATACTTCCGAATCCCGTTACTACCATAACTTACATCATTTAGTGTCTGTTTACCACGAATTAAAAGCAGTTGAAGATCAGATCTATGATTTTGATACCATCCTTTTTACACTTTTTTATCATGATTTTGTCTATGATCCCCTTGAATCTGATAATGAGTTACAAAGTGCAATAGTTGCTAGGGAGCGTTTGGCAAAAGTTGGATTTCCAATATTACTGATAGAAAGATGTTATGAACAGATTGTGGCAACGCATGGGCATCACAGGTCTGTAGAAAATGATACAAACTTATTCACCGATGCAGATTTGTCTGTTTTAGGAAAGGATTGGAGTATATATCTTGAATATGGTCAGCAAATAAGAAAAGAATATCATGCCTATCCCGACGAAGTGTATAGGATTGGCCGTTCAAAAGTGCTGAAACACTTTTTAGCGATGGAACGCATTTACAAAACAGCTCACTTTTATCAGTTGTATGAGAAAAACGCAAGGAAGAATATGCAAAACGAGTTGGAACTGTTGATGGATTAGGGTTAGTTGCTTTTATTTATGTCCGTTTTCCTGTAGAACATGTAACTTTATGATAAAAATAAGTGATGGAAGCGGATGTTCACACCTTGTATGAATCTGATTTTTACAGAATATTAGACTTCAAATGTCGATGCAAGGAGTGTGGAACTTCAAAACCGGAATACGCCAGTGCATTTACCATTAGTTTTATACGAACCGGCAATTTTCAATTTAACGTTTTCCGCAATTCACATGATGCGCATACTAGCCGCATTTTAATGAATAAACCAGGTTACGAACATACCGTAACACATTTTCACTATTCAGTCCCTGATGAATGTACCATCTTTGAGTTTAAGCACCCTTTTTTTCAATTATTAAAGGAAGATTTCAAAAACCAATTTTTTCATAATAATGATCTGCATTCCTTATTGTTAAATGCTAATGCCGAGCTTGATTTGCTTCATGTTACTGTTCTGCAAAAGATTAGCCTGTCAGGTACTTCAAGATTAGAAATTGATAGCCTTGTGCTCGATATTGTTTATCAGGCTCTTCGGATTATAGATAATTCGATTACGATTCCTTCAATTCCTGTAAGGCTTAAGAAATATCATTTACCCACTGTTGAGAAAGCAAAACAGTACATTTCTACCTTTTTTGTGGATGATATTTCACTCAATCAGATCGCAGATCATTGTAACATAAGTGTTTTCCATTTTAGCCGATTATTTAAGCTATTCACAGGGTATTCACCTTATTTTTATTTACTAAACGTCAGGCTAAAAAATGCGGAGATGCTTTTAAGAAGCACTGCATTACCAATCACCGATGTTTGCTTTTCATCCGGGTTTAATAGCATCGATCATTTTTCAACCGCTTTTAAGCAGAAATATCATTATCCTCCATCTAAAATTAGGTTGGTTTAAAACCATAAATTCAAAAGAGCAAGATTCCTAAAGTCGGCACAGCAATGAGAAAGTAAATTTGATCAAACAAAAATGATCAGTTATGAAAACCACTTTGTTAGAAAATCTCGAAAAGTCGAGGAATTACACCATTCAAACAGCTCAATCAATGCCTGAAAACAAATTTGATTTTAAGCCGGTAGATGAAGTTTGGAGTTTTAAAGAGTTGATTCACCACATTGCTTATTGTATTCAATGGATGGAAGATAATTTTTTAAAAAATAAGGAAGCTGATTGGGCTCCACCATCAGTAAAAGGTTCTAAATCCGAAATTATTGATTATATCAACAAAGCCTATGCTGATGTAACTTCAACCATAAAGGGAGTGGAAAAGCTAACCGACGCGCAGATAAATGGAGTTTATGCAATAATAGATCATAGCACTCACCACCGCGGACAAGCAGTTACGTATTTACGATGTAATCATATCGACCCTCCCGAATATGTGTTTTTGGCGTAAGAATTTTAAGCAACCCGAGGAAAACCTTGGGTTGTTGTTTTCAACCTGTTGAAGTTTTATAATTTATTTGGCTATTTAAACAATATTAACCTATTTAGTACTTTCAATTATTAGCATACAAATACCGTGAAATTATTAAACAAAACTCTTCTCATTGCATTTCCATTTTTATTGTGCTTAACAGTAGCATGTTCATCTGATAAAAAGGACAAAGTAATCGACAAACCAACTAAACTATCAATTGATGGACAGAAGTTAAAAGGAACTTATAAGGGTGATTTTGGGGGATCTCCGATTTATATCACATTAAATTATTTAAGTGCCAACAATGTGGCAGGTTATAATGTGCATAAAGGTTTACGAAGAAATATTCATGGGGTGATTAAGAAGGGAGATAATGATACCTATGTCTTAATGCTAAGTGAACCAGGAGATAATGAATTTGACGGAACCTTTAGCATTACTTTACAGCCGGATTTTATGTCGGCAAATGGTGAATGGAAACCTAATTCTTCAGGGTTAAAAGAAAAGCAATTTACGCTAAGCAAAGTTGTGATAAACCAAGATGATGAGTTTGATCCTATTGGTTCGGGTTATGAATTGATGGGTGAACATAGTGATGTTTCTTTTGACAATGACGGAACCTGTGTGTTAAATTATTATGAAAAGATAAATGACTCAACATTTGTTCAACAAATGAATACCCTTAAAGGAACTTGGGAAAAAGATGGAGACAAGGTCAGAGTGAATTGGCAACCCAACCAACAGTTTAATAAAAGGACTACCATCTTTGAAATCAAATATTACACTGAAGAAGGAACAGGGGAGAAAAGACCAACGACGATTGAAGGTGATGGATTTGAGTTTTCATTGATCATGGCTGGATAAATAATGAAATTAGTGCGCTACGCTCTCTTAGTCCTTGTTTGCCTGACTATACTTTATGGTTCTTGGTTAATGCTTTGTTTGAGTTATCCATATTTGTCTTTTGACAAGCATACGGATTTTCTTATGACAAAGCAGCTGATCTACCATATTAAAACATGGAGAATAAGCTTTTATATACATGTATTTGTAAGTACGGGTGTATTAATTGCAGGTTTATTTCAATTCAGCACCTACCTTATTAAATACAAGCCTGCCTTACATAGGTTTTTAGGAAAAACATATGTTTTCGTAATCTTATTTTTTAGTGGTCCTTCTGGTTTAATAATGAGTTATTATGCCAATGGAGGAGTCTGGGCTAAGACAAGTTTTATTATTCTTTCATTACTTTGGCTAATATCAACAGCTTATGGATGGTATTATGCTGTTGCAAGAAAATGGCAGTTACACCTAAATATGATGTTAAGGAGTTATTTCCTAACGCTATCAGCCTTAACACTCCGAACTTATGCTTATTTAATCGTTTTTTTTAATATTCCACTGCAACCAAAGATGGCATATATTTTAATTGCCTGGTTAAGCTGGAGTTTAAATTTATTAGTGGCTGAAATAATTATAAGGAGGAGATGGGCCAATCGGGTTGTTTCTTTCCAAATGGCATAATAAAGAAAGACCTTCTGATCAGAAGGTCTTTCTTTTATGATTTAATAAAATGTCCGTCAGGGGCTATTGTATATTGTTGAGATTCAATTTCTTCGCTGCTTATAATCTTGTTGTTTGAATAGCCGTTTTCTTCAGGATTCTTCTCGTAGTTCAATTTTAATAAGCTTATGTTTATCGAATTATCATTTATAGTCGGAACTTTAAAAGGAGCATCCAATTTTGTTCTACCGCCAATTTCAATTTTGTCGATCAATGTTCCACTACTGCTCAAACTGATGGCATAATAAGTTGTTGGGACGTTTTTAACAGCTTCATCCGTTTCCTCATCATAAAGTTCATCTCTTGATGCATAAATTAAAACTTTATAGTCATTTGTTCCTTTAATAACTCCTACTGAATAAAAAGATTTACCAACCTCTCTCGAAAATTTCTCATCTCGCATTTCATTTATATATTTTTCATAATCGTATGAAATGGTTTGACTTTCATTAAAGCCATTTGCATAATTCATGTCGATAGTTAATGGTAATGCTAGTTGTTTAAACTCGCGTGAGAATAAATTCCATTGCAATTTGTCTGCATCCCCCGAACCCGACAAGGCATCAGCTACATTATTTTTGAAGTACCATTTACTTCGTATGTATGACAAGTCTTTATCATTAAAAATGCTTTTTGTGTTATTGTAGCCAAACTCAATGGCTGAAACGAGGTAATAAATCGCTAAAGTATCATTCTCCTGAAGCGAATAAGCGCAGGCGGTATTATACAATAATTTTGACAGGGGTTTATAACCAAGTTTTTCAGCTATTTTATATGCCTTCACACTTAATTTATAATTCTCTACATCCAAATAGGCATTTCCTAATTCATAGTATGCTTTTGCCAGAGGCTTGGAAAAAATAGACTTTTTAAATAATTGGATTGCTTTAGTAGGGTTCTTTTTGTTTCTGTAAGTGTCAATGCCTTTCAAAAAAAACTTATCTGCATCTGATTTATTCAAACCTTCGGCATTAGTAAATAAGAGAACGGAATCTTCGTTAAAGATGGTCCTGTCTGTTAATTTAAATGCAGGTTCTGTTTTTTTTGAAGATTTACACGAAAAGAATAAAAATGAAATAATAATTAACAATGATATATGTCGCATAGCAATAAATGTGTACCCAAATTTAATAATATTTCGTAATCTCGCTAAATAAAGCTTGATCCCATTAAAAAAGCCTCCGACTTAAAATCGGAGGCTTTGCAGTTAATCTTATTAATTGATTGATGCTAATTAGTTAGGGTGAAGTTTTGAGGACTTGTAATAGTTTGGCCGTAAGTAGTAACCGCTATTTTCATTGCCCCCGGAAGAACATTTGAAGGTACCGCAACCTTAATGGTATTTTCAGTAACACTTATTATTGATGTTTGAACGGTTCCGAATTTAACAATTGTATTCCAGGTTGAGGTGTCAAAACCTGCTCCAGTAATTGTTACAATTGTTCCTGGTACTCCGGAAATTGGACTAATAGAAGTAATTTTAGGTGGAATAACTTCAAAGGTTCCCGGAGCAGTAACAATTTGCTCTCCATACTGCACTTTAATGGTTGAATTGCCTATTGTTGCACCATAAGGAACAGTTAACTTTAACGTAGTTGATGAGCTTGCATTATTAGCGGTTTGAACATTACCAATTGTAGCATAATAATATAAATTTGGAACAAACACTCCCGTTAAAGTGATCTCTTTTCCGACAGCTCCTGATAATGGACTTACAGATGAAACACTGTGAGATTTTACCTGAAGTTTTTGAGTAGAAGTAGCTGAACTTTGTCCGAATTTAAGTTTAATTGTGTAGTCTCCCTCTTTTATTCCGGGTACCGTAAATGTAAACGGGCTGTTTAGAATGTTACCTATGTAAATATTTGCATTTCCAATTTCAAGGTAACATTCGCCATAAGTTAATGGGAAATCAGTTCCTGTAACTGTAACTGTTTGCCCTGGCAATGCAGTTGCAGGTGAGATAGACGTAATTTTAGGCATGTTTACAGTAAACTCATCAGGAAGTTCTGTTCTTAAACCTTCTGTTACATAGGCAATTTTAAACTTATCGGAAGGAACATTTGTTATCGTAGACTTGTAAACGTTGTTATAGTCGCTATATAAACCTGCCAGAGTATTGCCAAAATAAATTTGAGCGCTATAGTAATATGTATGAAGGTGTTCTCCTGTAAATGTAATTATTGTCCCTAATGGGCCTGATTTTGGATAAAAGTCAATAATATTTGGTTTAAAAATGAAGTTGCCATTTACTAAAATTGATTGAGACCCTTTAAATGCAATGTATACACTACATTGATTTTCAAGTACACCTGACGGTACTTCAGCTTTTATTTGTGAAGTGCTTAAATCGAGAACTTTGGCATTTTTATTTCCGAATAATACACTAACATCCTCTTTTTTAGTAGTGTAAAAATTTCCAAAAATAGTTACAATATCTCCGACCTTAGCAGCAGAAGGTGAAATGTTTGACGCTGTCGGACGTGGTAAGATGGCGGAAATAGCCTTGCCATAAGCGGTTCCTTCAGCATTGGTAATGTATGATCGTACATAAATTGTATTATCATAATTAGAAGAATAGATGGATGATACCTCTTTAGTGAATTCTCCTTTTTTTGCGTCTTTGCCAAGAGAAACTTTCATTCCAGTGGTTATATCAACATTTGACCAATTACCGTAAACGAATCCATAATCAGCTACCGGAAGATCTCCTGTGCTAATAATACTGCCTTTAAATAAAGCAGATCCCGGCTGAAGTGGTGTAATCGTTAATGTTTGAAGTTCTGGGTAATTGTTGTCATCTTTTTTACAGGATGTAAACACTACTGCGAGTAACGTAAAACACCAAAAAATATAATTAAATGATTTTTTCATTGTTACATTCAGCATTAAAAGATAAAGCCTAAACGAATTCCGTTTTGAAGATTGGATCCAAATGAATAGTATGAACTATTAGTTTCTGGTTTAAACTGCGGATTGGTAGCTCCGGTTCCGGTTTGAGTCTCTTCCAACTGTTGGTTTTTCGTTTTATTGAAACCAAAATTGAATTCATAGCCAAAATAAAAATGACGAGCGATATAAAAATCAAAACCTGCCAACAGATTTAAGCCATAACGGGTATAGCCGGTTTCAGTCATTTGTTGTTGGGCAGAACCATTGTCAGGATAATAATAAGAAACCCAGGCTCCTTTACGGGTAATTGTAGTTCCATTATTAGTGATCGTTTGCTTGGTGGATTTGTTTACCAATGATAGGTCAGCACCGATGTAAGGTGATAATCTGCGAGTTCCTTTAAAGTGTTTTTCGATACCAAAATTTAATCCTAGAGTAGTACTGCTTCTTTCATTTTTGTAAAAGCTTGAATTTGTACCATAAGGGTTGTTATAATCCACCAGATCGCCGGTTGCATTAGCCGTAACGCCTAATCTTAACGCTAAATTTTCTTGGGCAAAATACCTCACCTTGATCTGATTAATGGCGTTATTAAGTTTTAGGTCGCCGTTAAAAGGGTTGACATTCAATTCGGTAGAGAAACTTCTTTTGTTTGGTTTTAAAATGTCTTCATCGATAGATTCAACTTCATTGGTTTGTGCATAAACAGAGAACGCGCCTGAAAACAGCGCAAGTGTTAATAGAATTTTTTTCATGCGAATGTTAAAAAATAAGAAATAGCAACTTCTGGAACAGAAGTATGTTTTTGATTAAGTTTTTTAAAAATTATCTGGTATAAATGTGTTTTGTTAATCTACTGTATAGGTAGCTTCTAATTACAACTAACTTTTTGCGGCGAAAGTACATCATTTGTTTATTGCAGTGAAATAAAATGATAAGGAGATTATGATCGGAGAGCTAATTGCTTAAATGACAAGTGTATAAAATGCAAAAAAGCAGCCCCGGAAATCCATAAACCGGGGTCTGCTTAATCAGACAAGATATAAATGATAGGTAGAGTGTCGTTTGTTGATTGAGTTAGGCTTTTTTAACCAGTTTGTATTCAATTACAGGTTTACCTCTTGTTCCGCCATCATTTGGGTGGAAGCTGATAAACTTAAATTTGTAAACGTTTCCGGATGCGTCTTTAATTACATAAAAACGATCAGTTTTTAAGCTGGCTCCAGAAGGAGAGGTGCTTCTCCATCCACTTCCGATGGTCCATTTATCACTTACAAAAGTGGTTGTTGCAATATTGCTTTCAGCGTATGCATCATATGTTACGGCGCTTGTTAAAACTTCAGCAACCTTTACTCCTCCAAGATGGTTGATAGCTACTAAGTCAGAAAAATTGTAGGGAACATCGCCTGCGCCGAAAGAAGTTTTGAATACAGAATAAGTCCATTGAATATCCCACTCATTTTTCTTTGGTTCAACAGGGGTAGCGCCTGTTTCTAGTGATACAAAGTTGAAGTTGTACAAAGCATCCTTAGAAACATTTATTGTTTTAAAGGCAGTTTCTGTAATTCTCGCATATTGTAAAGTATAGCCGTTGGCGTTACGTAAAACTCTGATTTTATACCATGGACGAGCAGCTATGGCACCTCCAGTACCTCTGTTTAGAATGATTACTTTATTTTCAGCCTCAGTAGCTGAAACGGCGGGAATAACAGTTTTGGTGATGTCACCAGTATAACTATCTAACATTAAGAATTCTTCAGGACTCGGCGCCATCTGATTTAATGACAGGTTTACCCCGATAGTATCTGCTTCAGTTACTTTTGTCAAATCGTTTTTAGCTAACACTTTAACTAAGGCTGAACTGGTATTGTTGATAATTACCCTGAAGTCGTCACCAGCATAAAAACCTAAATCCCAGCTCTTACGTAATACAGGCGATTGACTGTTATTGCTTAAATCTACAAATACTGAATTGCCTGCGCTTGAACCGGCTTCGTTTCCTGCAAGTCCGCTCAGGGTGAGCTTGGTTCCTTCAGAAACAATCGATGAAAATTTAAGATTGAATGAAGCAGTTTTGCCAATCACCAGGACTGAACCAGCCGATTTTACGGTGAATTTGATCGACTCATCGCCACTCAAGAAAATGTTTTGAGCTTTAGTAATCTTAAATGAAGCTGTGCTGCTACCAGCAGGTATAGTTAACGTAATCACATTGCTTGCTGCAGCCGGAATAGTAGTGAAATCTGTTCCATACACAACATCAGATGGTTGTAACTCAATAGTCAATGTAGAAGCCGTTTCAACATTTCTAGCTAGCTTTAATTTCACTTCTAGCTCATTTTTGTCGGAACCAAACCCTTGTTCACTAGCTTCAAATTGAACCGTATTATCAGGTAGTGGGGGATCGTCATCTTTACAAGCTGTAAAAATGCAGGCCGATATCATTAACATCAGCAAGAATGTACTTATTTTTTTCATGATGCTTTATGGTTATATATGTTTTAGGAATTGTTGAATTCTTATTAGTTTTTAGCCAGTCTGAAGTTTAAACCCAAGAAGAAGGAGCGGCCGTAACTGTATGGAACGGCCCCACCGCCTGTGCTGTGTGCACTTCCTGTATCAGTTGCAGTGTTATTCAGATTGGTTATATCCAACAGGTTTTTTACTCCCCCCGAAATCGTAAGGAAGTTCTTAATTGACTTACTGATAGTTATATCAGCCCAATTAAACGATTCGGTTTCGGCTAGTTTTATGCTGGTAATGCCGTTTGATGAACTATATTGATAGCTTGGGCTTTTTCCGGAGAACTTATAAGACAGACTAAATGTTGTTCCGATTTTTCTTGCCAGGAAAGAGAGATTACTGTTCACTTCAGGCGACCAAACAAACTCCGGAAGATCATTCATTTCCGAAAGTTCATTATATCTTCCTATGTAGGATAAGCCAAGTGATGCAGTCAGGTTTTTATAAATCAATGTGTTTTCAAAGGTTCCGCCGGTTGTTTTAAAGCGATCTACATTAATGGTCATTGTAACTGTCGGATCATTCGGATCTGTACCGTAATTGATCAGGTTATTGAAATCATTATAAAAACCGCTGATTACAGAACGATAAATGCCTTTGTTCCACTCGATCGATCCATTAAAACTGTTAGAATGTTCAGCCTTCAGATCAGGGTTTCCATTGATAGAATGACTGGCATCAAAGAAATTGAAGTAAAGTTCGCGCAGGGCAGGAGAGCGGAAACCTCTCGCATAGGCAAGCCTTAAATCAAGATGATCCGAGAGATTGAATTTGGTATTAATTGATGGAATTACAGGGGTAGCGTCGTAAACGGAATTATGAATAAAGCGTAATCCTGGACGTATGTTCATGAATGAAAGCGGTTTTATTTCAGCAGAAATAAAGAGCGCATAATCACTGATAGAAGGGAAACCTGCTATCCGTTGACCTGAAGCAGATTCCATAGTTAAATCCAAACCAGGCTGAATAGAAAGTTTATCCGAAATTTTGTATTGTGCTGTTGTTCTGAAAATAGTGCTGTTAAACTTGGAAGCATCCTGTTCTGCTGCATCGGTGGATAATGTCCTGCTGTTTGTAACCAGATCCAAAACTGTTGTTTGTGTTTTTCTTTTATAGTTAGTGAATGAAGCCAGAAAGCTTAGGTTAAGTTTATTAGTGACCATCCAGTTCGATTGAAGTTGATTAGTAAATCGATCTGTTGTGTATTTTTTATCGCGGGCAATTGGATTGTCATATAGCGGGCTTATAAGTTGTCCGCCATTTGCCAAAATATCTTCATTTAATACATCAATACGATAGTAAATATTGAAGTTACCAATGGTATAACCCACTTTGGCATTTCCTAAAAGTTGATTTTTGGGATGCCATTGCTTAACCCTGTCGCTCGTATCACCTTGCCAACCTTCAAAATTATTGTGAGTAAAACCTGCTGAGGCGTTCCATTCGCTCTTTTGCCAACTAAGGTTGATGTTTTGATTATGAATACCTTCATTGCTTAAGGTTTTATATTCGTTTCCAGCACTTTCTTCCTGGATTTTAGCAGTTATTAATAATTTTTCGGCTCCTGGTTTTTTGGTAATAATATTAATTACTCCGGCCAGCGCATCCGTTCCGTAAGAAACAGACATCGGTCCTTCGATAATCTCAATGCGGTCAATTGTATTTACATCGATTTGGTTTAAACTTTCTCGAGTCTCACCTCTGTCAACCATTGGAACTCCATCCAATAGAATTTTCACATTTCTTCCCGACATGCCCATCAGCTGAATATCCGATGTTCCTAAAGTCATGTCGTTTGAAAAGCGAATACCAAGTTCGGTGTTTAGTACCTGTTGAATGGAAGTTGCAGCCCTTGATTGTATAGTCTTGCTATTAATCGTACGGACCTGATATACCGATTTTCGCACGCTTTGTGGTTCATACTGCCCGGTCACAATTACTTCATCCAGTTTTCTTGCGGTAGAATCACTTGTTTTCTGTTGAGCGTAAACAGTTGAAGACCCAGCTAATGCCAGATAAAGTAGGCTGATAGTTTTCATGTTTTATTTAGATTTATTCTAAACAGTTGCAAACATAGCAGTCATTTTCTAATTCTGCAAGTGTTAAATTAAATTAGATTAAATAAAAATAAATTTGAATGTTTGGTATTACTTACCATAGCTTTGTCATTGTTTTAAATCAGATCAATTATAAATAATGTCAAAAGTTTTTTGATAACTATCTGATAGTTTGTTTAATACATCAGCTATTCAGTTGGTAATGCATCAACATATTAAGTCCTATTAAAGAATCAAGAATTAAGTAATCATTTAGAAAACATAAATAAAAACATGAAAAATTATCTTCTGGCAGCAGCACTTTTACTTGCGGGTACTTCTGCTTTTGCTCAAAAAACAAAAGACAAAGAGTCTATCAAATCGATGTGTGGTTGCTATGAGGTTAAGTTTGAATATGCAGAAACTTTTGCAAGTGATACGGCTTACAAAAAGGCTAAGAACTACAAAACTGGTGGTTTGGAATGGATTTTAGCGGATGTTGATACCGATAATAAAATCGTATTACAACATTTATTAATAATTAATGATTCAACTGTTATTAAACACTGGCGTCAGGATTGGCTTTTTCAAAATACAGATTTCCTGAACTACAAAAAAGGTAAATCATGGAAATATGCTACGGCAAATGCTTATGCTGTAAAAGGGCAGTGGACTCAGAAAGTATATGAGGTTGATGATAGTCCCCGTTACCAGGGTACTGCCACATGGGTGCATCTGGATGGTAAAAACTACTGGGAAAATATAGCTGACGCTCCGCTTCCTCGTCGCGAATACACAAAACGGAGTGATTATAATGTAATGAAGCGTACAAATCGTCACGAAATAACCTCGTATGGACATGTTCATGAACAGGATAATGCGAAAGTAATCCGTTCAGAAAGTGGAGATAAAATCCTTGCTTGGGAAAAAGGAATGAACACCTACAAAAAGGTGGATGATTCAAAATGTCAGGCTGCAGCGAAGTTTTGGGCTTCTCATGCCGACTACTGGAGAAAAGTTCGCGGTGCCTGGGATGAAATTTTAGCTCGCAAAACAGATATTACTTTATTGCCTAAAGTAAATGATAAGTATCTGTATGAAGTGTTGGATGAAATGGAGAAGGATAAAAATGTTACGCAGGCACAATTGGTAAAAACACTTGATGCATTTATCTCAAAAGAAGAAATCACTAAGAAATAGTTTACTTGTAATGATTTATTTGAAGAGATTATAGTACAAGTAATCTTTGTAAAAGCCGTGGTTATCTGATAACTACGGCTTTTTTGTTATTATATTTTAGTAAATTAATGTACTAAATCCATTCAGAAATGAAACTTATGAAAAAATGGTTCCCATTGATGGTCGCATTAATGTTTATGATCTCTTTAATGCCCACGAAATTGTTTGCTCAAGAGTTGAGTAAAGAAGAAAGGACATATTTGCTTGACTATCTTAACAAAACCAAAGATGATTATATAAAGTCTATAAAAGGGCTTTCTGACGCACAATGGCATTACAAGGAAGATACAAGCAGATGGTCTGTTGCTGAATGTGCAGAACATATCATTAAATCTGAAAAGATGCTGAGGGGGTACGTTCTGGACTCGGTATTAACCTCCCCGGTTGATCCTGCAAAGAAGGCGGAGGTAAAGGTTAAGACTGAAGATATTGCAAAAATGATTGAAGACAGGTCGAAGAAATTTAAAACCGGAGGCCCCTTAATACCTAAAGATATTTATGCAACACCGGCAGAGGCACTTAAAAGCTTTGAAGAAGAACGAAATAAAACGATTGAGTATGTTAAGTCAACGAAAGATGATTTGCATGGTCATGTAGGAAAAGCACCTCTTGGCACATTGGATGCTTATCAATGGTTGGTGTTTCTTACCGCCCATAGTGCCCGGCATATCAAACAGATAAATGAGGTAGAAACCGCTGCCGGCTATCCCAAATAAAAAATGCTGCTGCCGCTTTGCCAAAAGCAAAGGTCAGTTCGTTCTTATATACGATTGGAAATATTGAGGCGTCCCTGGCATTGGGCGCCTTTTTTTGCTTTAGCGAATTTGTACCTTATTTCGTGATAACAAGTTTTATATAAGATTCTTGTATATCATGGTTTTTGTCGATCATTATTTTATGAGCAAGTAGAGTGCTATTGTCCAGCCATTTTATCTCTCTGATAGCCCAGTCTGTAATTTCTTTTTGTTCAATTAATTTCACTGACTTACCATTGCTTTCCAATAATTCAATTCCGTTGAATGTAAACTGTGCTTCTAAATCTTCATTTACTGTGATCACATATTTTTTAGTAGGAGAAACCACAGGTAATCCAATTAAATGAGTTTGTTTTCCATTGCTTTTATCCACCAGGATGTAGTCATAAGCTTCGTAATAAATGGCAAAAACGAGCCATTGATTAATTGATTTCAGATCATCTGTTAAAGTATACCTCGCATAGTCATCACCTTCAGACACAGTATCATTTTTCAGAACAATAGTTCTTTTGGATAATGTTTTGAAGATCAGTGAATCATTGCTACGAAGAACTTGTCCGGCAGTGTTTTGCAAGCAATGAACCTCATTACTGTCAGATTTGTACGATGGAATTCGGTTAAATTCTTCTTTGGTTGACGGAAAAATCTGAAAGCGAACGCTTCCAATTGTTAGCATCTCTGAAGGAGAACCGGTAGTAACAGCGTCTTTTCCAAATTGAGTAAGTTCGTTAACCAGCGAGTCGGTTGCATTACTATTTGAGTTATCTGTTTTTCCTGATTTTGAACAACTGAACTGGATTGCTGCTAAAAGTATAAGTAAACTATATTTCATGTTAATAGATAAAAGTGGGTGCAAAAATGCAATGTTTGAAGTAAAGCAGCAAGAGGTTGGAGAGAAACAATACAGATGATTCCATTAAGAGATATCGCTCTATATGGAGCTTACATTTTTTGGAAATCTAATTACTATTGAGATTATGCTTCTGGAGCTGATGTGTCGATAATTCATCACATAGCATTCGGCTTCAGAGAAGCCTAATCTTAGTAGGCATAGAAGCAAAAAAGCACTTTACCTAACGATAAAGTGCTTTTTTGCATTAAACAGCAATTCTGAATTTATTTTACAGTAGCCATGTATTCTACTAAATCAACGATTTTGTTAGAATAACCCCACTCGTTATCGTACCAAGAAACAACTTTAACGAAGTTATCAGTTAAAGCAATACCTGCTTTAGCATCAAAGATTGAAGTGCGGGCATCTCCTAAGAAATCAGTTGAAACAACTTCATCTTCAGTATAACCTAAAATACCTTTTAATTCACCTTCAGAAGCATCTTTCATTGCTTTTTTAATCGCATCGTAAGAAGTAGGTTTTGCTAAACGAACAGTTAAGTCAACTACTGATACGTCGGCAGTAGGTACGCGGAAAGCCATACCAGTTAATTTACCTTTCATTTCAGGAATTACTAAACCAACAGCTTTAGCAGCACCAGTTGATGAAGGGATAATGTTTTGGTAAGCACCACGGCCACCTCTCCAATCTTTAGCTGAAGGACCGTCAACTGTTTTTTGAGTTGCAGTAGCAGCGTGTACAGTAGTCATTAAACCTTCAACGATACCAAAGTTATCATGTAATACTTTAGCAACAGGTGCTAAACAGTTAGTAGTACAAGATGCGTTTGAAACGATATTTTGAGAAGCAGTTAATGTTTTGTGGTTAACACCCATAACGAAGGTAGGAGTGTCATCTTTTGCAGGAGCTGAAAGAACAACTTTTTTAGCACCAGCCTGAATGTGTTTAATTGCAGTATCTTGTGTTAGGAATAAGCCGGTTGACTCAATTACATATTCAGCACCAACTTCATCCCATTTTAAGTTTGCAGGATCTTTTTCAGCTGTAACTCGGATAGTTTTTCCGTTAACTACCAAATGACCATCTTTTACTTCTACAGTACCGTCAAAACGACCGTGAGTTGAATCATATTTAAGCATATATGCCATATATTCAACGTCAATAAGATCATTGATACCTACGATTTCAACACCTGGTCTGTTGATAGCAGCGCGGAAAGCTAATCTTCCGATACGGCCGAATCCGTTAATTCCAATTTTCATGTTAATCTTTATTTAATAATAATAGTTTGTGATTCTGTTTGCTTGTTGCGATATAGTAATCTAACAAATTATAGCCACTTAATTTGAACAGATTGCTAAAAACCTCTTGGTTGAGAAGGTTTTGATTAGATCGCTAAAATGTTTACTAGTTCAATTAATGATTCGTCCATTTCTGTTTTATTCTTTATTGCAAGGTCAATGCTTGTGAGCGCAACTTTGTTGCTAATCATTCCAGCCATTTTGCGCGAATAACCTTTTAATAAAGCTTCTACAGCGGCTTGGCCTAAACGGCTTGCCAGTACTCGGTCGAAACTTGTAGGGCTGCCACCTCGTTGAAAGTGACCTAAAATGCTAACCTTGGTATCATAGTTAAAGCGTTCTTTAACTTTTTCAGCGATAGCCATCGCACCACCACCGTGTTCCCCTTCAGCAACAACGACAATGCTTGATGTTTTAGCATTTCCAAGGTCAATCATTAATTTATCAACAAGATCGTCAACCGACGTTTCTTTTTCAGGAATCAGAACAGCTTCAGCTCCTCCTCCGATTGCTGACCATAAAGCAATGTAGCCTGCATCACGGCCCATCACTTCTACAAAGAATAAGCGGTCGTGAGAGGCAGCTGTATCTCTGATTTTGTCAATGGCTTCAATTACGGTGTTGTTGGCAGTGTCGAAACCAATCGTGAAATCAGTTCCGAAAAGATCATTGTCAATGGTACCCGGAACACCCATTACCGGAATGTCATATTCTCGCGAAAAAATTTCGGCTCCGGTGAAACTTCCGTCTCCTCCAATAACAATTAAACCATCGATTTTGTGTTTCTGAAGATTTTCATAGGCTGTTTTTCTTCCTTCGGATGTTTTGAACTCCATGCAACGGGCTGTCTTTAAGATGGTTCCACCTCGCTGAACAATGTTGCTAACTGATTTGGAGTTTAATGGAATGATTTCATCCTGAATCAATCCTTGGTAGCCTTGCATGACGCCAAACATTTCAATGTGGTGGTAAATACCTGTTCTAACCACGGCGCGGATGCAAGCATTCATACCGGGGGCATCGCCTCCCGATGTTAATACTGCGATTCTTTCAATTTTTCTCCCCATAAAGCGATAAAATTACAAATTTTATTCAAAAACTTTGAGTAATTTCAATATTTGAATATACTTTTTGTGGCTAACGCAAAAATAATAATATTGCTGTTTGAATTTGTAAACTTAGTGTAATTTATACAATATCCCAATTTTTTTTGAATGGAAACAAAGGATCTACCTAAACTTCACTCCGATTTCTCGGTTGACTGCGTGGTGTTTGGTTTTGATAAAGGAGAATTAAGAATATTACTCATTGAACGAGCGGAAGAACCATTTAAAGATTATGTGGCTTTGCCAGGTAACCTGGTTTATGATAATGAAAATATCGATCAGGCAGCAACTCGCGTTTTAACGGAATTAACCGGTTTGAATGATGTTTACATGGAGCAATTGTATGCTTTTGGTGATGTAGACCGCCACCCGCAGGGACGAGTTATTACAATTGCCTATTTCGCATTGATTAAGGTTAAAAAACATACCTTAAGTCCGTTATCTGCTTATGCGCGAAAAGCTCAATGGTACACCATTAACGAACTCCCTCCGTTAGCATTTGACCATGCCCTGATTTTGGAGAAAGCGTATAAGCGTTTACAAAGTGGCATTCGTTATCAACCAATCGGGTTTGAGCTATTGCCTGAGAAATTTACGTTAAGTCAGTTACAACAACTTTACGAGGTGATTCTCGAAAAACCAATCGACAAGCGTAACTTCCGTAAAAAGATTTTAAGCTTTGGGCTTTTGGTTGAATTGGATGAAAAGCAAAAAAATGTTTCTCATCGCGCTGCCAAGTTGTATAAGTTTAACAAAACCCGTTATAACAATCTAAGGAAGATGGGATTTTCTTTTGAATTATAATTACAATTCAGCATATGACTATCAGAGAAGCATTACCGAATGATTTTATAGAACTACATGCGATAAGAGTCGCTGTAAAAGAGAATATATTACCTGATCCGGGTATGATCACAGCTGCCGATTATGAGTTGTATATGACTCAAAAAGGTAAAGGCTGGGTATATGAAACTGAGGAAGGAATTCTGGGATTCTCAATAGTAGATTTAGAAGATAAAAGTGTTTGGGCGCTGTTTGTGAAACCTGGACATGAAGGGAAAAGTATTGGGAAAACATTACACAAAGTTATGTTAGCGTGGTATTTTGATCAAACAAAGGATACCATTTGGCTTTCAACTGCGCCTAAAAGCCGGGCTGAACAGTTTTATAGAATGCAGGGTTGGAAAGAAGTTGGCGTAGAACGAAATGGCGACCTTAAGTTCGAATTGAGCGAAGAAGACTGGAAGAAGTAATATAATTTCAAGCTTCGAATTATTCGTTACTGATTTTAATTGTACAGCTATGCGAATTTAGCCTGATTTAAAATAAATAAGGCCGTAGATCAGTTCTTCGGCCTTATTACATATAATTAAAAACAGGACATTATTAATTCAAAACTCATAACTCACACACGTAATTAAATTACGCAACTGTAAGTTTCAATTCGTTGATATGATACTGAACTAAATCGTCAATAGGTGATCGAACAATTTTGCCCACTTTCATTCCATATTCTGTACTTACCTCAACTAAAACGTCACGGAAGTTATAGCCAACAGAACCAATACAGTTGAATGTATGTTTTTGATAATCAGGATAGCGACTAACTAAATCGCGGAAAAATGCAGTGAAAGAATCTTTTATAACACCACGTGCATAAGGCTGAACGTTGTTATTGTCGTATAGGAATTTACTGAAACTTGCTAAGAAACGATTAGGTAATGGTTTTTTGTAGATACGATCAAGAATTTCATCATGTGAATGACCATAGGTACGATCAAAAGCATCCATTAGTTCCTGCGGCATTGATCCTCTCATGTAGTCGCGTAGCAAACGACGTCCGATGTAAGAACCACTACCTTCATCACCTAACATATAACCTAATGAATCTATATTTAAAGTGATTTCTTGTCCGTCATAATAACAAGTATTAGTACCTGTTCCCAATATTGCTGCAAAACCTGCTTCGTTACCTAATAAAGCACGGGCAGCTGCTAATAAATCATGGCTAACAAATACTTTAGCTTTGGTAAATACGGTACGGAGAGCGGATGCAACTACTTCATTTTTTTCAGCATTTGAACACCCTGCACCATAAAAACTCACATGTTCAATACTGTTGATATCCAGATTGTCTGGAAGGTTGTTTCTCAATGATTGGATGATGCCTGGTGAATCGATAAAATAAGGATTATATCCCTCGGTGTTGAAGTAAACCTTTTTATTTTCCTTATTTAACAAACACCAGTTGGTTTTTGTAGAACCTCCATCGGCAATAATTATCATAATATACGGTCGTTAATATTAATTCCTATCGATCTTTTATCTAATGATTCATTAGAAATTTTTCAAAAATAGCAAAAAACAAGAATGTTTAATGTGAGAATTAAAAAAATATTAAGAAATCACCGTTTATTTTTTAACACATTAGCTAAAAGTTAAAAAATAGTTACGTAAATAATTGATTTATAGCGTTAAAAGGTGCAAATATTTGGTTGGCTTTAATTTTCTTCTTGTACGTATTACACTAAGGTTTTTTGGGGTAAATTAAGGCGTTTTATGACATAAATCAGGAAGTTTGGAGAGGCTTTTTCCTTTTGATAGGAAACTTGAAGAATTGATTAGAGATTTTTAATCGCAACTGCCTTTTGAAGGAGTGTTTTTAAACGTGTTTCATATTTGTAATCTGAATGCAAAAAATTAAGGATTCGGTATCTTTATAACGATAATCTTTTATTTTAGCTAAATGCTAAAGAGATTATCAGTTTTAGTATTATTTGCTTTACTCTCCGTTTTATGCAGGGCCCAGGTAGTTATTAAAATTCAATCGGTGCCGGCAAATACTTCCTCTTTTGATAAACTTTACCTTGCAGGAAATCTCAATAATTGGAATCCAGGGGATGAAAAGTTTATGTTTAAAAGGTCTTCAGATGGGACCTATTCACTAACGCTTAATTTAATACCCGGTAAATATGAGTTTAAAGTAACCCGTGGAAGTTGGGAGAAAACGGAGGTGGATAGTATTGGCAATCCGATCAGGAATAGGTTTGCTGAACTACAAGGTAATGAAACAATTGTTTTGGATGTAGATGGTTGGAGTGATACTTACATGAAACAATTGGTACATACCGCATCAAAAAACGTATACCTGATTGATTCAGTATTTTATATTCCGCAGTTAGAGACTCACCGTAGGGTGTGGATCTATTTACCAACCTCTTATTTTGATAAATCAACCAAAAAGAAAAAATACCCGGTGCTTTATATGCACGATGGACAAAATCTTTTCGACGATTATTATGCACCCTATGGTGAGTGGGATATTGACGAGATTCTGGATAGCTTAAAAAAGGAAATAATTGTTGTTGGTATTGATCATGGTGGAAATGAGCGATTGAATGATTACTCGCCTTATCAGAATTTAAAATATGGAGGTGGTAAGGGCAATAAATACCTTGATTTTGTAGTCAACACTTTACGCCCATACATTAATAGTAACTACCGGACATTAAAGGATCAGCAAAATACAGGGATTATGGGAAGCTCGATGGGTGGATTGATCTCATTTTATGGAGGTATTAAATACAATAAAATATTTGGGAAAATTGGCGTCTTTTCTCCTTCTTTTTGGTTTCATCCGATTATTTATGATTATGCAGAAAAATGGAAACCTGAACGCAAATCCCGAATCTATCTATTAGCAGGAGAAAAAGAGAGTGATTCGTTAGTTTACGAGGTAAAACGGATGGAAAACATTCTTGTAAAAAAAGGACTGAAAGATGACGAACTAAAAGTGGTTTTTAAGCCAGATGGCCGTCATGCCGAATGGTTCTGGAGAAGAGAGTTTCCTGAAGCAATAAACTGGTTATTTCCTGAGCCTCAAAATGCAACAATAGTGCGAAGGATTCTTCACCGTTTTAAATAAGATTAATTATTGTTTGTCTGATTAATGTACAGTTACTAACTTTGCGGCACAAAAAATCGAGGAACTTCGGGCAATAAACCACCAAAGTTCTCAAGAATTGATGAAGAAGCTCGTATCCATAGTTTTAATGATTGCAATTTTGCTGCAGACATTCAGCTCATGGGTTATTGTTTCAGGTTATCAAATGAATAAAAGCTTTATTGCAGCTTACCTTTGTGAGAACAAAAACAAACCTCAGCTTCATTGTAACGGACAATGTTATTTGATGAAGAATCTTAAAAAAGAGGCTCAAGAGCAGGAGCAAAAAGCTAATAACACCCTTCGCGATAAATTTGAGATCAATCACTTTGTCTCAAATTCTCAACAAAACTTTATCGATACAAGTTATATTGAATTAACTCAAATTAATTTCTTTCTGCAGAAAGAGCCTCGTAATATTTCTATTGCTATTTTTCAGCCTCCGCAAGTTTAAATCATCTGTTTTTCCGGATACTTATTAGACTTCTTCAAATTGGAAGATGAGCCTGTTGCGCTATATTATTTTGTGAATAGTACAAGCTGTAAGTCCTGTTTTCCGGAATATTCCCCTCATATAGTTTAATTAAAATTTTTAGGTGATCCTTAAGGAATTTCTTAAGCAGATCCTGAATTATTATTTATTAATCGGCAGGTTAATACTGCCAATTTGATGTATTATGAAGCTGAAAGTATACCTTATTATACTGTTCATATGTTTCTGTGCACCTGCTTTTGCACAGAAAATTATAAAAGGAAAAGTTTACGATGCAACTACGCTGGAGCCTTTGTCGGGAGTATCTGTTTACATTACAGGCACCACCAAAGGAGCAAACACAAATGCCCAGGGTGCTTTTGCATTTTCTGCAGATAACGACAATTCAATTACAGTATCGCTGCTAGGTTATGAAACCAAACTAGTAACGGCTAATGATAAAAGCCTGTCAATAGCCCTAAAGCAATCAACTGCTAATATGCAAGAAGTGATTGTAACAGCAAGTCGTGAAGTGCAGTTACGCCGGGATGCTCCTGTTGCAGTTAGCAAAATAGGGGCTAAGGTTATTGAGGAAACCCAGCCAACCGTTATCAATGAGTTGATAAATAAGGTTCCTGGTGTTGTAATGACCAATCTGAATAATGAACAGCACAGCATGTCTATTCGCCAACCCTTAACCACTAACCCTTACTTTTTATACATGGAGGATGGTATTCCGATTCGTCCGTTGGGAGTATTCAATCATAACGCATTGTTAGAGATGAATGTAACCTCTATAAATTCTGTAGAAGTAGTGAAAGGACCATCTTCATCATTGTATGGTAGTGAAGCTATTGGCGGGGCTATTAATTTCATCACACTTAAACCTTCTGCCATTCCTTCAGCAAAAGTTAGTGTACAGGGCGATAATTACGGCTATTTGCGTGGACAATTTAGTGCCGGTGGTTATGTAAATGAAAAATTGGGTGTAATTGCAAGTGGCTTTATTGCTCGTCAGCGCGACAGCTGGTTAACTTATAGTGATTATGATAAGGGCTCAATTAATCTTAGAACTGATTATAAGTTGAGTAACCGATCTAACCTGATTTTTTCGGCAACGTATGATAAATACTATTCAGAAATGACAGGGTCTGTTGATAGTTCAGGTTTCTACAATAAAAAATATAAATCCAATAATTCGTTTACATACCGTGATGTAATGGCGCTTAGAGCAAGAGTTACTCATGAATTTACAATAAACCCTTCTACCGCTTTGCATACTTCAGTTTACTATCGCAACAATAGTATTGGACAACTTCCAAGTTATGCGATTAAGAATAGTAAAAATGCATCTATTTCCTACGGGCAAATTAATGAAAACAGCTTTCGGAGTTTGGGTGTGATCTCACAGGGAAGTAAGCGATTTAAATTTTTAACCAGTAAACTAATAACAGGAGTATCTGTGGATTATTCTCCAAATGATTATATCGCCAATTTTGTCGAAATCCAAAGAGATCCGTCAACAGGGAATTATCCCGGCTTTACAAATAGGCCCGATTCTTTATTAACAGATTACAATGCCAGAATTTCAAATGTAGGCACTTATCTGCAGTATGAGTTTAGTCCTCTAAATCATTTGATTATTGTAGTAGGGGGCCGATACGATTATATCAATTATAATTTTAATAATCACTTGCCTTCAACCGCTTATACGGGTGCTGCTGATAGTAAGAATAGCTTCAATAAGTTTACCCCTAAGTTTGGTGCTACTTATAATTTCACTTCCGGAGTGGGGGGTTATGTGAACTTTAGCCAGGGATTTGTTCCTCCTTCGGTTAATCAGCTTTATAGTGGAGTTAAAGTGCCAACATTACAACCAGCTGTTTTTAATAATTATGAAGTAGGTGGATGGATAACCTTATTAAATGACAAGTTGTACGCAGATGTGAGTTTATACAGAATGTGTGGAAAGAATGAAATTGTAAACTACCGTTTTCCTGATAATTCAACCGAATACCAAAATTCCGGAGAAACTTTACATCAGGGAGTAGAATACAGTATAAACTATACGCCTGTTCACCAATGGACACTACGATTTGGCGGAACGAATGCGATTCATAAATACGAAGAGTATAAAATAAATTCGAAAGAAGATTTTAGTGGAAAATACATGCCTCAGGCTCCAAAATTTGTGGCCAATGCAGAAGTTACCTATCGTCCTGAATTTGTTAAAGGATTTAGAATTGCGGCTGAATGGCAACGCATAAGCACCTATTTTCTGGATAATGCTAATACGCAACAATACAGCGACGAAACGTTGTTTGGCTTTAAAGGTGTAAGTGCATTAAATCTTCGGGCCGGTTATAATTTCAAAGGAATTGAGATTTTCTGTAATGCCTTTAATATTACCAATGAGCTTTATGCACATACAGCAAGTTTGGGTGCTTATGGTAAAAATTATACCCCGGCAGCTCCCCGAAATTTTGTAATGGGTTTATCTTATCAGTTTTCCAGAAAATAAAAAATAGTGTCTAGCGATTTTGTTAGATACTTTAACTCATTGTCATGATTAAAAGAAATATCTATAAATGGCATCGTTCCCTAAGTGTATTAATTGCCTTGCCGGTAATTATGTGGACGCTCAGCGGAATTATGCATCCTGTAATGACATCCTTTAAACCAAAGGTGAAAAATCAGTTTTTGGCTTCGGAGAATATTGATTTGTCAAAAGCTAAAATTCCCTTGGATGCGGCATTACTTAACAATCATATAACTACTATATCAAATTTCCGATTGGTTGAAATAGGAGATAGTCTGTACTATCAAATTATGAAGTATGATGATCAATTGCTTTATATTAATGCAGAAACCGGAATTCTAAACAAATATGCAGAAGAGAGGTATGCAAAAAAGATTGCCCAGCAATTGTTAGGGGACTCAACTTCTAAGGCTGTTTCAGTAGAGCTACTAAAGGATTTTGATGAAGAATATTTAGCTATTAACCGATTGCTCCCGGTTTACAAAGTTTCTTTCGATCGTGCGGATGGAATAAGGTTATATGTCGATGCAACAACCGACCGCTTAGGTTTGGCGATGGATAATAATCGGGCAATATTTCATTCTTTCTTTCGAAATTTTCATAGTTGGGAGTTTTTAGATCATCTGGGAAATTTCAGGTTGTTTACACTCACCCTGATAGCTTCCATTGCTTTTGTAACTGCAATACTAGGTATTTATATCACCTTTATTACTAAATCTAACAAGGCAAAGAGCAATCAGAATTCTTCGGTAAAATACCGTAGACTACATCGTCAAATTGCCATTGTTGTTTCGATAACAACCTTGATGTTTACATTTAGTGGCGCCTACCATGCTATAGTGAAAATTGAGCCAGATACTCGTCAGAATTATTTTGTTAAAAATGATTTTAACGTTACTGAACTGAAGTTTGATTTGGATTCTGTTGCGAAACGTTACCAAGTTAAAAACATCTCCATCATAAAGATGAATGACACCACTTATTTGCGTTTAAGCTGCTCAGCTGATAAAGGCTTTAATAAGGAAGCGTGTTGTGAGAAAATGTTGGTTGCCGCATCTAAATTTGGACTTGAAAAGAAAAAGGATGCCCCGGTTATTCATTATTTAAGTCTCCATTCATTAACAGAATTAGCCAATGGTGATGTGCAATATGCACGTTTCATGGCTGAAAAATTCAGCAAAAATGAAGATATAGTTTCAGTCACGCCGATTACAGAGTTCAAAGGCGAATACGGTTTTATTAATAAACGTTTACCAGTTTACAAGGTTCAATATAAAGCTAATGATAATGAACGCTGGTACGTAGAACCCTCAACAGGTGAACTGGCTGCCAAAATTAACGACACAAACCTACGCGAAGGATTGAGCTTTGCCATGCTGCACAAGTTTCATTTCGTCGATGATATAGGAAAAACAACCCGAGATGTATTAACAGTAATAGCAGCTTTAGGAAATTTAGCAGTAGCGTTAATTGGCATTGTTCTACTAGTGTTTTGGTATAAGAAAAAGTACATAAAAGCAAGAGTATAACCTCACCCTAAATCCCTCTCCTCAAGGAGAGGGACTTTGAGACAGTGCTTTCAATTGATCAGTGCTTCAATATTGATTAGTCTTTTGTTTCAGTCAATTAAACAAGCGATTAAAACATTCCGAGCGCTCCCTTCTCCTTAAGGAGAAGGGCCGGGGATTAGGTGATCAAGCTATTTCCCCCAAAATCCTCATCAAAACATAATTTAAATCATACATAACCTCATCATTACTAAACCGAACAATTGTCAATCCCAATTCCCTCAGCTCAAAAGATCTTCCTTCATCATATTCTTGCTGTTCTTTTGTTAAGTGATATCCGCCATCAACCTCAATGATTAATTTATGAGAATGCGCATAAAAATCCACGATATAAGTAAGAATTGGATGTTGACGACGAAATTTTATCCCATTTAAATTTCGATCTCTTAAACAATTCCAAAGTAAATCTTCAGCTGCAGTAGATCTTTTACGTAATAATCGAGCTTTTTCAAAAAGAGAGGGATATGCATCAAAATGCAAAGAGTCATTCATAATAAAAATAGATAGCCTGTAACGTTCAATTAGAACAATCGCTATTTACAACGTTTGAGTGAAAAAATCAAGCACCTCACACCTCACCCTAAATCCCTCTCCTCAAGGAGAGGGACTTTGAGACAGTGCTTTCAAATACGTTTAATTCGTATTGTTCATTCATGTATTCAAACGATTAAGTATTCCGAGGGCTCCCTTCTCCTTAAGGAGAAGGGCCGGGGATGAGGTGTTATAGCGTTGGATCAATCCTCTGTTGCGAATTTTCCGGTTCATGATCTTGAGAAACCAATCGATCCGTATTATAACCTTTATCCTTACACCTTCTGATAATATCCTGAAAAAGCTTTGGCTCCAGGAAAGGCCTTCTTGATAAGATAAATAGCCATTTCTTTTTAGGGTGACCAACTACCGCATAAGAATAATCATCAGCCAATTCAATTATCCAATAGTCACTTTTGAAAGGCCATACGAACTGAATTTTCCATGCAGCATTGTTAGTTCCTCGAACAATAAAACCTTTTGCTGTTGAAGACTGCTGAATGCGATCCTTTATTCTTCGGTAAGTGGTAAGAATATCAATATAACCCTTTGAATTGATGCGATAGGTTTGCGTTGTTTCACGCCAGTTATTATCGAACCCAGTTGGGATTGAGGAAAGGGAATACCATTTACCGGAAAATTTTTCCAGGTTTACAGATTGAACCGTTCCATCCATTGAACTGCTTTGGCACGCTATGCTGAGAATAATCATAGTTAATCAAAAGAATAATGTGCATTGATTCACTTCTCTCACAAAACCCTAAGGTTTGTATCATGAAAATAGTGTTATTTCTCTGTAATTGTTGCTTAAAATCATGAAAACTTCATGCCGAAAGTCCTATATTCGTGGCACTTTAATAACCCAATAAATACTTTTAATATGAAAATAACTGTAGTTGGTGCAGGTGCTGTTGGTGCAACCTGTGCAGACAACATCGCTCGTAAAGAGCTTGCCTCAGAAGTAGTATTGCTAGATATCAAAGAAGGTTTTGCCGAAGGTAAAGCTATGGATATGATGCAAACTGCCATGTTATTAGGTTTTGATACTAAAATTACCGGCTCAACTAATGACTATACCAAAACTGCAGGTTCTGATGTAGTTGTTATCACTTCAGGTTTACCACGTAAACCGGGTATGACTCGTGAAGAGCTAATCGGTATCAATGCAGGTATCGTAAAAGGCGTTGCAGAGAATATTTTAAAACATTCTCCTGATGCTATTTTTGTAATTATTTCTAATCCAATGGATACCATGACTTACCTTGCGTTTAAAGCGTTAGGTTTGCCTAAAAACCGCGTTATCGGTATGGGTGGTGCGTTGGATTCATCTCGCTTTAAGTACTATTTAAGTCAGGCTATTGGCTGTTCTTCAAATGAAATTCATGGAACAGTAGTTGGTGGTCACGGTGATACTACCATGATTCCTTTAACTCGTTTAGCAACTTATAACGGTGTTCCGGTTTCTCAGTTCTTAGACGCTGACACATTGAAAAAAGTAGCTGCTGATACCATGGTTGGCGGCGCTACATTAACAGGTTTGTTGGGTACTTCAGCTTGGTATGCTCCAGGTGCAGCAGGTGCGGCAATGGTTGAAGCTATTGTTCGTGACGAGAAACGTGTTTTCGCTTCTTCAGTTTTCTTAGAAGGTGAATACGGTCAATCTGATATTTGTATGGGTGTTCCTGTTATCGTTGGAAGAAACGGTTGGGAAAAAATCATCGACTACAAATTAAATGATGAAGAGAAAGCTGCTTTCGCAAAAAGTGCAGACGCTGTTCGTGCAATGAACAACGTATTAAGCGATATGAAATTAGTTTAATCTAATTAACTTAATAAGAAAGAGGCTGTCTACAAAAAGGCAGCCTCTTTTTTGTTGGGTTCAAAACAAATTTGGTTCAATTATTATTCTTATAGTTTATCACCAATTGATTATACTTATCAGTATTGTCAAAATTTAAGTTCATTTTTGTGCTATGTTTTTCAATCTCACAATATTTAAGCCCGGTCCGAAGGAAGTAACATTGCCACTAGATATATTCAGTCTAGATGGAGATGGATATCATCCCAAAATTGAGGTAGTAATTAATGGAGTTAAGCTGAAAGCGATTCTTGATACCGGAGCTTCTAAGACAGCTTTGGATCATGACCTTTTACAATCCATTGCAGGAGAACAGGTGTTTCACCTCGACGAAAAACTTTCAACCGGATTAGGAACCAACTCGATGCAATGTTATAGAGCAACCGTTGATTTAAAGCTGGGCGAATTGGAAATATTGGAATATGACACTGCTGTATTAGACCTTTCACATATAAATATTGCTTATGAAAAGTTGGGATTAGAAAAAGTGATAGGAGTGATTGGAAGTGATATTTTGGTAAGGTATAAGGCCTTAATTGATTACGAAAAGAAAATATTGATTTTGAAGTCATAAAAAAGATCGAAAGGTCATTTTGTTACGACCTTTCAATCTTTTATCTACTTAATTAATCTTTTAAATGTCCACGTACAACGCCAGAAGGGAATGTTGTACTATGTGCATTTACATATAATGGATTATTGAATAACAGATCAAATTGTTCATCAGAAATGGAACGTGATTGGTCTGAACCAAATTGACTAGCATTGTCTGCAAGGTTTATAATTACTGGTCCATTTTCATCAGGAGCACCACTGTGAATATGAGCGATAACCAGTGCATCTCCAGCATCCAGATTATCCACTGTTATATGTGAGAATAGTATTTTGTCTATTGAAATACGAACGACTGCATGTCCTGAAGCCCCACTCACAACCGGGGGAACCTGATTGTCGGGTGATAAATCTACATCAGCTCCAAATTTTAAAGGATGATCTAATTGGTTTCTTAATAAGCCCGCAGGATGTTGTGTAGAGTGAATGTTAACGTACAGGTTATTTCCATCTAATATTCGATTATACTGATCAACTGTCAAGGCAATGGTTCCTGAAGCTTTGTTGCCACTAAAAGCTATAGATGATCCATCTACCAAGCCAACCACAATCGGACCCGCGTTGAGCGGATCTGCATCATGAATGTGTGCGACTGTCAATTGATCTCCGGCTAATAAATTCTTTACCTCAAGTTCAAAATAAAGTGTCATATCATCAAAAAGATGAACGCAAGCAGTTCCTGTTTCTTGTCGGTCCATGTGAGCAGGTACTTCAAAATTAGGACAAAGGGGGATGTCATCGTAAACCTTAATTTTTTCAGCGGTTGTGGTGGCTTTCTCTAATAATTGGGTGTCCTTCTGGCACGATGTAATTAAAAATCCGAGGAGTAAAAAGTATCCAATACTTTTTACAAATAATAAGTCTGGATTCTTCATAATAATTCAATTTAGTTTGAGAAAAACGGTTGAATGATTCTTCGAAGGTTTGTTTTGGTCAGCAGGAAGAAATGATTGGTCTGGTACCGAAGAATTGTATACAAATATATAATTTTTAATACTTAAAATATTATATATCAAATATTTAGTTAAAAACAAAAGGCTACCATTTGGCAGCCTTTCTACTCTATTTTCTAAAAAAAAGTTAACAAAGATTATGCATCAATTTTAGCGTATTTTGCATGTTTCTCAATGAAATCACGGCGTGGTGCTACTTCATCGCCCATTAACACAGAAAACGTATGATCACATTCTGCCGCATTTTCAATGGTTACCTGGCGAAGTGTACGTGTATCAGGGTTCATTGTAGTTTCCCAAAGCTGTTCTGCGTTCATCTCTCCCAAACCTTTGTAACGCTGAATGTTTACGCTATCTTCTTTACCATTACCCTTCACTCGTTCAATAGCGGCTAAACGTTGCTCTTCCGTCCATGCATATTCAAAGTCTTTTCCTTTTTTAACAAGGTAAAGGGGAGGAGTTGCAATATAGATATAACCTTGTTCTACTAAGGCTTTCATATAGCGGAAGAAGAAGGTAAGAATCAGCGTGGTGATGTGTGAACCATCAACGTCGGCATCCGTCATGATAATGATCTTGTGGTAACGAAGTTTTTCAAGATTCAATGCTTTATCATCTTCTGGCGTGCCGATACTAACACCCATAGCGGTGAAAATATTCTTGATCTCCTCATTTTCGTAGATCTTATGCTCCATTGCTTTCTCCACGTTCAAGATTTTACCTTTCAACGGAAGAATAGCCTGGAAGTTCCGATCGCGACCTTGCTTTGCTGTTCCACCCGCAGAGTCACCCTCCACAAGGTATAATTCACAAGCTTCCGGATCATTGTTAGAGCAGTCAGATAATTTACCAGGTAATCCTGAACCTGACATAACACTCTTGCGTTGCACCATTTCACGTGCCTTACGGGCTGCAGCTCGTGCAGTTGCCGCAAGAACAACCTTTTGAACGATCAAACGCGCTTCCTTAGGATGCTCTTCAAGGTAAACCCCTAAAATTTCACCTACCGCCTGGTCTACTGCACCTATAACTTCATTGTTTCCAAGTTTAGTTTTAGTTTGGCCTTCGAACTGCGGTTCAGCTACTTTAACAGAAACTACTGCCGTTAAACCCTCGCGGAAGTCATCGCCGGTAATTTCTACTTTTAAGTTCTTTAATAAACCACTTTTTTCGGCGTAACTCTTTAACGTACGTGTTAAACCTCTGCGGAATCCGGCAACGTGGGTACCTCCTTCAATAGTATTGATATTATTTACATACGAATGCACATTTTCTGAATAAGTGCTATTGTATTGTAAGGCCAATTCAACCGGAATACCGCTTTTGTTACCGTCGATATAGATTGGTTCCGGAATTAAAGGTTCACGATTACCATCAAGGTATGTAATGAACTCTTTTAATCCTCCTTCAGAAAAATAAGAGTTAACTACATATGAACCATCATCATTAGTTTCACGCTCATCTGTTAACGTTAAGCGAATACCCTTGTTCAAATAGGCTAATTCACGTAAGCGAGCTGCTAATGTATCGTAGTTATAAATAGTAGTGAGGGTGAAAATTTCTGTGTCAGGGGTAAATGTTACAATAGTTCCGGTGATGTTTGTTTCACCAACTGTTTTAACATCATATTGTGGTTTCCCTCGTTCGTACTCTTGTACCCAAACCTTACCTTCACGGTGTACCTCGGCTTTTAAGTGGGTTGATAATGCATTTACGCAGGAAACACCCACACCGTGCAAACCACCCGATACTTTATAAGTGTCTTTGTCAAATTTACCTCCGGCGTGAAGAACAGTCATTACAACCTCTAAAGCAGATTTTTTCTCTTTAGTGTGCATTCCTGTTGGAATACCCCGTCCGTTATCTTTAACTGAAATTGAATTGTCTTTGTGAATAGTAACGTAAATGTCATTACAGAATCCGGCTAAAGCTTCATCAATAGAGTTATCTACAACCTCGTAAACCAAGTGATGTAAACCCTTAACGCCAACATCGCCAATATACATGGCCGGGCGTTTTCTTACTGCTTCTAATCCTTCAAGAACCTGAATATTATCCGCTGAATAATTCGCAGCCTTTGTCTCCGCTGTTTCGCTCATATTATCCTATAGTTACAAAAGTTCAAAGATACGATTTTTTGGCCTCTTACTGAAATGAAAAAGGCGATTAAATGCTCGATATTAGTAATTTATTGTGGATAATTAAAACCCAATGATAGATAGTTATACACAATTTTTAGCTTAACGTTTGAACCCTCCCTCATCGTCTGTACATCCATAAATTTTAACAAAGCAATAGTTAAAAATCTATCTGGTCTCCCTTTATTCTTACTTGTTGATCCAAATATCGGAAAGCTTAATATTAAGTAGTTGTTTTTCAATATTTTACTAAATTATTTGTTGGTATGAGGATTGAATTTTACTTTGTTGTACCGATAATTCTGCAAAACTTTATATAGATTAGAACCTTTAACAAATCAACCAACCAAACCAAAAAATGAGAAGAAATGAGTTTTTAGCCAAATTAGGTATTGGTGCTGCTCTTGTTTGTACGGGCAATTTATTGCAAGCTTGTGGAAAGAGCGATGGCAATACTAATCCGGATGACGGTAATCAAGATCCTAAACCGGTAAATTTTACACTAAATATCACTATTGATTTACCAACTGTTGGAAGCTCGAAAACTAAGCAGGATATAATAGTTGTACGGACAGCAAGTGCACTTGTGGCAAGTTCATTTGTTGCATTGGAAGCTGTTTGTCCACATGAACAAGGCTCAATTTTTTATAATGTTAATAAGGCCAATCTTGAGTGTAGCTTGCATAGCAGCCGTTATAATCTTGATGGAACAGTAATTAACGGACCAGTTAATAGTTCTGGCAACACCAGAACGTTAAAACTGTACTATATTTCTGTAGAAGGGAATGTCATTACAGTAACTGATAAAGTTTAAATCACTTAAAAAGTCTTACAAAATAAGATTTTGAAAATCGTTTGAATAATTATATTTGCCGCAAACTGAATAATATGAATTTGAAAAAATCTTTTGCCCTTTTGCCTGTTAGTGGAATTGCATTATTAGGAATTATGGCTGCTTGTAATAATAACCAAGGTTCTAACACTGCAGCTAAAAAAGACTCAACCGGAACTAAAGTTGATGTAGCAAAATCAGAAGTGATCGTATATGTAAATTCTGATTCATTACAAAAACACTATGAGTACTTTACTGATATAAAAAAGAAACTAGATGATAAAAATACTGTTCGTCAGCAACAGTTTGAAAGTAAAGGAAAGGCGTTTCAGCAAGAAGTTGCCAATGCTCAACGCGCCGCACAAGGTATGTCTCAGGAGCAGCAACAACAATTGAGCTTAAATTTACAGAAAAAACAACAAGATTTAGGTCAGTTACAACAAAGCTTAGCAGGTCAGGCAGCTAAAGACGAGCAGGAGGAAACTGAAAAATTGTATGCTAAGATCACTGAATATTTGAAAAAATATGCAAATGAGCACGGCTACAAAATGGTGATTTCCTACTCAAAAGGTAATAGTGCAATTTTATATGCAGATGAAAGTCTAGATGTTACTAATGATGTAGTAAAAGGCTTAAACGAGGAATATAAAGCAGCTAAGAAATAATTACGAGTTGAGAGTTACGAGTTTAATCCGTAGCCCGTAACTCGCAATCCGTAATTTTTTTATTAATCTCCACTACCTCTTAAGTTATCCAGGTCGCGGCGTTCGCGTTTGGTAGGGCGACCGGTTCCTCGGGCTCTTGTAAATACCGGAGACGTAAATACCGACATATGTCTTGGTTCGGTGTTTACCGGACTCAAATCTTCATAGTATAGCACCGCTGTTTTTGCGTCAACCCGATTTTCAAGCAAACCGGTAACCTTAACTATTTTTTTATCAATTCCTTTCTGAATATGGTAAGTATCTCCAACTTTAACTACATGCGCTGGTTTTAGGTTATTACCATCTAGTTTTACTTTTCCACCTTTACAAGCTTCGGTTGCTAAACTTCTGGTTTTAAAAATCCGGATAGCCCATAAATATTTATCGATCCTTAATTTTTCATTTTCACTCATGGTACAAAAATAACGTATTACTAAATAGTTAAGTCGCTTTCAACGACAGTAATCAATCTTTTTATCCAAACACTTTAGGTTGATATTCGGTTTGTCTCTAAAAATTGCGTTATTTGCAATGTATTAACCTAAATATTGATTTTACCTATGTTTTTCAGATTTGAAATTATCAGGTCTGTAAATTTGTAAGTAAATTCATACTCAAATTCAAACATTTAAAAACGATAAAAATGCCTTTAAGCGCACTAAAAGACAAAGTTGAAAAAGCATGGGAAGATCGTTCTCTGCTAAATTACAGCGACATTATTTTAGCTATTGAAGAAGTTATTGAATTATTAGATAAAGGTAAGCTACGTGTAGCAGAACCTGTAATGGGTGGTTGGCATGTAAACGAGTGGGTAAAGAAAGCCGTTATTATGTATTTCCCAACTCGTGAAATGGAAGAGATCAAAGCAGGTCCGTTTGTATTCCATGATAAAATCAAATTAAAAACTGATTTTAAAGAGACTGGTGTGCGTGTAGTTCCTCATGGTTTAGCTCGTTATGGATCTTATTTAGCCAAAGGTGTGATCTTGATGCCATCCTATGTAAACATTGGAGCTTTTGTTGATGAAGGTACGATGGTTGATACATGGGCAACTGTAGGATCATGTGCGCAAGTTGGTAAAAATGTTCACTTAAGCGGTGGTGTTGGTTTGGGTGGTGTGTTAGAGCCAGTTCAGGCTGCTCCGGTAATCATCGAAGATGGCTGTTTTATTGGTTCACGTGCTATCGTTGTAGAAGGTGTTCGTGTAGAGAAAGAAGCAGTTTTAGGTGCAAACGTTGTATTAACTGCGTCTACTAAGATTATTGATGTAACCGGTTTAGAGCCTAAAGAATACAAAGGAGTGGTTCCTTCTCGTTCAGTAGTGATTCCGGGTAGTTATACAAAAGAGTTTCCGGCAGGCAAATACCAGGTTCCTTGTGCGTTAATTATTGGTAAACGTAAAGAAAGTACCGACTTAAAAACATCGTTAAATAATGCATTACGTGATTTTAACGTTGCTGTTTAATTGAAAATAAGTTAACAAGATAATCCATAAGGTATTAATTTACCTTGTGGATTTTTTTATTTTAAGGCTATGAATAAAGTTATTAAGTTACTCCTACTCATTCTTCTTGTATCTACATCTCAGGGTTTCGCACAAAAAGAAAAAGTTCTTGATTCTATTACAGCGAAGATGTGCAACGATATTAAGAAAGTTGATATTAATAAGGTTTCACCAGATTCGTTATCCATCATGTTCGAAACTATGATGATGAATGCCTGTACACCCCATTTAGGCGAGCTTATGCAATACTATGACCTGATGGGACCTAATTCAAGTGAAGCGGGAACTAAACTAGGTGAAGATGTGGCAAAAAGACTTTTTGCTAATTGCCCTATTGCGGTAAACTATGCTGTTAAGATGGCAGAAAATCAAAACAGCGCAAGTCCTCCTCCAATAGATATGACGAGCAGTAACGCTAATTTTAAAGGTAAACTGACTAAAGTAGTAAAAGGCGATTTTTACAAATTCATTTGTACGGATGATAAAGGTTTACAGGAAACATTTTACTGGTTCCAGAATTGCGGAGCTGAGAAATTATTGCCGGATCCATCAAAACATATTGGTAAAATACTGAAGATCAAATTTGTTGAGGTTAACTACTTCATTCCATCAGAAAATAATTATAAAAAAATTAAGATGATGGCTTTGGTGGAAGTGGTTAATTAATCTGTCGAAGTAAAACTCATAAAGTGATTTATGTGTAGCTTTGCGATGTAGCACATTCATGGATAAACGAACAGCAATAATAGGTTTTCTTGAATCAATATCGGAGTCATTACAACTTTTGGAAGATGATTTTTACTTAATCGGAAGCGGGGCCTTAGTGATGGAGAGAATTGAAATTGATAAAGTAAACGATATTGATCTGTTAACATCCGAACGAGATGCAGATAAACTTAAAAAGATTTGGAACGATAAATTGTCCCAAGGATATATTCCGGCCGATGGTCAGCTGTTCAAATCAAACTTCGGACGTTTTCGATTTAACACATTTGATTTGGAGGTAATGGGTGATTTAGCGGTAAATACTCAGAATGGATGGCATAATTTAAGAATTAACGAATATTTAACCGTCAATATTGCTGGGTTATCGCTCCGAATTCCAACACTTTTAGAACAATATCGTGTGTTTAAGTTGTTTGGACGGCCCAAAGATTTACATAAGGCTCAACTAATAAAAAATAGTGATCAATAGTCAATGCAAAAAGAAATAGAAAAATCACTGGAAGTAATTAAAGCAGGTGGAACACTATTGTACCCTACCGATACTATATGGGGATTGGGATGCGATGCAACAAATCCTGACGCAGTTGAAAAAATCATTCAGTTGAAAAAACGATCAGGAAAGAGTTTCATCGTTTTGCTGGACAATATCAATGATCTTTTCAAGTATGTTAAAGACGTTCCTGAAGTTGCTTATGAACTCATAGAGGTTTCGGATAAGCCATTAACCATTGTTTTTGACGGTGGTAAAAATCTTGCTCCAAATGTCTTAAATGAAGATGGAAGCGTGGGAATTCGTATTGTTAAGCACCCTTTTTGTGAGCAATTGATAAGAAAATTCCGCAAGCCAATTGTGTCAACCTCAGCAAATATTAGCGGAGAGCCCTCAGCAATGAGTTTTGACGAAGTTTCTGATGAAATTAAATCAGGTGTTGATTATGTGGTGGATTTTGAAAGGAGCAAAAAATCACATGCAGCTTCGTCAATCATAAAATTAGGCAGTGGAGGCTTAATTAAAATATTGAGAAAGTAATCGTGTTAAACTCATAGAGTGACAGTGCGATTCTAAGTACTTTTGTACAATACTAATTTTGAAATAATTACTTCCTGAATGGAAGTTGGAGGACTAAATGAGAAAACATCTCAATCATCCTATATTTAAAACCATATCGGAACAAGCCGCAAAAGCTAATGTTGAAGCTTATGTGATAGGAGGTTTTGTACGCGACATTTTTCTGAAGAGGCCGTCAAAAGATGTGGATATTCTGGTAATAGGTAATGGCGTTGAATTTGCCAAGTCTGTTGCTAAAGAAGTTGGATTGGAGAAAAGACTGGCGGTGTTCAAAAATTTCGGAACCGCTATGCTAAAGCTTGAAGACCTGGAAGTAGAGTTTGTTGGCGCTCGAAAAGAATCGTATAGGGCGCATTCCCGTAAACCTATTGTTGAAGAAGGGACATTGCAGGATGACCAGAATCGTCGGGATTTTACGATAAATGCCATGGCGATCCGTTTAAATGACGGCAGCACGTTCGGCGAATTGGTCGACCCTTTCAACGGACTTATCGACCTGGAATATAAAACCATTCGTACTCCGCTCGATCCGGATATTACTTATTCGGATGATCCATTGCGTATGATGCGGGCAATTCGTTTTGCAACGCAGCTACATTTTACGATTGAAGAGAAATCGCTGAAGGCCATTACGAAGAATAAAGAAAGAATAACGATCGTTTCGGCAGAGCGAATTTCCGATGAATTAAATAAGATCATTCTTTCTAAAAAGCCGTCGATCGGGTTTAATCTATTGTTTGATACGGGTTTGTTGGAATTGGTATTTCCTCAAATGGTGGCATTGTATGGGGTTGAAACAATAAATGGCCGTTCTCACAAAGATAATTTTTATCACACCTTAGAGGTATTAGATAATATTTGTAAGCTCACCGACGATCTATGGTTGCGCTGGGCAGCAATACTGCATGATATTGCCAAACCTGCGACTAAACGTTTTGAGCCAAATCATGGCTGGACTTTTCATGGGCATGAAGATAAAGGGGCCCGTATGGTATCTAAGATCTTTCGCCAATTGAAGCTTCCGTTAAATGAAAAAATGAAGTTTGTAGAGAAAATGGTACTGCTGCATCTTCGACCAATTGTATTGGCTCAGGAAATCGTAACAGATTCTGCTGTTCGTCGCTTGCTTTTTGATGCTGGTGAAGACATTGATGCATTAATGAAACTTTGCCATGCGGATGTAACCACTAAAAATGAGTACAAGATCAAGAAGTACAAAAAGAATTTTGAGCTTGTTCAGCAAAAGTTAAAAGACGTAGAAGAGCGGGATCAGATCAGAAACTGGCAGCCTCCTGTTAGTGGAAACGACATTATGGTGATGTTTCAGCTCCCAGCGGGTAAAGAAGTGGGTATTTTAAAGAACCTGGTTCGAGAAGCAATCCTTGAAGGAGATATAAAAAACGATAGGGAAGAAGCCCTCAACTTTATTGTTCAAAAGGGTGTTGAAATGGGGTTTATCGTTTATGACAGAGCTCCTGTTCCTGAAGAGGAAAAGGATAAGAAAGAAGTTTAATAAAATCACGCAAAGTCGCAAAGAATCGTTAAATCTTAGCGCCTTTGCGACTTTGCATGAATATATTTTTTACTTCAATTCTTTCCTCCGGAAATCATACCAGTCGACTTTACGTGAAACATACATCACGATTCCTAATATTACAAAGAGTCCGACACTACCTATCAGTAATGCATAATCTTCCATTTGCAATAAAATAAACAAGAATAAATACAATGCTGATAGCAATGAGCCCATCAGCACTGCCAATCCTTTGCTTTGTAAAACACTAGCGGTAAAGAGTGTGATCAATATAATTGTAGCTCCTGATGCAATTAAATAAGCCCATCCAAAGAACATGTGCTCTGTAATTGATAATAATAACGTATAAAAAATAACAAGGGAAATACCCACTAAAATGTATTGTATAGGATGTATCCGTTTTTTATTAACAAGCTCTATGAAGAAAAAGGCGGTAAATGTGAGTGCAATAAACATTAAAGCGTATTTAGCCGATCGGTAAACTTTTTGATAAAAATCGACTGGCATTAATAAATCCACACCAAATTCAAAACTTGACTTTTGAGCAGAGGTGGCAACTTCAGCTTTATTACCATCGTAAGCAAGCTGATTTTCATTAGCCGACTGAAATGAGTATTGATCTCCTGTCCATTTTTGAGGGAAGTTTCTGTTCAGCTCTAATACTTTCCAAGTTGCTTTAAACCCTTTTTCATTTACTTCGCGGGGCTCAGGTAAAAACGCACCTGAGAAACTAGGAGTTGTCCACGGAGATGAGAGATTAACAATAGTTTCTTTACCCAATGGCCAAAAATTTAAACGACTACTTCCATTAATATCCAGGTTAAAATTGAAGGTAATGGGCCGCTGATAAAAACTGGCATCAACTGATTGAACCGGAATGCTCAACCCCGAATCGAAAACTCCACCTATGCTTATTCCAGGGTTAACAATAAGCTGTTTTCCGTTGACTTCAAATTTAATAACCTCCTTGATACCTCTCAGGTCTGTAACTCCAATTGTAAAAAATGCATCGTTCCACATAACACTTTCAGGATTAACTTTTAATCCATTTAGGTCCGGAGCAATAAAACTGCCGGTACATGCTAATTTTCCATTGTAAAGAATGGCTTCATAAATCCCCCGATACTTAACAGATGGATTGAGTGTTCCATTAATCTTTAATTGCTCAGGCAAAAAATGCAGGTAATCAATCGATTCTTCAACTTTACCCTCCTTGTTTTTAATGAAAACTCGATAGGGTACATTCAAAATCGGTCCAGAGATGGTTTGTTGCTCACCCCATTTACTGTAAATGTCTTTTACTGCATTGTCACGGGTTTCAGAACGCTCTATTACTAGATTTTGAATCATTGCAGATGGAATCAATAGAAGCAATGATAGAATACCGATGGTGATAAGTTTTAACACGATCGCATTGCGTTCCCAAAAGTTCGGTTGTTTGAAGTCTGATAAGTGAGTTTCCATTGTTTTTAAGTTTAATGTGCTTCGAAATTCAAAGTTTGTTGACAAAAAATATTGATAACTTTTAGTGTTAATTAAGGTTGTTTAAATGAGTTGAAGGTGTCTTTTTGTTTTCTTGCGAGATCATAAAAGACGTATTGGTTTTATTTTCAATGAATTGTTTAATCTGATTGTTGAGCTCCATGGGAGATGCAGCACTTATATTCACCAGCCAAAAACTTTCATCGTTGATCAGGCATCTCTTTCTCCATTCCAGTTGATCTATTGTAAAGTGAACGTTGCTTTGGTACCACCAGGCGGTATACAGTTTGTCCTTTTTATTCGTTAGCTCGCCGAAATAGATTTTTTTGTCATCGATAGTTTTCACCGTAAAAAAATCCATTTTATACCCACTTCCTTTCCAGCAAATGGACGGATTGTGGTCTGTGCTATAAAAATTTCGTAACGGCTTTAAATAGATTAAGGATTGATCGTTACTTAATTTCACAATGCCATGTGTTAAGTTTTCTGATTTGAAACCGGAAACAGAAACAGTCGGATTTACCAGATACGTTTTTGTTCTCACAAAATATCCTGCAAATGCAACGATGCAAACTAGTATCAATGAAAAAACATGGAAACTAGTTGAATGATGACTGGCAAATGGTGTTACTGGATTTACTTGTTTTCCTTTACAGTATTTATTGATTAATAGTATAAGGGGCAATACGCAATAGCATAGTAAACAGATTATGCCTGCTGTATAATGGAAAGGGTGTTCGGGGCCAATATGAAATAGTACAAGGAAAATGATCCTGAAAAAATTAGCCACCAAACCGAGTAGCAGGGTTAAGGCAATCCATTTTAGTAGTTGGAGGAAACTAAGCTTGTAATGGTGTTTTTTACAAACATGAGCCAGTATTAAAATCACTAATAACATCGATGTTTCGAGCATTTTTAGACCCGAGCAAGCCTCATCAATATTGAAAGTAGCACCTTTAACTGTTATTAAATTGCCACCTGCTTGTATTGGATAACCAACTGTATTTAAGCAAATGGTTACCAACTGGGTTAATTGCAGGCGGAATGGAAAGGTTAGGGTGTTAAAAATATAATCTCCTATGGGTGATACAACCGTTAATGCAACAAACGGTAGAAGGTTAATTTTTCCATAGTAATTCTCAATGAGCCATCCTAGTGCTAAAACACAACTGATAAAATAGAATGTTTTAACACCTTGGGTGCTTAAGTAGAAACAAACAGTTAACGGTAGCAACCACCAATTGCGTTTACTCGCTACTTCAGTTGGTTGTAATGAATAAAGCATTATCAAAATGCCACCAATAAATAGCGGTCCTGTATTGAAATATGATTTTAAAACCGGAAAGGATGCTACAATCAATAGCACAATCCTGCTATAAAAGAACAATCTTTTATACATTTCATCAGGAATGGTCATTTTATTAGTTGCTATCATTATGATTATTGCTTATGAATGTTTAAGAATAGGAAGCCTTTCAATTTTGGATAAAAGATGTAAATGAATACTCCTGCTATCAGTATTATTAGCATCCATTCATGTGGTTCTGGCACGGCTCCTGAAGAATTCATAGCGGCATTTCCCAAGCTGTTGTCATATTTCTTTATGTTGAATTGGTCGTAGTCACTTTGTCTTTCCAATACGACTAAGCTTGATACCGGACTAACAATGTTGGTAATTCCGGCCTCTGAAATTAAGTTGGTTGCTACCGAATTAGTCGCCATGCCTTTATTTCCGATCTTAAATAAAAGATGGTTATAAGCAAAAAGCCGTAATAAATGGTCTGGAGCATTGTTCGTTAATGAAGTGTCTGTAGTTCGCTCAATTCGTAATCCTGCACTGCTGATAACTACACTATTTTCATTTTCAGGATAGGCAATGAACTGCTCTTTGTTTATTAAAGTGGATAAAGTTTCCCAATCTTGTTTAATGGATTGAATTACCCGAAGCTCTTTTAACGATTTAAGGTATATGCTCTCATTATCGCCAATCTGAATGACTTTTAATGGAGTTGGATTATTTGAGCAATATGTTTTCAGTTTATTATAGAATTCAGAGTCTTTTAACTCATCCAACGTAGGACTGTAAAGGGTTGAACTGGTGACGAGTAGGGCAGATGTGAGGTCGGTAACTTGGTGAATAGGGAACAACGAAAATGTTAGGGAAGATAATTTTTCAAATAGCGCATTTCTGTTTTGTGTTGTCACTTTCACAAACTTATTATCATAGATATAGACATCCTTGTTCCAAAATATCTTTAGTGCTGCAGTAAAATCTTGTTGCGACCAGGATGAATTAACATCAAGGTAAATTGATTTTGGGTCGAAATGTTGTATCTCAGGTTTTAAAGGGGCAAAATGGTACGAATAGCCATTAAAAGAAAAAGAATGCGGTAAAAGTGGCTGCTTCTTAAAACTTAACATCCAATCCGGTTGATAATCCCTGTTTGATAAATAAGTATTGGTAACTTCCTGATTAAAACCCGATGGAAGTTTTAAGTCCTCAGGCGTACGCATAAACTGAACCTTGACAATTTCTTTGGCATTACTGTTTTCCGGGCCTTCAAACCATATATTTTCATAGCTAACAATATTATCAGCTACTGGTAAAGGTGATGTAATACCAATCTTCACAATACGGTCCTCTTCATTTGTACAAGGAAAAACCCGTACAGTTACCGTATTTCCTTCTTGCCATTTTACTACAGAAGGATCTCTAACTTCAACTCCTACAATGGTTTCATAAGCCTTTTCGGCATTTGAGCGGGTAGTGATAAGCCCTTTTTCTTCTTTTCCATTGACCCATAATGAGAGGCTGGTAATAACACTTCCTTCAGGTAGGTGAAAAGTGAATAAAGCTTCCTGATTCTGATTCCATCCACGTTGATCATTGTTGTGGATACTGATTGTTTTCTCTGTATAGGCTAATTGAAGCTCTGGGTAAATTTTAACATTACTATTGATTCGGCTAACACTTAAATGATCGCCACTCCATAGTTGTTCCTGAGTCTGGTGACGGTTTCTGGAAAGTACCTTAAGCATGTTGATAGACGAGCTCCGGTCAAGCATCTCAGAAGGAGTGCCCAATGACGATAATACAATCAACGGATCATGTTTTTTTGGTTCATTGGTAAGTCCCGAAGGCATTTCAAAGAATCCAATATTATCCTGGAAGGTACGATAAAGCAAACCTGATTTCAAGATTTTAACCGTCAGGAGATCAGGAGCAAGTTGCTGACTTACAGTTACCCAATTAGGGAGCGAACTTTCAGAATTTAATAGAGATAGGGAAGTGGTGGTTTTAATTTTTTCAATCCTGTTTTGCCACACGAATACCCAAACAATGGCAGTAATTAAAGGAATGAGCAATCCAATACTGTATGATGGCCATAAACCGGTATGTTTCCGCTGTAGTGTACTGAATGAAGCAATTGTTACACAGAGCAAAAGGAGCGGCACCAATAAATGCAAAGACAGTCCTAGAACGATGGCTCCTAAAATTGCGATAGGGTAGGTACTTGCTAATAATAAAGCAAAATAGGCATACAGGAAAGTGGCTATTCCGAGAAAGAAACAAAGTAATGAGACAAGGAAGCCGCTTTCAAACTCAAAGGTGGCAAAGAGTAACAGACTAATTGATGAAACCATTAGTAGAAGGCATAGCCAATTTACGCTATCATCAAACACCGTAATTTCTTTGTTTAAAGCAAAAGCACTTATGTTAAAGAGTAAAAAAGAATAAATTACATTCGGACTTACAAGGTTTTGTATAAATGATTTACCTTCTCTAATTATCAAACTAAAAAATAAAAAGGAAATAGCAGGTAAGTAATGAAGCCAGAAAAACGTAAAGTTGTTCGCAGAGTGGGCCGGATTTCTTAAAGCAAACAATAGGAAAGAAAGTGCTATTAAAAGCAATCCTATCCGGTTCATGGTAGTTAAATGTTTTAGTTTCATTTATATTAAGTGAAAGTACTTTGAAATTCAAAGTATATAGATAAAAAAATTATTTGTTTGATTTTAGCAATAACTCAAGGCTGTTTAAGTGATCTGCAAAAGCCTTTTTTCCAATCTCAGTTGCTTCATATGTTGTGTTAGGTTTTTTTCCAATAAATTGTTTACTGATTTTGATATAGTTCAACTCTTCAAGTGCTTTAGAATGGCTGGCTAAATTACCATCGGTTACTTGTAGTAAATCTTTCAAAGTAGAGAAATCGACATTGTCGTTAACCATCAGGATCGACATAATGCCTAATCTAACTTTGCTTTCAAAGGCTTTATTGAAATTTTGAAACAGATTTACTACCATGGCTATTTTTTACGGTTATTTCCCTTACTACTTTTTAATTACCACTGTCATATTTTCTGTACATTACTGAACCGTAAATAATGTGCATGATTCCGAAGCCAAAGCACCAAAACCAGAAACCATATCCGATAATAAATAAGTTAATCAAGCCGAGTACTAACTCTACCATGCCTAAATAGCGGATATCACCGAAGGTGTACTTGCTGGCATTAATAAGCGACAAACCATAAAATATAAGCATGGACGGAGCGATCAGTTTATAATTTGACTGTAATAGCAATGCAAGTGAAAACATTCCGCCGGCAAATAATGGAATGCACAAATTAATGATCAAACGTTGAGCTGATTTATCAAGCAATGAGTGCTGAATTTTTCCGGCTTTTCTTTTTGACAGGATAAAGGCTGTACCTATTGATAAAAACAATACTAATAAAGCATCAATCAGGCAAAACAACATGAATTTGTTTTGCAATGTGAATACCGGAGCATACTCGTTCATTGGAACAAAACTCTTATTGTAATGTTGATTGGCCCAAAATGCTGCAGCTGCACCAAGCAGAGCGTAAACACCGGCAAATATTCCCGATAAACCATTTAATGAAATAAACTTCGATGAGCGTTCCATTAAACTTCTGATCTCCGTCAGTGATTCTAGATGTTTATTAATATTTGTGTCCATTTAAAAAGAACTTTGAGTTACAAAGTTAAAAAGGGAAATCTAATTTGCAAATGAAAGTTAAAAATGCTTTAAAGTGGCTGATTTTTAATGATATTGCTGCAATAGTAAAAGCTGAAAATAGTTTTATGGCTTTATAATACTAAAAGTTGAAATTCGTTTAATAATGATTTAAAGCGAAGATAAACAGGACGGTACTCACTTTTTGACTTATAGTTGTTTTCGTATTGCTGTCAGTTTCCTATTTTTGCATAAAATAAACAACAATGGCTATCTATAGATTCAGAGTTGCATTCGAAGATTATGATGCAGTAAGGGAAATCGATATTAAATCGAACCAAACGTTCGAAGATTTTCATTATGCTATTCATAAGGCAATTAATTATGATGCTAATCAGGCCTCATCTTTTTATGTGAGCAACGACCAGTGGATTAAAGGAGAAGAACTTGCTTTTATGCCTAATGAGCGTAAAGTTGAACGTGGTATAAAATTAATGAAGGATTTTAAACTAAGTAAGTTTATTGATGACCCTCATCAGAAATTCTATTATATCTCTAATTTCGATCGTCCTTTTGATTTTCATGTTGAACTTTCAAAAATTTTATTGGATCCGGAAGCTGGTGTTGAATACCCTGTTTGTGTAAAATCAACTGGAGAGCCTCCTAAGCAATTTAAGGCAGCAGCGGTGGTGGCAGCAACCAATAAAGAGCCGTTGGAGTCGTTGGATGATGAATTTGATATTGAAGAGCCAGAAGAACTGGATGAGTTTGGTATTGACGTTGAAGATTTCTCTTCAGGAGGAACTGCTACCAAAACCTCAGACGAAGAGGATGAGCAAAGTGAAGTGGAAGATGGAGAAGCGGAAGATGAGTTTGGAGAACTAGGATTTGGCAGTGGTGATGACGAATATGGTGATCGTGACGATTATTAATAGATAAATAAGTTCATGGTCCATGGACTATGGACTATAGACTTATTAGAGTGACCAAAGAGCATCGTAAAAAACTGATTGTAATTGTCGGGCCGACAGCCGTGGGAAAAACACGTACAGCGATTGAACTGGCAAAGCATTTTCACACCGAAATTATTTCGGCCGATTCAAGGCAGTTTTTTAAAGAAATCAGTATTGGAACAGCCAAGCCCGATATGGATGAATTGGCAGAAGCCAAGCATCATTTCATAAATTCCCATTCAATTTTTGATGAAATAAATGCCGGCCGTTTTGAGGTGGAAGCATTAGCTGTGATTGCTAAGCTGCATCAGCAATACAATCAACTAATTATGGTTGGCGGATCGGGGTTATATATTAATGCTGTTTGCGATGGTTTGGATGATCTTCCAAAAGCCGATGAAACACTGAGGCAGCAAATTGTCGATCAATATGAAAAAGAGGGGATAGTTTATCTGCAAAGTGAGGTTGAACGATTAGATCCTCAATATTTTCGGCAAGTAGATCAAAGTAACCCACAACGATTAATGCGGGCCCTTGAAGTTTGCCTAATGACAGGACAACCTTTTTCATCCTTCAGAAATAATTCATCTAAAGAACGTCCATTTGAAGTTATTAAAATCGGCCTGAATCTTCCTCGGGAAGAACTGTATGCCAGAATTAACCATAGGGTGGATTTAATGGTTGAAGTAGGGTTGGTAGAAGAGGCCAGGGCCATGTATCCTAATAAAGAAACGTATGCCTTGCAGACGGTTGGTTACACAGAATTGTTCGATTATTTCGAAGGAATGCATAGTCTGGAACGAGCCATTGAATTAATCAAACAAAATACCCGGCGGTTTGCGAAACGCCAAATCACCTGGTTTAATCGCGACAAGAATACAACGTGGTTTAAACCGGATGAAGTAGAAAAAATAATAACATTCTTAGGCTAAAAGCTCAATTCTTTTAAGATCCACTTAAATTCACTCAGCATCATAGCTGTTGCACCCCAGATTATTTTCCCATCAATTTTAAAACATGGTGCATCAAAATGAAGTCCCTGAGAGTTGGTTACCGGTACTGAAGTAACATATAGATCATCGAGTAAACTATCGACAGAAACATTGAATATCTCCTCCACTTCGATATCACTTTTAACGAAAATAGGATCAGTAGAGTAATAGCCAATGATGACATTCACCAAAAAACGACTTGGGGGTATATAAACCGGACTCAAATTGCCAATTACCTGAACTTTCTCTCTTTCAATTCCAATTTCTTCAAAGGCTTCTCTTAATGCGGTATCTTCCGGTGATAGGTCTTCAGGTTCTGCTTTCCCTCCGGGGAAGCTTATCTGACCACCATGAACTCCTTCGTAAACAGGTCGCTGTATAAAAGGGATAAATAGAGTGTTTTGACCAGTACAAAGTAATAATAGCACACTACTTTTACGCGCGTTCACCAAATCATAACCTTTTTCATAATCTGGCAACCTTAAAGCAGGAATCATTTGTAAATGAGCCTCCTTGCCAGGAAGTGGTTCTTGGAGTCGCTTTTCTAATAAGTCGATAAGGTTTTTTGGATGCACGGATATGATAACTAAAGATCGTTTTTATCGTCTTATAAAAGTAACAAAAAGATGCTTTAATGTGTTTCTCATTAAATTTCCACTATTTCTTTTTTAGCGGTTACAAGATTTTTGCTTGGAATTCTGCTGGCTGGAATTAATGCCAGTGTTACTAAAATACAGGATATGGTAAAACCTCTGTGTAAGGCAAATTGTTCGGCCTCTGCACCTGAAAAATCTAAATCTATTTTGTTGTTATAGACATTCTGATGGATGAAGGTTAAAATGGCTATGCCTAATGAGCCTCCAACTTGCAAAAGCAAACTGTTAATCGAAGAGGCCATGGTAACTTCTTCAAATTTTACTGAGTTTATGGTGGCGGAGGATAAAGGACTTATCAATAGGCCCAAGCCAACTCCACGAAGGCATACTGCCACTAACACCCACGTTAAGTTACTTTGTGCACCCAACTCCGAAAACAGGTACATAGAAAATGCTACAATAATTAACCCTGCTATGGTTAATTTTCGCGAGCCAAATTTATCGGCCATGGTTCCTGAAATAGGCATTAAAATACCCATAAATAAAGCTCCGGGAAACATTATAAGTCCCGACTCCAGTTCATTGAAATGCAAAAGGCCTTGTAATAAAAAGGGAAGCAGAAATAATCCACCAAAAAGCGCGGCTGATCTTACTACTGTTACCAATATGCAACTGGTAAACTTTTTATTCCTGAATAAACGGATATTGAGGAGGGGGGCAGTTGTTCGTAATTCAGTATGAATGAAGTAAGCCAAAGAAGCTATTAAAACAATAAGGAGAATTACCGTTTCATAAGATAATAGGCCTACACTTTCAACCCGAACCAATACAAACTGTATAAGCGAAAGAAAAATGGTAAGGCTTACGAACCCTTTAAAATCAAATTTTTCATATTTCTTAGGCACCTGTTTTAAGAAACCCAGGGAATAAAAACACATCCCTATAGCAATAACACTGATCGGTAAGTTGATCAAAAATATACTGTGCCATCCGAATTCCCGTGTTAAAAAACCTCCTAATGTTGGTCCAATGGTTGGCCCGAAAACAGATCCTAATCCCCACCATCCAATGGCTTTACCTCTTTCTTCTTTTGGGAAAACTGTTGACATGATCGCCATTGCGGTAGGATTTAAACTTCCTCCTCCAATGGCCTGTATAATTCGTCCGATGATCAGCGTTTCTAGGTTTTGTGCAATTCCACAAAATAAGGAGGCAATGGTAAATACGACTAACCCGCCAACATACAAGTTGAAGAAGCCAATGCGATCTTTTAGCCAACTCGTTAATGGCATGAAAAGGGAAAAACTGAGCATATAGCCTGTAACAACCCATTGAATCTGATCCATGCGACAGTTGAAATCTTCTTTGATAATTGGCAAGGAAACATTTACAATGCTTGAATCGAGAGAACCCATAAAGGTTCCGATCATGAGGGTAGAAAGGACTACATACTTGTTTTTCATTAATAATGAGTGAACATTTTACTAAATATACAAAAATGGCGTTGGGAAAAACATCATAAAAAAGGCCTGAAACTTTCATTTCAGGCCAAATTACAAACTAAACTATGGTATAACTAACTAACTAATTCCTTGATCTTGATCTTCCTTCGCTACCTCTGTTTGAATCATCATTGCTTACGCGTTGTACTCTTTGCGACGAATTATCTTGTCTTGAATCTCTATTAGGGCGTTCCATGCGCTGATTTTCGTTGCTTCTTCTTTCCTGCGGTTGTTCTCTTCTTTGTTCCTGTTGGTAACGATTTTCTGAGCGTGGACGTTCAGGACGATTTTGCTGTTCATTGCTTCGATTGTAATCACGCTGTCCGTTTCCTTGGTTTGGATAAGTAGGGCGATTATCGTTGCCAGGATTTCCATTTGAAGGTCGGCCACCATTATTATTCGGACGACTCTCATTTCCGTAAGACGGACGGTTATTATTTTCTATTCTATCAGTATTACCAGGGTTGTTAGGACGACGACTTTCATTGCCTTGATTTCCATAAGACGGACGGCCCGAGTTATTGTCTGGACGATTTCCATTACCTGGGTTCTCATACGAAGGACGACCTGAATTGTTATTACCCGGACGATTTTCATTGCCTTGATTTCCATAAGACGGACGACCCGAGTTATTGTCTGGACGATTTCCATTACCTGGGTTCTCATACGAAGGACGGCCTGAATTGTTATTACCCGGACGACTTTCATTACTTGAATTTCCGTATGAAGGACGATTGCGGTTGCTATTGCCCCATTGTCCATTATTATCTCTATCTCTCGGACGAGACTCATTTCTGTTTACATAATAATCACGGCTTCTGATTGTTTCCGGACGAGCAGAAGAACGCTGACTTACTCTTGGACGGTAAACATAAAGCTCTCTATTATCATAACGACTTCCTCTTGCATCATGGCATTCTCTAATAGGTACTGGACGTGCACTACAACCAGGTAATCTGTTATATTCATGCACTCGAGGTCCACATACATAACGGGTACGGTTATAAACGTTGTAGTTATTAACGATTGTTACATTTCTAACAATCGTTACATTGTTATACACAGGGGCACAATAACTATACAAACGTGGACTTGAAATATAACGTGGAGGTGCAAATACCCAATAATTGCTTGGAACGCTTCCAATGTTGATGGAAACATTGATGTTCCATCCCGGAGCCATTGGTGCCCATCCATAATAATCATTTGATGAACTCCAAATTACCCATGCAGGAGCCCATTCATATCCAGGAATCCAATACCATCCCATATAATTGTCAAATTTCCAGCGACCGTAGTGGAAAGGAGCCCATCCCCAGCTATAGTCAGATACCCAAGTCCAACCAATCTCACTCGACACCCAATGTCCGCCTGTTCTGTAAGGCATAAAATCCGGACCCATATCAGGTCTCCACACATATCCGTATTGGTTATCGTACACCCAATCACCGTAAGGACTCAATTCATCATAAAATGTTTGGTAGCTCACACCCTCATCATCCATATATTGTTGTTGCCCCACTCCACTATTCGCTGAAACGCCCATTGACGCTGCATATGAAGTAAACACTAAGGTCAGGAATGCAGCTACTAATGTGTATTTTATTGTTCTCATATTGTTCCTTTTTTTTTCGAAAAACCTTGGTAGGGTTCTTTATTACTAAGACGATTGAAACGAACTATGGTTGTATGAGAATTTAATAAATATTTAATATTAATGCAGAATGTGGTTCCTGATTATACAGAGCCATTTTTTACAAAATGAACATTAAAAATGTTACAATAATGACCCGTAAGAATCTTAATTAGTGATAAGATGAGGAGAAAAATAACGACTTAAACGATCCGTCAGATTTATAAAAAACGGATCGTTTAAGTCGTCAGTGTAGCTAAATTTTATTTGTATTGGAACACATTGAAAGGTTTCATACTTCCTTTAATTTTAAGGACTATTACCCCATGTGGAAGCACTTCAAATTTTTGCTTCTGATCACGCGTAAACGGATAATCTTTCTTTGACCATAAGTCTCGCATTATATACCCTTTATCGGGATCAATTCCAACTGCATTAAGGTCAAGAACAATCGTATCGTTTTTAGATGATCTGTTCAGGAGCGCAATCGCCACCATGCCACTCATGGTACCGTACAAAGGTTTTGCCCATAACTCAAGGTCTCCATTATCGACTAATCGTCTTGCCTGGTAAACTAAAGGGTCTTGGTTTAAAGCTATAACCTCTTTATTAGTTAATATTTCTATTGTTTGTTTCGACATCTTCCGCAGGTCGTTTCCTGCAAGAAGAGGGGAGTTCATCATACACCACATACTAAAATGACTTTTGTCTTCTTCATAGCTCATCCCTCGTCCTACTTGTAGCATATCCATATCATTTACATGACCTGGGGAAGCGTATTTCCATAGGTCTGCATTTAAATCAATGATTTTTAAAATCGATTCATACTGATTGTTGATATCTCCTGAAATTCTCCATGAATCGGCAATGTGAGTAGCCCACGCACCCGGAAATTTCCATCTGCAAATGTTATAAACAACCTTCGGATTGATAGCCCTAATGATTGTGCTAATAGCAGTGTACCTTGTTTGTTCATCAAGTTCCATCCATTCGCCCCCACACCAATCTACTTTGATAAAATCATATCCCCATTTATTTAACATCAACTCAAGATCCTGCTGATCATGCCCAAATAAACCCGAACCAGTGCTAATTGTATCTTTATCCCAGTAAGAACCACAAGTATTAATGCCTGCGTCTGAATAAATACCCGCTTTTAAACCTTTGGAATGAATATAATTGGCAATGGATTGCATTCCGTTGGGAAATCTTACAGGATGAACAAGTAACTGTCCATTACCATCGCGCCCGCCGAAAAAACCATCATCAATATTAACATAGCTATATCCGGCATCTTTCATTCCGGTAGATACCATATAGTCAGCCTGGGATTTTATAATTTCTTCATTAATATTTATTCTGAAGTTATTCCAACTCGACCAACCCATAATTGGAGTTTGAGGTCGTAAGACTTTCGGGTTATTTTGTGCACAGGTTTGCTTATTTAAAAGTAAAACGGACAATAGTAGTAATAGGAGTGACCTCATGAATTAGAGTTTTAGTTTTATACGACGTTTTTCAAGCCATCCCGTAATTAAGATGATAATTAATGAATAAAGAAGACTTTTGATGATGCCAATTGTGCCATCTCGCAAAACTTCTGGTAGTTTCCATCCAATTATAGTATAGATAGCATAATGAAAATAGGGTAATAGATAAGCGGTAAGGGTAGCAGTTCCTGCCGGTTTTAAAATCTTAAACCAACTTTCTTTCTTCCTTATATCCACCAGCCAAATTAGTAGCATAAAAACAACAATTATAATTCCTGAACAGATGGTGGTCCAAGAAGGCGTGCCTCGTAATTTCGAAATTCCCCAAATAGGACGGGTGCCAAATCCAAACGCGAATAAGACAATTGCAAATCCTGCCAATAATAACCATAAGTATAGATTATGGTTAGAATGTTTATTATAAATAAGGGCGGTTAAAATACCAGCCACCGTAATCGTTGCTGTTGATCCATCACCTACAACCCATAAATGTAAATGTGGAGGCATTAATTGTGCATGAAAGGCAGAATTTAATGCTATTAAGGCTATAAAACTTGTAATTAAAGCCACCAAATTGCCTTTTGACAGCACGTAGATGGTGCTACATAACAAGTAAGCCCAGCCGATCAAACCTAAGATTCCCCACCAGTAATGTTTCATCCAAACCGGATGCGTTGCGTCACCACCTTTATAAATTGCAGCAAGCAGGATAAGCATTGCAACTCCAATTCCCTGAAGTGTAAACTTTCTGCTTTTGATCATGTCCCGTGGATAATCCAGCCAAATCAGAAAGAAAGCAAGTGTGATCAGTATTTGCCAGATAGGTTTTGGTAATAAAGCACCCGGGTTATAGCTTTCAAGATTAACGTGGAAGAAACCAATTACCAATAGTGCAAATGAACGAATGAAAATGTGCTTAAGCAGCTGAATAGTTGAGTCTCCCTTTTTTATCCGGTTTTCAACCGAAAACGGAATTGATAAGCCAACGATAAATAAAAATGCTGGAAAAATTACATCCGACAATCCCATTCCATCAGTTTGAACATCAACATGTTCGAGCCATTTGGGGACATTAACTAACGACCAAAGATCATTTACAAAGATCATTAAAAACATGGTTAAGGCCCGTATTACATCAATAGAACCTAAGCGATTGATTGTTTTGGTCATTAGGTTGACAGACTTTTAGTTTAAATTGATAACAGCTGTTAAAATAATTAATAATTAGCCTGTTTAGTTGAAAAAATGAAAATAATATAAAATAGAAATGCCCCACTGTATGCATACAGTGGGGCATTTCTATTTTATATTTTAGTTTTTATTTGCTGCCAAAAAGGCCTTTTAACTTATTTTTTACTTCGCTTTTTACTTTTTCAGTAGCCTGTTTTTTAACGGTATCAACTTTTTGTTTTACTTGTTCAGTTGCTTGTTCTTTCAGTTTTGTCACTTCTTCTTTAGCTTTTGTCTCAAGTTCGGCTTTTTTCTCATCTGCCGCTTGCGCTAATACTGATTGTCCGGCTGATTTATCATTAGCTAGTTGAAGTTTAACGGTTGGCTTGGTAATGCTACCGCCTAAAAGAGCATTTACATTGATGGTTTCCCCAACAGAAACATTAGTACCTGCTTTGCTATTTAAAGATGCAACCAATGAATTTACCGTAGCATTTGCTTGTGAACCTAATAAACTACGAGGAACCTTTAATGCAAGTTTATAATCCATTGATTGATCCAAACCGTTAGAACCTTGAACATTCATTAAGAAATCACCTTTTTTAACATCAAACGGAGAAACTTTCAGACGACCTTCTTCGATACGGAACTTAGCCAACAGGTTGTTTACTTCCAGTTTTTTCAATTTATCCGTATTTAAGGCCATTGATAATTTATTCATTGGTTCAAATCCTTGAACTATAGCCTGAATAATATTGGTTAATCCTTCTGCATTTATTGAAGAATAAACAGGCATCATATTTTGGTTCAGGTCAGAATTGAACTTAAGATCTGTTGAGAAGGTTCCTGCGGTATATTTTGCAATTGGAGCCAATAATTTAACAGTATTAAAAGTTGAAAAGGCTTTCTGAATGTTCATGTTGTCAATTCCGAAATTGATATCAACCTTAGGTTTCTTTGGATTGGTGGTGGCATAATAACCATTCATTTTTACTTTTCCATCCAACATGTCCATCGACATATCCTTAAAAGTAATTGTTTGGTTTTTTACAAATAATGCACCGCGGGCATTTTGGATATCCATGTTATCGTACAATACACGGCCAACTTTTGCAGTAAGCGTAAAGTCGATATTGGCAGGGACTTCAATAACACTAAGTTTAGCTGTATCGTTTTTGGTTTCTACCGTAGCAGGGCCCATTAGTTCATTTACATTCACAAGAGTTGAAGAAACATCAAAAGTTCCTTGTAATGCCTGCCCTTTTTGGAAGAAATAAGCTAAGTAGTTGTTGATTGATCCGTTTGCTGCAAAATCACTTTCGCCAACTTTTGCTGAAAAATTAGTTAGTGAAATGTTTTTAGGGTTAAACGTAAGTTTAGCAGATGGAATACTTACTGGTTTTGGAACGTTTGCGCCTGAGTAATTGAAGGCAGAAACAACCATTTGTCCTGCAGCTTTAAATTCCTCATAACGACCTTTGTCTATAGAAGACTTATGTCCGTTGGCTTGTACATCCGCATCAAGAACACCACTTAGTTTCATGTCTTTTAACGGGAAAATAGTAGTCATTTGTTTTAAATCTACTTTTCCTTTTAAAGCCATATCTACATAAGGGTCAGATATAGGCGTTTTTACTAATAAACGACCATCCAAAGGAACGGCACCAAATTCTAAATGGAATGAAGGGATATTAACCTGAGTGTGATCAATAACACCGTCAGGGTTGCTGATCGTTGTTTTTACCTGGATATTATTAATTGCTGAAGGAAGAGAAGGATATTTGATTTTTCCGTTTTCAACCAACAAATTTACATTAAATGCAGGAAGTGATTTTTCATTATAAATACCTTTTGCAGAACCATCCATCGCAAATTTCCCTGAAGCTTCTAAATCTTTAAAGTTGGAAGCATAAATAGCGGGAATTAATGAAAGGAAGTTTTTTAATTCTGATTTTTTGGCATCAAACTTAAAGTCGATAGCCATATCCGTTTCATTCGGCATTGAAAGGCTACCAACAAATGAAAGCAATAACTCGTTCAACTTGATTTCATTTTCTTTCAAGGTAAACTTCATTTGCTTCATGTCGATATCGATTGGCAATTTAGCGCTTAGGTTTACTTTGTTCAGATAAGGAATACCTCCGTATTTAACCGTTAATTTCTCAATATCAGATTCGGTATCTAATGTGAAATTGTCTTGAGTGAAATCTCCTTTACCAGAGTGGTTTAGATTTTCAAGCGCCATAAAGAAGCCTAAAGAAGCATCATCATAAACCACCTTACCATTATTAATGCTATATTTTTTCAGAGCAGCTTTAAAGGTAGTAGGTTCTGCCGATGGTGTTGCCGAGCTATCTGGTTTGGCGATATCCCAGTTCGCTTTACCGCTTTTTAGCACTTTTGCGTAAATGGAAGGTTTATCCAATTCTACAGAACGGATTTCATAGGTTTCACCTTTGATTACGCTCATCAGATTTACATTTACCTGTAATTGTTCAATATTTGCAAGGGTATCAGTTGCAAAGCTATCAATACCAATTACAGTTAAATTATTAAGTCGTAAACCTAAATTTGGGAAAGAGCTTAGTATAGTAAGATCAAAATCTTTAAAATCTACTTTGGCGTTAACATTTTCATTGATAGATGATTTAACCTTAGCAACGATTTTGTCTTTAAACAGCAATGGAACGCATACTGCAGCCCCAAGCAAAACCACAATGAGTATTGCAATTGTGATAAAAACTTTCTTTAGCATTTTGGTAATATGGGTTTTGTTTGATTTGATTATAGTTTATTGTTTAAACGAATAATCTGAATAAGAGTTATGCTAAAGACAAAAAAACTGGTAAAATAATAGATAGGTTTTTATTGTATTGGTTAAATAAAATAGTTTAAACCTTTTGTTGATTCCTGTAAACCACAGAAATAACAGAACCGGCAATGAAAATTATTCCCCCGAGTATAGGAATCCAACTAATTTCTCTGTGGTCAGGATCATTCATTTCTACGCGCCCAACCTTAAAGTCTTTTTCTTTAGCGATCATACTGAATCCGCTAAATGCTAAAATGGTAATACCAATAAGTAGCAATGTTAACCCAAGTGTTCTCATCGTTTTAAAATATTAGTTCATAATTGTAAATTCAACGTTTTTTGCAAACTATCTGACTTTGTAAATGGTTGTTAACTTACTGTTGAGGACTACTGTTACCCTTAAATATGGAAAAGATTATAGGACTTCTTGGAATTATACTATTGATTTGTCTTGTTCGAAATTATCTCGGACTCAATAAAAAGACAACAATAAATCCTGATAATGTAAATTTAAGAACAATTCTTGAGGATAATGTTTTGTTTTACAGTAGATTATCTCCTGATCAAAAGAGGCTGTTTGAAGAAAAAATAAATCAATTTCTTGCTGAAATTCATATTGAAGGTGTGGGAATGGAAATAACTGATATGGATAAGGTGCTGGTGGCGGCAAGTGCAGTTATTCCTATTTTTCATTTTGATCATTGGAAATATAAGAACCTGACTAATGTGCTGATTTATCCAGATACGTTTAATGAACAATTTCAGTATGACAATGCGCAACGGAACATTGCCGGAATGGTGGGTACAGGTTACATGAACGGACAAATGATTCTTTCTCGTCGTGCATTGTATGAAGGATTCAAAAATCACCAGGATAAGTCAAATACAGGTATCCATGAGTTTGTGCATTTGCTAGATAAATCAGATGGCGAAACCGATGGTATTCCTGAGAGTTTATTAGATCATCAGTACACCATTCCATGGCTTACCCTTATGCGCGATGAAATCAGAGAGATCAGAAAAGGATCTTCAGATATCAATCCTTATGGAGCAACTAATGATGCGGAGTTTTTTGCTGTCGCATCAGAATATTTCTTTGAACAACCTCAAAAGTTTAAAGAGCATCACCCTGAGTTATATAAACTGATGTCCGATATTTTTCAGGTTGATGCTGTATGATTTGCTGAATATTAAAAATTATCCATGATATACTCTTGACGCTACTATTTTATCATCACTAATTTCTAATACCTCTGCAACTAATAAGTCAGGTTCATTTGCAACTCTTCTTACGTATTCCATAAATACTCGTTCATTATTTGCTGTTAGCGAAGTTGGAGTGTATTGTAAGGTTGGTAATCTGTCAAAAGCGTCTTTCCACCAGGCTCTTAATGCGTCTTTTCCCTGAACTAGTCCATTGGTTTCAGGATGTCTTATTTTTAGTTTGGGACTAAAGTGAACGGCTTCGTCATCATATAATGAAAGAAGCTGTTCAAGGTCATGCTCGTTAAATGCGTCAAACCACTTGCCGGCAATTGTTTCTAAAGAATTGGTTGTCATTTATTTGAAAAACTTTAGTTGTTTGTTCTCTGCGTTAATAAAGATGATGTAAGGCTTACCTTGTTCATCCTTTTCAAAAGAAAAGAATGTTTTCTGCATTTCCTCAATGAAATAATCTTTCTTAGAGCTGGCAAAAAGTTCAAAAGGGGTCTCATTAAATGTGGTTTTAAGGTATAGTTTCCTATCCTTCTCAAAGATTTCCATTTTAAGAGTGCTATCTGTTGGTGTAGTGTATACTCCTAAATAGGGTTTATAGGCTGTCGGACTTAAATCGATAGCCTTAGGCTTTTTACAATAACCAAAAGCGATTGCTTCTTGCATTACCTGTGCCAACCCGGACCCATGATTTGCTTTCGGTACTACTCCTGTTTCAATAATTAAGTTTTTACATTCTTTACTTTCAATATACTGTTGAAATAGCGACAGGTTTTTAACAGCATCTCGCTCGTATTCTCCAACACCGGCGTATACTTTGGCATTTAGATCATTATGGGTGGTAAAGTATTTTTCAGATTCAGAAAGTAAAGTTTTAGCGTAATTCCCCGGAGCTCCTATAAAAACCATGTTAAATAACTCTGGACGGTTAAATAGTACATAAGTGGTAAACATTCCTCCTAATGAATAACCGTAAATGGCTTTTTCATTCGTTGTTCGGTAACGTCCGCTTATCCAAGGCATAACTTCTTTTTCAATAAACTCCAGAAACTTTGGTCCGCCTGTATACGGATTTAAATCCCTGGTTCTTTTGTTCTGCCCTTTTCCATAACCTATTCCAACAATTATAGGTTCAGTAATAAAATAATCTTGTCGGAGCATGCTAAAGCAATTCATGGCAACAGTCATATTCCAATCTCCATCAGTCATGTATAAAACCGGATATTTATTAGTTGACGATGAATAATTATCAGGTAAACGAACATAAAGTTTGAAATCATCCGCTACAGCTGCCGAATGGATCATTCGTGTTTCAATGTAAGAAATGCAAAAAGGGGTTATAGAAGTATCTGGCGATTGAGCAAATGCCAATGAGTGTGTTAATAGATAAATAACACAATTAGATAATAGCTTTTGTAAGTTCATAGAAATGAAGAAATGATGTTTTTTAACTTTAATTAAAAATGCAATTAAAAGATTAAAAAACATCATTACTTCAGTAGTCCGAAGAAAAGATGCGAATCAATAAATAGCAATGATTATTAAACCACTACAAGGTTATACTCGTTGTAATCATGGCAAATCTGAGTGGCATACTCTTCATCAAAATATAGTTTAGCACCATATTTTGCGAAAACAGGATATCGTGTTTCCGGACGAGCTTTGTCGAGGAAGTTATATCCCGACAGGAAAAGATCGGCGGCCGATATTTTTACCTTATAGACCCTACGATGTTCCGCCTGGTCTAAAATGTCCATTAACTCCGTTCTTTCCAATTTACTTTCCGCTTCAAGTTTTACACGGAAAATCTCATCACCCGCTTTGGGGCGGTTGGTAAAAATCAAGTCAAAGTTTTTTACATAGCACGATAAGCAAAAGAGGTCATTGTAAATAATTGCCGGACAATTAGGGTCTCCCAATAATTTTACTTGAAACCCCGATCGTGTAAAAAAATCCACTACGCGCTTATTTCTTCGCTGAATATCAAATTCTGTAATCATAACCTGTAACGATCAGGAACTTTTAATTTTAAATAACTAAATAACTCATAGATTGAATGCTTTGTTAATTGTATACAAAGGTACAACCTATAACACAACAGAAACAAATTTGTTTGTCTTGTGATTACATAAAGAGCCTATACACAAGTTTAGGACCAAATGCTACAATGTTTGAAAAGAAAAAAACAAAACTGAGGAAATTATTTCTTTGGAGGTTGATAATGTTTTGTAATTGGTTGAAATAATTGCTGCTGATACTCTAAACGGGTTTTCTATTTAATTGAGATTACTATTGTTATAAAAAACTTGGCTACTATTTGTGTTTTATCAGCAGTAGTGATTTAGTTTGGTCGGGTATGAGGTGAGAAAGTGGGGGTATTTTTCCCCATATTTAAAGTATGGCCCTTTTTACCTTAGTATACAATTATTGTATTAACATATTCTACCTTTGTGCCTTCTTAAAACAATCATCTAATGTATTCAAAATATACTTTTTATTCTATTGGTAACATTATTAGAAGTCTGAAGGCGTATAATCTGAATAAAGTTATAGGACTACTTCTACTTACGATTCTCTCCTCATCAAACATTTTTGCACAAACTGATACTTCGAAAAACAATTCTCAAATGTTAAAGGAAGTTACAGTAAACTCCCAACGGAAGAAGATCTATTCGGCCCCAGGAAGAGTTATTTCGGTAATAACAGCTAATGAAATCAAGAATATGCCTGTACATACGGTACAAGATCTATTAGAATCAGTTTCTTCTGTTGATATAAGAACGAGGGGCGAAAACGGAGTTCAGGCTGATGTAAGTATACGCGGTGGATCATTTGATCAGGTGCTTATCTTATTAAATGGAATAAATGTTACTGATCCGCAAACTGGGCACCATAACCTAAATTTACCAGTTAATCTAGACGACATAGATCGGATAGAAATATTGCAAGGTCCCGGTACGCGGATTTTAGGACCAAATGCATTTACAGGGGCAGTTAACATTGTTACCGGAGAAAAGAAAACAAAGAAATTACAAGCTTCACTTGCTGGAGGGGAGAATGGTTATTTATTAGGTTCAGTGTCTGCATTTTATCATAAAAAAGAACTTTCAATTGGAAGTTCAGCAAATTACAGTCGCTCCGACGGATATATTCATAATACAGATTTTAATCTGGGAAATTATTTCCTACAGATGCAATATGAAAATGCTAAGGCCGGAAAAGTTAATTTTCAAGGAGGTTTTCAGAATAAATCTTTTGGTGCTAATAGTTTTTATTCACCTGCTTTTAAAGAACAATATGAGCATACACGAACAATTTTTTCAAGCTTACAGTGGAATAAAAATTATGAGAAGCTGATTGTGGATGCCTCTTTCTATTGGCGCCGTAATTATGACCGCTATGAGTTGATTAAAAACAGTTCTTTCGGTCGCAACTTTCACAGGACGGATGTGCTGGGTGGACAAGCAAAACTTTCTTATTTTTCACAAATTGGAAAAACCACTGTTGGTGTAGATTATAGTAATCAACAAATTGTAAGTACAGTTTTAGGAGTTACTTTAAATAATCCTTCTGAGGTGGATTTCGGAAGTGATATATCTCCAATTCCCCAATATGTAAAAGGTGATAATAGAAATGTGTTGAATACTTTTATTGATCACACGATAATTGTTGGAGCGCTTTCATTATCCGGTGGATTGTTAAACTCATGGAATGAAGATTATGGAAGTCATTGGCAGGGTGGGGCAGATGCTTCTTACAGGATAACATCAGATTGGCAGGCTTTTGCCGGAATAAACCAATCGATGCGTTTACCAACGTTTACAGATCTCTATTATAGAGGACCTGATTATGCTGCTAACAATAACCTTGTCCCTGAAACCGCGCTATCTTATGAAGCTGGGGTAAAATATGATAGATCTAAGTTCGGTGGTTCATTATCGGTATATCAACGTAACGGTAAAGATATTATTGATTGGATTAAACCACCTGATTCAGTAAAATGGCAAAGCAGTAACATTTCAAAAGTAAACACAACCGGATTGGAGCTATCGGTAAATTATAAACCTGCCACCAGCTTCATAAAAAGAGCACAGTTTGAATTAACATGGCAAAAAACCGATAAAGACACGAAAAATTATACTTCTATGTATGATCTTAGTTTTCTGCGATTTAAATCGGAGTTTATATTAGATCATGCGATAGTTAAAAATCTGATAGCAAGTTGGAGAATCTCTTATCAGCAAAGAGCAGGAAATTATAAGGATTTTAATACGAAAGCTGTAGTAGATTATAACCCCTTTACCTTATTGGATCTTCGGTTGATGTACACCTTATCAAATTATGCTGTTTTTGTAGAATCAAGTAATTTATTCAATACTACCTATTATGATTTTGGGAATCTGCAACAGCCCGGACGCTGGATGAAGGCTGGAGTTAAGTTTCGACTTTAACGAATAAATAGATGTTGACTTAATAAAAATGAAAATGCTCAGTACTAACCTGAGCATTTTCGATATATAGTAGTAGTTTGTGTGTGTCTTTTAGTTCTGTAGATCTTCCGCTGTTATTAGTTCATGCGTAGGTTCAATTGTTTTTTGAGGAAATGGCATAAGCAATAAAATGATGGCAATAACACCTAAGCCAATCATTAGTCCTACACCGGCAAAAGTAAACAGTTCGATGTAAGGAGTTACCGATTCCATTAGTTGAGTATAGTGCATTTTGGGTTGCTCGATTGTTAAGTATCCTTTTACCCATCCAGCAATAATTAAGGCTACCCAAAATATTCCAAGAAAATATTGGTTGGCTTTATGAGTAATATTAATAATCCGCTTGTATTTAAGCTGTTGTAAATCTGCTCGTAAAATATAACTGATCGCACCCAATAATATAAATGTGTTAATCCCAATGGTAGTACCCATTGCATGTGCAACAGTAATATGCGTTCCGTGCGAATAACGATTGAAAGCTGGAATGCTCATTAATAATGCTAAAATTAGGTTTGCAGCTACCCAAAACTCTGCAGCTGTTAGAAAACGGTAACTAACCAAATGACGTAATTTTTTGGCGGTGTCTAAGGTTTTACGAAAATCCCTAATGATCTTTAATAAGAAAAGCCATTCTGTCATACTTACAGCATAGGCAACGTGCCGCATCCAATTAGTATTTGGTAAATTATAAATATGATGCCCCCAGTTAAACATCAGGTTAAAGAGTCCAAGGAAATAAAAAAAGTAGGTTTGGCGTGAATGCAACATTTTTCGGTCTCCACTTATTTTATACATCATAAAGAAGGATAAACCGTATATCATCTGATTCCAAGCGCCAACCATTGAACCATTTGCTTTCCATTGTACCGTTATTTCACGGCGAAATGATTCTCTGAACCAAGGGATTTGCCACGCATTTTGTTCTAAGAAGGTGAATAGGAAGAATAATAGTCCTGTCATCCACATCCATTCATAGGCTGGTGTTGATTTGTTAAGAGGAGTGAAAAGCGAATAAATTAAAAATATCCAGGCCGCTAACAGCGGAAGATTTAAATACGGAGGAAATTCCCAATATTCTCTACCTCCGAATTGGTTTAGACCATAATGTATAAATACAGCAATAATAGTGAATACCCATAAGTACATAAAAGCTTTATTCCATCCCTTTTTTTCATTTAGAGAAGGGTTGCTTTCGTATTGAAGATAGCTAACGCAGCAAGCAGCGGCGCCTATAATCCAGAAAAGGGCTGCCGATGTATGTACTGGTCGCAGTAACTGAAATGGTAAAAAATGATTAAACAGATTGGGAAATAAATAGGCACAAGCTGCCAGCAGACCCGCAATCAGGGTTACTAACAGAAGGACTAATGAAAAACGTATAGTGAATCGTTGTAAAGCAAACATGGTTTAGTTGTTGATTATATAGGTTCCGGTCCAGTGTACCTGGTCTGCCGAAACATGGTTTTTTCCACTTTTATCTACCCATTGCAGAAATGCAATGATTTCATCGGTTTCAGTATCTGATAAATGAAAATCGGGCATCTTGGCTGATCCGCTTTTTATGAAAGCTTTCATATAATAATAGCCTTTGGTTGAATCGGACGCAATGTTGGTTAGATCGGGGCCCATATAGCCTCCGAGGCCATATAGTTGATGACAGGTATGACAATTATTTGCTTGCCATAAGTGCCATCCTTTAATTGCCTTTTCGGAAGGTGGAATATTGTTTGGTTGTGAATCACTTTTAAAATACACAATTACGGTATATATCATGAACATACCTGCCAGTGAAAGCCATACTTTTAATACCATTTAACGTTATTTGGTTGAGGCACGAAAATAATAGGCTGATTTTTTTTAGAATATGACAGATGTCATATAGTATATAGAAATAATAGATATTCGATGGTTAAGAATTGATCTGAAGGAGCGGGGTGTAAAGGATAATCTCCTATGCTTAGATATTATAAGCATAGGAGAAATGTATTAAAGCTCTGCTAGATTTTTTGCTGCAGGAACAACATTTTCAACAGGTTTTACTGTTTGGAGATAGGCAAAAATTGATTTAAGGTCAGTGTCGTTAAGTTGAGCATAAGACTGCCAAGGCATTGGTGGCAACAAAGGACGACCGTTCTCTAACCCTTTGTTTTTGCCCGTTCTGATACATTTAATAAACTGTTCTTCAGACCATTGTCCAATACCGGTTGCATCTGATGTAATATTAGCCGAATAACTAACACCCCATGGTCCGATTAAAGCAGTTCCCTGATAATTAAACAAAGCATAATTTTTGACTATTGATTTGTCAAATTTCATTATTGTTTCATTTGCCGGATGGCCGGATAATAAACGTTCGGAATCTAGTTCAGGACCGTTGGCGCCAAATTTTTTCGGGGAATGGCAGTCATTGCATCCCATCGCAACAACTAAATATTTACCTCTATTAATTAAACTGTCTTTTGTAATAACCGCTGATGTTTCAGTTTTTGCATCAGATGGTTTACAGGCAGAAAAATAGCCTAAAGATAATAGTCCCAAAAGGCCAATGTAGATAAGTGTTTTTTTCATTGTGAAAGTAGTAGTTTATGGATTTATTTACTCTAAACTAATTACTTTAACTAATTATTTATTAAGTATTTATACTTTATTTTTTAAGGTGATGAAATAGGTGGTGTTATGTAAAAATAAAGACCACTATTTAGTGGTCTTTATTTTGTGTTTTTATTTTTTAGGAGTTTCCAATAATTTGAAGAATTGGTCTAACTGAGGAAGAATCACAATTCTTGTGCGGCGATTAGCTGCTCTACCTTCGGCGGTGGTATTATCGGCAATTGGAATAAATTCACTTCTTCCTGATGCTGCCATGCGAGCAGGAGGAATTCCATAATCATTTTGAAGCACTCTTATAACAGATGTTGCTCTTTTAACACTCAAGTCCCAATTATCCTGAATACAATTGTTTTTTATTGGGTTAGTGTCAGTATGTCCTTCAACCATAAACTCAATCGCAGGTTGATTTATTAATACTTTAGCAACTTTACCTAATACAACTTTTGCCTGGTTGGTAATAGTGTAACTACCACTGTTAAACAAAAGCTTATCAGAAATATCGATGTAAACCACACCTTTATCTACTTTTATGTTGATGTCTTTATCGTTTAAATCTCCTACAGCACCTTTTAAGTTCATCACTAATGCCATATTCAAGGAGTCTTTACGGGCAATTGATTTTTGCAGATCTTGTATGTAAGCGTCTTTTGCGCCGATATTTTCCATTGATTTTTTGATACTCTCAGCTTGCGATGCAGAAATTACCGACATGTCTTGCAGTTGTTTCAAGGCCGCGGTATTATTTTCTTTTAAATAGGAAAGTTGTTGATTAAGATTCTCAATTTGAGAGTTAGCTTTACTTAACTGACCTTCGCAATCTTGTTGTTTTACCTGCAGTTGTTGATATTGGGTTGCAAGGTCATCTTTTTCTGCTTTTACGAATTTTAACTTTTTAGAACTCACACATGAGAATAAAAACGGAGTACATAATATGGCTAGCGCCATAGGTATTTTTCTCATAACTAATTTATTTAATGAAAGGATAATTTTCTATCGAAATGATAGAATTGCAACTATAATACCAATGATAATTATCACTATACTGTATTTAGGATTATAACGTAAAAGCAACCGTTTTAATTATGGTTGTTTTATGCGATAGGAAAGCTGGATAGAGATCTGAGTTCTGTTAACTCAATTGATTTACTTGCTGGGAAGTTTTGTGAAGATAGATATTGGGGTTATGATTAATTGAGCCGGCGGGTAACCACTCCCACCACTCACCCAGATCCTTTTTAATAATATTAATGTAAAATTGGGGAAGTACAGTGGTTTCTCCTTCAAAATATTGTCTGAAAGGCTTGTTTTCGATCAGGTTTTTTCTAACCTCGCGATAAAACCGCAAACGACCCCAACCCTCAGAAGATATTGCTCTCATTAAATTCATCCACTTCGACGTAAAGCTTGGTGTAGCTTTAATTCTTCTGTAAATTGCTTTTTTTGAAAATGAGTACTCCGTTAAGTCTATTACCTTGTTATAAAAATCGATCCACTCATAGTTTTTGGGTTTAACATTCATAGCCAAATGATTGTTCAAGAAATGGAATGGGAACGGTAATACCCTGTTAGTTTTTTGATATTCAAGATTCAAAGGCGCTGATTCTCCAAATGCAGATAATAACGAATAACCTGGAAATGCAGCTGGAGAAAGGTCTACAAATCGCTTAGTGAGTTCAAAAGGTTCATTTCCTTCATCACTGTCGAGTCCTAATACAAAATTGGCTTGTAAATAGGGGATATAGCGAAATATCATGTTAACATGTGCTGATATTTTCAGGAGCTTTTCTTCTCCGCAATTATGCGAGGTTCTGGATTTATTACCTAATTCATACCATGATTCAATACCGGGCAGCATTGCATTGAATCCATTTTGCTGCATCACTTTTAGATGATCTTCTGTAAGAATAGAAAGACTACTTTCAGCAATAAACTCGAAACTTTTGGGAGGTGCAACAGAAGCTATTGCATCCATGTAGCTCTCAAACCTAACCCCAAAATTGGGATCATGCCAAACGATTAATGGTTTTTTGAATTTTGTGAGTAAGAAACGTAAGTCATTTTTTAGTGTTTCAAAATCAAGGGCCTGATAGGGAACGGTTGCATCAATACAGAATGGGCAGGTGTATGGACAACCTACACTGCCTATCATGGGTACAATTTTAAGAAACGGTGCTTTTTTTAATGTAGATTCGATAAAACGCCAACGCTCTACCACTCCAGGTAGGCTAGCTGGTTGGTTCGCTTCCGAAAGATATTTGCCTAGCGGACGTTGTGGGGTACAATTATTTAGAATTTGAACAATTGTAGATTTGTGGGTAAATCCAGTTACATAATCAAAATATTTACAAGCATCATCCGGATAAGAACGCGAGTGTGGCCCACCTAATACGGTAACAATACCTTGGTTTCGGAAATAATTACTGAGCGCATAGGATAAAAGGGCTGCCTGGGTAAATGCACAGATAAATATTAGGTCCATGCCTTGTGGTAACTCTTTCCGCAAATCTTCGGTACCCGTATAACAAATTAATTTTACATCGTGCCCTTCCTGCTCACACCATGTTGCAACCACTTGAGGCATAATGCTCGCCATATTGGCATGCATTATTCTGGCCCATAACGTATTATTAGGTCCTTTACTAACCAAATCGATAACTCCAATCTTGAGCTTTGACATTTATGGGTCGAATTTGTTTCCTGAAACTCTTAAAACTTGATATGTCAAGGTCTTTAAAAGGAATCAAGAAATGATTGAAAAGTACTTGTGTATTAAGTTACTGTTTTTTAGGTATATATCATATAGATGGAAGTTAGGAAAAGGAGAATAAATAACTGATAGTTAATGCGATCAGTTTATTACCAGGGAGGTAAAATGAAGTAGGTACCTTGCAGGATGTCTTTTAAAAGCTGCTCTCCCTTCATCTCTTCTGAAGGGAGAGCAGATTTCTTATCGTTCCATAATGGCCTTAATTCCTGCAAGAAACTCTGCCATGCCATCTTTGGAATGATTATATCCATCTTCACTTCCAAAACCTTTCTGAGTCCAGGTAAATAAAGTTTTTTGGGCGTTAACCGGATTAATTGTGTAAGTAATTAATGAATAATTTTCAGGTTTATCCTCCAGTCCAGAAAATCCGCTCCAGATAGTAATGTTAGGTTCTTGTATAGGCTAGAAAAATAAATATTAATACAACAAATATAATTTCCGTAAGTATTTGAAGCCTATTTACTTTTCCACAACCTGAAGTAGAGTGTTTTATCAACATATTCTGAACAATTCCGGCTTTTAGTTACCTTTGAAATTCCTTTAATTGTTATTAGTTAATGGCTCATAGATAATCGTTTGTATAGAATAACGGCCTGTTATTCAGATTCTCAGAAGTCTACGAGTCATCAGCCATAAATTACTTGGTTAATTAAATTATGCCTGAATTTTCGCACTTACACGTACATACTCAATTTTCGCTGCTCGATGGAGCTGCCGATATTTCTAAGCTCTATAAAAAAGCGGCTAATGATGGCATGCGCGCTCTTGCTATTACTGATCACGGTAATATGTTCGGTGTGTTTAAGTTTGTTGCAGAAGCCGGGAAATTTGATAATAAGGTAAAACCAATCGTTGGCTGTGAATTTTACGTGGTTGCAGATCGTCATGAGAAGAAGTTTACCAAAGAAAAAAAGGACAAACGTTATCATCAGTTATTCTTAGCAAAAAATGCTCAAGGGTACAAAAACCTTACTAAACTGTGTTCTTATGGTTTTATGGAAGGTTTATATAGCAAATGGCCTCGTATTGATAAAGAACTGGTTTTACAATATCATGAAGGCCTTATTGCCACAACTTGTTGTATTGGAGCCTCGGTCCCTCAAGCTATTTTGAATGAAGGGGAAGAAGCCGGAGAGAAAGAATTTAAATGGTGGCTGGATGTTTTTGGAGAAGATTATTACATTGAATTGCAACGACATAATTTGCCGGAACAAGAAAAAGTGAATGAGGTTTTGCTTCGTTTCGCTAAAAAATACAATGTAAAAATTATTGCATCTAATGATTCGCACTATGTAGATCAAGCCGATGCCAATGCCCACGATATTTTGTTGTGTATTAACACGGGTGATATTCAGGCAACGCCAATTGCAACGGATGAAGAGGGTGGTAAGGGGTATCGCTTTGGTTTCCCTAATGATCAGTTCTTCTTTAAAACGCAGGCCGAAATGAATGCACTTTTTAGTGATATTCCTGAAGCCATTGATAATACCAATGAAATTGTTGATAAGGTAGACCTGCTAAAATTAAAGCAGGATATTTTATTACCAAACTTCCCGATCCCGCCAGGATTTGTGGATCAAATGCAGTATTTGGAACATATAACTTGGGAAGGTGCAAGAGCACGTTATGGTGATACACTTGATGCAGATAAGGAAGAGCGTATCAACTTTGAGTTGCACACCATCCGTACGATGGGTTTTGCCGGATATTTCCTTATTGTATCAGATTTCATCAAGGCAGGTCGTGATATGGGCGTATTTATTGGTCCTGGTCGTGGTTCTGCAGCAGGATCTGCGGTTGCCTATTGTATCGGCATTACCAATATCGACCCCATTAAATATAATCTCCTGTTTGAGCGTTTCCTGAATCCAGATCGTAAGTCGATGCCCGATATTGATACGGACTTTGATGATGAAGGCCGTCAGCGGGTAATTGATTATGTGGTTGATAAATATGGCAAAAACCAGGTAGCTCAGATTATTACCTATGGCTCAATGGCCGCTAAAATGAGTATAAAGGATGTGGCTCGGGCACTCGACCTGCCGCTTCCCGACTCAAACGCAATGGCTAAGTTGGTGCCTGATAAACCGGGTATTTCACTAGATAGGGTCATGAATGCGCCTTTGGATGGTGATAAATCACTAAAAGATAAAGAAGGCCTTGGTCCTGAAGATTTAGAAAACGTAAAACAACTTCGTGAAATTCGAGAAGGAAGTGATTTACGTTCAAAAGTAATTAAGGAGGCTTTAATTCTTGAAGGATCTATTCGTGGTACAGGTATTCACGCTGCAGGTATTATCATTGCTCCAGAGGACCTTACCAATATTGTTCCTGTAGCCGTAGCTAAGGATTCTGATCTGTTGGTTACTCAGTATGAAGGAAAAGTAATTGAAGATGCTGGTGTAATTAAAATGGACTTTTTGGGTTTAAAAACCCTTACCATTATACGCGATGCATTAAAAATGATCAAAGAGAATCATGGGGTTGAAATTGATATTGATTATATCCCATTGACGGATGAGAAGACCTTTGAATTGTATCAACGCGGTGAAACAAACGGTACGTTCCAGTTTGAGAGTCCGGGTATGCAGAAGTACCTGAAAGATCTGGTACCTGACAAATTCGAAGACTTGATTGCCATGAACGCCCTTTATCGTCCCGGACCTATTGAGTATATCCCTGACTTTATTGAACGTAAACACGGTCGTAAAGCCGTTGAATACGATTTGGCCGACATGGAAGAGTATCTTTTTGATACCTATGGTATTACCGTATATCAGGAGCAGGTGATGTTGCTTTCGCAGAAGCTAGCCAATTTTACAAAAGGTGATGCGGATGTGCTTCGTAAAGCAATGGGTAAGAAAGACCGTAAAACACTTGATAAACTAAAACCTCAGTTTATTGAAAATGCTAAGTTAAAAGGTCATGATGCCAAAGTATTAGAAAAGGTATGGACCGACTGGGAAGCATTTGCATCGTACGCATTTAACAAATCGCACTCTACTTGTTATGCATTTGTGGCTTATCAAACGGCCTATTTGAAAGCCCATTATCCGGCTGAGTACATGGCCTCGGTATTAACACATACCAAAGGGCAGATCGATAAAATTACTTTCTTTATGGAAGAATGTAAGCGTATCGGAGTACCTGTATTAGGTCCGGATGTAAATGAAAGCGATCTCCACTTTACTGCTACTAAAAAAGGTCAGATTCGCTTCGGACTTTCTGGTATTAAAGGATTAGGAGAGGCTGCTATAGAAAGCTTGGTAACCGAAAGAAAGGAAAATGGACCTTATGAATCAGTTTATGATTTTGCTCGCAGGGTAAACCTTCGTTCAGTAAATAAAAAATCATGGGAGAACCTTGTTTATTCAGGTGCTTTTGATTGTTATGATGAATATCATCGTGCTCGCTATTTTGGTGTTAACCTGGCTGATCGTTTAAACGGTATTGAACGTTTAGTAAAATATGGTAACGATTTTGTAAGTAATAAAAATAGTGCTCAAAACTCGTTGTTTGGAGGAACAGCAGATGCGCATGTTCCAGAACCACCAATGCCTGAATCGGAAGAGTGGAGTTTATTACAGAAGCTAAGTTTTGAAAAAGAGGTAGTGGGAATGTATATTTCTGGTCACCCTCTTGATGACTATAAACTGGAGATTGATAACTTCTGTAATGCAAAAATAACTGAGCTGGCTACTCCTAAACCAGGAACATTGGTTGTTGCCGGAATTATTACAGCTGCGGAAGAGCGTTTAACCAAAACGGGTAAACCGTTTGGCGGATTTACCTTCGAGGATTATTCGGGTAGTCATCGTATGGTCATGTTCTCCGAAGATTATTTAAAGAATAAACATTTTTTTCAATCGGGGTTATGTGTGTTTGTAAAGGGAATGTTTAAGCCACGTTTCGGGCAAGCAGATAACTTGGAGTTCAAAGTGGAGAGCATTCAACTGCTGTCAGAAATTCGCGAAAAAATGGCTAAGAATGCCACATTGTCATTTCCCTTGCATGAGGTTACGTTAGAGTTCATCGACAACCTTGAGACTTTGTGTAAGGCTCATCCCGGTAATTGCAAATTGAAATTAAATGTGGTTGATCCGATTGAGCGAATCGTCTTGGATCTACCTTCAAAATCAATAAAAATTGATCCTAATAATACATTCATGAATGAATTAAGTAAGTTCAAGAATGTAAATTTCACTTTGAATTAAAAACTGCTTTTAGTTTGATGAAAATAAAGCCCTCAATATTAATTTATTGAGGGTTTTTTGGGTACTGTAATTTCTTTTTTACAAACCATTAGGCGCTGTTAAATAACTATAGTTAATATTTGACAAATATTAACCAATGAAAATTAACTAAAAATGAAAAAACATCTATTTTTAATAGCTGCACTTATTGTAGCAACATTTACTGCAAATGCACAAATCAGTAAAGGAAACCAAGCTATTGGATTAAGTTTTTCAGGTGGTTCCAATAGTATTAAAAACCAGACTGGTAATGAAAATGAGGATGGGAAGAATAAAAATGCGGCTATTTCCTTCGATTACAGTTATTTTGTAGCTGATAAAACGGCAATTGGTGCATTCTTAGGATTTACCCATTCTGATGCTAATTCAATCTCAAATGGCGATGATGTTTTGGACTCAAAAGGAGATTCATATGCATTCGGTGTTTTTGGGAAAAAGTACTTTATGATTTCAGATAAATTCGGGGGACTTGGACAATTATCACTATCCGGATCAGATTTTAAAAGTGAAAGTACAAATATAGTAGCTGATGTTTCGTCAAAGTTTAAATCATGGGCTTTAGGAACAGGAGTTAATGCAGGATTTGTATTTTTCCCTTGGAAACGATTAGGAATTGAAACCAGTTTGAATGTATTTAATCTTTCTTACAATGAATCCACTACAACTCATTCTTCTGGAGTAATTACCAAAGGTTCTGGATATAATCTATCGTCATCTTTTACTCAAAGTTTTGAAGATATCAAATTCACCCTGCGTTACCATTTCGGATTTAAGAAGTAATTCTGTCAGTTAAATTTCTTCAAACATTCGTTGGAACAATTATTGACTCAATCTGTTATATTTGCAAACGTAAATTTTTAAAAATATGGCTTTAGTAATAACCGACGCAAACTTCGAAGAAGTTGTATTGAAATCAGATAAACCTGTATTAGTTGATTTCTGGGCAGAATGGTGTGGCCCATGCCGCATGGTGGGTCCAGTTGTTGAAGAGTTAGCGAATGAATATGCTGGCAAAGCAGTTATTGGAAAAGTTGATGTGGATAATAACCCAGAAGTTTCAATGAAATTTGGTATCCGTAACATTCCAGCTTTGTTATTCTTCAAAAATGGTGAAATTGTAGATAAACAAATTGGCGCAGTTCCAAAATCGGTTTTAGCCGGTAAATTGGAAGCTCAATTAAGCTAATTATAAATAACGCACTAATTTTATAAAGGCCCCGAAGTTTTTCGGGGCCTTTATTTTTTAAAATCGTATTTTGCTGTCAATACCATTTTGAATAAGGAACAGATTAACATGCTCGAAAACAAAGAAGAACTACAGCAAATAAACCTTGAAATTTTGGCCAACCAGGTTGTTGAAGGATTTATTACGGGTTTACATAAAAGCCCGTTTCATGGTTTTTCTGTTGAGTTTGCCGAACATCGCTTATATAATACAGGTGAGTCGGTAAAAAACATCGATTGGAAGTTATTCGGTCGTACTGATAAGTTATTTACCAAGCGATTTGAAGAAGAAACCAATTTACGATGTCAGTTGGTTATTGATGCGTCTTCGTCCATGTATTATCCTGAAGGAAAAGATAATAAGCTTCAATTCTCCGTTTATTGTGCAGCTGCCCTTATTAATTTGTTAAAACGTCAGCGTGATGCATTTGGATTAAGTGTTTTTGCTGACAAAGTAGTATTGTCTACTCCTGCAAAATCGACAACACCGCATCAACGCTTTCTATATTTTGAATTAGAAAAATTAATGGCCGACCGGCCTAAGCAAAAGACTACTGCGATTGTAAATGCTTTGCACGAGATAGCTGAAAATATTCACAAGCGATCAATGGTGGTTATTTTTAGCGACATGATGGAAAGTAAGGAAGATGAAGACGATCTTTTTTCAGCGCTCCAACATTTAAAGCACAACAAACATGAAGTGATCCTTTTTAATGTTACTGATAAACGACATGAACAGGATTTTAGATTTGAAAATCGTCCTTATTTGTTTGTTGACGTTGAGAACGGTGAAGAAATAAAAGTGCAGCCCGGACAGGTTAAAGAGCAGTATTTAAAAGCCATGACTGAGTTTAAGCATAATCTGATGCTTAAATGCGCTCAGTACAGGATTGATTTTATTGACGCTGATATGAATGAAGGGTTTTACCCGGTGCTTAATTCGTACCTGGTAAAAAGAAACAAGATGATGTAATAAACCTTCGATTTTTGACTAGTCCTGAAATAGGTTGACTCTTTTTGGAGTTACTAATTTGGCTTAAAAACCTCAAACATCCTCAAAAATGTTTGAGGTTTTTTTGTAAGTCTTTATGATTATTTCTTGTTGCTGATGCATTTGTTGAGGTGTTAATAGCTGGCAGCTACTGTGCGGACGCAGTGTGTTATAAAGGTTGATACTTTGTGAAGTTTGCCGAAAAGCTGCATTCAGGTCTTCTAACTGTTCACTTAATCCAAATTCGTCTTTTAAGATTCCGTTCATTCTTTCTGCTATTGCATTTTCGTAAGGACTTCCGTTTTCTGTCATACTGATTTGAATGCCATTCTCCTGTAGGATGCTGACATACGCCTTACTACAGTATTGCAGCCCCCGATCAGAATGATGAATCAGAGCAGAGGAATATTTTCGGTTCTTTAAAGCCATTTTCAAGGCCTTGGCCGTAGAGGCGGCTTCCATATTATCGCATAGTTCATACCCCATAATTTGTTTAGAATAGGCATCGGTAATTAAATGAAGGAAGGCATTGCCTTCTACTGTATCCAGATAAGTTATATCTGCAACCCATACCTGCTCCGGCCGACTTATCCTGATGTCTTTAATTTGGTTTGGGTATTTATGCATCCAGTGCCTTGAATTAGTCGTGACTGTATACCGCTTTCTTTTCGTGATAAGCAGCCCTTGTTTCCTTAAAAGGGTAAAAAGTTTATCCCGGCCGATATCGATTTCTCCTTTTAGCATATAATGAAGCTTACGAGTTCCCAAACGGGGCAGCAGCCTTCGAAGCTGTAATACAGCCCTTGTTGTACCATCCTCCCTTAAGGCCTTATTTTGCTTGCGCTTGCTTTGCTTATAATAGGCCTGTTTGCTAAAGCCAAACAATTCACAAAACGTACCTACTCGTGGCGGGTAGGTTTTGGCAAGCGCATGGATTGTTTGGCCGCGTCTTTTTTTAGGATATTGATCCCTTCTTCTTTCTCTGCAATCGAAATAAGCTTCTCATAGGCTATTATTTTAAGTTTTGCCTCTTCTAACTGTTTTTCAAGTTCTTTGATGCGCTGCTTTTGGGGATCTTTCATGGGACGGCCTAATGAACCTGCTACAGGATAGTGCAACTTACCATATTTACGGCACCATTCCAATACTCTGGAGTTGCCTCCTATACCATACTTGGCCTGAATCTGGTCTTTGTTGAGCAAGCCCCGTTCATAATCTGCAACGACGGCTCGTTTAAACCATTCACTGTACTTGACTGCTCGGCTGTTGCCTTTGGACTGTTCTTTTTGATTTTCATTTTGTTGACTAGATTTTAGTCAACTTTTTTCAGGACGAGACATTTAATCAAAAAAGCCCGGCAGCTTTTACACAACCGGGCCCTCTTCTACTATTAATTACCTAATGAACTGTATTAAGCTTTAGGTTTTGCTGTTTTAGCATCTGATTTTTTCGCAGGTGCCGGTTTACTAGTTGCTTTAACTTCTTTCTTAGCGTCAGTAGCTTTAGCAGTAGCTTTTACCTCTTTAGTTTCTTTTTTCGTGTCTGCTTTTTTTGCAGGTGTTGTTTGTGCAAATGCGCCAGTTGTGAAGGCTGCTAAAGCAACCAATGCCATGAATTTTTTCATCTTTACTATCGATTTGATGAATCTAAAGTCCACAACTTACATGAAGATTTTATGAAGAAATCAGATTATTTTAAAATCTGGGTGAGGGAGTTGCTAGGATGGGAAATGAAATATGAAACTGGTGCCTACTTGTGAAACTGAATTAATGTCTATTTTAATTTTATGGAAATTTGCCACACTCTGAACAATCGATAAACCTAAACCATGACTGTTTTCACTTGTGGAATCCAGCTTTTCAAAACGATTAAATATTACTTTCAATTTTTTAGGGTCAATGCCAATTCCCGTATCGCTAATTGTTAATTGGTAATGTCCGTTTTCGAAATCATCGGTAATAGTAATAGTTCCTTCTTGCTTATTATATTTTATTGCATTCGTAATCACATTGAAAAGCATGGTTCTAATAAGTGATGCATTGCCATAAAAATGATATTGATGCTGCAAGTTTAACTGAACCCGAATTGACTTTTCTTCGAGTCGATGTTCCACATCTTCGTAAATTTTCTCCAGTAGTTTATCCAGATCAATTTCCTCATTTTGTTCAAATTGCTCGTTTTCAATTTTTGAGATGAGCAATAGACTATTTACAATATTCTTTAACCAATGTAATGTGTTTAATGAAGAATAGATTTGATTCTGCATCTCCTCGTTGATATCTTCTTCATTTAAAAGATTTTCAAACCTTGTTTTAAGAATTGATATTGGTGTTAAAAGTTCGTGTGAAACATTGGCGATAAATTCTTTTTGAGTAAAAAAAGAATGTGAAATCCGCTTCAACATATCCTTCAGTTGATTATCCAGGTGTTGAAAATCAGTTGTAGAGGTCTTTATCATTTCATAGTTGAAATGAGATGGATCATTAACGTTCTCAAGACGCTTGTTAATAATAGAAGACAGAGGTCGCAACAGAAAACCGGTGAATAAAAAGTCGGTAAGTAATGAAAGTAAAACCGCAACACATAAAACAATGGTTGTATAAGTCCTTAATGAGGTTTGAAATTGTTTGATACTAGCCAGACTTTCTCCAATCTCCAATTGATACTGCTGACCTTGAAAGTCAAAGTCATATGTTAAAATGCGATAGTTACTGGTTTGGTTTTCAATTATCCTTTGTTCATCCGAAAAATTGCCAACTGTAGTCTGCTCTTTTACAGGTGGAATAACTTTAAGTAAAATGTATTCTTCTTTTAAAATATTATAACTGGCAAAGTCGGTGTCTTGTTCAGAAATATATTCAGAAATACTTTTACTTGATAATTTGCTCATAATCAATTCTTTTTTCTGAAGAATACGAGCATCAAGGTGATTATAAGCAACACGTTCAACGGTAAGCTCAAATAAAATATAAACCGACAGTATAATAGCAATTTTTGTCAGGATATTATATAAGGCAAATTTGGCTTGTAAACGCATCACTAATGAAGATCAAAGTTTATTTTGGAGTCGAAAATCTAAAATCTAATAGCTCATTATCTAATTATTAATCTTATAACCAATACTTCTTACCGTTTCAAACCAATCGATAGGAGTGTGGGCTTGTAATTTTTTGCGAAGATTTTTTACATGAACATCAACAAAGTTGGAGTCACTGTTTATCTCTAAAACATCACCCCAAACATGTTCAGTTAATTGAAGGCGAGAAATAACGCGGTTTTTATTTAAAACTAAGAAGTTTAAGATATCAAATTCCTTTTTTGTAAGGTTAATTTTGGAGTCCTTAAAACTTACTTCCCGGTTCTGAATATCAATTACAAAACCGTGCAAGTTAATATCATTTTTAACGAGACGATGCTTGCGTCGTAAAATAGCATGCATCCGTGAATGCAATTCAGAAAGATCGAATGGTTTACCCAGGTAATCGTCGGCGCCCAGATTCAGGCCTTTTACCTTGTCTTCGGTAGCACCCCTGGCAGTTAAGACAATAATTGCATCTTCGCGGTTAGGAAGTTGCCTGAATTCCTTTAGTAAATCTAATCCATCTCCATCAGGTAAACCTAAGTCGAGTAAAACAAAATCATAAGTGTTTACGAAAAGTTTTTCGGCAGCCTCTCTTTTATTGTAAGCTAAATCACAAAGAAAACCCTCATACTTAAGGAATTTTGCTATTTCATCAGACAAGCTGTACCTGTCTTCAATAATTAGAACGTTCAATTTATATTAGATTTTAAGGATCAATTATACAATTTATGATAATTCTATAAAAGGCACAAAATCAGCTATTCAGAATTTCATTGATGCTTTCTAAGATAATGGAGCAAGCTTTCCTTATTTCAGCTTCTGTAATGATTAAAGGGGGCGCGAGCCGTAGTGAGTTACTGCAATGCAAAAACCAGTCGGTAATTAGTCCTTTTTCGATACAGCGATCAATAATTTTCTTATTGGTTTCAAAACTTTCAAACTCGATGGTAAACATTAATCCTTTTCCTCTAAAATCAAGAATTGCCGAATGTTGTAACAACTGTTTAAATAGTTGATGTTTAGCTTCGACTTGATCTATCAGGTTTTCTTCTAATAAAGCTTCAAAACCAGCTAATCCTGCCGCACAACACACCGGATGACCACCAAAAGTAGTAACATGACCCAATATTGGGTCGTTTTTTAAACTCGACATTATTTCTAAGGAAGAAATAAATGCTCCGATTGGCATTCCTGCACCTAGTGCTTTTGCTAAAAGAAGCACATCTGGAACAATATTAAAGTGCTCGAACGCAAATAATTTCCCGGTACGCCCCATTCCTGCTTGTATCTCATCAAGAATTAACAATGTTCCAGTTTCTGTACAGCGTTTTCTTAAAGCTTGCATGTATTCGATAGCCGGCACTCTGATACCTGCTTCACCTTGGATTGTTTCCATAATTACACAAGCCGTACGCTCAGTAATTTGTTTTAAATCTGGTAAATGATTAAAGTTGATGAAGCGAACATCAGGTAAGAGGGGGCGAAATGCATATTTATAATCCTCATTTCCCATTACACTCAGCGCTCCGTTAGTGCTTCCATGATACGCATTTTTACAGGCAATTATTTCTGTTCTCCCTGTAAAGCGCTTAGCCAGTTTTAAAGCACCTTCAGTAGCCTCTGCACCCGAATTAACAAAGTATACAGATTGTAATGATGAGGGTAAATGAGCTGCAAGTTTTGCTGCAAATAAGGTTTGTGGAGCTTGAATAAACTCTCCGTATACCATTTGATGCATAAATGTGGCAGCTTGATCTTTAATTGCTTTAACCACTTTTGGATGGCAATGGCCAATATTGCTAACCCCAATACCGGATATAAGGTCGATAGAAGGACGATCATTTTTATCATACAGATAAATTCCCTGAGCTCTGGTGAACTCTAGCATTAAAGGAAAATCGGTAGTTTGGGCGTTATGTTGTAGGAATTGCTGACGTAATGGAATCATTCTGCAAATTTCGTCAAAATAGTTTAATCCACCTGCTTGTCGAATGTATCATTTTTTATGGCTGAGCTAGTTTTTTGTACCAATTTTTTCAAAAATAGCGTTTATACCTGTTCCGTTTTTTATCTTCATTTTATGATTACTACCTTACAAGAAAGAGAGGTTTCTGGTTTTACCTGGATCGATGTTGAAAACCCGACACCCGAAGAGCTTAATGATATCGCATTAAAATATAACCTGCATTATACTTCTGTTCAGGATTGCCTTGATCCGGAGCATTTGCCTAAGTATGAGGTTATTGATGATGTGATTTTTATTATAGCCCGTATCTTCGACCAGAATGCAAAGGTAGAGGCATTGGATATAAACTCCATTACTCGCAAGATCGCTATCTTTTCTTCAGATGGTTTGGTTATAACCATTCATCGTTCTTCCCAACCTTTTTTAATTCATCTGCAGCAACGGTGTGAAAGCATGAAAAAATCGCCGGGTAGGTTTCAGTTATTAGCATTGATCATGGATCATGTGGTAATTTCATTTGAAAGTCCGTTGGATAAAATAAATGAGCTGCTAGAGTTTTATGAAGAACGTATGTTCCTTAAAACACGTTTGCCTAATTTATTGCAACACTTCTATCAATTGAAGAGGAAAGCTACATCTATTAAAAGGACGGTTTTTCTTACTAAGGATATCGTATTTCGGATTTCAGAGAACCTGAAAGGACCCATAATGCAAGATCTTAAGGATACAATAATTGAGGTGGAAACAAGTACGGAGCAGGTAATAGATTCTGCTAGCAACTTGTTGAGCATCTATATTTCATTAGCTTCTCAGAAAACAAATGAAGTAATGCGTGTTTTAACGATTTTCTCCGTGTTCTTTATGCCTTTAACTTTTATTGTGGGGGTGTACGGGATGAATTTTGAAAACATGCCCGAAATTAAATCGCCACATGGTTATGGAGTAACATGGGTTGTTATGATCTTAGTGACGATTATTGTTTATTTCTGGTTTAGAAGGAAAAGGTGGCTGTAATTAGGCTATTCGCTTTTGGCCTTTAGCAATTAGCAATTTATAAGGCAGGTAATGCTAATAGCTAATACCTAATAGCTATTAGCTAATCATTAATTTTCAGGAGGTTGTTGTGACTGACTTCTTAGGCGTTTTATAAGCTCACGCTTAAATTGTTCTTCGGCCATGTAAAACTTCGCGACTTTCTTCATTGAAAGTACTTTCTTGAATTTGTCGTAATATTTACGCTCCAGATCAAGTTCGCGTTGTTTAACGGAGAAGTCATTCAAAATCACATCTTCTAATTCTTTGTCGCTCAAATTATCGGCATTCATTCTTGCCATTACAATCTTCTGACGACGTTCCTTTAGCAAACGCTGCTTTTCTGCGTCATATTCATTATAAATTGGCCAGAAAACTTTACCTTCTTCTGTGGTTAAGCCCACTTTTGTAGTTATGATGGAAACTTTAAGTGCGTCAATATCAGCCTTTCGTTGATTAAAGTTTTGTGCTTTTACCAGAAAAGGAAGGGTTACAAATAAAATGAGCAATAAAGTAGATAAGTTGAGTTTCTTCATTTGTTATAGTTCCTGTAGTAATAAATCTTCGTCTACGTTATTTAAAATATAGTTTTCCAGCTTGTTGTTTTGATCAGTTTTTTGTGTGTTATTTTGAGAAACCTTAGTATTAATTACTTCATCTATAATCATTGATTCATCGAAATAATTAAGGTCATAATTATGATTACCAATTTTTACCACATTTACAGGACTGCTCATTTGTTTATCGAGTAAGCTCGTATGATAAATATTAGAGCCAAACCAAAATAGTAAGGCTCCTAAACAAGCAGTAATTGCTAGTTTATAAAATCTAAATACAAATATTTTTTGAGCTTGTTCAAACTCAGAATTAGCAATATCATTAAAAATCTGCTCTTCAATTGCGATGGGTAGATTATTAAAATACTCATCAGGAACAGTAAAAGGGTTTTTATTATTTAAATCAGGAATCGAAAGTCGTACATCATCATCTTTTAACTGATTTTCAATTCTGGTTGAGAGCTCGTTAAAATAATCATCAGGTGTTTTGAACGGATTTACATTGGTAAGTCCTTCGATAGTTGGTCCGGCATCTTCCATTTCAATGCGAACCATGATACGAGATGCCAAAGAATCAAAGTAATCCTTAGGTACTGTATACGGCGACGATTGTTGTGGTTTGGGAATGCTATTTTCAAATTCGTTATTTTCCACCTCGAAATCCTTTGTTATTATTTTGTGAGCTTTTAGATTTAGATTGAAAAAACTCTGAATGGTTTAATTAAAATGTAAAATTCGGATTTTATTTATATTATTGTAGAAACGATTACTCGTTTTGTTTGAAATATTCTTCAATTTTTTTGACTGCATGATGATAAGATGCTTTTAATGCTCCTACGCTTGTATCCAAAACTTCAGACATATCTTCATATTTCATTTCGTCAAAATATTTCATGTTAAAAACAATCCGCTGCTTTTCAGGCAATGTTAATATGGCACGTTGGAGTTTCATTTGGATGTGATTACCATCAACATACATGCTGTCCGTTAACTTGTCAACTAAATATCCTGCGTGATCCTCGAAACTCTCTGAAGCACGCATTTTTTGACGATTTAAAAAAGTAATGGATTCATTAGTGGCAATCCGATAGAGCCATGTGTAGAGTTGTGCGTCTTCCCTGAAATTATCAAGGTTTTTCCAAACCTTAATAAAAACTTCTTGTATCACATCGTCAGCATCATCATGATCGATAACTATACGACGTATATGCCAGTAAATGCGTTTTTGATATTTTTCTATAAGTTGACTAAAAGCAAGATTTCTGGTTGATTCATCGCGAAATCTTGTTAATAAGTCTTTATCACTAAAATCTTCTTTCATGAAGTTATTATATCAATTAGCTGGTAGCAGCCTAAATTAGTAAAAAATTAAGACCAAACAAGGTTAATAAAAAAGCCTTTGTGGTAACACAAAGGCTTTCAAATTGATATACAACTATTGAAATTATTTACGAGCCATTACAGCTTTAACAGCTTTAACAATATGATCTTTGTCAAGACCATATTTCGCCATTAACTGATCCGGAGTACCACTTTCACCAAATGAGTCATTCACTGCAACATATTCCATTGGAGTAGGTAATTTTTGCGATAATACTTGAGCAATACTATCTCCTAAGCCTCCAATACGATTATGCTCTTCACAGCTTACAACGCAACCTGTTTTAGCTGCAGAAGCTAATACCAGTTCAGCATCTAATGGTTTAATTGTGTGGATATTAATGATCTCTGCGCTAATGCCCATTTCTGCCAACATTTCACCTGCTTCAATAGCTGGCCATACTAAGTGACCGGTAGCGAAGATGGTTACATCCGTTCCTTCATTTAACACAATACCTTTACCGATTTCAAACTTCTGATCAGCTGGAGTGAAGTTAGGAACTGTTGGGCGACCGAAGCGCAGGTAAACTGGTCCAACATGCTCTGCAATGGCAATGGTGGCAGCTTTGGTTTGATTAAAGTCACAAGGATTGATAACGGTCATTCCTGGTAACATTTTCATCATTCCGATATCTTCTAAGATCTGGTGGGTAGCACCATCTTCTCCTAAGGTTAAACCTGCGTGAGAAGCACATATTTTAACGTTTTTGTCGGAGTATGCAACCGATTGACGAATCTGGTCATAGACACGACCTGTTGAGAAGTTTGCAAAAGTTCCGGTAAAAGGAATTTTGCCACCGATGGTCATACCTGCTGCTAAGCCAATCATATTAGCTTCTGCAATACCCACCTGGAAGAAACGCTCAGGAAAATCTTTCTTAAACGCATCCATTTTTAATGAACCGATCAAGTCGGCACACAAAGCAACTACGTTAGGATTGGTTTTGCCTAATTCAGCTAAACCGGCACCAAATCCCGAACGGGTATCTTTTTTCTCTGTGAAAGTATATTTTTTCATTTTGAGTAAGGGTCTCAGTAATTAGTCATCATTAGTTGTTGGAGACGAGCTAATTGCTAGTTGTAAGGTTTTTATTGAAATTAGTTTATCGCTAATAACAAAAATTAATAATCGCCTAAATAATTATAACCGGTAGTTTCCTCTAGTTGGGCCAAAGCTTGTGCTAACTGCTCGTCGTTAGGAGCTACTCCATGCCATTTGTGTGATCCCATCATGAAATCAACACCTGCACCCATTTCGGTTTTCATTAAAATAACAACCGGTTTGCCTTTACCAGTTTGAGTTTTAGCGTAGTTAAGTGTTTTTACAACTTCGTCCATGTCATTGCCCGACATATCGATTACTTCCCATCCGAAAGCTTCCCATTTAGCGCGAAGATTTCCTAATGAAAGTACCTGATCTGTAGAACCATCAATTTGCTGACCGTTTACGTCAACTGTAGCAATAAGATTATCTACTTTATTGTGAGCTGCATACATTGCAGCTTCCCAAATTTGTCCTTCTTGTAATTCTCCATCACCGTGCAAGCTAAAAACAATGCTCTTGTCATTGTTTAGTTTTTTAGTTTGCGCAGCTCCAAGAGCAACAGACAGTCCCTGACCTAATGAACCAGACGCCATACGAACTCCTGGCAGGTGTTCATGCGTAGTAGGGTGTCCCTGTAAACGTGAGTTTAGCTTACGGAAAGTAGCTAATTCTGAAATAGGGAAATAACCCGAACGGGCTAATACACTGTAGAACACTGGTGAGATATGTCCGTTTGAAAGGAAGAAAACATCCTCTCCGATGGCATCCATGTTAAACTCAGGGTTATGATTCATCACCTCGAAGTATAAGGCTACCAAATAATCAGTACAGCCCAGCGAACCTCCCGGGTGACCGGAATTTACTGCGTGAACCATCCTAACAATGTCGCGACGTACTTGCGAAGCAATCTTTTTTAACTCTTCTGTAGTTGGCATTTCTTGGATTTTAATAGTTAAAATGAAGATACTGAACGATTTATTTTTTGCGCGCAAAAATAAGGATTTAATTGAGCATTAATGTCTTTTTTGTGAAATAGTTCGTATCAATCTTATTGCTGGTTAATAAGAAAAGGAATTTATTTGAAGTAAAAAGATGAATTAGCTCACCAATTGTAGAATGGCTCCAAAGTGAAATGAGGCACCTCCTAAAACAAATAAATGCCAAATAGTGTGGTTGTAAGCAATGCTGTCATTTCGATAGAAATAAACGCCAATTGTATATAGCATTCCTCCGATGCCCAACAAAGAAACGATAGTTAAGGGTACAGCATTCATGATCGGCTGTATGATTAGCATACCCATCCATCCTAAGGCCAGATAAAGAGCAGTGGATAAAAAAGTATACTTGCCGGTAAAGAAGATCTTTAATAAAATACCGCTTACAATGATGGTCCACATTGCCGTTAAGAACATGCTTCCGGTTTCATTCTTAATGTAATGCATGATGATGGGCACATAAGTCCCGCCGATAAGCAGGAATATGCAACAATGATCTACAATTTGCCAGAAATGTTTTCTGTCCGGCTGTCGTGTTGCATGATAAATACTTGAAACCAGGAACATAGTTATAAGCGATGCCGTATAAATTCCGATTGGAAGTAAAAGGTTTTGTTTACTCGAATAGCATTGCCATACTAAGTAGATGCCTCCAATCAAAAAAGCGGCTGTCCCAATGAGGTGAGTGAGCGTATTTAAGCGCTCATGTTTCTCTTCATACGAGGGATAAGTAAAGATATTCATAAGCTTAGTTTTGAGCTTTAATTTACGAAACTAAGCTCAGAAGATAAAGAGGAGAGCTACGATTTATACCAATAATGACTTATTTTTTGCAACCTCAATTAATTGCAAAAAAAGGTCCCAAAGATCATCAGAACCTTGTTCAATGATATTAAGTCGATTCAAGGCTTGTTCAACTCTAACACCCGCTTCGGTCCAGCTTTGGCCACCATTTACAGAGTTTAGCAGAAAAGGAGTAATTCGGTCAATCGTGTTGGCAAATATGGCTTCCTGGGTCGACCGGTGTTCAAATTCAGTCCATAATGAGATAAATTCCTCCTTTTGGTCAGCCGGTAAAATTCCAAATATTCTTTCGGCTGATAAGGTTTCGTTATCGTATTTACCCACATTGGCCTGTTCATCAAAAAGGAAGACATCCCCAGCGTAAATTTCAACCAAATCATGCACAGTAAGCATTTTAATAACACGCAACAGATCCATATTTTTCTCCTTTGCGTATTCTGAAAATGTTAGTGTGATGAGAATTATTTGCCATGAATGTTCAGCCGTATTTTCCCGACGACTTGCATCTGCAATAAAATTTCTACGAATAACTTGCTTAAGTTTATCCGTTTCGAGTATAAAATGTAATTGTTGTGAAAGACGATCTGTAATATTCAGATCTTTAGTAAGAGCATGCATAATGGAGGCAAAGGTAGGAAATTAGTTTTATAGTCTTGAGTCTTGAGTCTTGAGTCCGGAGTCCGGATTATAGACTCAAGGCTCGAGACTCAAAACTCATGACTAAATCAGAACCTCAAAAACATCCTTGCTATTTTAATTTTTTCCTTAAATGGTGCATAATATACTCCACTGTCGAACCAGGTGCCTGTTTTTACTACCGATTTAATTCTGCTGAAAGCTTCAAAGCTGAATTTTCCGTGGTAATGACCCATGCCACTATTGCCAACACCGCCGAACGGGATATTGCTGTTGCCTAAATGAACTAATGTATTGTTAATACAACCACCGCCAAAAGCAAGATGCTTGGTGTAAAAATCAGCTGTACTGCTATTTTTTGAAAATAAATAAAACGATAATGGATTAGGATTACGTGCAATAATATTCATCGCTTCTTCATGTGTGTCGAAGCCAAAGATTGGAAGGATTGGGCCGAAAATCTCGTCATGCATTAATGGAGCGTCCAGTGAAACATTGGTCATTAAAGTAGGTTCTATAAAAAGCTCCTCTTCATTTGTATGTCCACCATAAATTATCTCTCCATCCGCTAAATAACCAGCTAATGTTTTAAAACGTTTTGTAGTTATAATTCTTCCGTAATCAGCTTTTATTGCTTGTTCACCAAAGAAACTAACGATGGTTTCCTTTATTAATTCAATGAGTTTTTCTTTTTGAGAATTATGAATAAGAAGGTAGTCAGGTGCCACGCATGTTTGTCCGGCATTGGTAAATTTACCCCATACAATTCGCTTAGCCGCATGATTTAAGTCCACATCTTTATCCACTACACACGGACTTTTACCACCCAATTCAAGTATAACGGGTGTTAATTTCTTAGCAGCCATTTCTGCAATGGAACGGCCAACAGGGATACTTCCTGTAAAGAATACTAAATCAAAACGATGGTTATTCATCATTTCAGGAATAACTACATGACCTTCACCTTGAATGGTTGCTACATATTCTGGTGAAAACGTTTCTGAAATGATTTTTTCAATAATTACTGCAGTTGCCGGAGCAAGCTCTGATGGCTTTAATACAGCGCAGTTGCCACCCGCAATTGCACCAACAAGTGGATTGATCAATAATTGAAATGGATAATTCCATGGAGCGATGATTAATACGCAACCTAACGGATCTTTATACAGATAACTGCTCGAGGGAAACAATACCATCGGAGTGCTTTTTCGTTCAGGCTTCATCCATTTTTTTAGATGGCTGATCGCAATATTCAACTCTTCATAAACAAGCCCTACTTCGGTGCTATACGATTCAAATTCATGTTTATTTAAATCTGTTTTTAATGCATCGAAAATGTCCTGCTCATGATTACGAATAACCTGCTTTAATTTTTTGAGTTGTTGAATTCTGAATTCATAACTTAAGGTTGCACCCGAATTGAAATAAGAGCGTTGGTTATTGATAATTTTTGATAAGGTTGAAAGCTCGATTTCTGCTATCATAATAGTTTATTGATAAGTAAATAAACTAAAAAATGTTCAAACATAAAAGCATCTGGAGTGTGCATTTACGCTTGAGTATTTTGGTATGATAAGTAATGAAACTACCCAACTAAATCCAATACTTGTTGTGTTGAATTCTTAGTGTCTACCTTTTCGATAATGTGAGTAATTACACCTTCTTCATTGATAATAAATGTTGTGCGGGCTGTTCCCATATAAGTTCTCCCATACATGCTTTTCTCCACCCAAACTCCATAATCCTCCACCATTTTTTTATCAGGATCAGCAATTAAAGTAAATGGAAGATTATACTTATTTACAAACTTAGTGTGTGATTTTTCAGAGTCAACACTAACGCCAATAACTTCAAAGCCATTACTCTTCAAGCCTGCATAGTTATCTCTGAAATCACAAGCTTCGGCAGTACAGCCGGGAGTATCATCCTTCGGATAAAAATACAACACTACTTTTTTGCCCTTGTAGTTAGCCAAAGAAACCGGATTTCCGTTTTGATCAACTCCTGAAAACTCAGGCGCTTTATCGTTTATGCTTAATTTTCCCATAGTCTTTATTTTTAGATGTGAGATATGAGATGTGAGATTTCTTTATTAGTCCGATAGACTTACCAGACCCAGCTTATCTCAAATCCCATATCTAATTATTTATTAGTCGGATAATCTTATAGATAATATCTCAATTCCTCGACCAGTTATATCTCAAATCTCACATCCCACATCTCAAATCTAATTATTTATAAAATTCGGCCTCATACAGTGAGGAGTTATTTTTAACGTCAGTAACAACTAATTGCAAGGTATGTTTGCCTGCTGCTGTACTTTCAGTAAATGTATGTTTTAAAATATTGGTTTTTCCGTCTAATTCAAACAATACCCATTGACCATCAATCATGCCTTTCCAGTCTTTCACACCCGATAAATAATCCGCCACTCTAAATGTGATGGTGGATGATCCACTCATGTTTTTTCCGTTAATAATATTAATAGGTGTTATTCGAGGAGGCACCGTATCGACCGTAACATAATAGGTTCCGAAAGTTTTGATGCTTGCTTTTACATATCCATTTTCATATTCACCACCCTGGTAGGCTTTACTATCGTTCACAATTACTGCTTTATGTGGAATAGTAAGCTCAGGATCAGGTTTGATCTGTAATATAAAAGGTTTATTTATAGGTACATATTTATTATGCAACGTATGAAGATTTGAATAAGCACCATAAATTTTTCCTCCCAATTGATACTCGAAATTGAAATTATTAAAGAAACAACCTTCAGGAAATGTTGCTATAATATTGTTTGAAATAAACTGATCTTGTTTGTTCCAATAAAAAGGTATAGAACCAGCTTTAACTGATTTAGTAAAAATCTTTTTAGTTGATGTACTATTTACATTAAATGTTAACGACGAAGTGTTGCCGGCAACATCTTTTACAATGTATTCCATCTTGCTTGTTTCTGATCCTTCAAAATTCTGGATGCCACGGTTCGGGGAAATTTTGAAAATGGGCAAAGAGTTACCCGGATCTACAAACGATTTCTGAATAAAGTTTCTATTCAGTAAAAATGAATTAAAATCAATATATGAATTGATGGAACGCTGTAAGTTAAAATCAAGGTGATCAAACACTGCTTTATAAACTGTTTGTTCATTGCGTTTTAATTCGATGGAATAAATACCATTCAGGTTTCCTGCTCCGTCCTGCATATCACTAGTGATGATTCCGAAACCAACTTGTCCATTTGCATTAATTGTGGTAGCCTGACTAACTGCATAATTACCAGCTCCTCTTGCAGCAATAGGGAAGCCTGTTCTGATATTGCTACCGTTAACAGTACTACTATCGTTCATTGGATAAACGTATAAGCCTTTAATTAATGGAGTTTTACTGTCTCTTACAGGTAAACCAAATAATAATGGATTTATAGGTTCTTCAGTTTTGGTATCACGGATTTCAAAGTGTAAATGCGGACCGCCCGAACCTCCTGTATTCCCTGAATAACCAATCAATTCACCTTTTTTTACAGGAATTTCAGCATACAATAAATTAAAGTCAACTTCAAAAGACTGACGGCCATATTGAGCGGTTCTTAATACTTTTTCTAATCGAGGTGCAAAACGCTGCATATGTGCGTATACAGAAGTATATCCGTTCGGATGGTCAAGGTATGCGGCATTGCCAAATCCCCAAACCTGAACCCTTATCCGCGATACAAATCCGTCGGCTATTGCATAAATAGGAAAACCTTCACGTTGCTGCGTTTTGAAATCTAAACCTGTGTGAAAGTGGTTAGGCCTAAGTTCACCGAATGTTCCGGAAATTGCTATTGGAATATCCATAGGCAAACGGAAATATCCTTGCGGATAAGTTCTTTCGCCGCTGGATTGCTTAAATGTAGAGTCGTTTTTATCAGCTTTTGAAAACATAAAGCCCAAGCAAACAGCAGTACCCAACGTTACTGCAACAACGCTTTTCAATAATTTCATGAGCGGAATTTTTTAGAAGGATAGTAAGTTCAAAAAGAATAAAAACACTCTTTTTAACTTATATTAATTAATGCATTAAATTTATTTGATTTCGAAATCAAGCAGTTTCTTGCCTTCCAGATACCCTGTTAAGCGGTCTCCAATATTTACTTTGCCAACACCTTCGGGAGTACCGGTAAATATAAGATCGCCTTTTTTTAGGGTAATATATTTTGATACGAAACTGATCAAGTGTTCAAAAGGGAATATCATATTTCCAGTATTGCCCTTCTGCACTTCGTTATCGTTGATCAATAAGTTAAAATTGATGTTTTTTAGATTCGAAAATTCAGATTTCGGAATAAACTCGCTTACCGGTGCCGAATTGTCGAAGCCTTTTGCCAATTCCCATGGCAACCCTTTTTCTTTAAGATTTTGTTGAAGGTCGCGAGCAGTAAAATCAATCCCCAAGCCTATTTCTTCAAAGTAATTGCCAGCAAATCTTGGGTCTATATGTTTTCCTTCTTTTGCAATCTTTAATACAATTTCAATCTCATGATGTATATCGGTTGAAAAATCGGGATGATAGAAAGGATTATTGTGTTTAAGTACTGCGGTATCCGGCTTCATGAATATTACCGGAGATGCTGGTACTGGATTGTTTAATTCTTTTGCGTGTGCAACGTAATTTCTTCCAATAGCAATTATCTTCATGCGTGTAGTATAAGTGTAATTGTAGTGCGATTTGTACAATAAAGGTCAATGACCAGAATCGTAAAAATATAAAATACCCGAATATTAATGATGAATCGGGAGAAAAGCGCAAAAAGAAAGTCCTGCAAAATGATTCGCAGGACTTTCCGATGGTACTAAAATATTTTAGAGTACTGATATTCTTTTTGAAACAGATTCATTGCCAACAGTCAACCTTACAAAGTAGAAACCTTTTTGAAGGGTATTGCTCACATTAAAGGTGATTTCCTGTGTTCCGGCAGAAGTACGTTGTTGAGAAACCAAAGTGGATATTTCGTTGCCCAGCAAATCCATTAATTTAATGGTTACCATGTTATCTCTTTTCAGGTTATAGCTAACTGTAAAGGCGTCGTTAACAGGATTTGGGTAAACTTTTACATCACTGATGTTTCTTTCTTCTTCTTGCGCATTTGCAAACATAATTGACCGGCCAGGTGTTGTTGTACTGGCAACAGGAAGCATATTTTTAGCGTTATAAAGAAGCTTGGATACTGAATATGGCTTAGGGGCAGAGTTCTTCAAAACATAATTTCCTTTCTTTTCAGAAAGGACTGACTTGCTGAATGAACTTAATGTATCTGTAAATCCAGGGCCTGAATTGCCTGGACCTACCCCCTCTAAGTTATGCGCAATAGCAGCTATTGACGCACTAAGAGCCATTAAAAGTAATAATGTATGTTTTTTGTAAATATATTTCATCGCATTGGCTACAAATATAGATAAATAAAACTTTTCGAGAGCAGCAGATTGTTTTAAATTTACTAATAATACTTCAAAAATATAAAAAGGTTTAAACCTATTTTATAAAAATATTAATACAATTATTAATCCAAAAAACATCGCCGTTTTAATTGGGTGATTTATAGTCAAAAAGTATATTTGCGCACAATTCTTATTTACTACTTTGAGCAGTCATAAACTTAACCGCGTAAGTGCCGCTGGTTTATTAATCAGTTTAGGTATAATTTATGGCGATATTGGAACATCGCCTCTCTATGTTTTTAAAGCCATTATTGATGGTAGGGCAATTAATGAAGTTTTAGTGTTAGGAGGAATCTCCTGTGTTTTCTGGACATTAACGTTGCAAACCACGCTTAAGTATGTAATTGTTACGTTACAGGCCGATAACAAAGGTGAGGGAGGTATTTTTTCACTCTTTTCATTAGTAAGGCGCAAGGCAAAATGGCTGGTTGTTCCTGCCATGATTGGTGGTTGTGCCCTTTTGGCAGACGGGATTATTACTCCACCCATTACGGTAACCTCAGCAATTGAGGGATTGCGTTTGGTTCCCAGCTTGCAACATGTACCAGTGGTGCCGGTTGTACTGATCATTATCACTTTGTTGTTTTTTATTCAGCAATTCGGGACTAATATCGTTGGTAAATCATTCGGACCCATCATGTTCCTTTGGTTTTCGATGTTGGGGGTACTGGGTGTAATGCAATTGATCACCAATCCAATGGTTTTAAAAGCCTTGAATCCATATTGGGCTTATAAGATCCTATTCGAAAATCCTCATGGGTTCATCATTCTCGGAGCTGTATTTTTGTGTACAACGGGTGCTGAAGCTTTGTATTCAGATTTGGGGCACTGTGGTAAACACAATATCCGCGTTAGCTGGACTTTCGTAAAAACCATGCTTGTGCTTAATTATTTAGGACAGGGGGCCTGGTTGTTAAAAGAGCATATGGGTACAGTTGTAGGCGAAAATCCATTTTACGGAATGATGCCTGATGCTTTTAGGTTATTTGGAATTGCGTTAGCCACTGCTGCTGCAATAGTAGCCAGTCAGGCTTTGATAAGTGGTTCCTTTACCCTGATTAGTGAGGCTGTGCGCATGAACCTATGGCCTAAAGTAAGAATTAACTATCCTACTGAATCAAAAGGACAATTATATGTGCCCAGTGTTAACTGGTTACTTTGGGCGGGCTGTTGTTTTGTTGTCTATCATTTTGGTGAATCCAGCAAGATGGAGGCGGCTTACGGCCTTTCAATTACCATTGCCATGTTAATGACCACCGTTTTAATGTGTGTGTTCTTGTTAACTCGCAAGGTTGCATTACCAATTGTAATTGTCTTTGTAGGGATGTATATAGTTGTAGAAGGTGCGTTTTTGTTAGGTAACCTTTCGAAATTTATGCACGGAGGTTATTTTACAGTGATTTTAGGAAGTTTGATCTTCTCCGTTATGTGGACTTGGTTTAAGGCTCGCAAGATCAAAAACCGTTATGTTAAATTTGTTGAGATTGAAGATTATTTTGAAATCCTTGAGGACCTTAGTAAAGACTCAACAGTTTCTAAATATTCATCACAACTGGTTTACCTTACCAGTGCAAACTTTGATTCGGAGATTGAATCGAAAATTATTTATTCTATACTTCAGAAACAACCCAAAAGGGCAGATGTCTATTGGTTAGTTCATGTGGACGTGCTTGATGAACCTTACAAAAAAGAATATCGTGTAGTTGAAATGGTTCCCGGAGTACTGTACCGTGTCGATTTCCGCTTAGGTTTCCGTGAAAGTCAGCGCATTAATATCTTATTCAGAAAGGTTGTAGAAGAAATGGTGAAGAATAAGGAAGTAAGCATTACAAGTCAATATCAGTCGTTACGCAAACATAATCTGGTAGGCGACTTCCGATTTGTAGTTCTTGAGAAAATTTTGTCTGATCCACGTGCACTATCATTCATTGAGCGTATGACCATGTACTATTACTTCGTTCTTAAAAAGCTTAGCTTATCTGAAGAAAAAGGGTTTGGCCTCGATCTGAGTTCGGTAGCTGTTGAAAAAGTTCCACTAGTATTAACAACCACTGATAATGTGGAGATTAAACGGGTTGATTTTGAAGGAGGAAATGGAGTAGATGCGCTTTATAACCCAAAGGCGGCAAAACATTCTGAGGTTTAAGTTAAACTTAGCTATAAAAAACGCCCGGTTATTACCGGGCGTTTTGTTTTAAGAGCATTTGTTTTTAATTAATGAAACTGTTAGGACTAACAGAAATAAGACAGATAAATGTAGTATTTATTAAATCACTTTTGTAGTTATTGCTGATTAAAATATTCAAATTATAAAGAAAACCGCCTCTGTTATGAAGCGGTTTTCCTTTTATAAAATCAATCGGTTGCCCGAGAATTATTGAATAGTTTGAACACTTTTTAGTTGAGCTAACTTGCTGTTTTTATAGCCATATGCAAAATAGATAACTAAGCCAACCAGTAACCATATTCCGAATCCAATCCAATTGCTTACACCCAATTCGCTCATCATATATAAGCAGGATAAGAAACCTAAAACCGGGATAAGCGACAAGCTCTTTTTGATACACAGAAAAATAGTGTACACGGCAATGATCATAAATATCCAAAATGGAATCTTGTGTTTAAACAGTGACCATCCGCTTTCATATTTTTTATCCCAAGATACCTTGGCTTCATCAACAAAAGCTTTATACTCTGTGTTATTTAAATTGCTCAGAAAAGCTTCTGTGTCATCACTTCCATGTCCTTTTGATGCTGCTAATTGTTTCACAGCAGAAAGCTCTTCTGCGTTAAGAGAAGTTACGAAAGAAGCAGGTGAATTTAATTGTGGCTCATTCTTCAGGAAAGCTATTGTTTCGGCCTTCTTGTTGGTAAACGCAAAGATTAATCCGCCAATTAAGATAAGCGGCATAATAAAACGGGAGTTAATATAAGGGGTTCTGAATTTACCTCTTGGAGCATTTGGTGTAGTTTGTAGTTTTAATACACCTGCACAAACCAATACAAAAGCGAATAGGGTTCCAATGCTGCATAAATCAGTAACAATGGTGAGGTTCATGAAAAGGGCTGGAACAGCAACAACAAACCCCGTCACAATTGTGGCAAAACTAGGTGTTTTAAATCTTGGGTGAATGTTAGAGAATTTTTTAGGCATTAATCCATCTCTACTCATACTCATCCAGATACGAGGTTGGCCCATTTGAAATACCAATAATACACTTGCCATTGCAATAACTGCACTAACCGCAATAATGCCTGATAACCACTTTAAGTTTAATTTGCCAAATACAAAGGCTAACGGATCTCCAACATTTAAAGATTCGTAAGAAACCATTCCAGTTAAAACCAAGGCAATGGCTACATATAAAATGGTACAAATAATAATGGCCCACATCATTCCTCGAGGAAGATCGCGTTGCGGGTTTTTACATTCTTCTGCAGTAGTTGAAATAGCATCAAAGCCAATATAGGCGAAGAATACGGCCGAAACACCTTTTAGTACGCCCGAAATTCCATTAGGAGCAAAAGGGTTCCAGTTATTAGTATCCACATAAAAAATGCCTACGGCTAATACCAGTAGAATAACGGCTAGTTTTACAACAACCATCGCATTCCCGGCATTTTTTGATTCTTTCATACCACGATAAACCAGCCAGGTAATGATAATAATGATTAATAAAGCAGGAATATCCAGGATCAGGTGAAGTCCACCGATTTGTGGTGAGGCATTCCATGCATTATAGGCCATCTGTAAGTGAGGATCAAGATTTTCGAATGATTTTCCACTCTGCATTAAAGCCGTTGCACTTTTGTATCCTTGAGAAATGGTCAGATAGTCTGTCGACATCCAATCAGGAATATGAATACCCCCGCTGTCAAGAAGTCCTGTAAAATAATCAGACCATGATATGGCAACAGTTATATTTCCGATGGCATACTCCATAATCAATGCCCATCCAATGATCCATGCTGCTAGTTCACCGAAAGCTACATAGGAATACGTATAAGCACTTCCCGAAACCGGAACCATTGAAGCAAATTCCGCGTAGGCAAAAGCTGCAAAACTACAGGCGATTGCTGTGAAAATGAATAAGAAAATTACGGCTGGACCTCCATCAAATGATGCTTTTCCGATCGTACTAAATATACCTGCACCAACAATAGCAGCTATTCCAAATGACGTTAAATCCCTCACACTTAATGTTCGGTGCAATGATCCATCGTCATGGCCGTGGTCTCCATGTCCTGCATGGGTTTCATTTAAAATGGATTCTACTGATTTCTTTCTAAAAAGATTTTTCAACATAAGTTTTCAGATTGGCTCTATGCTTTGAAGCATGAAAGATAAAAAGTTTATTGAATAAGCATTGCACAAAATAACATTGTGATAAATAAAAAAATCATGGTCTGTTAATTGGTTTTAGTAGTATTCAGAAGAATGAATATTGTATACAGGGTTGAACTAATGTAAAATGAGCGTTTAAATGGTAGATTTGTTAAAAAATCGCCGCATAATTTTTATATGATTAAACTAATCTCTACCAATCGAATTTTTTTTGTTTTAGTTATTTGCTGGCTTTTAATAGGTGGATTTTCATTGGCTGTTTACGGCAGTCCACAGCTGTTTTTGAGGTTGCGCGCAGATTTAGGACCTATTACTGATTTAATTTTCAGATCTATAACAGAACTGGGTAGTGCAACATTTTCTGTACTCGTAGCATTGTTTTTGATTTACAGGAATAAGAGATCGGGTCTTTTCGCATCGTTAGCGATGATAGTGGCGACAGTGATCACCCATTTAGTTAAGTTTTGGGTAAATGCTCCTCGTCCTTCTATATTTTTTGCCAATACCAATCCAATAAAGAGTATTGATGGAGTTCAATTGTTAACCGAACACAGTTTTCCATCAGGTCATACCACAGCGGCATTTGCATTGGCCTGTGTGCTAACTTTCATTACGGTTGATAAACGATGGAGTATTTTCTACTTCTTTATGGCTTTAATGGTTGGATTTTCACGTATTTATTTAGGACAGCATTTCCCAGTGGATGTATATGCCGGGAGTTTGATCGCTGTGGGTTCCTGTTCATTGGTTTGGGGTGCTTTTGAAAATAGGTCCCAAAATTATAAACAATACTAAATTAGTATCTTGTTATCAGATCAATTTATAAACCATATGACTCATCTTTTTTCACGTACTGTTATGTACACGCTTGTTTTTATAATTGGTGTTATTGTTAATAGTGGATGTGCTACTGCTCAAAAGAACTACAAAATGTCTGATGCTGAAATAAAAATGATTGTTATTTCCCGTGGAAGTTACCAATACCTGGTTAGGATAGGGGAGACCACTTATTTTCCAAAGAATCTGAGTGAGGAATTTAAGCAGGATGGGCTAAAAGTTCATTTAACTTATAAAGTATTGGAATTAAAAGAAAAGGTTTATAAGCCTTCACCAACAGATGTTCCTGAAGTTGACTATGAAGTTAACGTTATTGAGATAAAAGAGATGAAGCTGAAATAACTTAAAAAAAGAAAAGTCCCGCTCTCCCACGGGACTTTTCCATATAAATCGAAATAATTTAATTAACCCCAGCAGGCTGAGCGAATGAATTACGTGGTCCGCCAGCAGCAAACACAGCTAAAGCTCTTGTTTTTTGTCCCGCAGAGAACATGTACATACATGCGTCATCTGTATAATCCATGTAGTTCATGGTCATTTCAACAGGAGTACCACTACAAGTACTTAAATGAGGATATGAAGGACAACCAAAGTTGGCGGTATTGTGAGTTGGCGTGTCATTAACCAAGTCGCTACCGCAAGCTGCATCGCCCCAAATATGACGTAAGTTTAGCCAATGGCCAACCTCATGCGTTGCAGTTCTTCCTTTGTTAAATGGAGCTGATACAGTTCCAACGCGTCCAAAGAAGTTATAACCAATTACAACACCATCAGTTGCTGCACTTCCACCCGGAAATTGAGCATAGCCTAAGATAGTTTGACCACCAGAAGTCATTTTGTTTACTACCCACATGTTAAGCTTTGTTGTAGGGCTGGTAGGATCAATTCCTCCTTGCGACGATTTTTTCATCGCATCGTTTGTGCCCCAGCTTGATTTACTAGAAGATTTACGAACAATTTTATCAAGTTTAAATTTGACACCCACGGCAGCTTTTACGCCTGAGAATGCTGCAGGAACATTTCCATAATCAGCATTTGTACCTCCAAAATCTTCGTTTAAAACATCGATCTGTGACTGAATCTGAGCATCAGAAATATTCTGAGCAGCGGTTTTGTAAATAACATTTACAACAACCGGGATTTCAATGGTGCCGTCCGGCAATAAAGTGTTTAGTTCTTTCTCATTAGATGAAACACGTTGAGTAAAAGCCTCAATGTCGTTCATACGTTGCTGTAATTGAGGATCAGCATGTAATTGAGCATTAAGAACTTCCATTGATCCGCATTCACGTTTTACGGTTGCATTGGCTTCAAGATCGGTTCTTTCTTCTTTGGCTGATTCCATTTTGTTACAGCTCATTGCCAGAATCCCTCCGGTCAACACAAGGCTAAAAATTACATTTTTCTTCATGTGATTGTAATTAAAAGTTAATTATTGATTGAATTTGTAAGTGTGACATAAGTAAGGTGCATGTGTAAATGCAGACTCCGGGTGGAACAATACAAGACTCTCCCATGCCCTGGAAGAGAACTCTTGTAATTTCTAATAATTCCAACCCTGAGATTATTATTGATAGGTGAGATATTGAGCGTTTGTATAGAAGAAGGTGAAACCTATTGATTTGATTTTATCACTAATGGAGGTCTGGTTGTTAAGTGTTTTCATAAGAAATAATAAGCAGAAAAGAGAGTTTTAAACGTTTTTACTTAATTAACTTTCTTGATATAAATGTGTGATCGTGTTTGTAAAAATAATGATACGTTTTTTTTCTATCTTATTAAAATTCTGTGAGTTGAATAAAGTTTAAAAAATGCTTAAAAGGCATCTTTCTGGTTATTAATTGATTAATAAAAAATATATTATCCTGAAAAGATGTTAATGCTAAATTGAGTTTGGTTTTCATCTTTTCAAAATAATTTATAATTGATTTAAAACTTTTGAAAAATAATATTTTGCTGTAATTTATTTATGTAAAATAAAAAACGGGGCAATGTTTCCACAGCCCCGCTATACAAAATATTATGGTAAGTAACTTAGTCGAGTTTACTTAATTCTGATTTTACAAACTGCATTAGTTCGTGCACATATTCTTTACTGAAATTAAACGGAATACCGGCAGTTTTATAGATTTCACCAATAGGCTTTGTATATCCAAGTTTTAAAGCGCTTAAATAATTATCTAATGCTTTCTCTGGATTTTCCTTATAATTTCTCCATACAGCGATAGCTCCCAATTGTGCGATGGCATATTCAATGTAATAAAAAGGAACTTCGAACAAATGAAGCTGTTTTTGCCATAAATTGGTTTTAGCCTCTTCATATCCTGTCCAGTCGACAAAGCCGGCACCGAAACGATTGTAGATACTGATCCATGCTTCATTTCGTTCTTCTACAGAATGTTCAGGGTGGGTATAGATCCAATGTTGAAATGCATCAATTACTGCTACCCATGGAAGCGTTTTAAGAACATCTTTTAATTGATCTTTTTTGGCCCGAATCAGGTCTTCTTCCTTGTCAAAAAATACGTCCCATTGGTCCATTGAAATTAATTCCATCGACATAGATGCAAGTTCTGCGATCTCAGATGTCAGATGCTTAAAATCATTCAATTCAAGATCAGATGAAATAAAAGTATGAACAGCATGACCGCCTTCATGCACCATTGTGCTTAAGTCACGCATTGAGTTAGCTGAATTCATGAAAATGAAAGGCATTCCGGTTTCAGCTAATGGATAATTATAACCTCCTGGCGACTTTCCTTTGCGCGATTCAACATCAAACAGGCTGCGTTCTTTCATGGTGGTTAAACATTCACCCAAATAAGGATGCAGTTGTTCAAAGCATAAAATGGATTTGTCTACCAGCTCTTGTCCGTTGTTAAATGGCTTTAGCATCGGTTTTCCTGAAACATCTACATCAGTATCCCAAGGCTTCAACTCATTTAAACCTAAAGCGTCTTTTCGCTTTTCTGCTTGCTCTTTTAATAAAGGAACTACTTCTTTTTCAATTGCTTCGTGAAACTGAAAACAATCTTCAGGAGTGTAATCAAAGCGTCCCATTGAAGCGAAAGCATAATCTCTGTAATTGTCAAAACCTGCATTTTTTGCAACCTGTTGGCGCAGATTGATCAACGTAGTGTACAATTCATTAAGCTTGTCCTTGTCTTGCAGTCTGCGTGAGCTGATCGTTTCATAAGCTTGCTGACGAACTTCTCTGTTAGTATCTTTCAAGAAATTGGAAGCCTGTTCAAGTGTATATTCCTTATCGTTGATTATTACACTCATTGCTCCTGAAATGCCTCCAAACTTCTGTTGCTCAACCTGAAGCTGGCTCATTAACGGAATATTTTCTTCCCTAAATAATTCCAATTGTTTCTTGATTCCCCGAATAAGAATAAAGTATTTATTCTGATCCAGTTCTTTTAAGGAAGGAGCATTGATGAACTTTTTATTAAGTTCATTAGTGTATGGAGCAATTTTAGGTTCAATTTCAGTAGCAAAGTATTGAAAATCGGCTACTAGCTTTTCATCTGTAGTATCACATGTCATCTTAATATAACGCCATGCAAAATCTTCTTCTAAGGCAGCCTCAAGCTCGCTTCGATCAAGCAGCCATTTTTCCAGATCTGCTTTAGTATCAAAATTAGCGATGAGCAATTGTTTATAATAAGACTCGATACTTTCAAATGTTATGTTGAATTGTTGAGGGATGAAATTTCTCATTGTTGTTAAGTAATTACGTATTGCGTATTACGAGTTACTGGTTTTTACTGAATTTAATGATTAATTGATTAGCTATTAGTGATTAATCAATTATTAATTGAACTCGAAACACGTAACCCGCAACTCGAAATCTATTTTAAATACACATCTGCGAGGAAAAATACAGCGAATACAACGCTTGCAATTCCGTTTGCGGTCATAAAGGCTAAGTTTACTCTACTTAGATCGTTTGGTTTAACAACAGAATGCTGATAGATAAGCATGCCGATATAACCTGTAACACCTATCCAGTAAAAAATGCCGAAGTTTCCTAAGTAACCTGCAGCTATTACAAATAGTGCAGAGAAAACGTGTAAAACCGACGAAAAGTTTAACGCTTTTTTTGTTCCCAACCATTCCGGGATAGAATGTAGTTTTTGAGAACGATCAAAATCTTCGTCTTGTAATGCATAAATAATATCAAAACCGCTTACCCAAGTAATTACTGCAAACGAAAATAAGATGGGTAAAACCGCAAATTCACCTGTAACAACTAAATAGGCGCCAATAGGAGCTAATGAAAGGCCTAAGCCTAAAACCAAATGACAAAAGGAGGTAAAGCGTTTAGTATAACTATAGCCTAAAACCACTAATAAGGCAATTGGTGATAAGTAAAAACAGATGCTATTAATAAAGTAAGTAGTAACTATAAATGCGGCACAGTTAAATACAGTAAAAAATAAAGCTTTCTGTGGACTAATAACTCCGGCTGGTATTTCACGTACTTTGGTGCGTGGGTTTTGTGCATCAAAATCACGATCTATATAACGGTTGAAAGCCATGGCTGCACTTCGGGCAAAGACCATACACGCTATCATCAACACAAATTTTTTCAAATCAAACGCCACTCCAGTTACTGATACGGCCAAAATGAATCCGATAATAGCAAATGGCATTGCAAAAATGGTATGACTGAATTTAATGAGGGATAAATAATTTTTCATTTGTTGGTTTATGGCTTCTTTGTTTTTATAAATCAGTATCTTCAGTTGATTTGATTTGGATATCGTCTAAATTAAAACTCTGGTTCACGCTATCAATGAATTCAAGTAATTCTTCACGCCCGCTTTTATCCTCGGCGGAGGTAACAAATAGCTGCGGAACCTCTTCCCAGGTTTTCAATAGTTCATTTTTAAACAACTGAACGTTTTGAGCGGTTTTTCCTTTTGATTGCTTATCCGATTTGGTAAAAACAATTACAAAAGGTAATCCCAATTCTCCCAATGAGTCAATAAACTGTAAATCAATTTTTTGCGGCTCAAGTCTGGAGTCCACCAACACCATTACGCATTGCAGGTTTTCTCTTTTTGATAAATACTGCCTGATAAATTTACCCCATTTTTCAGCAGAAGTTTTTGACACCCGGGCAAAACCGTAACCAGGTAAATCCACCAAAAACCAATTGTTATTTATCTGGAAATGATTTATTAATTGAGTTTTACCGGGAGTTTGCGAAGTTTTAGCCAGTCCCTTTTTGCCCGTCAACATGTTAATCAATGATGATTTACCAACATTAGAACGGCCAATAAAAGCGTACTCGGGCAACGACGGAGGAGGTAATTTGCTTACCTGAGTGTTGCTGCAAACAAATTCAGCAGATTTTATGATCATTCTGCAAAGATAGTATTTATTGATTATTGTGAGATTACACTGATTATTGTGGGATTACACCGATTTTAATAGCGAAAGATCTCACATGGATATTATAATCATAGGTGTAATCAACAAACAATAATCTGTGTAATCAAAAAATCAATAATCAGTGTAATCCCAAATAATCATATCTTTGCCTCACGATGGCAGAAGCAGTTAAACCTTACAAAGAATTAGATTCGACTAAGAAAGAGCAAGTAGCTCAAATGTTTGATAAAATTGCAGGAAAGTACGACTTCCTGAATCATTTTCTTTCATTCGGAATTGATATTTGGTGGCGAAAAAAGGCGATAAGTGAACTTAACGCTATTAAACCGAACTTGATTTTAGATGTTGCAACCGGCACCGGTGATTTAGGTTTTAAAGCAATTGAAATGTTAAAGCCTGAAAAAGTTATTGGTATCGATATTTCGGAAGGAATGCTGGCTTTTGCAGAAAAGAAAATAGCAGAACGCAACCTACAGAACGTTTTTTCAGTACAGGTAGGAGATTCTGAAAATCTGCCATTTGCTGATAATACATTTGATGCAGTAATAGTGAGTTTTGGGGTTCGTAACTTTGAAAACTTAGAAAAAGGGCTGGTAAATATTCAGCGTGTATTGAAACCGGGAGGAAAAGCTGTAGTATTAGAATTCTCCAAACCAACAATGTTTCCTTTTAAACAATTATATAATTTCTATTTTTTTAACTTACTTCCGTTTTTTGGAAAATTTGTTTCAAAAGACAACAGTGCTTATACGTATTTGCCGGAATCTGTTTATGCATTTCCGGACGGTGAAAAATTTACAGATATTATGAAGCGCTCAGGATTTCAACAAACTAAAATTAAAAAACTAACGTTAGGAATAAGTTCAATCTATACAGGAATTAAATAACCAATGAAAAAAGCCTTACTGTTCGTAATTTTTGCGCTTCTCAGTCTTTCAGTTAATGCTCAGTTTTTAAACACAGGCGGCGACATTGATCATGAACGGTTAAACTTCGGTTTTTTATTGGGCATAGACAGAGGGTCATTTGTAGTTGCCAAACAGAGTGATTTCAGTATACCTGGTTCAAATCCATACACTCCCAATGATACGCTACAGGCTATCAAACCTTTGGGCAGCATGGGGTTTAGTCTTGGGCTACTAGCTAACTTAAACCTTTCAAAGAACTTCGACCTGCGTTTTACACCTAAATTCTCTTTCATCGACAGACAGTTGGAATTTGAGTACAATAAAGCCTCTGATCGAAAAGTTTATAATAAAAAGGTTGAATCGACATTTTTGGAACTGCCACTATTATTGAAATTTAAATCAGACCGCCAGCGTGATGTGCGTATGTACATTATTGGAGGGATTAAATTTGTGACAGACATTCGTTCAAAAAAGAAAAAGAACGATGATTCTGATTTTAATCCTGACGATGATCGTAAGTTGGTTAAAATCAATAACAGCTTTTTTGCTGTTGAAGCAGGCATCGGAGCTGATATCTATTTGGAGTATTTTAAATTTTCACCTGAATTTAAACTCTCCCGCAGCATGACCAATGTGATGAAAAAGGGAGACGATAACTTATTTACACGTCCATTAGCAGGTCTGTTCGCTGAAGCATTTCACTTTACGATGTATTTCGAATAATATTAATTGGCGGAAACTCCGTTATTCAACTTACACTCAAAAATTATTACCAATGAATAAGATAGTAATGATTACAGGTGCCACCGCAGGGATTGGTGAGGCCTGTGCTCATGTATTTGCCAAAAATAACTACGATCTGATACTCACAGGAAGACGTGAAGGCCGATTAATGAGCCTTACCAATGAGTTGAAAGAAACCTATAAGATCAATGTACTTCCAATGGTTTTTGATGTTCGTGAGTTAAGTGAAGTGAAAAATGCTATTGATAGTCTGGATGAAAAGTGGAAAGCAATAGATATTTTAGTGAATAATGCAGGTTTGTCGGTAGGACTTGAGCCAATTCAGGAAGGATCTTTTGATGATTGGAACCGAATGATAGATACTAATGTTAAAGGCTTATTGCATATTACACGTTTAGTAAGTCCTTTAATGATTGCACGTAAAAGCGGACATATCATCAATCTTGGGTCAATTGCCGGTAAAGAAACTTATGCAAACGGTAATGTTTACTGTGCAACAAAACATGCAGTTGATTCATTAAATAAAGCAATGCGCATTGATTTATTACCCCATAATATAAGGGTAAGTGCAATAAATCCGGGTGCAGTTGAAACAGAATTCTCTCTTGTGCGTTTTAAAGGGGATGATGAACGTGCTAAAAACGTTTATAAAGGATTCGAACCCTTAACAGCTGCTGATATTGCCGATACAATTTATTATGTCGCTTCATTACCTCCGCATGTAAATATTAATGATTTAACCATTATGCCAACTGCACAGGCAAATACAGTTTATTGGAATAAAAATTAATGTGAATTAATGATTATGAGTAGTGTATTGCAAAGAAATAATACGTAACTCGCATCTTTAAACCCCTAATAGATTAAATATGTCACTTTTAGAGAAAATAGATCAAGATATAAAAAAAGCGATGTTAGCAAAAGAAGAAGCTACACTTCGCGGATTAAGAGCAATTAAAGCTGCATTGTTGGTAGCAAAAACTGAAAAAGGCGCAGCAGATACTCTTTCTGAAGATACCGAAATTAAGGTTTTACAAAAGCAAGCTAAACAACGCAAAGAATCTGCAGATATTTACTTAACGCAAAATCGTCCGGATTTAGCTAAAATTGAGCAGGAAGAGTTGGAAGTGATTGAAAATTATCTTCCAAAACAAATGAGTGAAGAAGAAGTTGAGGCAGTGGTTAAACAGCTAATAACCGATACTGGTGCAGCAGGAATGAAGGATATGGGAAAAGTGATGGGAGCTGCCACCAAGCAACTGGCAGGACAGGCTGATGGTAAAATAGTGTCGGCTGTTGTAAAAAAATTATTGTCGTAACTTTTTTAGACATAGATGTTTATTGTTTAAAAAAAATAACTGGGAATTTATTCCACGTGTTATTTTTTTGTTTTTAATCGGCCATTTTTAATTTTAGCTATATATTTGGTCGACATTTAGAATAATTATGAGTTATCAGCTACGAGAAGAGGACGGTTACCGGTACATTGACGAAGGGCAAGGGGAGGTATTAATCTTATTACACGGACTTATGGGTGCGCTTAGCAACTGGGAGCCTGTGGTAGACCGTTTTTCTAACAATTACAGAGTAATTATTCCGATGTTACCCCTGTATGATATGCCCTTGCTTACCACAGGAGTTAAAACATTGTCTAAATTCCTGCACAAGTTTGTTGAGCATTTGAATATTTCCAAATTTACCCTGATGGGTAATTCATTGGGCGGACATGTGGCTTTGATTTATGTGTTAAATCATCCCGAGTTTGTGCACTCTTTAGTACTAACCGGAAGTTCAGGCTTATATGAAAATGCCATGGGAGCATCTTTCCCACGTCGTGAAAGTTATGACTACATTAAAGAAAAGGTAGCGTATACTTTTTACGATCCAATAATGGCAAGTAAAGAATTAGTCGATGATGTATTTGCTACAGTTAACGACCGAAATCGCGTAATCCGAATATTGGCAATGGCAAAATCAGCTATTCGCCATAATATGGAGAAAGATTTGTATAAGATAAATATGCCTGTTTGTTTGATTTGGGGTAGAGATGATAAAATTACACCGCCTGATGTTGCGGAGGAGTTTTTGAAACTACTACCCAATGCAGAACTAAACTGGGTTGAAAAATGCGGGCATGCTCCAATGATGGAACGCCCGGAAGAATTTAATGAATACCTGGATAAATTCTTGAAAAAGGTTTATCCGGTTAATGCCTAATACTTTCTTAAGTTAGAAAATAGGCAGTTAACTATTTATGTAATAATAGTGTTTAACTATGGTTGATATTTTGATTTTAACTGCATATTTTCTACTTTAATATATACTAAATGTTAACCGTATGGTAGCCTCTCAATTAGCCAGCGATTTCATTCCTCCATTGAAGACTTCTGATTCGGCGCAAAAAGCACTTGACAGAATGGCGGAGTTTCGTGTGAGCCATTTACCAATAGTTAACGAAACAGAATTCCTTGGCCTTATTTCCGATCATGATATTGCTGAATTAGCAGATTTGAACGAACCTATTGGTAGTTCAGGGTTGTCAATTATTTACCAGTCGGTAAATGAGGATCAACATTTATACGATGCTATCAGGCTGATTCATGAGCAAAAATTAACCGTGGTGCCTGTAATAGATCATCGCAATCAATACACAGGATTAATCACCCTTACTTCACTTGCTGAGTACTTTTCTGTAATTACTGCAATTGAAAGTCCGGGAGGAATAATTATACTGGAGTTAGGCGTGCGTGATTTCTCTTTATCGGAAATTGCACGTTTGATCGAATCTGACAATGCTATGGTTTTGAGTTCATATGTTAAAACATTTAGTGATTCAACAAAATTGGAACTTACGATCAAAGTAAATAAAACAGACCTTACATCTATTCTTGCCTCTTTCCAACGATTTGGGTATACAGTTAAGGCGTCATTTTCTCATGTTTCGAGATCTGACGATACGATGGATCGTTTCGATTCATTTATGCATTATCTTAATATGTAATACTTCCTAAAAAGAAAATTTATATCTTTCACCCCTGAATTATTATCACACTTTGCTTAAAGTAGATAAAGTAAAAAACTAATAGATGAAAATTGCCCTTTACGGACGACAGTTTAGCAACAATTCTCTACCATTTGTACAAGAAATTATTGATAGTCTGGTTCAGCATGGGGTAGATATACTTATCTATAAAGAGTTTAAAGAATTTATTGAAGCCAAACAAATTAACCCATTTAATGCAGAAACCTTTGCTGATCATACTGATTTAACAGGTCATGTGAAATGTATGTTAAGTTTGGGTGGTGATGGAACTTTGCTGGATACGTTGGCATTGGTGAGAGATTCGGGCTTACCTGTATTAGGGATAAATCTTGGTCGTTTAGGTTTTCTGGCAAGTATTAATAAAACAGAAATCAAGTTGGCAATTGCGGCTTTGGTAAATGATGAATATACGCTTGATACCAGGGTGCTTATTAATCTTGATTCAACAGAAACGGATATTTTTGGTGAAGTAAACTATGCATTGAACGAAATAACGATTCATAAAAGAGATACCTCACCAATGATTATTATTCATACCTATATTAATGGTGAGTTTTTAAATTCATATTGGGCAGACGGACTGATTATCTCAACCCCTACAGGGTCTACGGCTTATTCATTAAGTTGTGGCGGGCCGATTGTTTTTCCACAATCGGGAAATTTTGTGATTACTCCAATTTGTCCGCATAATTTAAGTGTACGTCCGATCGTTATCTCTGACAGTAGTGTACTTACCTTCCGGATCGAAGCACGCGCCTCGCAGTTTTTGGTGTCGCTTGATTCGAGGACCGAAACGGTAGATACAAATGTGGTTTTAACAGCCAAAAAAGAAAATTTTTCTATAAATCTGATACGCCTCTACAATGAAAGCTATTTAACCACGTTAAGGAACAAGTTAATGTGGGGACTGGATTCAAGAAATTAAATCAGATACCTGACTAAATAAATGTTTAAGAAGATAACAGCCGTTTTAACGGTTTTGGTTTTAATAGTTAGCATTAATGCTAGTGCACAAAAATATGAGCTGGGTGCATTTGTTGGCGGGGCAGGTTATAAAGGCGATTTAAGTCAGTTTAACTATTTCCGTTTTACAGATGCTGCATTTGGAATTATTTTTCGTAAAAACTTTAACCCACGTAATGCTTTAAAGGTTACATTAACACACGGTAAAGTGCAGGCTAATGATGCCACATCAGGGATTCCTGATCAGGAACGTAGGAATTTACGTTTCGAATCACCAATTAATGAGCTTTCTGTTCAATATGAATTTAATTTCTTTAGTTTAAATCCGTTTAAAGAAGGCGAAGTATTTTCACCTTATCTGTCAGCAGGCTTATCTGTTTTCAATTTTGATCCCCAGGCTGAAAATGGTCAGCGTTTGCAACCATTAGGAACTGAGGGACAAGGATTGGAAGGTTACGAGAAACGTTATAGGCTAACAACACTTTCGGTTCCTTTAGCTTTTGGGCTGAAGTATCAAATGACTGAACGCTGGAAATTATTCAGTGAGTTGGGCTACAGAATCACTTTTACAGATTATATAGACGATGTAAGTGGTTACTATGCTAATTTGAGCTCAGTACCATCTACGTTAACAAGAACATACGCCGACAGATCAGCAGAAGCAGGATATGCATCAAACTTACCAGGCAATCAGCGAGGAGATCTATTGAAAAAAGATATGTATATGTTTGCCGTTGTTGGCATTACATTTAGTTTTGTATCTTCGCGCTGTCCAACTTTTTAGCATAGTAGGGTAAAAATGAGTTTTAAGGAAAAGATCGATATGGATCGCTTACCGCGACACGTTGCAGTAATTATGGATGGCAATGGCCGGTGGGCAAAAGAGAAAGGAAAACTACGCGTTTTTGGACACCAAAACGGCGTAAAGGCGGTGCGCGATACAGTTGAAGCTGCAACAGAGTTAGGAGTAGAATACCTTACTCTTTATGCTTTTTCTACTGAAAACTGGAATCGCCCAGCTTTTGAAGTAACAGCATTAATGGAATTATTGGTATCTACAATTAACAAAGAGACCAAAACATTGATGGAAAACGGTGTTCGTTTGAATGCTTTTGGTGATTTAAAGTCTTTGCCTTCAAGATGTTACAAAGAATTAATGGAGGCGATAGACAAAACTAGCACTAATAAGCGTTTAACATTAAATCTTGCATTAAGTTACAGTGCCCGTTGGGAGTTAACTCAAATGGCAAAACAGCTTGCTGCCAAGATTGAAAACAAAGAAATGAGTGCCGCAGATGTAAATGAAGACATAGTTTCTTCATTATTATGTACGGCAGGAATACCTGACCCTGAATTATTGATCCGCACCAGTGGTGAATATCGTATCAGTAACTTTATGTTATGGCAAATTGCATATTCTGAGTTATATTTTACAGATATATTCTGGCCTGATTTCAGGAGGGAGCATCTGTATGAAGCTATAGTAAATTATCAAAGCCGTGAACGACGTTTCGGCAAAACAAGTGAACAAGTTATCTAATATCGATTCGAACTGACTGAATGAAGAGGACCTTATTAACAGCGTTTTTAACTCTATTGCTGTTCAACTTAACCAATGCCCAAATTATTTATAAACCGCAAGCAAGGCCCCAAGTTGATCCGAATGCACCTAAGGAATACATTATTGGCGGCATTACCGTTAGCGGTACGCAGTCATTAGATAAAGATGTGCTTATCACTATTTCTAAATTAAAAGTTGGAGATAGAATAAAAGTTCCTGGTGATAAAATGGCTGCGTCAATTAAAGATTTGTGGGCGCAGGGCTTATTTGATGATGTGCAGATCAACATCACTGATATTCGTCAGGATTCTATTTTCCTTGATCTTTATCTGTTGGAGCGACCGCGTTTATCAAAAGTAATTTTCCGTGGATTAAAAAAATCGGAAGTAGATGATCTGAATGAGAAAAAATTGAAGGATGCTACAGGAAAAGTAGTAAACGACAATCTTATTCAGTCGACATCATTGATCGTAAAGAAATACTTTGTAGAAAAAGGGTATTATAATACAGAAGTATTTGCTACACAACGCCCTGATTCAGCTTCTGGCAGAACCGCATTGGTTTTAACTGTAAATAAGCACTCGAAGGTAAAAGTAAATAGTATTACTGTTGAAGGCAATACAGCTATTTCTGATGCGAAGATCAAGAAATTTATGAAAGGTACCAAAGAACGTAAGTTCTATAAGATCTTTGGTTCAAAAAAATACCTTGAGTCTAAGTATGATGAAGATAAGGCAACTATCGTTAAAAAATATAATGAACGAGGTTACCGTGATGCTAGTATTACAATGGATACTGTGTATCGTCACGATCTTAATTCATTAGATATTACCATGAAAATCTCAGAGGGACATAAATACTACTTCGGAGATGTTAAGTGGGCTGGAAATGCTATTTATAAGTCGGAGCAACTAAGCCAGATATTAGCTATCAAAAAAGGTGATGTTTACGACGAAGAAAAAATGGAGAAACGTTTACGTAACAGTCCTTCTGAAGACGACGTTTCATCATTATACATGAACAATGGTTATTTGTTCTTTAGTGTAAATCCGGTTCAAACCAGTGTTAAAGGTGATACCATTAACCTTGAAATGCAGATTTATGAAGGAGAACAAGCAACAATCAATAAAGTTGTTGTAAACGGTAACGACCGTACAAACGATAAAGTTGTTTTGCGTGAAATTAGGACAAAACCGGGTGATAAATTCAATAAATCATTATTGATCCGTACCATTCGTGAGTTAAATCAGTTAGGTTATTTTGATGAACAAAAGACTACTCCTGATGTAAAACCTAATCCTCAGGACGGAACAGTAGACCTTGCCTTCAATGTTACAGAAAAACCTTCTGACCAGTTAGAACTTTCTGGTGGCTTTGGTGGTGGCCGTATCATTGGTACCTTGGGCTTAACGTTCAATAACTTCTCCCTACGTAAATTATTTACAAGCGATTGGGGTGGTATTTTACCAGCAGGTGATGGACAAAAATTATCACTTCGTGTTCAATCAAATGGTAAATATTATCAGGCCTACAGTTTCTCATTTTCTGAGCCATGGTTAGGAGGAGATAAACCAAGATACTTTAGCTTGTCATTTACTCACACCAATCAAAATGTGACAGGTGCAAGTAAATCAAGTTCAAGTTATCAGGCATTGCAGTTAACAGGGGTTACATTAGGATTAGGACAACGCTTAAGATGGCCTGATGACTATTTTACCTTAAATACCTCATTAGCTTTTAACCGATATAACTTTACTAACTATCCATATTTTACGCAGTTTAGTACCGGTACTTCTTATACTTTTAGTTTAACAGAAACATTAGGACGTAACTCTATTGACGCTCCTATTTATCCTACTTCAGGATCTAATATTCAGTTAAGTGTTGAGTTAACTCCTCCATATTCACTAATAAATGGAAAGAACTATGCTGATCCTAATATGTCTCCTCAGGAGAAATATAAGTTCACAGAGTTTCACCGTTGGAAGTTCGATGCTGGATGGTACACCAAAGCTTCTGCATCAAGTAAACTAGTGTTCCACATGGGAATGCACTTAGGATTCTTAGGTTATTACAATAAAGACATTGGTACAACACAGTTTGATCGTTGGAAAGTGGGAGGTAGTGGATTACAAGGTTACGATTATATTCAAGGGGTAGAGGTTATTCCATTGCGTGGTTACGCTGATAACTCAGTTACTCCGGTTGGGAGTTCATCTTCAAGCTATTATAATGGTAGTCCGATCTATGCTCGTTACTTATTAGAACTTCGCCATCCAATTACCTTAAACCAGCAGGCTACTATTTTTGCATTAGCATTTGCTGAAGCAGGTAATACTTGGGATAACTTTAGAACGTTTCAGCCGTTTAATGTTAAAAGATCTGTGGGTGCCGGTGTTCGTATCTTCTTACCAATCTTTGGTATGTTGGGTCTTGACTATGGTTATGGATTTGATTCGGTTCCTCCGATCCCTGGTGGTGGTAAAGCTAATAAAGGGCAATTCCACTTCTCAATTGCACAGCAGTTAGGTGCCGGATTTTAATAATTAGTAAAATGAAAAGATTACTCTTAACAATAGTTTTAATTGTAAGTTTTGGTGTATTTGCAGCCCATGCACAAAAAATTGGTTATGTAGATACTGAATATGTATTGAAGCATATGCCTGAGTACAGCGCAGCTCAGAAGCAAATCAACTCTTTATCTGAACAATGGCAGAAAGAAATAGATCAGAAGTTTGATGAGGTTGATGCATTGTATAAAGCTTACCAGTCAGAGCAAATGTTGTTGACAGATGCTATGCGCAAGAAACGTGAAGAGGAAATAGTGAAGCAAGAAAAGGATGCCAAAGATTTGCAAAAAGCTAAATTTGGACCTGAGGGTGAATTATTTTCGAAACAAAAATCATTGGTGAAACCTATTCAGGATAAGGTTTATAAGGCAATTGAGCAAATTGCTGAAGAAGGTATGTACGCAATTATTTTTGATAAGTCAAACGGAATGCTATATTCGAGCCCTCGTTTCGATAAAAGTAACGATGTACTGGCAAAGCTTGGTTTAAAGCCAGGTGAGTTTGCTAAGTAAAATAATAACCAAGAGAACATTTTATAGAAAACTGAAAATTAAAAATGAAAACAATTAAAGTTTTAGTTGCGGCAGTAGTGCTGTTGATTTTTGCGGGTAATGCTAACGCCCAAACCAAATTTGGCCATATTAACGTAAATGAGTTAATTGCTGCTATGCCTGACATTAAAGTTGCTGATAAAGCAGTTCAGGACTTTGCTACTACGTTGGATGGTCAGATGAAAACTATGACCACTGAGTACCAAACTAAAATTGCTGATTACCAGTCAAAAGAAAAAACTATGACTGATGCTATTAAAGAAGCAAAGGTTAAAGAAATTCAAGATTTAGAAAAACGTATCGGTGAGTTCCAGCAAAAAGCTCAGCAAGATATTGGTAAAAAACAAGAAGAAGTTTATGCTCCGGTATTGAAAAAAGCTGAAGATGCGGTTAAAGCTGTAGCTAAAGAAAACAACATTGCTTACGTTTTCGATTCAAGCAAAGGTGTGTTGATTCAATTCCCTGATGGTGACAACATTTTACCTTTAGTAAAAAAGAAATTAGGTATTCAGTAAGCTAAGAAATTAGTTTGAATAAAGATGTTTAAAGCGTCCTGTTCCGGTTAACGGAATAGGACGCTTTTGTTTTTTACATTGGCAACTTAGCTATTAGAAATCAGCTACTTACTCTTAGTCTCATTTTTAGTTAATATTTCAGAATACTTTAAATTTTCATTTTTCTGTAAGTAACGTTTTGGAGGTATTGCGATATGCTGAAATGAAAGTTTTATTTTAGCAGATATGACGAAAAAAAAGACAGCTTATGCTTTGTTGCTTCGGAAGTTTATGTTAATAAGCTTTTCGTTGTTTTTAGCTGTTTTTATTTCATGCCATGTTCGTAAGGCTATCAAGTTTGAGTTGGGCATTCCAGTTGTGTTGGGACAAACAATAGAGAAGAGTTTGTCAACAGACAATTGTCAGATTAATGAGTACTCCGGCTCTGTCGAATGGGAGCTTAACGATCAAAAGGCCCCCACACAATTATTATCTGGAATATTAACAGTAGCAATATTGTTCTTTGCCATTCTTTTCGTTGATGGTAGCAGACAGTTATTCCCGCATCAAACATCACCATTACTTAATCAACTACCTTTATTTCTTCTCTACCGAAAACTACTAATTTGATTTTTCATTGAGCTGAGCTTTCAATTCAGCAATTATTAAGCTTTTATCAGAACTATCGTTTATGAGGCAACCGCTTGTTTGTGGATGGCCTGCTTATTATTAAAATCAATGGTAAATCATTTTCATAACAATAAAATTTCAGCTAGCCAATATGGCTCAATTACATTAGCATTAAGAGTAGTTACCGGGTGGACTTACTTTTCCGCATTCTGGCGCAGGTTAATTCTTGAAAACAAGTTGGATCCGGATGCTCCTGGATATATTGGAGAAAAGTTCAACCATTTTCTACCAAACGCATTATTAATAAAACCTCAGATAGAGTTCCTTGTTACACATCCCGATTGGTTATGGTGGGCGATGCTCGTGTTTACAATTATAGAGGGTGTTGTTGGATTGTTATTTATGCTGGGACTCTTTACCAGATTAATGAGCATAGGAGTTTTTAGCCTTGCTATGGGTATATTGCTGGGAGCAGGATGGTTGGGTACAACATGTCTTGACGAATGGCAAATAGGAGTGTTAGGCGTGGCTGCAGGGTTTACTGTTTTCCTATCGGGAGGTGGGGCTTATTCTGTGGATACAGTTCTTCAACAGAAAATAGGAAGCAGCAAACTGATGAATTGGTTAAGTTCAGGAGAATTCAGTTTCTCAGAAAAAATATTGAAGAAAATAGTGATAGGAGGTACCGTCTTTATCACTGCTTTAACTTTATTTACCAATCAGTATTTTCATGGTGGTGTGTGGGGTAAACTTCATAATCTTTCGGTAAAACCCAATATCCACATTTCTGGTGCACAGATTGAAAATGGGAAGTTAAGTTTTACCATTTTTAGAAATGAAGGTGCAGATGTTTACGGCTCATTCTTAATTAAAATAACCTTGAAGGATAAGCAAGGAAATATTTTGATGGAACGTGCAGCAAATGAACTGGCCTCGATGAGTAAAAGTGATATAAAAAATTATTACGTAGCTAAAGTAAAACCAGGTAAACTGAGTATAGTTGTTCCGTTGGGTGCAAAGGCAACCTTACACTTTATTGAACCTGTATTTCTGCAATCGCTAAATACTGACGATCTGATTCTTGAGCTCACTGACATAAGTGGAATAATATGGACCTCAAAAATCAATTAACCATGCAAGAGACTGGTCAATATAAAGTGGTTTTTCAATTATCGAGCAATGATAGTGCAGTGCATAAGGTACTGATACAGCAGCTTCATAATCTCCTAAATGCTTTGAATAATGTAATTATTGAAGTCGCAATCAATGGTCCTGGAATTGACTTTGTTTACAAGGGATCTGTATTTGCAGACGTAATTCAAGAATTAAACCGAAAGGATGTAACTTTCTTAATCTGTAATAATACATTGAACGGTTTAAGAATTACGACTGAGCAATTAATTGATGATATTAAGGTAATTCCTGCTACTGTAGCCCATTTAGTGACGCGGCAGTACGAAGGATGGGCCTATATTAAAGCCGGATTTTAATTTATTATGATAGAAGCTCTTTCACATTGAAAGTGCTTCTGTCTTTTCATAAAAAATCAGATATTACCTTATGAAATTGATTGGATAGTAATATCAGGTTTGTAGGCTCATATTGGATTTTCTATGTGTACTAATTGAAATGCGATTAAGTCATTTGTGCAATACATTTAATCTGTTTTTAATAACGTTGTGAACATATACCTTGTAAGTGGCTTAGGAGCCGATAAACGTGCATTTCAGCGAGTGACATTTCCTGCTAATTATCGCATCCACCATGTTGAATGGATAGAACCAAAATGTGATGAATCTATATCATCTTATGCCTTGAGATTATCAACTCAGATTAATATAAGTGAGCCATTCTGTTTGATCGGATTATCTTTTGGAGGAATGATCGTGGTAGAAATGTTGGATTTTCTTCAACCGGTAAAAACGATCATTATTTCAAGTGTTTCGAACTCTGGTCAGATTCCGTGGTTTTATAAAATTAAGGGCACTGTAAAGCTGTTGCGATTCATTCCGTTGTCATTTTTTAAATCGTCCAATACAATTATTCATTGGTTATTTGGATTGAGTAATAAAGGCGAAAAGCAATTATTCAAAGAAATCATCAACGACTGTGATCCAAATTTTATGAAATGGGCGATAGCTCAAGTGCTTTTATTGAAAATGGATAGGGCTGCTTATGAGATTATTCATATCCATGGGAATAATGACAAAATTTTGCCAATGCCCACAATTGGTGTAAATTATGTCATTGATGGAGGCGGGCACTTTATGGTATTTAATAAAGCTTTTGAAATCTCTACTATTTTAGCCTCATCATTAAACTAACAACCCTTCACATGAATTCTATTTTTTTATCTGCAGAGTGGCGCAAACTGGTAATGGCTAATTATGTAGTTGATCCTTCTCTATTGTTGCCTTACCTACCTTATAAAACAGAGTTGGATTGTTTTAATAATCAGTGTTATTTAAGCCTTGTTGGGTTTAGGTTTCTTAATACTAAATTAAAAGGAGTTAAAATTCCTTTTCATTCTAATTTTGAAGAAGTAAACCTTAGGTTTTATGTTCGTTTTAAATCTAATAATGAATGGAAGAGGGGAGTGGTTTTTATTAAAGAAATTGTTCCAAAACCGGCCTTGGCATTTGTTGCTAATACACTTTATAAAGAGAACTACGATACAATGCCAATGAAGCATGAGTGGAAGACTACCGAAAATAGCCTTTTTGTTTCCTACCAGTGGAATTGGAATGATAAATGGAATCAGCTATCGGTTTCTGCGGCTAATAAACCCATGCCGATTTTGCAAGGAAGCGAAGCGGAGTTTATAACTGAACATTATTGGGGTTACACCAAACTAAATGACAAGAAAACATCTGAATATGAAGTTGAACATCCACGATGGAAAACATACCTCATTAATAGCTACGAAATAGATGTGGATTTCGCGAGTATTTATGATGAACGTTTTAGTTTTTTAAACAAAGCTACTCCGACGTCAGTTTTTCTTGCAGAAGGTTCTATTATAAATGTACGTTCAGTTACTACGGTAGTATAAGCATATGTCCGTTCTCAATAATTGATAACAATCCTGTTTTACGTTAGCTATCAATAATTATTTTAATTATTTTGCGGGTTGACCAATGAATTGACTTTATGAAGTGGGGTTATTCCGTTACACAAAAAACGAAAGCGGCTGCGCTTTTGGTTTTGGTTTTCGTTATTGTACTTGCCAAAAATATTATTGATCGTAATAATGTTTTAGAGTTAGGAGATTCTTTTTCGGCCGTTTACAAAGATCGTTTGATGGCTGAAAGTTATATCTATCATTTTTCAGATCATTTATACCAGAAGAAGTTATTATTAGCAACCAATCAAAATATGGATGGTGGTGTAAAACAGTCGCTGGATCGTCATAATAAAGAAATTAATGATATTATAACCAAGTATGATGAAACCAAGCTTACGGAAATAGAATCCAATTATTTCAAGGAATTTAAAAAGAACTTACATGATCTGATGGCATTGGAAACGGATTACCTCAGTAAGGCCAGCAGCACAACCAAACAATTGATTGATCAACAATTTACCGTTGCACTGAGCAACTTAAACCAGCTTTCAACTATTCAAACCGCCGAAGGTAAAAAGTTAATGGAAGGTTCTCAAAAGATAATCTCCGAGTCAACTCTTTTGACCAAACTTGAGTTGGCTATTCTAATTATCATTGGTTTAATAATACAGGTGCTAATTTTTGCTTCAGGTTCTTTGGTTCCTAAAACTCAACCTAGAAATCAGCATCTTAATTAATTTTCTTTATAGGATCAGTTCTTTACGGTATTGTGAGGGATTTATGCCTGTGTGAGTTTTAAAGAATTTATTGAAATGACTGAGATCGGAAAATCCCAACTCATTGCAGATATCTTTAATTGAAAATGAACTATACTTTAGGCGATTGGTTATTAGATTCAATTTGTAATTGTTTATATAATCACGAAGATTGATGCCAGTTTTTTCTTTAAAGTAGATCCCCAAATAATGCTTTGATAGTCCAAATACATCGCCTAAATGATCTGCCTGGGTCATTTCAAGATGGTAGATGTTTTTGTGAATGTAATTGATAATTGCAGTTATTCGATCGTTAATTGCACCATTCGTTCGTAAACTGCTGATATTCCTTTTTATTATTGATAATGTAGCCTGAATAAGAAAAAATATGGTTTCATTCGTTTCGTTCCTCGTCTCTTTCCATTCGTCTGCAATCAGTCTTAATAAACCATCGGTTTTCTTCGCGTCTTCCTCATTTCGCAATATTGGGGCATCCATAAGTGAGTTGAGCATTAAGAGCTCATCCATGTGCTGATTCCAATTAGTTTGAACTTGTATATTTCCAATTCCACTTAAGTATACATTATTGAACTTTAAAAAAGTAAATAAAGTCTTTTCATGAATGTCAAAAGAGTGATAATCAGAAGGTCTTAACAGAAACAATGAATGCTCTGAATAAGGTTGCTCGTTGCCTGAAAGATAATGAACTCCCTTTCCTGCGTGTATGAAGATGATTTCGAAATGATTATGATTATGAATCGGATGTTCCCATTTTGTTGCCTCAAAATGAGAAATCTTTAAAAATTCATGTTGAATGTATCTTTTCATTCTTGCCAAAATACCATTTTTTAATGAAAATGTACAAGTTATTGGGAGACGACAGAACTACCTTTACAAAAAATAATCACAATATGAATAACACAATAGTTGCTTATCTTTTGCTTCGAATAGCAGTAGGAGCAAGTATGTTTGGACACGGTTTAGTAAGGCTGCCCAAATTACATGGCTTCAGTCAATGGATGGTTGGAACTTTTGAAAAATCCATGCTACCCAAAGTCTTAGTGCTTCCCTTTAGCTATATTTTACCAATCGCTGAATTCAGTATCGGGCTGTTTTTAATTCTTGGATTGTTTACCCAACAAACGCTGATTGCCGGAATCATAGTAATGATTTTCCTTGTTTTTGGCTCTTGCACGATAGAAGAATGGGGCGCTGTTCCTTCACAATTAATGCATGCAGCTTTTTTTGCCATGCTTTTACTTTTTATTAATCACAACCAATTGACTATTAAATCGCTTTTAACAGGTAAGTAATTCAATTACTAAATTAGAATGACAACACGCCGCGACTTTATAAAACAAAGCAGTATGGTTGGCTTGGTTAGTTTGGTTCAACCTGCTTCCATAATTTCAGGAATAAGGAGTAAAAATGTTAATGCTATGAATAATGAAAATACATATTGGCCAGATGGTTCCAGGTTAATGATTTCAGTTTCGATGCAGTTTGAGGCTGGCGGACAACCAATTGATGCGGAAAGTCCGTTTCCACCAACAATGATTAAAGGATTTAACGACTTACCGGCTCAAACCTGGTATGAATACGGATATAAAGAAGGAATTCCTCGAATGTTGGAGCTATGGGATAAGTTCAACATCAAGGTAACGTCACACATGGTTGGGTCGGCTGTGTTGAAGAATCCTGCATTGGCAAAAGAAATTGTTCAGCGCGGACATGAAGCTGCCGCACACGGTATGAATTGGTCTTCACAGTATAATTTACCTTATGAGGATGAAAAGAAATTTATATCCGATGGGGTAGAGGCTGTAAAAAAGGTTACCGGAATAAGACCTGTAGGTTATAATGCTAATTGGTTACGCCGGGGAGAAAACACATTGAAAATCTTGCAAGAATTAGGTTTTACGTATCACATTGATGATTTAAGCAGAGATGAACCGTTTATCATTAAGGTGAATAATAAAGATTTTGCAGTTGTTCCTTACACACTTCGATGCAATGATATCATGCTCATCGAAGGTCGACAATTTTCAGCCGATCAATTTCTTGTGCAACTCAAGATGGAGTTTGATCAACTATATAGTGAGTCGTTCACCAAAAGAAGGATGATGTCAATTAGCTTTCATGACCGGATTGGAGGTACACCACAAATGGTTGATGCAGCCCGACAATTCTTTGAATATGCAACAAAACAAAAAGGAGTTGTTTTTAAACGGAAAGACGAGATTGCTCAATTAGCGCTAAAGAATAAAGATACGATAAGAGAATAATGAAAAAGGTTAGGTGATAGCTCATCTAACCTTTTTCATTTATAGCCCTTGCATAATTAATTGTTAGAAAAATAGACGCCATTTTATTGGGAGTTAACATTTCTATATCTATTTTTAATTATTCACATATCTGTTATTCATGAAAAATAGTAAGCTTAATAAAATCCTGATTACATTCATTATTTCCTTCGTTTTTAATAGTTTATCAGCACAACAACTGACTTTTAAAGATCAAATTGACCAAATTGCTAAAGAAGCTAAAGGAGATGTAGGGGTGGCATTGTTAAATTTAGAGGCGGGGGATACATTCTTGTATAATGAAACGATGCATTTTCCAATGCAGAGCGTTTATAAGTTCCCGTTAGCAATGGCCGTGTTAAGTCAGGTAGATGCCGGAAAGTTAACGATTGATCAAAAATTGCATTTAACTAAAAGGGATCTTTTACCAAATACCTGGAGTCCATTGAGAGAAAAATACCCTAATGCTAATGCTGATGTTACATTGATGGAAGTGTTGAAGGCCACCGTTTCCGAAAGTGATAATAATGGTTGTGATATATTGTTCAGGCTGTTAGGCGGACCGAAGAAAGTTGAAAAGTATATCCATGGAATTGGTGTTAAGGAAATTGCAATTGCAGCAACTGAAGAAGAAATGCACACAGCCTGGGACGTACAGTTTACCAATTGGTGCACACCCGTGGCAATGCAACAGTTGTTAAGCACATTTCATAAAGATGATAAATTATCAGAAAAGAGTAAGCAGCTGCTTTGGGACATGATGGTTGATTCACCAACCGGAGCAAAAAGAATTAAAGCATTACTGCCAGAAGGAACTGTTGTGGCGCACAAAACCGGAACTTCGGACACTAATAAAGAGGGCGTTACTGGAGCAATTAATGACGTGGGGATTATTGTATTACCTAATAAGCATCATTTAGCGATCACTGTATTTGTGGCAAATTCTAAGGCAAGTACTGGTATAATGGAAGAAACCATTGCCAAAATTGCCAAGGCGGCATACGATAATGAGATAAACAAGCAGTAATAAAAAAGGAGGTTTAAACCTCCTTTTTTGTTTGATTAAAATTGACGGACAACTTTTTCGTACCAGTTGTCAAAATCTGTTATACTTTGGTCGTGACTGGTAAGCCACACTTTTGCTTCGCTATCGGTTGTTGAGTTAGCATCTTCATTTGCCAGACTAATGAAATAGCAAAAGGTTTCTGTATGATTTTTCTTTTGCATATCGGAAAAGAAATCAACGTAAAAATTCCACCAAAAGTTCGATTGTTCCTTTTTTAATTCACTCAATGTTGCAAAAAATGATTTCGTATTTTCAAAAAATAGCTGACCAGCTGTTTTTCCTTTATTTATTTCTGCGAGGTTACTTGCCTGCGACATTGATAACATCAATTCTGCAGCGGAAAACTCATCATTACTATTGCTAAGGGTAATTGTTATATTTTTCTCTGATTCCTTCTTTACACCTTCTTTTCGTAAAGTCTCCAGTCGTACAAAAGCATTTACTGCCCGTTCACTGGTTGGCTCCAAAAGTAAAAAGTTGTATAAAGCTAATAGTGTCTTAACCCGGTTTCCTTTCTTTTCCATTGCTTTGCTTAGTAACAGATGACTACTGGCATGTTGCGGATTTAACTTTAATGCATTTTGTAGTTCAACTTCCGTATTCTCATATTGTTCCATTCCGTAGTAGGTAACTGCCAGATTATAATAAAGCAAGTAGGTGGGCTTAACCTTCGTCAAGGCTTTTTTATAGATTTCTACAGCTTCTTTGGGTTTGTCGGCTAAATCAAGCGAATTTCCGATTAATAGATAAGCATCGTCTGTATCTTCAGAAAAAGGTAACTCCAATACTTTGTTACAGTAAGAAATTGTTTTATCGTAATCTTTTATAGCATGATAGGTGTATGCAATTTCATAAAGAACCGCTGTTGATTTACTATCAATTTTCAGTGCTTCCCCATAACTTTTTAAAGCACCTGTATAATCACCATTATCATGCATTCTGATACCTCTGTTTATCAGTGTATCAATATTTTGTGTTTGTCCGAATGAAAAGATAGAAAACGAACATAACAGGAAAAAAAGGAAGAGTTTTTTCATTTGCGATTAGCTATTAATTTTTAGGAACAAAACAATAAGGAGAGTAAACAGATGTTTTTGAGCTTAGATGAATATGTGAAAAATATAGCACTACTTCAAAATTAAAAATGATTTTAATTTACTGTAAATCAGGTTTTGTAGAGTTTAATTCTTATTTGTTAAAAGTAAACCAAAAAAGCTGTAACATTTTGAAGCTTGTTGTATCTAAAGGGAAATTTTAAAAAGATACTACAATGAAAAAGATCACATTTTTAATCGTATTGTTTGCCTTCATATTATTATATATTAACGTATTTGCTGCAACTAACCAACCTTTTGAAGTTAAGGTTACAGGAAAAGGAAAACATACAATTCTATTCATTCCCGGATTTGCATCTTCCGGAGATGTTTGGGATGAAACCATTGAAACATTCAGTCCGGATTTTAAGTGTTATAAATTAACAATGCCTGGGTTTGCAGGTACAAAAGCGCAGGAAAATCCATCATTAAAGCAATGGGTAGAAGATATTTCGGCTTTCATCAAAACTGAAAAAATTAACCTTCCAATCGTTATGGGTCATAGTATGGGGGCAGTTATGGCAATGATGCTAGCAGCAAAACATCCTGAGCAAGTGAGTAAAATTGTAATTGTAGACGGACTGCCTTGCCTGCCTGCCGTTTTTAATCCGGCTTTTAAAAGCAATGATAGTCCGGATTGCAACCAGTCGATTAACCAATTTACAGGAATGAGTGATGAAGCGTTTAAAAAAGCACAAAATGCAGGTATAAAACGTCTTATGATAGATATCAGTAAGTTTGAAACAGTGGTAAACTGGACCTTACAATCTGATCACAGAACAGTAGGTAAATTGTTTTGCGATATGTCTAATATTGACCTGCGTGCTGAAATAGCAGGCATTCAATGCCCGTCATTAGTGCTATTAGAAGCTCCATTTAAGCAATTTGAAGGAGCAATGACAGCTCAGTTTGCACAACTTAAAGGAGCGCACCTGCTGTATGCTAATAAAGGCCTACATTTTATTATGTTTGATGATAAAGAATGGTACCTTAAACAACTATCTGCTTTCATAAAATAGCACATTAAATGACCTTTGAAGAAATTTATCAAACGTTTTCACCCAGGGTTTTTAGGTTGTGTATGGGATATGTGAATGATAATAACTGGGCAAAAGATATTACACAGGAAACATTTATAGCCGTGTGGCAAAATCTTCCAAAATTCAGGAATGAGTCATCTGTTGATACTTGGATTTTCAGAATTGCATCCAATAACTGTTTGATTCAGATAGAACGGGAAAAGAAAATGGAGAAAACGGAACTTCCATTAGAGTTAACGGAGAACACATCTGAAGATAATTCTGAACAGGAAAAATTCCTTTATAAATGTATTTCTGAACTGGAAGAAACCGACAGATTGATCATTTCGCTAGAACTAGAAGAATTGCCACAAGTGCAAATAGCAGAGATCGTAGGTATTTCCGAAGGGAATGTAAGGGTGAAAATTCACCGGATTAAGGAGAAAATTCTTAAAAAATTTCAACAGCATGAACAATTTCAACGAGATAAAGAATCTGTGGCATAGGCAGTCAGTACAGGATTTGCCAAACGTACAGGAGATCATTGCCCAGGCTAAATCTTTTCAACATAAAACCCGTATTTCTATTCTTTTGAATAATAGCCTATTAGCGTTAACCATAGTTTTTGTAATGGGGGTATTATTCTATTACAAACCTGATTACCTTACCACCAAGTTAGGTGTAGTTTTGGTGGTAATTGCCATGGTAATGTCAATTGTCTTGCAAAACAGGATTATGCAATTGCTTTTCAAGACAAAAGGAGTTAACGATGATGATAATCAGCATTATTTGCAAAAAATGATTGATTTTAGGAACAGGCAAACAGATTTTCAAAACAAAGTAATGTCAATTTACTTTATATTACTGTCTGCCGGAATTGCGCTATACCTGATTGAATACACCGTGAGAATGAAATGGCCTTATGCGGTATTGTGTTATTCGATTACAACAGCGTGGATTGCTTTTAACTGGTTTTATATTCGCCCTCGTCAGATTAGAAAACAACGTGAAAAAGTGAATAATGTAATAGCCAATCTTGAAAAGATCCAAAATCAGCTTATTGAAAACTAAATTATATGAAACCTTTAATTGTACTTCTTGCTATTTTTTGTCTTGCATTAGTCGGTACACGAGTTGTTGGGCCTGACTGGAATCCAACATTTGCTGGAAATTTAGCAATGGCCGTTATGCTAATGTTTACTGCTTTGGGTCACTTCAAATTTGCTGATGGAATGGCTTTAATGGTACCTGAGTTTATGCCCTTCAAGCGCGAACTGGTTTTAGGAACTGGTATAATTGAAATTATTGCTGCTATTGGATTATTAATTCCTGCTTATCGCAGCCTCACCGCACTACTTCTGATCATTTTTTTTATTGTACTTCTGTCAGCTAATATAAATGCGGCTGTAAAACACATCGACTATGAAAAAGCTACAACAACAGGACAGGGAACAAGCTATTTATGGTTTCGTATTCCGTTACAAATTTTATTTATTGGCTGGGTTTATTATTTTGGGATAAACTAATCTCAATGCTAGTAAAATGAAAAATCTGTTAAATGCTGCTGTCAACAAAGAAATTATCGATCGGCTAAATAGCCTTACCCCATCAAGTCAGGCCCAATGGGGGAAAATGGATGTTGCACAAATGCTTGCACACTGCCAGGTACCCATGCAGGTTGCAGTTGGTGAGGTAAAACTAAAGAAAGGGTGGATCGGTATTTTTTTCGGGAGATTAGTGAAAAAACAACTGATGAGTGATAAGCCTTTGAAAAGGGGACTACCTACCGATAAAAGTTTTTTAGTAGTTGATCAAAGAGATTTTGATGTGGAAAAGGAAAAACTGGCAGTGCTTATTAATCACTTTGTTGCAAAGGGTCCGATGGGCATTTCAAAGAATCCGCATCCCATTTTTGGAGATATGACTCCGGATGAATGGGGCTATTTAGCATGGAAACATTTAGATCACCATTTGACACAATTTGGTGCCTAAGTGTTATGTAACTAAAAAATTGCATTGTCGTTAAATGCGTCATTTTAGCTGAAAAATTACACAATTAACAATCTTTGTCAGGTCTGATTGTATACCTTACATTTCAGGGCTTTTTGTTTTGCAACAATTAAAAAGGAAATATTATAGATTTGTTCCTCTCAAGTACCCTGAACTATAAAAAGCAGGGTTGTTTTCCTGAACCAGTATGTTGCAATGAATTCCGGTAAAGAAATAAATGAAGAAGCGCAGTTGTGGGTTGCCTTTAAAAAAGGTGATCAGAAGGCGTATGAGCGCATTTATTCGGCTTATTACCCGATTTTGTACAATTATGGTTATAAATATATCCGGAATACTCATCTGGTTACCGATCTGATTCATGATCTATTTCTGAAATTATGGACTAGCAGAGAACGACTGTCAGACCCGGCTTCAATCAAAAATTATCTGTTCAAATCTTTCAGAGGTCACTTATTTAATCACTCAAAAGCATCAAAAAATATATTTGTTGGTGATGGAAATCAATTGAATGATTTTAATATTGAATTGAACGATAGTCCGGAAAGTAATTTTATTGCAGATGAACAGATGACCGGTTTACGAAAAAAAATCGGTCAGGCTCTTCAAAAACTTACAGATAGACAACGTGAGGTAATCTACCTCCGTTATTATGAGGAATTTTCCTATCCCGAAATTGCTGAAATAATGGGCCTTACGTTAAAAGGCACTTACAAGCTTATGGGGAGGGCAATTGAGACATTGCGCTCGCAAGAATCAATAGGTAATATTATTTTATTCCTTATCACACAAAAACATTTTTACAAAAACCACCTGAAAGACCATCATCGTTTAGAAAATGTTGATCACCAAAAATCAGCATAGAACGACTCCTGGGCGCTAAAAAAGCAAATAACATTTTACTGGGATTACATTTTTTAAAATTTTTCAGATTTCGTGGGGTAGAAATTCTGCTGAAGTTGTATTAAGCGAAATATTCCAGAAAAATGTTAAACGGGAAAGAGTATTCAGCGTATAAGGTCGAAGATTTTTTAGGTGATGAATCGTTTGTTAATTGGGTAAAATCAAATGCTGACAATTCAGATTGGCAACAGGTTTTAGCTGAAAATCCTTCTATAGTATCATTTGCTGAAGAAGCAAGAAAATGGGTGCTTCAATTGAATATTGCTGTTGCTATGGCTCCTTTTTCAGAGCAAGTTCGGTTTAAAGAGAAATTAAAACTTTCCATTGAAAAGGCTGAACAAAATACCAAGGTTCGCCAGTTACGTATTGCTGTTCAGCGAATAGCTGCTGTTTTTGTTGCAATAATGGTAATAGCTGCAGCTATTGGTACTTACAATTATTACCGTTATGAACATCTTTCAACTGCTTACGGACAAAATCTAAAGATCACGTTACCAGATCAATCTGAAGTTGTATTGAATGCTAACTCTTCAATCAAATACAAAAAGACATGGAATTCCAATGAAATCCGTGAAGTATGGGTAGAGGGAGAAGCGTATTTCGATGTAAAACACTTAAACAAAAACGAAGCCCTTATCAAAGATGCTGAACGCTTCGTTGTGCATACAGACGATCTTGATGTACAAGTTTTAGGAACTTCATTTAACGTAAATAACCGTCGTCATATAACCAAGGTTGTACTTTCTAGCGGTAAAATCAGTGTAGCCATTAAGGAAAAAAACAAAAGCATCTTCCTAACTCCAGGAACAGCACTTGAATACAATCCGCATGAAAACCTGATTGTGAAGAAAACAATAAAAGCGGAAGATGAATCCGCTTGGAAACAGTCGAAGCTGGTGTTTAATAAACTTTCATTAACTGAAGTAGCCAAGATTATCGAAGATAACTATGGTTATAAAGTGTCTATAGAGGGAGAAGAACTGAAAAATAGAAAACTTACCGGAACGCTTTCTATCCAGTCGGAAGAAATTCTATTCGCCGCTATTCAATCCATCCTGAAGGTTGAAATTATAAAAGATAAAGAATCCAAAACTCTCATCATAAGAGATAAATAACCCCTATCCAATAACCTATCCAAAATTAGAAGAAAATGAGAAAACGGCTACTTAAGCTTTTTATGGGATCATTTCCGTTGGCACTAATGCCTTTTGGTGTGTATTCGCAAGCCTATGCAAATACATTTGTTCAGTCGCCTTCAGAAGGGATCCAGGCAATCAGCACACAGCAAAAAAGTTCTGTTGAAGAGGCATTGGCAACGATTAAGAACGTCTACCACGTAAATTTTATTTATGAGGAAGGCGTTTTGAATGATCTTTACACAACAATTGATGCAACCTCTTTTAAAGGCAAAAAGCTGGAATCTGTACTAAGTAATTTGTTATTACCGCTTGGATTAAAGTATAATAAGCTTGATCAGAGTAATTATACCATTATTACCGGTTCTGAGAAATCAGCTCAAAGTGCGGAAAAACGATTTGGAGTTACATCAATTAATTCCATTGCTTCTGCATCAATCAATAATGAAATCGTTGTTAAACAAGTAATCCGTACAATAACCGGTAAAGTTGTTGATGCGAATGACGGTTTACCAATTCCTGGAGTAAGCATCATGATCAAAGGAACTTCACTAGCTGTCCAAACAAATGAAATTGGAGAGTTTGCTTTACAAGTTCCGGAAGGTTCCAAAACCATCGTCTTTAAGTTTATCGGTTATGTTACCAAAGAAATAACACTTTCTTCGACAAATCAATACCTGATTAAGCTTGAAAGTGATACCAAATTACTGCAGGAAGTTGTTGTTACCGGTTACCAAACATTTTCAAAAGAACATGCTACCGGTTCATTCTCAACAATCTCAGCTGATAAATTAGAAACTCGTCGCATGGTTGACCTTAAGCAACTGTTAGAAGGTCAGGCACCCGGATTAGTAAATTATAAAGGTGATGTAAGCGTACGCGGTACAAGTACTTTCAACGCTATTAAAAATCCGTTGTACGTAATAGATGGTTTCCCGGTAGAGAAAACAACAATAGACGGATTTGGTAGAATTGAAGACGGAGTGCCAGATATTAACCCTGAAGATATTGAAAGTATTACAGTATTGAAAGATGCTGCTGCTGCTTCTATTTATGGCGCAAGAGCTGCAAACGGTGTAATTGTAATTACCACTAAAAGAGCAAAAGCAGGTGAAACTAAGGTTAATTTCTCTAGTAGCATTTCAATGAGAGCAAAACCTGATTTATCCTATATGAATACTTCATCGGCAAATACTATGATTGGCCTTGAAGAGGAGTATATCAACAACAACCCTGAACTTAAAACAAATCCTTTAAAAGAGGTGGCTCGTATTCGCGATGCAGGTATTTCTAGTCCGGTGATCAATATTTTATTGAGTAAATATGCTGGTGAAATTTCACCTGATGAGGCAGTACAGCAAATCAATGCATTGAGAAGTAACGGTAATGTTTATCAGGAAGAATTGTCGAAGTATGCAATGCAAAATGTTGTTCAGCAACAATATAACTTATCACTTGCAAAAGCAACGGATAAAAACAGCTTTAACCTTTCAGCAACGTATTGGAACAATCAGAATACCTCTTTAAATGATAAAAATGACCGCTTAGGTATTAACATTACGAATAGTGTGAACATTGCAAAATGGTTAAAAGCTGATGTTGGCGCATACGTAGGTTATGGAAAAGAGGATAACCCGGGATTATATTCTACTTCTTTGTATAATTCATCTTACCCTTATGAACACCTTGTAGATGAGAACGGCAATCCTATCATAAAGCGTAACTCATTATCAAGGCAAATTACGGATAACGTAGCAAAGTATAATCTATATAATATTGATTCTTATACACTTGACGAGCTAAATTATAACATTGGTCATGTAAAAAACTTCACCAATCGTTTGTTCGGTAAATTAAATGCAACAGTTACACCGTGGTTGAAATATGATTTAATGTTTCAATACGAAACGAGCAATACAAACACCAAAACCGTTAATGAGTGGGAAGCATATGATACTCGTTATTTAGTTAACTCATTTGCAGTATTTGATGCTGTTCAAAATAAGGTAGTTTATAAGTTACCGGCAGGAAATATTTTAAACGAGGAGTCTCAGATTTCTAATTCCTATACATTAAGAAATCAATTAAACTTCACAAAAAAATTAGGAACACAACATAATTTGAGCGTTGTTGCTGGTTCTGAAATCCGTCAGGCTAAAAATGAGCGCACTGGAACGAAAGGTTATGGATATAATCCTGAATTGTTGACCACCATGCCAATCAATTTAGAGGAACTATCTAAAACATATGCAGGTTTAATGATCAAAGCGGTTTCACTTGGTCAGAGTTCCTTGTATAATCATCAGGAAGTATTGAACAGATTTGCATCGTTCTACGGAAACGCAACTTATACATTTTCAGACAAGTACAGTGTAACTGGTAGTGCGCGTATGGATCTTTCCAACCTTTTTGGAACAAATCCTAGTTACCAATATCGCCCATTATGGTCGGCTGGTGCAAGCTGGTTAATCAACCGTGAAAAATTCTTCAATGTTTCATGGGTTAATTACTTGAAATTAAGAGCTTCTTACGGTTTAAGTGGTAACATTGCTAAAAACGTTGGTCCGTACTTAGTGGCTTCTTATGGAATAAGTAATTATACAAAAGATACATACGGAACAGTGGTAACTCCTCCAAACCCTAATTTGCGCTGGGAAAAAACTCATACCATTAACATGGGATTGGATTTTGTATTGTTCCACGATGTATTACAAGGTTCAATTGATGTTTACCGCAAAAGAAGTATCGATCTGTTAGCGAATCTTTCACTTGATCCATCATTAGGTTATGATGCAGCTTTGGTTAATAATGGTGAGTTATTAAATCAAGGTATTGAATTAACACTTTCAAGTGATGTAGTTAAGAACAGAAATTTCAGATGGAATTTAAGTGTTAATGCTGGTTACAATCATAATGAAATTGTAAGAGTTGATTATACTCCTAAATCAGCATCAGAATTATTATCAGAAGGATCTTATTTACAAGGAAATCCGCTTCAAGGGTTATATGCGTATAAATATGCAGGCTTAAATGCTGAAGGAAATCCATTGATCTACAATGAAAAAGGAGAAGTGGTTTATGCTCAGGTAACTAATCCAAATGCTGTTTATTACATGGGTTCATTAATTCCATTAGTAAGTGGTTCATTTACCAATAATCTTAACTACAAAGGTTTTGAATTATCAGCAATGTTGATCTACAACATTGGTCAGAAAATGCGAAATGATGTACCAACAATCACCAACTCTTACGGAGGTTTAACCAATGAGCAAATTGCTAATAGATGGCAGAATCCCGGAGATGAGTTAATTACTGATATTCCCCGATACACTTTCCACTACGAAAAAGTTGGAAACAACTTCAGAAATAATAACTATAGATATGGAGATGCACAAATACTGGATGCTTCATACATTAAACTTAGAAACGTTTCTTTAAGCTACAATCTTCCCAAAGCTATGATTAATAAATATGGCTTAAACGCAGCTAAATTACGTTTCATGGTTGAAAATCCTGTTGGCATTGGCTTTAATGGAAACGGAATCGATGTTGAAGCTTATAATCAAGCATCAGGCTCAAGAAGTATTAAACCACAGCCAACATTTGTTGTAGGCCTTAATGTTGGTTTTTAAGAAGTGTTAGTTCTCTTTAATTGAAAAGAAATGAAAAAGATTAATCCAATAATAGTACTTATCCTGTTATCCGGCATTTTGCTTTCATCGTGCGAAAAGTACCTTGATGTAATCCCCAAAGGAAAGAAAATACCTCAAAACATAGCCGACTTTGAAGCTTTTATTCAAAATCCGGATATGCATTTCAACGATATGACAACTCCTGTTCAACTGACCAACGAGTTTTATACCAATAGTGCTGCAATAAATGCTGTTAACCTAACTTCGATTAATTTTAACTGGATCGAGGATAAAAGTCGTGTTGATTTTCTTGAATCTGATGAGGCCTATAACAATGCTTATAAAGGTATTTACTATAGTAATTTAATTATAGATGGAGTGCCTGATGCTATTGACGGAACACCCGAACAAAAAGATGCACTAATTGCACAAGCTAAAACGTTGAGAGCCATGAGTTACTTCTTCCTTGTAAATCGTTATGCAAAGCATTATAACGCTGCAAGTGCTTCAACAGATTTAGCAGTACCATTAAACTTAAAGCCCGACTTTGAACAAGTGCCTCCTCAGGTAACTGTTAAAGAAATTTATGATCTTATTTTAAGTGACTTAAACTCTTCTGTTGCTGCATTACCTGCTAAAAGCAAAAATTCCTATTGTCCAAACAAAGCTACAGGCTATGGAATGTTAGCCAGAACGTATTTGTTTATGAAGGATTTTGACAAAGCATTAATCAATGCAAATCTCGCATTAGGCCAAAGCGATGTATTGTTTGATATGGTAAAATATTATACAGATAATAAGAAAACCATTGATGCAACTGCAAATCCAACGCTTCCGAAGTTTGATTTCCTGAACCCAGAAAATTACATTTTCCGATTTGGTTCTACTTCAAATAAGTTGCAAGGACTTTATATCACAGGTTCTATCCCTGCTAAAGATTCTGTAAGATTTGAACCTGGTGACACTCGTTATCGTATCAATTTTAAACCACGTAAAGTTGGAGCCGATACAATTTGCAATTTTTTCAGAATGGATGATTTCAATGGCGGTGGCATGAGAAGCCCTGAAATGTACCTAACCAAAGCTGAGTGTTTAGCTCGTAAAGGGCAGTTTACTGAGGCAATGACGTTAGTGAATACACTTCGTAAAAAAAGAATTATTCCGGAGTTATATGCTGATCTGAGCGCTACTACAGAAGAGCAGGCGATAACCTACATCAGAAGGGAAAGAAACAATGAGTTTTTTGGAACCGGTATGAATTATTGGGATTTAAGAAGGTTTAACACCGAACCTAAATATGCCAAAACGCTTACTAAGATTTATAATGGTCAAACATTATCATTATCACCAACATCTCATTTGTGGATCATGCCTTTTTCGAGAAAAGCAGTTCAGAATAATGCAACACTAAAACAAATAACAGAGTTGTAGTAAAGTATAAGCCAAACCCCCTTAAGCCTCTGAGAGTAATCTTAGGGGCTTTTTTGCGTCACATTTATTTTACCAGGTTGTTGGGGTAAAAAGGTGCTTATTACTGTATTAATTAAAATGTTAATTAAATTACAATCCATCCAAATGAAGAAAGTAATAGTAAGCTTATTGTTGCTATTGAGTGTAGGCTCTGTAATGGCGCAAGGAATTAATTTTGAGCATACATCATGGAATGAAACACTTAAAAAAGCTCGTGAGTTAAATAAGCCCATTTTTATTGATGTGTACACAACCTGGTGTGGCCCCTGTAAGGCAATGTCAAATCAAATATTTCCAAGGGAAGATGTTGGTGCATTCTTCAATAAAAACTTTATCAATCTTAAAATAGATGCAGAAAAAGGGGAGTGGATTGAATTTTCTAAGAAATATGGGGTAAAAGCATATCCAACATTTTTGTTTATTAACTCACAAAATGAGGAGTTGATTGGAAATGCGGTCGGAGCATATCCGGCAGCAGAATTTCTGGATGTTGGAAATGATATGCTGAAAAAATTAAATGGAGTAAAGGAAGTGAGTTTGGCCGATTTGGAAGCTCAATTCAAAAACGGAGACAGATCTGACGAATTTATCCAACAATATGTTAAGCGGTTAAAAGTTGAAAATCAGCCTGTTGGAGCTGTTTTAGAGGCTTACACTGCGCAGTTTTCAAGTAAAACACCAACTACTGAGCAACTCTTCTTTATTGCAACTAACTTTTTCGGGCGAACCAAGAAAGGTCTACGATTTCCTTATTACCAATTACAAGGCGGTTGAAGTAGCACTAAAGTCTGATGGCTTAGCAGGAGCAGGAGTTGATGGTATACTCGAAAGAAGTAGTAAATCTTTTGGTAATCAGATAATAAAATCGAAGGAGCTTTCTGTTCAGGAAAAACAATCGGCATTAAACGACCTATATGGGACAATGAGAGCATTCTTAAATCAACGTGCCGATAAGAAAATTACTGATTTGCAATTACTGTTCTATAAATCGGTAAATGACTCGGTCAGCTACAAAAAGACCGAACAAAAATATGTAAAGGATTATCTTTTGTCGGAAGATAAAACTTCAACTATCGGTCGGGAGCCAATTATTTTGGATAAAAATGCTCCATATCCGGTACTGACTATTGATTCGTCAACAGTTAATAGCTGGTGCATGTACTATGCAGTAAAGTTAACTCAAAAATCACCTGACAAAAACGATAAACAACTGGCAAAGGAGTTAGTGAAAAAAGCCGAGCGCTATGAGCAATCTAATTATACGGAAAGCATGAAAAATATAATGCAGTATAATTTGGGTGAGGAGAAAAAGGCTACTAAAGCCCAGGAATTACTGGTGAAAATAATGCAGGAAAAAACACCTGCTGATAAATTACTGGCTTCAGTTGAAAAGGCTTTACAACAAATGCAGGATGGTAAAAAGAACATTAATGGGTTTTCAAAACCAATGATTCCTGCTAAAAAGCATTAAGGCTAATTGAATTGGTGATACCTTTCGGTGTCACCAAATTGTTAATGCACATTGGTTTCAAATACCAAATGAGATAAGCTATATTTACAACCTCATTTTATTCCTATCAATAATGACTTATAAAGAGAAATTGAGTGCCATTCGTTCACAAATGGAGCAAAATGGCGTTGATGCTTATATCATTCCTTCTTCTGATCCACATATTAGTGAATATTTACCTGACCATTACAAATGCATGGAATGGACCTCAGGATTTAGCGGTTCTGCCGGTACATTGGTAATCACTGCTGACTTTGCTGGCTTGTGGACAGACGCCCGTTATTTTGTTCAGGCTGTGGATCAATTAAAGGATACAGGTTTTGAGCTGGTTAAATTGAAAATTCAACACACTCCTGAGTATATTGAGTGGCTTGCTGAAAAGTTACAAAAAGGTGCAACAGTTGCTTTTGACGGTAAATTAATCTCAGCTGAATTGGTAAAAATCATGAAGGTCGGTTTTAACCGTTTCGGATTTAACTTAAACACCAAAGCAGATTTTATTACGCCAATTTGGGAAAATCGGCCTGCATTTTTAAATAATCCAGTATTTCTGCTTCCCGAAGATATTACAGGAGAATCTACCGAAAGCAAGATTGCGCGTTTACGTGCTGATATGAAAAAGCAGCAAGTTGATTTTCACCTGATTTCATCAATGGATGATATTGCATGGTTATTAAATGTTCGCGGTAGTGACGTTGATTGTAATCCATTGGTATTAAGTCATGTGTTAGTTTCTCAGAATGAGCTGGTTTGGTTTGTAAATGATACACGAATTACGCCTGCTGATAAAGCTGCTTTAGCAAAATCGGGAGTAGATATTAATTGTTACATGCAGTTTGCTACCTCTGTAAGTGCATTGCCTGCTGGAAATTCAGTGTTGATAGATCCTAAAAAACTTTGTCAAGAGGTAATGGAAGCTATTCCTTCCGGAGTTAGCATAGTTGAAGGAATGAATCCAACAACCATGTTTAAATCTATCAAGAACAAAACAGAGCAACAACATATCCGTCAGACTATGGTTAATGATGGTGTTGCTATGGTCAAGTTCTTAAAATGGTTAGAAGATAATATTGGCAAAACTTACATCGATGAGCTTTCTGCATCTGCTAAACTTTATGAATTCCGGTCTGCTCAACCTGGTTTTGTGGGAGAAAGTTTTGGTACTATATCGGCTTATAAAGGTCATGCTGCTTTGCCTCATTATAAATCAACCCCTGAAAGCAATGTAGAGTTAAAACCTGAGGGTATTTATTTAGTAGACTCAGGTGGGCAATATCGTACAGGAACAACTGATATTACACGTACCATTTCTTTAGGTAACTCTACTGCTGAAGAAAAGAAGGATTATACGCTTGTGTTAAAAGGTATGATTGACTTGAGTATGGCTCGTTTTCCTGAAGGTACCAAGGGCTATCAGTTAGATGCATTTTCGCGCAGATGGTTGTGGCAAGAAGGTTATAATTTCGGACACGGAACAGGGCATGGAGTAGGATTCTTCTTAAATGTTCATGAAGGCCCTCAAAATATTAGTGTTTCAGGTGCAATTAATATTGCATTTCAGCCGGGGATGTTAAATTCCAACGAACCTGGAATTTATCGTCCTGAGAAGCACGGTATTCGCATTGAAAATCTGGTTATTTGTCAGGAAGATGTGAAAACAGAGTTTGGACAGTTCCTAAATTTCGAAACTGTTACTATTTGTCCGATTGCAACTGATTTAATTGATGCTGCTTTATTGAATGAAGCTCAACGTAGCTGGTTTAATGATTACCACAAGTTTGTTTTCGATAAACTATCTCCACTTTTAAATGTTGACGAACAGGCTTGGTTAAAAGAAAAAACCAAAGCAATATAATTTTTGAACCATATAAGACATATAAGGATATTTAAGCTAAATCTTCTATTTTTCTTATATGCCTTACATGGTTTTTAATTTTTGAACCATATAAGACATATAAGGATATTTAAGCTAAATCTTCTATTTTTCTTATATGCCTTACATGGTTTTTAATTTTTGAACCATATAAGACATATAAGGATATTTAAGCTAAATCTTCTATTCTTCTATGCCTTATATGGTTTTAATTTTTGAACCATATAAGACATATAAGGGTATTTAAGTTAAATCTTCTATGTTTCTTCTATGCCTTACATGGTTTTTAATTTTTGAACCATATAAGATATATAAGGATATTTAAGCTAAATCTTCTATTCTTCTATGCCTTACATGGTTTTTAATTTTTGAACCATATAAGATATATAAGGACATTTAAGCTAAATCTTCTATTTTTCTTATATGCCTTATATGGTTTTAATTTTTGAACCATATAAGACATATAAGGATATTTAAGCTAAATCTTCTATTCTTCTATGCCTTACATGGTTTTTAATTTTTGAACCATATAAGATATATAAGGATATTTAAGCTAAATCTTCTATTCTTCTATGCCTTACATGGTTTTTAATTTTTGAACCATATAAGACATATAAGGATATTTAAGCTAAATCTTCTATTTTTCTTATATGCCTTACATGGTTTTTAATTTTTGAACCATATAAGAAATACAAGGACATTTAAGTTAAATCTTCTATGTTTCTTATATGCCTTATATGGTTTTAATTTTTGAACCATATAAGAAGATAATAAGCTAAATCTTCTATACTCTTATATGTCTTATATGGTTTTAATTTTCACAACGTTTAAGGATAATGCTTAAATGTTTTGTATTACTTAGGATGTTTAATTATAATATGTTTATTTTCATAGCGCAAAACAACCTATTGCATTATGAAAAAAACAATTATTAATCTACTTCTGCTATCAACTATTTCATTTTGTACAGCCGCACAAGGAACTCAGGCAAAGTCTGATGAATCAGTAAGGATCTCATCAGTTCCGTATCCTTTAAATTGGGACAATACTCCACAAAAATTTGCCGTAACCGACAAAGGAATCACTATTGAAGCTCAGAAGGGAACAGATCTATTTGTATTTGTAGACGGTAATTACTACAATAACACAGCATCCAAACTTCTTTTTCATCCCGACTCAAACTTCGTGTTTAAAGCCAAAGTATCTCCTGAATTTAATGAAGTGTACGATGGGGGAGCGATTTTAGTTTATAGTGATAAGGAAAATTGGGCCAATTTTTTATTTGAGAAGAATGAAAGAAATACCTACGGTGTAGTATCATCCTTTGTTAAGAATAAAATTAGCGACGGAAATTACCATACAGAACTACCCAGTAAAGAAGTTTACATGAAAGTGGCTAAATCTGGGAAAATATTCAATTTCTACTATTCTTTAGACGGACAAAAATGGGTGTTGACTCGAACATTCCCTTATTCGCAATTAGAAAATATGCGTATTGGCTTTTATGCACAAGCAGCTAAAGGCCCGGGCTGCAAAGTTCATTTCACTGAAATCTCGTATAACGGAAAAGCCTTTAAAGATTTTTTTACTGGCGAATAACTTTCTATATGGTTTCGGAGTTAAATTAATTTGTGTAAATTAATTGTACACTAATTAGTTATGCCTGATACTATTGGAACAACATACGCATCCCCCGATCAGTTGGGGGATGATTTTACCTCTTACGCCATCAATGAACTGTATAAACAGAATCTTGAAATAGATGATTCGGCCGTAAAATCATTGACCACCCTTATTAACAAAGGCACAAAGAGGATTAAATTAAGCAGTACCTCCGAGCCCCTCGTTTATAAGAGTATTGACAGATTAGTTACAGCGATTGTAACAAGAAAAAACGAAGAGATTGAACTAACAACCGTAAGCGATTTAGATATAGAAAAAGTACTAAAATCTATTTGTCCGGTTTGGCCTTTTTGCTGAAAAAGTATGAACAATGCAAAGGAAAAATCATTTGAGTACGCCAATGATGCAATGAAGTTGATACTTACACTTTCAACCGGTGTAGTGGCCTTTTCAATTACATTTCTGAAAGATGTAATAGGGAGCAAACCCATAAACGATAAATGCCTGCTCGAATACAGCTGGTTTGTTTTATTATTTGCAGCATTCGTGAGCATCTGGTCGATGTTTGCAATTGCAGGCTCTTTAAATGCTATCGAAAATTGTTCAACAATAGCAGACCAAAAGAAAATACATATCTATAACCCCAATATTGCATTCCCGGCAGGAGTGGCAATAATTAGTTTTATTGCAGGAGTATTGCTATACATTAATTTTGCCCTTTCTAATTTCTAAAATTGATCAAAATATTGACAAAAGGACTGATTAGTTACTATATTGACTTTAAGAAATCAACAACTTGTCAATGAAACAAATAGATCCTTTTACTTCTGATTTGCGCTCAGGTAATGGTGCTTTAAAAGCAATACTGATAAGTGGTTTTGTTGCAGGCACACTCGATATTCTTTCAGCATTTCTTGTTCACAGCGTTTTCGGTAAGTCGACGGTGGAGAAAATATTACAGTTTATCGCTAGTGGAGTATATGGGATGGATGCATTTAAGGGTGGCATTGCAATGGCCCTCGCCGGATTATTCTTTCATTTTGTAATCGCATATGGCTTCGCTGTATTTTACTATTATGCCAGCAAACATATCGATTACCTTCACAAAAATCCGTTGGTAAGTGGATTGCTATATGGTTTATTTGCTTGGTTAGTAATGAATTATGTAGTATTGCCTTATTCGAGTATACCACAGCCTAAAAAAGCTCCAACTTTTGGAGCACAGTTAATAAGCATTGCATGTGTTATGTTTTTTGTAGGATTGCCAATAGCCTATATTATTAGAAACTTTTACAATAAACAATACAAACATGAATGAGCCTTGGATCTCAAAGCCTTCAGAAGGTGAGTACCCGACATATGCAAAAATGTATATTGATCTGTTGCCGGATGATGATCAGATTCTTAAACACCTGAAAACCAACTTTCAGGAGGTGAAGAACTACATCTCTTCATTGCCTGAAGAAAAGCTAAAGTTCAGATATGCAGCGGAAAAGTGGACAATAAAAGAAATTTTGGTTCACATAATCGACGATGAGCGTATTTATGCTTATCGTGCTTTGCGGATTGCGCGTAACGATAAAACCTCCCTACCAGGATTTGAACAAGATGATTACGTACCTTATTCAAGAGCTAATGAAAGAAGTTTGGAGGATATCTTCGAAGAATATGAATCGGTACGAAATGCAAGCCTGACTTTGTTTAAAAGTTTTAATCAAGAAGATGTTATGCGTTTAGGAATGGCTAACGGAAACCAGGTAAGTGTAAGAGCGTTAATCTATCACATGGCCGGCCATGAGCTTCATCATCTTAATAGTATCAAAGAGCGATATGTTTAATCATCATTGCTCATAAGCTGCTTAAGCGATTGTTTATGACTTTTCCCGATTTGCAGCGGCTTCTTATTTTTGAGAATAACGGTATTTCCTTCCAGGTAAGCAATATATTGTTTGTTGATAATAAACGATTTATGAATTCGTACAAAATCATCAACAGGTAATTGCTCAGCAAAGCTGGTTAATGTACGGGCTGTGAGCAAGAATTCATTTTCCAACCATACCTTAACATAATTGCCAAAACTTTCTAGATAATAAATATCCTTTAAGCTTACTTGTACAAAACGTTTATCCGTTTTGATAAATAGTTGTTGTAAATCAACCGAGTTATTTTCAATCTGATTAAGTGATGTTGGAATATTAGTTTGATTTTTAAGTTGATATAATTCTAACGCTTTATTGGTTGCTTTTAAGAAACGTTCAAAACGGAAAGGTTTAAGTAGGTAATCGCAAACATCCAATTCGAAACTTTCCAATGCATATTCTTGGTAAGCAGAGGTAATGATTACAATCGGACTTTTTTTAAGAATCTTCAAAAAATCCAACCCTTTAAGTTTAGGCATCTGAATATCAAGAAATATCAGATCTATTGAATTTTCATTAACAAAATTAAGCGCCTCAGTTCCCGAATAGCATTGACCCACAATAGAAATAAAGGGAACATCTTTCGCATGTTCCTTGATTACCTCGTGCGCAAGGGGCTCATCGTCAACAATGATTGTTCTTAGTTGCATGCTAATTTAATTCCAATATAATTTTAAAACTATTTTGGCCGTTCTCCATTTTTAACTCGTGTTTTCCTGGGTAAAGTAGCTCCAGGCGTCGTTTTAAATTAAGTAAACCAATGCCCGATTGAGATTTTTTTGTAGTAGGCTCAACAGAATTTTCACAGCTAAGGCTCAATTTACCATTCGCACAGCTAAGATTCATTTTCAAGTAACAGGCATTCTCTGCGGGTTCAATACCATGTTTAAAAGCATTTTCAATAAAAATAATTAATAAAAGAGGTGGCAGTTCAAATTGATTATCTATTGAATGTTTCTCAAAAGTGATATCCAGTTGTTTGTGAATTCTGATCTGCTGTAAGCGCAGATAATCTTCAATATAATTTATTTCGTCGGTTAATAAAACCTTTTCCTTTTGTCCTTCATAAATCACGTAACGCATTAGATCAGAAAGGTGAAGAATAACTTCGGGTGTTTGCTCCGATCTGGTTAAGCTGAGTCCGTATAGATTATTAAGCGTATTAAAGAAAAAATGGGGATTGATTTGTTGTTTTAGCAAATGCAATTCGTTCTCCACTTTCTGTTTCTCAAGCATCGTAATTTGGTTATTTTGCTTAAACCACTGGATCGTCAGGATAATGGGTAAACTAACCAACATAATTGCAAATGCACCCCATCCATTTTCGGCTTTAAAAGGCGGACTTCCAATAATTTCTCCAAAAACGTTATTTATGGGTAGCCAAATGATCAGTTGGGCAATTAATGGATAAAAAAACAAAATGCTTCCGATAGCTGCCAGGCAATAAATGATCATTCCTTTTTGTTTGAGCAAAACAGGGATCAAAAACCGATTATTGATAAAATAGAAAAAGAAACCGGCCATGTAAAGAAGAAAAAACTGTAGTGCAAAGCTGAAAAAAGTAGGAAGCTTTTTTAATAGCACTAACGGTTTAAGGGTTGGGCCTATCAATAAATTGTTTGCTGAATGATAACGGGGATCGGACATACTTGAAACACCCATTGCAGCCAATAGCACGGATAATAGCAATAATGCCAGCAAAATGCTTTTCTCTAGATTGAGTTTTCTGAGCCAGTGAGATCCCGAAAGTTGTGTATTGAAATACTCGGTTAATACCAGTGTCAACTCTATTCCAATGCAAAACAAGCATAACATCCCCACATTATCTTGTGTCAGTTCTACAGGAAACAGAGGAGATAGTATAGGAATCAGGAAAAGAGGCAACACACTTAGGTAAACAACAAAGCAAGCCACCCAAAGTAAAAAATAATTACGAGTGGATGAAGCCTTGCGGATTTTCTCCTGATAGAAAACAAATAAAAGAACCGGTAATAACAGAGCCATCATGATGGCTGTGCAGGATATATGCTCGTTCCAGGTATAAGGTTCTTTTTCAGAAGTTTGAATAAGACTTATCAGCAATACAGGAACTACAAATGTCCATGCGTTATTGGGAAGAAATAGATTCTGAATTCTTTTGAGCACAGTGTTGATGATAATTTCATGCAAAAGAATGATTTCATTGTTCATCCTACAAATTATTATGACGAACGGCGATTTTATAGTGATGAACGTCATCTGAATTTCAACTGTAAGAAAACACACACTTTATCATGAGATTTGATAGGTTCATCATTATTAATTGCATTGGGAAATGCTATAAATGTTCTTTGCCGAAAAAGTAAAGCACATGAATACCCTTGAAATTAGAAATTTAACGAAAACATACCCGAACGATGTTAAAGCCCTCGATAACATTTCACTCACTATTTCCAAAGGAATGTTTGGATTATTAGGTCCAAATGGGGCCGGAAAATCCTCCTTAATGCGAACTATTGCAACGCTGCAGGAACCAGATGAGGGGGAGGTGTTTTTTAAGAATGTTAACATCCATAATGACCAGGATTTTTTGCGTAAGCAATTGGGTTACTTGCCTCAGGATTTTGGAGTATATCCTAAAATATCGGCTTTTCAGTTATTAAACCACCTTGCTGTATTAAAGGGGATGGTTAGTAAAAATGAAAGAGATGAGCAGGTAAATGCTTTATTGCAACAAACCAATTTGTATCATGTGAAGGACAAATCAGTTAGCACATTTTCGGGAGGGATGCGACAACGGTTTGGCATTGCCCAGGCATTATTGGGAAACCCTCAACTGATTATTGTTGATGAACCAACTGCGGGACTGGATCCGGAAGAGCGCAACCGTTTTCATGATTTATTAAGTGAAATTGGTGAACAGGTAGTAGTAATTCTTTCGACACATATTGTCCAGGATGTAAGTGAGCTTTGTCCCCAAATGGCCGTTTTAATGAACGGAAAAGTAGCCTTGCAGGGTGCTCCATCGCAGTTGATTGAAGATTTGTCGGGCAAGGTGTGGAGAAAAGCAATTAATCGGAATGAACTGCACGATTACCAGCAAAATTTTCAGGTAATCTCAAAACGTTTACTGGCAGGCAAAATACAAATTCATGTGTTAGCCGATGATCATCCAGATAAAGGATTTGAATTATTGCAGCCTGAACCGGAAGATGTTTATTTCTCCGTTTTATTTGGTGCTCAATCAACGAAGGAGGTATTGTCATGTTAAAACAGCTACTTCTTTTTGAGCAGAAATACCAGTTTAGGCAATATACTTTTATCGGATCTGCAATCCTGTTTCTGTTGCTTGGTTTAGTATTACCTCGTGGCGGTTACGGAGGAGATGAGGTTTTCAAAAATGCCCCTTATGTGATCAGCGCCGGAATCTCGTTGTTATCCATGTCTTCACTTTTAGCCATTACTTTATTTACTGCTAATATCGTATTGCGCGATAGTGAACACAAAATGGAAGAGTTGATTTTCACTACTCGTATTAACAAGTTTCAATATGTGGCAAGCAGATTTTTAGGATTATTCAGCGCAGGGCTGATGGTCCTATTAGCATCATTATTAGGAATGATGATGGCCACTTTATTATTGGATAAAAGCCAGTTGGGGACATTTGTTTTATGGAATTACCTATGGCCATTTTTGGTTTTTGCAGTTCCCAATGTATTGTTTTGTACCACCTTATTGTACGCAACAGCAGTAATAACACGAAGCACAATGGCAACCTATATTGCCGGAGTTCTTATTTATATTCTCTACCTGGTAGGTTCAATGTTGGGAAATTCGCCTTTAATGGCTAACGCTGATTTTTCAGGTTCTACGCCTGAATTATTACCGGTGTTGTTAGACCCATTTGGTTTAACCTCGTTTTTCGGAGAAACAAAACATTGGTCGGTTATAGATAGAAATACATTACTGCTACCGCTTAAAGGGAGTTTTTTATTAAATCGATTACTGTGGCTATCCATTTCTATGCTAATTTTATTGAGTACTTACCAGTGGTTCTCATTTAGGTTGGTAAGTAAGAATGTCGGTAAAAAGGCAAAAACAACAAGGCCTTCGGTTGCTAATGCTTATAAAACAACCAATACTGATCCGGATCGTAAAGTTGCAAAATGGCAAATGCTGAAATCTGTAGTAATCCTGGAGGTAAAATCTATACTTAAAAGTCCAGCTTTTTATGTTATCCTGCTTTTATGGTTATTTCTGATGGGAACAGAACTGACTGAAACACTTTTTCATCAGTTATTTGGCATTTCATTATATCCGGTTACTGGTTACATTGTGGAGTTTGTCAGAAACAACTCATTGGCAGTTATAATAATCATCTTCTTTAGTGGGGAAATTACCTGGCGTGAACGGACTGCTAAAGTTTATGAATTAATTGATGTTACGCCTGCATCAAATTTTGTCTTTTTTGTGGGTAAATCTATAGCAATCTTAATGCTGATTGGGACCTTTATTAGCTCCTTAGTACTTACTGGAGTTGTAATTCAGGGGTTCAAAGGCTATAACAACTTTGATATCGGCACCTATCTTTCATTGTTTTATTACAGTGGATTACCGCTATTTTTAATGGGTGTTTTGAGCCTATTTATTCAAACAGTTTCTCCCAATAAATACTTGGGACTATTATTTACCTGTATTGTCTTTGGCATAACGCTCTTTAGCGCACGCCTGGGTATAGCGCATTATTTGTTGAGATATGCAGTAACTCCTGAGCTTGAATATGCTGAACTAAATGGATTTTCTTATTTCGCAACAGCTTTTAATTGGTATATGCTGTACTGGACAGCTTTTGCAGCAATGCTTTCAATTCTTTCACTTCAATTATGGAAACGAGGAGTTCAATCAGGTTGGCGAAAAAAACTATCTGTAATTGCTTTCAGAAAGAATACAAGTTTTACAGTTTCAGGTAGTTTGGCCCTTTTTCTTATTAGCGGTGGATTTATTTATTACCAAACAAATATTGTTCATCCTTATATGACTCCAGAACAAAAGACAATATTTAGAGCTGATTATGAAAAAAAATATAAAAGGTATAGTGAATTACCCACACTTACTATTATCGACGTAAAAACCAATGTTGATTTATTTCCGGCCGAACGATATTATAAGGTAAAGGGTTGGTATTCGTTGGAGAATAAAAACAAAATACCAGTTAATAATCTTTTGGTCTGGCTGAACCAGGAGGCGGTATTAAAGAGCTTAGTAGTAGAGCAGGCTGAATCGTTAGAGAAGGACGACCGATTCAATCATTATTGGTTTAAATTAAAGAAACCATTACAACCGGGAGAACGGATTACTATGGAGTTTTCAATTGAGGTTGCTAAACCAGGGTTTGAAAAATTTAATAAGGAAAACTACATAACGAAAGGTGGTTCCTATATAGAATTGGAGAAATACCTGCCTGCCTTTGGCTATGCGACACAACTCGAACTTGAAGATTCACTTGAACGCTCAAAAAATGGATTGGCTCCCCAGGTAAAATCAACTCCGGCTAACGATCAGTATTATAATTGGGTACAGTATGAAAGCACCATCTCAACAGATGAAGACGAGCAAGTTATTTCAATTGGCGACTTACAACAGCAATGGATTGAAAAGGGAAGAAGGCATTATTCCTATAAAACTTCAAAACCAATTCCGTTTATGTTTGCGATTGCTTCTGCTAATTACGAGGTCATGAGTTATAACTATAAAGGTGTATCAGTTGATTTGTATTGTAAGCAAAAACAAAATGCCAACGTAACTGAGATGCTGAAAGCTGTTAATAATTCATTGGATTATTACAGTCAAAGTTTTAGTCCGTATCAATACAAGTATTTGCGTGTTGTAGAAATTCCTCATTATAAAGGGAACGCAACAGCCTATCCGGGAGTGTTGTTTTGTGGCGAAAAATATAACTTCCTGAGCGACTACAGAGATAGCACTAAAATCAACTATGCTTATTGTACAATAACGCATGAAATAGCTCATCAATGGTGGGCCGGACAATTAGCACCTGCAGATGCTCCCGGTGCTAAAGTGCTTACCGAAACACTAGCACAATACTCAGAGACGTTGTTGTTGGAAAAAAAATGTGGTAGGAATGGTCTATCTGATTATTTATCCGCAGAACTTAACTTATACCTTAACCTTCGGGGATACTCAGGAGAAACGGAAGAAGCTTTGGCAAAAGTAGAAGGCCAAAACCATGTGGCTTATCAAAAAGGCGGGTTGGTGATGTATGCACTTAAGGATTTAGTTGGTGAAGAAAAAGTAAATCAGGCTTTACAAAAGCTATTAACAAAATTTTCATCGCCAAATAAAAAGGCTACTGTTACAGATTTGTTGAAGGAGTTATATGCGGTAACACCATCAGAATACAATTACTTAATAAATGAATGGTTTAATAAAATAGTGTTGTATGATCTTAAAATTCACACAGCCACATGTCGTAAATTAGCTAATGGTAAGTTTGAAACCACTGCGAGAGTCGGTACGAAAAAGATAATTGATAATGGAGATGGTAAAATTGTTCCGCTGAGTTTTAAGGAGCCTTTAAAGTTGTTAGTTACGGAAGAAAATAGCAACGAATGGTCAAAATCCATTTATGTAAATACTCTTGCTTTTACAGGTGATGATACGGTAATTAAGATTATTACGGATAAAAAGCCTGGTAGCATTATTATAGATCCGTATATAACCCGGATAGAGCAAGATAAAACAGATAATGAACTTGAGATAACAATGAAATAATGAACAGTTTTGTAGCGATGTAATTAATTGTTAAATTTCCAGAAGACCAATAAAGATATCAAGTAAGCTGATAAATGCTAAAACAGTATGAAAATAGAGACTTTAAACTGTTGCAAAGCTGGGTAACGGATGCAGAACTGTTGTTCCAATTTGCAGGTACTGATTTTCATTACCCGATTACCGAGCAACAACTGACTGTTTATAAAGAAAAAAACCCTGACCGGCATTTTTATATTGGATATTATGATAATCAAGCTGCAGCATTTGGCGAAATAATACCTCAATCAGATGCTGCTTTTCGCTTAGGAAGGTTAATTGTGGGGAATCCTAGTTTAAGAGGACAAGGTTTGGGATATCGATTTGTTAAGGATTTGGTGAATGAGTGTAAAGAAACTTTTCACGCAAAAGTGGTGGATCTATTCGTTTGGGAGGAAAATCACCCTGCAATAAGATGTTACCAAAAAGCAGGTTTTAGTTTTACGGATGAACCGGGATTTTTTCTGCAGTATAATGATAAGCAATTTACGATTCACAAAATGTCTCTCCGTGTAATATAAAGCATGAGTAATGTAAGGTATTATACAGTTGATCCTCCTGCTGCACTTGCAGATTATGTAAGGTCATTTTGGGCTTTTGAAATGGATCTGCCCGAAGAACAACCTTATGTATATCGTTCAATGGCAGATGCATGTACCGAGATGGTTTTTCATTACAAAGGAAGGTTCGATAATGCAGACGGTCCGCAGTTGAAACCGGAGCCGCTTTCTATGATGCATGCTCAAACCCAACGTTACCGAAGATTTATAACCAAAGGTTCATTTGGTATTTTTGGTGTTTATTTATACCCGTTTGCTGTTCCCCGTTTATTATCAGTTTCTTCAGCCGAATTAACGGATCAAATGCCCGATCTACATACATTATTGGGAGCTGAAGGGGCCGAACTGGAAGAACGAATGTTGCATGCTCTTGATAACAGACAACGAATGGTAATTCTGTCCAACTATTTACTAAAGCGATTGCAACAACAAAAGGAGGCCCCTGCTGTGATCCGGACAGCTATAAAAACCGCGATACAAGCCAACGGGTTAATTAATATTCCAAGTTTTACCGAACAATTTTATCTATCAAGCCGCCAGTTCGAACGTCGGTTTAAAGAACAGTCGGGCTTTACCTTAAAAACCTATTGCCGCATTTTAAGGTTTCACTCTGCTTTAAATGAATATGGCAATAAAGCGATTTCACTAACGGATTTAGCCTATCAATGTGGGTATTATGATCAGTCGCATTTTATTAACGATTTTAAGCAGTTTTCGGGATATACGCCTAAGGAGTATTTCAGAGGGAATGCAGAAGGGGCCGAGTATAGGGAGGTGGAATAGATAAGTTACCTAACTTTTGTAATTCACTTAGTACTTGATTCAATGAGGAAGTAAATAGGTTAAAAACAACGAGCTAAATAAACTGCAGAATTCAACTCGTTGTTTAGATATTAGTAGATTCCTGATGCTATTTTTTCAAAATTCACATTAAAGGGTAATAGTAAGTACCCTCCACCAGAAAGTTTAGCAGCTTTATAGTCAAATTTTATTTTTTGTTTGAGTATATAACTTTTGCTTCAAATTCAATGTTGGCAGAACCTGGGTAACCAGGCCTGTATTGATAAGTTCCACCGGGGTAAATTGCGTCCTGAAATGCATGAGTCAGCTCTTCTCTTATTACATCTTTTCTTATTTCATTTTCTGTTCGTAATACGAAGGATTTATAACCATTGTTGTAGACACCAGGTACAGATGCCGGGGTCATAATAACCGTTAGTTTTATTTCAGATTTAAAAGAGAATACAAATTTTCGCCCACTATTCTCAATGTATAAAATCATAGCCTTCATATGACAACTTTCATTTTTAATGCTTTCAATAACATTCTTTACTTTCAGCATTTGATCAGCAGTAAGCATTGAGCCGGGTGCAATAAGCTTATGTGGCGTTACTTGTGCCGGAGCTATTGCTCCACCTCCACTATAGCCTCCATCCACGCCCCCAACAAATGTGATATATTTAGGCCCTAATGATTTTGCCTGAAAAGTCTTTAAATAAATAATTTGTTGATAGGTACTTGTGGTTGTATCGTTTCTAAATCCTTCTTGCAGGAATAAAGAATAGATGTACTTGTCAATAAAATCAATACGATTTTTTTGATCATAACACATAAATTTTCATTGGTTAATAATAGATGAATTGTAGTAGTAAGTTGGGATATAAAAAGTAATATTCGCTATTCGAAAAGACCAGTTTGTAAGTCAGTTTGTTTTCAATTTGTATATAATTGATTCTATAGGAGATGTTTGTTAAATGTATTTCTTTAGTTGTTGAAGGGGAGTAAATAAGTAAATGTATTAATTTACACTATTCGTTTGTGTTGTTTGATTTTTCGAAAAGTGTAAACTGTCAAAAGGAACTGCTTAATTAAAAACGTCGTTTTCTTCCAATTTCTACGAAGAAAAGCCGCATACCTTTAAATCAATAAAATCTATAAGAAAATGAAAAATGTAAAAATTCCTGATGGGTATACGCAGGTAGTGCCCTATCTGATAGTACCCGATGCTGAGGGTCTATTGAAGTTTACTGTTGACGTATTTGGTGCAACAGAAAAGATGAAAGTGTTGAACGACAATGGCTCCATAATGCATGCCGAAGTTTTTATCGGAAACAGCGTCATCATGTTCGCCAATAGCTCTGAACCCTATCCTCCGCAGCCTGCCGGGCTTTTCATTTACGTGGATAATGCTGACACCGTTTACAAAAAAGCATTAGAAGCAGGGGCTACAAGTGTAATGGAATTAACCAATCAGGGCTACGGCCGCACTTCCGGCGTTCTGGATAGCAATGGAAACACCTGGTGGATTACCTCTGCAAATTAAAGATCTTGTAAAAGGTTCTTCTAACTAAATGAAGAACCTTTTGTTTTATGCATTAAACAGTGTTGTTTTTTTTAAATTTCCGCTATTTTCCGTAAATTCCAGTTAATAAGTTTAGGTTATTTTCTTCCATGAATCTGTTTCGATCAACCATTTATTGAAACAAATGATAAACAGGTTTTATTTTTCTTCACCACTTTAGGTTCCTTACTTCCATATTATAGCGATTCTCTGATTAGACATTGTATCTCCATAGATGATGATTTAAAAAGACTATGTTATCGAAAAGAAATTTACTACGGTGCATCTTTCTTTTTGGGAGTATCTGTCTTCAAAATGCATATGCTCAATCACCAGGTGGCGTATCACCAGGCTTGGCGTTGTGGCTTGATGCCAATAACGGCACAGCTACATCTGGTTCAAATTTAGATGGGTGGACTGATCGAACTGCCATTAATACTTTTACAGTTAGTTCCACCAAACCTCAATTCAATTTAAATGCAATAAACTTTAACCCTTCGGTTAGTTTTGCTAATTCAGGAATTAATACTGCTTTACCTAATTCATACATTTCGGGTAATAATGAAATAACCTATACAGATGCTTATGCGGTATTTAAGTGGACTACTTCAACTAATGGTGTTTTATTAGGGAGTACCAGTAGATATGTTAATTATGGCAGAGGGATTTTTGGGGCAAACCGAAGTGGACAATATGCCGGAAATGGAACAACGTCAACTTATTCTTCGTTCCCTTTTACTGATATCACCTCATTTCATATTGTAAACCTCGATCAAAGTCCCGGTCCTCCGGTTAACATGGTTGGACGGCTGGATGGGAAAAATCAATCTATAACTACTACAGGTACTGATTTTACCAGTTTTCTTTTTACTCCGATGATAGGCGGATCCAACAATGGAGGAGGAGGAGGATGGTTTTTTTTTCAGGGACAGGTGGCTGAAATTATTGTTTATAATCAATCGACACAAGGAAGCAGAAATAAAATTGAATCTTACCTCGCAATAAAGTATGGGATTCATAAAGCCGGAAACTACGTTTCATCGGATAATACAGTAGTTTGGGATTCAACAGCGAATGCAATTTATCATCATGATGTATTTGGAATTGGGCGCGACGATACCTCCGGCTTGCAACAAGTGCAATCCAATAGTGTAAATACAGGTAGCGGTACCGGGGCCGGTCAAAATGCCAGGGGTAATATTGTCATTTCATCTCCATCGGCAATGGGCAATAATTCTTATTTACTCATTGGCCATGATTTAAACAATTTAAATGCAGTTGCAACCAATGTACCTGTTGGTATTAACACCCGTTTAAACCGTCTATGGAAAGCTCAGATGACTGGTACGGTTGGAACAGTTGAAATGAAATTTGATGCTTCCGGTTTAGCATTTATTGCTAACCGGCAATTGAATTTTAAACTATTGATAGATAATGACGGAGACGGAAATTTTGCAACGGGTACCATACAAGAAATTGTTGCTTCCGGTCTTACTGGTTCAGTAATTCAATTTAAAGGTGTTGCAATACCTAATGGTGCTGTTTTTACCTTTGGATCGTCAAATATAGCTCCCGGAGGCGTTACGCAAGGACTTACGCTATGGTTGGATTCGCAAAATGGTGCGGTTTTCACTGGCACTGATCTTACCGGATGGCGGGACAAAACAAATGTAAACACATTTACGGTTACTGCCGGAACTCCGGGATTTAATCTTAATGCCATTAATTTTAATTCAGCAGTTTCTTTCGCCAATACAGATTCTAGCACCGTATTACCATCAACTTATCTATCAGGTAATAGTACCATTACTTATGCAGATGCTTATGCAGTGTTTAAATGGGATGCAATTGAAAATGGTACGATTGTCGGAGGAATCGTTCCCGGTGAGAATTACGGAAGAGGTATATTTTTGGGTGATCGCGATGATATGTATGCCGGCATGGGTAAGTACGAGTATCATTCAAGGTTCTCCTTTAATGATACGTCAGGCTATCATATGGTTAATCTGGATCAGAGTCCGGGTATTCCGGTTTACATGATAGGAAGATTAGATGGTGTTAACCAGAGTGTTACACCCGGAGATGCAGATTTTGATTTTACTTCCTTTGATTTTACACCAATGATTGGTGGAACTAACAATAACGGTAATTATTTGGGATGGTACCCGTTTCAGGGAAAGGTGGCCGAAATAATCATCTATAATCAAACTACCGAAGGTAAACGAAATAATATTGAATCGTATTTGGCCCTGAAATATGGGATTCATAAAGTCGGAAACTATGTCTCTTCAGGTAATACAGTAATTTGGGATTCAACCCTAAACGCCGCTTATCATCATGATGTTTTTGGTATTGGTCAGGATGATATTTCCGGATTGCTACAAATAAGTTCAAATAGTATGAACACAGGTTCGGGCAACGGAAAGGGAAAAAATGGAATGGGAAATATGGTGATATCTTCCCCGTCTGCTATAGCTAACGGTACATTTCTCCTGATCGGACATAATACCAATGATCTTTCAGAAATAAGCACGCCATTTTTAGGTGGAACATTAAAACGACTTAATCGTGTGTGGAAGGTACAGCGCACAGGTAATCCCGGCACGGTTACGCTAACCCTGAATATGTCTGGCTTAACAGTAGCGGGAAGAAAGCAAAGTGATTATGTATTAGTAGTTGATCCAACCGGATCGGGTTTATTTACAGGTACTAATGTGATTCAGTATTCGGCCCAATCATTGGTCAGCGATGTACTTTCTTTTGCAAATGTAAATCTGCCTAATAACGCTGTTTTTACACTTAAAACAGGGCCTTTAGTTAATGGGATAGCTCCGGAAGGACGCCTTTGGTTTAGGGCAGACAATGGATTAGTTACCACGGGAAGCAATGTTACTACATGGATTGATGTGCTGAATAACCAAAATGCCGGACAAGCTAATACCACAGCACAACCTACTTTTACTACAAATTCATTGAATTATAATCCTGGTGTCAGCTTTACAAATGTACAATGGTTATCATCTCCTAACCTGAACGTTAATCAGATTTCTTCACCGGATAATACTACTATATATGCTATAGGATTGAAAGCCAGTGCTGCAAATGGAGTTTTAATGGGGTGGGCCGGACTTTCTGCCAAAGTTGATATAGAGTCCTTTGGTGGATTTATTCAGAAAGATAATGCAAACGATACATTTATCCGGAACGATGCCATTAGCACAGTTAACGTACCGGATATTTCTGTTTTGCGTGGAAGTCTTGCTGAAAATAATCGTAGGGGTTACCGGAATGGTGCGTTGATTAATAATTATAGCGGTAACGGCGGGAGTATTTCAACAGCTATACAAACCCCGGTTTTTTTAGGAAGACTAAACGTATCGACTGATCCATTTGCTGGCAATATTGCCGAAGTCATGACTTTCGGAGCAGCTCATTCGGATACAGAAAGGGGCGTGGTTGAAAGCTATCTTGCTGTGAAATATGGAATAACGCTCTCTCATAACTATACTAAAAGTGATGGTGTTGTTACTTATACGCTTACAGGTAATTACATAAAAGACATAATCGGACTTGGTCGTGAAGATTCTATAACCCTGAATCAAAAACAATCGCATACACCTTCAGATAGCTTAAGGGTTTATTTATCCACCCTTGCAGAAAGTAATTCAGTTAACTCAGGTACTGTAACAGCAACCGGGCAATACCTTATAACCGGACACGATGGAACATTATTGCACCATCCATCCATAAATTATAATGAGCAACCGGCAACTGTTATCGCCAGAATACAACGAGAATGGAAAGTTCAGAATACAGGTTTTTCATCAACGTATAGTTTTGATATAAAGTTGGATGCCGCTGCTGCAACTCCGGTAACAGCTTCGCATTTGCGGCTCTTAGTAGATGATGATGGCGATTTTACCAATGCAACCGTATTGGCCAGTGGCGAAAGCGGCATTACAATAAGTTATTCCGGAACAACAGTCACGGTGGCAGGCATAACCGCTACTGTAATTCCGCTTTCATCTGTCAGATACATTACAATTGGTTCAGCTAATTGCGCTACTCCATTGGGTTTACCATCTCCACAAATTACCGCAAATAATCTTGCAGCTGTTTGTCCGGGAAGTACTGTTGACCTTAATTCAGCGGTTTCAACAACCAGTAATGTTCCGGCGGGTGTTTTACCTACATTTTGGTTAGATGCAGGGGCAGCCACACAGCCAATTGCTGATCCGTCAAATGTGATGATAACTAATTCAACCACTTTCTATGCAAAACTCACTAACCCTAACAGTTCTTGTTTTGCTATTGCATCTTTCAATGTACCGGTTAATGCCTTGCCAACATTGATCATCAATCAGGTTGCAGTTAGCTGTGGTGCAGCTTCAGATTTGCCTTATGTAGATTTAACAGATCCGGGAGTAACAACAGGCAGCTCAAGCGGAATATTTACATATTGGAGGGATGCGGCAGCCTCATTTGCATTAGATGATCCTCGGCATGTTACCACAGCAGGCACCTATTACATTAAGTTAACTGATAATAGCAGTTGTTCAGTAATCATGCCTTATGTAATAAATGTAAACTCCTTACTAAAACCAACACTAATCATTACAGATCCTGTTCCAATATGTCAGGGATTAACATTTGATCTTACAGCTGCTTCGATAACAACAGGTAGTACTGCGGGAGTACAATTAAGTTATTTGCAAAGCGACCAGACTACACCGGTAGTAAACCCTGCAGCAGTAGGCGCTGCCGGAACCTATTATATACAAGCACTTGACGCAACCGGCAACGGATGCACCGTTACAAAACCAGTAACATTGATGTTTAAACCACGGCCAACTGCTGCTGATATTAATGCAGGTGATTCCTTGGTTTATGAGGGGTGTGAAGGTGAAAATGTAACGATGTATGTGGAAGCATCTGCAATTACAGATCCGGTATTTAAATGGTATAATGATGCACAACTAACTTCCCCAATAAATGATGTTGTGGGTGATGGAGAATCTTATGTTACAACCATCCCACAGGGACAAACAGAACGGGTCTTTTATGTAACGGTACAAAATGGATCCTTTTGTGAAAATAATGCAGGCACAGCCGCTGTTATAACACTTCGCACCTTACCTAATGCATCAGCAACAACTATTCAAAGTGCAGATACCAGTATCTGTAAAGGACAAGCGGTTACGTTGCTGGTAAGCGCTCCAACCGTTATTAACCCGCAGTTTGCCTGGTATGATAACCCTGATTTGTCGGGTACTCCGGTGTCAAGCTCGGGTACCTATACAACACCGGCTCTGTCATCAACACAACAGTATTATGTAATTGTTTCGGGAACAAATTTTTGTACCAACAATGCTGCGTCAGCTAAAACAATTACTGTTACAGTTAAGCGAAATGCCACAGCTGCCAATATTGATGTGTCGGGAGTAAATATTTGCAGTGGTTCAGCAGTAACACTAACAGCAACCACGAGCATCTCCAACCCGGTAATAACCTGGTACAGTGATGCCGCTTTAACTACATCGGTAGGAACAGGGGCAAGTTTTAATACAGGAAATCTTACCAATTCTGCCACCTATTATGTAACAGTTTCAGGGACTGATGTTTGTGAAAATGAGCCAGGCAGTGCAGAAATAGTAATTGTTAACGTAAAACCGGTTGCAACTGCCACTGATATCATCGTCTCGGATGCAGAAACCTGTATAGGGCAATCAACCAATTTGAGCGCAAGCAGTAGTTTAAGTAACACAACCTTTAATTGGTACAGCGATAGCAACCTTACAACTTTGGTTGCCACAGGAGCTTCCGTAAATATTCCTCCTGTTACGGAATCAACCACATTATACGTTACTGTAAGTAATGCAGCGGTATGTCAGAATTTGCCGGCGACAGGTAAGCCGGTTGTTATTACATTAAATCGTAATGCAACTACAGCTGATATTGAAAGTAGCGATCCGACTATTTGTCGGGGTACGGCAACTAATTTAACGGTTACATCTTCAGTAACTAACCCGGTATTTCACTGGTATACGAATAGTACTCGTAACACATTGTTAGCTACCGGAGACGAATTTACCACACCCGTATTATGGTCAACTCAAACTTATTTTGTAACTGTTAGTGGTGATGGAGTTTGTGAAGGGCCTCCGATGGCAGTAGAAGCTGGAAAGCTAGTCACTGTTACAGTAAATCCGCGAGTTGAGGCAGCGGGCATTACAGCAATCAACCAGTCTGTTTGTGAGGGTTCTTCAGCCACCTTAACAGCTACGGTTTCCGGGATAGCTAACCCGGTTTTTAAGTGGTATGCCGATGCCGGCTTAACACAGTATTTGTCTACTGGCGCTGATTATATTACGCCTTCATTAAATTCACCAAGAATCTATTACGTAACGGTAACCGGAACCGGGATGTGTGAAAATGCTCCTGATTCTGCCAAAGCCGTAACTGTAACGATACTCAGAAATGCCACTGCTGCAGACGTATCGGTAAATGTGCCACGTACCTGCAACGGAACAACAGCCACGCTAACGGCTTCAAGTACCACCATTAGCGGAGCAACCTTCAACTGGTATGCAGATCCCGGCTTAACAACGCTGGTTGGTTCGGGAACTACATTTATAACTCCGGTGTTATCAACAACTATTACTTATTACGTAACGGCAAGCAATTCGACTGTTTGTGCTAATAAACCGAATAATGCCAGGGTAGTAACCGTTAATGTGCTGCCTCGTTATACTGCAGTCACCTTTACTCTTGATAATGCCCCTTTGTGTTCAGGAAATGAAGCGATCATAACAGCTTTGACTCCTGGCGTTATAAATCCGCTAGTGAAATGGTATGCCGATCAGTCGTTAACTCAATTGTTGGCAACAGGAGTAACGTATAAGTCGTTACCATTAGCCTTATCTGCAACATTCTATGCAGTTGTATCAGGAGATAATTATTGTGAACCGACAATTCCATTTACAGTAAATGTTGCGGTAAGCCCATTGGCAACGGCGGCAGACTGGTCGGTAGTGAGTAATCCACCTGCTTGTTATGGCTCGTCCGCAACCGTAAGCCTTGCCAGTTCAACGATCAGTGATCCCGTATTTAAATGGTATAGTGATGCCGGTTATTTATCGCTTATACATACGGGCGCTACTTTTACAACCCCTCCATTAACAAGCAATACTAACTACTATATTACTGTAGCAAGTGCTTCTGGTGCAAAGTGTGAAAATCAGGATGGAACGCAGTTTGTTACCGTGATTGTTAATCCTTTATCCACCGCTGCAGATATCATTACCCAAAGTAACAGCACCTGTGTGGGAGGTACTGCACGGCTTTCTGCTTCGCTCAATCCTGCGAGTACAATTGTTAATCCCGTTTTTAAATGGTATACCCATTCCGGAAATACACTGGTAAATACAGGCCCTGATTTTACACCGCCAATACAGACAATCGCAGGAAGTTTTGTTTCTTATAAAGTAACGGTAAGCGGAGATAACAGATGCGAGAACATTAACTCCTATGCTTTGGCAAGTTTAAACACAAGAAAGTATACCGATTCAACAGACATCAATGTAAGTAATCAGGTTATTTGTTCCGGTACAAATGCTACTTTAACTATTAGCACTCCTGCAATAACAGGGAGTGCTAACCAGATTAAGATATACAATGATGAAGCATTAACAAATTTACTTTCAGAACAACATGGATTGGGAGCTACTTATACGATCACTTTTGCAACTCCGGTACTTACATCTAGCACCAATTATTACATAACTGCGTTAAGTAACACAGATTGCGAAAATTTACCGGGTACTGCTAAAAAGGTAACAGTGGTGGTAAATCCGCTACCAAACCTCGCAATCAATACCATAACTCCAACGTGTGATCCATATAATGATGATGGAGTGTATACAGATCTTACAAATGCTGCCATTACTGTCGGAAGCGGTGCCGGTACATTTACTTACTGGGCAGATGCATCAGCTACCGTACTCTTACCTAATCCACAAAAAGTATATGCAGGAAATACTTATTATATCAAATTGACAGATGTAAATGGATGTTCAGTTGTTAAACCTTATGTATTTAATACAGTTGATAAACCTATACTAACAATAACGAACCCTGTTCCTGTTTGCGAAGGAACTCAGGTAGATCTAACCCTGCCATCAATTACGGCCGGCAGCAGCCCTGGTATCACCTTGAGTTATTATACGGATATAGCTGCAACAGCTGCAGTTGCCGATCCGCAGCATATTAGTGTAAGCGGAACCTATTATATTTCAGCGGTACATTCTTCCGGAGGGTGTAACCGGATAAAAGAAGTAAATGTGGTTATTTATCCCAAAGGTAAGGCATCAGATATTACAGCAACAAATACTACTATCTGCAACGGACAGATTGCAATATTAACCGCAACAGCTACCGCTTTCCCATCAGCGATTATAAATTGGTACAGTGATGCCTCGCTTAACACCTTGGTTGCATCCGGCAATAGCTATACAACGCCAGCCCTAACTTCAACAACTAATTATTACCTCACTGTAAGCAGTGGCGATGAATTATGTCCAAATGATCCTGCTGAAGCAAAAATAGTTACAGTCAATGTAAGCCGTATAGCAACTCCAGCTGATATTGACGTAACAGTAACGCCCACTTGTTCTGGTAGTACAACCGAATTAACTGCTATAAGCGGAATAACAGATGCGCAGTATACATGGTACAGCGATTCTGCACTTACCACTGCTGTGGGAACGGGAGCCAGTTTTAGAACCCCGGCACTTACTTCCTCTGTTAATTATTATGTAACAGTAAGTGGAGTAGGAGTTTGTGCTAATTCAGCAGCAACCGCAAAGGCCGTAACGGTAACAGTATTGCCTAAAGCTACTGCCAATGATATAAATGCTTCGCCGACAGTTACTTGTAATGGAAATACGGCAGCATTGGAAGCGTGGACTACAACTGTTGTGGGTCCGGTATTTAAATGGTATAGCGATGCATCACTTACAAACCTGGTATTTACAGGCGGAGAATTCACTACTCCGGTGCTTTCTGCCAATACCACCTATTATGTTACGGTAAGTGGAAATGGTATTTGTGAGAATGAGGCTGCGGGAGCAAAATCAGTTTTGGTAACAGTAAATAGGAATTCTACAGCTGCAGACATAGAAAGCAGTGACGAGACAATCTGTTCGGGATATTCAGCAGAGTTGCGTGTATCATCATCAGTTGGATCTCCGATATTTAAATGGTATGCTGATGCAACATTAAATACATTGTTGTTCACCGGAGAAAATTTTACAACTCCACCATTAACAAGTACTACGTCTTACTTTGTCACCGTAAGTGGGGATGGCGTTTGTGAAGGTCCGGGTGGAGAGGTTTCTACAGGAAAACAGATAACCGTAACAGTATTACCTAAAGCCGGTGCGTCTGATTTAACCGTTACCGGAGATAATATTTGCGAGAATGAACAAGCTACGCTTACAGCCATAACCTCTTTAACCAATCCGGTTATAAAATGGTATGCTGATGCCGGGCTCACCCGGTTTTTGGCGTCCGGAACTACCTATACTCCAGCCGGACTATCACAAACAACTTCGTTTTATGCAACTGTGCAAGGAGATGGTGTTTGTGAAAGTGAACCTACAGGGGCTAAACAGGCTACTGTTATTGTAAGCAGGCATGCAGTGGCAAATGATATTCAAGGCAGTGGTGCTGAAATATGTGCCGGAGGATCTGTTCAGCTTCAGGTTTCCACATCGCTCACCAATCCTCAGTTTAGTTGGTTTGATAATGCTGCCTTAACCGGAGTTCCAATAACTACAGGGAATGTATTTAATACTCCCGCTCTTTCTGCAACTACAACTTATTATGTTGCGGTAGCAGGCGATGGTGTTTGTTTAAACCGTTCTGACGAAGGAAAAGCGTTAACAGTGAAGGTAAATCGTTTGGCAACTGCTTCTGATGTGTCGGTAACCGGAATAAGTGAGCTGTGCAGCGGATCAACCACCACATTAACAGCTAATAGCACAACAGTTAGCAACCCGATCTTTTCATGGTATGATACAGCCGATTTAAGCGGTAATGCATTATACATTGGCTCATCTTATACTACTTTACCGCTATCTTCAGATAAAACCTATTATGTTACTGTTACAGGTACTGGTGTTTGTGCCAATCAAAGCGTCTCGGCCAAAAGTATAAGCATTAAGGTAAACCGGTATGCAACTGAAATCGATATAACCACAAATGATGTTCAGATTTGCAGCAATGAAGTGGCAAACTTGCAGGCTTCCAGTACTATTGACAACCCTGTATTTAAATGGTATGATAAAGCCAATTTAAGTGGCGTTCCATTAGCTACAGGTAGTAATTTCATTACTCCCACACTTTCGGTTTCAAAAATTTATTATGTTTCAGTTTCGGGTGTTGGCGTATGTGGAAATCAGCCTAATAATGGAAAAGCTGTATTGGTTTCAGTAAGCAGGAGAGCCACAGTAAATGATATTCAGGCTGAGCATGATAGTACCTGTTATAATTCGGGTGCTACATTAATAGCCTCGAGTATAAGCGTTGCCAATGCTCAATTCAAATGGTATACTAATCCTGATCTAACAGGAACGCCTTTAGCTACAGGGGCAACGTATACAACCCCTAACTTAACTCAAACAACCACTTATTATGTATCGGTAAGTGGAAATGGGGTTTGCGAAAATTTACCTCAAGCTGCCAAACCGGTAACATTAACCGTAATCAGAAACGCAACCGCTACTGATATCTCAACTAATAACATTACTGTTTGCAGTGATGAACAAGCAATACTTACAGCATCAAGTACTACTTTAACAAGAGCAGTATTCAAGTGGTATAATAATGCAGATTTGCAAGGCACTCCGCTTCACATCGGAACGAGTTTTACCACTCCGCCATTAACAACAACTACAAGCTATTATGTTTCGGTAATTGGAGATGGGGCTTGTGAAAATTTACCGGGTACCGGAAAGCAGGTAACCGTCACTGTTCAACGCTATGCAGAAAATGCTGATATTGTAGGTGCCGGCACAACTATTTGTTCAGGTTCTTCTGCGTCATTAACTGTTACCAGTGGATCTTTAAGCGCTCCACAATTCAGTTGGTATGATAATGCTGCATTAACAGGGGTTCCTTTGGCTACAGGAGCTAGTTTTACAACACCAATATTAACAACCAGCACTACTTACTATGTTGCCGCAACCGGAATAGGGGTGTGTAAGAATCTGGCAGGAAATGGTCATGCTGTTACAGTTAATGTTAATCGCATTGCAACTGCTACTGATATTAATGCTTTAGATAAAACAATTTGTGAAGGAACTCAGGTAATGCTAACGGCAAGTTCATCTTCCGTTATCAACCCTGTTTTTAGTTGGTATGCTGATGCGGCATTAACACAATTAGCAGGAACAGGCTCATCATACACTACTTTGCCTTTAAATGCAACTACAAGCTATTATATCACTATAACAGGAAACGGGGTTTGCTCCAATACAGCTGCGAGTGCAAAGGTTGTTAATGTAACGGTAACCCGTCATGCCACTGCAAGTGATATTACTATCAGCGGAACACAACAGGTTTGTGAAGGCTCTTCCACTACATTAACCGCCACCAGTTCTGTTGCCAATGCAGTGTTCAGGTGGTTTGATAATGCCGGCTTATCAGGAAATCCAATATCAACCGGAGCTGTTTTTAATACTCCGATGCTAAGTACTACCACTACGTATTATGCTACGGTTTCAGGAGATGGTGTATGCGAAAACCTGAGCGGTACGGCTGCCAGTATCGCAGTTGTGGTAAACAGATATGCCACTGCATTAGATATTGCGGCAGAGGATAAAACATTATGCAGCGGACAATCAATTAATTTAAGTGCATCAACCACAACGTTAACTAATCCAATATTTACCTGGTACGATAATGCAGCACTTAGTGGAACACCGGTGGCAACCACCTCATCTTTTACAACTCCGGCCTTAACAGCTACCACTACTTATTACGTTGTTGTAGCTGGTGATGGAGTGTGCAGAAATAAAGCAGGTACAGCCAAAGAAGTAAGGGTTACTGTTAATCGTAACGCTGTTATTGCTGATGTAACTTCTGCAGATGTAACCGTTTGTAACGGAGCATCAGCATTGTTAAGTGCCGAAAGTACGGTTGCAGGAGCCATTTTTAAATGGTATGCCGAACCATCGCTGACTAACTTACTTACTATTGGCGATGAGTTTACTACACCTCCACTGAGTAGCACAACCACTTATTATGTTACTTTTTCAGCTGCTGGAGTTTGCGAAAGCTCCGGTTCTGCAGCAAGACCGGTAACTGTTACCGTAAATAGAAATGGTACAGTAGCTGATATATTTAGCTCTGATCCATCGATCTGTAGTGGGGAAACCACAACACTTACAGCAAGCTCTTCAGTAGTTAATCCGGTATTCAGGTGGTATACGGATGCGTCATTAACAACACTATTAACAATAGGTGATAGGTTTACCACTCCTGCATTGACAACTTCAACAACGTATTTTGTAACAGTTACAGGAGATGGCGTATGTGAGGGTCCTGCCGGGGTAGTTACCACGGGTAAAGTGGTTACTGTTACAGTGAATCGTCATGCCGTTAATTCAGATATCACTATAAATACACCTGCTGCAATTTGCGAAGGAACTAGCATAACATTAAATGCATCAACATCAACAATAGCTAATGCTGTATTTAACTGGTATGCTGATGCTGCTCTTACTCAGTTTATCACATCTGGTAGTCAGTTTATTACTCCCGCACTTCTTAATAACACCACATATTATGTGACAGTTACAGGTAACGGGGTCTGTGAAAATAATACGGGTACAGCAGCTTCTGTGAGCTTAACGGTTAACAGGAAGGCTGTGGCTGCAGATATTACCGCAGCCGGACAAACAATTTGTTCGGGCGCAACAGCAACCCTTAATGCAACATCTTCATTAACTAATCCTGTTTTTACATGGTATAGTGATGCCGCACTAACAACTGTTGTGGCAACAGGAGTATCATTTACTACTCCGGCATTAAGTCAAACCACTAGTTATTATGTTACAGTTAGTGGTAATGGGGTATGTGAGAATGAAGCCGGAGCTGCAAGAATCATAACAATAAATGTAAATAACAATGCAACAACTGCTGATATTCAGGTCGACAATATAACCGTGTGCAGTGGTTCATCAGCTACATTAAGTGCATCGAGCACTACGATAAGCTCACCACAATTTAGCTGGTATAGTGATGCTGCATTAACACAATTGGTAAACACCGGAACCGACTTTACAACGCCTGCGCTTACTACCACAACTAATTATTTTCTTACCGTATCTGCAGCTGGTATTTGTGCCAATGGTATAACAGATGCCAAACAGGTAACAGTTACTGTTAACCCATTGGCAGATACAATTAGCATTTCGGTAGCTGATCAGGTTGTTTGTCAAGGATCATCGGCCGTTCTGACAGCCAGTGCTTCTTCGATAAATAATCAGGAATTTAACTGGTATAGTGATGCTGCTTTAAATACATTTATTTCAAATGGAGCAACTTTTACTACGCCCGCATTAACTGTAAGCAGCGTTTATTATGTTACTGTAAAGGGTGATAATGTGTGTGAAAGCCGAGCAAAAGCGGTTCATGTTACTGTAAACAGAACTGCGGTGGCTTCTGAGATAACAGTGCCGGATCAGCTGATCTGCATCGGCCAAAGTACTACTATAACTGCTTCTGCGCCGGGAGTAGCAAATCCCTCATTTAACTGGTATAGTGATGCAGCATTAACTAACCTTATTTCAACAGGTGTTACATTAAACACTGGAACTTTAATTACTTCAACCATTTACTATATAACGGTTTCCGGTGATGATGTATGTGCCAACATTGCCGGAAACGCTAAAGCAGTTACCATTGGGGTAACACCACTTCCGGTAATTACTCACTTATTTGTAAAAGCGCCTACGGTGATTTGCAGTGGAGAAAGCACTACTTTGAGTGTAGGCGTGGCCGAAGCAAATCCTTCATTTGTGTGGTACAGTGATGCTGCCTTAACCAACCAGATAGGAACGGGTGCTACTTTTACAACTCCGGTTTTGACTCAAACAACCACGTATTACGTAACAGTTGCTGGTCCAACTATTTGTTCCGGTGCGGTACTAACAGGTTTTCCGGTTACTGTGATCGTAAATCCTCGCCCAGTAGCTGCTGATATCACAATTACAGATGTTTCTATTTGTAAAGGCACTGCTACTCAATTAACAGCAACAAGTTCAACGGTTCCAAACCCGGTATTTAATTGGTATGCTGATGCAGGCTTAATAAACAAAATATTCACAGGAGCCACTTACACAACTCCTGTGCTTTTACAAAATATTACGTTGTATATTACTGTTTCGGGAACTGATGTATGCGAAAATTTAGCTGCAGATGCTAAAACAGTAAATGTAGCCGTTACGCCAAATGCCACAGCTGCAGATATAACTATTTCAGATGTAGTTATTTGCACAGGAAATGGCGCTACCTTAACGGCTGGCAGCACCATTAACAATCCAATATTCAATTGGTATAGCGATGCTTCGTTGACCAATCTTCTTGCTGATAATACAGCTACGTTTACCACACCTGTATTAACCGGAACAACTACCTATTATATAACTGTTCAGGGTGCTGGCATTTGTGAAAATCAGGCAGGAGCAGCAAAAACAGTAAGTGTTTTGGTTCAGCCAACTGTGCCATCTGATGCATTTGTAGTAAATAATGAAACGATTTGTAGTGGTAACTCAGCTCAGTTGTCGGCCTCAACTTCCATTGTTAGTAATCCTGTATTTAATTGGTATAGCGATCCGGCATTAACCAATTTGTTAACAACAGGAACAACCTTTAATACTGGAAATCTTTCTGTAGCTACTAATTATTATGTAACTGTCAGTGGCTCAAATGTGTGTGAAAGTACACCTGATAGGGCAATGGTTGTAACCGTAACAGTAAATAATCCGGCAACAGCAGCTGATATTCAGATAACTGACGCAATAGTTTGCAGTGGCGCCGGAACGATTTTAACGGCCTCTAGCACCCTGGTAAATCCGGTATTTACCTGGTATGAAGATGCCGCCTTAACTACTGTTTTAAAAACTGGCGATACATTTACAGTGCCGGGTATTACGCAAACAACTACCTATTATATTACTGTTAGTGGTGATAATGTTTGCGCTAATAACCCAACCAATGCAAAGGCGGTAACTGTTTCCGTTGAACAAATTCCGGAGGTAACCATTACATCAGTTCCTCTTCCGGAAAACTTATTCATTGGTTCTTCTTTTACATTAACAGCGAATGTAAATGGTTCTTATGCCGGATTAGAGTGGTATAAAGATGGTATGTTAATTCCGGGAGCTTCAAATCAAGCCACTTTAACTTTTGCAAACTTTCAAGCCTCGGATCAGGGATTTTATCAGGTGGAAGTGATCACTGCCAACGGATGCAGAAGCCTGAATAGGGAAAGAGGACTAGCGGTTGTATTGTCTCCTGCAGATTTTGCAACCTGGAAATTGGGTACTGATTCCAATGCCGATGGGGTAGCTCGTGAAAATGAAGAATTAACCTACACTATTCACGTTAAGAATACCGGAAGCAGAATACTGAAGAATATTTTTATAACAGATCCATTGCCTGCAAACACTTCTTATGTAAGCGGTGGTACATTTGACGGCATTAATATCTCCTTAACGGATACAGATTTGGCAATCGATGAAGAACGCACCTATACATTTGTGGTTCGCGCAGCTGATGTTTTAACAGGCATAACAAGTATCAGCAATCAGGCAACAGTAACTGCTGATGGTGAAGATAAACTTACATCCTGTTCAGCTGATGTTTCAATACCGACATGTAAAACTGAAATACCGGCTACGGTTACCGTTAATGATTTTTCTACCTGGAAACTAGTTACAGACGCTTCAGGAGATGGAAAAGTTCAGGCGGGGGAAGAATTAACTTATACTATTCATGTGAAAAACATTGGAAATGTATTGATCTCAAACATTACAATTATGGATTCATTGCCGAAACATACTACCTATGTAAGTGGAGGTAGTTTAGCTGGTAGCGCTGTAATATTTACTGATACTGATCTTGCAGTGGATGAAGAACGTAGTTACGTATTAACGGTTAAAGCCTCAACGGTTCTTAATGGAGTTTCTGTAATAATTAACCAGGCAACTGTTAATGGAAACGGCAAAGTGCATCCTACAAGCTGTTCTTCAACCTCAACTAACTGCACAACAGATATGGTCGTCGACTCCAATATAGCTTTCGTAGTGCCGAATGTATTTACTCCAAATGGAGATGGTATTAATGATGTGTTTAAGATTGAGGGATTGGAAAATTATCCGGGAAGTAAACTGTTGATCTTTAATCGTTGGGGAAATGAGGTTTATCGTAGCAATAATTATCAGAATGATTGGGATGGCAGCCAACTGGAGGAAGGGGTTTATTTCTATATCCTCAGACTGAATAGTTCGGATGTGGCAAAAAATAAATTCTCCGGATATATTGAATTGATTAGAGCATATAAATAGATGATATAAAATTTATTGTATTTCTTATTTCAAGTCAGTCAGGCTTTTATTATTTTGTCTGAAAAAAGGCAATGCAAATAAGAAAAGCTGATCTGAATGATATCTCTCAACTTAAGGAGTTATACTACAATACAATCACCACTATAAATGTCTTCGATTATAACGCTGAGCAAATTGCAGCATGGGCATCCACTGCCGATCGTACCGATTCGTTAGCTAACAGGATAGAATCCCAATATTTTTATATTTGCGAGACGACGGAAGGAATAATTACCGGCTTTTCTTCACTTGAAGAAGATGGTTACCTGGACCTGATGTACGTTCATAAAGATTACCAGCGACAAGGAATTGCGACGCTGTTATTGAATGCAATTATTAGCAAAGCGACTGAATTAAACCTGACCGGGTTAACTACCGAAGCTAGTATAACAGCAAAGTCATTCTTTATTAAAAATGGCTTTGAAGTTACTGAAGAACAAAAAGTCTTTATTAACTATATTGGTCTTACTAATTATAAAATGAGGTTCAACTTTAAGAGCTAATTTGTAAAAGGAGATTTCATGTTTGTTAACCCATTATCCTTGATCAAATCTTTATAAGTTATCAATTTTACTTTCCCTTTTTTAACCATGTCCTGAAATTCCTTAGAAAGCAAAATTTTAAGTTCGGTCGAACGATGAATGGCGACTATTGGTTCGTTATTAACAGCTTGCATATCAGGGCTGTTCATGTCAATTAAAGCCTGCATTTCGGGATCAAACTTTGAAACGTGAAAAATCATTAGTGCAACTCCTTTTGGATCAAGATGTGTCAAGTGATCAAAGAAAACTTCTTGCTTTTTTACAACTGGTATTTCAAACATTGTTTTGTATTGTTCTCCAAAGTAATGTGATATACCTAAGCCGTATTTCTTTGCAAGTTTTTCTACAATAGTCCTCATTTCTGGGGTCGACATGGCTGTTCCCATGTGATAATCAACATAATCAATTTTTAATCCTGAGTTTAAGGCACGTTCAATCTGTGCGGCTAGTTCCTTTTCAACTTCGTCTAATTTGTAATTGCTAGCCAAAAACTGAGCAGTAGATGAATAAAAATAGCCATTTGAATCAACCAGACTAGGTACGGCAGTTCTCCCCGCCACAGGCCCCCAACGATAATATTTCCATTCGGCATTTAATGTAAGGTGAACACCAACCGAGAGATTTGGGTAATTTTTAAGTATCGAAACAGTTTCCTGGTACCACGGACAAGCAAACATAACAGATGTTGAAAAAGGAATGCCTGTTTCGGCTACTTCTTTTATTGCAGTATTTACCGAGTGGTTCATTCCATTATCATCTAACCTTAGCAATAAAGCTGGTGTTTGCGCAATAGCTGAGGATATAAATCCACCGAATAACAAGAATAGGAGGAATAATTGTTTTTTCATGTGACAGAGTAATTAAAAGAAAACGCAAAAAAGCATAACAACTTTATTACAGTAGCACAATGTAAATAGAAATTCTTAAATAATTACATTTACAATGTTTAATGTAGATTAATAAAAAAATAACATCAAAAACTTTTCCCTGTTGAAATTATGATATCACCTAAGATCAAAGTACTCTTTTCTATCCTTGCGTTAGCGTGTTTTTCGCTTCCGGTTTTTGCTCAGCAAAATAATAAGTTCCAGGTAATTGCCTATTTCTTTGGTTCCCCAGAACAAGCTGAAAAAGTTCCTGCTGAAAAGCTCACGCATATAATTTTCAGTTTTTGCCATTTAAAAGGAAATAAACTGAATGTTGATAATGCTGGTGATACCGCTACAATAAAAAGCTTGGTAGGATTGAAAAAACAGAATCCTCAGTTAAAAGTTATTCTGTCATTAGGTGGATGGGGTGGTTGCGAAACCTGTTCAGATGTTTTCTCTTCAGCTGCTGCAAGAACGGAGTTTGCTGAATCGGTAAAGCAATTGAATAATTACTTCGGTACAGACGGTATCGATTTAGATTGGGAGTATCCGGCAATTGAAGGCCTGCCAGGTCATAAGTTTGGTCCTCAGGATAAGCCTAACTTTACCGCATTGGTTACTGAACTTCGTCGTGTTTTAGGAAAAAAGCAGGAAATTAGTTTTGCAACTGGTGGTTTCCAAAAATGTCTTGAAGAATCAATTGATTGGAAAAATGTAATGCCTCAGGTTAATTATGTAAATCTAATGAGTTATGATTTGGTGAATGGTTATTCAATGGTTACCGGTCATCATACCGGATTATATTCTGTACCTCAGTTAAAAGAATCCGCAGATAATGGGGTAAGTTATTTACTGAAACAAGGTGTTCCGGCAGGTAAGATTATTGTCGGATCGGCTTTTTACGGTCGCATGTTTGAAGGAGTAGAAAACGTAAATAATGGTCTGTTCCAATCTGGTAAGTTCAAACAGGGAATTTCTTATGCACAAATTAGGGAACAAATGCCAAATCAAACCGATTTTGTTTATCACTGGGATGACCTGGCTAAAGCGCCTTATTTATACAGCGCCGAGAAAAAGCTGTTTATAACTTATGATGATAAAAGATCCATCGAATACAAAACACAATATGTGATCGATAAAAAATTAGGAGGTATCATGTTCTGGGAGATCGAAGAGGACGCCCCAACAGATGGATTACTGGATGTTATCGTTAACGTAAAAAAGAATGGTAGCTCACTGAAATAAGAACCTGAATACTGATTGTTATAATATCCGGATTAACCTCTTGGATAAAAAATTATATAATTAGTTGTCAGAAAAACTTCCAAGTCTGTAACTCCCGCCTTGTACAGTTGGAAGTGGTGAATTAAGCTCTTGCATTAACTGCAGGAGAATTGTACGCAGTCTCGGCTGAGCCGAGAGCGTTTTTTGCTTACTTTTTTTCGCTGTAGAAAAACATGCGAAGCATTCTTGAATACCTTTAAAATGAGACACTGCATGAAAAAAGTAAGTCTCGCGGAAAGTGACTAACGAAAATATAGCACTGTCTACATATAGTTAATAAGACTAATGTACCAAAAAATAAGCCACAACTTAGTTGTGGCTTATTTTTTGGTACATAATCCTTTTTTTCTGTTCACATAGGAATAACTTAAACCAAGCGAATGAAAAAGTTACTACTAGCTGCTTTAATCTGTATAGCTGCCGCCGCCAGGTCACAAAATGTAGGAGTAACAGCTATAAATCTTGAGAATATTGGTTATCCATATCCGGTAAATTTCCTGGATGTGGCAATTGAGGGTAATACCTATCAAATGGCATATATGGATGTAAAACCGGAAAAACCAAATGGAAAAACGGTGGTATTGCTTCATGGTAAGAATTTTTGTGGTGCCTATTGGGGGCAAACGGCAAAAACCTTAGCAGAGCTTGGGTATCGCATTATTATTCCTGATCAAATCGGGTTTGGTAAATCATCTAAACCAGAGCATTTGCAATATTCTTTTCAAATGCTTGCCAACAACACCCGTTTAATTTTGGATGAACTTGGAATTATGAAAGCAACCATCGTGGGACATTCAATGGGCGGAATGTTGGCAACTCGCTTTGCCCTAATGTTTCCCGAGGCAACAGAAAAATTGGTACTCGAAAACCCAATTGGTTTAGAAGACTGGCAGCAAAAGGTACCTTATAAGCCAATCGATTGGTGGTATGAAAATGAAATGGCCGCTACATATGAAAGTATAAAGGATTATCAACTGACAAATTATTATGGCGGAAATTGGAAACCAGAGTATGATCAATGGCTGGATATTCAGGCAGGGTGGACGAAGAATCAGAATTATAAAATCATTGCATGGAATTCTGCATTGACTTATGATATGATCTTTACTCAACCAGTATGTTATGAGTTTTATCAATTGCAGGTTTCTACATTATTAATCATAGGTCAAAGAGATAGAACGGCATTAGGAAAAAACCTGGTGTCTCCTGACATTGCATCCACTATGGGTGATTATCCTGAATTGGGAAAGAAAACAGCATCGTTAATTCCTGGTTCAACATTGGTAGAACTTGATAATGTCGGACATTTGCCACATATTGAAGATTTTAATAAATTTATTGCTCCTTTAAAAGAGTTCCTAAAGAAACCATAACCCTTATATGCATACACCAAAAAATTATCGCAACGAAAATATTGATGAGATTCATGACTTTATTAAACATAACAGCTTTGGCATTTTAATAAATCAGGTGGACGGAAAACCTTGGGCTACACATATCCCTTTGGTGTTAGATAAAAATGAAGAGGGAAGTAGTGTTTTGGTAGGGCATATCTCTAGGGCAAATCCTCAGTGGAAAGAATTTCAAAACAATGAACAAGTGATGGTGATATTTTCAGGACCTCATACTTATATATCCCCTTCCTGGTACGATCATGAAAATGTTCCGACCTGGAATTATTTAGCTGTACATGTCTATGGCACGATTAAGATAATGGAAGGTGAATCTTTGTATAATGCGCTTGCAAAATTAGTGGACAAATATGAAGTACATTCAGAACGGCCTGTTTCTGTGCATACAATGTCGCAAGAGATGGTAAGAAAAGAAATGAAAGGTGTAGTTGGATTTGAGATTAGTATGGATGAAGTACAAGCTACCTACAAACTTTCGCAGAACAGAGATAAACATAACCACACCTTGATTATTGAGGAGTTAGAAAAGAAAGGTGAAGCGAATGCTACTGAAATAGCGAATGAAATGAGAAAAAGAGTACCTGAGAAATAATGTTTTTGCTTTATCTTTACAATACATATATAATAATAGGAAAGATAACTGATAAATAGCTAACCGATGCACTCTTTTCATTTGTTTAACCATTAACCCCGAAAAAGAACTAATTGACCCAGGGGTGCTCCCTTCTCCTTTCGGAGCAGGGTCGGGGAATCGGTGGGATTAAACTTTTTAGTACAGTTTATCAGGCAGTTAGTAAAAGGTGGTAAAAATAGTTTAGAAATAGTTTGGCGGGAGGATGAATTTTTCTACTTTTGCACTCCCGAAACGGATGGTACGGGGCAAGGTTGAAAGGGTGTAAGGGGCGGAAGTTTCGCAAGAAACGGAGCCTGGACAAAGGGAAAGAGAGGGAGGAGAAAAAGTTAAAAAACTTTTTGGAGAAGTGAAAAAGAGTGTTACCTTTGCAGCCCGCTAGAGAGGGAGAGAAAACATTGAAAAGAGGGTAAAGGAGCTTGAAAAGGCAAAAAAAATAAAAAAAATATTTTTTTGAAAATTAAAAAAGATGTTTACCTTTGCAACCCCAAACAGACGGAAGGTCGGTTTGAAAACTGAAAAAAAGAAAGCGGGATAAAAGGAAAACGGTCGCAAGACTGGACAGGTTCGACTCCTGGGATATCCACGAAAGTTAACCAAAAGGGTTAACAACAAGTTCTTTGAAGAGATGAGAAATAGCGCAGCGCGAGCAGGTAGCAATACCTGGTCAAGCTAAGAATAACTGTCAATCCAAGAGACAATCCCGAAATTAAAAATCGGGACCTTTTCCGTAGCGATACGGAAATAGGAACAAACTTAAAGTATACAACGGAGAGTTTGATCCTGGCTCAGGATGAACGCTAGCGGCAGGCCTAATACATGCAAGTCGAACGAGATTAGAGACTTCGGTTTCTATGAAAGTGGCGCACGGGTGCGTAACACGTATGCAACCTACCTTCAATTGGGGGATAGCCTTCCGAAAGGGAGATTAATACCGCATAAGATATCAGAATGGCATCATTTAGATATTAAAACTTTGGTGATTGAAGATGGGCATGCGTTGCATTAGCTAGTTGGTAAGGTAACGGCTTACCAAGGCTACGATGCATAGGGGATCTGAGAGGATGGTCCCCCACACTGGTACTGAGATACGGACCAGACTCCTACGGGAGGCAGCAGTAAGGAATATTGGTCAATGGACGGAAGTCTGAACCAGCCATGCCGCGTGCAGGAAGACGGCCCTATGGGTTGTAAACTGCTTTTGTCGGGGAATAAACCTAGATACGTGTATTTAGTTGAAGGTACCCGAAGAATAAGGATCGGCTAACTCCGTGCCAGCAGCCGCGGTAATACGGAGGATCCAAGCGTTATCCGGATTTATTGGGTTTAAAGGGTGCGTAGGCGGTAAATTAAGTCAGAGGTGAAAGCCTGCAGCTCAACTGTAGAACTGCCTTTGATACTGGTTTACTTGAGTACAGATGAAGTGGGCGGAATGTGACAAGTAGCGGTGAAATGCATAGATATGTCACAGAACACCGATTGCGAAGGCAGCTCACTAAAGTGTAACTGACGCTGAGGCACGAAAGCGTGGGGATCAAACAGGATTAGATACCCTGGTAGTCCACGCCCTAAACGATGATTACTCGCTGTCGGCGATATACAGTCGGCGGCTAAGCGAAAGCGTTAAGTAATCCACCTGGGGAGTACGGTCGCAAGATTGAAACTCAAAGGAATTGACGGGGGCCCGCACAAGCGGAGGAGCATGTGGTTTAATTCGATGATACGCGAGGAACCTTACCCGGGCTTGAAAGTTAGTGAATGATTTAGAAATAGATCAGTCAGCAATGACACGAAACTAGGTGCTGCATGGCTGTCGTCAGCTCGTGCCGTGAGGTGTTGGGTTAAGTCCCGCAACGAGCGCAACCCCTATGATTAGTTGCCAGCATTAAGATGGGGACTCTAATCAGACTGCCTACGCAAGTAGAGAGGAAGGCGGGGACGACGTCAAGTCATCATGGCCCTTACGTCCGGGGCTACACACGTGCTACAATGGATGGTACAGAGGGCTGCGACCTAGTAATAGGAAGCCAATCTCAAAAAGCCATTCACAGTTCGGATTGAGGTCTGCAACTCGACCTCATGAAGTTGGATTCGCTAGTAATCGCGTATCAGCAATGACGCGGTGAATACGTTCCCGGGCCTTGTACACACCGCCCGTCAAGCCATGAAAGCCGGGGGTGCCTAAAGACTGTAGCCGCAAGGAGCGGTTTAGGGCAAAACTGGTAATTAGGGCTAAGTCGTAACAAGGTAGCCGTACCGGAAGGTGCGGCTGGAATACCTCCTTTCTAGAGAAGGATAGCAGTTAAAAAAATAGCTGCTGCGCTATGAAAATCTCATTTCAAAAATAATCACAAGAGAAAAACCCAAGTACCGGTAGGAAGGGTAGATTGATCAGCAAAGCCTACTGCCTACAGGAACAAGAAAGAGTCCCGTAGCTCAGTTTGGTTAGAGCACTACACTGATAATGTAGGGGTCAGCAGTTCAAGTCTGCTCGGGACTACAAAACGATCTTGGGGAATTAGCTCAGCTGGCTAGAGCACCTGCCTTGCACGCAGGGGGTCAACGGTTCGAATCCGTTATTCTCCACCAAGACCGTCATTCAAAGGAATGACAAACGGTCAAGAAGTTCTTTGACATATTGAAAGAAGTTACCTGTAAGAAGGTAAACGAGCAACAGATAGAATTAATTCTATAATGTAAGCATAAGACGCAAGTCTTAGTAAAGAAAGTTACTAAGGGCGCACGGGGGATGCCTTGGCTCTCAGAGGCGAAGAAGGACGTGATAAGCTGCGATAAGCATCGGGGATTGGCAAATACGAATTGATCCGGTGATTTCCGAATGGGGAAACCTGATTATCTGAAGGATAATCGTAAAAAACGCAAACGCGCTGAACTGAAACATCTAAGTAGGCGTAGGAAGAGAAAACAATAGTGATTTCGTAAGTAGTGGCGAGCGAACGCGAAAGAGCCCAAACCAGTAATGTTACGGCATTACTGGGGTTGTAGGACAGTGCTGTGGACTATAAGATTGAACTGGAATGCTTTGGGAAGAGCAACCATAGGACGTGACAGTCGTGTACAGGCAAGATCTTATTACCTAACTGTATCCTGAGTACCGCGAGGTCGGAGACGCCTTGTGGGAATCTGCCAGCACCATCTGGTAAGGCTAAATACTACTGAGAGACCGATAGTGAACAAGTACTGTGAAGGAAAGGTGAAAAGAACCCCGAACAGGGGAGTGCAATAGAACCTGAAACCGTGCGCTTACAAGCGGTCGGAGCATCGAAAGGTGTGACGGCGTGCCTTTTGCATAATGAGCCTACGAGTTACTTCTCACTGGCAAGGTTAAGTTATTAAGTAACGGAGCCGAAGCGAAAGCGAGTCTGAATAGGGCGCATAGTCAGTGGGAGTAGACGCGAAACCTTGTGATCTACCCTTGAGCAGGATGAAGTTGCAGTAACATGTAATGGAGGTCCGAACCGGTTTACGTTGAAAAGTATTCGGATGACTTGAGGGTAGGGGTGAAAGGCTAATCAAACTGGGAAATAGCTCGTACTCTCCGAAATGTTTTTAGGAACAGCCTGGCGGTTGAGTGTGCTAGAGGTAGAGCTACTAATTGGATGCGGGGGAGTCAAATCCTACCAAATCCAGATAAACTCCGAATGCTAGACACATATACGCTGGAGTGAGGCTTTGGGTGCTAAGGTCCAAGGCCGAGAGGGAAAGAACCCAGACCATCAGCTAAGGTCCCCAAATTTACACTAAGTTGAACTAACGGGGTCCGATTGCACAGACAGCTAGGATGTTGGCTTGGAAGCAGCCATTCATTTAAAGAGTGCGTAACAGCTCACTAGTCGAGCGATCGGGCATGGATAATAATCGGGCATCAAGTGTAATACCGAAGCTATGGATAATACTCTGTATTATGGTAGGAGAGCATTCTAACAACGGCGAAGGTGTACCGTAAGGTATGCTGGAGTGGTTAGAAAAGCAAATGTAGGCATAAGTAACGATAAAGCAGGCGAGAAACCTGCTCACCGAAAGACTAAGGTTTCCTGATCAACGCTAATCGGATCAGGGTTAGTCGGGGCCTAAGGTGTAGCCGAAAGGCGAAGCCGATGGACAATTGGTTAATATTCCAATACTATCTTGTATTGTGACGGGGAGACGCAGTGGTGAAAGATCCGCGAACTGACGGAATAGTTCGTTAAAGGGCGTAACTATAGGGCTGGTAGGCAAATCCGCCGGCTTTGGTGAAACCTGAAAGTACCGCAAGCCTACGGGTGCGTGGATAGTGATCCTAAAGGCTGCCGAGAAAATCCTCTAAACTTCAGATACAAGATACCCGTACCGTAAACCGACACAGGTAGTCGAGGAGAGAATCCTAAGGTGCTCGAGTGAATCATGGCTAAGGAACTCGGCAAAATGGCCCTGTAACTTCGGGAGAAGGGGCGCCCCTTAACGGGGGCCGCAGTGAAAAGGCCCAGGCGACTGTTTAACAAAAACACATGGCTTTGCAAAATCGCAAGATGAAGTATAAGGCCTGACACCTGCCCGGTGCTGGAAGGTTAAGAGGGGATGTTAGTCGCAAGGCGAAGCATTGAATCGAAGCCCCAGTAAACGGCGGCCGTAACTATAACGGTCCTAAGGTAGCGAAATTCCTTGTCGGGTAAGTTCCGACCTGCACGAATGGTGTAACGATCTGGGCGCTGTCTCAGCCATGAGCTCGGTGAAATTGTGGTATCGGTGAAGACGCCGGTTACCCGCAACGGGACGGAAAGACCCCATGCACCTTCACTACAACTTAACATTGATATCGGATACAGGATGTGTAGGATAGGTGGGAGACTGTGAGCCGGATTCGCTAGGATTCGGGGAGTCAACGTTGAAATACCACCCTTTCTGTATTTGGTGTCTAACCCTGCTGAAGCGGGGGACATTGTTTGGTGGGTAGTTTGACTGGGGTGGTCGCCTCCAAAAGAGTAACGGAGGCTTTCAAAGGTATGCTCAGTACGCTTGGTAACCGTACGTGGAGTGCAATAGCAAAAGCATGCTTGACTGTGAGGCCCACAAGCCGATCAGGTACGAAAGTAGGATATAGTGATCCGGTGGTTCTGCATGGAAGGGCCATCGCTCAAAGGATAAAAGGTACGCTGGGGATAACAGGCTGATCTCCCCCAAGAGCTCATATCGACGGGGAGGTTTGGCACCTCGATGTCGGCTCGTCACATCCTGGGGCTGGAGAAGGTCCCAAGGGTTCGGCTGTTCGCCGATTAAAGTGGCACGCGAGCTGGGTTCAGAACGTCGCGAGACAGTTCGGTCCCTATCTGTTGTGGGCGTAGGATATTTGAGTGGACCTGACCTTAGTACGAGAGGACCGGGTTGGACGAACCGCTAGTGAATCAGTTATGACGCCAGTTGTACAGCTGAGTAGCTACGTTCGGTCGAGATAAGCGCTGAAAGCATCTAAGTGCGAAACTCACCACAAGATGAGATATCCATACAGGATCGTGGAAGATGACCACGTTGATAGGCTACAGATGTAAAGGTGGTAACATCAAAGTCGAGTAGTACTAATCATCCGAAACTTTCTGCAAAGAAAGCCTCGTTTACTTTCTGCGGTAGTAACTTCTTTCAAAAATATGTCTAAAAGAGATTCAAAAGATATTCAGGTGCCTATATCGGCGGTGTCCACCTCTTCCCATTCCGAACAGAGAAGTTAAGCCCGCCAGAGCCGATGGTACTGCCGTAACAGGTGGGAGAGTAGGTCGGTGCCGATTTTTATACAAGCCCGTTGGTGAATAACCAATGGGCTTTGTTTGTTTACAGCCCAACCAATTTTGGCAGTAAACTACACGGTGGATCGGTTTTATCCTAAGAAAGAATGCTCCAGCGGAGCAAAATATCGGTAGCCATGACATGTCTGAAAGGTCGATTGTGCCGTTACCGGCTCGGTAAGCGATGCAAATTGTGGGGATGGTTGTTTTTATTTGACAGATCCTTCAGTCATGTCTAAGGATGACACACGGTTGTTCAATTTCCTTTGTATTTATTCTCCTACTACTTTTCTGAATACGCAATTGGTTTTGTACCTAACCGCACAATAATGCTGAATAAATGACTATACCTACCGTGCTGTTGCACCTGACGGCGCAATACCTGAATGGCTTTGTATTTCCCATTGCGAAACGATGTCATGCCATTAGGTACAAGGTAGTAACCTGTTCGGAAATGAACTGTACAGCCATTCGCATTTAGTCAACAGCTCCTTCGTGCCTCAGGATGACACACGGTTGGTTCCATTGTGCTATTTAATAGTTAAGTAGAACATCAGCCTAAACGAAAGAATGCTCCAATGGAGAAAAACATCGGTGCAATGACACATCCCAAAAACAATTGTGCCGTTAGGTACAAAACAGTAGCCGGTTCGGTAAGCGATGGAAATTGTGGGATGATCGTGTCTATTAGACAGATATTACAATCTTAGGATGACACACATCGTTGATAGGCTTTCTTTTGTGTTTATTCTCCTACCACTCTTCTGAATACGTAATTGACAGGCGGTTGTTCAATTTCCTTTGTATTTATTCTCCTACTACTTTTCTGAATACGCAATTGGTTTTATACCTAACCGCACAATAATGCTGAATAAATGACTATACCTACCGAGCTGTTGCACCTGATGGCGCAATACCTGAAACGATGTAAGACCGTCAGGTATAAAAGGTATCCTGTCCGGAAATGAATTGTCCAGGCTCGCATTTAACCAACAGATCCTTCGTGCCTCAGGATAACAACGGATTGCTTGTTGGTGCAGGCTAAAAGCTAATCCGCTTCAGACAATTGCTTCATTGCAGTTGACTTCAGTAAACGGATGAGGAATGATAACAAAACTGATCGTTGATGCAGGCTAATAGCTAATAGCCAAAAGCTAGTCAAATACAAAAATCTAACGCAAAGCAGGATTTAAAAACTTAAATGTTTCGAGCATACCTGCCTCAACAGCTGATGCTTCGAATCCAAGTTCTCTCTTAGCTTTTGAAACATTTACCTGAGGCGATGCATTCCATAACTCATTAAGATCTTCAACAGTCAATAGAGGTTCCTTTCCTGTAATCTTACTTATATTCTCTCCCAGACATGCCATAAAATACAACATTGGCTTTGGAGCAATGGAAGGCTTTTTCAGTTTCAACTGTGGAAAACTACGCTGTGCCAGCTCAAACACTTGTTCAATGCTATACTTACAAGTATCCGAAATAATATATCGCTCACCATCTCTAGCATATTCAATTGCCAAAAAAGCTGCCCTTGCAACATCCTTCACATTGATAAACAAGAAATTAAAGTGGGGTATCATAGGGAGTTTATTATTAACTATGTCAGCAAATATCTTAAGAGTGGGAGTTAATCCATTGAAATTTTCGCCAATGATAGCAGAAGGCAATAAAGTAGAAATGGTCAAGCCGCGTTCTTTAGCAATTTGTATGGCTTTTTGTTCAGAGAGTGATTTTGAATACGAATAAGGCCGTTGCTTAAGTTGATTCCAACTGGTTTCGTCCATTGGCTGTTGTGTGTCATCTAATGCGGCTAAACTGCTAATGTAAATAAGTTTTTTGATGCCCGCATCAGCAGCGGCATTCACAATATTTTCTGATAAGTTTACATTTTGGTCAATTATCTCTTTCTGTGCATTTCTGGCCCAACGCTTAAATACCGCGGCGGTATGAATAACTACATCGCCCTGACTGAATATCTCTGATAATTGTTTTACCGATTTATAATCAAGCGTTACAATTTCTGTAGATAGAGTGGTAAGCATCGAGACGTCGGCGCCAGCTCGCACACCTGAAAACACCTGAATATTCTCATTTAGCAAATACCTTACAATGTTGTTGCCTAAATGGCCATTTGCGCCTGTTACTAATATTTTCATATTGATTTCTGTTTTATTTACCACAAAACTTGAAAAATAGAAACAGGCTTCAATTACCAAATGGTAAAAAAGTCCTAGCGAACTTGTTTTCTTATACGGCTAAGTGATTGAGGAGTAATACCTAAATAAGAGGCAATTATTGACTGGGGAACACGTAATGCAATATCACCCTGCTCTTCAATAAATTTTAAATAACGGGAAGTAGCATCCACTCCTAAATAGGCATTACGTGTGTATATCTTCTCCATTAATGATTTTTGAGCAATTTGCAACATGGTTTCCTGCCATTGAGTGATGGTTGAAAGAAGGAAATCAATACCCTTTCTCGATAGGATTATTAAATCTGAATCACAAATCGCCTGTATACTTTCCGTTGCCGGAGTAAGGCTGTTAAAACTTTCAATATCAGCAATAAACTGATTCTCTTTAATAAAATAATGTGTTAATTCTTCTCCATCATTATTATTAATATAGGTGCGAAGCACTCCATGATTAACAAAAATTATCTCTCTGCAAATTGCTCCCCTTTCCAGCAAAATTTCATTCTCCTTTACAGTTCGAAACACTAACTGCGATTGGATAAGCTTCAACTCTTGTTCACTGAACTTTCTAAATTGACTCAAAATATTGAATAAGCTTATATGCATTGTTATTTTATAATTTTTTAAGAAACAATAGATAAAAACAATGTTCTGATTCCTAAAAATGTAAGTTCAGACCAAGCGGCGAATAATAATTTCTCATCCGACTTATTAAACTGAATGTTCAGGTGATTTACTGGATACTGATATGCATAGCAATTCGACGCTTTTTACAACTTTTTTCTTATCTCTAACTCTCGTTACTTATTTTTAATTTCTCCAAGCCAATTCAATGTTATTGAGTTAAAAAAGTATATGATTTTAGAAAAAGCCATCTTAGATGTAATCCCCGATAAAGTTGAACAGTTTGAAGAAAACTTTCTGGTCGCTCAGCAAATAATCAGTTCTATGAATGGTTACAGGTGGCATCAACTTCAAAAATGTATTGAAAAACCTAGCCGCTATTTATTACTGGTAGAATGGGAAACTTTGGAAGATCATACAATAGGATTCAGAAACTCAGTGGAGTATCAGCGTTGGAAAGAACTGCTACACAAATTCTATGATCCATTTCCTACTGTTGAACACTATGAATTAGTAGTTTCTCAAAACAATCGATAATAATAGTTAAAGTTTACATTTTTATCTATCTATTAACTAATCAATACTTATATTTGCCACGCTTTGGTTTAATAACTATTACTCAATGGTTATTAATTAAAAGGGAATCAGGTGTAAATCCTGAACAGTACCCGCTGCTGTAAATCCCATTCAAAAGCTTAAGAATAAAACTCATGCCACTGTTCCGTTCCGGAATGGGAAGGTGTTTCTTAAGCCGGGATAAGTCAGAAGACCTGCCAAGTATACAGCCTGCAAGCTTTCGGGAGTTAGAGCTTTGAGATACTTGTTATTCTCTATTTGTACTTCATTGTTTTTTTAGCTGTACGGCTGTTTTTGTTGTTACTAATTTTTTAATCTAATAAAAACAATGAAAAAGTACCTCTTTTATTTACCCCTTTTAGTATCGCTTTTCTTTACTGCATGTAGCAAAGATGATCAGAAGGATATCATTGAGCCAATAACGCCTGGAAAGTATGCCGATGGATTCTTTATTATTAACGAAGGCTGGTTCGGACATGAAAATGGCAGTGTAAACTTCTATAAATATGGTGAAGATACCATCAGAACGAATGTATTTAAAAAAGAAAATACTGGTAAAGAACTTGGTGTTAGTACTGAATATGGTTCTGTTTTCAATGGCAAGCTATATATTGTCTCAAAACAAGGTCCGTTTGTAGTTGCTGATGCTGGTTCTTTAAAGGAAACCGGAAGGATTACTGAATTACCTGCAAATGGTCGTGCTTTTTGTGGTATTAATGCTACTACAGGTTTAATTACTACTGCCGATGGTGTTTATCCTATTAATCTATCAACATTTGCTATTGGTACAAAGATCAATGGTATTGCCGGAGAAACAGGCGCTATTTGGGCTAACGATAAATATGCATTCGTAATTAGCCAAGCCAATGGGATTTATGTTATTAATAGTGCAACATTGGCTGTAGTTAAAAATTATGCTAAAGGTGCAATTGGTTTTGCTTTGTCAAAAGACGGAAGCTTATGGGCAGCAACTGAAAACTCATTAATTGAAATCAATCCACAAACATTAACATTTAAAGAAATTAATGTTCCGAAAGCCCCTTTTGCATCATGGTATGCTTGGGAACCTGGTAGCTTGACTGCTTCAACTTCTGAAAACGCCATCTACTTTGTATCAGGAAGCTCAAGTTGGTCACCTACTCAAATCTATAAATATGTAATCGGCGACGAAGCCTCGTTAAGCAAGCCACTTGTTACGCTGCCTGAAAACAAAGTATTTTATGGTAGCGGTTTAAGATTCGACCCTGTTAAAAAACAACTAATTGCATATACAGTGCAATCAGGATGGGGTGAAAACTATAAATACAATTCTCTTTATTTCTTTAATGCCAGCAACGGGGAAAAAGTAAAGGAAATTAATTTCGAAGGTTTCTATTTCCCTGCAGTTGCCGTATTTCAATAAGAAGATCCTCCAATCATGAGAAAACTACTATTTCTAACCTTACTGGCCTTGGGAACATTAAGTGCTTGTAAAAATGACGACGATATAAATCCGGATAACGAAGGACCTGTTTATGTGCCTCGTCCGATTATTACAACAAGTAGTGCATATATCTCAAAAGTATTTGAGTTTTTACCAGCTCCAGGACAGTTTGTTAATCAAGACGGATTAGGCACTCCTGATGGTGCACAAAAACTTATTGGAAAGTCAGGAAATGGAACGATTTCATTAGGTGGCTTCGGGGGATATGTAATCTTCGGATTTGACCATTCCATTGTGAATGGGAATGGAGATGATATTGCCGTGTATGCTAATGCTTTTGAGGGAAGTTCAGAGCCTGGAATTGTAATGGTAATGCAAGACCTCAACGGTAACGGATTGCCTGACGATACCTGGTATGAATTAGCAGGAAGTGAGTCCACTAATGTTGCTACAGCTAAAAATTACAAGATCATTTACTATAACCCTAAAAAGGTTGGAACAGATGTGCAATGGAAAGACAGTAAGGGTAATAAAGGTGCTGTGCTGGCCAACGAATATCATACCCAAAATAACTATTACCCAACATTTGCCAAGAATCAGGATTCGCTGATTTTTGAAGGAACACTGCTTCCAAACAATAAATCAATCAATAATATGGGATGGGTTATTCTTTCTGCTTATAAGTATGGTTATGTCGATAACTATTCGGATGAATACAAAGCGAAGAAATATAACTCATTTGACATTTCATGGGCAATTGATAGCAAAGGGAATAAAGTACAACTATCAGCAATTGATTTTGTAAAGGTTTACAATGGAATGAACCAGGATGGTGGCTGGTTAGGAGAAGCTTCAACTGAAGTTTCCGGAGCCGCCAATATTTCTTTATTGAAATAAGAACTGCATGAAATATTTCCGACTAAAGACTGAAAGTAACCAGAATAGTGCAAAAATGGAGGTTAGGAGTGCGATTGCACTCCTGCCTTTTTTGTTGTTTTCGGTTACTTTATGGGGACAGGATTCTTCAAGTGTAAAAAGGCTAAAGACGGTTACGGTTACAGCGAAATCTAAATATGAAGTTAAGGGAGCCTCACAAACCCGAATCGATACGTTGATTCTACAGCGAAACGTAAACAGCAGTTTGGCTGAATTACTAAGTGAAAATACCCCTGTTTTTATTAAATCTTATGGTCGTGGATCACTGGCTACTGCATCATTTAGAGGAACTGCTCCTTCACATACTCAGGTAACCTGGAATGGAATCAATATTAATTCACCAATGTTGGGAATGGTTGATTTTTCATTAATACCCGTTTATTTTCTGGACGATGTGAATTTAAGTCATGGAGGAGCTTCTGTTTCCAATACGAGTGGGAGTATAGGCGGTAGTATTCAGCTAGATAATAAACCGCTTACCCAAAAAGGTTGGAGTGGTCAGTTTGTGCAGGGACTCGGAAGTTATTCAACTTATGATGAATTCGGGCAGCTAAACTATGTGGCAAATAAATGGCAAACTAAAACGCGATTATATTACGGCTATTCGGCTAATGACTTTTCATTTAAAAACAAAGAAATAAAAGATCTTGAAAATCCATTAGCTCCATATCCAATACAGGTTAATAAAGAAGCAGAGTATCATAAAGCAGGGATATTACAAGAGGTTTATTTCAGGCCCACGTTAAAAGACCAGCTCTCTTTTAATATATGGTCGATGTATACGGATCGTAAATTACCAAGATTAACAACCAGTGAAGCCGATGAAAACGCCAATATAAACAGCCAATTTGATGAAACACTCAAAGCTGTTGTTTCATGGAATAGATATGAACATTCAGCTAATTATTTTCTTAGGTTAGGTTATGATCACCAGGACCTTGATTTTTGGCTTAAAAATCAGATCAGTGGAGGAGATATTGTTAAAGCTATTAATTCAACAGCAACCTCAAACTCATTTTATTTTCAATCAGAACTGAATAAAAGCTTCATTGAGGATAAATTGAAATTGAAGGGAAGATTGGATTACACCCTAAGTAAAGTCATCTCAGCAGAAGAAGTTAAAATGACTGGTTATGAAGAAAATAGAAGCGATTTATCCTTTCTTTTATCGGCAGAGGCCAATCTGACTAAACGCTTATTCTTAACAGCTTTAGTTCGACAAGGAATTATTGATGGAGATTATTATGCCTCTCCTTTTTTAGGCACAGAGTTTCTTATCAATGAAAATTACGACTGGAAACTAAAGTTGAATATTAGTCAGACCTTCCATTATCCAACACTCAACGATTTATATTACTTACCCGGAGGAAATCCAAATCTTTTACCGGAGCGTTCTAATGCTATTGAAATAGGAACATCTATTTCAAAAAAGTTAAATGATACGTTTAATTTTTGGGTAGATATCAATGCCTATTCATCAACGGTAAAAAACTGGATTATTTGGTTGCCTTCCTATAATCAATTTTGGGTTCCGGAAAATATGCGTGAAGTAAAATCCAAAGGTGTGGAAAGTAAGATTGGAATTTCCGGAGGTCGTCGATTTACGTTTAAATCACATGTTAATTTTGCATGGACACACTCCGTAAATAATGACGACCCACGTAATTGGGCTGATGAATCGGTTGGTAAGCAATTAGTATATATTCCGGAATATTCTGGCAACCTGTTCAGTAATATTGCTTATAAAGGTTATTACATTTCCTATTTTTTCAATTATTACAGTACGCGATACACTACTACCAGTAACGAGAAGGAAACTAAACGCGATTTTCTTTACCCTTATTTGATGAGTGATATGGCTATAGGGAAAGACTTCAAGCTTCGTAAAACATATGTTGGACTTCAGGTTAAGGTGTTAAATCTCTTTAATGAAGAATATAGAACTATTCTGCGCCGTCCAATGCCTGGTCGAAATTATTATTTAACTATTAAAGCAAGTTTTTAAAGTGAAAAGATTCATTGCTTTTGTGTTCATGCTATTCCTTTTTCAGTCGTGCATGAAAGACGATTATCCTGTAGGAGAAAATGTTTTTTATGATGATGCTGACGGTGTATTTATAACTAATGAAGGAAACTTTATGTACGGTAATGCGTCGTTATCGTATTACTCACCGGAAAAAAAAACGATTATTAATGATGCCTTTTTTACTGCCAATGGAATTCCATTAGGGGATGTAGCTCAATCAATGGAGATTAGAAATGGGTTGGGGTACGTTGTTGTAAATAATTCAGGAAAGATATATGTGATCGATATAAAAACGTTTAAGCTAGTGGGTAAGATCACTGGCTTAACATCTCCCCGTTACATCTATTTTATGTCTGATGAAAAGGCCTACGTAACCGATTTGTATGCCAAAGCAATTACCATCATAAACCCTAAAACCTACACTGTAACAGGTAAAATTGATGTAAATAATAACTATTCACAATTTTATCAGCATCCTACTGAACAAATGGTGATCTATAATAATTGGTTATTCGTGAGTTGTTGGTCATATGATGACAAAGTATTAGTAATAGATACCAATACAGATAAGGTGGTAAAAGAGATAACAGTAGGGAAACAACCAAACAGCATTGTGATAGATAAGAACAATAAGGTTTGGGTGATTTGTGACGGAGGATATAAGGGAAGTCCATACGGATACGAAAACCCTTCATTAATTAAAATCGATGCTAAAACATTTTCTATCGAAAAAGTGTTTGACATGGAGAAAGGTGAAAACCAACCTTCAAAACTTACGATTAACGGCCATCGGGACACTATTTATTATTTAAATAATGGTGTATGGCAAATGCCAGTTAACGCTCAACAGCTTTCGGCAAATCCATTGATTCCTGAAAAGAATCCAGGAAAAAAAGATAAATTATTTTATGGTTTAGGGATTAATCCGAAAACCTCAGAAGTATACATAACAGACGCCATTGATTATTTGCAAAATGGGATTCTATATAGGTATTTGCCTTCAGGTAAACCTGTTGATTCTTGCAAAGTAGGAATTATTCCAGGCAGTTTTTGCTTTAAAGATAACGACTAGCTAGATTCGTTCTCGTATTGACTAGGTCTGTGTTTTTTGATGAACATAGACCTTTTTTGTACCATTAGATTTTATTAAATAAAATAACTACCCAACTATGAATGCAATTCTTCAGCATGACCTTCAATCCATTGATCAAATTCTTGATCAAATCAAGCAGTATGGCCTTGATTTCCTTGCTAATATTGATAAAATTCCTACAGGACAACAAACGACTATCGTAAATGAAAATCAATTGCCAGCGAATGGAGGAGGAACTTTAGCTGCTTTAAATCTTTTTAAATTAGAATTCCAAAAACTAATGGTTGCATCAGCAGGACCTCGATATTGGGGTTTTGTTACAGGGGGCACTACACCTGCAGCTATTGCTGGTGACTGGCTAACTGCTGTCTTTGATCAAAATACGCAAAACATAACTGGTGCAGGCGATCTGTCAGCGGTTGTTGAATTAGAAACCATTCGACTAATGCTTCAACTATTTGAACTTCCTCAAGATTTTCATGGAGGTTTTGTTTCTGGAGCGACTATGTCGAATTTCACTTGTTTGGGAGTGGCCCGACAATGGGCGGGAAAAAAAGCAGGAAAAGATATTGCGCGTGAAGGAATGATTAATGATATAGTCGTGTTATCAGCAGTACCGCACTCATCAGTATTAAAGTCGCTTTCAATGTTGGGTTTCGGTAGTAGTAATATTGTAAAAGTTAAAACAATTGAAGGAAGAGAAGCGGTGGATATAGATGATTTGAAGGAAAAACTGGAGAAATATAAGAATCGTTCAATCATTGTTAGCTGCAGTGGTGGCACAGTTAATTCAGTAGATTTTGATGACTTTGTTCAAATTGCTGAACTGAAAAAGCAATATGAATTCTGGATGCATATTGACGCTGCATTTGGAGGTTTTGCGGCTTGTGCACCAAGTCATCAACACTTATTGAAAGGGTGGGATAAGGCTGATAGCATAACTGTCGATTGCCATAAATGGATGAACGTTCCATATGATAGTGCCGTTTTCTTTGTTAAAAAGGAACATAACAGGCTTCAAGTTGAAACTTTTCAAAATTCGAATGCTCCCTATTTGGGTAATCCGGAAGACAATTTTTCTTATTTGAATTTCTTGCCGGAAAATTCACGTCGTTTTAGGGCATTACCGGCTTGGTTCAGTTTGATTGCTTACGGGCGCGAAGGTTTTAAGTCTATTGTGGCAAACAACATTAACAATGCCATGGAGTTTGGAAAATGGATGGAAACTGCTGCAACATTCGAACTACTCGCACCTGTTTACCTTAATACAGTATGTTTCAAGTTGAAGGAAAATAATGTGTTGTTGCCTGAATTCTTGAATGAACTGAATAGCCGCGGAAAAGTTTTTATGACACCTTCTATTCTTAAAGGAGAAAACTGTATTCGGGCAGCATTTGTAAACTGGAGGACCTCATCACTTGATTTGCAAATAGCACAACAAGAATTAATAACTGTTTTTCAACAATTGTCAACAAAAGTTTAGCAGATATAACTCATTTTCAAAAATAAAATATGTAAATTATATTAATAAATTTGCTGATAGAGAGATAGTTCTAAATTTATGCTCATCTTCTTAGAACCACCTCTTTGTAATTAAGAGTTCTGTAGAAATCTACAGTTAATTTAAAATCTATTTTATCTTATGAAAATGTCTAACAGATTAGCTGCTGAATTTATTGGCACATTTTGGTTGGTATTAGGAGGTTGCGGAAGCGCTGTAATCTCCGCGGCATTTCCCAATGTAGGTATTGGGTTATTAGGGGTTGCTTTTGCGTTTGGTTTAACAGTGTTAACAATTGCCTATTCGCTCGGCCATATTTCCGGTGCACATTTAAATCCTGCGGTATCCTTCGGATTATGGGCAGGAGGCCGGTTAGAGACCTCCGCATTAATTCCTTATGTAATTGCACAGGTTTTAGGTGGAATTGTTGCTTCAGGAGTACTGTTCCTAATTGCAAGCGGAACAGCTGGATTTAGTTTAAGCGATGGATTTGCATCAAATGGTTATGGAGATTACTCTCCTGGCCACTATGGCGTAAATGCTGCTTTTATTTGTGAATTGGTCATGACCTTCATGTTTTTAATCGTAATTATGGGTGCAACGGATGAAAGAGCGCCAAAGGGTTTTGCCGGAATTGCTATTGGGTTAGCATTAACGCTTATTCACCTTATCAGTATTCCTGTAACCAATACATCTGTTAATCCTGCTCGTAGTACCGGACCCGCCATATTTGTGGGTGGTTATGCTCTTGCTCAACTATGGTTGTTTTGGGTAGCACCAATCGCGGGAGCGGTAATAGCTGGTTTCTTCTATAAAACGTTCTTTGGTAAGAAAGATTAATCTTGTATTCCAACTAAAAGATTTTGAATGCCCCGCATGGGGCATTTTCTTTTTAAGAATTGACATAAAAATTACATATTAGCCTATAACTTTTTGTTATTGATAATAATCTATTTTGATTATAATTTATGCGTATGAAAAATGATATTTAGTGTAATTTATTAATAGTTAGAATAATAGAAAATGGTGAAGAGTTGGATGAATTTTCTGAAAAGAAAACTTACACTACTTATTGTATAGACTTTTTCTAAATAATTATTCAACCCAAGAAATAATTTAGTTTCTTTGTAATTAAGGCCAAATGCAAACACTGAATGATCATTGCTATTAGTTTACTTCTTTTTATTGTTCTGTACACACTAGCTGCTGTTTGGGCTGAACGTAAAGTTTCAGCATTTATTCAGGATCGTTTGGGGCCGATGGAAACGGGTAAGTTTGGTTTGTTACAAACATTTGCTGATATCTTAAAGTTATTACAGAAAGAGTTTATTACTCCAACAGCTGCTGATAAGTGGCTTTTTATAGTTGCTCCTGTACTTATTTTTGTGTCTGTTTATATGGGTTTTGCGGCAATTCCGATTGCTCCTGAACTTATCGGTACAGATTCAAATCTTGGGATTTTTTACATACTTGCTATTATTTCCATTGAAGTAGTGGGTTTCTTAATGGTAGGATGGGGCTCTAATAATAAATATGCCTTATATGGAGCTACTCGTTCAGTTGCCCAGATAGTGTCTTACGAAATTCCAGCCGGAATTGCAGTCATATCTGCTGTGATGTTAACTCAAAGTTTAAGTTTACATACAATCACAGTTAACCAAGGAATATTATCTACTGAAACCATTAAGTTTTTAGGTTTCTGGAAGGTAAACGAAATAGGGGGGATTTTGGCATGGAACATATTTCAGGCACCTCATATGCTGATCGCATTTGTGATCTATTTTACTGCGGCTTTGGCAGAATCCAATAGAACACCGTTCGATATTCCGGAAGCAGAATCTGAGTTGGTTGCGGGTTTTCACATTGAATATTCAGGCATCCGTTTCGCTTTAGTTTTTCTTGCAGAATACGGAATGATGCTTCTGGTTTCAATGATTGCTGTTGTTTTATTCTTAGGAGGGTGGAATACAATATTACCAAATATCGGTCCTGTAAAATTAGCTACCTGGACAACCGGAACTATATGGGGCATTTTTTGGATGTTGGGTAAATCATTAATATTGGTTTTGATTCAAATGTGGATCAGATGGACTTTACCTCGTTTCCGTGTAGACCAGTTAATGTCATTTTGTTGGAAAGTATTAACTCCGGCAGCCTTTGCCTGCTTGTTTATTTCAGGTATCTGGAGATTAATGGTAATGTAACTCCAATAATTAAGGAGAACGGTTTAATCAGATAATAAATCGGTGTTAATCATCAATTTTGATCTGTGTAATCACAAACAATGAAAAAAAGTAAGTTAAATATAATAGAAGGTTTCACCACAGCGATAAAAGGGTTAACAATTACGCTAAGGCATATTATTGCTGCGCGAAAAAAACGTAAACCTACCGGTATTGCTAATGATAACTATTTCCAGCCTGAAGCAGGAGTGGTTACAATCCAGTATCCGCATCAACAGATTCCTGTGCCGGAAGTGGGGCGTTATCAGTTGCATGTTGAAATTGATGATTGTGTAGTATGTGATCTCTGCGCAAAGATTTGTCCGGTTGATTGTATTACCATCGAATCGATAAAGGCTGTAGAAGATATTGGTAAAACATCTGATGGAACTACCAAACGTTTACACGCTCCAAAATTCTTTATTGATCATGCAAAATGCATGTATTGTGGTTTATGTACAACCGTTTGTCCGACAGAATGCATCACTATGACCAGCGAGTACGATGTAAGTGTGTTGGATATCAAAGAAATGGATCGTAAATTTTCGGTAATGACAGAGAAAGAAGCCGAAGAAAAACGTGAAATGTTAGAGAAATTTAACCAGGAGCGAGCTGCCGCAAAAGCTGCCGCATCCAAAAAAGAATAAAATAAATTGTTAAAGGTAATTTTTTACATTCTTGCTTTCCTTACAGTTGCAGCAGCAATTTATACGGTAACCTGTCGTAATCTTGCCCGTGCTGTTTTTGTGTTTTTTGCCACTTTGTTTTGCCTTGCCGGAATATATGTTTTTGCATTTGCAGATTTTGTGGCCATTACACAAATAATGGTATATGTGGGTGGAATTGTGGTATTGATGCTTTTTGGAATAATGCTTTCCAACAGAAGCATGTTTTCCATACTTACCGAACAAAAAAATGAAACTCACCTGTTTCCGGTAAGTGTTTTAAGTGGAACATTATTAGCACTTGTTGTATTAGGCGGCTTACTTACGCTAATTTGGATGGGAAATATCGGACAACTTAGTTGGATGAAAAACAATGTTGACTCGGCTCATGCTTATTCGGGAACTGAAAACTCAGCAAATGTGTTAGGTGTAAGCTTTATGACTACCTATTTGCTGCCATTAGAAACTATCTCTGTTTATTTATTAGCGGTATTGGTTGGAGCGGCTTATTTGGCAAGGAGAAAAAGTAGAATGTAATAATTGATTTAGGATCGAGAGAAATAATATGACATCTCATATCTCAAATCTAAAATCTAATTGAAATGTTAAACGGAATTCCTTTAGAACATTTTTTGATCATAAGTGCAATATTGTTTAGTGCCGGTATTTTTGCTGTATTAACCCGCAGAAATGCCATTATGATATTAATCGGTATAGAATTGATGTTAAATGCAGCAATTCTTAATTTGATTGCGTTTGGAGCATTTGATAAAACGAAAAATGGTGGTCAGTCTTTTGCAATATTTGCTATTGTATTAGCAGCCGCCGGAGTAGCGGTGTCTCTAGCTATTATTTTAAACGTTTATCGCCATTTCAAGACAATAGATCCTTCCAAGATCGATGAAATGAAGTATTAAGCTGCAAAGGCGGTGAGACGCAAAGAGTAAATAGAATGGTCTAATAATAGATTTATTAACATAATAGAGTGACAATAATTGAACAAGTAAATTCAGTAACGGGTGCCGCTGTAATGGCGTTAATTTTGCCATTATTGTCGTTTTTAATTATTGGTTTTTGGGGAAAGAAACTTCCGCGAAAAGGCGATTGGGTGGCGGTTTCTTTTACTTTCATTAGTTTTTTACTTTCTGTTTATTGTTTCATCAATACCTGGAATAAGCAACCGCATCATTTTTCAACCGAATGGTTAAATACCGGAATTATTAACATAGGCGTAGGTATTTCTTTGGATAATCTGGCTGTGCTAATGTTGGTATTAGTTACTTTAATAACCACATTGGTAATGGTTTATTCCATCGAGTATATGAAGGGCGAAAAATATTATCATCGCTATTTTTCTCATTTAAGTCTTTTTCTGTTTTCCATGCTGGGCGTTGTGCTTGCCGACTCACTTTTCCTTGTTTATATTTTTTGGGAATTGGTTGGTTTTGCGTCGTATTTATTGATCGGTTTCTGGTTTGAAAAAGATACGGCCACAGCCGCAAATAAGAAAGCTTTTATAGTAAACCGGGTTGGAGATATTGCTTTTCTGATCGGGATATTAATCCTGTTAACTCAATTCGGGACACTTGATTTTAATGCCCTATTTGGAATTGATGGTAAAACGGGTTTGGTTCAACAAGGTGTTGTTGAAAAAGGTTACTGGAAATTTATCAATAGTTTCGGGAAAGAAGTTGTATTGAATCAAACAATGCTTACCGTAGCGGGCTTGTGTATTTTTGGCGGAGCAGTTGCTAAGTCGGCACAATTTCCTTTACATGTTTGGTTACCAGATGCAATGGAAGGCCCTACATCGGTTTCCTCATTAATTCACGCGGCAACAATGGTTGCGGCGGGAGTTTATTTAACAGCACGTGTATTTCCTCTTTTCAGTCCAGATGCGTTAACAGTAATAACGTATGTGGGTTCATTCACTGCGTTCATGGCAGCCACAATTGCCATCACACAAAATGATCTTAAACGAGTATTAGCCTATTCAACCATCTCGCAATTAGGCTTTATGATTGCGGCTTTGGGGGTAGGAGCATGGTCAGTGGCTTTATTCCATTTAGTTACGCATGCATTTTTTAAATGTTTGTTATTCCTGGGAGCAGGTTCAGTGATCCACCAGTTACATCATGTGCAACATGAACAACATTTAGACTTCGATACTCAAGATATGCGCTTAATGGGAGGCTTAAGAAAGCAGATGCCAATAACCCATGCTGTATTACTGATCGCATCATTGTCCTTAGCCGGATTACCATTTTTCTCCGGTTATCTTTCAAAAGACTTAATCCTGGTAAATGCATGGTCGTGGGCTGATAGTTACGGAGGCTTGTCAATAATAGTTCCTGTACTCTTATCGATTGCCGCTATGTGTACGGCTTTCTATATATTCAGATTAATATTTAAAGTTTTCTGGGGCCAAAACAGGTTAGAGAAATTATACCCACAGAACAATGTAAAGGTACATGAGTCTAATAAACTGATGACAGTTCCGATGCTCATTTTGGCGGCATTTACATTGTTTTTCTTTTTCTCTATAAACCCGGTACATGGCTTGGATGCCTGGATTCTTTCAGGGCTAAAAACTCCCGTGAATTCATTTTCAATACCATTGCAACTTTCACATTTGGCAGAGCAAATAGTACCAGTTTCAACAGTTGTTATAGCATTGATAATGATCTTGTTGGCACGAATAGCCTATATTCAGGGTAAATTAACCTTTTTGCAAGAATCAAATTTCTTATTCAAATTTTCATTTAATGCATGGTATTTCGATCAGCTGTATTCGGCCGTGATTGTAAAACCAATACTTGCATTCGGTACCTTCATCAAGTGGTTTGATCGAGTTGTGGTTGATGGTATTGTAAATGGAGCAGCTAGTTTAGTACAAGGCTTTTCGGCAGTTGTCGATTGGATTGACCGTTATATTGTTGATGGTTCTGTAAATGGAATAGCATTTTTAAGTGGCCGTATTGGAGAATTCTTCAGGGGCTTTCAAACAGGGCGTATACAGCAATATATGGCTCTGAGTGTTTTTGGTTTAATTTTGATTATTGTTCTAAGTTATTTTTTCTGATAGATGACGCTTAGTATACTCATATTTCTTCCTCTTGTTTTTCTGATTCTGATAGCTGTTTTGCCAGAATCAATGAAGCATACGTTTAAATACATCACACTTGGTGTATCAATTGTTCAAATGATTATCGCAGGGTTCCTGTATATGCATTTTGATCATCGGTCAGCCGGTGTTTTCGATGAAAAAACTTTTCAGTTTGTAGAGAAGCATTCATGGATTAACCTTGATCTTGGGACGCTAGGTAAATTGCAAATTCAATATTTTTTAGGCATTGATGGAATCAGTATCGGGTTATTGATTCTCTCCGCCTTTGTAATGGCTATTGCAGCTTTGGCTTCATGGGAAATTAAAACCAATTTGAAAGGCTATTTCTGTTTGTTCTTATTGCTGAATACGGCCATTATGGGTGTTTTTTGTGCGTTGGATTTCTTTCTATTTTATATTTTTTATGAATTGATGTTGTTGCCGTTGTATTTCCTTATTGGAATTTGGGGTGGGGCAAGAAGAGAATATGCATCAATTAAATTCTTCCTTTACACGTTATTCGGTTCGGTATTTATGCTGATTGTAATAATTGGGTTGTATTTTTCTGTAAAAGATCCGGTAACGGGTGCTCATACATTTGATATGCTTTCCATGATGAATCCAGCTAATTATGTTCCGGGTTCAATATTCGATCTTCATACAACAATTAAAGTATTTGGCATTTCACCGCGTTTGATTGCTTTCGCGGTATTATTTATTGCGTTTGCCATCAAAGTTCCGATTGTACCGTTGCATACGTGGTTACCAGATGCGCACGTTGAAGCTCCAACTCCAATATCAATCATACTTGCAGGCGTGTTGTTGAAAATTGGCGGTTATGGTATTATGCGTGTTTGTATTGGTATTTTCCCTGACGGAGCTGTTTATTTTAGCTGGATAATGGGTTTAATCGGTGTCATTTCCATTATTTATGGAGCGATGGCAGCACTGGCCGCTTCCGATTTAAAACGTCTGATTGCTTATTCTTCTGTTTCCCACATGGGCTTCGTGATGTTGGGAATTGCCTCACTAACTGTAGAAGGTTTAAGTGGAGCAATGTTCCAAATGATTAGTCACGGAGTATTATCAAGTATGTTATTCTTCCTTGTTGGGGTGATTTATAATCGTGTTCATGATCGTGAAATTGCCAACTTTAGGGGATTATATAGTCAAATGCCTGTTTATTCAGTATTTGTGTTCATTGCTTTTTTTGCTTCCTTAGGTTTGCCAGGTTTTTCAGCATTTATAGCTGAGGCATTTTCCTTGATCGGTGCGTTTAATTCTGCATCAGTTAATCAATTGCTGCCACGCTGGATGGCTATTGTGGGAGCGTTGGGCATTTTATTGGGAGCTGCTTATCTATTATGGACACTACAACGTATGTTTTTGGGCAAAACCCGTTTTAAAGGTGGAGATGAATGGGCAAAAGAATTAACGGATGTTAATTATCGTGAAGTAATTGCTTTAACGCCAATGGCTGTAATTGCTTTGGTGTTAGGAATTATGCCTTTCCTGTTTTTCGATATGAGTAATTCTGCAATGCTTGAGTTGGTAAATTCAACGCTTAAAAATGGCAGCGCACATTTGCAAACCTTAAGTAAATTGTTGAATTAGGAATGGAGCAATTTATTGAACATATACAAACCTCTATAGCTGATGTACTAGGAAGCTGGATGTATTTGCTTCCGGAAATATCATTAACGATTTTCTTTCTGACCGCCATCTTTGGCGATCTGTTCTTTTCAAAAAAGATCAAAAATATTGTTCCGATCATTACACTTTCTGGTCTTGCAGTAGCACTGATTGAGGTAATTGATCAATTTCTTTTGGTACATTCTGAGCCGGTAATGTTGTTTTCACAAATGCTGCGCCTTGATCATACAGCCATTTGGTATAAGCTGCTTATCCTTTTTTCAGGTATTATAGTTGTGCTTTTTTCGCTTCGTGATTTTAAATTACGTAATACAGAAAAGGGCAGTAGCGAATATTTTAGTTTGGTTTTAGTTGTTACCATTGGGCTAAACTTTATGATCATGGCTCAAAATCTATTGATGATCTATTTGTCGGTAGAATTTGTTTCAGTTTGTTCATACGTACTCGCAGCATCTTTAACAGGGCATAAACGATCTGAAGAATCAGGAATGAAATATGCATTGTTCGGTGCTGTAGGCTCTGCTGTGATGTTGTACGGAATGTCATTATTATATGGGTTTACAGGAACATTAAGCTTATTGGATCCTGCCTTTTATGTCGGTTTATCAAGCATGAATTTTATGGTTGCTGCTATAGCGTTGCTCTTAACAATAGCGGGCTTATTTTTTAAAATTTCTGCATTTCCTATGCATGTATGGGTTCCTGATGTATATGAAGGTGCCCCAACTCCAATCACTACATTTTTGTCTGTTGGACCCAAAGCCGCAGGTATCGCCTTATTGATCAATTTCGTACTGGCCTTAAATAATACTGGTAATAACACAGGATCTGTTTTCTTGTATTCAACAGAAGTATTTATGGCAATAGTGGCTATTGTTACAATGTGTATTGGTAATTTCTCTGCTTTATGGCAAAATAATGTAAAACGCCTGATGGCATATTCAGCAATTGGTCAGTCGGGTTTCATATTAATGGGCATAGCTGCTTATTCATTAACAGGACAAAAAGCAATTTTATATTTTCTATTTGTATATGCTTTTGCCAATATAGGCGCCTTTTTGGTAATTGGTTATTTCTCGAATGTTTTTCATTCAGAAGAATTAGATGATTATAAAGGGATGGGCATGAAATACCCTGTTGTTGCAGCCTGTATGGTGGTCTTTATGGTTAGCTTAACAGGATTACCACCAACTGCAGGTTTTGTAGGAAAATTCCTCATTCTATCTTCCGCTGTTGAAGCTTATACAATTGGAGGAAATGTGTTATTGTTAATTATGGTGATTTTTGGCGTAATAAATACGGTGGTCTCGCTTTTTTATTACTTGAAAATTCCATTAAACCTGTACCTCCGAAAACCTAAAACCGAAATCGCGTTAGATAAAGGAAATATACTTTATTCGGTAATAATTGTATTTCTAGCCATTATAACCATAATACTTGGCATCTTCCCACATAAATTAATGGAACTGATGAATCTGTAGGGAACAATAGCTGCAATAAAATGTTATAATCTTCAAAAATCTATTATGACAGAGAATCCCAATCGCTATGGTAAATTAGGCTTATGGCTTAAACGTATTGGCATCTGGGGATTCTTGTTTTTCCTGTTGAAAGGTTTGGCGTGGCTGGTGGCACTTTGGTGGGTTACGAAATAGCTATTAGCTATTAGTTTTTAGCTATTAGCTGTTAGCCTCTATCAAAGTCTACTACTAAACTAACTGCTAAAAGCTAATCGCTAACAGCTAATATCTTATCTATAATTTCTAATATTGCCGACTCAAAAACACATCAAATGCTTAAAAAAACCATTGCGACCTTAATGGTCTGTCTGCTATTCGTCCTAAACATCTATGGACAAAAAAAACGTTCAAAAGATCTACATTAATCTGGGGAAATATGCTAAAGGAATAGCTATTCCTATCCAAAATGAGGCAGGTAAAACAACTCTTCTCATTTCTGATGAAGATAAGATTCATTGTTGTTTATTGAATGATAGTTTACAGGTTGAATCTGTTCATTTGATTATGGATGATCCACGTTTATTATTTAAGAAAAAGCATTTAGGAAATTGCAAAAGGAAATAGGTACACCTTGTTCTTGTATGATAAAAGTATCAATAATGTAATTCGTTAAGTAATTGACTATGATTCAGCTGAAATTTCGAAAAAATATACCGTTAATGTAATGGGAAAGGATGAATCTTATTTAGATGCTGCTAACATGAATAATAAGGTGCAATTTATTACAGCCGATAAAAAAACGGGAACGGTCTATGTAAATGAAATCGATGAAGCAGGTAATAATTTAAAAACGCCTTTCAAATTCTTCGATATTAACAAACAAGACTTTGAAATAGTAAGTGACATTCTGTTTAGTTATAAAACCGATTTTACTAAAATAAGTTATGTCGGAGATATTAGCTTAAACACTACACAGGCAAATGAAAAAATGTATGCTTTTGATAATAAGATCATTTTTACTTACGATAAGTCAAATATTAACACTACTTATATTCTGACATTAGATTTAAACTCCAAACAATCCTCTTTGAGTAAAATAAGTCACTCAGATGTCCAATTTAATGGGTTGGGAGACATAAAATATAACTCGTTTATTTTTAATAAGAAATTATTCCAGGTGTCGTCATCATACACTGCATTAAAACTATCTATAAAAGACCTTGCTACAGGCAACACAATTAAGCAGTATGAATTTGAAGAGAATAAAGACATTGCTTTTAAAAATGGTCCAATAATTCAAGATGGAAGTGCTTATGACTCTGAACCGAGGGTGTTGAGCAAAAGCAATCAGTTACTGAGAAAAATCGCTAATTCAAAAGTAGCGGTAACGGCAAATAATAACAATGATTCAACCGTTTCGGTTACTATTGGTTCCTACCAAGAAATAAAATATGAAGGAGTGAGATTTAATAGTGGCGGTTTGCCAGGGATGGGATATAATGGAATTCCTATTGCTTCAATAGGAAATTCAATTACACTTAATGTCTTTGCTGCTCCTGGTTTATATAATTTTATGAATAATAAGACAACTAAGTCAGCTTATTTTAAAACCATACTTCATAATGCAGATTTCTCCCACATTACAGGAGATACAAAGAAAAGTACATTCGATAGAATTAATGATTATGAAGATTCTCTAGAGAACGCTAAATCTAATACAATGTTTGCTCAAAATGACGGATACGTTTATGGTTATTATAGCAGCGAAACAAAAATGTACAACCTGGTGAAATTTTAGTTTTAGCTATTAGTTGTTAGCATTTAGCTTTTAGTTAGTCACTACTAAAGTCTAATAACTAACAGCTAAAAGCTAATAGCTTCTTCGCAACTTAGCAGTTAAATTACCTAAATTAGCCTTCATGCTAAGTTACTGGGAACAAACCTCTTTTATCCATTACGATTTTATTATAGTTGGCAGCGGTATCGCCGGCTTGTCGACAGCTTGTTGTATTAAGGAACGATCGCCTAAAAGCTCTGTTCTTGTGCTGGAGCGTGGAATATTTCCAACAGGGGCCAGTACAAAAAACGCTGGCTTTGCCTGCTTTGGCAATGTGGGTGAAATCACTGCTGATCTTGAACTGATTGATTCCGATCGATTGTTGCAACTTTCAGTAAACAGGTGGGAGGGCTTGCAGCTTTTGCGGAAACGCTTAAGCGATAAAGCGATCGACTTTCAGCCGAATGGAGGTTATGAACTCATTCTTTATTCAGATACATATGATTATAAAAGTGGTATTGAAAAAGTAAACCAGCTTTTTAATTCGGCTTTTAAGAAAGAAGTATATGTTGAAGACCAAAAAAGCATTGATCGTTTCGGTTTTAATAAGAACCTGGTTAAAACCATGATATACAATTCATTGGAAGGGCAGATCGATACAGGTAAAATGATGTCATCATTGCTCTTGTATGCGCAACAACTAGGTATTAAAGTGATCTCCGGTGCAGAAGTATTAGAGATCAATGAAAATGAAAAACAAGTTGAGGTAATTGTAAAGTCGGAAATTTATGGTAAAAATGAATCCATAAAATTTGAAGCAGAAAAGGTCGCCATTTGTACCAATGCATTCAGCAAACGTTTTTTTCCGAACGCAGACCTTGAACCAGGCAGAGGACAGGTAATTTGTACTTCAGAAATCCCTGATCTTAAAATAAAAGGAACGTTCAATTTTACTGAAGGATATTATTATTTCCGTAACATTAATAACCGGATACTTTTTGGAGGTGCACGGAATGTAGATTACGATAATGAAACCACCGATCAATTTGCCCTGACTGAAAAGATACAGCAAAACCTTGAATACTATTTAAAAGAAATGATTTTGCCGGATGTAGATTATACAATTGATTATAGATGGAGCGGAATCATGGCATTTGGTAAAGAAATTACCCCGGAAGTGCTAAAAGCCAGCGATCGGATTGTTGCAGGCTTCAGATTCAACGGGATGGGAGTAGCCTTAGGTAGCAAAGTAGCCGAACAACTGACAGATTTATTGCTGCTTTAGAAATTACCTCACCCTAAATCCCTCTCCTTGAGGAGAGGGATTTAGGGTGAGGTGCTAACATATCTTATTTCACAAGTATGTAAAATTACAGCCATGAATTTCTCCTATTAAACATTCTGAGCGCTCCCTTCTCCTTGAGGAGAAGGGCCGTGGATGAGGTAGTATTTTACTATCTTTGTCCCCGATGAAGCGCGTTTTCGGAAATCAGCGGTATTTACTCTTTATAGGATTGATCATAGTATTGGCTTTTACATTGATCGCATTTTTTATTAGTGGAAAGCTAAATGAGCGTGTTGATGAGATCAGTGGGTCGCTGGCGAAGAATGTATACAAGCAAAAAGCCGTTGTTATGCGAGCTGAATTCGATAATCTCCTGCGAGCAATAACCACAGAAGAAAATCTACTGAAGGAAATAAAAAACAACAAAGATATTGATGAGTTGTCGCCTGCTATAAGAACTATTTTATTGGCAGACCCCAAAGTTAATCACGCATGGTATGCTGTTGTTGTTAACCAAGATACTGTTTATACAGGCGTCAACAGAATTTCAGGTGGATACACCCATACCAAAGTTTCCTCATTCATAAAATCATGGATTAAAACCGGCTTTAGTCAGCAAGACACCTTGAGCCGCATTAATAACATTATATCTTATCGCGACTCATTACACTTGCTTAATGCATCAAGAGTGAGATTGCCCGATAAATCAGAAGTACTTTTTGGGTTTGATATTAACCTACGGGAACTTCGTCAGTATTTCTGGAATGTCGACAAGTTAGGACAAGCTTATTTCTTTTTGGTAGATGAAAATGGAATCTGCTTATCACATCCCGATGAAAAATTGATTGGAAAAAAGCTGTATCCAATGCAGGATTCTTCCCTGATTAAAAAGGTGGTGAATGATAGCATTGTGAGACATGAAATCGTTCATTCCACTTACCTGGAAATTCCGGTAATGCAATACTACAGTCCGTTTCAGTTTGGAACAGAACGTTGGATATTGGGGGTAAGTACTCCACTTACCGTGTTTTCTGAAGATGTTGCTGCCATTCGAAACTATACCTTGGTAATGGGAGTGTTGAGTGTTTTCATCATTTTAACATTAGTACTTTTTGCCCAGCTTAAGTGGCAAAAAGAGTTTACATTGCGACAAGAGGTGCAAAAGCAGTCGGATCAGCTCGCGTTAAAAACTCAGCAACTGCGGTTAAAGGCAGAACGACAAGAAAAAGAAAATGCATTACTTCAGCTTCAAAAACTTAAAGAAAAGGTAGATCCACATTTCTTGTTTAACTCCTTCGGTTCATTAAATGCGTTGATTGAGCAAAATCCGGCCTTGGCACGTGAGTTTGTTGTTAAGCTTTCACGGGTTTATCGGTATGTGCTTGATTCTAATACAGAAGGATTGTCGAGTGTTGAGGAAGAATTGCGATTCGCTAGTCAGTATTATTTCTTATTGCAGATCCGCTTTGGCGAAGCTTTGCCTCCGCTACATGTGAATATAAAAGATGAGCACAGGCAAAAGCAATTACCATTTATGAGCTTACAAACGGTAATTGAAAATGCAATTAAACATAACATAGTTTCCAAAACAGATCCTTTGCATATCAAAATTGAAAGTGAGGAAAATCAACTCGTAATTTCCAATAACTATCAATTAAGGAATGATGTAAACGATTCCGGTAAACAAGGTTTAACTTATCTCAAAAGTACTTATAGTCATTATGGTAATTCATCTTTCCGACATGGAAAAGAAGCCGATGAGTATAAATGCTATTTACCTTTATTATAGGTAGCAAGGAATAAAATACCCGCGCCCGGGTTTAAAATTCCTCAATCAGTAAATAATTTTTACTCCTTAAATATGCGGATTCACTCCGCTGAATAAAGGGCTCACTCCGTATTGCTTTGATAATTGTCGTTTATACGACATTTTCAGCTTCGATTTCAATTAATCTGTTGCGAATGATTCAACGAATACCAGCTAAAAGTTTTTATTTCTGTGCGTTGCTGATCCCGGTGATGATAGGAGAGGTGGGCTGCGCTAAAATAATGAAAGGCAGTAAGTATAAGACTATTGCTGCTGATACTGTTAAAAAAACCAATGGCGATACAAAGAGTTACGGCGACCTTCTGAAAAATGCAAAAACTGAAGACGGGTTATTTAAGGTTCACCAGGTTAAAAGTGATTATTATTTCGAAATCCCATTGAAATACATGGGCAAAGACATGCTTCTTGTCAACAAAATATCTTCAGTGCCATTGGCGATAAATGAAGCAGGTTTAAACAAAGGAATGAATTACGAGAATAAGGTTATTCAATTCTCATATAATAAAGATGCAGGAACAATTTGGGTGAAAACAAATGTTCCGCAAGTAGAATCTCCTGCAGGAGATGCAATCACTCGTTCGGTAAATGATAATTTCACCGGATCTGTAATTGAAACGTTTAAAGTAGAATCTTATAATTCGGATTCTTCTGCAGTGGTTATCAAAGTAAATAAAGTTTTTGACGGAACTGAAAAGAGCTTTAACGATGTGTTCTCAAATATTGGATTGGGTACCAGTCCAAAAACTTCTCTTTCATCAATTGAACACATCAAAAGTTTTCAGCGCAATCTGGTTGTTCGCTCATTATTATCAACCACAGTAACAGAGGGTCAAACTTCAATGCCTGTTAGTATTGCAGTTACAACCAATCTGTTATTGTTGCCTGAAAAACCAATGACCCCTCGTTTTGCCGATGATCGTGTAGGGTTCTTTACAACACCGAGATGGTATTTTTCTGACGACCAACATCAAATGGAGCGCAGAAACCTGATTACTCGCTGGAATTTAGAACCAAGGCCGGAAGACCGTGAGCGATATAAAAAAGGAGAGTTGGTAGAGCCTGCGAAACCAATAGTCTTTTATATCGATCCGGCCACGCCGCCAAAATGGAGAAGTTATATTATTGCCGGAGTGCATGATTGGCAAGCTGCGTTTGAAAGAGCTGGTTTTAAAAATGCCATTATAGCGAAGGAAGTAACCGATACTGCAAATTTTGACATTGATGATGTCAATTATTCGGTAGTTACTTACGCCGCATCTCCAAAATCAAATGCAATGGGTCCATCTGTTGTTGATCCTCGTTCAGGTGAGATTATTGAATCAGATGTAATCTGGTGGCATAATGTTATGACATCGGTGCAAACCTGGATGCGCGTACAAACAGGTATTATTGATACAGGCGCTCGTGCTAATCGTTTGTCGGATGAACGTATGGGAAATGCTATACGTTTCGTTTCATCACACGAAATTGGTCATACGCTTGGTTTAAAACATAATATGGGAGCATCAATGAGTTTTCCTGTTGATTCCCTCCGCTCTCCATATTTCACTAAAAGAATGGGAGGAACCGCTTCTTCTATCATGGATTATGCTCGTTTTAATTATGTAGCTCAGCCGGGTGATAGAGTTGAAAATATCACTCCGCTAATTGGTGAATACGATAAGTATGCAATTGCATGGGGATATCGTTGGTTAGGTGCCGACAATCCTCACGCTGAGTTACCCCAGTTAAAATCGTGGATCAAGGAGAAGGAAAATAATCCACTTTATCGTTACGGTGAACAGCAAGATCCTAAGAATGTAATCGATCCTCGTTCTCAGTCGGAAGATATAGGTGATAATGCAGTATTGGCAAGTCAGTATGGTTTGAAAAACCTGAAACGTCTGGTGCCTCAAATTACTAATTGGGCAGCAAAAGATGGAGATAGTTATTACGATGCAGGTAAGCTGTACATGGCCGTTATTAATCAGTGGAGTACTTATGCTGATCATGTAATTTCCAATATAGGTGGTTGTTATCTTGAAAATCCAGTGGCTGGAGATAAAAAGAATGCCTACACACCGGTTCCTTTAAATCTTCAATTACAGGCACTGAATTATGTTCAGTCAGAAATTATGACAATGCCTGAATGGTTGTTTAATCCAACTTTATTAAAGAAAACATTCCCGATTCAGGATAGTCCAATGGGACCTTTCGAATACGGTCCTTATAATGTTCGTCGAGCTTACCAGTATAGTTTGATCTACTCGCTATTGAGTGATGAGCGTTTATTGAGAATGCTCGAAATGGAATTATTGTTTGGTAAGGAGAACGTGTTAACTGTAGCTCAGCTATTAAAAATAACCAGGGGAACAGTATTTAAACCAACCGTTGCGGGTCGAAATTTAACTATAACAGAAAGAATGCTGCAACAAAATTATGTAGACGCATTACTGGTTAGTACCGATAAATTATTAGCAAAGGTGGCTAAAAAGAGTTTACAGGAAGTGGAATCAATTAAAGCAATACAATCGCCTTTCGCATGCGATTACGGAATTGAAAAATTGACTAGCTCAAAAAATGTAAACGAGGATTCATTGAGAAATATTTTTGTGACCTCAATGTCAAGGACTTCTGATGTAGCGGTTGAGAAGCGTGGTGAATTGTTGCGCATAAAGGAGTTGCTGGAAAAATATAAAAACGTTGGTGATGAAAGCACCAAAGGGCATTATCTGGATTTGATTATGCGAATTAACCAAAGTTTGAAATTAATGTAGTTCACAGTTATTCCGTCTTGCTTAACCGGGGCGGAATGATGGGTGATAAGTATAAACGCTTTCCGAGTAAATACGATTGCTGTTGGAGATCTGTCTGTAGTTACAATTATGCAGACAGTGCTTCCAACGGGCTGACAAAAAGAACCAAAAACTAATCAAACATACATGAATAGATTTCTACTAATTCTCCTTTTTCTGAGCGTAAGTCTTTCAGGCTTTGCCCAGGAGCTGTTCATTATTAAGGGACAGGTTATGGCACAGGATGATAAATTACCCATCCCTGGTGCTTCAGTATATGTAGATAAATCAACCGTCGGACAACGTACTGGTGTTCCGGGAGTTGTTGAGAATTCTGCGATTGGTACAATTACTGATTCAGAGGGTCGATTTACATTAAGTGTTCCTAAAGGAACTGAATTCTTAACGGTAAGTTTCCTTGGTTTTAATTCACGACGCGTACCGGTTTTAAATAAACCATATGTAGTTGTTTATATGGAAAGTGTAAGAAGCGAATTGACCGAGGTAATTGTTACCGGTTATGCGGATATCCAAAAACGTAAAAACACTACTTCAAGTGCTAAAATCGAATACCAGGATGTTCGTCAGGGTGGGGTTGCAGGTATTGATCAAATGCTACAAGGTCAGATTGCGGGTGTGTCTGTTTCACCTTTAAACGGTGGGCCGAACGCAGCCAGTAAGATCAAAATTCGTGGTACTGTTTCATTGCAAGGTACTCAGGATCCTTTATGGGTAATTGATGGTTTACCTATTGAAGGTACCAGTTTACCATTAAACTTATTGGATAAAAACAATATTGACGAGTTACGCAACCTTCCGATTGCAGGTATCAACTCAGATGATATTGCCGACATTACCATCCTTAAAGATGCTGCGGCAACGGCAATCTATGGTGCCAGAGCTGCAAACGGTGTAATCGTTATTACCACTAAGAAAGGTAAAAACGGTCCGATGTTGGTAAACTTCAATGCAAACACATTTATTTCTGAGCGTCCTGATTTTGGTAAACTTAACCTGATGGATGCATCACAGAAAGTAAACTGGGAGTTGGATTTAGCAAAAAGAAGTGACCTAACATTCCGTGATGATAAAGGAGCTGTTGCTCGTATCTTAAGCAAATCAGGAGAGTTGGCTACTTACAGACAAAATGGTTTTTCTGCGTTGAGTCAACAAACACAAAGAGCAATTAATAACCTTAAAAACGTTCAGACTAACTGGGGTAATGAGTTGTATCAAACAACAATTAACCAGCAGTATGGCGTAAATATTTCAGGTGGTAATGATCGTGCTGATTATTATTTCTCGGCAGGATATTACAATGAGAAAGGTACTACTATTGGTACAGGTTTCGAACGTTATAATGCAACCTTGAAAACCAATTTCTACTTAACTAAAAAGTTCACTACAGGAATTTCATTATTCGGTACAACTTCTGAGCGTAATGCTTACTTAACAGAAACTGACGTATTTACTAATCCGTCATATTATGTAAGAAACGTGAATCCATACCTTGCTGCAAGAAATGCTGATGGCAGCTACTTGTATGATGCTGATGCTAACGGTTTTGAGGATCGTTATGTTCCTTTCAATATTTTAGAAGAACGTGCAAACACCCACAATACATTAAGCAACCAAAGCTTAAAAGGTATTGTTGACATGGAATACAAAATTATTCCGGAGTTGAGTTTGAAAACGCAGTTAGGTTTACAGTTTGAGAATATCGATGCTGAAAAGTTTGGTGATCAAAATTCTTATTTCACTCGTAAATGGAGAGAAAAAACCCGTCGCTATAACTCTTCAACAAAAAAATATGAATATTATTTACCGGTAGGAGGTATTATTCAGAATAGTGAAGGATCAACTTTCCAGTATAACTGGAAATCAATGGTTGAGTTCACCAAAACATTTAACCACAAGCATGAAATAGAAGCAATGGTTGGTTCAGAATTACGTAAAACTAATGATGAATTGATCAACACCAAAGGTTTTGGATTTAATCCTCAGACCCTAACAACGCAGCCAATTATGTTCCCGAATGCAGATGCTGCCAATAACGCTGATTTCCGTGCGTATCAAAAAACTAAGCTTCAAAACGCTTTTGCGTCATTCTTCTCAACAGTGTCTTATACCTATGCTCGCAGATATACCGTGTTCGGAAGTTTACGTTATGATGGTTCAGATTTGTTTGGTGTAGACCCAAAATACCGTTATTTGCCAATTTGGTCAGTTGCCGGTGCATGGAATGCTAAAGAAGAAGATTTCCTTAAATCAGCTAAATGGTTATCAAGTTTACGAGTACGTGGATCATATGGTATACAAGGTAACTTAGATAAAAGTACATCACCATTTGTTGTAGGTTCTTATAACAACGTAAGTGTACTGCCAGGATCCAATGAGCAGATTATTAATGTATTGAGTCCACCTAATAGTAAATTACGCTGGGAAAAAACAGCGACTATAAACGGCGGTGTTGATTTAGGTCTAGTAGATAACCGAGTACAAATTACATTCGATTATTATAACCGTAACAGTTCTGACCTTATTGGTTTACAATCGTTGCCTCTTGAAAACGGATTTGAATTTACGAATGCAAACTGGGCTAGGGTAAACAACCGTGGTATCGAGTTGTCAATCTCAACTCGTAATATCAGATCAAACAACTTTGAATGGTCAACAGATTTTAATATAGCACAAAACAAGAGTAAAGTTGAGCGTGTTCAAATTCGTGAAACCGACTGGACTCCATCAAAAGAAGGTTATCCTGTAGATGCTGTTTTCGTGATTAAAACTGCAGGTTTGGATAAAAACGGATTACCGTTATTCCAGAAAAAAGATGGTAGCGTTGTTACAATGGAAGAATTCTACAAACTGTACGATCAGTATGCAGAGATTTTCCCTGGAGAGATCAGTGCATCGGCTTTGAATAATGCTGAGTACCGCGACTTGTTTACTTATGCAGGTAACCGTGATCCTAAATTTGTCGGTGGTTTAACCAACAGATTCCGTTTAGGAAATTTTGATCTTGCAATTGCAGCCAGCTTTACGCTTAAGCAATTAATGACTCGTTCAATTCCTTACAACCCTGCTGAGATAGATCGTGGTCATAACTACACGACAGACGTTTTAAATGCCTGGACTTCAAAAAATACTAATACTTCATTGCCAGCGATTTTTGGAAGAGATTCATACAATGGTGATCGCTGGATGGCTCAGCAGTTCTTATCTGCTACCGGTACAGATCCTGGAAGATCATTCCCGTTATTGGATATCTGGACTAAAGAAATGAGTTATGTACGCTTAAGTAGCTTGAGGTTAGGTTATACATTGCCAACTTCATTGGCTAGTAAAATCAAAGCAAATAGCTTGCGCCTAAGTGTTGAGGGAAGAAACCTGTTTGTGTTCAGCAGTGATTATGACGGATTCTTTGATCCTGAAACTTACGGTAATATTTATGCTCAACCATTATCTAGAAGTATCTCTTTTGGAGTTAACGTAACTTTTTAACCTGACCACGCATGAAAAGAATAATAACAATTGGCGCTTTATCACTTAGCTTATTAGCTACAAGTGCCTGCAACAATTATTTAGATATACAACCTGTTGGAAAAGTAATCCCTCAAACTGCTGAAGATTTCAGAGCGTTACTTACCAATGCTTATTCAACTTTCCCTACTCACAAATCATACCTGGCACTTCGCACCGATGAATTGCTGTTGGATGAAAATAGCGAGGACATACCAAATTTGAGAGATATTTATCTGTGGAATGATGGGAATCCTGACGAGAAAACAATACCAATGCCTTGGACTCAGGTTTACAAAACCATTTTTTTTGCGAATAGCGTAATTGCTGATGCGGAAAGTAAGGCGGGAAAGAATGAGACTGTAAATCAGATCAGAGGCGAGGCTCATTTGATGAGAGCATACTGCCACTTTGAATTGTTGAACTTATATGCTAAGCCATACAATAAAGCAACAGCTGCAACTGACAAAGGCATTCCAATTTCAACCTCTATCGATATTGAACAGAAATATGTTTCATCTCCGGTTGAAAAGGTTTATAGTCAGATATTTGCTGATGTTGCAGCAGCTAAAAAGCTTTTAAACAAAGCTTCTTTTGATGCAGGTTATAACTATCGTTTTACCACTCGTTCATTAGCAGCTTTCGAGGCACGTATTTATTTATACCGTGGTGAGTGGGATAAAGCATTAACAGCAGCAGAAACAGGTCTTCAGTTAAATAGTACATTAGAAGATCTTAATGATGCGGCAAGTAAATCGCCAAGCCATTACCAGTCTAAAGAAAGTATTCAGGCGATGGAAAATACAATGAATAGTATCGTAACCCGTACCTCATTTATATCACCTCACCTGATCGGTATTTATTCAGCAGGAAACGATTTACGTTTAGCGAAATATTTTGCAAATAACGGCAGTAATTATTCATCAGCAAAAGGAAATGGTCCGGAGTTTAAAGTATCTTTCAGAAACGGAGAGCTTTACCTGATCAAAGCAGAAGCAGCTGCACGTACCGGTAAAGATGCTATTGCCAGAGAAGCCTTGCTTGCATTGGAAGTTAAACGTTTAATCCCAACTTACTTTACTACTCAGAAACAGTTAATTGATGGTTTGAGTGGAGAAAATTTGGTTAATGAAATTCTTAAAGAAAGAGAACGTGAGTTAGCACTGGAAGGACATCGTTGGTACGATCTTCGTCGTACAGACCAAATTGAGATTAAGCACACTGCTCTTGAAAAAAATGCTACGCTGATAAAAAATGACCCAAGATATACGATCCGTGTTCCTAAAGAAGCATTAGTGAACAACCCGGATTTGTAAGAGATAGAGAAAACCAAACAATTAAATTTTAAGATAAACTCCGGCCTTTCTAAAATGGTCGGAGTTTTTTACCTTACAGCCTCCAATGAATAATATGACCGTACTAATAATAGAAGATGAAGAATTAGCAGCCAATGAACTTCAGAATACATTACGGCAGCTTGAGCCAACTATTGAAATAGTGGCTGTTCTTGGTACGGTAAAATCAGCTGTTCAATGGTTGAAAGATCATCAGGTTGACTTGATTTTTATGGACATCCATTTAGGTGATGGTGATAGTTTCCAAATCTTTCAGCAAGTAACAATTAAATGCCCTGTTATTTTTACTACAGCTTACGACGAATATACCATGAAGGCTTTTAAGCATCAAGGTATCGACTATTTGCTTAAGCCGTTTGATAAAGAGGATGTTCAGCTGGCTTTGCAAAAATTAAAAAACATTAATGATTCGGTAATTAAGGAAACTGAAGCCCCAGTTGTTCCAGTTTTACCATTGAGTTATGCGCAGGGAAAAGAACGGTTTATGGTAAACATGGGTACCCGTCTTAAAACCATTTTAGTAGGTGAGGTCGCTTATTTTATGGCCGATGATAAATATTTGTTTTTGATTACACGTGATGGACAGAGTTACATCATCGAAGAAACCATCACCAGTTTAGAACCCCAGCTTTCTACCAAAGATTTTTTTCGGATTAACCGGAAGTTTATTGTAAGCCTGCCTTCTATTAAAGAAATGTATAAGTTATCGAGGAACCGGGTTCGCATCATTCTTGATCCAATTCCCGAAACAGATATGATGATCACGGTGAGCGAAGACCGGGCTGAAGCATTTAAAACCTGGTTAAACTTATAACAAGGACGATACAAAGCTTACTTCAAATTCTATTTGGCTATCTTTGCAGCCACTATACTGAAACCTTAATGAAATTTCGTTGGTCATTAACAGTCTCTCTTTCCATTTTATCCTATTCTTCGGTTTACAGCCAGGAAAAAACAGATACTGTTAAAGTACCTAAACAAGATTTATGGGATATCGTTTTTCCAAAGAAATTAGCTCCCGGTGAGAAAGAGGTTACCTCTAAAATTCAAAAAAGTATATTACCATACATTTCGGCTAATCCTGCAACCGGAATTGAATTTGGTGTATTCGGTAACTTAGCAGCTTATTTTGGAGAACGTCCCACAACCCGCCTATCAAATCTTACAGTAGGAGCCACCTACACAACCAAGGATCAGTTTTTTACTTCTTTGAGGAGTAATATCTTTACTAACCACGACAAATGGATATTGTCCAGTGACAATCGATTCTATAAATATTCGCAATCTACTTATGGTTTAGGCTCATCAAGTTCAAAGAATGATGAGGTCCCATTGCAGTTTAACATGATCCGTTTTTATGAAACTGCATTGCGGGAAATCTATAAAAGTGTTTATGCCGGGGTAGGAATAAATTATCAACGCCATTATGCCGTAACAGGGTTTAAGCCATTTAACAATAACCAAAAGGAGGGTGATGTTTATTCTGTTTACAGTGCAAATTATGGCTTTGATCCGACTGTTTATACTTCTGCCGGCTTTAACATTGCAGCAGGTATCGATAGCCGGGATAATATCATAAACGCCTATAAAGGAGTTTATGCTCGGGTAAATTATGCGTTGTTCGGTAAGTTTTTTGGAGGAGCCAGTAAGTGGCAAAATCTATTCACCGAATTCAGAACGTACCTGCCCATGAAAAAGAACAACAGTCAGGTGTTAGCTTTTTGGTATTATGGCAGTTTTATCACATCAGGAAATGCCCCTTATATGGATCTTCCGGCAATTGGATGGGATACCTATGGCAATTCTGGTCGGGGTTATGTTCAGGGTCGTTTCAGAGGCAATTCATTAATGTATGGTGAAGCCGAATATCGCTTAAGATTAACTAAAAGTGGTCTATTAGGAGCAGTTGCATTTTTGAACTGTTCAACTACTAGTAATAAACAGGATGCTGAAAAGCTTTTTGATGCCGTTAACCCCGCAGGAGGAATTGGCTTACGAATTAAGCTCAATAAAATATCCCGAACCAATATTACCATTGATTACGGAATCGGTAAAAACTCCAATGGTTTTTATTTGAATGTTGGTGAGACGTTTTAAAGTGAATTTACATACCAGTGAAACAGACCCCTAGCCCCTAAAGGGGAATCTGTATCGTTTGAAAAAATCACTCTCTGCATTAATTAGTATTAATAATTTGCAGTTAACTCTGTCAAATGCTCAATCCCGCCTTGTACAGTTCGGAAGAGTAAACTTAAGTTCTTGCGGAAACTGCGGGAGAACTGTACGCAGCGGCGGCGTTTTTTGCTTACTTTTTTTCGCTGCTGGAAAAAAGTAAGTCTCGCGGAAAGCGACTAAGTGAAATAAAGCACGATTGAATATTAAAATGAGACACTTTTGACACTACTGTCAATAACTAAACCTTTCCCCTCTTGAGAGGGGTTAGGGGTGTGTTCATCCAAAGTATGGATCACTAATCATTCACCGCTAAAAGCTTATACTTAAGCTGATTTGCCATTTTAGCCGCAGAGATGTTATAAATATATAAAGTATCGTAGTTCCCTGATATTTTCCAGGCATATGGTTCCGTTTTTCGTTTCGAGGTGAAATAAATAACATTTTGGAGTTTACCTTTAAGAAGCTGTGTGCAAGGAGACGAGTAACATACGGCAAATTTTTCAAAATCAGCCAGACCGATAATGCTCCCGTCAAACCTGAAATTGACGGTTTGATCTGTTACAGTATTATTTTTATCTATTAGCTTGTAATTGTTTGCTATTGTACTTTCGTTAACGGCTTGGCTAAAAGCAGTTTTTATTCCTGCTTCCACATATAAATATTTAACATTTGCTTTTTCATAAACGCATTCCGGTTTAATCCGGTTTGCACTTGTTTCTCTTTTTTGTACTAAATGATCAAGGTATTTATCATAAGTAAAAAAAAGTGTCTTTCCGTTTCTTAATTGGATGGATAAAGAATCAGAACCATAATATTTAACAGGAAGATGCTGTCGACTGCCATCTGCATATGCTATTACACTATCGATTTTACTATCCTCAAAAATTAACTCCCAAACATCAGGTTTTTGGGTAGCTACATCAATATTGTCCGAATTACGTTTTAAGCTTAATGCAGCCAGGTAATCTTTGCATAACCAGTTACCTTTGAATTTAGTTCTAGGTCCAGTTATAACTGAATCAATTGTTTTGGGGGAAGATTCCTTTTCAGCGTCTGTAATTGAAGGTTTACTTTTACAACCATTAAAGAGAATAAAGAATGAGAGCGTTACTAATAAAGATGATTTCATAAATTTAATATGCCTAATAAATTTACGAATCAGTTTTGAAGAAAGTATACAATCTTCAAAATATAATTTTGGAAGTTTAAATAAAATATGAAAACAGCTATTAACTGCTAAAGCAAATTAGTCGATGTTTCCATACACGTTTCCGATCTTAAGATCTTCATCGACAACAGCTTTCCATTTAGTTACAAATTCATTAGCAAAAAAAGGAGTTTCAGCCTTCAGGCAGGAAACCTCGATCAGGTAATCTTTTTTTCGTTCTGTAAGTACAAAGCGAGCTATCTTGGTTCCATCATATTGAAAAACCAAAATATTCTCACGCTCAGAGATACATTCAGCATCAGGCTTACGACACATTTTAAATACAATCTCTATATTTTCAATTAATTCTATCATTTATTGATGATTATCCAGTTCAATATTAAACGGTGCAAAAATGAGATTATTTAGTGAGAAAATCAGGATGGTACGTATTTTTTGTGTGCTGAATAATTCATTTTTAAAGCCATATGTTAATCAACGCAGCTCCATCTATTATTTTGGAATGGTTCACAGTTTTGTTTTTAAGATAAATAACGCTACCGTCATCACCCAAGTCCCAAAGCTTGCCCCGTAAGAAAACATTAATCCCGTTTGATACAGTAGATTTTAGGGCACGACCACCCATACTGTATTTAAGCCACGCATCTTTTTCCGTAAGCTTTCCAATATCTGTTTTGTTTACATCAGCAGGTATTGCAGCTCCATTATACCCTTTCCACTTTGTCGACCAAAGATTGTCGGGTGCAGAAAAGGATGGAACAGCCAGTAAACTGGCTTTTTTGTTCTTTAAAGTTTCATATACAGCAGGATACCATGAATCTGCACAGATGACAACGCCTAAATTTCCGGCAGAAGTTTGATACACCGGAATGTTTTGCGCTTTGCCGGCACAAGTGAATATTTTCTCGTCATTGATTGGAAATGCTTTTATTGATAACGGATCTTTAAGTTTTCCATCTGGTCCGAATACGCCACAAACATTATATAAATTTCCTTTTTTGATTTTTAAACGACCAGCAGCAGAAACGGAAGGTTCCGGTAATACGATTGAACCTCCCACAACAGTAACTCCAAATTCCTTAGCCAGTTTAGAAAAAACACGTTCATAAATAGTAGCCATTTCCTCTGCTTTCATTAGAAAAACCGCATATTTTGCTTTGTCATCTGCCGGTGCACCGAAATAATTCTTAATAAAGGAAAGCGGATGTGTTAGCACAACGGTTGTAATAGCACTATTTACCGTTGGTGCTGAATAGACAGATGCTTTTTCATTTACCGCAACTAGCCAGGTTCCGGTATATTCCGGAAAAACAACAATGGTTTTGTCAGTTATAAATCCATTGTTCTTGGCTTCAGTTAAATATCCTGAAAGTTTGTTGTAAAAGATGGTTTCATTCGCATAATCAGCCGGGAGAAGATAGGGTTGAATGCCTAATAAATTTCCTTTGGCTGAATCCTGACCAACTACCTCAATGTTTTCCAGCTTTAATGAAGTGGGTTCAGTGGAAGTAATTCTGTCACTTTGCGCCCAAAGCTGGAACAAACCAATTAATACGACAACGAGGATGGCAATCTTGGTAAATTTGAATTTCATATAGGCAACTAACAGATACACTAATATAATAGTCTGTAGTTTAGAGTCAAGGGAGATGAGCTGAAATTTTTAATTCAAACCCTTCTCAATTGCCAGAAGAATTATTACGGAATCAATAAGATCTTTCCAGTACTTTTTCTGCTTTCAAGATAACGATGAGCATCCGCTCCTTCCGAAAGCCTAAATTTTGTGGGTTCATCCAGCTTGATTTGTCCGGCAATTATCCATTCAAATAACTGATTGGATCGTTTTATACGTTCTTCACCGGATGTAAGATAACTCCACAAATCACCACCGGTTAATGTTTTAGAAGTGTCCATTAGCATTCGAGGATCAACCGGAGCCGGATCGCCGCCCGACATGCCATAAAAAACAACATGACCGGTGTCTCTGGTTGCCGTAAAACTGTTGGTCAATGTTGAACCAACAGAATCGTAGGTTATGTGAACACCTTTGGTATAATTAATAACTTTTTCAACCCAGTTTTCACTATAAAGAAATATTTCATCTACACCTGCATGATGGGCGATAGCGGCCTTTTCTGGCGAGGATGTTAAGCCTATTACGGTTGCTCCTTTTAGCTTACAAATTTGAGTAAGTAACTGGCCAACACCACCTGCAACGGCATGAATCAATACAAATTCTCCTTGACTAACTGCATGACTGTCTGTCGCGAGGTATTGAGCGGTAAGACCCTGTAGTAAGGAAGCTGCCGCAGTTTCGAAAGTGATTTTTTCCGGGAGTGGAATCAAGTGGGTTTCTGGAACTGCCACTAAAGCAGCATTTGCAAAGGGGACATCAGCAAAGCCAACCCGATCACCAATTTTAAATTTTGATGAACCGTTGTTGTTGATTACAACACCTGCACCTTCATAACCTGCAATATAAGGTGGATTTCCTTTTAAGTGATAGTTGCCTTTCCGACGATAAACATCAGCGAAATTTAAGCCTATTGCTTTCAATTCTACCATTACCTCGCCTTGCTTAAGGTTTGGATCGGCTACTTCTCCATAATATAATACATCGGCATCGCCAAAACGATCAAAACACAATGCTTTCATAAATAGTAGTTAACAAAATTGTAAGTAAAGTATAAACAAATTTAGCTGAATAAGTTTTTATTAGGATTGGTGTTTTGTATGAATAGCTGTAATTACGTCATGTTATCTTCATATTATCTTCTTCATTGGTTCAATAATGAAATGCCAATTTAAAATTTCGTATTTTTGCGAAAATTTTAAAAACGAGATAAAAAGTGGTAAAAGTAGGATTAGTTCAAATGTCGTGCGTTAAAGAGCCGGCGATCAATCTTGAAAAAGCAATTGCAAAAATTCGTGAAGCTGCGGCTAAAGGTGCACAGATCGTTTGTTTGCAAGAACTTTTCACATCGTTATATTTTTGCGATGTAGAAGACTACGAAAACTTTAAACTGGCCGAACCGATTCCTGGTCCATCGACAGATGCTATACAGACAGTAGCTGCCGAATTAGGAGTAGTGGTTATCGCTTCGTTATTTGAAAAACGTGCGCAAGGCTTGTATCATAATACTACAGCCGTTATCGATGCTGATGGAACGTATTTGGGTAAATACCGCAAAATGCACATTCCAGACGATCCGGCATATTACGAGAAATTCTATTTCACACCGGGTGATCTTGGGTACAAAACATTTAAAACTAAGTTTGCCAATATTGGTATATTAATTTGCTGGGACCAGTGGTACCCGGAAGCTGCCCGTATTACTGCATTAAAAGGTGCAGAGATTTTATTCTATCCAACAGCTATCGGATGGGCTACTGCTCAGGATGAAGCCACCAATACTGAACAATATAATGCTTGGCAAACTATTCAACGCTCGCACGCTGTAGCAAACGGAGTTCCGGTTGTAAGTGTAAATCGTGTAGGTTTTGAACAAGACGGTGCTATGAAATTCTGGGGCGGATCATTCGTAAGCAATCCTTTTGGAAGTTTATTATACAAAGCTTCCCACGAGGAGGAAGAAGTAGCTGTAGTTGACATCGACTTAAAGAAAAGTGACAGCTACCGTACTCACTGGCCGTTCCTGAGAGATCGTCGTATCGATAGCTATCAGCCTATTACGAAAAGGTTTATTGACGAGGAGTAGTTTTTAGTCCATAGTCCATGGTCCATAGTCGATAGTGTATAAATTGAGGCTATAGAATGAATTGTTTAAAGTTGGTATATTTCGCCACTTAACATCTATTCTTTTATGGCTTTCAAATTTGAAAATTTACTAGTGTGGCGATGGTCAATGGATTTGAACGAACTGATCAATAATTTAGCTAAAACATTTCCCAAAGATGAGTTGTATATGTTGACTTCACAAATGAAAAGAGCTTCTGATTCAGTAGTTCTTAACATTGCAGAAGGATCAACTGGTCAAACTAATGCAGTTTTTAAACAATTTTTGGGTTATTCATTGAGATCTTTGATAGAAGTTGTGTCTTGTCTATTTATTGCAAAAAGACGAAATTATGTAGCAGAGCTTGATTTTGCTTGTTTATACGATAAGCATGAAACACTCAGTAAAATGATTACAAAGCTCAGAGATTCATTAAATTAACGGTTTACATACTATTTACATAAAATATAGGCATCTATGGACTATGGTCTATGGACTATTGACAAAACTATGCAAGCGATAAATACTCTTCCTGCCGGCTACCATTTCCCTGCCGAGTGGGCCAAACATACTGCAACCTGGTTAAGCTGGCCTCATAAAGAAGCTTCATGGCCGGGTAAAATTGATTCGATTTATCCTATTTATGCACAGTTTATTAAGGCTGTGGCTGAAGGGGAACAAGTTTATATCAATGTAAATGATGAACAAATGAAAGTATTCGCCACTTCTCAGTTAGAGAAGCAAGGTGTAGATCTTTCAAAAGTTTCTTTTTTTATACACCCAACTAACGATGCATGGTGTCGCGACCATGGTCCGGCATTTTTGATTAATCCTACGGAGAAAAAGAAATTGATTGTAGACTGGGGGTATAATGCATGGGGTGGTAAATATCCGCCGTTTGATCTGGATGATGTTATTCCTACCCGTATTGCAAAACATTATGATATTCCAGTTTATTATCCTGGAATTGTGATGGAAGGCGGTTCAGTTGATTTTAATGGGGCAGGAACAGTTTTAACAACAACAGCGTGTTTGTTGAATGAAAATAGAAATCCTCATTTAAACCAGGGACAGATCGAAGATTATTTACGCAGTTTTTATGGTGTAGAACAAGTGCTTTGGTTAGGTGATGGTATTGTTGGAGATGATACTGATGGTCATATTGATGATATTACCCGTTTTGTGAACGAAGATACAGTGGTAACGGTAGTGGAGCATAATAAAAGCGATGAGAATTATGAACTGTTGCAAGAAAACCTTCATGCATTAAATAAAATGCGTTTGTTGAATGGAAAACAGTTAAATGTTATCGAATTACCTATGCCAGATGCCGTTATCTATGATGATATGCGCTTGCCGGCTTCGTATGCTAACTTTTATATTTCAAATGCGGCAGTAGTAGTGCCAACCTATCGTTCAAAGAATGATCAGCTGGCATTGGATATATTAACTAAGTGTTTCCCTGACCGAAAAGTAATTGGATTAGATTCAACAGATATTATCTGGGGATTGGGAAGTTTCCATTGCTTAAGTCAGCAAGAACCTGCTGTATAAACGTTGATTTTAGCACCCAACCCTTGTTGAGAGAGTTAGGGTGTTAATTTGATCATAAAGAAATTAGATTTAGAGATGCCAAAAGAATCTTCGATAAAGCAAATAATATCAAAGTTAGGACTTGATGGATTTGTATTGGGGATACTTTCGGTAATCGTAATCGCCTACTTTATTCCCGGGCCAGGTATTATGCAGGGCCCTTTTTCATTAAAATCTATAGCCAATTACGGTGCTTCGCTGATTTTCTTTTTTTATGGTTTAAAGTTGAACCGAGCAAAACTAAAAAGCGGATTAAGTAATTGGAGACTTCACTTGATGGTGCAGGCATCCACCTATCTCATATTTCCAATTGTTGTTTTTACCGTTTACAAGTTGTTTGGAAACCAAAATGCACATTGGTTATGGGTAGGAGTACTATTCTTATCAGCAATACCATCCACGGTTTCTTCATCAGTGGTAATGGTATCAATTGGAGGTGGAAATATCCCAGGTGCCATTTTTAATGCGAGTATATCAAGTCTCATCGGAGTGTTTTTAACGCCATTTTGGATGGAAATCTTCTTTTCGTCAGGCTCAGGAACTTTTGATGTGTCTGATGTGGTGTTAAAGCTCATTTTGCAAGTGCTGGTTCCGGTAATTCTGGGATTAATACTGAATCCGAAGTTCGGAGCTTTTGCTGAGAAACATAAAACCAATTTAAAGTACTTTGATCAAACGGTTATTTTAATGATCGTTTATACTTCTTTTAGTGAATCTAACGCAGGACATGTATTTGAGGGTTATTCCATTACAGAATTGTTAACGTTAGGAGCGCTGATGGTTGTTTTATTCTTTGTAGTGTATTACATTATTTCCCTTTGTGCGTATCTATTGAAGTTTAAGCATGAAGACCGAGTTACGGCTGTTTTCTGCGGATCAAAGAAATCATTAGTGCATGGAACGGTTATGTCAAAAATAATCTTCGCCAATAATCCCTCATTAGGAGTTATCTTATTGCCTTTGATGATGTATCATGCTTTGCAATTGGTTATTTGCAGTTTTATAGCTCAAAAGATGGCTAAAAGAAGTAAGGAATTGGAAATTGCCGGCAACTAACAAGGTTGTAATCATAATTAATGGATAATTTTAAATTATTGTTTCTCAGTAGATTGTCATCTTTTAGGTAGATAAATCGCCAACACAAAACTTATCCTCAATAAAAGTGTTTCTTCAATAAATAATTAGTAATTTTGCGACCTTAATTTTGGAGCTTTCCAGAGGACAGAAAATTCATGAGTGACGCGATTAAACACGAGTGCGGTATTGCACTAATCCGATTACGTAAACCCCTGAGTTATTATCAGGAAAAATACGGAACGGCACTGTACGGTTTAAATAAGCTGTATTTAATGATGGAGAAACAGGTTAACCGTGGACAAGACGGCGCCGGAATCGCAACCATCAAACTGGATATCGAACCAGGAAATCGATACATTAGCCGCCAACGCTCTACTTCTTCAAGGGCGGTTACCGAAATCTTCGAATACGTTTTAGGCAAATACGCCGACTTACACCGCAAAAATCCCGAATTACTTCATGATGCTGAATGGTTAAAAGAAAACATGCCTTTTATGGGCGAAGTTCTTTTGGGTCACTTGCGTTATGGTACTCACGGACAAAACAGCATTGAAAACTGTCACCCGTTTTTGCGTCAGAACAACTGGCAAACACGGAATCTTGTAGTTGCAGGTAACTTCAACATGACCAATGTTGATGAATTATTAGCGCAATTATATGAGTTGGGACAGCACCCGAAGCAAAAAGCGGATACGGTAACCGTATTGGAAAAGATCGGTCACTTTTTGGATGATGAAAATCAAAAATTATTTGATGCCTATAAAAAAGAAGGGTATTCAAATGTTGAAATATCAAAACTGATTGCAGATAACCTGGATGTAAGCAATATCTTAACCCGCTCAGCAAAAACCTGGGATGGTGGTTATGCTATTTGTGGATTGATGGGACACGGAGATGCATTTGTGATGCGTGATCCTTCAGGTATTCGTCCTGCGTTCAAATACATTGATGATGAAGTGATAATTGTAGCTTCTGAGCGACCAGCTATTCAGACTGCGTTTAACGTACCTGTTGAAGCAATTACTGAAGTTCAGCCGGGCCATGCTTTAATCATTAAAAAAGATGGAACCATCTCAGAAGAAATGTTCCGTGAACCTTTAGAACGTAAATCATGTTCGTTTGAACGTATTTATTTTTCGAGAGGAAGTGATACTAGTATCTACAGAGAGCGCAAGCAATTGGGTAAATTATTAGTACCTGCAATCCTGGATTCTGTAGATGGCGATCTGAAAAACACGGTATTCTCATTTATTCCAAATACTGCAGAAGTTGCATTCTACGGAATGGTAGAGGGAGTTCATGATTATGTTCGTTGTCGTCAAAAAGATTTGTTCAAAAGTAAGCAACAGCATACGGATGAGCAGATTGAAGAAATATTGAATTTAAAACCTCGTGTTGAGAAACTGGCAATTAAAGATGCCAAGCTTCGTACATTCATTACACAAGATTCTGATCGTAATGACTTAGTAAATCATGTATATGATGTTACTTACGGGGTAATTAATAAAGGTGTGGATAATTTAGTCGCGATCGACGACTCAATTGTTCGTGGAACAACCCTAAAACAAAGTATTATCCGCATATTAGACCGTTTAGGTCCTAAGAAGATCGTGATCGTTTCTTCGGCTCCTCAAATTCGTTATCCCGACTGTTATGGTATTGATATGAGCCGCATGGGTGAATTCGTGGCGTTCCAAGCTGCTATTTCTTTATTGAAAAAAGCGGGAAAAGATCACATCATTCAGGATGTTTATCAAAAATGTAAAGCGCAGTTCGACCTTCCGAAAGAAGAAGTGAAAAACTATGTAAAAGAGATCTATGCTCCGTTTACTGATGAGGACATATCTGCTGAGATTTCACGTATTGTAACTCCAGAAGGCATTAATGCTGAAGTTCAGGTAATTTATCAGACACTTGATAGTTTACATACTGCTTGTCCAAACGACTTAGGCGACTGGTATTTCTCAGGCGATTATCCAACTCCGGGAGGAAATAAAGTGGTAAATAGAGCATTTATCAACTTTATGGAAGGTAGAAATCAACGAGCATACGCTTAACCGTATTCGTTAAAATAATTAGAGCGTGCAAGGATTTTCTTTGCACGCTTTTTTATTCCTTATGGATCAACATTTAAGGGTCAGTTTTTTATTTATAATGTTTTTTACATCTTCGTTGAATTTTTATCCTCATCTGACCCTTGGAGAAGATTTACTCAAATACAGATTTTGAATTATGGTTGGCTTTTAAGCAAGGCAATATGGCGGCTTATGAGCGTATTTACACCCTTCACATCAATAGTTTGTATGAGTATGGATCAAGGTTTGGAAAAGATGAAGAAATAGTAAAAGATTGTATTCAGGATCTTTTTGTTAAAATCTGGACTAACCGAAATTCTTTAACAGACGTAATTTCCATCCGTAATTACCTCTTTACTTCGCTGAGGGGCCAATTATTCAATAGGCTTGAAAGAGAAAAGAAAATTATCTATGATGATAATATAGAGGATAATTATGATTTTGAAATGGTTTTTCCTACAGAAAACCGTTTGATAGCCATTGAAAAAGATAAAAGGCTGACAGGTAAAATGGCAGCAGCATTGGATAAGCTTTCTCCGCGCCAGAAAGAATCTATCTACCTTCGATTTTATGAGGGCCTGAGTTACCCTGAATTGGCTCAAGTGATGAACATTTCTGTTAAATCTTCTTATAAACTGATCGCAAAAGCGCTGGATTCGTTAAAAGAACATGTCGATCCTTCTGATATTTATTTGTTTTTACTTTCGGTTTATAAATAATTTCTCACTTTAATTTACTCATAATTAGCTATTTAAATCTTTTTTTAAATTTTTATGAAAAAAGAGGGATAAAAAGTGACTGCTGCCTGTCTTTAGAAAGAACTCCTTAAGTAGTTCATTCTAAGATTACAGTATGCAAGAAGATTATAAAGGTTTTTTAGCCGATGATTTTTTGAAGGACGATTTATTCCTTCAGTGGTTAAAGGGGACAGATAAAGAAATAAAAAACACTTGGGAAAAATGGTATCAGTTGAATCCTGATCGTCAATCTCATGTGGATGAAGCCAGATTAAAATACAATCAACTGATTTCTTTTCAAAAAAAGGAGCTTTCTTCAATAGATCAAAAAGCTATTTGGAACACAATTGAAGAACAACACCTACGATCAGCTTCTCAAAAAATTAGTTCATTACAGTTATTACGCCGTATTGCGGCCATATTTATAGTTTTTGCAGTTTTTGGTGCAGGGGTAATTTATTACTACAAGAACTTCTACTCAGTGATTAAAGTACTAACCGGAAACGGGGAATTAATAACCTACCAATTGCCCGACAGCTCGGTAGTTACCTTAAATGCCAATTCCAAATTAACTTATTCACGCAACTTTTTATCTAATGTGGTTCGTGAGGTTTGGGTAGAAGGAGAAGCGTTTTTTAATGTAACACATAAAAAAACAAATCAACGATTTATTGTACACACACACGATCTTAATGTTGAGGTACTAGGAACCACCTTTAATGTTAAACGTCGCAGAGGAATATCAAATGTAGTGCTAGCTACCGGAAAGATAAGACTCGTGTTTACCGATGAAAAACATCAACCCATGTTTATGAGACCAGGAGATATGGTTGAATATACACCTTCAGAGAATAAAATAGCTAAAAGACATACAGCAAGTGTGGAAGTTGTGGCAAAATGGAGAGAGAAAATTTTCGTTTTCAACAGCACTCCTTTTGCCAAAGTAGCTGAAGAATTAGAAGAAGTGTATGGCTATGAAATTATAATAGAAGATAGTGAGATAGCTCGCAAACATGTGTCGGGTACCTTAAACGCCCAAAGCGACGCAGAGCTGTTAAGCACGTTATCAACATTACTGAATGCTGAGATCATCAAAAATGATAAACAGTTGATCGTTAAATCAAAGATCCATCCTAACCAATAGTATATTTATGAGAAAAGTTCTACAAAAAGGCATAGTAGGAGCGTGCGTAATCAGCATGACTGTTGCTCCAAGCTATGCAAAACTGACGCAGTTAACCATAGCGGGAATTGCCAGTCAGAAGAAGGCATCCGTTAGTGAAACTAAAAAGGTAACGGAAATGCAAACATTAAATGAGGTACTTACAGGTCTTTCCAAATCGTTAAATGTCCATTTTATTTTTGTGGATGATGATTTGGCCAATAAGCTTGTCATTGCCCCTGCATTTTCCGGTAAAAAATCGGATAAAGCATCCCTTGAAAAAACGTTGGACGATTTATTAGCCAGCTACTCATTAACTTCTAAGAAGATCTCTGAAAAACAGTATGTGATTTCTCGTTTGACAGAGCCTGTGAACACGACAGAAAAAGAAGAAAGCATTGTTGTTGTTCCGACAATAACAGCTGTTACGCCTGATGTTACTGTAAAAAATGATGTAATTGATGAAAAAGTAGTTTCTGGTACGGTTACAGATGCTGTAGATGGATCTCCATTACCAGGTGCATCGGTTAGTGTTAAGGGCAGCAGCATAGGAACTTCTACAGATGTAAACGGAAAGTATTCACTTAAAGTTCCATCCGAAACTGCTGTATTAGTGATCAGTTACCTTGGTTATAATGCTAAAGAAGTTACTGTAGGTACTAACACAACTATTAATGTTCATTTAACGCCTAATTCAAAAGGATTGCAAGAAGTGATTGTTGTTGCTTATGGTACACAAAAGAAAGCTTCAGTAATTGGTTCTGTAGCGAATTTAAGTTCAAAAGCATTTGAAAATTCACCAAGGGTAAGTGCACAGGAATCGTTGCAAGGAAATGTAGCAGGTGTGCAGGCATCAAATGGTTCAGGACAACCGGGTTCGGTTCCCAGTATCCGTATTCGCGGTATCGGTTCAATCAATGCAAGTTCATCGCCATTATATGTAATTGATGGGGTGCCGGTAGTAGCCGACGATCTTACTAGTTACAATACGAATACTATCGCAGGTTTAAACAGTTCAGATATTGAATCAATAAGTGTGTTGAAAGATGCGACAGCCGCCTCGTTATATGGTTCGCGAGCTGCCAATGGTGTAATTTTAATTACTACTAAATCGGGTAAAGCTGGAAAAACACGCTTTAACGCTTCTTTTCAGCAAGGGGTGAATAGACTTACTAATTCTGATGCTACTAAACCGTTAAATACCACCGAAGCCTTAGAATTAATTCGTGAAGGCTGGCTTAATTCAGGTAAAACTGCTGCAGATTTTGATGCAGAGATCATTAAACAAAAAATTAATTCTTCAGTAAATACAGATTGGAGGAATGAGCTTACCCGTGCCGGAAATTATAACCAATTTGATCTTTCTGCTTCAGGTGGAAGTGAAAAAACTACTTATTTCTTGTCGGGAGGATATTATGATGCCAAAGCACCTTTAAAAGGCGTGGATTATAAAAGAACAACAGCAAGGGTTACATTAAATACACAAGCTACAGAGCGACTTTCATTTAATAGCAACCTTAGCTTTAGTTATCAAAAGTCTAATACGGTGTCAGATGCCGGAGCATTTGCCAACCCGGTTCGTGCAATGTATCGTTTGCAACCATGGTTAACGGTTTATAACAACGACGGATCGTATAATTTCAGTTATAACAGTGGTCATAACCCTGTTGCCACAATTAATGAAACTTATAGAAGAGGTACCAGTAGTGCTTTTTTAGGGAAAATTGGCGGTAAATATAAGTTTGCAGATTTCCTGATGTTTGAAAGTAATGCCAGTTTGGATTACAATAACGCAGGAATCGACCGTTTTCAGTCGCCACTATTTGGTGATGGAAAGAATGTAAATGGACGTTCATTAACAGGAACTGACGTTTGGCAAAACTGGAACACAACGAACATCTTGCGTTTCAATAAAGTACTTGATGAAAAGCATAATTTAAGTGCATTCGTAGGCTATGAAGCACAACGAATTACCGGAAAAGGAAGTGCGACAGAGTATACTAATTTATTGCCCGGCAAAACGAGTCCGGCTACTGGTTCAACGCCGCAAAATGTAACACCGCTGAACACCGAAAGCACATTGACAGGTTTGTTTTTAAGTGCAAACTATGGATATAATGATCGCTATTTAATGAGCGCATCAGTTCGTCGTGATGGTTCATCCCGTTTTGGTGCCAATAAGCGATACGGAACATTTTGGTCTTTGGGAGCTGCATGGAATATTCATAATGAAAGTTTTATGAAAGATGTTAACCTGGTTAGTGAGTTAAAGCTTCGTTCGAGCTACGGCGTAAATGGTAACCAAGGTATTAGCAATTTTGCTGCGAGAGGATTATTTGGTAGTGGATATGACTATGACAGCCAACCAGGATACATACAAACACAGTTTGCAAATAACAATTTAACCTGGGAAGAAAACCGTCCGTTTAATGTCGGACTAGATTTTGGGATTTTCAAAGACCGTATCAGTGGTACTGTTGAATATTATGAGCGTAGTACAACCAAATTGTTGTTAGATGTTTCAGCATCAGCTATCAATGGTTTAACAAGCTACAGTGACAACTACGGTTCAATGAAAAATAGTGGAATTGAAATGTCCTTAACTACTCAGAATATCCGTCCTGATGAGGCTAGGGGCTTTAGTTGGAAAACAGACTTGAATTTTTCTACCCTGAAAAATAGAATTACCGGTTTGGTAAACCCAATGACAGGAACATTTAACCGCGAAGTAGGATTAGATTTTTATCAGTTTTACATGGTGGGGTATGCAGGTGTAGATCCGCAGTCAGGCGAATCATTATTCTATGTTGATGGAACTAAATCGGCCACCACGAAGGATTACACACAAGCACAACGCTTTAACCAGGGATCAGCATTGCCAAAGTTCTTTGGCGGTATTACCAACTCATTTAGCTATAAAGGTGTTGAACTGAGTTTTCAGTTTTATATGAACTGGGGTAATAAACTCAGAAATGGATGGGGTACCAGTCAGGAGTCTGATGGTGGTGATAAATTCAGCTCTACAGGAAGCGTAACACGTTATACTTACGAACACCGTTGGCAGAAACCGGGTGATGTGACCGATGTTCCAAGATTCTTGTACGGAGGCCCAACTGCTGAAAGCTCAACGCGTTTCTTGTTAGATGGTAGTTATGTCCGTTTAAGAGATGTATCATTAACCTACACATTACCTGCAACATTTACTAATAAGTTTAAAACAGATAAAGTTCGCTTGTATGTAAGAGGAAATAATCTTTGGACTTACATCAAAGACAAGCGCTTGATTTTTGATCCGGAAGTTCCAATTGAAGGGAACCTTGATCAGCGCGCTCCTGTTTACAAAACCGTATTAATGGGCTTAGATATCTCATTTTAATTCTAATCAAGAAGACTTTTATGAAAACCAATTATAAAATAGTAACGCTGTCTGTAGCACTATTAGCGGCTTTCAGCAGCTGTAATAAAGACTTTTTAGAAACTAATCCGCAGAACTCAACCTCTGTTGAAGAAGCAATTGTTGATGTAAACGGAATGAGAGCAGCTATTTATGGAAGCTATTCATTAATGCAGAGCGATTTTTACTACGGACGTTCATTTGTGTTTTATCCGGATGTAATGAGTGATAATGTGTACATCAGCTCAAAAAACAGTGGACGATACGAAAAAAACGATCAGTATGCTATACGTGCAAATGATGCATACGCCCGGGATACATGGAACCAGATTTATAGAGTGATTGCAAACAGCAATGTTATTTTAGATAAAAGTAAATCGGTTATTGCAATTTCCACAGACAGTATTGAACGCAGACAAATTATTGGTGAAGCTTATGCATTAAGAGCATTAGCTTATCATGATTTGGTTCGTTTATATGCACAACCTTATAATTTCACTGCAGATGCAAGTCATTGGGGGGTGCCTTTATTTACGAAGGCAGTTTATGAGAAGGGTAGTGTGGCAAATTTAGGCAGATCATCAGTAAAAGAAGTATATGTACAAATTGCTAAAGATTTAGATAGCGCGATCAATAATTTGCCAGAGCGATTAAGAGCTAAAGGTGCCAATTTAGATGCTAAGTATAAAGGCCGTCTAAATCTGTTTGGAGCAAAAGCACTAAAAGCGAGAGTCGCATTATACATGGGTGATTATGCTACTGCAGTTTCACTGGCCACAGAAGTAATCAACAAAAAATCACTGTACACTTTATTGCTAAATGATAAATATGTTAGTGATTTCAAGTTAAATAATAATACAGAAACCATTTTTGAGGTAGTAAATACCAACATTGATAATATGGGAACTAACAGTTTGGTTCATTTTTATAATCAAAGTGGGTATGGCGATGCATTGGCTTCAGATGATTTATATAACGCTTATGCTAAAACCGATGTTCGTCGTTCATTTATGCAAAAAGGGACCCGAAAAGATGGTGAAACCAATGCAAGTTTGGTAATTAAGTATACATCCACATCTACCCGTGATGAAAGCATGAAAGTAATGCGATTGGCAGAAATGTACCTGATTAGGGCTGAGGCTAATATCAAGTTAGGAAACGATGCTCTTGCCCTTGCAGATATAAGTGTTATCGCTAAACGTGGTGATAAAGATGCAGTTGATATTGTTGTTCCGTTAGAAGGATTAATGGGCACATTACTAGCCGAGCGAAGAAAGGAGTTTCCGTTTGAAGGGCATCGATTATTTGATTTAAATCGTAATGGCTTCAATTTTACCAAGTTTAGGACAGGCGGAGAAACCATTAATGTTACCTATCCTAATCAGCGTGTGATCCTGCCGATCCCTCAAAGTGAATTGGATGCGAATCCTTCAATAAGAAGTCAGCAGAATCCCGGATATGGCGGATTATAATTTAAATAGAGGATTTTAACATGAAAATGTATAAAAGAACATTTGTGTTAGCAGGGTTGTTATTGGTGCTTTGTGTAAGCAATGCAGGTGCTCAAACGTTAACACGTTCTGAAAAATGGGGTAAACCTGTTGAACGTAATTACCTGCATAACTTATACAGCATATGTGAAACTGTATTTAGGTCGGAGCAACCAGATAGCCTGGCATTTTCAGAATTATCAACAATGGGGGTAAAGAGTATATTAAATCTTCGTGATAAACATAGCGACAGTAAGTTGGTGGGTGGACTTCCGCTGAACCTTTACAATGTTAATATGAAGGCAAGCGATTTTTCTGATAAAGAAATAGTTGAATCATTACAGATTCTTCATAAATCGCCGAAACCGGTTTTGGTGCATTGTAAGCACGGTTCTGACCGAACTGGTGTTGTGATTGCAATGTATCGCATTGTTTTTCAAAACTGGACTAAAAAAGAAGCGATTGATGAAATGATCAACGGAAACTATGGATTCCATCAAAAATACACTAACATACCACTTTACATAGAACAAGTGAATGTTGAAAAAATCAGGCAATTGGTGTTTTCAACTAATTAATCAGTCAGAGCGACCCAAAAAATAAAGGATGCAAATTTTTGCATCCTTTATTTTTTATATAAAGAGATATCATCTTTTAATGATGAGAATGTAAGCCTATTTTGTTGCCTTCTGTGTCAAGGATAAAAGCGTAATAACCGTGTTCGGGTGAAATAATGGTTTTAGGCTTGTTTATTAACCCACCAGCTCCTTCCACTTTATTGAGAACCACACTTAAATCGTCACCACAATTAAGGTAAATAACCACGCCCTGATCATTCGGATGGTACGTTTTGCCTGAAACGATTGCCCCACTTACACTCCCCGCCTCACTTGGAAAAAAACCAAGCCGGTCATTATCCATAAGCATATCAACCATTTCAAAATCCAAGATGTGAGAGTAGAATTTTCGCGCCCGCTCAAAATCATTTACGGGAATCTCGAACCAGTTTATTGTGTGTTTTGACATAGCGTAGGAATTTAGATGAAGTTAAATTTACGGAAATTCGGACTAACCGCAAAGACAAGCGATTATGGGTTACGGATTACGAGTTACTGGTTATTATTAAATATCTATTTAGGTGTCTATGAGCCAATGAATCGTGAATTAATAATGACTTTTTCTTAACCCGAAACACGCAACCAATAACTCGTAATTATCCTAAACGTGCTTAAGTACAACAGGAATTAAAAGTCTGAAAATGGCATATCCGGCAATTACGGTTCCGGCAATGCGATTTAACCAGGAGATGTGGCGTTCATTAATCTTACTGCGGTATTTGCTCACAAAGTATGATTTTCCAATATCAGAGCTTAAAATGGTGAGGGAGGTAGCGGCTAAAAAGCCTATGAGTTCGGAGTGGGTGTAGGATTCGGTAAATTTGGTGGAGATTGTAATCCAATAAAACAACATCATTGGGTTAAGCATGCACATTAAAAAACCTTTGAAAAAATAGGCGGTGTTCTTTAATGCCTTCGTTGGTTCGTTGGAAATCTTAACCTTTTTGATGATATAATAAATTCCGATACCCAGCAAAAAAGTGCCACCGACGATGTAAATTATTTGTCGGTACCGCTCTTCCAAACCTATTAACAGGCTGAATACTACGGCTAATACGATATAGATTACATCACTTAAGAATACACCAAAGGCAAAATAAATCCCAGACCTAAAACCCTTACTAATACTGATTTTAAGGAGTGAAAAAAAAGTGGGCCCGGTAAGTAGAGAAAGCACAAATCCAACAAGTATTCCAGTAATAATGGCCAATAGCATCAGTGAGTTTCCAAAAGGTTTCGGTAAAAATCTTATTTATCGCTTAAAAACCCAAATAAATTGTGCTTATTTTGGAGATTATTTCTTAACAATTTTAATGAAGCGACCAGCATTCGACGATATTTTCATGCACTTAGCCTCCGACTTAGCGGGGCGTTCACATTGTGTAAAAGCCCGGGTTGGAGCGGTTCTTACAAAAGATACCCGCATTATTTCAATAGGTTATAACGGCCCACCGGCAGGCACTCACAATTGTGATGAGGAATGGCCGGAGCACGGATGTGCGAGGGATTCAAAAGGGAGTTGCTCGTTAGCTCTTCATGCAGAAGAAAACGCCATTTTATATGCAGCTAAGAATGGAGCTTCATTGGAGGGGTCAAGCCTCTATGTGACATTGTCGCCTTGCCTGCCTTGTGCACGATTAATTTATGCTTCAGGTATAAAAAAGGTTCAGTTTTTAAACTCTTATGCTGAATATAAAGGTTTGTCAAGTGATGAAGGTGTTGACTTTTTAAGAAAGTTCGGCGTTGAAGTCACAAAGTATGTTGCTGAAGAGGTGATTAATGAATAATGAGGCAATGAAACATAAAGAATGAGACTGTTAATAGATTCAATCTTCAAACTATTCACTATTTCTGTTAACTTTTAAAGCTGAAAATCCTATCTTTGCCCATGCTTGAAAAAATTATCATTCTCGACTTTGGCTCTCAGTATACCCAATTAATTGCCAGGAGAGTCAGAGAACTCAATGTTTATTGCGAAATCCACCCTTATAATCACCTTCCCGAATTTGATGATACTGTTAAAGGTGTAATTCTATCAGGTTCACCGCATTCTGTACGCGACGAAAACGCACCTGAAGTTGACCTTTCATTATTTCATCAAAAATACCCTTTATTAGGTGTTTGTTATGGAGCGCAATATTTGGCGCAAAAAATGGAAGGCAATGTATTGCCGTCAAAGATCAGAGAATATGGCCGTGCTAATTTGAGCACCATCAACAATGATCATGAATTGTTGAAAGGCCTTTCAGACAATACCCAAGTGTGGATGTCACATGGTGACACCATTGCCGAAGTTGCGGATAATTTTGAAGTAATTGCCAGTACCGACAGCGTTCATGTTGCGGCATTCCATATTAAAGACACTAAAACTTACGGAATTCAGTTTCACCCGGAGGTAACTCACTCTTTGGAAGGAAAATTGTTGTTAGATAATTTCCTTGTTCAGGTTTGTGGCTTATCACAAGACTGGACACCGAATTCATTCATTGAATCTACCATTGCTGACCTTCAGGAAAAAATCGGAAACGATAAAGTAGTGTTAGGTCTTTCAGGAGGAGTAGACTCAACTGTTGCTGCTGTTCTTTTGAACAAAGCGATTGGCAAAAATCTATATTGTATTTTTGTTGATAACGGACTGTTGCGTAAGGATGAGTTCGAAGGCGTATTGAAACAATACGAAGGAATGGGCTTAAATGTAAAAGGTGTTGATTCAAAACAACGCTTTTATGATGCATTAGCCGGCATTTCTGATCCTGAAAAAAAACGTAAAGCAATTGGTCGTGTATTCATTGAAGTGTTTGATGATGAAGCACACAAAATAGAAGACGTAAAATGGTTAGGACAAGGTACAATTTACCCTGACGTAATTGAGTCAGTTTCGGTAAAAGGACCTTCAGCAACCATTAAATCACACCATAACGTGGGTGGTTTACCCGACTTCATGAAATTGAAGGTAGTTGAACCATTACGTTTATTATTTAAAGACGAGGTTCGTCGAGTAGGTAAAACCCTTGGGATTTCAGATGAGTTGTTAGGACGTCATCCTTTCCCTGGTCCGGGTTTGGCAATTCGTATTTTAGGAGACATCACTCCTGAGAAAGTTGCTATTTTACAGCAAGCGGATAAAATTTACATCGACAATTTACGTTCATCAGGTTGGTATGATAAAGTTTGGCAAGCAGGAGCAATTTATCTTCCTGTACAGTCAGTAGGAGTAATGGGCGATGAGCGTACATATGAAAATGTAATTTGCCTTCGTGCAGTTGAATCAGTAGACGGTATGACTGCCGATTGGAGCCATTTACCTTACGAGCTATTAGCCAAAATATCAAACGAAATCATCAATAACGTAAAAGGAATTAACCGCGTTGTATATGACATCAGTTCTAAGCCGCCAGCTACCATTGAGTGGGAATAAAATATTAAGTGCAGCTATTTTAATGGCTGCACTTACCATAAGTTCTTGTTCGAAAAAAGTAGCACCTCCATCAGCTCCAACTCAGCCTGAAACTTCTGCAAAAGAGGTTCAGAAGGAAACTGCTAAAGAGCCTGCTGTATTTTCAAGAAATTCAAACAAACAGCCGGTAATTTCTTTAGTATTACCATTTAATGTTGATAAGGTTGATCTTACCAGCGCAAGTACTAAAAAAGATCTGGAACCATCTGCTACTGCTTTGGATTTTTACCAGGGTTTTCGCTTGGGGCTTGATTCAGCTACACAGAACGGAGATAAGGTTAAACTAATGGTTTATGATAGTAAAGACGACTCGGCTGCTGTTCGTAACCTTGCGCGTTCTCAGTCTATCATTAATAGCAACTTGGTTATCGGGCCACTGTTTCCTTCAGAAATTCGTGCATTTAATCCTGTAGCCGAAGAAAATCAACAATACTTTGTCTCTCCTCTTTCTCCACGTGTAGTGGTTAAAGGCAATCCATATTTTATCGTACCTGTTTGTCCGATGGAAATTCATGCACGTAAAGCTGCAGAGTTTATCATTAAAAAGTTTGAGACAAGCCGCTTAATGATCTTGAAAGGAAGCGATTCTGATGAAGATAACTTTGTTAAGCCCTTTAAATCAGCTTTTGAAGAGCAAAGTATAGGAACAACCATCAGCGAGTATAGAACTACTTCAAATATTTTTGACCCTATTACTACTAAGCTGGTAAAAGATCAGAATAACATTCTATTGATTTCTTCAGCTAATAAAGCTTTTTGGCAAGCGCTATTGAAATTCCTGGATAAAAATGCAAATGATTACAAATTCACTGTATTTGCCTATCCTGGTTCTGAGAAGTTGGCTACCTCATTGGGATTAAAGAATTTGCAGAAGTATAATGTCTATTTTACTTCTTCGTACCACATTGAAAAAACAGACCCTGCAACTGCGGCATTTTTTGGCAGATACAAGCAAGTATATGCATCTGAGCCTAATGAATATGCAATTAAAGGATTTGATATAGGCTTTTTCTTTGCTAAGTTGTTATCATCGCATATGCGTGATTATGACAAGCATATGGGGAAATTTTATAATGGTATCCATAATAATTTTCAGTTTGTGAAAACAGAAAATGGTTATTTGAACGAAAGTTTAAAAGTATTAAAGGTTGAAAACTCAAAGTTTGTAGAACAGAAATAATGAGGTTTGACAACCAGTTACGTATTGCGGCATCCATCATCGAAGAGTATACCTTTGAAATGCCGCTTTCCCGTTTTTTAGCGAATTACTTCCGCAAGAATAAACAAATGGGGTCAAAAGACCGTAAAACGGCCGCTGACCTTGTATATTCATTTTTCCGACTGGGTGTTTCTTTGCCAGATAGATCTGTAGAAGAGCGTTTATTGATCGCACAATTTCTTTGCAGGTCGTCATTTAGCCCTTTATTGGATCAATTACAACCTGTATTTAATCAACAAATCGAATTGCCACTAATTGAGAAAGTGGCCTATCTTAAAAAGTTGTATGCAGAGTTTGATATAAATGCCTTATTCCCATTTATAGATGAGGTTTCAGAAGGTATTGATAGCGAATTGTTCCGCCTTTCACATCTTAATCAGCCTAAGCTTTTTATTCGCATAAGAGAAGGAAAGACAGCTATTGTGCGGGCAAAATTGCGCGAGTTAGAGATTTCTTTTGATGAGATTTCTTCCACTTGTTTTTCATTTAAAAATACCACCAAACTGGATCACCTGTTTGAAGGAGAGATCCCTCGTCCGTTTGAAATTCAGGATTTGAGTTCGCAGCAGACAGCAACCTATTTCCAACCAACAAAATGGGAAAGCTGGTGGGATTGTTGTGCAGCTTCTGGTGGTAAATCACTAATGCTGTATGAACAAGAGCCGTCCATAAAATTACTGGTTTCAGATATCAGGGAGAGCATTCTTAATAATCTCGACGAGCGTTTTGCTGCCGCAGGAATTACTTCTTATCACAAAAAGGAGATAGATCTTACCAAAGCCTTGGAACCTTTTCTGGTGGATAGGGAATTTGATGGAATCATTTTGGATGCGCCATGTAGTGGTTCAGGTACCTGGGGACGAACTCCAGAGATGATTACAGCTTTTGAGCCGCAAAAAATAGAATGGTTTAGCTCTTTGCAGAAGAAGATAGCTGCTAATGTTTCCAAATGGCTTAAACCCGGAAAGCCGCTGATCTATATAACCTGTTCAGCTTTTAAACAAGAAAATGAAGTTGTAATGGATTTCATTTGCAATGAACTTGGATTTGAGTGTGAACGTTTTGAATTATTAAAGGGATATAAAAACGCTGCGGATACCATGTTTGTGGCCCGTTTGATAAAGAAGTAGGGGAGGCTCGCCAAGCCGCAGAGTCGCAAAGATTATGACCATGTCTACAAATTGCCCGAAAAATCAAAATTAAATTTCGTTAAGTTGTCTTTGGTGATAATTGATGTTTTGTTAAGAAGACATTATTTATAACTAAGTATCGAATTTTATAAATCTTGTTAATCTACTTGTTTAGTAGATTAATTCTTTCCTATATTTGCAAAGTCTACTAAAGAAGTAGATTATTGATTGAAGTTCGATATAAAGAAAAAGAAAAGTATGAAATTACCATTACAAAATCTGTTTAGAGCAGGGGTTGGTGAAACCTCTTTACATTTATCTGCTACCAAACTTACCTTCTGCACATCCATGTGTATGCACGTCATGTGCTAGTCTGTATTCTTTTTTGCCTGCTCATTTTTCAGTAGGACACTATTAACAATCCTTTCTTTTAAAAATTGCAGTGTATTCGCTGTAGCAATTGCTATGCGTTTATCGGTCTGCTATTGATTTTAATTTAATATGTTAAAAAGAATTTTATTGCTTTTGCTGCTGAGTTATTCATTTGCGGCATTTGCGCAAACCAAACAACTAAAAGGGGTAATTCTATCTGCAGAAGATAAACAACCTTTAACAGGTGCTTCCGTTTCAGTAAAAGGGAGCAACAAAGGAACTATTACTGACCAGAACGGAGCTTTTCAATTACAGGTAGCAGAAAGTGATAAAACACTTATTGTATCTTTTGTTGGCTTCGTAACCAAAGAAGTCGCTATCGCCGGATCATCATTAACTGTTATTCTTAATTCTGATAGTAGAACAATAGATGAAGTGGTGGTGGTTGCTTATGGAACAGCAAATAAATCTAGTTATACAGGATCTGTAGCTCAGATCAAAAAAGATCAGATTGAAAAATTGCAAGTCTCAAGTGTTTCTAAGGCATTGCAAGGATTAGCGCCTGGTGTTCAATCTGTTTCGGCGAGTGGACAGCCAGGTACGGATGCTACCATTCGTATCAGAGGTATTGGTTCTATCTACGCATCAAGTGATCCTTTATATGTAGTTGATGGAATTCCGTATTCAGGAAACATCAACTCTATCAATCCAACCGACATAGAATCAATCAGCGTGTTAAAAGATGCGGCATCAAGTGCATTATATGGTTCGCGTGGTGCTAATGGTGTGGTAATTATTACCACAAAACAAGGTAGCCGTAATAAGGATGCAAATATCCAGGTGAATGTACAGCAAGGCTTTTCTGATCGCGCAGTTCGTGATTATAAGCATGTTTCTACTGATCAGTATTTTGAACTATACTGGGAAGCCTTGCGTAATAAAGAATTAAACCAGGGGGCTACAAAAGACGCCGCATCTGCAACAGCTAGTCAACGTGTAGTTGAAGATTTAGGAATTAATCCTTATGGGACTTCCTATCCTCAACCGGTTGGTTTAGACGGAAAAATTGTTTCGGGTGCAAAAGCATTATGGAACGATGATTGGCAAAAAGGCCTGGAGCAAACTGCCCGCCGTACGCAAGCTGATTTAAGTGTTTCAGGTGGTGGAGAAAATAGCCAATACTTTGTTTCCGGAGGATATTTAAGTGATAAAGGTATTGCGTTAGCTTCCGGATTTGAGCGTGTAAATGCGCGTAGTAATTTTACCATTAACGCTAAAAAATGGTTAAAGATTGGCTTAAACTTAGCTGGATCAACTTCTAAACAAGATTATCCTCAGTCAGAAGACAGTCAGGTTTCAAACGTAATTAACTTTGGACGTAATATTCCGAGCTTCTATCCAATCTATGAACGCAATGATGATGGTTCTTACAAACTAGACATAAGCGGAAATAAAGTGGTTGATTACGGTGCGTATCGTCCAAGTGCGGTGAATCCAAGAACTAATCTTATTGGAACTGCTTACCTGGATAAATCGCAAATCCAGAAGGATGATATTTCATTGCGAAGCTTTTTTGAAGCCAGTATTTTAAGTAACCTGAAGTTAAAAACAAGCTATAGCGTAGATTATTCAGGAAGAAATGATGTCTACTACAGCAACCCATCCTTTGGCGAAGCTGCAGAAATAAAAGGCTCTGTGCAGCGTGATAACTACCGTACTTTTTCGTGGACGTTGAACAACGTTTTAACCTATGACAAAGTAATAGGTAGTGAACATCACATTAATCTATTAGCAGGGCAGGAGTTATATAATTACAATTGGAGATACACTAGTGGTAGTCGTCAGGGTTTTGTATTGCCTGGCTTGGAAGAACCGGATGCAGCTTCGCAGTTAAACGATTTTTCAGGCTATTCTAATAATTACAAACTATTAAGCTTCTTCGGAAAAGCAGAATATGATTTCCAACAGAAATATTATTTATCAGGTTCATTACGTGCTGATGGAACTTCCCGTTTTTCTCCTCAAAGCAGATGGGGTACATTTTGGTCGGTTGGAGCATCTTGGAAAGCTAAACAAGAATCATTTTTGGAACCAATTAAGTGGTTAGATGTACTTACTTTAAAGGCTAGCTACGGTGCGCAAGGTAATGACAACCTTGGTTATTATTATGCTTATGAAGGTTTGTATACCGTAGCTAATAACTTAGGTGAAGGTGGTGCCTATACCTTACGCCTGGCTACTCCCAACTTAAAATGGGAATCAAATCTGAATCTTAATGTTGGTGCTGATTTTAGCGTATTAAATAACAGGTTAGGTGGTACGTTTGAATATTTCCAGCGTAAATCGAAAGACCTGTTATATCCTCGCCCTTTACCAATTTCTTCCGGCTTTTCTTCTATTGATGAAAATGTGGGCCAGTTAAAGAATAATGGATTTGAATTTTCAATCAATGCGACGCCTGTTATTGTTAACAATTTCAAATGGAACGTCAACTTTAATTTAACACATTATAAAAACGAGATTACTGAGCTTCCTCAGAAAGAGATCATTTCTGGAACCAAGAAATTAATGGTTGGAAAATCGATCTATGATTTTTATATCAGAGAATGGGCAGGTGTAGATGAAGCAACAGGAAAGCCTCAATGGTTTAAAGATGATGCGAACGGAAACAAAGTAAAGACCTTTAACTATTCTGAAGGAACGCAATATTATGTAGGTTCATCGTTACCTGATTTTTATGGTGGATTAACCAACTCATTTGGTTATAAAGGTTTTGAGTTATCAGCATTACTTGTTTATAGTGCAGGTGGTAAGGTATTGGATAATGACATTGTTTCATTGTTGCATAACGGAAATAATCCGGGTAGAGCTTGGCAAGAAGATATCTTAAATCGCTGGACTCCGGAAAATACAATTACTGACGTTCCTGCTTTAACAACCGACAATACTAACTGGACACAAACCTCCACTCGTTTCTTATATGATGCAAGCTATCTGCGTCTGAAAAATGTAACGCTTAATTACAATTTCCCGGCTCAGACCGCCAAGAAGATTGGATTAAACAATTTAAGAGTGTACGTGCAAGCGGATAACTTGATAACCTGGAGTAAACATAAAGGAATGGATCCGGAACAAACAGTAGGAGGAACCACTTATTATCGTTATCCAGCAATGAGAGTGTTCTCGGCAGGGGTAAATGTTAATTTCTAATTACTAACAGAGGAGATCAGATAATGAAAAAATATATATACAGTGCTGTAGTAACAATTGCATTGGCAACATTAAGTACTTCTTGCGAAAAAGAGCTAGATGTACAGCCTACAAATGCAGTTGCCGAATCCTATTTATACGATAATGTAGATAATGTTGAAACCGTTATCAATGGCACCTGGCGCTACATGATGGATACATACTTTACCTATGCAAATCCTGGTTACGGTGCAATTTTACGTACGAGTGATGCAATGGGTAATGATGTGGCATTAACTACTAAATATGGTTTCAGAGATGCCTATGCATTTAATGAGTTGCATGATTTTACTAAAACACGTGTAACCGGCTTTTGGACCCTTCTTTACAAGGTGATTAACAATGCAAATAATGTTATTGCAAAAGTTGATGCAGCTAAAGGAAGTGAAGCAAAGAAAAAGCAATTAAAAGGGCAGGCTTTGGCATTACGCGCCAATAGTTATTTAACATTGGCAACTTATTATCAGTTTACGTATTTAAAGGATCCTAATGCTAAGGCGGTGCCAATTTATACTACACCAACTGATGAAAACACTAAAGGAAATCCAAAGGCAACTGTTGCACAGGTTTATGAGCAAATTGTGAAGGACCTGATAGAAGCTGAAACATTGTTAAATGGTTATTCTCGCTCAGCAAAATATAAAATCGATGCTAGCGTAGTGAAGGGTTTGTTGGCTCGTACTTACCTTGCTTTAGGGAGATGGGATGACGCTGCCCAAAAAGCCGTAGAAGCTCGTGCCGGCTATACTTTAATGAGTGCTGAAGATTATTATAAAGGATTTAATGACCTTAATAATGACGAGTGGATTTGGGGGCATGGACAACGTCCTGATCAAAGTGTGGCAAGCTATAATTTCCATTTCCTGGATGTTTCTTCGGCTTCATCTTATTATTACAGTTTCATGGCGGATCCCTATTTCAAGAATTTGTTTGATACAAACGATATTCGTTCTAAGTTATTTTTCTGGGACAATCTGCCGGGGCGGGAAGGCTTTTTACGTTACGAGAAATTTAAGTTCAGAGCTGATCAAACCGGCGATATTGTATTAATGAGGGCCTCAGAAATGTATTTAATTGAAGCTGAAGCATACGCAGAAAGTGGTAAGTTAGATAAAGCTGTGGAGACATTGAATGCTTTACGCACAGTAAGAAAAGCGCAGCTGTTTGATTTAACAGGAAAAACCAAAGAAGACGTGGTGAATGCAATTTTGATTGAGAGACGTAAGGAGCTTTGGGGTGAAGGTTTTGCTTTGGCAGATATTTTACGTAAACAACGTTCTGTAGAACGTAAACTGTATAAAGATGAAACAGGTAAAGACGTTCAGGTTACAATTACACTTCCTGATGGATCACAAAAAACGGTAACTGCTAAAGGTCACCGCGTGGTTAAATTTGCAGACGGAACTAATTTTATACCTAACAGTAAATATTATATCTTTGCGATCCCTCAAAACGAGGTGCGTGATAATCCGAATCTTAATAATTAAATAGATAGTTTGTGTGTGTGCCCTATAGTAGTCAACTATAGGGCTTTTTTTATTTACTTCTCCTCCGCATAAAACATTATCGGAACAGAATAATATCTCGCACAGACAGCCTTGTTATCATACATGGCGGGAGTAACTTTTCCCAATTGAGGAGAAACGGTCAACAGATCTACTATTAATTTACGGTCTGCGAAATCTTCACCAACCGGAACAGCTGTAATTGATCCATCCTTGCCAAAGAGTAAACCAACTTTCATTTTTACTTCTTTTAAGGTTGATGCTTCTACATTCTTATTTGCGGCGTCTACTTCAAAAACTCTTGCTTTAATTGTGGCCGACTTTACAATTTTATCAGCTATGGTACTAAGTAACTTGGTATTGATTGTTTTGTTGAAGAACAAGTCTTCTTGCTTATTATCAATGATCAATGAAGGCAATTTATCTACATCGGCAACGTCCATCGTATCGGTGTAGGCTAAACGTACATTTAACTTGTTTTTTAATATTTCTTTTGATTCTGAGTCACCTAATGCTGCAGAACGCTGAAACAAATCAATTGCTTTTTGTTTGTTGCCTTGGTCATATTGCAATACTGCCAGATTAAACAAAGCGTCGGTATGTCGGGGATTAATCTCTAATACTTTTTCAAACGCTGTTATAGCATTGGCAAAATCTTTATTGTCATATAATTTGAGTGCCTGCTGATAAAGGCTGTCAGCTTGGTTGGATTGCGCGTAAACAGAGCTAATAAAAATACTAATGACTAATAGAAACAATAACTTTTTCATGGAATGATCTTTCATTTGTAAGATAAAAATGTGATTATTTCAGCAATTAACAGTCCATTTAGTGATGTTTTTTTGCCAAATCAGTGTGTTAGAGCACAAAGCGTTTTATCTTTTAACGTTTAAAGAATGATAATGAGTATTAAATTTCAGGATTTGATTTCCTTTTGGCCTAGTGAAAACCAGTTGCCTGAATCATCCACAAAGATGGCTTCATATCCGTAAAATTCTTTTTTAGGAGTTTTGGTAAATTGTACCCGTTTAGCTTTTAATTCGTTATAGGTGGCCTCTAAATCTTTGCATTGAAAAATGCATGAGCCAAAAGTTCCCTTTTTTACCAAGACCCTCATTTGTTCAGTGGTTTCTTTATCCCACATCATCCCTTCTTGAATAGGAGAGAGGATAATTTCAAGGTCAGGTTGTTCGGGTGGGGTAACCGTTAACCATCTCATGCCTGGTCCCATTGGAACATCGGTATGAACCTTGAAACCCAGTTTGTTCACATAAAAATCGAATGCACTGTCCTGATCAAGAACATATATGCAAACATGGTTTAGCTTTGCAATCATTGTTGATGTGTTAAGTATAATGGTTTAATTTAGTCTTTTTTGGTCCAGACTTTTTCATCATTCATTACCCATAAGTTGTTTTGAGCATCTAGCCATGGGCCATAAGGTTCGTTTTCTTTATTTTCAGCGCCAAAACGAAGAACATTCCCATCTAAATCGTCCACTTGCATTTCATAAGCCCACCAATAATTGGTTGGTTTTACCCTGATCATACCTCCATTCTTTAAAATCTCATCGTATAAAGCATCCGTATCCTGAACGCCAATCCAAACCCAAGCACCAGGAGCACTTTGATCATTTTCCACAATCATAAGATTACTTTCATCACGAGAAACAGAGGCAATAATTCCGGGATCCTGCCAATCAAGTTTAAAACCCAGAGATGTTACATAATAATCAATACTGGCCTGCAGATCTTTTACCCTTAGTATAGGAGTGGCAGGGTGAAAACGATTATAGTTATTGGGCATCTTAATCAAAGATTTTGATTAAAGTTATTGGTTAATAAGGAATTAAAAAAGAGGAAATTATGAAGTGGGTAGAAACAAAAAAAACCCCTTTAAGCGGGTTTTTAATTAAAAACTTGTGAAAATATTATTCTTCGCGAGGTGCCATATTATGATATACAGCATTTACGTCATCATCTTCTTCTAATTTGTCGATCAATTTCTGAACTTCTGCTTCCTGTTCGGCGGTAACTTCCTTGTAGGTAGTACAAAAACGTTCGAATTCTGAGCTAATAATGTTAAATCCTTTGTCTTCAAGCGCTTTTTGCATTTTACCGAAATCTTCGAATTCAGTAGTAATGGTGATTTCATTTTCATCTTGGAACACTTCTTCAGCGCCAAAATCGATCAAATCCAATTCTAATTCTTCAACGTCAACGCCATCAGCAGCAATACGGAAAACCGCTTTACGTTCAAAGATGAAGTTTAACAAACCCGAAGTTCCCAATGTACCACCAGAACGCGTAATATAACTTCTTACGTTACCTACAGTACGGTTAATATTGTCAGTCGAAGTTTCTACAAGAATTGCCACTTTATAAGGGCCGTAACCTTCATAAACGATCTCTTCATAGTTAGAAGTATCTTTATCTGTAGCACGTTTGATAGCAGCTTCAATTCTGTCTTTAGGCATGTTTGCACCTTTGGCGTTTTGCATGATCACACGTAAACGCGCATTAGACTCAGGATTAGGGCCGCCAGCTTTAACAGCAATAACTATATCTTTTCCGATGCGAGTAAATAGCTTTGCCATTTTACCCCAACGTTTCATTTTACTTTGCTTTCTTGCTTCAAATGCTCTTCCCATATGTTAAAAGAATTCAGGATTGTTACGAAAAGCAGCCTTTTCAACTCAATCCGTTGATTTGTAAATTATATTATATTAAAATGAGTTTTTATTAATTCAATTATAAGCCCGTATTATTTCTGAACAATTTAATTGCGATGGCTAACAGAATAACACCGAAAGCTTTCCGGAGGATTTCTACTCCTGATTTTCCCAATAAACGCTCCAGGCGGTTCACATTTTTCAATACAAAATAAACAAAAATTAGATTGATAATTATACCTAAAACAATGTTTATTGTTTGATATTCTGCTTTTAACGAAAGTAAAGTAGTCATGGTTCCGGCTCCGGCAATCAACGGGAACGCAAGAGGTACTATCGATGCCGTTTCTGGCATTTGATCTTTAAAAACATGTATACCAAGAATCATTTCCATAGCGATAAAGAAGATTACCAGCGATCCTGCGATGGCAAAAGACTTTACATCAATTCCAATGATTGTTAGTAGTTTTTCTCCGACAAAAAGAAACACAATCATTAAGATCATGGCAACTATAGTCGCTTTTTCAGATTGAATATGACCGGCTCTGTTTCTTAGTTCAATAATTACCGGTATCGAGCCTAAAATATCAATGATCGCAAAAAGGATCATTGTTACGGATATGATTTCGTTGATAGATAAATTCATACAGGCCGCAAAGATATTAAAAAGGCTCCGAAATTTTCGGAGCCTTTATGAGATTCAATTTTTTACATTTCCTGTTCAATAGCTTTTGGGGCCGGTCTAAAGCTGAAGGCCCTATATAAGTAGAACACAATATTTACTGCTGCAAATATTAATGAGAAATAATAAATAGCTGTGTCAGGTGTTTCTGCAGTAATGTGGTGAATAATAGCCACAACAATTAACAATACAGAAAGAGCAACACCAATCAATGAAATGGTTTTGTTGCTGGTAAATAATGTTTCTGATTTATTATCAGATAATGCACTGTTTTTCATTCCATAGCACAAATAAACAGTAAATCCGATCATCATCCATACAATTAAACGGATCCAGGTATCTAATGGTAGAAATACCATCATGAATAAACAGGTTCCAACACCTAATAATGGAATTAAAGGCACTAAAGGAGTTTTGAATGAACGAGGTGCATCAGGCATTTTTTTACGCATTACTATAATACCAATACATACAAGAATAAATGCGAACAAAGTTCCGATACTGGTCATTTCTCCTACAACACGTGCAGGAACAAAAGCAGCGAACAAGCTAACGAATAACATGAATAACAAGTTACTCTTAGCAGGAGTACGGAACTTGCTGTTTACTTCCGAAAATACTTTTGGTAATAATCCGTCTTTACTCATGGAGAAGAATACGCGCGACTGGCCTAAAAGCATTACCAGAATAACTGATGCATAACCTGCAAGAATCGCAATGATAATCGCTTTATTTAGCCAAGGATAAGCAGGAGTGATAGTTCCATCTGCTCCAACCGGGCCCATGTGATCGATTGCCACTGCAACAGGTGCGATACCATCTTGTCCTTTAAATGCCGAGAAGTTAACAACTCCAGTCATTACGTGAGCAAAAAGTATATAAAGCAACGTACAGATGACCAGTGAAACTAAAATTCCAATAGGCATATCCCTTTTTGGATTCTTAGCTTCTTGTGCTGCAGTAGAAACAGCATCAAAACCGATATAGGCAAAGAATACAATAGCTGCTGCACGAACAATACCACTAAAACCAAAATGACCAAATGTTCCGGTGTTAGCTGGAACGTATGGCTGATAGTTTTCAGTTCTGATAAATGCCCATCCTAAAGCAATGAATACAAGTACAACAGCAACTTTTAAAGCTACAATAATACCATTTACCCATGCTGATTCTTTTGTTCCCTTAATTAATACCAAAGACATCAAAACGATGATGAATACTGCCGGTAAGTTGATCATACCTGAAACAACCGTTCCGTCAGCAAGTGTTGCCGTGTCAAAAGGAGACATGGTCATTGATGCCGGTAAATGAATATTGTAATAGTCCAAAAACTTGGTAAGGTATCGGCTCCAACTGATAGAAACAGTGGCAGCTCCAACCGCATATTCCAAAACTAAGTCCCATCCGATAACCCAGGCAACAAATTCGCCCATGGTAGCATACGAATAGGTGTAGGCGCTACCTGCAACAGGAATCATTGATGCAAACTCTGCATAACATAAACCTGCAAATGCACAACCTACAGCTGCAATAATAAATGAGATGGTGATAGCCGGACCTGCATTATTAGCTGCAGCACCTCCGGTAATTGAAAACAAACCAGCTCCGATAATGGCCCCGATTCCTAGCGCAACCAAATGGTAGCTGCTTAATGTTCGCTTTAATGAGCCTTCTCCAACTGATTCCGCCTCTTTTATAAGCGACTCTAATGGTTTTCTGAACTTCATAAAATTAATAATGTGCGTGTAATGTTTCCTTATATAACTATTGATAGGTTAATTCTTCAAACCTAATTAAATTTTAGTAAATAAAAAGTGGGGTATTGAAATAAGTATAAAAAATGTTTTGAGCCAATTTTTATTTGTTTTGGCGTTAAAAAGGCACTTTTAGGAGTAAAAAGGGGGGTAGCATTTTGTTTTATACTCTTCACCAAAGATCTGAAATCAAAAAAGAGCAGGTTAATCAACCTGCTCTTTCAATTTTGTATATTTTTTTAGCTTTATTTTTTGCTGCAACAAGCTTTCATTGCAACACTTCTTGTTGTGCCTTCTGATGAGTGACAAGTAGAACCTTGTGCCATTGTGCATTTATGTTTATTTGAATTCATCATGCTTACGTGGCTTTCTCCCTTGAATGCAATATGTGGAGCAATAACTAATGAAACGATCGACATTAATTTAATAAGGATGTTCATTGATGGTCCAGAAGTGTCTTTAAACGGATCTCCAACGGTATCACCTGTAACTGATGCTTTATGCGGATCAGAACCTTTATAATAGGTTTCACCATCAATAACAACTCCTTTTTCGAACGATTTTTTAGCATTATCCCATGCTCCACCGGCGTTTGACTGGAACATTCCCATCAATACTCCCGATACGGTAACACCAGCTAATGTACCTCCTAAAACTTCAGGACCGAATGCAAAGCCAATGATCAAAGGAACGATCAATGCAATTGCGCCAGGTAAGATCATTTCGCGAATGGATGCCTGGGTAGAAATAGCGACACATTTTTCGTATTCAGGTTTGGCTTTATACTCCATAATTCCAGGAATTTCACGGAATTGTCTGCGAACCTCTTGAACCATTGCCATGGCAGCACGGCCTACAGCAGAAATTGCTAATGAGGAGAAAATAAATGGAATCATTCCTCCCACAAATAATCCTGCTAAAACATCTGCTTTATAAATATCGATACTATCGATGCCGGCAACACCCACAAAAGCAGCAAATAATGCTAATGAAGTTAATGCTGCAGAAGCAATTGCAAATCCTTTACCAGTTGCAGCAGTTGTATTTCCAACCGCGTCCAAATTATCAGTACGTTCACGAACTTCTTTCGGTAAGCCGCTCATTTCGGCAATACCACCTGCATTGTCGGCAATTGGTCCGAAAGCATCAATGGCTAACTGCATAGCCGTAGTTGCCATCATACCAGCAGCGGCAATGGCAACACCATATAAACCGGCAAAATGATAAGAACCAAAGATTCCTGCAGCTAACACCAGGATTGGTAATACGGTAGACTCCATTCCCATTGCCAAACCACCAATTATGTTGGTTGCATGTCCTGTTGATGATTGTTGTACAATAGTATTAACAGGGCGTTTACCCATTGCGGTATAGTATTCAGTAATGATACTCATCAACGCACCTACAATTAATCCTACAATTATAGCCATGTAAACATTGGTAGCTGTAAATTCAACGCCACGCAACGACATGGTTTCAGGCATAAGAAATTTAACGGCAAAGAATGAAGCAATAGCTGTTAAAATAACTGACGACCAGTTTCCAAGGTTTAATGCAGCTTGAACACTAGCATGCTCATCTTTAATGCGTACGAAAACCATACTTACTATAGAAAAGATAAGTCCCAGGCCTGCAATAAGCATTGGAAGTAGGATAGGAGCTAAACCACCAAAATTATCTTTAGAATCAATTTCTTGTCCTAAAACCATTGTAGCTAAAATAGTTGCCACATAAGATCCAAATAAATCGGCACCCATACCGGCCACATCACCCACGTTATCACCTACGTTATCGGCAATGGTAGCAGGGTTACGAACATCGTCTTCCGGAATTCCTGCTTCAACCTTACCAACAAGATCGGCGCCCACATCAGCAGCTTTGGTGTAGATACCTCCACCAACACGCGCAAATAAAGCGATTGATTCAGCACCTAATGAAAACCCTGTTAAAACCTCAATGGTAGTTCGCATTTCCATGCCTGTAATGGATGCACCTGAGGGAACAAAGTACTTGTAAAACACAATAAATAAACCACCTAAACCTAATACTGCCAAACCTGAAACGCCTAAGCCCATTACGCTTCCTCCAGTGAAAGAAACTTTTAATGCTTGTGCTAAGCTGGTTCTTGCAGCTTGAGTGGTTCTTACATTGGCTTTTGTGGCAATGCGCATTCCAATATAACCGGCAGTAGCTGAAAATACTGCTCCTATTACAAATGCCACGGCTATAAGCCAGTGAGAATGAACATTAGGCAATGTTCCTGACCAACCTAAAAATAAGGCAGCTATAACTACATAATAGCTTAATACTTTCCACTCTGCCTTTAAAAAGGCCATTGCTCCTTGAGCCACATATCCTGCAAGCTCAATCATGTTTTTGTCGCCGGCATCTTGTTTAGACACCCATGATGCTTTAATTGCTGTAACCAATAAGGATACTACCCCAAACAGGGGAATAATGTAAATAAGGTTTTCTTGTAAAAAATGCATAAAAAACTTAGGTTAGATAATTTGGTTTGCCTAAAATACTTTCGACTGAGCGAATCATCAAATAATATTTTATGAAAAAGCTAAAATTTAGAATAAAAAATTATTTCTTAGCAAAAGCAAACGAAAGAACAAATTGAAATTTTGAAAAAATACTAATTGCTGCTTAATCGGCCTAATTTAACAGAAAAAAACTAACTTAATCAATAACCAAGAAAACTTTATGGAGCCAACCTTTACCCAATCAAATCTTCATGCTGTGAATACGGAGCAAACCGAAATGAAACGAGAACTCGGTCTGTTCGATTCTACAATGATCGTTGTCGGATCGATGATCGGATCTGGTATTTTTATTGTAACAAGTGATATTGCCCGATTACTAGGCTCTCCATTTTGGATACTATTTGTATGGTTATTAACAGGTGTTATTACCCTGATTGCGGCATTAAGTTATGGGGAACTGGCTGGAATGATGCCTAAGGCCGGAGGACAGTATGTTTACCTTCGTGAGGCTTATAATAAGCTGGTGGGATTTCTTTTCGGGTGGACTACCTTTATGGTTATTCAAACCGGCACAATTGCAGCGGTAGCCATTGCTTTTGCAAAGTATACGGGCGTTTTACTGCCCACTTTGATAAATGATAATCCATTGTTTATCATTGGAGCACTTGGTTTCTCCAGTCAGCAATTTTTGGGTGTTGCTTTAATTGTTGTACTAACCATTGTAAACCTCTACGGAGTTAAGAATGCTAAAATAATTCAAGGAATATTTACAGTAGCTAAAATCGTTTCCCTTTTAGGCCTAATAGTTTTAGGAATTGCATTCGGATTAAGTTCAGATGCTTTTCATACTAATTTTACTAATTTCTTCTCAGAGCCATTTAAAACAGTAGCCGATAATGGACGAACTTCTATTATTGATGTGATTAAACTTTCGGGTTGGTCGTTGATAGGAGCAATTGGTGGTGCATTGGTTGGGTCGTTATTCTCTTCAGATGCCTGGAATAACATTACTTATACGGCAGGTGAGGTAAAAGAGCCTAAACGCAATATTCCTTTAAGCTTATTTTTCGGTACACTAATCGTTACGGTATTATACATTCTTGCAAATGTGGCATACCTAACTTTATTGCCGGTTAAAGGCGACCCGTCAGGGGCTGACGTTTTGTCGCGTGGAATTATGTTTGCCACCAATGATCGCGTTGCCACTGCCGGTGCTGAAATAATTTTCGGAAGTGCAGCAGTCATTATCATGGCTGTTTTGATCATGGTTTCCACCTTTGGTTGCAATAACGGATTAATTATGGCCGGAGCTCGATTATACTATGCCATGGCGAAAGATGGATTGTTTATTTCAAGAGCGGAGAAGCTAAATGATAAAGGAGTTCCTGCTTTTGGATTAATTATTCAGTGTTTTTGGGCTTCTTTGTTGTGTTTTTCAGGAAAATACAATGAATTATTGGATTATGTGATTTTTGCTGTATTGATTTTTTATTCATTAACGATTGGGGGAATATTCATTTTGCGTAAAACCCAACCAGATGTTGAACGCCCATATAAAGCATTCGGTTATCCGTTTATTCCGGCATTATACATCGTTTTAGCTACTGCAATCTGTATTGACCTGTTAATTGTTAAATCGGGAACAAGTCTTATTGGTCTTGGCATTGTATTAGCTGGTATTCCGGTATATTTTTTAACAGCCAAAAACCGTAAAACGGTTTAATGGGTGACAAATCAGTGAAATTATACTGATTTTTAAAAATTAGATGAATTAAAAATTGTTTTGACTGATAAAAAAATAACCTTAACTTAGGTTGCTTTGAATGACTGACTGAAAAGAAATGACTGTTCCTGTTAATGCAAGTCTGACATTTAATTCTTTTATCGATCATTCAGTTAGTGTGCTTATTTTTTAATAATTATAATGAAAACAGGAAAAGTAAAATTCTTTAATGAATCAAAAGGGTTTGGATTTATTAAAGACGAAGCCGGAAATGAAATCTTTGTTCACGTTACCGGTTTAATCGACAAAATTCGTGAAAACGATAAAGTGAGCTTCGAAGTAGCTCAAGGTAAAAAAGGATTAAATGCAGTGAATGTAAAGATAGCTTAAGATATTTTAATACTTTTTGAGTAAGCGATTGGTATAATAGCCAATCGCTTTTTTATTGTGTTGTCTTTTTTCTTTCTATTTCTATTAAGGTTAGTCTTCTCCGAAGTTTTCTCCTTAACGATGAAATTATCTCCTTTTGCCCCCTCAAATTTCTCCCGTTGGTCTATAATCTAAATAATGGGAATGAGGTAGATTGATGAAACAAGTTAAATAACTTCTGCAACAACAAATGTGCTTCCGCCTACAAACACTAAATCATTTTTGGCGGCTTTCTGTTTCGCTGCGTTTAAAGCATCGATTACCGAACTGTACACATCCCCATTTAAGCCAAAGTTTAATGCTAGCTTTTGAAGTTCATTAGCATCCATGCCTCGTGGTATATCTGCTTTACAAAAATAATAGCTAGCTTCTTTTGGCATTAATGCTAACACATGGCTGATGTCTTTATCTTTTACCATGCCAAAAACGATATATAGTTGATCATGAGGTGTTTCATTGATTTGCTCCACTACTTGTGTAATTCCATCTACATTATGTCCGGTGTCACAGATGATTAATGGGTTTTCGCTTAGTGTATACCATCTTCCTAGCAAACCGGTAAGATGTTTTACCTGTGATAAGGCACAATAGATATGATTATCTGATATATTAAAACCGATAGCTCTTAACGACTCTACTGATTCCAGCACTGTTTTAATGTTTTTTAACTGATAATTACCCGTAAGATCAAGTGCAAGATTAGGGTAGGAGATACCCGAATTGTTTGATACATGGAGGATTAATTTATGCTGGTACTTGTCCGTATTGGTAATTTTCCAGTTTTCAGATGCAAAAGTAATAGGGGAGTTTGTTTGCAGCGCTTTTTCAATAAATATTTCTGAAGCCAGTTCTTGTTTCTGACCGATAACAACAGGTACATTATCCTTAATAATTCCGGCCTTTTCACCTGCAATTGCTTCAATCGTGTTGCCCAAAATGGAAGTGTGGTCAAAACTTATATTGGTTATTACAGAAAGTAATGGAGTAATAATATTAGTTGAGTCTAAACGGCCACCTAAACCAGTTTCAATAACGGCAATGTCCACTTTTTCTTGTTCAAAGTAATCAAAAGCCAATGCCACTCCCATCTCAAAAAAGGAAGGTTCAATTTTTTCGAAATCTACTTTATAATTCGCTACAAAATCAATCACATTTTGTTCAGGGATCATTTGTCCGTTTATACGTATCCTTTCGCGAAAATCGCGTAAGTGAGGGGAGGTATACAATCCGGTTTTATAACCAGCTTCCTGCAAAATAGCTGCAAGCATATGAGAGGTTGAACCTTTCCCATTGGTCCCTGCAATGTGTATCGATTTGAACTTTGTATGAGGATTGTCAAGAATTTCGCTTAACGCTTTAATATTATGAAGGTCAGCCTTAAACGCTTTTTCACCGATCCGGTGAAACATTGGCAAACGACTAAAAAGATAGTCTAACGTTTGTTGATAGGTAAGCATTATTGATTATTTATTGCAGATCACCTATAGGTGTTTTCTTCTAAATTAACACATATAGGTAAAATCGTAAACTTTAGATTATTTTTAAGAGAGCGTTTTTATAATTCTAAGTAATACGCGGAAACTATTCCAGTCGGAAGGTAATTACCACCATACCAACCTGTGTTTCTGGTCCCGAAGAGATCGCATTCAGTTTACATTGTAAAACTGCACGTTCACATTTTTTCCAAAGTGCTACGTTCGAAATAGTAGTACCCCTTGCACCAGCTTTAGCACTTGAAATATTACCATCACGGTCAACAACTATTTCAACGGCGATTTTACCATTTTGTTGACCATCATCGGTGATCTGCGGTCTTGATAAGAATTTTCGTCCGGAAAGATTTAAAGCAACACCGCCTCCTCCGCCACCGCCATTTCCGTCGTAATTAGTAGAATTCGGGTCGCCATTTATTTTACCTTGATTACCAGGTTCATTTCCTGTTCCATCTCCGCCTCCTGTACCGTTCTGAGTTTTTTTACCCTTGTACAAGGCATTTGCATTTACTTTGGGTGTTTGTTCTCTAGCTGTTTCCGTAGGACTTTTAGTGGTTGTAACCGGTTGTTTTGTTTCTGTTTTTACGACTTTATTTGGAGCTGTTTTTACTTCAGAAGCATCTTCATTGTCTTGTGTTACCAACGCATCTTCCTGTTGATTAGAAACAGTGGGTTTAGTAGGAGCAATGTCTTCTACTTTTTCTTCTTGTTGCTTATTAGTTGCGTTTGGTGAGATAGATGGCTCATCCATGCTAGTGTAATCAGTGCCCATACCAACATCAGAAGTTCCATAGTTCACCACTATTCCCCCTTCACCTTCTTCTTCTTGTGGGGTATACGGATTGGTTATTCTAACCCAAAAGCATATAGCCAGAAACACCATATAGATTCCTATGGTGATCAGAAATGCCTTTCCTGAATTTTTCTCTTCTATATGAGTTGATTTCACTATTATTTTTTATGATAGTAATTATTTTTTTTGTGCAGCCACTACCAGTTTTAGCTTATGTCTGCTTGCGATATCCATCACATTAACAAATGGTTGTACTTGTGCAGCAGAATCAGCATTGATGATTACAGTAACTTCTTCCGCTTTTCCTTCGTAGCTTTTTAGAATTTCTTCGAGTTGTGGCTCCGATACCGCTTGTTTATCCACAAAATACTGGCCATCTTTAGTTACAGAAACATTAACGTTCTTTTTAGGAACTGTTTGTCCCGTAGCTGCTTTAGGCAGCGTAACTTTAATTACATGTGGAGCTACCAGAGTTGAAGCCAGAAGAAAGAATAACAACAAGAAGAACATGATATCATTCAGTGATGAAGTGTTTACTTCGGCTCCAATCTTATGTCGTCTTCTTAAATTCATCTTGTTGGTTCCTCTAACAGATCTATAAAGTCAATTGCATCAGTTTCCATTTTCAGAATAACTCTGTCAACCATCATTGTTAGGATATGGTGGCCAATGTAAGCAAAGATACCAATGATCAAACCGGCAGCAGAGGTAATCATTTTTTCATATAAACCTCCCGATACTAAACCGATATTGATTTCACCTGCCAATGAAATATTATAGAAAATACGAATTACTCCTGAAATAGTTCCCACGAAACCAAGCATTGGAGCAATACCAGCAATAATTCCTAAAATGTTAATATTTTTTTCCAGTTTGGATACTTCCAGCTTACCTACGTTTTCAATTGAACCTTCAATCTCCTTAATGGGTTTGCCAATACGTACCAATCCTTTTTGCAACATGCGAGCGATAGGCGTATTGTTGTTTTTACAAACGCTGATAGCAGCATCAACATTTCCTGAAAGAATATATTGACGAATTTGAATCATTAGCGATGATTCGGTTTTGTTTGCTTTGCGTATAGTAAAATAACGTTCAAAAAAGATAAATAATGCAAGAAATAATAAGATTGCTAACGGAATCATTACCCAGCCTCCTTTAGCAACCAAATCCATTAAGCTTAAACTTTCCTGTTTAGGAAGTGTGTTAATTGGCATGTTTCTCATGCTATCAACTACGCGCTGTGCGGAATCCGTAATCTGTAATAAAAACATAGTCTATATTTAATGATGCGTTATCAACGCCATCTGCTTCTTTCTTATATTAATAATTATTGTACGTTTTGCAAATAATACTGAACTCCTAGTAACAATATAAGTGAGAGGATGATGATGATCCCAAGTGATATGAGTAACCATTTCCAAACATTCCTTTCTTGCTTTTCCACCGGAGCAGCAGAGCTAATTCTTCTTTCCGTTGCTAATGATCCTTTATGAGGGTCAACCGGACGAGAAGTTATTTCAGACAACCCATAATTATCTTTATTTAAAACAAAACCGTCGATAGTTTTAAAAGTAATATTAGCCATCTGGTCACTAACAAGCTTACCTATGCCTGGTAAATCAAATTCGTGATTCCTGCTTAATTCCTGTTTTACTTTGATAATAAATTTTTGTAACTCATACTCGGCCATATGGGTTGATAGATTCTCACCTAAAGCAATTTCATTACGCAATAATCCATCGTCCGATAATCGGTGAGGATTAAATGTTACTGAAACGTTTGAAGGATAAAATGTAGTATTATCGTAATGATATTTAGTTTCTGTTTTGCTTAAATAAAGGCCTCCAACACTCGGAATGGTTACTTCATTATTACGCTCCAGTAACGTGATAATATGTTTAGTTATTTCTGTCATTTACTTTTTAAAAGGTTACGCTGATACCTGCAATAAAGTTAAAACCATAAGACGGATAATTTAGAAACAGGTCGTAGTTTTTACCTAAAATATTGTTGGCATTAGCAAATACACCGAAGTTTTTATGGAACCCGTAATTAAAACCAAGGTTTAAGTCGGTATAACCGCTAAGCGTTCTATATGAGTTTATGGCCGGATCTACCAACGCATACTGTTCTCCTACGTTAAATAGATTGGCTGTAAATGAAAGTGTTTTTGTTGGCTGGAAAGTAGCCGACAGATCAACACGATATTTAGGAGTCAACCAAGGTTTTGCCATATTATCAAGGTCAAATGTATTATACAATGCTTCGAAACCTAAACGTAAACGGTCAGAGGCGGCATAATCCAGATTGGCTGTAATAGTTGTTTTCTTATTTTTCTCGCCTGCATAAATAACATGGTACTTGTTTCCATAAAATGGATTTTCTGTACTTGTTGCAGGTTGATTGTTGGTATAAAATGCTAAGCTATCGATACTGCTGTAAGCGAATTGAAACTTAAATCCTAAACCGGTAATAATTGTACCTTTCAAACCTCCATAAGCCTTCATACGTTCATTAGAGTTGGCAAGATTAATATTGGCTCCCAAAAATGGATTGCGAGATGAAAGATCGCGAAGTGAGTTTTTTTGCAGGTCACCGGTTAATCCTCCATATAAACTTAGGTATTTTTCAATAGCCTGTAACTCAGCATACAAATTAGGGTACACTTTAAAAGTACTATTGTCGCCAAAATTAGCAACCAGGTTTAAACCCAATTTAGTTTGTAAGCGTTCTTTGTTAAGTGTAATATAAGGATTTACCCGGAAGAAATGATTTTTGTATTGTCCGGCATCTTTATAATTATTCATATCCAGGTTTACAGCCACTGCTCCTCCAAACGTACCGAAATCATTGCCTAATAATCCGTTAAGGTAAAGGTTGTTTTCTTTTGCAGTATAGTTATCAGAGAAGGCATAACCACCTAATTTTACCGCGTAAGAAAGGGTTTTGTTCGGATCGATATTGCTTGCAAGTTCTACTTCAGCATTAAAGTTGTTAAACTTATGCAATACATCTTCTTTCTTGAATGATACCGTATCTGGATATCCGTAGAAATAATTATTATTCTGTCGGTAATTTATTGTTGCAGTTGTGGTAAATGAGTCATTGATAAATTTACCATACAATCCCACGTTGTTTTTCGAATAATTCTGGTTATGTAACTCACCTTTTGCAGAATACGCCTGATAATAAAAACCATATTGTTCGGTAGGAGATTGGGCGCTATTGAAATAAAACTCACCTAAAATACCAGACACGTTACCTGCGCCTAATTTTGCATAGAATAAAGGTAATATCGCATTGGCCTCCGACGGAATTGCCTGAGGGTTTACTTTGTTTACGTTTCCGTTTTGTGTAAACTGACGGTCGAATTGGGTATACTGAAGAACTGGTTTTGCCGTATTGTCGTCGTTGAAGTCGGGGTTGCGACGAATTTTAATCGCATCACCCAGTACTGGCTTATATGGACGAACAACATCAATTTCTTCTTCCAGCTTTTTCTGTGCAAAACCATTGGTTGCAGACAGTAAAAACGACCCGATAAGAACTATATATATATTAGAATTAAACTTCATTTTCGTTACTATTTACTTGAGCGATTAATTTTAGCCAATTTGTCTTTTGCCGTTGGGATGATATCATCATCGGTTTCATAATTATCGATGATACTTTGCAATGTACTTTTTGCCTGAAATGTATCTCCCTGTTTGTAATAGTTGTCGGCAAGTAAAAGGAAACTTTTGGCCACCCAATAGTCGTGATTAGAAAGATTGTCAATCACTTCAAAACAAGTTTTCTGCGATTGTTTATACTGACCTTTCGTGTATTGTAATAAAGCAGTTAAATATTTTGCTTCAGCTGCATTAACAGACTTAGTTGACGTTGATACATTAGCCAGCGATTTTGTAGCGGTTGCGGTATCTCCTTTAGCCAAATAAGCTTTTGCAGAGAATAGGTTCGCGGCATTAATCTCTTCCAAAGGCATTTTATCAAAATTGATGACTTTGTTAGCGTAGTACAGGGTTGAATCTGCATTTTCCTCTGCATTATTTACGCGCATTAGTCCAACAACTGCATAACCATAGTTTGCTCTGAAATCAGCACTTTCTAACCGTAGTAAGTATGGTTTAGCCGATTCGTAATCTTTCTTATCTAAATAGATTTTAGAAGCATTGTACAGTGATTTTTCAGTGAATTTGTTATTGCTCTTTGTAAGGATGTACTGATAATCCGGTAATGCTTCATCATTTCTTTTTTGCTTCATTAAGCATTCTGCACGATAGAAATGAGCTTCATTAATGAAATAACCATTTTCGAATTCGCCAATATAAGTTCCGAAAGCAGGAATACTTTCATCGCATTTACCTTTTAGGTAAAGGTTATTTGCAGCTTCAAAACTAATCGAATCTTGTGCACTTGCACTGATTGCAGCTCCCGGCGTGTTTTTAGCATAAGCTAAGAACTCAGCTGAGTTACCTTTATCAACATAAATGTTTTTAATTGCTAATACGGCTTCTTTAGCCTCAGCAGTATTAGGATACTTAGCTACAACCGCTTTATAAGCAGCTAATGCATTATTATCGTCATTGGTATTAAAATAAACCAAACCAATATTCAACATTGCTTTTGGTACGTAACTGCTGTTAGGGAAACGACGAATTAAATCGTTAAAGCCATTTTTTGCTTGTTCAAAATTATTGGCCACAAAATTGGCATAAGCCATTTCGTAAACGCCATCATCTAAATAGGATGAATTTGGATAGAGTTCTTGTAAAGATTTAAGCGAATAGATTTTTTCGTTCAACTTATTCTGAACACCTTGGATCATTGCTTTTTGGAAAATCGCATAATCGGCACCTGCAGCACCTGCAATAATTACCTTATTGTATTGAGCCAATGCTTTGTCATAGCTTTTTGAAACGAAATTACAATCACCAATACGTAAAATAGCGTCCATTGCCATTTTCTTATCGGCAGTGCTACTGTTTACATAACGTTCAAAATATTCAGCAGCCTTAGTGTAATTTTCCTTCTGAAAATAGGCATAACCTAAGTTATAGTAGCTGAATTTATAAATAGGTAAACCAGCAACACCAGGATAGCTTAAGAAATCTTCATAAGTATTAATCGCATCATCGTATTTCTGTAATTCAAATAATGATTCTGCCTTCCAGAATAACGATTGCATTTCAATTTTGCCATCAACAGGGTTGTTTAATGATTTTTCAAACAGCTCTGATGCATAGGCAAAATCGCGAGCGTTAAACACTTCCACACCTCTGTAGTAAGCTACTTTCTGGTATAACAAATCCGTATTTTCTTTACGTTTCTTTACGCTTTCTAATGTTTCCAGTGCTTCTTTATAGTTTTTAGAAGAAAGTAAAATTTCACCTAAAAGTGTTTTAGCCTCATCAATATTTTTTGAACGAGGGTATTTGCTTACAAACTCGCGTGTACCAGAAAGGCCCTGTTGAGCAAAGTTGGTTTCATAAGCAAGTTTTGCATAGTTTAACAAACAATCCTCGCGCACACCCTCATGATATGTTAATTTAGCACCTCTTTGGAATGCGGCACGAGCGTTCAGTTTATTTTGTTTAGCTAAGAAACTGTTACCCAAAGTAAGCATGCCATATTGCGCATAAACATCGTCAGTATCAATCAGGCGCTCCAATTGAGTAATTGCCTTATCATACTCTTTGTTTTGATAATACGTGTACCCGATTTGATAAGTATCTTGCGAAGTTTGATCAGCGATAGCAGATTTATCAGTTAAGTAAGTATCAAAATTGCGTTGGGCAATTGGGTAATTTTTCTTGTTGAAATAAGCAGAGCCAACAATTTTATGTAATTGTGATTTATATTTTGTTGTTCCTTTAGCTAAAATAGGCTCAGTGAAGCTAATTACATCATCATACTTTTCATTGATCAGGAATATCTGAGCAGTGTAATACTGGTATATTTCAGCATATTTTGCTGAATTCTTGATCTTGTTTAAATGATTTAACGCTGTTGTATAATCCTTGTTAATATAAGCGATATGAGCAAAGTAATACGTTGCATCTTCGCTGTATTTGTTATTCCCATCTTTTACTTTGGCAAAATTAGCACGGGCTTTATTGTAGTCTTTTTGAATAAAATAGCAGTAGGCCGTTTTAAAGTTATATTCAACTTGATCAGTGGTATTCAAATCAATTTCTTCAACTTCCGAAAACCATTTTAGTGCTTCACTGTAATTCTCGTTTTTAAAATACACCCTTCCGATCTGAAACTTGGCAGTTTTTGATTTTGGATGGGTAGGATAGGTCTTAATGAACGATAATAACTCGCTTTCTGCATTCTTATTGTTTAGTTCCAATGCACAAACAGCAGCATAATATTCTGCATTTACTTTTGTAGTACTGTTAGCACTAGGGTCGTAAATGTTATTATTGGTTGAAACAGGATCTGTATAAACCTGTCTGAAAAGTTCGTTTGCAGAAGCGAACTTCTGGCTGTCAAAAAGTTCCAATGCTTTTCGGTACGTATCATTGACCGTATACTCGGCTGTCGCCTGCGCATACGTTGAAGCAGTAAAAAAGAAGGATATGGATAGCGCAAATAGTACTGATTTTTTAATCATTTTGAATGAACTTTTTAATTAGAATGTTCAAAATCTAAAATTATTGTAATTGTGAACTTAAAAAGGCTTAGAGTTATTCACAGTTGTTGATATTTAACTACTTGTGTAAGCCGAAAGTTACATAGCAAATCGTTTACCTCTTGTTGAATCATCCTAAGTGCTTTACACTTAAAAAGATGATTTTTTGACACGTGGGAAATAAATACACATATCAGGGTGTAGGGGCAACAGCGGATGAAATTAAATGGCAGGTGATTATGCCAATGGATTTTGGCTGGCCAATAAGTACATGACGGCCATACGAACTGCAACACCATTCTCCACTTGTTCTAATATGATCGATTGTTTTGAATCGGCCACGTCTGAAGTGATTTCAACGCCTCGGTTAATCGGTCCCGGGTGCATAATCGTGATCTCTTTATCCAATGAATCTAATAGTTGTTTATTCAAACCATACATCATTGAATATTCGCGAATTGAAGGGAAATATTTGATATCAAAACGCTCTAATTGAATGCGTAGCATATTAGCCACATCGCACCAGTTTAAGGCTTTGACAAGGTTATGTTCAACTTTTACTCCCAGATCTTTAATGTATCTGGGCATTAAGGTAGTTGGACCGCAAACCATTACTTCCGCGCCTAATTTTTTCAAACAGAGAATATTTGAAAGTGCAACACGTGAGTGAAGTATGTCTCCAACAATTACAATTTTCTTACCTGCAACATCTCCATATTGCTGACGAATAGAAAAGGCATCTAAAAGAGCTTGTGTTGGATGTTCGTGGGCTCCATCTCCTGCATTTACAATTTGTGCATTGATATGTTTTGATAAGAATATTCCTGCTCCGGCATATGGATGACGCATTACAATCATATCCACTTTCATTGCCAGAATATTGTTTACAGTGTCAATTAATGTTTCTCCTTTGCTCACTGATGAAGACGAAGCTGCAAAATTGATAATATCTGCAGAAAGTCGTTTTTGTGCTAGTTCAAATGATAGCTTAGTGCGTGTTGAGTTCTCAAAGAAAATATTCGCAATAGTAATATCACGTAAAGAAGGTACTTTTTTAATAGGACGGTTAATAACTTCCTTAAAGTAATCTGCAGTCTCGAGGATTAATTGGATATCATTTTCGGTTAGGTCTTTAATTCCAAGTAAGTGTCGGGTGCTGAGGTGTTGCATTTCTTTAGTTTATTCTATTGGTGTTTTTATTCCGAAGCTGAGGCTACGGGTTCTATTCGTAAAAAATGGAGAAACTCCTTTCAGAGCGTATAATTATTCTTCAGTAATTAATTCAATTTTATCGTTATCGTCCGTCTCTTTCCATGAAACACGTACATTTTGTGATGCAATTGAATCTACCTGAATGCCGATATAATTCGGTTCGATAGGAATTTCGCGTGAAAAACGGCGATCTACCAAAACCAGCAATTCTACCTTTTGGGGGCGACCGTAAGCTAGCATGGCATCCATTCCCGCTCGAATTGTTCTTCCTGTATAAAGCACATCATCAACAAGGATCACTTTTTTGCCCTCAATGATGAAGTTAATATTGGTTGAATTAGGAACTAACGGAGATTCACGTCTGCGGAAATCATCTCTGAAAAAAGTAATATCCAGGTTGCCAAAATCAATATTGGCTTTTGGAAGTATTTTCTTTAGTTCTTCATGTATGCGATTTGCTAAAAAAACGCCTCTTGGCTGTAAGCCAATAATTGCAGTATTAGAAAAATTAGTGTGGTTTTCTATCAACTGGTAGCAAAGTCGCTTTATCGTAAGGTCAAATTTAGGACTGCTAAGCAACTGTTTATGTAGCATTGATTGAGTTTAAATTGGACAAAGATATAAAAAATTACGTGTTACGAATTATGAGTTTCGGGTTAATTTTAAATAAGAAGTTGAAAGTGATGTAATACAATTTGTTACTAATTTGAGGTTGTGTGTTTTTAGAAGTATAAAATAATTGATTCGTTAAGTTTTATTATGATAAACCTATTACACTCGAAGAGCAAATCCCACGAGAGAGGGTGGAAGGGGGCATTCATTTCGATACCTCTGGGGAATTTCAAAAAATAAAAGGCTGTCCTTTTTGGGACAGCCTTTCGTATGCTAAAAAGAATTCAGCCTAAGCTTATTTCTTTTTGTTATCGCTTTCCATTTGCTCTTTCAAAGCAGCAAGAACATCAAGATCACCTAAAGTAGTTTTCTCAACTGATTCTTTTACTTTTTTCACAGCTTTAGCTTGAGCTCCGGCTTCTTTTTTCTTAGTATCTCTTTCTGCAGCGCGTTCTTGAGCTTTTTCTTCTTCCCAAATGCGTGAGTGAGAAACAAGGATACGTTTAGAATCTTTGTTGAACTCGATTACTAAGAATTCAGCAGTGTCATCAATACCTAAAGATTTACCATCTTCTTTAACTAAATGTTTGGTAGGAGCGAAGCCTTCAACACCATAAGGTAATGCAACGATCGCGCCTTTATCAGCCATTTTGATGATGGTTCCTTGGTGAACTGAATCTAACGTGAAGATAGTTTCGAAAGTATCCCAAGGGTTCTCTTCTAATTGTTTATGACCTAAGCTTAATTTGCGGTTTTCAGCATCTACTTCTAAAACAACAACCTCTATAGTTTCACCAACTTTAGTGAATTCGTGAGGGTGGTTGATTTTTTTAGACCAAGAAAGGTCAGAGATGTGAACTAAACCATCGATACCGTCTTCTAACTCAACAAATACGCCGAAGTTAGTCATGTTTTTAACGGTAGCTTTATGTTTGCTGCCAACAGGGTATCTATCTGCAACACCTACCCAAGGATCTGGAGTAAGTTGTTTAACACCTAATGACATTTTACGCTCATCGCGGTCTAAGGTTAATACAACAGCTTCAACCTCATCACCCACTTTCATGAATTCTTGAGGGTTGCGTAAGTGTTGTGACCATGACATTTCTGAAACGTGGATCAAACCTTCAACACCAGGGATGATTTCTAAGAACGCTCCGTAGTCAGCTACAGTAACGATCTTACCTTTTACTTTAGAACCAACTTGTAATTCAGTATCTAAAGACTCCCAAGGGTGAGATTGTAATTGTTTCAAGCCTAATGCGATACGTTTTTTATCGTCATCAAAGTCAAGAACTACTACGTTGATTTTCTGATCTAATTTCAATACCTCTTCTGGGTGATCGATACGACCCCATGAAATATCAGTAATGTGTAATAAACCATCTACGCCACCAAGGTCGATGAACACACCAAATGCGGTGATGTTTTTAACAGTACCTTCAAGTACCTGACCTTTTTCAAGTTTAGAGATGATGTCGATTTTTTGATTTTCAAGGTCGTCCTCGATAAGTACTTTGTGAGATACAACAACGTTTTTGAATTCGTGGTTGATTTTAACAACTTTGAATTCCATTGTTTTACCAACGTACACATCGTAATCACGAATAGGCTTAATGTCAATCTGTGAACCAGGTAAGAACGCTTCTACACCTTGGATATCAACAATTAAGCCACCTTTAGTGCGGCTCTTAACAAAACCATTGATGATTTCGTCGTTTTCGAGCGCTTTATTGATAGTTTCCCAAGATTTTTGGGTTTTAGCGCGTTTGCGAGAAAGGATTAACTGTCCGTTTTTATCCTCTTGACTTTCAACGAAAACGTCAACGTCATCGCCTACTTTCAAGTCCGGAGTATCACGGAATTCTGATAGAGGAACTAAACCATCTGATTTAAAACCGATGTTTAATACCACATCTTTGTTGTTGATCAATACCACTTTACCGGTAACGATCTCACCTTTAGTTACTGAGCTTAAAGTACCTTCGTAAAGAGCCTCTAATTTCTCACGCTCAGCTTGTGAGTAGTTTCCAAAACCTTTTTTGTTTCCATCCCAGTCAAAATCACCTGTGTTTTGGGTCAGGCTTGATGATTTGATCTGTTCAATAGACAATGAATCTGCTTCAGATTCAATTTGTTCGCGGCGAGAAGATTTCTCTACGCCCTCAACATTAGCAGTCTTTAATTCAGCTGCCAGAACGTCTTGTTCTTTGTCTTTTTTAGCCATTTATTTTTTCATGTCTCCTTTTTCCGCCCTTTGGCGGACCGCAAAGATACACATATTCTCTAAAATAAATGAAAAATTATAGGATTGATTTGTAGGTGTTTACAGAAAACGAAAGGTGTTTAACCATTAAATAATGCAGATATTTCTATTAAATAGCTAATTGATCTATCATTTTAGTTATTATTTCTTTATAGGTGTCTGTAAACCTTTCATGATCATTCAATTTATCAACACCATCTATTGATTTTCTTAAAATGTTGGCAGCTTTCTCGGCATCCTGATGATCATAAAAAGTTTTAACCCATTCTTGCGACAACTGATAGTTTTCCGGAACACCTAACGCATGTTGATAAAAGTTGAATGGAGATTGAAGAATTTTAGTTTCAAAATACGATTGTTCCTTTGACTTTGTCAGATCGAAATAGTCAATATGATATTTTAACTGTGCGATTACGCGCTGTTTAATTTGTTCGTTGTTTTCTTTTTTAGAAGGCTTAAATCTCCATGAATTTTCCTTTACAGATAGTAAGTCTTTAGCACCTTCCTGGTAATGTGTGCTTTGAGTATATATAAGGAAATAATTTTCGGATGGTTTTATTTTATTAATTGATAATACTTTGAATTTAAAATTGCTGTTTTTTACAGAAACGAGTTTTAATACGGTTTTTTGAACTGTTGTATTAGCTGTTTCTGTTATTGTTAAGATAGAATCTTTATTAGCATAGCTCCATTTTCCTGTAGAATATTTTATGGTACTCAGCGATGATACTACTCCATCTTTATATAAGTGGATAAAGGATGATTCGGTAGGTAGCAATGTGTTGATTCCTAAATTAGCATAAATAGATTCGTTGGACGCTATTTCTTCATCAGGTTGCTCTACTCTAATAAGTTTTAATGAATACCTGGTTAACTCATTTTCTACCGAAAAGGGTGTACATGATGTTAAAAACAGGCCAATAATGAATAAATATACTGCTAACGAAAAACACTTTTTCATTTTTTAATAAACCTTTTTAAACTTATACGAATCAATAAGTAGGTAGGTTAGCAATTCTTTAAATATTGTTCAGAATTAGGAAATTTTATTCTTATAAAGATTCACCACAAACTCAAGCTGTTGCTCAGGGTTCATGTGCGAGTTATCTAAAATAACAGCGTCGTCTGCTTTTCTGAGGGGGCTTTCTTGTCGTGTTGTATCCAGCAAATCGCGTTCTTTAAGGTTATCAAGCACCTCACGAACGGTAACCTCATCGCCTTTTGCTTTTAGCTCTTTATAACGTCGTTCAGCTCTTATCAATGGTTCTGCAGTCATGAAAACTTTCAGCTGAGCATCAGGAAATACAGTTGTTCCAATATCCCTGCCGTCCATTACAATATTCTTTGTTTTGCCCATTTTCTGTTGAAGTTTCACCATAGCCTGACGTACCTCTTTGATAGCACTTACCTTGCTTACATTCTGTGAAACAGGCATAAGTCTGATCTCTTCAGAAACGTCCTCGTTGTTTAATAAAACCTGGGTGTAATCATCTTCTAAATGAAGTTCGACATGAATGTTTTCGAGAGCCTCAATAATAGCATCGCGGTTATTGCAATCAATATTATTCCGAAGGAAATATAGGGTTGCTGCCCGGTACATTGCACCTGAGTCAACATAAATAAAGTTTAAACGTTTGGCTAACGCTTTTGCGATAGTACTTTTTCCACACGAAGAATATCCGTCAATTGCAATAATAAAATTCTTGGGCATGCTGTTTTCTTAAGAAATCGCCCAAAGTTATAAAAATCAAATTAAGTATATAATGATAGAAAATTGCTTCTAAATAAAGAAAGCGGTCTTTTGGACCGCTTCTTCTTCTTAGATATTGGATTAGAGTGGATTGCTAAGTAATGAATTTTATTTCTTTAAAACAATAGTGCTGGCAATCATATCATGTAACGTTTGCTTTTTATCTGTAAATAAGGCAAGTAAATATCCGATGAAGAACGGAATCATGCCTGTTATAAGCGTAGAGAAATAGCGACCCGTTGCTCTGGAAAAAGAAATTTTGTTTCCTTGAAGGTCGGTTACTTTAATATTCATTGCTTGTTTGCCCAAGGTGCCTTGCTTTTCTGAAGAGTTTAAAATTGCGTTGTATAGCCATGTTCCAACTAAAGCTAAACTAATAAACGTAAACACAGCCCCAAGGATGGCAAATATTGCGACGGGATTATCTTCAAGATCATTTGAAAATAAAGAGGTTGTACTTACCGCTCCGACAAAAATTAATGCAATTAAAATAAAGCCGAAGATAAAGCTTATCAAAAGGCCATCAATTAAATAAGCAACAATGCGACTACCAAAATCGGCATATTCGTTTTGAGCTTTTACTTCATCAGCAAAAGAGGGATAGTTTACAGCAGGTGGGTTTTCCATAATATAGTTATTTTTGGTCATTAGTTTCAATGCTAAATTATTAATTAAAAAACTAAAACAAAATGAATATAGATAGGGCTGTATTAGCATCAGAGTTGATTTATCAGATGTCTAGAAGCAGCGGAAAAGGTGGTCAGAATGTTAATAAAGTGGCAACTAAAGTGGAAGTAGGTTTTTCTATTGAACAATCCCAATTGTTTTCTAATGAAGAGAAAGAGCGGTTGCTGCAAAAACTAAGTGGTCGAATTACGAAGGATGGGCTAATAAAGATTACTTCTGAAGAGGAACGTAGTCAATTAATGAACAAACATCGGGTAATTGAAAAGTTGGCTCATATTTTAGAAAATGCTTTGAAAATTGAAAAACCACGAAGAGCTACAAAGCCAAGCAAAGCATCAAAAGAAAAACGCTTAAAGAATAAGCAACTTACGTCTATTAAGAAAATTAACCGAACTATCAGAGGTTGGGAATAGTTTGTTCCAAAAAGACAAAAGATAACCTAAATTGGTTATCTTCTGAAATAATGCGAAAAGTATTTTAAGGATATTAGCTTACTAATTTATTAGATTGTTGAGCCGAAGGTCCTTGATAAACCGCATCACCAAATGCTAAAATTGGATAAAAAATAAAGCCTAAAAACAATAATCCGATTCCAAAGGCAGTTGATTTGCCAAAACTTTTTGCGAGATCAAGGCTCAGAATAACCAGAACAATAAAATTAACGAAAGGAATAATCAGTCCGACAATCCACCAAAGCGGCCTGCCAACAATTTCGAGTAAAACAATCAGATTGTAAATTGGAATAATTGCTGCCCAGCCGGGTTTTCCAGCCTTTACAAACACTTTCCACATACTTACAATTATTAACGCAATAAAAGCAATGTAGACAATTCCAAAAGCTCCCATTGCCATTCCTGAAGGTTGATTTTCCATAAACAAACAGATGTTAAGTTAGTAGTATTTGTTAGTTATCAATTTTAAAGATACTATAAAATTATAATTGTTAATTATTTAATATTCAGTTTTTTATAAAAAAAAATAAGGCGACAGATTCTGTCGCCTATGGTTCACATTTGATTAACTTCAGGGTTTATCTTTTTTGAAAGCTTTGTAAATCTGTAGTATTAGGGCCCTGATAAACTGCATCCCCGAATCCTAAGATCGGAAAGAAAACAAATCCAAGAAATGCTAAACCAACTCCAAAGCCGGTGCCTTTTCCAAAGCTTTTAGCTAAGTCGATCATAATAATTATTAGCGCTACGATATTTACCAGCGGAATAATCAATAAGACAATCCACCATAATGGACGGCCTGTTATTTCTAACAGTACGATAATGTTGTAAATAGGAATGATTGCAGCCCAACCTGGTTTACCAGCCTTGGTGAATACTTTCCACATACTTGTGATAACCAGAACCAGAATCGCTAAATATATTAAACTACCTATACCAGCTGCTGCACTTGAAGAATTTTCCATAAAATAAAATAACGTTTAAGAATTTAGTAGAATTATTCTAACAAATCAAAGTAAATATTAGTTAGCTATACTAATCGAAAAACACAAACAAGTAATCAATTTGTTTCAAATTACAATACTGCCAAAAACAAAAAAGGAGACTTTCTCAAGTCTCCTTTTTTTGATTTTTGGTTTTTATAATTATTGATTGCTGTTTGACAATCCTTGTAAATCAGTTGATTTAGGACCTTGATAAGTAGCATCTCCAAAACCCAAAATAGGGAAGAAAATAAAACCTAATAAAATTAAGCCAATGCCGAAACCTGTACCTTTTCCAAAGCTTTTTGCCAAGTCAATCATAACAATGATAGCTACGATGATGTTCACAAATGGGATAAGCATTAAAACGATCCACCATAATGGGCGACCAGTAATTTCCAATAATACAATAATGTTATAGATAGGAATGATTGAAGCCCATCCTGGTTTTCCTGCTTTTGAAAACACTTTCCACATACTTGCAATTACCAAAATAACAATTGCTAAATACACTAAGCTGAATAGACCTACTGCTGCACCTACTGCTGAATTTTCCATAAAAGTTAATTAACGTTAGTTTTTGTTAAAAATAGTTTGTTTAGAGAAACAAAAATAACACAATAGTTTAAAGTGCAAATATTTTGTGAAGAACTTTTGGATTTAAATTCCTTTAAGTTAAATGTTTAAACACGCAGTGTTATCTTTTATACCAAAAAAAGATAATTATACCAACTAACGCTGTAAGGCTTAGTAAGAAAGCAATTTTATAGATGTTTTCGGTTCTTTCATGATAGGCGATCTCACTATTAAGTGATTTTATTTTGTTTTCTTTTTGAGTAATCAGATTTTTCATCCGTTCTTGCTCACTATTAAATCGAAAGGTTTGACCTGATAATGAATCACGTTTCTGAACAATTGAACTACTTCTGGCCATATTTAACCGTTCAATTGCATCCATTACTTTGTTATCCATTTCAATAATCCTTTGCTGTGTTTCAATGATTTGACGCAGGTCGTTTTTAGATTGCCCTCCAAAAAAAGCATTTCGTTCATCCTTGTTTTTTTTCCACTCCTGAAATAATATACTACGTTGTTCAATTAAGGTGTTAAGGTTTTCTTGAGCTTGTTCAACGGTTTGACTAAAAACTGTAAATGTGGTAAGTAAAAGAAAAGCAAAAAGCGCAATAGATTTCATTTTATGGGTAATTTAACTTTTGTTTTTTGACGATCAATTCCAATGCTTCTCAATAAAAATTGAAAAGAACTTAAAAACGGAAAAATAGTTTAATTTTAACGCTTCAAAAAGCTGACCAAACCCTATAACGTTTTAAAATATAATACATGTATAGGGGATGTTTTATGATAAATCCAATCTAACTGAAGTACTTGATGAATAAAATACTTATTGCCAATCGTGGGGAGATTGCGTTGCGCATTATGCGTTCGGCGCGAGAAATGGGAATTAAGACCGTTGCTGTTTATTCCGATGCCGACAGAAATGCATTGCATGTTCAATATGCAGATGAATCGGTTCATGTAGGTCCGGCAGCTTCTAATCAATCATATTTAGTAATAGACAAAATTATTAATGCAGCACTGTCGACCAGGGCTGATGCAATTCATCCTGGTTATGGCTTTTTATCTGAAAATGCAGATTTTGCCCGTAGAGTAAAACAGGCCGGCATTACATTAATCGGTCCATCACCCGAATCAATGGAAATGATGGGCGATAAACTTTCGGCAAAAGCAGCTGCAAAAAAATATAATATTCCTTTAGTTCCTGGAAGTGATGGAGCTATCGCAGATGAAAATGAAGCCATGCGTATTGCGCAGGAAATAGGTTTTCCTATTCTTATAAAAGCGTCTGCAGGAGGCGGTGGAAAGGGTATGCGTGTGGTTGAAAAAGCAGAGGAATTAGAAGAACAAATGCATCGGGCAATAAGTGAAGCTAAATCGGCATTTGGTGATGGATCTGTATTCATTGAGCGTTATGTTGCATCTCCTCGTCATATTGAGTTTCAGGTATTGGGAGATACTCATGGAAATATTGTTCATTTGTTTGAACGTGAATGCTCGGTACAGCGTCGCCATCAAAAGGTGATTGAGGAAGCACCTTCGGCAGTTTTAACTCCGGAAATCAGAGAGAAAATGGGTAAATGTGCTGTTGATGTTGCTAAAGCATGTAATTATGTAGGCGCAGGTACAGTAGAGTTTATTCTTGATGAAAGTTTAAATTTCTATTTTCTTGAAATGAATACCCGCTTGCAGGTTGAGCATCCTGTAACTGAAATGGTAACAGGCCTGGATCTGGTTAAGGAGCAAATAAAAATTTCACGTGGAGAAACGTTAAGCTTTAAACAGGAAGATCTTAAAATCAATGGTCACGCTATTGAACTCCGTGTTTATGCAGAAGATCCTAATAATAATTTTTTGCCGGATATCGGGACATTAAAACGTTATAAAACCCCTCAAGGTCCGGGAGTACGTGTGGATGATGGATTTGAGCAAGGTATGGAAATTCCTATCTATTATGATCCAATGATTGCTAAACTTATCACTCACGGCGAGGATCGTAATGAAGCTATTGACCGAATGATCCGTGCAATTAAAGATTATACCATATCTGGCATTGAAACAACTTTGGCCTTCGGACGTTTTGTAATGAAGCATGAAGCATTTGTGTCAGGGAATTTTGATACTCATTTCGTGAAGAAATACTTTAACGGAAAGCTTGAAGAAGAATATGTTGAAGCAGAAGCAGAACTGGCTGCTGTCATAGCATTGAAAGCTCTTGAAAAAGCTAGAGGTAAGTCTGCTGCACAAGCCAATCAGCAATCTGGTTACAGTAGCTGGAGAATGCGTAGCAGACTGTAGCGTTTACCAGAGAGGTAAGAGGTAAGTAATTAATGAGAAGAAATGGAGTGATAGTTTTTCCAAATTCTCAGATTTTCAAATTCTCAATTTAATAATAAGTGTTTACAGGGATTATTGAAACATTGGGCGTTGTTTCCAATATAGAAAAAGAAGGTACAAATATTCATTTCACTATTGAATCACCTATTTCAACCGAATTGAAAATTGATCAAAGTGTGGCTCATAATGGTGTTTGTTTAACTGTTGTTAAAACGGATAGTAATAAGCACACTGTTACAGCAATTGATGAAACGTTAACTAAAACCAATTTGGGCAACTGGAATGTTGGTACTAAGGTAAATTTAGAGCGATGTATGCAGATGAATGGCCGCCTTGATGGGCATATTGTTCAGGGGCATGTCGATCAAACTGCTGTTTGTACGCAAGCCGATACTAAGGATGGGAGTTGGGAATTTAGCTTTAAATATGATGCTTCGGTAGGAAATGTTACGGTAGAGAAAGGTTCAATTACGGTTAACGGAACTAGCTTAACGGTTGTTAATTCGAAAGACGATGAGTTTTCGGTAGCAATAATTCCATATACATATGAACATACCAATTTTCATACGATCAAAGTAGGCACTACTGTGAATCTTGAGTTTGACATTATTGGTAAATATGTCGCTAGGTTGATGAATAGATAAGGACCTTTAAAGTATACATAAATTCTGCTTTTAAGTGAGTATGAATAACTAAAAAGTACATAATTTAAATATTAGAAAAACTGAAAAGTTGATGCATGTAAAACATCAACTTTTTTTTATTTTATGGATGAAAAAGTCTTTGCTATGAGCTAGAAATTTCCATTTTTGCATCTCCTTAAACCAAGTTACAACTAAAAATCTGGATGAAGTTTATTGTTTATACTACTGTTGCACTTATTTCTTTAGGCGGTTTTTCCGCATGTAATTCCAAAAAAGCAAAAGTTAAAAGCGTTGAAGACACGCGTTCCTGCATAGATAAAATGAGTCCTAAAACAGAGGATATTGCCAATATTAAAAAGGTCATACATGCAGATCAAAAAGCCTGGCAGTTGGATACCATTTTTGAGAAAAAAGTAAAAAAAGAGGGCTTCAATGGAAATGTGCTGGTGGCCCAAAAAGGTGTAGTTATCTACGAGAAATCTTTCGGATTTGCTTCCTTCGGTGGGAAAACAAAAGATAGTCTGAAATCCGATTCTAAGTTTCAGTTGGCTTCCATGTCAAAAACATTTACGGCTGTTGCCGTTTTAAAGTTGATAGAAGGAGGGAAGTTAAAATTGGATGATAGTGTTCAAAAGTTTATTCCGGATTTTCCTTATCATGGCATTGATATTAAAATGTTATTGTCGCATCGCAGTGGCTTGCCTTATTATGCTTATGCGTTTGATGATAGTGTAAGAAGAGTAAAAACTCCTCCTGATAATAACCAGATATTAAAGTGGTTCGCTCAATCAAGGCCAAAACCTTATAATGTACCGGGGCGCTCATTTGCGTATAACAATAGCAATTATATGGTGTTAGCTTCAATTGTTGAAAGAGTTACCGGAATGCCTTTCGATCAATACCTGAAAATGGCCATTTTTGATCCGCTTGGAATGAAAAATACATTTTTATTTACCACAAAAAATGATTCCATCAACGTAAACAGAACGTTTGGATACGAAGGTCGCAGAAAGGTTAGTGTTGATTATTACGATAGTGTAATAGGTGATAAAGGGATTTATTCAACGGTTGAAGATCTGTTCAGATGGTATAAAGGACTTAATTCTGACTGTTTGATTTCTAAAAAGACAATAAAGGAAGCTTGGGAACCTCGTAGTTTTGAACGTAAAGGCATTAAAAACTATGGTTATGGTTTTAGAATGATCTTAAGAGATGTAGATAGCAAACACCCTAAATATGTATATCATAATGGCTGGTGGAAAGGTTACAGTACACTTTTCTGGTTTAACCCTAAAGAAGATTATGTTGTTATTATTTTAGGGAACCGAAAGAACGGAACAGTTTACAGAGTAAAAAGCATTTTGCAGGTAATGGAAGAAGACTCCAATGTGAGTGACTTGGACGATGAATTAGCAGATTAGATAGGAGATATGGGATTTGAGATATAAGATATGAGTTTGAGATAGAGAGTAACAGTAGTTTTCTCATATCTCAAATCTCACATCTCAAATCTATTTAGAACCATTGTTGGTTAATATTACCCAGGTAAGTAGTTCTGTCACTTGATCCAAATCCAAAAAGTATCTTTATTTCAGCTCCTATATTTGGGTATAGGTTTTTATCATCAAGGTCATCCACATTTATCCATTCTGCCGAAAGCGCTGAAGTATGGATAGCATTTAAAACCGGAACACCTGCTACTATTTTCCCGGCAAAGATATTATGAACTACTACTTCCTGTTTTTCCACCCTATGGGTTTCTGCCACAAACAGTAAATCATCAATTTCAATAGTTAAGCCCAATTCTTCCTTAAGCTCACGTACAACCGCTTGTTGTAATGATTCACCAACTTCAGGGTTGCCTCCAGGTAAACCATACACTTCGGTTCCACCATAAATGTATTTCATCAATAAAACCGAATCATTGTTTAAAAGCACAATGGACGGTCGGATTTTGTGTTTCATATTTCTTTTTTTGGTTTAACTCGCATTGCAAATATAGCCCAGGCAATGGTGGTAAAAATAAAACCTAACCACATTGGCGCATAATATGACCTTGCAACTACAAATCCTCCTATTAATGGAGTAATAATTTGTGCTAATGATTGAATAGATTGTTGCATACCTAATGTTTCACCTTGAATATGTTTCGGTGCCGAATTTGATACAACGGCTGCAAAGTTAGGCATGCTCAATCCCTGCATTATTGAGAATAAAGGAATACATAAATATAAACCTATAACGCTTTGGGGCAAAAGATAAGTTAAATAACTGAAGGCAAAAACAATTAAAGCAAAATTGAGCAGCTGATAAGGACTGAACTTTTTTGATAATAACCGTAAAATGCCTGCTTGCGTAATGACTCCCCACAATCCGATAAACCCAAAAATATAACCGATATGGGCCTCATCAAATTCAAATTTCTTGATCAGGAAAACCTGGAAGAATTGAGTAAACATAGTAAATCCGAAAAAGAACAAAAAGACCACTATAAAAAGCGCTCTTAAATTACCACTGTTTAATACCTTTCTAAGATTTAAAAAACCTCCTAATACACTAATTTTTGCTTTCCGGTTAGGAGTTTTGAGTGTTTCAGGAAAACGAATAATTACCAGTATGATATTAATGATTACTAATAAAGCAGAGAAGAATATAGGAGTGCTGGCATCAAACCAATGGACAATCTTATCACTTGAAAGAATGCCGCCTAAAACAGGTCCGATGATAAACCCTAATCCGAAGGCAGCCCCAATCATACCGAAGTTTTTTGCCTTACTTTCAGCATTACTTGAATCAGCAATGGCCGAATATATAACGGAAAGATTGCCTGCCGCACAACCGGCGATGGCTCGTCCAATAAATAAAAATTCGATTTTTCGGAAATGTATTCCTGCTGCAAAAGCCAGATAGCCAATAAGGGTAGCAAATAGGCTGTAAAAAAGAACCTTTTTTCGGCCATGTTTATCTGATAATCCACCTAAGTAGGGACCACTGAAAAACTGAAAAATGGAAAAGGTAGCTATTAATAAGCCCAGCAAACGTGTTCGCTCTTCGTAAGAGGTTTGACCGATAAAGAGGATATCGGAATCAATAAATAATGGACCGACAATAGGAATTATAATACCAATGCCTAACAGATCGATAAAAACTGTTATGAAAATGGTCAATAAAGGACTTTTCTGCTTGTCAGGTGGTATTTCCATAAGTAGAAGATTCAGTTATAATTGTTTATAATTATGATTGAACCAAGCCATTGCTATGTCAGCCTCAAGTCCATTAACACCCATCACACGATTTACAAATTTGCCTTCAATCGTAAAGCCTAATTTCTCATAAAAACGAATGGCTTTGTCATTACTTTCCCTCGCAAATAATTCGATGCGAAGTATGTTTGAATGGTTCTCTTCCACATCCTCAATCAATGCCGAAAATAAATGTCTTCCTACACCTTTTCCCTGCCATTCTGGATCCACAACGATGGTAAGTTCACTCAAAATATGCGAAAACACTTTGAGTGAGGGAGTATAACAATGAATTTCGCCGATAAGTATCGATGGGTTATTATCGTGTTCAACCACTAAAATAACGCCATCTTCTGTAGACTTTTTAACAAAAGAGTCGATGTATTCGGTATTTACCTCCGAAGAAATGCGGGCAATTCCGCCTTCAACTTCAGCAACTCTTTTGTATAGGTTTAAAATGGCTGTTAAATCAGCTTTTGTTCCTTTTCTAATCTTCATAATAGCTGGGGTTCGACGATGGATCTATTTTGATAACGAAAATAACCAAGATAATAACGAAGGCTCTGCAAACGCATTGTCCCAACTGTTGTGATTTACTTCCGGATATTCGGTGTATTTAACCTTGCATCCGGCATCTTGTAATGCTTTATACATGGTGCGCGAAAATTCTACCGGAACCACTGAATCTTTGGCTCCATGGAAAATCCATACGGCTGTTTTCTTGGCATATTTTGTAACTGTTTCCGGACGAGCGCCACCACAAATAGGAACTGCAGCCGCAAATAATTTTGGATTTCTCCAAAGCATTTCGAATGTACCCATGCCGCCCATTGACAGGCCCATTATGTAAACTTTTTTTGAATTTACATTCCCTTTTTTGATGTAATCTTTAAGCATTTTTTGGGTTAGCGCAAGTGGCAATGTGGGGTCTCCATCCACCTGAAAATTAAATGTACGATTATTGGCAACCGATGAGATCTTGACATTAGACCAATAGTTGTTTGCCGGACATTGAGGGAAAATTACTATTGCCGGAAATTGTTTTCTTACTGAGTCTTTTAAAAATAATTTGGCTCCATGAGTAAGTTGTTGTTCATTATCACTTCCCCGCTCTCCTGCACCATGCAGAAATAATACTAACGGATATTTTTTTGATGAGTCGAAGTTGTCTGGTAATAGAATCCGATATAATAATGTGTCTCCCTTGTTGACGAAAGTTTGTTTTTCAAATAAACTCATGTCCTGGGCAATGGATTTTTTTGTAATGAAAGTGCTAAAAACGAAAAGTAATAGGTATAAAAGTTTTCTATTCATTATTGACAGTTTTAGAATAATTATCTAATGTAAGGTATTGAATAGCTATTTCAAATGATCAAAAACGATAAAATCGTTATTTTGAAGGTAGTTAACTAAAACTTTACAAGTATCTTTCATCAAATATTTATTTTAAAATCAATATATGACCAAAGGCCGGCTGGAAGCATTTAGCGATGGCGTAATAGCTATCATCATCACAATTATGGTATTAGAGATCAAAGTACCTCACGGAAGTGATCTTATGGCTTTAAAGCCGCTTATTCCGGTAGTAATTAGTTATGTGCTGAGTTTCATTTATATAGGAATTTATTGGAATAATCATCATCATATGTTGCATGCAGCAGAGCGAATAGACGGGAGTGTTTTATGGGCCAATTTATACCTGTTATTTTGGTTATCATTAATTCCATTTGTTACAGCTTGGATGGGCGAAAATCATTTTGCCCCTGTTACTATGATGATGTATGGATTTATAATGTTGATGTGTGCGTTGGCTTACTATATTTTGCAAACAAGAATTATCGCTAAAAATGGGAAAGATTCCAAATTATCACAAGCTTTAGGAGCGGATTTTAAAGGGAAGGCTTCTCTTGTGCTGTATACACTTGCTATTGGAGCAGCTTTTATTCATGAATGGATTTCTGCTGCAATCTATGTTTTAGTGGCAGTTATGTGGCTTATACCAGATAAGCGAATTGAGAAGGTGATCGATAATTAATTATGAACCATATAAGACATATAAGGAACATATAAGAAAAATGAGCTAAAATTTAAACCATATAAGACATATAAGAACATTTAAGCTATACTCTTATAATTTCTTATATGGTTCAAAAATTATGCAAGACATGTAAGGAGTTAAGCTATATTCTTATAATTTCTTATATGACTTATATGGTTCAAAAATTATATAAGGCATGTAAGGATTAAAGCTATACTCTTATAATTTCTTATATGTCTTATATGGTTTAAAAATTATATGGTTTTACCCGATTGATTTGCCTTTCATGGCTGTGGCAATTGCAACGTCCATTACACGTTCGGCAAACGGGCGAGTATATTCGTTGACGGCATCAATTTGAGTTAGAATTTCATCTTTAGAGCCCTTTGGAAGTAGTTTTTTCAAGGCTTCAACCATTTCAATTGTTTTACTTCTTTCTTCATCATTCAGTAAGTGACCGTTACTGTTTAAGAAGCGTTCAACTGTATAGATCATTTGTTCGCCTTCAGTGCGTGCCTCAATAATCATACGTTGAGCCACATCATCTTTTGCGTGTGAAACTGAATCCAATAGCATTTTTTCAACTTCCTGATCTGTTAAACCATAAGTTGGTTTTATCTCAACTTCCTGTTTAACACCGGAACGCAATTCAATCGCCTGAACGGTTAATATACCATCAGCATTTAACAAGAAATTGATGTCGACTTTAGGAAAACCGGCCGGCATAGCAGGGATGCCTTTTAAGTCGAATTCGGCGAGTTTACGATTGTCCTTTATCAGGTCGCGTTCACCCTGGAATACCGAAATTTTCATGTTTACCTGACCATCAATTGCAGTTGTATACTGGCGGCCAGCTTTTGTCGGAACTTTTGAGTTACGAGGAATGATCACATCCATTAAACCACCCATTGTTTCTACACCTAATGAAAGAGGAGTAACATCAAGTAATAGGATGTCTTTACGGTTTCCGGCTAGGATGTCGGCCTGAATGGCAGCGCCTAAAGCCACAACTTCATCAGGATTAAGGGTATCATTCACTTCCTTGCCGAAAAATGACGAAACTGAATTTCTTACTAATGGTGTGCGGGTTGAACCACCAACCATTACAACCGCATCAATATCAACAGCGGTTAATTTTGAATCAGCCAGGGCATTTTTACAACTGTTAATGGTAAGATCTACTTTAGGTTGAATCAGCGATTCAAATGTTGACTTATCTATTGAACAATCGATTCCTTGAACTTCACCTGCAAAGGAGTCATTAAAACTCAAGTGTTTTTTTGCTTCTTCTGCTTTTAATCGAAGCGATTGTCGAATTTCTTTATATTGTTTAAGCTCGTCCTCTGTTAATCCACTTCTTTTTACCCAATACTCAATAATTGCACGGTCAAAATCGTCTCCTCCTAAAAAGGTATCGCCATTGGTAGATAATACCTCGAAAATACCATTTTGGATTTTCAGGATAGAGATATCAAATGTTCCGCCTCCTAAATCATAAACGGCAATGGTTTTTTCTTCATCCGGACTTAATCCAATGCCATAAGCTAAACTTGCGGCAGTTGGTTCGTTTACAATACGAAGAACATCTAGCCCTGCTAATTTACCTGCATCTCGTGTTGCCTGACGTTGCGAGTCATTAAAATAGGCCGGAACAGTAATTACAGCACGATTCACCGGTGTTTTTAAAGCATGTTCAGCACGCGCTTTAAGCTCCTTAAGAATCATAGCATATAGCTCGATGGGGGAGTAAAATTTGTCTCCAATTTTAACTTTTACAAGTGTATCGCTATCGTCATCAACAATTTTATAAGAGAAGAAATTCTGATAGTGCTCAATATCTTTATATGATCGTCCAAGCAAACGCTTTACAGAGAAAATAGTATGTTCAGGGTCTTCAATTAAATGTTCTTTTGCATCATTTCCAACGACAACACCGCCAGCCTGACCAAGGTGAATAATAGATGGTACCAATACCCCCTTGCCCATATCATTGATTACCTGCGGATTTTTTTCTGGATTGATAAAAGCTACTAACGAGTTTGTAGTTCCCAAATCAATACCCACAATAATATCTTCTTTTTGCAAAGAACCTGTTGCCAGGTTTATAGAGACTTTCGCCATTAATCTTTTCTTAAACTGATTTTAAATAACGGCAAAGATAAGGAATAGTTTTAGTGATGATTGTTTTAAATCTTTTTTGACATAAAAATGAGTTTACAAAAAAAGCCGCCATTTACGAATGGTAAATGACGGCAGCTAAAAATTATTGTAAAAACTAGGAAATGCTTAAATACAGTTGCAACGATCAATTGGCTGATAATCGATAAACTCAACATCAGGAGCAAAATAACCTTCTTTTACTGGTTCTTCTTTCATCAGATCAGTGCTTAAATATTTTTTGTTACTATCGGCAAAAATGGTTACCACATTAGCATTTGAGCCCATCTTGTTTTGCAACTTCATGGCTCCAATAATATTAGCGCCAGAAGAAATTCCAACTGCCAGGCCTAATTGACGAGCTAGTTTTTGCGCCATTAAAATTGAATCGCCATCCGGAGCCTGAACCACTTCATCCAGTTCATTTAATTTAACAATAGCCGGAATAAACTCATCCGAAATGCCCTGAATACGGTGCGCACCTACTTTATATCCTGTTGTTAGGGTAGGTGATTCAGCAGGTTCCAATGCGTGGATTTTGATATCGGAATTCATCTTTTTAAGATAGTTTCCAACACCCATTACAGTGCCTCCGGTTCCAACTCCTGCTACAAAAGCATCAGGTTTAACTCCGATACTTCTTAGCTGGTTCCAGATCTCAACTCCGGTAGTTTTTTCGTGAGCGATCGAGTTGTACTCATTCGAAAACTGACAAGGTAAAAAGATGTTCGGATCAGCAGCTGCCATTTGCTCAGATAAAGCGATACTTCCCAGGAAACCGCCTTCTTCTTTGCTAATAAGCTTAATATCTGCACCCAAACTACTTATTATATCCATACGCTCTTTGCTGAGCCAGTTAGGCATAATAATGGTAACATCATGACCTAAGGCTTTACCTACTGCTGAAAATGCAATACCTGTATTTCCACTGGTCGCCTCCACAATTCTGTCGCCTTTCTTGATTTTACCTTCACGATAAGCCTGTTCTAAGATGTAAAGAGCCATACGGTCTTTAATACTTCCTGTAAGATTATAATGCTCACACTTTACATACAACTTACGTTCTTCGCCCTTAAACGTATAGGAAATTTCAAGCATCGGGGTGTTGCCGATCATTCTCCAAAGTTCTCTGAACTTTTTCTCCAGACTGGTTGGAAAAACAGCCTGGCTTTCTTCAAGAATCATATTAATTAATCGATTGGGGTTATAGGTTAAATAACTAAGTGCAATTTTAGGAAATAATTACTTAAATAGAGATTATAATACATTGTCTACCAATAAAATAGGGTTTGTGGTCTAGCGTTTGTTTGCAAGTAGAAAACCTTTCTAATGAGGCTGTAAGGGTGATTGGAGATGCTAAAGTAGCCGATAGTCGTATAAAAATTTTACAAAGCAACTGATATTTCTTTTCGACCGTCTTCTTTATAAAGCACACTCTTATGATTACCAGATCGTTTTTTATCGTTTTATTTTTCCTGATACCCGGTTGTTTGTTTGCACAATATAATGATGGCGTAGTTTTAGAATTGGGAGCTGGTTCCAGGGCAAATTTAGGAGGTAAATGGGGAGGTTTTAGGGGTTATACAATTCCTGTGGCTGTAAATTTTATAGGCAGTACGGGATGGTATGGGGGAGTTTTGTTTCAAGGTGGGAAGATGAAAACTACTCCATCAAAGTTTTCAAATAAAGTATCCGAACAATTTGATCAGTGGTTGTTAGGCGCTCAGGCCGGTAAATTAATCCCATTGAATACATTTCTCTCAGCAGATATCAATATAGGTTTATCATTGCTGTACACAGACGGTGTTGCTTTTGCAAATGATATAGCTTCTTTGTTTGACAAAAATGAAGAGTTCATTAACAACGAAAATGCATTTGACAATGCCCATATAAATGGATCAAGCTCTTTATCATTTCTGTTTCTGCCTCATAAACAATCACCTGTATATTTTAAAGCAGGAGGCTATGTCAATTTAAATAGCTTTGCAACGTCAAAAGGACTATTGTTTTCAATTGGATTAAGACTGTAAAGTAATTGAAATTTCTTTACCACGGCTTCACGCATTATTTTACCTCAACTTCAAACGATTTCGGCCATCTTTTGCCGGTAACGATCATACGTTGAGTTTTGTTATTATAAGCAATACCATTTAAAACATTATCCGTATCACCTTTTTTTCCAACATGCTGTACAATATCATTTGCAGATAGGTAAGCCAAAACACGTCCATTATCCGGATCGATTTCTACAATGTGGTCGTTCATCCAAACGTTTGCATAAAGCTTCCCGTTGATAAATTGCAAGGCATTTAAACTATCAATCGGGCGTTTATCACTCCACACACTAATTACTTTCTTTATTTTATCAGGTTGCTCAGCACTTAAAAAATAGATATTACTTGAGCCATCACTCATGATCAGCTCTTTACCATTATTGGTTAAGCCCCAACCTTCATTAATCCCATAAGGGTAGGTAAACGTATTTAATTGCTTGAAACTTTCTTTGTCATAAACAAAACCAAGTTTAGATTCCCACGTAAGTTGGTAAATCTTATTATTCAGCACAGTAATTCCTTCGCCAAAGAATCGCTGATCAAGGTTTATTTTTTGAGCAACTTTTCCTGTGTTTAAATCATATTTCTGTAAAGAAGATTCGCCGTACATACCGGTGCCTTCGTAAATGCTTCCATCAATAAATTCAAATCCTTGGGTAAAGTTCGCCGGATTATGAGCATATTCCTTAGTTATTTTTAACGTGTGAGTAGCAGGGGAAATATTAGACGTAATTGCAAAGTCAACCGCGTCAGAAAATTGCTCATTTCCATTATAATAAATAGTATAGGCAAAACGATGAAGTCCCAGTTTTAACTTATTGGTTAATACCTGCGTGTTAATGGATTTATCACCTTTTATAGCGGATTCAGCTGATTCATCAAAAACAGCAACAATCGAGTCGATTTTCTTGGGAGAATCTGTTTTGGTCAGGAACTTAATATTAATTGTATCACCCCATTTAAATAAGTCATTCGACTGGATGGAAACATCCTTGATCAATGAATTCCTGATTTCATCCTGCGTTTCTTTTTTACACGAGTAAAATGCAAAAGAAAGAATTAATAGGGCGATAAAGGATAGTGAATGTTTGTTGAATTGCATTTAATAAGGGATATAAGAGCCTTCCTGCTAATTACTAACAGGAAGGCGAATTAACTAATTTCTATCGAATAATAATCGTTGACCTTTGTTGGTATGATTCAGTCTGCCGTTTTCATAAGCCAAGTTTCCGCTAACGATGGTATGAGTTACTTTTGCACTAAATTCCTGACCTTCAAAAGGAGACCAACCGCATTTGTACAAAATATTGTCTTTGGTAACCGACCATGGGTTGTTCAAATCTACTAACACTAAATCAGCCCAATAACCTTCTCTGATAAAACCGCGTTTTTCTATATTGAAACAAATAGCCACATTATGTGCCATTTTTTCAGCTATTTTTTCTAACGATATTTTTCCTTGGTTATGGAATTCAAGCATAGCCGTTAATGCATGTTGAACCAATGGTCCGCCAGACGGTGCTTTTAAATAAGATTGTTCTTTTTCCTCTATTGTGTGAGGCGCATGATCTGTGGCAATCACATCAATATGATCATTTAAAACAGCCTCAAAAATTTGCGCACGATCAGCTGCCGTTTTTACAGCGGGGTTCCATTTAATGTAATTACCTTTTGTTTTATAATCCTGATCACTGAACCAAAGATGGTGAACACAGGCTTCGGCAGTTATTTTTTTATCCTTTAACGGAGTTTTATTGTCAAATAATTGGGTTTCAATACCTGTTGAAATATGTAAAATATGTAATCGGGTGTTGAATTTCTGTGCAAGATCAATTGCCTTACTGGATGAAATATAACAGGCCTCTGCACTTCTAATCAGTGGATGCATTTCAATGGTAATACGCTCTTCTGTAAATTCTTGTTTAAATCGTTCGAGATTATTACGGATAGTTGCTTCATCCTCACAATGGGTAGCAATTAACATCGGAACTTGAGAGAAAATACCTTCCAATGTCTTTTCGTTGTCAACAAGCATATTTCCTGTTGATGAACCCATGAAGACTTTTATACCACAAACATTTTTGTTATTCGTTTTAAGTACCTCCTCCATGTTATCATTTCCTGCTCCCATAAAAAAGGAGTAATTGGCCAATGACGAATGTGATGCGATCTGATATTTTTCTGCTAATAATTCCTGCGTAAGTGTATTAGGAACTGTATTTGGCATTTCCATATAAGAGGTAATACCGCCCGCTACAGCCGCTGCTGATTCAGACGCAATATTTGCTTTATGAGTTAACCCGGGCTCACGGAAATGTACCTGATCATCAATACAACCAGGAAGTAAATATTTCCCTGCTGCATTTATTTCAATAGTGGCCGTTTCATTTATTGATGAATCGATCTTTTCAATAAAACCGTTTTTAACTAAAACATCAGCCGTAAATTGTTTGCCTTCATTTACAACAGTCGCATTCTTTATAAGGATAGAACTCATGGCGCAAAGGTAAAAAGATTTGAGATAAGAGAAGTGAGAAATGAGATGTGGATTTGAGACCCAATTACTTCTGTGTTGTGTAGTATCTCGTGTTCCAAATCTGAAATCTAACAGCTAACAAAAAATAAATGCTAATTTTGCGGCATGTCCAAAACTTTCGAGGATTTTCAGTTTAACCGCCAGATTTTGAATGCAATTGAAGAATCGGGTTATACTACTCCAACATTAATACAACAAAAAGCGATCACACCCATTTTGTCAGGAAATGACTTGATGGGGATTGCGCAAACGGGAACTGGTAAAACAGCTGCCTATGTATTGCCAATGGTGATGAAGCTAAAGTATGCACAGGGAAACGATCCTCGTGCATTGATTTTAGTTCCAACGCGTGAGCTTGCTTTGCAAGTGCTTGAAGCAACTCAAATTTTAGCAAAATATACTGATTTACGTATCACTGCAATTTTCGGTGGACTTGGTCCAAAAACGCAAATTGAAACGATAAAGAATGGTGTGGATGTGCTAATTGCTACTCCGGGTCGTTTTATGGAGATTTATCTGAAAGGTGATCTTGTGGTAAAACACCTGAATTATTTCGTAATTGATGAGGCCGATAAAATGATGGATATGGGGTTTATTCCTCAAATTCATAAAATATTGGAGGTAATTCCACGTAAACGTCAGAATTTGTTGTTTTCGGCAACCATGTCGCAACGAGTGGAAAATTTAGCGGGTGATTTCTTAAAGTTTCCTACCAAAGTAGAAGTAACGCAACAGGCAACTCCGGCAGAAACGGTGACCCAAGTGCTGTACTACGTTCCAAATATTAAAACCAAGGTTAACCTGATGATGCATTTATTGCAGAATCAGGAAGAGGTAAGTAAGCTGATCGTATTTTGTAAAACAAAAACAACAGCAGACAGTATTTCAAAATATCTTGTACGACAATATGGAGAAGAACAGGTAAGAGTAATACATGCTAATAAAGGGCAAAATTCTCGCATCAATGCCATTAATCAGTTCAAGAATGATGATATCCGGATTTTAGTTGCAACTGATGTGGCTGCACGTGGTTTGGATGTATCGGATGTGAGTCATGTTATCAATTTTGATGTTCCGCTAATTTATGAAGATTATGTTCATCGAATAGGGCGGACCGGGCGTGCTAACAAAACAGGAGATGCGATCACTTTTTGTACGGATGCGGAGAAGATGCACATCGAAAAAATTCAAAAACTGATCCGTCAGCAGATTCCTGTTGCCGACATCCCTTCAGGTATTAAGGTGGCGGAAACTCCTTACGACGAACGTCAAACGATGGCGCGAGAAATAGACGAACAAAAACGTAAGGCAGATCCAACCTTTAAGGGTGCCTTTCACGAAAAGAAAAACCCGTTTGCGAAGAAAGCAGAAAAAACAAAAAAGGAACAAAAACGTTCCTATACCGATCCTAAAAGTAAAGAAGCTCGTTTTGGGCCAAAGAAAAAAGGGAAGGGTAAGCGATAATAATTGCACATAATCAGTGTAATCAAACAATAAAATAATCGGTGTAATCCAAAAAATAAATAATGAAAAAAGCAGAAATTAAGTTAGCCATCGAATTAGATGATCAAAATATTCCGGAAACGATAACGTGGGAATCAACTGATAATGAAAAGAAAGAAGCGGTTCCGGCAAAAGCGTTTATGTTGGCTATCTGGGATCACAATTATCAAAATACATTAAAAATTGATTTGTGGACTAAAGAAATGCCTGTTGATGAAATGAAACGTTTCTTCTATGAAACATTAATGACCATGGGAGATACTTTTCAGCGTGCTACAGGTGAAACTGCTATTGTAGAAGATCTTCGTGATTATTGTGCTCACTTTGCTGAGAAAATGGAAGTGACTAAACAGTCATAATTGTAAAAATATTAGTGCAAGAAAGGCGTAATTCTTTGATAAGACATTACGCCTTTCTTATTTATCATTGCTGAACCGATTTAAATAGTGTTTAAATAAATATTCTACCGTTAAACAAATTTGCCTAAATAGTTGTTTAATTGCTTTTTCTTTAACTTCATTTATCTTTGCAACCAATTAGGCAATTAAAACATCTATAGCCTTAAACAAGTAATGCATTATTAATTACAGTTTAAGCAACAAACCAATTTCGTCTATCAATTACTAATTACATAAATGAAAAAACAATTATTTGTATTAACTGCCGCTGCAATTGTAGCATTATCGGCATGTAAAAAAAGCAATAACGGCAGTAATGAAACTCCTGACGACTTCTCTCTTCCTTATTCAAACCTACCTGTTGAAGAGCAAAAGAAAGGCCTTGAGAAATCTGGAATTAACTTTATTGATCAAATTACTGAACTTCCAAGTGTTGAGGCGGTTGATGTTATCGAGCATTTAGCAAGTTTAAATAGTCCAACAATTGGTGAAAACTCATTAACTAAATTGGTTAGCGCGGTGTTGGCTGCTAAACAAAAGCAATATGATAAAGTAATGGAAGAAACAGGTGGAGTACCCGTTGATCCGGCTGAAACTACTGCTTTATCTGAACTTTTCGGTGTTTATAACTGGAACGCTCAGACAGCTGACTGGGATAAAGTTGCTGCAACAGACCGATTGGAGTTAAATTTTCCAGCATCTCCAAATGCAACTGGTAACAATGCGAAGTTTGTAATGACTTACAAATCTTCAGGTATTTATTTTGTGGATGGAAGCGATAAAACTGAATTGCCATCGGAAGTTAATGGTAAATTAACGGTTGGTACCAAAGAATTATTGACTTATAAATCAACTGCAGCTTATAAAGCTGATGCAACTCCAACTGCAACCAGCTCAACATTAACACTTGGTGCTTATGTTGTTTCTGTTTCAGCAAGCAATAATGGTGCAGTAGCTGCAAGCGATTTCAGTATTAAGAAAAATGATAAAGTATTGATCGCAAGTTCCTCTAAAGTTGATGGAAATACCGGTTCAATTAGTGGTAATGAATCAGCCGATGAAATCGTAAATAATGCTAATACTTCGTTCCAGGTAATGAACTTAAAAATTGCAGGTAAAGTGGATGTAAAAGCACTTTCTAAAGTTGAGAACAATACACAAAATGAGGCAGCTGCTAAAAAGTATGCTGAGGCAGTAAATGCGAACAGTGCATTAGTAGCTATTAATACGGATGATAATACTGTTTTTGCTAAAGTTAAATGCTATGCTAAACAAGGTGTTGAGATTTCTTATGAATGGGATGGTACAAACTGGTATGCTAAAGAAACTAAAGTTTGGAAACCTGCATTTAAATTACAATTCAAAGATGGCTCTTTAATGGAAGTTGGAACCTACTTCGAAACCGGTTTCGATAACTTTATTGATAAAGTGAATGAATTTGTAGAGAAATTCTAATCATTGATAAAAACTATAAAAAGGCCTGTTTGAATGCTCAAACAGGCCTTTTTATAGTATATGACGAGGTAAGTTGCTCCAGAGGAGCATATACTAAAAGTATTTACTCATATTTGCTTCAACTATCTGTATTGTATCACTCCGATATCGATTATTTCAATAAAAAAGTGAAATCATCAGCCTTGTCAAGCTCCTTAATTTCTTCATTCTTTTTGAAGAGGCGAACTGATTTTTGACCTTCTAAACGAATGGTATTATTCTCTATATAAAACATACAACCTTCCCTTAACCCTGCAACATATTTATCAGGATTAGCGGTTACATATTCAAGTATTCGTTGCTCCCTGGTTTCTCCTGCATGATTATCAGGGTGACTATCTAAATAATGAGGGTTGATTTGAAAAGGGATCAGGTTTAAGGCATTAAATGACTGCGGTTGAACAATAGGCATGTCATTAGTAGTGCAGATTGTCGGACAGGTAACATTTGTTCCTGCACTCCAACCTATATAAGGGGTACCTGATTTAACTTTTTGTCTGATGGCCTCTATCAAGCCCAGCTCTTGCATGTTTTTTAATAAATGAAAGGTATTTCCTCCTCCAATTACGATTGCTGAGGCGACTTCTACAGCTTGCACCGGATCAGGGCTTGTATGAACCGATGTTACCTTAACGTTAAACTCCGAAAATCGTTCCTGCACTTTACGTTGATACTCCTCATATGAAAACGTTACTGCAGCAAACGGGATGAAAAGCACCTCGTTTACGCTATGCTTTTTTAGAAAATCAGCAATAAAGCTTTTTGGATATTCCAGGTATTTTTCTCCTGCATTAGTAGAATTGCTGAGTAAAAGAAGATTAAGCATGATAAAAATAATAAGGTTTTGGTACCGCGAACTTACGGAGTAGAATTTTAAATTGAAGCTTAATTTACTACTACTTATTTAGTGGTTTTGCAATTAGTTGATAAACAGAACTTCCATAACCGCACCAGATGCCCAATGCAGGTCCCTCAATATTAGTAGGGATATCAGCAACCGAACCTGCAAATGGGTTTCCCTTGTTTAGTTGTTGTTCATGGTATTTATTCCAAAACAAATAACCTTTTTCCGGGAGGGTGCTAAGCTTTACAAAAACGGTGTCGCCAATTGGGTAAAATACCTGTGTTTTATTTTGAAGGTAGGAGTCGGGTCCCCTGTTTATTTGTATTCTGGTGCTTTTTCCATTAAAATAATGGTCGTCCATAGCTGAACGTAAGGTTGGAATAAATTTCTTATTGGTACTTTTTATTAGCGTTGAAATTCGATAATAGTTCTTTTCTGCAGCGTTATCCGTAAATTTAACATTGAGTTGTGCAACCGTATCAATGTTAGGAACAGCTTCAAACCACACGTCATCAAATTCAACCGGAGCAGGAATGGTTGTTTCAGACTTTAGCGTAATTCCTGCATACTCAACGGTTAATGTGTATCGTTTCCCGATTTCACCCTTTAATTCATTGCCTTGGTAAATAAAGGGAGGGAAATAATTATTGTTGATTTTTCCGGTGAGTACTTCTGTTTTTTCTCCGTCGCTAACCGTAACTTTTGCCCATCTGATCATGAGTTCCTTTAAAGTAGCTGAATCGAGGGTAGAGAAGAACGGAGCATTATGTGTTAATAGCACCACCGGGTAATCATCGTTTTCTATCCATCCTTCAACAACAAATTTCGGACTATAATTGGGGGTGTCGTCATACAAATTACTGGCACATCCGCAGATAAAACAGCTGAATAATAAAAAGTATACTAGAATTGCAGAACGTTTCATGGTATTAAAATTTAAAGTTCCAAGCTACTGATGGCAGCATTCGCAGCAAAGAAACCGGTTGCTTGGTGATCTGTACTTTGTATTTTTCTAAATCTCCTTTGGCAATAAAGAAAACATACATTGGATTATCCTGGTTGTAGGCATTGTAGATTGAAAAATCAAGACTGCTTTGGAATCGCTTAGAGCTCTTTAGCTGGTATTTTGCTGAAATATCTAACCGATGATAGTCTGGCATTCTGAATGAATTATACGGTCCATATTCATTTACAATATTACCGTCGATAATATAACGAGCAATAGGAAGTGTAAATGCATTTCCGGTATTGTAGGTAAAGGAGGCAGATAAATCCCATTTTTTATTGATGTTGTAAATAGCGACCAAAGAAGCATCATGACGGCGGTCGTATTTTGCGGCAAACCGCTCTCCATTATTTATTCCATCAAACTGCCGGTCTGTTTTTGAAAGCGTATAACTCAACCAACCTGAAATCTTCCCTTTTTTCTTTCGTATCTGGAACTCAGCACCCATCGAGCGACCTGATCCGAAGAGTAGATTAGTGTCGAAATTGGAATTGTCAATCAGATTAAACAGACTCTGATTTAACTCAACCTGACCTGCCATTGATCGATAATAGAGTTCAACAGCACCTTCATAATTATTATGAAATAGGTTTCTATAATATCCACCTGAATACTGATAACCTGTTTGGTTAGGGATGTTTTTAGAGGAAGAAACCCAGAAGTCGGATGGGAAGTTAACTGCCGAAACGGTTAGTAAATGGATAAACTGATTCCTTTTTTCAAACGAAAGCTTAACTGATGATTGATCATTCAATAGGTAACGCAGTGTAAATCGTGGCTCTACTACATTGAACTGTTTAATTAATTTGTTAGAAGCAAAAAGGGTAGTGTCAGTTTGATTATTGCCAACCGATTGAACCAAGGAATAGGGGCCTAAGTGCCTATAATTGGTAAACCTTAATCCTCCGTTTATTGATAATTTATCAGATAGTTCGAAATCATCCTCTATAAAAACGGCTGCTTCGTGTGTGTAATAACGATTTACAGGTCCGGTTTCAAATTTGGTGTCGCCAGAAATGATCTCAGGTTTGTTAGGAAGCAAGTTGTGATAAGTGTATTGAATACCTGCACTCAACTGGTGCCGGTTAAGTGTATATCTAAGTAGGTTTTTATAGTAAAGATCAGTAATTCCCGAAGTAAATTTCCCACTATAAGCATCCTGTGAGGCACTGAAATCTAATTGATAATTACTGTAACCGATGAGCTGATTAAGATTAGTTTTATCATTAAACTGATGCGACCATGAAAGAGCTGCTGCATCATTTCCCCAATACATCGAATTTTGCATGTTGATGTTGGTTAAACCCAAACCAAAATCGTCTCGTCCCGAATACGCAGTAAATGACAATAAATCTTTACCGGAAAGTTTCGAAACAAAATTCAGATTAAGGTCGTGAAAATCGTACTTAGGATTTTTAAGTAATTTTTGTCCTGATCCTAGTTGGTTGTATACGGGCCAAACAGTAAGATTTAAAAATGTTTGACGAACTGCTACATTTAAATAAGTTGAGGACGAAAACGGTATAGCTGCAGCTACTTTACCATAAATTAATCCAACAGTACCGCTTATGGTAGTTTTTTCGGGGACAGACTTAAACGTATTTACTTTTAAAACCGACGATAAGCTTCCGCCATACTGTGCAGAAACACCTGATTTCATCAAGCTGATATTGTCAAAGCCATCGCTGTTAAAAACGGAAAAGAAACCGAGTAAGTGCGATGGGTTATAAATCTGGGCATCATTGTATAAAATAAGGTTTTGTCCGGATGACCCACCACGAACATATAAGCCTGAATTTGCTTCACCACCGTTTCCGATACCAGGCATTAATTTTAATGTCCGCATGGGATCTGCCTCTCCCAAAAAAGTTGGCAACTTTTTGAGTTCTTTTTTACTCATTTCTATTACACCGGTTTGAACCTGTGACACTGCATTACCAGTCGTGTTTGCATGCACTTCCACTTCTTTAGTTTCAATAACTAGTTTTTTTAGACGGACGACTATACTTGTGTCATTTGTAACAGTTAACGTAAATTGAAGGGGTTGGTAAGCCAAATGATTAGCGGTAAATTGATGTTTGTGGTTTGAAATCAGCGTAGTTTTAAATTCGCCTTTGTTACCAGAGGTTAATTTAATAGCGCCTATTGTAATGGAAACATTAGAAATAATCATCCCATTTTCTTCATCTATTACAACACCACTCACACTGCTTTTAGTTTGTGCAAATAGTTGAAGGCCCAGAAAAGATAAAATAAGGGCAATGGTTATTGGTTTAAACATTAAGAAAAGGTAGCGTCAATACATATACAAAGTAAAACGACCTTGTTCTTAAAGAGCAAGATCGTTTATATTAGATTTCAAAACTATAAAAATTTAGCATGCAATTACTTTCAATTTTTTCAACAACACATCCATTTGTTCATCCGTAAAATCTAGATGTGTTACAAAACGTATTTGTTGTTTACCTGGTGAACTGCATAAAACTCCGTTTTCCTTCATTTTAGCAATAAACACGCTTTCAGTAACAGTATCAATTAACTCAAAAACAACAATATTAGTTTCAACAGGTAAAATGCTTTTAACAAAGCCACAATGTTGGAGACATTCTTCAATTGCTTTAGCTCGTTGGTGATCTTCTGTCAGTCGGTTAACATGATGATCTAATGCATAGATACCGGCAGCTGCTAGAAATCCGGCCTGACGCCAGCCTCCTCCCATTACTTTACGGATACGTTTAGCTTTTTCTATAAATGAGTGAGTGCCCAACAAAACCGACCCCACCGGTGTTCCCAATCCTTTCGAAAGACAGATTGAAATGCCATCAAAACAATTACCTACATCGGCAGTTGAATATCCTTTGGCTATAATTGCATTAAAAATGCGAGCTCCATCGAGGTGCAAGAACAGATTGTTTTCTTTGCACGTTCTTGCAATAGCCTGCATTTCGGCAAGCTCCCAGCAATGTCCTCCTCCACGGTTTGCTGTATTTTCAATAACAACCAGACTAGTTTTAGGGTGATGAATATCGTTTTTGTTGATATTATCCAATACATGCTGTGGGGTAAAAATACCACGATTCCCTTTTATGGTACGAGTTGAAGCTGCAGAATTAAAGGCAATTCCTCCTCCTTCATAATAATATACATGAGCTCCCTCATCACAAATAACTTCTTCTAACGGATTGGTAAAACATTTGATAGCTATTTGGTTGGTCATCGTTCCCGATGCACAAAACATCGCAGCTTCTTTATTGAAAAGTGCTGCGGCTTTTTGTTCAAGCGCTTTAACAGTTGGATCTTCTCCATAAACATCGTCACCCACAGAAGCATTCATCATTGCTTCGAGCATTTGAGGAGTGGGTTTGGTAATGGTATCGCTTCGCAGGTCAATAATCATTTGATCGATTAAGATTGAATTAAGTAAAATAACTTTATAAGTGCCTCTAATCATGCTACAAGTAAGGCACTCAAAATAGCTTAAATAAATTCACTTAAACAATTCATTTTTAGTTATTGAAATTCTATAATTGTATCCAACCACTAAAAACTAATACCCCATATGTTTGACGATGACGACGAAGATTTCGGATTTAATGAGGATGATTTTGATTCGGAAGCTTATAAAAGAGAGCAAGAAAGAATACATAATCTGCCAGTATTCGTAAAAGCTAAGGAAATAGCACATATTACTCAGGCTATTTGTGATTCTATAAAGGCGGAAAGAGATTTATTAGGCGTTCGTGATGCAATGCAGGAAAACGCTTTTTTGCTTGGAGCTAAGATAGCTGGAGCAGAAGGTGGCGATCTTTACACACTGCGAATGGAGAGTGCTGTTATAATTAAAATTCATGCCAGAGAGCTCTTAACGCAAACTACTTTATGTAAAATGGAGGAGCTGGTTGATGAAAAATACCTTCAATTGCTACGTGATGAAATAGACAATTTCCGATTACTTTTTATTGACTGGGTTAACGGATTCGATAGAACGAACGATGTTCCCGATGATTGGGGATTGTTTTATAGTTAGTTGATAAAAAGTTAATTCATAATTAAAAATGATTTAAATCAATTTTTAAGTGGAAAGTATATCGGATATTTGTGGTGTTGAAGTTACACTGTGAGATTGATCGTGATAAAGGTTGGTTAGCAAGGATTAAAGGTGATGTAACGGAGACCCTTCAGGTTAGCGTGTTGTTTGATTGAGATTTTACCTGCAGGACTGATTCATTTGGATAGCGTTAGGTTTAATTTGTTTAGCTTTATGGTTTGTTTAGTTGCTACCATCCAAATGTTCAAAAAATAGAGAACAAGAGCGTGATCATGTAGGTGAGTTATCAGGTCTTTACAGGTATTTGCTTTCGTTGATACATGCGCGCTTTGTTCTTTTTTGTCTTTCCTTTTTTATTTATTACGGATTATTAGTTTCGGGTTGCGAGTTACCACATCTCATCAGTTAGCACATTATCGTTCAAAATATAAGCTTACCAATTTTAATCGGATTGAATTTTTGATTCGGTTAGATCATTCGTTGATTTTCCTGCCAATCCAATTATAAAAATGTTGGGCACTTTCTCTGGTAGCTCCGAAAGCGACCATGGTATGAGCCATTCCCAAATACCTGATGATTTCGACTCTTATTCCTGTTTTTCTAAGTTTAATTCCATAGTTTTCTCCTTCATCTCGCAAAGGATCGTATTCAGAAGTTATAATCAGCGTTTCGGGTAGATCTTCAAGATAATCATGTTGTAGGGGAGAGGCAAAGCAGCGCTGAGCGTCCGATGGATGTAGGAAATATTGTTGTTCGAAGAACCGCATGGCCTCCTCAGTTAATCCATATCCCTCTCTGAAAGACAAGAAGCTTTTAGTATTCGATGAATGATCCGTTCTGGGGTTGATTAAAAGCTGTTTTAAGATTTTTGGTCCCTTGTTATCCCTTGCATATAAGGATAAGCCTGCAGCAAGGTTACCTCCGGCACTATCACCGGCAATGATGATGTTTTGTCGGCTTGCACCAAAATCCTCCGCATGTTCAAAGGTCCATTTAAGCGCTTCAAAACAATCATATAGTGGAACGGGAAATTTAAACTCAGGAGCTCTGTTATAGTCGACACCCACAACAACTGCATTAGCAAAAGTGGCGATGTTTTTTAGCACATGAATATAGCTGGATGAATCTGCTAAAACGCCTCCTCCTCCATGCAGATAAAGTATTATTGGTAACTCCTTACCAGTTGCAGGGCTTACAATAGTGAGACCAATAGAACGGTCAGGTAGTTGTATTTTTTTGTAAGAGGTTTTAAGCCCTTTTTCATAAAACCTAAATGAAAAGCTACGTGTAGCCAAATGCACTAGTCCCCGCATTAAGAAAATTGGAAGGTTTACATTAAAACTGCCCTGTCGTTTAAACTGCTTTACCAAACGAGGGTCCAAAGGAAGAGTAACCTTATTGGCAGGATAAGTTTCAATTTGCAGATTATCAATACAATTCAATTGTTCCATTTTAGGGGTATTTTAATGAGCTCAAAAGTATATAATGTGTTTTTCTTATGATCTAAGTAGTTGTACTGGTTTTTAATTTTCATTCGGTGTAAATATTTACTTGTTTTGCTCCAAATTCAGTAAATATCTTATATATTTTGGATGTTTTAGGTTTTAAAATATCCTAAGGCGTACTACTTTTGCACCTTCATTTTTGCTAATTCTTATTTATGCGTGAACATACCCGAAACCTACTGCTAATCATCATCGGCGGATGTATTTTTGCTTTAGGTATTAATCTTTTTGCTTTACCTGGCGAACTTTCTGAGGGTGGAGTTATTGGTATTACTATTTTACTGTATTATTATTTTGGATGGTCTCCCGGGATAACTAATTTCCTTATAAACCTTGTTTTAATGGTTGCTGGTTATCGGCTGTTAGACAAACGCACCATCATCTACACTATCTTTGGCATCATCAGCACTTCCTTCTTTTTATTTATAACTGAAAGTTTCGGACGTAAGTTTTCCGACGATACCTTACTCATTGCCATATTTGCAGGAGTGCTTGTTGGTGTTGGATTAGGGCTGGTTTTTTTATCAGGAGGAACTACCGGAGGTTCGGCAATTATTGCCAGGATTATTAACAAGTATTTTGGTGTTAGCTTGGGTAAAGCCATGCTTGCTGTTGATATTTTGGTTATTGGTGTATCGTACTTTAAGATCGGTACCGAAAAAACATTGTATACATTAATCGCAGTTTATCTGGGTGCCAGGTTAGTAGATTATATCATCGAAGGCTTTAATACCAAAAAAGCAGTTACCATTATCTCTGAAAACTCAATTGAAATTGCTGCACGTATTAATAGTCAGTTGGTACGTGGAGCTACTTTGTATAATGCGAGAGGAGCTTACACTCGGAAAGACAAAGAAGTAGTTTATTCAATCATAAGTAAGCAGCAATTACTAGAGTTAAAACGCCTGGTAAATGCCTGCGATCCCAATGCTTTTGTGGTGGTGCATGATGTGCATGAAGTTTTAGGACAATGGGGATTAGGCTCTACTGCAAAATAGAAATTTATACTATAAATCTTAGAAAGACCAAACGATAACTCGCTTGGTCTTTTTTATGTAAAATATTTTATGAAGGTAGTAACAAGAATGTTGGTTTTGAATTGGTTGGTTGTTTATAGGGTATCTTTGAACATCAAAGTTATTCTATTTAATGCGCTCTGTTGAATTTATGTTGCTCATAAGTCGAATAAGTTGTTATGGGCTACTATTACCGTATTAAAAAAGTTGAATCATGAAAATTACTGCATTTTTAATTTGTGCACTATTTGCAACGTTAATTGCCAAATCACAAACTAATCCGGACAATTCAATAACCGAAATTTCTACCATCCCTTCAAAAGGTTATATGCTATTGGAGATAATTACAAAAAGCTTCCCGCTATAAAAAAAATAGCTTTTGAATCCCAAACAGAAATGATTGCAAAAGGTTATTATGCAGGTGAAATGCCTGTCAGTAAAATAGTGACCAATAAGAAGAATGTTCGAAATATGGACGTTAAAAAAGGTTATTATGCAATTGCCAATAACATTGATAAATTGCAGTAATTTATCATTTGGACGATGCCACAATTTCTAATTCTTGCTAATGATTACACTGATGATGGTGCTTTAGATAGAAGATTATCTTTTCGGGGAGCACATCTGGAACGTGTTCGTAAAGAAAAACCAAAAGGAACTTTTATTATGGGAGGAGCCAAGTTAACAGAGGATAATAAAATGTTCGGTTCAATGATGATTGTTGATCTTCCATCTGTAGAGGCGGTTCATGAATGGTTGAGTCAGGATCCTTACGTTAAGGATAAAGTTTGGGAAAGCTACGAAGTGATTCCGTTTAGAGTTGCGGATGTGTAATTCAGTCGTAGAAACATACATCAAACTATAATCATAGTTAGTACCAACATCTTATGTCAATAAACAAAATTATAGCCCATTTTGACAAGTATCTTCCGCTCGAAAGTATGGAGAAAGAAGAATTTGTCAAGCGTTTGACCGAGAGAAAAATTAAACGTAAGCAATACATATTGCAAGAGGGAGACATATGTAAGCATCTGACTTATGTAGTTGAAGGTTGTTTTAAAATGTATGCTGTCGACCCTAAGGGGAATGAACATAATCTTGAATTTGCTGCAGAAGATAACTGGATTGTTGATATCGGTAGTCTGCATAATGAGCAACCTAGCCGATTGTTTATTGAAGCAATAGAACCTTCTTTAATTCTACAGATTTCGAAAGGTGATCTCTGGTTTATGTTTTCAAATTATGCAAAGTTTGATAGAAACTTTCGGGTAATTATTGAAGATAAATATATCGAATTGCAAGATCGTGTCCTTCAAAACATAAGCTCAACAGCTCAGGACAGATATGAAGTATTTATTGAGCAATATCCTCATCTTATTAATCGATTACCCAATACTCAAATAGCCTCGTACTTAGGGGTTACTCCTGAATTTCTCAGTAAAATACGTAGCGAAAGAATTGGTAAATGATATTGGCCCCTTAATATAGTTTAAGGGTATTTCTTAAAATAGTTTATAGGTTAGAACCCTGATTCCATCGCAATTTTGTGTTGTTAATTCAATCATTAATTACATAAAAGCTTAATAAAATGGAATCAAAGAAACTTAGTGTAGCAATTATCGGTTTGGGTAAAATAGGTCAGGCCTTAGCCAAAAACCTGACAAAAGGAAACCGTTCTGTAATTGTTGCTTCCAGAGAATTTTCTAAAACAATGGAATTTTCAAAAAATGAAGATTCATTAATACCATTGGAAATAACGGATGCAATTAAAGAAAGTGATATTGTTATCCCAACCCTTATGTTTAACGACATCAAAGGTTTCTTAAAACAGTATGCTGCTGATTTAGAGGGAAAAATTATTATCGATGTATCAAATCCTATTGCTCCTGATGGTAATGGTGGCTTCAAAAAAATACTGGCCGAAAATGAATCTTCGGGAGAAGTTCTCTCGGAGTTGTTGCCAAAAGGTTCGAAGCTTATAAAGGCTTTTGGAACATTGGGAGTAGAATCATTGATTAATAAGGCTCATAAGGCTGAATCTAGGGTTCTTTTTTATGCTTCGGACAACGTATCCATTAATAGTCAAATAGAAGGGTTAATTCGAGATAGCGGATTTGAACCATTACATATTGGTGGCATTAATCAATCAAAGCGTATTGAGGTTTTTGGTGAACTTCATGAGTTTGGTGGCCTTGGAAAATCGGTTAATCTTACTGAGGCGAAGCAGTTGGTTTAATAAGATTAAAATTAATAGAAAGGCTGATGACTCATTCATCAGCCTTTCTATTATATTATTAAGTTGTCTGCTCGATTAACAATGTCAACAATTGCTTTTCATGTTGTTCATTTTAAAAAAGTATTTTCAAGGTTTAAAACATCAACTTTTACAGAGTTGTCTGTGATAAATAAAACAGAATATCCAGAAACCATTATGAGAAAAATCTTTATGTTGATTATCACTGTACCTTTATAAACCGTCCTACACTTATATTTCTGCTCGATTCATTGGGATGTGTACAGCTCTGGCGTGATTTTCTGAAGAAACTTGCTGGATCGACGGAATGTAATGTATTGATTTACGACCGACTGGGCTATGGTAAGTCGGATCCCATGCTTACACATGAAAGGTCAACCAACTACATGGAGTTGGAAGCGGATGTTTTAAACGATTTACTGGTTAAGTTTGAAATTGATAATGCCATCTTGTTTGGCCACAGTGATGGAGGTTCCATGCCTTAATTGCAGCAAGTAAATATTCGAAACGAATTAAGGGTGTGATATGTGAGGCTGCGCATATCTTTGTTGAAGAGGTGACATTAAATGGAATTAAGGAAGCTATCGATACTTATAAAACCACTGATCTACATGAGCGTTTAGTAAAGTATCATGGCTCAAAAGTAGAAACAATATTTAGGGCCTGGACAGAAACTTGGACAAGTAGTGAATATAGAAATTGGAACATTGAACATTTTTTGTCGGGCATCACTTGTCCGTTGTTGTTTATACAAGGAGAAGCAGATGAATATGGTACACTGGAACAGGTGGAAAAAACGGTTAGCCAGGTAAGAGGCAACACAAAAGTATTTGTTACCAAATGTAGGACATACTCCGCATAAAGAAGAGCAGCAGAAAATTTTAGATAAATCAGCCGCGTTTATTCATCAGTTGGTTTGAGATAAGAATAGAGTTTTAAACAATAAATGCTATAATGGTAGTAGGTTAACATGACAGACAAAGAACTTATTGAAAAGCTAGGCTCATTAATGGGACGTACCATAACTGAAATAAAATATACTCCAACCAAATTTCATTACTCGACAATTCATGGTAATTGGACAGATAGTAATCCTGATTTGTTTGTCCTTCATTCTCCAGAATGGCAAATTAAGCTCTCAGATGGACAATCATTGTTTTTTAGAGCTCAGCGACTAAATGAAGAAAGATTTATATCAAAAGTTCTAATAAATGATTCCTCCATATATCTAGATGGGGGATTATTAACTATTCCAAGGTCATTCAATTGGATGGATGTTTTTGATAAGCCTATTACAAAGTTTAGACTTTGGCAGCGGATAATTAGTTCAACAAAGTTTTTGGGGCATGAGTATAATGTTAAGCATCAGGTTCATTATCAAATCATTGAAATTTTATGTGCTGATAAGACTTTATCTTTAACAACTTTGAATGGAGATATCGGAGAAGGTGTTTTCTATCCTACAGGGTATTTTGACGATAATCTTGGACTTTTTATTAATAAAATGGTCTGTAGTTCACATACTATTAATAACCTGACGATGAGAATGGCAATGACTTATAAATCAAGGTAAACAGTCAGAAATCATTTAATGTGTTTAATAATGGAAAAATAGAAGAAATTCTTTTAAAATATAACTGTCCAAGGCGTATTAATCATTCTTCAACAACAATTGAACAGATTGAGAATCTTGTCAAATTTAAAATCCCTTTAGATTATAAAGTTTATCTCCAGAATTACTTAGGATTTGAAGAATTTATTGGGTCGAAATTTATGCACTTATGGGATTTGGATGAAATTATAGAATTCAACAATTATGGTATTGTGGAAAAACTGCCTAATACATTAGGCATTGGAAGCAATGCAAGCAGTGAATTTATCGCACTTGAACTTACCGAGGATGGTAATTGTCGGGTTGTTATCTCTCCGTTTATAGGTCTGGATAAGCAAGATCACATTGAAATTGGTACATCCTTTACAGACTTTTTAGTTCGATTAGATAACGGACAGGAGTGGTTTTAGGATTAATAAAAGGATATGAAAGAAGAATCGCTAACATCAATAAAATAAGACCTGCCATAATGCAGGTCTTTTTCGTTTCAGATTGTAATGCCTGTTTAATTGGCAATTACAGATTTGATATCTTCTTTAACACTCATATCAAGAGCATTCTCGACCTTATCTTTTAATAGGGCAAATTCAAGTACCTCACGCATTTCTGTAACGTAGTGGAACTTCATGTCCTTAATGTAATCCTGATTGATTTCTTCTACGTCTTTACGGTTCTGTTTACACATGATCACTTCTTTAATTCCGGCTCGTTTAGCTGCAAGAATTTTTTCTTTGATACCACCTACAGGAAGAACTTTTCCGCGTAAGGTAATTTCACCGGTCATGGCCAGTTGCGAACGTACTTTTCGCTGAGTAAATGCAGACGCCAGCGAAGTTAACATCGTAATACCAGCTGAAGGACCGTCTTTAGGAACAGCTCCGGCAGGTACGTGTACGTGAACATCCCACTGGTCAAATAAACGGGTGTCGATGCCAAATTTTTTGCCGTGCGAACGTAAATAAGCGAGTGCAATAACAGCAGATTCCTTCATTACATCACCCAGACTTCCGGTTAATGTTAATTTACCTTTACCGGGACTGATACTGGTTTCAATAAATAAGATGTCGCCACCAACTTGTGTCCATGCTAAGCCGGTAACAACTCCGGCAACACTATTATCTTCGTATTCATCTTTATCAAAAATAGATGGACCTAAAATACGTTCAACATCTTTATCTGTAAGCGTTGTGTCGTATTCTTCTTCTAATGCAACACTTTTAGCAACTCCACGAACAAGAGTAGCTATCTTCTTTTCTAGTGTACGAACTCCTGATTCACGAGTATAATTCTCAATTATCGTTTCAATAACTGAGGATTTTATATTGGCATGCTTGGATTTAAGTCCGTGTGCTTCCAGTTGTTTAGGAATTAAATACTTTTTAGCGATCTGGATCTTTTCTTCAACTGTATAACCGTTTACCTCTATGATCTCCATCCGGTCGCGTAGGGCGGGGTGGATAGAACCCAGTGAGTTTGCTGTAGCAATAAACATTACATTAGACAGATCGAAATCTAACTCTACGTAATGATCTGAAAATGCATTGTTTTGTTCAGGGTCTAACACTTCCAATAATGCGGAAGAAGGGTCGCCACGGAAATCATTACCCACTTTATCAATCTCATCCAATACAAAAACCGGGTTAGCAGATTTTGCTTTTTTCAATGACTGAATAACACGGCCCGGCATTGCACCAATGTAAGTTTTACGATGACCGCGAATTTCAGCTTCGTCCCTAACACCTCCTAATGCCATACGAACGTATTTACGTCCAACTGCTTTGGCTATCGATTTACCTAATGAGGTTTTACCAACTCCCGGAGGGCCTACTAAACAAAGAATAGGGGCTTTCATGTCGTGTTTTAATTTTAACACGGCGATATATTCAAGGATACGATCTTTTACCTTTTCAAGTCCGAAATGATCTTTATCCAATATTTTTTTAGCACGTTTCAGATCGAAATTATCCTTGGTGTATTCATCCCAAGGTAAATCGATTAATAATTCAAGATAATTAGTAATTACAGAGTACTCTGCTGCAGCAGGGTTCATGCGAGCCAGTTTCTCCAATTCTTTGTTGAAGTGCTCCTTAACCTCTGCACTCCATTTTTTCTTGCTACCACGCTCACGTAAATTCTGAACCTCAAGGTCAGGGGTGTTGCCTCCAAGTTCTTCCTGAATTGTTTTTAATTGTTGATGCAAGAAATATTCACGTTGTTGCTTATCAAGGTCAACCCGAACTTTACTTTGGATCTGGTTTTTCAACTCGAGCATTTGCAACTCTTTGGTCAGATGCTCAAGTACCATTTCCGCGCGTTTCTTTAAATTGGTTTCTTCCAGCAACGCTTGTTTCTCACCAACTTCAGCGTTCATATTTGAACAAATGAAATTGACTAAGAATGAAGGGCTTTCGATGTTTTTAATTGCAAAAGCAGCTTCGGACGGAATATTAGGAGAGTTTTGTATAATTTGTTGAGAAAGTTCCTTTAATGAACTTATCAATGCTTTAAACTCTTTATCATTTGAAGGTTTTGGTTCTTCAAATAGATTGATGTGAGCCTGAAAATAGGGCTCTGACTGCACCATTTCGCCAATTGTAAAACGACGCTTACCCTGAATAATTACCGTGGTGTTTCCATCAGGCATTTGGAGGGTTTTGATGATATAGGCAACAGTTCCTATTGCATTAAGATCTTCAGCTGTTGGGTCTTCAATCGCAACATTCTTTTGAGATACAACTCCAATGATCTTACTAGATTTATAGGCTTCTTTTATAAGTTTTATTGATTTATCCCTTCCAACCGTGATCGGAATCACTACACCTGGAAATAAAACAGTGTTTCGCAATGGTAAAATAGGAAGCACATCCGGCAATTCCTCACGGTTCATTTCCTCCTCGTCTTCGGGAGTCATCAAAGGGAAAAACTCGGTTTCTTCTGATATCATAGAATCAAATCTTCTGTTTATTTCAAATGGATCAAATATGCTCATCTAGTTCCTTTCGTGGCTTTATTCTTTACCTCACATAACAATAAATAAAAGCCATTGTGTCAGTTAATGTATAATTATATAAGTTAAGCACAAATTTCAAGACTTGTGCCATTGTAAAAATAGCGGTTTTAAATGCAGAATAACTGAAAAAAAGGCAGGTTAACGTACCCGTTTTGTCAATGATATTAGATACTTATTTTCTTCTTTACTTCACCCTCTTTAAACACCAGGGTTTTATGAGCTTTACCATTAATTAAGTTAACAATATTAGTTTGGCCTTCAAAGTCATTTATCAAAACGGCCTGTTGTAACTCAGAATTATTTAATCCTTCAGGAAGTGGAATTTCCAGGTATATGCTCATCGTATCGCCTTTTATTTCTTTGCCTATAAACTGAAACGCTTTCAGTTGAGATCTACTGTTCTTTAGCTGAAAAACTTGTTGTAGGTAATTTTTAAGAAAGGTGTCGAACTCAGCATCATGGATATGAATTTGTTTTTTGTATTTCTTGGAAAGAGTAACCTCCAGATCATCCCAAAATACATTCATGATTATCTCAACCGATTTTGTCTTGTTATTATACTCCATCTGTGTCATAGAGGTATAAAACTTGTGCGAACTAGCCGGTTGAATAAAAAGTAAGATCAACAACAAGGAAAGCAACCATCTCTTCATAAAAGCAAATCTATTGATATTTATTAGAAACAGCGTATTTGAAGCTTTAATATATAACTCCAGTTATTAGTCCATTATAAATGAAAACCTGATGTAAACAAAAAGGCTGCCTTTTATGACAGCCTTTCATTATTGAATGATGTTAAATTACTTGTTATTCTGAGAAGGGGCAGTTGTTGATGCTGAACGTGACCCTCTTTCAGTTTGCATCAGATTTGGCTGCTTAGTACGCTGCTGCTGTTTAAATAACTGGAACTGCGAAGCTACTGCCTGTTCTGGATAATAATTGTTGGCCTGATTGATATCGGCAGTTTCCTGGAAAGGATCAAGTACAAATTGTTTTACCGGTTTATTGGTAATAAACATTTTCGATACTTTCTCATTGTTTTTTCTCCATATCTCAGCCGGAATACGAACTACTTCGTTAGTGCCATCTTCGTATTGCATTTGAAGAATTACCGGCATTACCAAGCCACCTACATTTTCAAAATCTATCAGGTAAACATTCGTCGATGATGAGAGTAGTTTTTTCTCACCGTCAGACAAATTGTTTGAAATAGACTGGTACTTTTTACGATCATTTTCCGTAACATCTAAGGCGTTGTATTTATTGTAAAAGTCTTGTAATTCAGGGAATCTATCAACACGATATTGCTTGATGTTTGCCTGATTACGTTGGTCTGAAACAGTTTTAGGCGATTCCTGTTGCTTTTTACGCTGTGCTGTTTTCTCCACATCAGGATTTTGTGAATCAATTTTATACCAACTTACATTTTTAATCGCTATGTCAACCGGATCTGTTCCATAAAACCATCCTCTCCAAAACCAATCCAGGTCAACGCTTGATGCATCTTCCATCGTTCTGAAGAAATCTGCAGGTTGTGGGTGTTTAAATTTCCAGCGTTTAGCGTATTCTTTGAATGAATAATCAAATAATTCACGACCCATAACCGTTTCTCTCAGGATATTCAATGCTGTTGCAGGCTTACCATAAGCATTGTTACCAAACTGTATAATTGATTCGGAGTTCGACATAATCGGTTCGATTGTCGATTTGTCACTCGACATGTACTGAACGATGTTTTTAGGCTCTCCGCGTCTTGAAGGATAATTTTGTTCCCATTCTTGTTCACTCAAATACTGCAGGAACGTATTTAATCCTTCATCCATCCAACTCCATTGACGTTCGTCGGAGTTTACAATCATAGGGAAGAAATTATGTCCAACTTCGTGAATAACTACTGAAATTAAGCCATATTTCGTATCAGCGGAGTAGGTACCATCTTTTTCGGGACGAGGGCCGTTGAAACAGATCATCGGATATTCCATTCCACCAACAGGACCGTTTACTGAAATTGCATAAGGGTATGGATAATCGAATGTATAGCGAGAATAAACCTCTAGTGTATGAGCAATAGCCTGAGTTGAATAGCGTTCCCATAATGGATTGCCTTCTTTAGGATAGGCCGACATTGCCATTACTGTTTTGCCGTTCACATTTACTCCCATTGCATCCCAGATGAATTTGCGGGAAGACGCCCATGCAAAGTCACGCACATTGTCGCCTTGGAACACCCAGGTTTTTTTCTCTTTTGCGTGTGATTTTTCTTTAGCAGTAGCTTCATCCTGAGAAACAATAATAACCGGTTTCTTTGATGATGATTTAGCTTGTTCTAAAAGGTCAATTTGTTTTTTCGTTAATACTTGAGCTGGGTTTTGCAAAGTTCCTGTAGCCACAATAATATGATCAGCAGGAACAGTAATACTTACTTTATAATCACCAAATTCCAGGGCAAATTCACCGGTGCCTAAGAATTGTTTGTTTTGCCAACCATTTACATCATCGTACACGCATAAACGAGGGAACCATTGCGCCATTTCATAAATGTAGTTTCCATCTTCAGCAAAATACTCCATTGCACCACGTCCGCCAGCTTTTCTTGAATCATTGATGTAGTTAAACCAATCAACAGAAAAGCTGAATGATGCACCTGGTTTTAGTTGTTGCGGCAAATCCACCCGCATCATTGTTTTATTAATCGTAAAAGGGAGTGCTTTTCCACCTGTATCTTTTACACTTTTTATCTGATAACCCAGTTTCGACTTGTTATTGATCATTTTATCCAATGCATCAAAACTCATGTTCTCTACCTTACCATTTGTTTGCGTAAGATGAGCATCCGAATTTTCCGCATAAATATTTTGGTCAAGTTGTAACCAAACATAGGTTAAAGCGTCAGGGGAGTTGTTGTGGTACGTAATTGTTTCAGTGCCAGTAATGCTTTGATTTTCATCGTTAAGTTCAACCTTGATAACATAATCTACTTTTTGTTGCCAGTAGGAATGCCCAGGTGCACCAGACCCATTTCGGTACTCATTAGGAGTGGGCCATAGTTCTTGTAACTGATGAAATTTGTTGTTGTTATAAATACCACCTTGCGCAAAAACGCTATGGCTTGCACAAAGTACAAGGAAGGAAAGTAAAATTTTCTTCATCTAATTAGTGTGATCGATCGGAAGCTAAAGTAATTGGCTGGAATGGCAATATAAATACTTGATATGTAACATTTATAGTGATATATATTTTGCTAAAATGATTTATAGCCGAATTATGGAAGGGTTGGGGGCGAATTGCGGGTTACGGGTTGCGAGTTATGGGTTGTGAGTTGCGAATTATGGGTTACGTGTTACGGGTTTCGAATTCCTTATTTGATGGATGAATTATTATTTTAATTATTTCTATAATTATTTCAAGTTGTTATTATTTGCATACTCCGTCGGGATACGGGATAAAAGATGGGTAGCAAATGAGATTATAATAAGTGTTTGTGCGCCGTAGGAACAAAATTTCAGTAACCGTTTAGCCCTTAACAGGGCTATAGGAATGATGGAACAAGTTAATGTTACCGATGTATTGTCCCGGTGGACATTTTATTGAACCTGCAATTTGTCAATTATTCAACGATAATTCTTCATTATGCAAAGAACTCGTAACCCGTAATTCGCAACTCACAACCCGTAACCCGAAACCCGCAATTCGAAACCCGTAATATTTAAAAAGGAAACCGTTGCCACATCCAGATCGCTGATTGAATAAGGACTGGAACTGAAATCGAATAGGTGATGACTTTGGAACTTAACTTAAGATGGTTTTTGAGGATATAAATAATTACCATAATAGCTGAGATAATGATAATTTGTCCTAACTCCAGGCCTATGTTAAATGGTAACAATGTAGTAAATGCGTTAAATTTCATACCCAGAAACAGTTCCTTCAATAAACGGGAGAATCCCATTCCATGAACTAATCCAAAGAATCCTGAAAATAAAACTCGATAGTTGTGCAATTTGGGGATAAACAGGTTTTCGATACAGGTAAATAAAATGGTGAATGCAATCAGAAACTCAATAAATTCTCCATTTACTGCAATAATATCAAGTGCACATAATGCAAGGGTAATAGAATGGGCAATTGTAAAGGAAGTTACAATCCAAAAAATGCGTTTCCAGTCTTTAAAGTTATAAATGGCACAGATAGCAAATAGAAAAAGTATGTGATCATAGCCATGTAAATCAAGAATATGAAAGAAGCCTTGGTTTAGGAAAATATAAAATTGGTCCATCCGGCAAAAATAAATTATTGGGCCAGATTACAAGTCAGAGTAATTACGGTCAGACCAATTTTATAATTCTACCACAGATTGTTTTTATCAAAGCATATAATTAGATGCCGTTTTGCGAAACGACGCAACCTGCAGATCAATCCATTCGTTGTTTTTACTCATTTCATTTGCCATAAGATCAGCAACAGTAGCAGCACTTTCAACAGTGGCTTTGGCATCAAGCAGTAAAGCTCTGGTACGGCGCGCTAATACATCTTCAAGGGTGATGGCCATCTCATTTCTAATAGACCAGATAACCTCTGCTTTTACATAGGGCAAATCAACATGAATGCGCTCTCCTAACTCCGGATTATCTTTTATTAACAATTTGATGCCATCTGCATCACTACCATAGCAATCCAGCGGATCGGTAATGTCTGTATTTTGTTTCCAGCCGTGAATTTTCAATGAAGTTGTAATGGAGTTACGGTCCTCTAAACCACAAAACTCACATGCCTTATCAATTACATCTTGTCCCATCCGGCGATAAGTAGTCCATTTGCCTCCAGTAATAGTTAATAATCCTGATTGAGACACCAAAATAGTATGGTCCCTTGAAAGCGCTGCTGTATTATTGCCATTGCTGTTTTTAACTAACGGACGTAATCCTGCAAACACGCTTTTTACATCTTCAATTTTAGGATCTTCATTGAGGTAGCGTGATGCATGTTTTAAGATAAATTCAATTTCCTCTGGCAGGGCTTTGGGCTCCAACTCAGGGTTTTCAACAGGTGTGTCAGTAGTGCCAACAACCACTTTATTGTGCCATGGAATAGCAAACATTACCCTTCCATCGTCTGTATTTGGAACCATGATGGCGCTTTTTCCAGGTAAGAATTTCTTGTCGAAGACTAAGTGAATTCCCTGGCTTGGCGCTACAATCTTTGAAGAATCAGGCTCGTCTACTTGCATTAGATGGTCTACAAATACACCCGTTGCATTGATCACTACCTTCGCTTTAATTTCATACTCCTGATGATCAAACTGATCTGTTGCGAGAACTCCTGCAATCAGGTTATCTTCCTTAATAAATCCTGAAACTTTAAAATAATTAAGAACTGTAGCCTGATGATCAGCTGCTGTTTGTGCCAGATTAATAGCTAGTCGAGAGTCATCAAATTGTCCGTCATGATAAATTACCCCACCCTTTAACCCCTCCTGTTCAAGCGTAGGTATATGTTTCAATGTTTCCGTAACCGAAAGGAATTCCGATGGGCCTAAACCGAGTTTTCCAGCTAAAAGATCATATATTTTTAAGCCAATACCATAAAAGGGGCCCGACCACCAACTGTAGTTAGGAACAATGAATGAAAGGTTATGCACCAGATGAGGAGCATTTTGTATCAATAACCCGCGTTCTTTTAAGGCTTCCAGTACCAAACTGACATTTCCTTGTTGTAAATAACGAACACCACCATGAATTAGCTTTGTTGAACGACTGGATGTACCCTTGGCAAAATCTTCTTGTTCTAACAATAGCGTTTTATATCCGCGAGTTGTAGCTTCAACAGCGGCACCCAGACCGGTTGCACCACCACCAACAATAATAACATCCCATGTTTGTCCTTTCATGGAATTGAGTTCGGCAAGCATTTCAGTTCTTTTCATATTATTGATTGATTACACCGATTTGATACCCATTTATTTTATTCAGTCCAGGCTAAGGCTGATTTTATGGCTTGTTCCCATCCTTTTGTTAAATAGTTTACTTCACTCACCTCCATTGTGGGATCAAAACGACGATCTTCTTGCCATAAATCTTTGATCTCATCTATGGAACTCCAATATCCTGTGGCTAATCCTGCGAGGTAAGCAGCTCCTAATGCGGTGGTTTCTGTAATTTTTGGTCTGATTACCGGAATATGTAATATATCCGACTGAAATTGGAGCAAGCCATTATTGGCAGTGGCTCCGCCATCAACTCTTAATTCCCTAATTCCAATTCCGGAATCAATATTCATCGCATTTACTACTTCCATTGTTTGATAGGCGATACTATCTAATGCTGCACGTGCAATATGTGAAGATGTTGATCCGCGTGTAAGACCAACGATAGTACCACGGGCATCCTGATTCCAGTAGGGGGCACCTAATCCTGTAAAGGCCGGAACAATATATACTCCGTCACTGTCTTTTACTTTGGCGGCTAATTCTTCAACTTCTGCTGATTTTTTAATGATTCCTAGCCCATCCCTAAGCCATTGAATAACTGCACCTGCAACAAAAATGCTTCCTTCAAGTGCATAATTTGTTTGTCCATTAACTTGCCAGGCTATAGTTGTTAATAATTTATTTTTTGATTGGATAGGAGTAGTTCCTGTGTTCATCATTAAAAAGCACCCTGTTCCATACGTGTTTTTCACCATTCCGGGTTCTGTACACATTTGTCCGAATAGAGCGGCTTGCTGATCGCCCGCAATACCGGCAATAGGTAATGCACAATCAAATAATCGGGGAGTGGTCGATCCGTATACCTCACTTGAAGATTTTACTTCAGGTAACATACTTTCGGGGATGTTAAATAACTTCAAAAGCTCTTTATCCCAGCTTAACGTATGGATATTAAAAAGCATGGTTCTGGATGCATTGGTAACATCAGTAATGTGCATTTTGCCTTTGGTGATATTCCAGATAATCCAGCTGTCAATAGTCCCAAAGGCTAAATCTCCATTTTCTGCTTTTCTGCGAACATCATCATCGTTATCAAGTATCCATTTTATTTTAGTTGCTGAAAAGTAAGAATCAATAACTAACCCTGTTTTTTCAGCAATCATTTTCTCTAAGCCTTCTTTTTTAAGTTGTTCGCAATATGCCGAGGTTCGTCTATCTTGCCAAACGATAGCCTTGTAGGCAGGTTTTCCTGTTTTTCTATCCCATACCACAGTTGTTTCCCGCTGATTGGTAATCCCGATTGAATTTATCTGTTCAATATCTAATCCTGCATTTACTATGGCTTCTGTGATAACAGCTGCCTGACTCGACCAAATTTCATTAGCATCATGTTCCACCCAGCCTGGTTTAGGAAAGTATTGTTTAAACTCCTTTTGGCCCACGGAAACTATAGAGCCATTTTTATCAAAAACAATTGCTCTTGAACTGGTTGTGCCTTGATCGATGGAAAGAATGTATTGTTGCATAAAAAGATATTGATAGGTATAGAGGTAAGTTAAAAATATTACCTCGAATGTGCAAAGTGGATAGATTGTTGTACTGGTTAATGTGTTAATAATGAACTTATTATTGATTTTTTTGTTTTTAAATGAAAGGAGGATGTGATGAAAAGCGTATATGTCTTTTTTCAATATTTCTTTTTCTGGCTGTTTATTATTGGGCCGGCAATGCAAGTAATTTCTCTTTTTGCCTTAATAGGAGGCATTCATATGGAATGGTTCGGAATTGTTGGACTCTACGTGTTTGCAGTCGGATTAGGAGGTTTAACCATAACCTTGCTGATAGGTGAGGGATGGTATCCTGAAGAATATAAACCTGATATAGGTTAAAAAATTAAAAAAGTTAAAAAAGCAATTAAACCTTTCGGCATGCATAAAGTCTTAGTAGTATAGTTGTTAATAAAACGGTTCTTGTTTTGGATAGGTAAAACGTTAGATGGGTTGGGATTTGACGTCAAAAGGATCAAAAACCGTAGAAGTTTTCAATAGGTTTGTGTTAGGTTTAGTAATATTTAGTTCGTTGCGCCCCTTGTTTCCAACAACAAGGGGCTGCTTTTTTACTGGGCATTTTATTAGAATTTCTATTTTCGCCACTTAAAACCGAAAACTAAGAAATGAATATTGAAACATTACAAACAATTTGTTCTGCCTTTCCTAAGGTTACAGAAGATATCAAATGGGGTGATCACTTATGCTTTTTGATAGGGGAGAAAATGTTTTGTGTAGGTAGTCTAAGTACAAATTTTACTTGTTCTTTCAAAGCATCTGATGAGGACTTTGTCACATTAACCGAACGGCCATCTATTATACCCGCTCCATACATGGCCCGCCATAAATGGGTTTTAATCGAAGAACCCTCAGCACTTACTTTACAAGAGTGGGAGTTCTATGTTACCAAGTCCTACCAATTGGTTAAGTCGAAGCTGCCGAAGAAGTATCAGTAGGTTTTTAGTTCATGGATCATAGATCATAGAGGTCCATAGTCGATAGTCCATAGACCATAGTGCTTGTATGATTTTAAAAGAGGTAACGATTTATGTTTGGCAAAGAGTGAGATTCAAAGAAGCTAATATAGATTATCTAAGAACCATGGTCTATGGACAATGGACTCAAACCATGAACTATGATCTATGAACCTCAAGCCATGAACCATCAACTAACTTACCTGCTTCGCACTTTCCCGCTGCCGCTGATTGTTTGCGTAATTTGCGGAGAACCGATATAAAGTACATTTCCGCTGCCGCTAATATTAACGGTAAGTAAATCGCTGACATTTACTTCGCAATTTCCTGAACCCGAAATTGTGCTCTTTGCATTTCTGCTTAACAGGCCAAAAGTTTTAATATTTCCTGAACCCGAAATGGTTTGATCTGTGTTAACAGAGTTACCCCATAACTCAATTGTTCCTGAGCCTGAAATATTGCTTCTTAGATTAGTGGTAACAATATCACCTAAATAAATTGATCCGGAACCACTCACGTTAAGTTTAACCTCCTCATTGTATTCGATCGGTGTGTTTTTAATTAAACCGCTTCCGGAGATATCTGCGGACTTGAAATTACTTACAGGGACATAAATATCGATTTTACCATGTTTATACCTTGTGCGATAATCACGGTAATAAACGCTAAGGGTATTATCTGGCTTTAGTTGAGTTACCAGTTCAGGAGCTATGTTGTCTTCAGCATAAATTCTTACGGTCTTAACACTGTCTTTATGCAGTATAATATTGAAATCACCACTGCATTCTACAGCATTTATTTCAGCTAAGGTTCTGGTTTCTGTTATATAATTTCCAGAACCCTCTACTACATCCTTGCAAGAACCAAGTAAAAAAGCAGCAGATAAAAAAATAAATAAGAGCGAATATGTTTTCATTGGGTATGTATTTATCCCCAAAAATAGGAAATAATTACAATGGTCTGTTTTACAGTATTGTAAAGTTTATGTGATGAGAGCATGGAAAAATAACTTTTGTTTAATAGCCGAAACGAAGAAAAAGAAAACTTACAGATTAGTTACTTAACTATTTTGCATATAAGTTGTTAAATATGAATTTTTTAAGTATATTTCGATATCTAAATTTACTTAAATCGCGTACTATGTCAGTTAAAATTAACCATGAGCATCATAGCTCGCTGTATTGGCTGGTTATGATCTTTACCGGTCTCTTTATTTTAGGGATCGCAATTAAAATTTTATCATTTTTCTTTAATGCCAATGAGGGGATAGGGCTGGCGATCAATAATATTGGTTGGTATCTCTTCTTACCTGGAGCAGTTGGCTTACTGATTATGATGCTTATTCATGCTATTTTCCGTAAAAATTACGAATAGCAATCATTTAATTTTTCAAATCGATACCAAATAATTGTTGCAATAAAAAAGTCGTCCAGGTTAAACCGAGACGACTTTTTTTAGTTTTATATTATGGAGTTATTATGCAGAGCAAGTAACACATCCTTCTTCCATCGTACAAACCGGTCCTGTGATTTCTTCTTCCACACCGGTGTGTTGTACCATAGGTTCTAATTGTTTTTCAGCTTGTTTTTCAACCGTAAACTTAACCGCAGCGTTTGCAGCTTGTGTACGTAAATAGTACATGCCGGTTTTAAGTCCTTTTTTCCATGCATAGAAATGCATAGAGGTTAGTTTAGCATTGTTAGGACTTTGAACAAACAAATTCAACGACTGGCTCTGACAGGTATATGCACCGCGATCAGCAGCCATGTCAATTAATGTACGTTGCTTGATTTCCCAAACTGTTTTATACAGCTCTTTAATATGCTGAGGAATTTCTTTGATATCTTGAATTGATCCTTCTGCAGCAATAATCTTATTTTTCATTTGGCCATCCCACAGATTAAGAGCAACCAAATCTTTTAACAAGTGCTTGTTCACCACGATGAATTCACCGGATAGTACACGACGAACATAAATATTTGAAGTGTATGGTTCAAAACATTCGTTGTTACCAAATATCTGTGATGTTGACGCTGTTGGCATCGGTGCAACTAATAAAGAGTTACGAATACCGTATTTTTTGATTTCTTTTTTCAATCCGTCAAAATCCCAACGTTTGCTAGGGGTAACATTCCACATGTCATATTGAAGGATACCCTTTGAGGATGGAGAACCTTCATAAGTTTCATATGGTCCATCCACTTTTGCAAGGTCTTTTGATGCAGATAATGCTGCGAAGTAAATGGTTTCGGCAATTTCGCGGTTCAAACTTTGTGCTTCAGCAGACTCAAAAGGATGGCGTAACATGATGAAAACATCTGCCAAACCTTGAATACCCAAACCAACCGGACGGTGGCGGAGGTTAGAGTTGCGAGCCTCTTCAACAGGATAGTAGTTGCCGTCTATAATCTTGTTAAGATTAAGCGTTGCCTGGTAAGTTACTTCGTATAATTTTTGGTGATCAAACTCACCGTTGATAACAAATTTTGGTAATGAAATAGAAGCCAGGTTACATACTGCAACTTCATCTTCAGCAGTATACTCCATAATTTCAGTACACAAGTTAGAAGACTTGATTGTACCTAAATTTTGCTGATTCGATTTTTTGTTAGCAGCATCTTTGTAAAGCATGTACGGAGTTCCGGTTTCAATTTGAGAATCCATAATAGCGAACCAGAGTTCCTGAGCTTTAACCGTTTTACGAGCTTTACCTTCTTTTTCGTAACGCTCATATAATGCCTCAAAATCGTCTCCATAGGTGTCGTATAAACCAGGAGCTTCGTGCGGACAGAATAAGCTCCACTCACCATTCGATTCAACACGTTTCATGAACAAGTCTGGAATCCATAACGCGTAGAATAGATCGCGTGCACGTAATTCTTCCTTACCGTGGTTTTTACGTAAGTCTAAGAAGTCAAAAATGTCGGCGTGCCAAGGTTCTAAGTAGATAGCAAAAGCTCCTTTACGCTTACCACCTCCTTGATCAACGTAACGTGCAGTGTCATTAAATACACGTAACATAGGAACAATACCATTGGACGTTCCATTAGTTCCGCTGATGTAAGAACCTGTTGCACGAATATTATGGATGCTTAAGCCAATACCACCTGCTGATTGTGAAATTTTGGCAGTTTGTTTTAATGTATCATAAATCCCTTCTATGCTATCATCCTTCATTGTTAATAAGAAACAAGACGACATCTGAGGTTTTGGAGTTCCGGCGTTAAATAGGGTAGGAGTTGCATGGGTAAACCATTTTTCCGACATCAGATTGTAAGTTTTGATAACCGAATCGATGTCTTCTTTATGGATGCCAACAGCCACACGCATATACATGTGTTGAGGACGTTCTGCCACTCGACCATTGAGTTTTAACAGATACGAACGTTCAAGCGTTTTAAATCCAAAATAATCAAAAGCAAAATCACGATCGTAAATGATGTTTGAATCTAACGTATCAGCGTTTTGGCGGATAATTTCAATTACATCATCTGAAAGCAATTGTGCATTTAAGCCTGTTTTTGGATCAATATAATTGTATAGTCGTTCCATGGTTTTTGAAAACGACTTTTCAGTATTCTTATGTAAGTTAGACACAGCGATACGCGAGGCCAACAATGCGTAGTCAGGGTGTTTAACGGTTAATGAAGCAGCTGTTTCGGCAGCTAAATTATCAAGTTCAGAAGTTGTTACGCCATCGTACAAACCTTCAATCACTTTTTTAGCTACATCAATAGAATCAACATGGTTACTATCGAGTCCATAGCTTAATTTTTCTATCCTGGCGGTGATTTTGTCAAATTTCACCGATTCAGTTCTGCCGTCGCGTTTAATTACAAACATAGTTTAGAGGTTAGAAGCGTTTTATAGTTTATTGCTTTTGGGTATGAATGCCGTTGTGCTGTTCGGCACTCACTGCAATTGGTTTATTTTTAGCTAATTATTTAGAGCCCACACATTTTAAGCCCGAGTCAAATGCTCTGCTAATTAAAAGTCCTCATCCAGTGAGAAAATGTTACTGTCTTTATCAGACAGGACACCACTCTTCTGATAATCACCAACTCGTTTTTCAAAGAAATTGGTTTTCCCTTGTAATGAAATCATTTCCATGAAGTCGAAAGGGTTAGTTGCATTATAGATTTTTGAATATCCTAAGGCATTTAACCATCTGTCGGCCACGAATTCTATGTATTGTTGCATTAATTTGGCATTCATGCCGATTAATGCAACAGGTAATGCATCTGTAATAAATTGCTTTTCAATTTCTACTGCATCTGTAATTATTTGATGAACACGTTCCTCAGACAATTTGTTGATTAACATACTGTACAATAAGCATGCAAACTCACAGTGAGAACCTTCATCACGAGAAATAAGCTCATTTGAGAACGTTAGCCCCGGCATTAAGCCTCGTTTTTTCAACCAGAAAATTGAACAGAAAGAACCTGAGAAAAATATACCCTCAACTGCGGCAAAAGCTACCAGTCGTTCCGCAAAGGTTCCGTTTTCAATCCATCTTAACGCCCACTCAGCTTTTTGCTTAACACAAGGAACGGTTTCAATGGCGTTGAACAAACGGTTTTTTTCAGCTGTATCTTTCACATAGGTGTCGATTAACAAAGCATATGTTTCAGAATGGATGTTTTCCATCATGATCTGGAAACCATAATAACAACGAGCTTCAGGAATCTGAACTTCGCTCATAAAGTTTACAGCAAGGTTTTCGTTCACAATACCATCGCTGGCAGCAAAAAATGCCAATACATGTGAAATGAAGTGTCGCTCCCCATCATTAAAATTCTCCCAATCCTTCAAGTCAAGTGAAAGGTCAATTTCTTCAGCCGTCCAGAAACTGGCTTCAGCCTTTTTATACATCTCCCATATTTCGGGATATTTAATAGGAAGCAATACAAATCGCTCCTTATTTTCTTGTAAAAGTGGCTCTTGAACGTTTTTCATATATTTTCTACTAAAATTCGTTTATTATCAATTTACTTCGTTAAACCCGACAGTTTTACCGTTCGCCCGGTTGTGACCTGCGTTCGGATAACATTTTTGTTATTAATGTCAATTAAAAAACTGGTGGTTTAATTTAACTTGTTGCATGTAGTTAATACCTCTGAAAAGCCCAATTTGTTTTGAATTTTTCAGTGTATCTACGGTCAGAATTCGGTAGGAATTACTGCCGTGCGACGTACTTTTTTAAGAGTGCCCCGGCTAATCGGCTGATTGTGAGTGCGGATAGCGGGGGGCTTATATAGCCAAAGAACGAAACCAAAAATAATTAGGAAGTGACCAAAATCAGATTTTCTTTTTCAACAAAATGTTAGGAACATAATGGGCTGTTTTTCAGAAAATTGTTTTCTGAGATTGTATACAAGGAAACTTTAATTTTTTTTAAAACTATTTTTTAAGTATGAAAGTACTATTAAAGACTTATTTGTTTGAATTTCAGGAAAGTAATTTTTGACGAAGTAAAAACTCCAATTGATCATTTGCCTGTTCCAGATCTTCAGTTAACTGTCGGTTCATTTTTCTAAGCGTATATACTTCAAAAGCTGTTTCAATATTATGGCGAAGTTCTTCTTCATCCCAGGGTTTGCTAATGTAGCGGTATACTTGCCCTTTATTAATTGCATCAATAACAGCTGAAATATCAGCATATCCAGTTAGTAACATTCTGATTGGGTCTGGAAAAGTGTCTATGATGGAGGCTAAAAATTCAATTCCTGTAATTTGGGGCATTCGTTGGTCGGTAATGAGCACATGAATTTCATTTTGCTCAAGTATTTTACGCCCTTCTTCAGCAGAATCTGCTGTAAATACATTATATAACCGACGAAAACTAGCTTTAAATGCTGTTAAATTGTGTAATTCGTCATCTATATACAATACATTTATTTGTTCCTGACTCATAATTATTATTTGTTACTACAAAGATTCGAATATCCTCTATAAAATTCTATCTTCGAAAATATTTGCTCTACTTTTACGCCCAACAATTAAACCCCTAACAAAAACCATAACCATGAGCGTTGCTGTGGACTTTTCGCAATTATTGCGTTACAAAGTTCGTGAATCTAATTCACGAACTAATGATCACGTGCCTGAATTTTTTAGGCTAAATAATGTTCTTGATGCTGAAAAATTCTACCATCTACTCCAATTCAACTCAGCTGTAAAGGTTTACGATGAACTTAACAGTCAACTCAAAGAATTGTTGAAGTTAAGAAATGTTGGTCAACAATTTTCTGATCAAGACCTGCAACAGTTAGTTAATGAACATTTAAAAAATAGCTCAAGCGACCGTTATGGCGTTTGGGTTTATTATCCCTGGTCCAATAAAGTAGTTCATCTTTTAGATGAAGAAGAATTTATTGAAGTAAGAACCAGCAGGAACAAACTTAAAATTACCAAAGAAGAACAGGAAACTCTCCATCAAAAAAGAATCGGAATTATCGGGCTTTCGGTAGGACAATCTGTTGCTTTAACGATAGCTATGGAACGCAGCTGTGGTGAATTACGATTGGCTGATTTTGATGAGTTAGAATTAAGTAATTTAAACAGAGTAAGAGCAGGTGTAGACCAATTAGGTTTGTCGAAAGTGATTTGTGCGGCAAGGCAAATAGCTGAAATAGATCCTTTTATTAAGGTGAAATGCTATACACAAGGTGCCTCTGTTGGTAATTTAAATGACTTCATGGGTGATAACTCAGATCAGCTTGATTTGTTGGTCGAAGTCTGTGATAATTTCGAAATGAAAATCTTATGTCGGTTAGCTGCACGTCAAAAAAAAATTCCGGTGATCATGGAAACTAACGATAGAGGTATGCTTGATATTGAACGTTTTGATATAGAGGCGAGTAGAAAAATACTTCATGGAACGGTTGAAAATCTAGAAGGAGAGCTTACTGATGTAGCTGCAATACTGAAAAAAATGACACCTCAGGAACGAATGGGCTACCTTACCAAGATTGTTGGTGTGGAAAACATTTCAGACAGAATGAAACTTTCTTTGGCAAATATGGGTAAAACCCTAAATAGTTGGCCTCAGGTAGCATCTTCAGTAGTTGTAGGGGGTGGATTAGTAGTCAACGCTTGCCGAAGAATACTCTTAGGTTCATTTAAGTCATCCGGTCGTTTTTTCGTAGATCTTGATGAATTAGTTGCTGATCGACCGGAATAAATAGCTTTAGTGAATAATTGAATACAATATTTTTCGCCAGGATGGTTAACATTGTCATGTATCTTTTTATCTTTCGTCTTTTTGTAAAATGGTCGGTATTAGAGTTTTTCGGGCGGTTGATGATGCAGATGCATGTAAGAAATACATAGAAGGTCATCGTCGCATTCTTGAAATCCATGGAGTTGTTAAGATTACTTCTTACAGACATGATTGGGTAGACGACCCGCATACCATGGTTATTTTGGTAGAAGAACTGGAAACAGGAAGAGTATTTGGAGGAGCACGATTGCAATTACGCAGAAGTGGTATTCCATTGCCGATAGAACTGGCGTTGAATAAATACGATCCAAAGATATTAAGCATGGTGAGTGATGCGGAGCAGAACGGAGGTACATGTGAATTATGTGGATTGTGGAACTCGATGGAAGTTGCAGGGATGGGAATTGGGAGCTATATACTTTCGCGAATCGGAGCCGCTATATCATCACAATTGCCTGTTACCAGCATATTCGTTTTATGCTCACCTGTAACAGTAAGGATGGGCAGAAGAGTAGGAGCCCTGGTAGAACGTACATTGGGAAACAATGGATTGTTCTATTATCCTAAAGATGACCTGATTGCTACTGCCATGGTGCTAAGCGATTGTGATGCGTTGATACATGCGGATGAAAATGAGCGGGAATTGATTTTTGATCTTAGGCGCAATCCAAAACAAACAAGGGTAGAAAGTGGTCCCAAAGGCCAATTCGAACTTGATTATGATATTTTAATAAGGGAGCTGAATTATAATTTGAGTGATATAAAATGAGATTATTAAAACTGCAACTTTTGCTTTTTATGCTCATCTTACCTGTGCTAAAAACGCAGGCAGCCCTTCCTTTTACTATTGCGAAACCTGGAAAAGTTTATGCTGTTGGTAAGCAAGTTTGGATCTATGAAGATGCATCCGGAGAGAAAACCATTGAAGACATTAACCATGAGTCCCAATTTGTTTTAGGTAAAGATCCAATTCCCAACTTTGGAATTACTTCATCAAATTTTTGGTTACGCTTAGAATTAGTAAATAATACAGGGAAAGAAGACCTATTATTACTGATCGAGAACCCAATAATTGACGAAGTTGAGTTCTATTATACAGATTCGCAGGGAAATATTCGATCTGATGTTTCTGGAGAACACAAAACCTTCGCCTCAAGAACAATTCAACACTCTAATTATATTTTTTCCTTACCGCTGAAAAACAATGAGCGTTCCATCTGCTACCTGAAAATAAAAAGCAATGACCAGCTTCAATTGCCTTTATTTGTGGGAACAGAAGAAGCTATTTATCAGCGTTTGTTACTTAGAGATCTGCTCTTTGGTATCTATGCAGGCATTATCGCTGTAATGATATTGTACAATCTGTTCGTATATCTATCAGTAAAAGATAACAGTTATATATACTACGTATTCTTTATCCTGTTTGTTGGTTTATCACAAGCTACATTAGAAGGTTTAGGTTTCCGGTTCTTATGGCCAGGTTCTCCTTGGATGGCCATAAATAGTACGGTGATAATTCCGGCTTTATCCGGCGTTACCACCGGATTGTTTATGAAGAGTTTTCTTCAAACAGCACGGTATGCTCCGGTTTTAGATAAGATCATCAATAGTTTTATTGGAGGATATATCATTGCGTTAATTGCCTGCCTTCTTGGATTTAATCAGTTTGGATTGCAATTGTTGCACGTAGCTGGTGCAGGAGGCTCTTTCTTTGCCTTATATGTAGGATACCGCATTCATAAATTGGGTAACAGATCCGGACGTTTTTTCCTGATTGCCAACTCTATTTTCCTGTTGGCCGTTATCGGATTTGTACTCCGGAATGTAAATATCATTCCTTATAATACATTCACATCGATCATTCTGGAGTTAGGATCGGCTTTACAAGTTATTCTACTTTCTTTTGCGTTGGCAGATAAGATCAATACGCTGAAAGTAGAAAAGGAACATTCGCAGGCAATGGCCTTACTTGCCTCGCGTGAAAATGAACGATTGATAACAGAGCAGAATATAATGCTCGAAGCAAAAGTATATGAGCGCACACGTGAGCTTCAATTTACTAATGGCGAATTAATCAATACCCTTCATAAATTAAAGGATACACAATCGCAATTAGTGGAAGCTGAAAAAATGGCTTCATTAGGACAACTTACAGCCGGCATAGCTCATGAGATCAATAATCCGATCAATTTTGTAAGTTCAAATGTGAAACCTCTCCAAATGGATATTGATGATCTGTTTGCGGTGATTGCCAAATATGAAGAGCTGGATCTAACGGCAAGTCCGGCAGAAAAGCTGAAAGAAATAGAAAACTTTAAGCGTAAGATCGACCTTGAATATGTAGGGGAAGAAATTAAATCATTATTACGAGGCATTGAAGATGGAGCAACACGAACTGCCGAAATAGTAAAAGGACTACGTAATTTCAGTAGATTGGATGAAAGTGAATTAAAATTAGCGGATATACATACCTGTATTGATTCAACATTGGTAGTATTAAAGCACTCTATTCCTAATGGTGCAAACATTGTACGTGATTTTTCATCTGTACCTCAGATTGAGTGTTATCCGGGTAAACTAAATCAGGCATTGCTTAATTTGTTAAATAATGCCTTCCATGCTATTTGTAAGAAAACAAACTTTATTGAGCATACCGTTACAATCAGTACATCGTATGTAGATGAAATGGTAATGATTGCTATTTCAGATACAGGCATTGGTATGCCGGAAGAAGTAAAAGAAAAAATATTTGAACCGTTTTTTACCACCAAAGAGGTAGGAGAAGGAACAGGACTCGGACTATCTATTGTTTATAAAATCATTGAAAAACATCAAGGGAAAATTGAAGTTTCTTCAGTTCCTGATATTGGGACTACGTTTACGCTGCTCTTGCCAAAACAATTAGAAACCAAACAAAAGATTTTTATCAATGAACTTGTCCAATCGTAATTCAGTCAGGGTATTATATATAGATGACGAGCAAAATAATTTAATCACCTTTAAGGCAGCTTTCAGACGTGAGTTTGAAATTTATACAGCTTTATCAGCCAATGAAGGCATAAAGATATTGCAGGAAATCCCTGTTCATGTAATCATTGCCGATCAACGCATGCCGAATTGCACAGGAGTAGAATTCTTCAGATCGGTAGTTGAAAAATATCCTGATCCGGTACGCATTTTAATAACCGGATACACAGATGCTGAAGCTTTAATAGATGCTATTAATAATGGTCATGTGTATCGATACATTGCTAAGCCCTGGAATGAAATGGAATTGCGCAATGCTATCTATAATGCTTTTGACGTATTTCAGACCAAGAAACAACTTCAGCAAAATATCGAAGATTTACAAAAAGCCAATGATGAGCTGAACCGATTTATATACAGCCTTTCTCATGACCTCCGCTCTCCGTTAATGTCAATTTTGGGTGTAATTAAATTAGCCAATCTTGAACAATCGGTAAATGACCCTAACGGATATATGGGTATTATTGAGCAGAGTGTAAATAAATTGGATGGCTTTATCCTAAAGGTTATTGAGTATTATCAAAACTCACGTGCAGAAGCACTGCCCGAAAGTATCAGCTTTAAGTGCCTGATTAATGATATGCTTGAAAGCTTTAAACCGCAGAATACACAAATTATATATGATACAGAAATTCAACAAGGAGCAGACTTTAAGGGAGACAGTTTCCGCATTTCAGTTATTTTGAATAACCTAATTTCTAATGCGGTTAAATATCAACGCACAGAAGAAAGAGACCCACGAATCAATATAAAAGTAAAAGTAAATTCAGCTAAAGCATTAATATCTATAAGCGATAACGGAATAGGTATTTTGCATGAACACCTTGATCAGATCTTTAAGTTATTTTTCAGAGCTAAAAACACAAAGCGTACTGGAACCGGAATCGGTTTGTATATAGTGAAAGAAGCGTTAAACAAAATAGGAGGAGATATTGCCGTTCATTCTAAACTTGGAGAAGGAACACAATTCGATATAACAATTCCTAACATGGTGGTGGTGGAGGAGCCTGTTTTATGCGGGTAATGCTAATAGACGATAGCAAAATTGATTTATTTTTAGGAGAAAAGATGCTTGGATTGAGTGGTGTAAGTAGTGAAATCATTACTTGCAGTTCCGCATCAGAAGCACTTGACTTTTTTGCAGGAAATATTTCACAACCACAGCTCCTACCTGAGCTTATTTTATTAGATATACATATGCCAGAGATGGATGGCTTTGACTTTTTGGATGAATTTATCCGTTTTCCGGAGCATATAACTCAAAATACCGGTGTATTGATGCTCACCTCTTCAGTTGATCTTAAAGACTTAGTGCGTGCAGAAGCAAATCCCCTGGTAATAAAGCTTATTAAGAAACCACTTTATCCTGATTCACTTCACCTTGCATTAGAGAATTATTTTACCGATAAAGGGGATAGTTAACCTATAACATCACTTTAAACTACCTCGAAATTTTATCCACTTTTGTGGATAATTATACTTGTATACATTTTAATAATAAGAAAGTTGTTGATGCTGCTTAAAATACAGTTGTTAACATTGATATTTCTAAAATTTTAATTAAATTAACTTTAAGTAAAGTTTAGTTATGATTATGAATATTAGGAAATTATTATTTTGTACAATTATGCCTTTCATTTATAATTCCACAACTGAAACTTTTGATTTCTTAACCTCGTATAAAACTATTGAGAAAGTGTCGAATTTATCTCTCTAATTGTTTTTCTAAATTTTGTCGACTCTTTGCAAAAAATGATTATTGTGGAAATTAATCCACTATTAGTCAGTTAATTATCAATTAAACTAAACAAACATATTATCCGCGCAAGCGGATTAACCAAATCTTTACTGACCTAACTGACACTGCATGGAACAAAACTTCTACGCAAAAACATTACGGTTTTTGAAACGTGCCGAAAATCCGGGACGCTTTTTATTAATCGCCTTGTTAACATTAGCCGGCATTTTTGGCACAACCCAAAAGGTTGAAGCTCAAATTTGTAGCGGTTCTCTGGGTCCTCCGGTAGTTACTATCGACTTTGGAACCAGTGCGCCAAATGCAAATTATGGACCGCCATTATCAACTATTTATCCGGCAGTACTTACCAATTATACCTATTGGTATCCGAGTATAATTCCTGCACCAAGTAATTATCCCGGAGACTTACACGATGGTAAGTATGGTATTTTACCACGCTTAAATACTACTATTTCTCACTCCGATGGGTCATGGCATACGTATCCGAATGACCATACCTATGCGCTAACCGGACAGGCTAATGGTAATATGTATGTCGTTAACGCGGCGTTGGAAAAGGGTATTTTCTATCAGCAGGAAATCGATCAGTTATGTCCCGGAACTACATATGAGTTCTCGGCTTGGTTCAGTAACATTTTAAAAAATGCTTCTTGTAACGGTAGTGGTATCAAACCTAATATCAAATTCCAGATTGAAGATAAAAATGGAAATATACTAGGTTCGTATACATCGGGAGATATTCCTTCAACCAAAAGTAATCCTACCTGGACACAACGAGGATTTTTATTTACAGTTCCTTCGGGAGCTAACACGATTGTTCTGAAAATGATCTCAAATACTAATGGAGGTTGTGGAAACGACCTTGCCATTGATGATATCACGTTCAGAGCTTGTGGTCCAACAATTGGAATGCAACCTTCTACGGATAAAGTAATCTGTGAAGGAGATACTTTTGCATTTTGGGCAGATTTAGGCTCAGGTTATGCAAATCCATATTATGTGTGGGAAAAAAGTGTAGATGGAGGTAACACTTGGTTCGACTATACATCACCAAGCACAGATAATAAATTAACATTTACTAACGCTACTGCTACTAATACCGGTAAATACCGCGTTAGAGTAGGTGGTGGTCTTACTGCAGTTTCAAATCCTAAATGTTATGTTATTTCGGGACCGGTAGATTTGACGGTGAACCCAACTCCAACAGTTAACCTGACTTCGGTTGGTCCATTCTGTATTGGTGATCAAATAACACTAACAGCATCTCCATCTAATTCAGTTGGGTATGAATGGTTCAAAGTTGGAAGTGCAACTCCTGTAAAAGCAAAATCATCATCTAATACATATACCTTCACTGCTACTTCAACAAGTCAGAGTGGAGATTATTACGTAGTTGCTTATAATCAAAAGCAATCGTCGAATAACCCTAATAATTTTGCAGAATGTTCGAGGAATTCTAGTTCCGTAAAAGTTACCATTAACCCTCCTCCAACACCTGTGATTACTGGGCCTACCAGTATTTGTCAGGGTGATGTAGGTACCTTAACAATAGCAGGAGTACCGGGTGCTACTGCTTGGCAATGGTATGAGTGGGATGGACAGAATAGAAGAACCTTAGATGTAACCGGTAAAGGACCAACTTTACAGGTAAGCGGAGGACAACAAAGCGAGTACTCTGTTCTTGTGACTGATGCAAATGGCTGTAAGGCCGAATCCCCTAAGTTTAAAGTTGTAGGTGGTCAGCCTATTAAAGGAACTTTCGGTTACGAAGGAGGGATTCCGCTTTGTGAAGGTTCGCTAAGTTCAATCATGACTTTCGTAATTACAGGTAACGGAGTACAGCCTGGATATTATGCATGGTATAAAGACGGTGTTATCTATAAAGATGGTCAATGGCCTCCCAATACTAATAAAATCTCAACAGTAATCACTGAACCGGGAAGATACCGTTTATGGGTAGAAAACTTTAACGGTTGTACCGGTTTTGCAGAAGGTTTCCTTGATGTAATAGTTTATCCTATTCCGGAGCCTGAGATTGTTCAATCTGGTCCTGGTGAGTTTTGTGGATATGCAGGAGCGGGTGTTACACTAACTGTACCTGGTTCATTCTCTTCGTATCAATGGTATAAAGATGGAGTACTGATAGTCGGAGCGACTGGTTCTACTTATTTTGCTACGACAAGTGGAAAATATACTGTTTTCGTAAAGTCTAACAACGGTTGTACCGGAGGTTCTGCAGAAAGTACAGTTATTGTTAACCCTGTGCCTGTAGTTTCTATTGCACCGGCAGCCGGTCAGTCTCCTACATTCTGTTCAGGAGGTAGTGTTGACCTTGTTGCTACACCAGCTGGAGCAGTTAACTATAAATGGTACAGAAACGGAACCGAATTAGTATATGATGGTCCGTTAAATACTATACACGTAACTCAGGCTGGAAATTATACTGTAGTAGTTACTTCAGATAAAACTTGTGAAGGAACCTCAACTCCTTTTGCAGTTACTGAATATGATATTCCAAATCCTGTAGTTACGCCGAACACATCAAGTGTTTGTGCTGGTACTCCAATTACATTAACAGTAGCACCAACAGTATCAAATGCTGTATATACCTGGTATAAACAAGGTAGTTCAACTGCATTGGGTACAGGAGCAAGCTATACTGTTAACGAAAGTGTATCGGGTACGTATAATTACTATGTAGTTGCAACTTATTCGGGAGGTTGTTCTGAACAATCAAACAGTGCTACTATTACAGTAAATGCATTACCTATTGTGAATATTGGCGGCAGCGGAAGCTATACTGCTTGTGCTCCAGCCTCAGTAACAATTGGATTAACTAGCGGTCAGGCTGGTGTTACTTATACCTGGACCAAAGATGGAGCTCCATACCCTGCAGGTAATGGATTATACTCTATTTCTGTTAATCAAAGTGGTAGCTATGTATTAAATGCTGATAATGGTTCTTGTACGGCAAGTTCGTTAACTCAGGTTGTAACAATTTATAACGTTGCTAAGCCAGTAATAACCCCTCCAGCTCCAGTTTGTGATCCTCAAACTGTAACATTAAGTATTACTCCTGTTTCAGGATTAACCTATAAATGGTACAAAGTAGGAACTCCTGGTACCGTTCTGTCTACAAGTTCAACTCTTACATTAAGTGGAGTAAGTGCAAGTGGTCTGTATACGGTAGAGGCGACAGATGGACGTTGTCCTCAAATTGCAGATCCAGTAACTGTTACGATTAACCCACTACCAGATGTAACCATTAACCCAGGACCATTTGTGTTCTGTGAGGGCGGTTCACAAGTATTGTCAGTTCCTTCACAAGCAGGCGCTACTTATCAGTGGAAACGTAACGGGGCAAACATTGGAGGTGCTACTTCAAATACTTACACTGCAACCACAACGGGTAACTATACAGTAGAAGTATCATTTGGAACAGGCTGTAGTGCAACTTCAGCAGCAGCAGTCGTAACTGTAAATCCTAATCCGATTGCAGCAATCACTCCGGCAGGACCGATCACCGTTTGTCAGGGAACTCCAGTAAACTTGTCAACTCCGGCTCAGGCAGGAGCAAGTTATGCATGGACCAGAAACGGTGCAGCTATCGGCACCAACAGCAATACTTTAGCGGTAACCCAAACCGGTAACTACCAGGTAACAGTAACCTTTACTGCAACCGGATGTTTCACCGTATCGAATACTGTAAACGTAACGATCAATGCCCTTCCGGACGTAACCTTAAACGCTCCGGGTCCATATACTTTCTGTGAAGGTGGTTCACAGGTAATTTCAATTCCGGCGCAAGCAGGAGCAACTTACCAGTGGTACAATGGAGCAACTGCGATTGCAGGCGCAACCTCAAACAGCTACACTGCTACAACTTCAGGTCAATACAAAGTAGAAGTACAATACCCAGCTAGCACTTGTGCGGCAACTTCAGCAGTAGTAAATGTAACTGTTAATCCTAACCCGGTAGTAACCGTAACTCCGGCAGGACCATTAGCAGGTTGTACCGGTGATAACTTTGTGTTAACTGCAACTTCATCACAAGCAGGTGTAAGCTATCAGTGGTTAAACGGTGGTGCTCCAATAGCAGGTGCTACCACGAACACTTATACTGCAACTGCAGCAGGTAATTACTCAGTACGCGTAACCAATACCACTACCGGATGTGTTGGAACATCGAATGTAGTATCGATTACAATCAATCCACTTCCGGATGTAACCATCAACCCAGGACCATTTGTGTTCTGTGAGGGCGGTTCACAAGTATTGTCAGTTCCAGCACAAGCAGGCGCTACTTACCAGTGGAAACGTAACGGTGGAGATATCCCAACGGCTACTTCAAATACCTATACAGCAACCACAACTGGTAACTACACGGTAGAGGTATCATTTGGAACAGGCTGTAAAGCAACTTCAGCAGCAGCGGTAGTAACTGTAAATCCGAATCCGATTGCAGCGATCACTCCGGCAGGACCGATCACCGTTTGTCAGGGAACTCCTGTAAACTTGTCAACTCCGGCTCAGGCAGGAGCAAGTTATGCATGGACCAGAAACGGTGCAGCTATCGGCACCAACAGCAATACTTTAGCGGTAACACAAAGCGGCAACTACCAGGTAACAGTAACCTTTACTGCAACCGGATGTTTCACCGTATCGAATACTGTAAACGTAACGATCAATGCCCTTCCGGACGTAACCTTAAACGGTCCGGGTCCATATACTTTCTGTGAAGGTGGTTCACAGGTAATTTCAATTCCGGCGCAAGCAGGAGCAACTTACCAATGGTACAATGGAGCAACTGCGATTGCAGGCGCAACCTCAAACAGCTACACTGCTACAACTTCAGGTCAATACAAAGTAGAAGTACAGTACCCAGCTAGCACTTGTGCGGCAACTTCAGCAGTAGTTAATGTAACAGTTAATCCTAACCCGGTAGCTAATGTAACCCCAGCAGGACCATTAGCAGGTTGTACTGGCGATAACTTTGTATTAACTGTAACTTCACAAGCAGGTGTAAACTATCAGTGGTACAATGGAGCTACCGCAATTCCTGGAGCTACCTCAAATACCTATACAGCAACAGCAACAGGAAACTATTCAGTGCGTGCAGTTTATGCAGCAACCGGATGTTTCACTGTTTCAAATGTTGTGGCTATAACGGTAAATCCACTTCCAAACGTAACCATTAACCCAGGACCATTTGTGTTCTGTGAGGGCGGTTCACAAGTATTGTCAGTTCCTTCACAAGCAGGCGCTACTTATCAGTGGAAACGTAACGGGGCAAACATTGGAGGTGCTACTTCAAATACTTACACTGCAACCACAACGGGTAACTATACAGTAGAAGTATCATTTGGAACAGGCTGTAGTGCAACTTCAGCAGCAGCAGTCGTAACTGTAAATCCTAATCCGATTGCAGCAATCACTCCGGCAGGACCGATCACCGTTTGTCAGGGAACTCCAGTAAACTTGTCAACTCCGGCTCAGGCAGGAGCAAGTTATGCATGGACCAGAAACGGTGCAGCTATCGGCACCAACAGCAATACTTTAGCGGTAACCCAAACCGGTAACTACCAGGTAAAAGTAACCTTTACTGCAACCGGATGTTTCACCGTATCGAATACTGTAAACGTAACGATCAATGCCCTTCCGGACGTAACCTTAAACGCTCCGGGTCCATATACTTTCTGTGAAGGTGGTTCACAGGTAATTTCAATTCCGGCGCAAGCAGGAGCAACTTACCAGTGGTACAATGGAGCAACTGCGATTGCAGGCGCAACCTCAAACAGCTACACTGCTACAACTTCAGGTCAATACAAAGTAGAAGTACAGTACCCAGCTAGCACTTGTGCGGCAACTTCAGCAGTAGTAAATGTAACTGTTAATCCTAACCCGGTAGTAACCGTAACTCCGGCAGGACCATTAGCAGGTTGTACCGGTGATAACTTTGTGTTAACTGCAACTTCATCACAAGCAGGTGTAAGCTATCAGTGGTTAAACGGTGGTGCTCCAATAGCAGGTGCTACCACGAACACTTATACTGCAACTGCAGCAGGTAATTACTCAGTACGCGTAACCAATACCACTACCGGATGTGTTGGAACATCGAATGTAGTATCGATTACAATCAATCCACTTCCGGATGTAACCATCAACCCAGGACCATTTGTGTTCTGTGAGGGCGGTTCACAAGTATTGTCAGTTCCAGCACAAACAGGCGCTACTTACCAGTGGAAACGTAACGGTGGAGATATCCCAACGGCTACTTCAAATACCTATACAGCAACCACAACTGGTAACTACACGGTAGAAGTATCATTTGGAACAGGCTGTAAAGCAACTTCAGCAGCAGCGGTCGTAACTGTAAATCCGAATCCGATTGCAGCGATCACTCCGGCAGGACCGATCACCGTTTGTCAGGGAACTCCTGTAAACTTGTCAACTCCGGCTCAGGCAGGAGCAAGTTATGCATGGACTCGCAACGGAACAGCTATCGGAACCAACAGCAATACTTTAGCAGTAACCCAAACCGGTAACTACCAGGTAACAGTAACCTTTACTGCAACCGGATGTTTCACCGTATCGAATACTGTAACCGTAACCGTAAACAATAATCCGGATGTAACCTTAAACGGTCCGGGTCCATATACTTTCTGTGAAGGTGGTTCACAGGTAATTTCAGTTCCTGATCAGTCGGCTTTAGGTGTAACCTATCAATGGTACAACGGAGCGACAGCGATTGCAGGAGCAACTTCACATAGCTATACAGCAACTACAACAGGTCAGTATAAAGTTGTAGCACAATATCCATCAACAAGCTGTACTGTTACTTCAGGTGTGGTTAATGTAACAGTTAATCCTAACCCGGTAGCAACAGTAGCTCCTGCTGGTCCATTAGCAGGTTGTACCGGTGATACATTTGTATTAACAGCAACCTCATCACAAGCAGGTGTAAGTTATCAGTGGTTAAATGGCGGCGCTCCAATAGCAGGTGCAACCTCGAACACGTATACTGCAACTGCAGCAGGTAATTACTCGGTACGCATAACCAATACTACAACAGGTTGTTTAACTACCTCTAATGTAGTATCGATTACGATTAACCCACTTCCAAACGTGGTGATTGCTACAGGACCGTTTGTGTTCTGTGAAGGCGGCTCACAAGTATTGTCAGTTGCTTCACAAGCCGGGGCTACTTATCAGTGGAAACGTAATGGAGTAAACATTGCAGGTGAAACCAATAACACTTATACAGCGACCACAACTGGTAACTACACGGTAGAAGTATCATTTGGAACAGGCTGTAAAGCAACTTCAGCAGCAGCGGTAGTAACTGTAAATCCGAATCCGATTGCAGCGATCACTCCGGCAGGACCGATCACCGTTTGTCAGGGAACTCCAGTAAACTTGTCAACTCCGGCTCAGGCAGGAGCAAGTTATGCATGGACTCGCAACGGAACAGCTATCGGAACCAACAGCAATATTTTAGCAGTAACACAAAGCGGCAACTACCAGGTAACAGTAACCTTTACTGCAACCGGATGTTTCACCGTATCGAATACTGTAACCGTAACCGTAAACAATAATCCGGATGTAACCTTAAACGGTCCGGGTCCATATACATTCTGTGATGGCGGTTCACAAGTAATTTCAGTTCCTGATCAGTCGGCTTTAGGTGTAACCTATCAATGGTACAACGGAGCGACAGCGATTGCAGGAGCAACTTCACATAGCTATACAGCAACTACAACAGGTCAGTATAAAGTTGTAGCACAATACCCATCAACAAGCTGTACTGTTACTTCAGGTGTGGTTAACGTAACGGTTAATCCTAACCCGGTAGCAACAGTAGCTCCTGCTGGTCCATTAGCAGGTTGTACCGGTGATACATTTGTATTAACAGCAACCTCATCACAAGCAGGTGTAAGTTATCAGTGGTTAAATGGTGGAGCTCCAATTGCAGGTGCAACCTCGAACACGTATACTGCAACTGCAGCAGGTAATTACTCAGTACGCGTAACCAATACTACAACAGGTTGTTTAACTACCTCTAACGTAGTATCGATTACGATTAACCCACTTCCAAACGTGGTGATTGCTACAGGACCGTTTGTGTTCTGTGAAGGCGGCTCACAAGTATTGTCAGTTGCTTCACAAGCCGGGGCTACTTATCAGTGGAAACGTAATGGAGTAAACATTGCAGGTGAAACCAATAACACTTATACAGCAACCACAACCGGTAACTATACTGTTGAAGTAACGTTAGGTACAGGTTGTAAATTAACTTCTGCAGCAGCAGTTGTAACTGTAAACCCTAATCCATTGGCTAATATTACGCCAAATGGGCCTACTACTTTCTGTGCTGGTGAATCTGTAACACTTACGGCTCCATTACAGTCAGGGGTAACTTATCAATGGTATAACGGCGCTACTGCAGTAGGTATTAACAGCAATACGTTATTGGTTACTACAAGTGGTTCTTACACAGTAAGAGTAACTAATAACGCTACTACTTGTTTCGCTGTTTCTGCAGCACAAGTTGTAACCGTTAATCCAAAACCTGATGCTTCAATTACACCTGGTCCAATCAGCTTCTGTAATCCTGGGTCTGCGCCATTAACTGTTGCATCTCAACCAGGAGCTACATACCAGTGGTTCAGAGATGGAATTTTAATTCCTGGAGCAACAACTAATTCGTATTCAGCTACTCAATCAGGAGTTTATACTGTTACTGTAAGCTTTGCTACAGGTTGTAGTACAACTACAGTTAACGGTACAGTTGTTAATGTATTTGACTTCGCTACTCCGGTAGTTGATGCAGTTGGATCGTTAGATTTCTGTACTGGTGGTTCAGTAACTTTAAGAGTAAGTCCTACTGTATCAGGTGTTACTTACAGATGGTATATGCAGCCATCAGCAACATCAATTGCTACAGGACCTAACTACACAACCAATGTACCAGGTAATTATTATGTAATTGCTACAGATGTAAATGGTTGTACAAAAACTTCAAACATTGTAACGGTAAATCAGAATGCATTACCTGATGTTACCTTAACAAACCCAGGCCCACATGCATTCTGTAAAGGATCAAGTGCAACATTCAGCGTTCCATTAACTGCTGGTTATACTTATCAGTGGTACAGAAATAATGGTATAGTACCTGGTGCAACTTCAAATGCTTACACTGCAGTTGCTGCAGGTAAATATAAAGTAGTAGTTAAGAGCGATAAAGGATGTATCAATACTTCAGCAGAAGTTGATGTAACTGTATTTGATATTCCTGACTTCAATATCTCTACTACAACCACTACTTTCTGTGGTAATGAAACTGCCACATTAACCATCAATCCATTTACAACTACTCCTGGAGTAAGTTATCAGTGGAGATTAAACGGTGGTGTAATTGCGGGCGCAAATAACCAGACTTATGTAACCAATGTTGGTGGTGTTTATGATGTAATTGCAAGCTATCCAACAGGATGTACAGAAACATCTAGAAATCAGATTACATTAAACGTTCTACCTCCGCCAGATGTAACGCCAACAACAACCAGCGTTGGATTCTGTGATGGTGGTAATGCAAATATTGGTGTTCCAGCGGCAGCCGGTAACTCTTATGTATGGACGAAAAATGGTGCTCCATTTGGTTGTAACTGTGCATCAGTAAATGTTACAGAGTCAGGTCAGTACCAAGTAACTGTTACAGCTGCAAATGGTTGTAAAGCTACTTCTGTAATTATTAACGTTACTGAGTGGAAAGTTAATAAGCCAAACATTGCTGCTGATGGTCCATTAGCATTCTGTGATGGAGAAGATGTAGTCCTTTCTGTTTCTAATGTTGAGGCAGGTATAACTTACGAGTGGTTCCGTGGAGCTACTTCTGTAGGCGTAGGTACATCATATACAGCAACAGTAGGTGGTTCATACACTGTAGTTGCAACTGATTCACACTCATGTACTGCAACATCAGATCCTGTTAACGTAACCGTTTGGCCGTTATCAACAGGAAATATTGGCCCTGTAGGTCCATTCACCATTTGTCAGAACGATCCGGGACCTGTATTAACAGTAACCAGTTCACAAGTTGGCGATACTTATCAATGGTTATTAAACGGAACTCCAATACCTGGAGCTACCGGTAATACATATACTGCAAATAAAGACGGTGACTACACAGTATTGATTACAAGTACTCGTGGTTGTTCAAATCTTACTGCAAATACAGTTCACGTAACTGTAAATCCATTACCAATTCCATTTATTGTGGATGCAGGGAGGAGTATTCTTGACTTCTGTAACCCAGGTAATAGTGTAATTAACTTAAGAGCTGATAAAGCTTATGCGGATGTTAAATGGTATAAAAACGGAATTCTTGATGGAACCGGAATGACCTATACTATTCCTGCAGGGACTATCGGTACTAACAAATACCATATTGTTGTTACAGACGCTAATGGTTGTGTTGGTCAGTCAGCTCCAATTGATATTAACACGTTCTTCCCAACATTAATTGTTGACGCTGGTAAAACTGGTTGTGCTGGTACAGGCGTGAAAATGTCTGTAGTTTCTGCAGCAGTAATCCTTGAATGGCAGTTCTTTAATACGGCTACTTCAACCTGGGATATTGTTGGCACTGGGCCAAACTTTACAGCATTAGTTAGCGGTACATACAGAGTTAGAGCAAAAGATAATTCAGTTCCAACTCCTTGTGAGGCGTTTTCTGATCAGGTTGATATTACAATTGAGAATATTCAGCCAATTATCGCTCCTCCTGCAGTAACCGTAATCTGCGGATCAGCAGGTAATTCAATTGCGCTTACTGAAACTGTTTACGATAATACGTATTTGTTCCAGTGGTATAAAGATGGTGCAATAATCTCAGGAGCAACATTCCAAACTTATAATGCTACTGCAACTGGTAGCTATACAGTAAAAGTAACCAGCAAATTTGGTTGTGAGGGTACATCAGTAACTCCGGTGAGTATCACTGTTAATCCACTTCCGGTGGCTAATTTTGATCTTCCTGTAAGTACATGTGCTCCAACAAATGCACAGGTTACATTTGTAAATACAAGTACTGGTACTCCGGCATTATCTTATGTGTGGACAACCTCATTCGGTGCGCCGATTACAACCACAGATGCTGTAATTGACTTTACCGGAAGAGCAGCTGGTACTTATGATATTACGTTAACAGTAACAGATGGTAATACTTGTGTTGCTACTGTAACTAAACCATTTATTTATAAAGGCAATGTTCCTGTAGCTGCATTTACAGTTCCTGCTACTGAGTGTCAGGATAATACTGTAACGTTTAGCGCAGCAGGTTCATCAGTTACGGCTCCTGCAACAAGTATGAGTTATAAGTGGGAAATTCTGGATGCTGCAAATAATCCTGTAGCTATTTCAGTTAGCCCGGTTGTTAATCCAACTGTTCAGTTCCCTGCAACACCTGGTGTTTCTACAACTTATACTGTTCGTTTAACAGTAACAACAGACTTAGGTTGTTCAGATACCGAAGATCATACCATTACTATTCACCCTAAACCGGTTGTTGATTTGGTGTTCCCAAGAACAACTGTATGTATTAATGACCCTGCATTCAACTTATCAGGTGGTGTAGAAACTACCGGTTTAGCTACCGGGTCAGGAGTATATTCAGGTCCTTGTGTGAGTTTGGTAGGGGGTAACTATCAATTTAATCCTGTAATTGCGGGAGTAGGTGATCATGTTATTACCTATACCTACACAACTCCTGAAGGATGTGATGATAGTAAAACAGCAATTATCAGAGTTGAACCAACACCGGCTCCTGTAATCACTTCTGTTCCGGTTGCAGATGCAGCAGGAAACGTTGAAGTATGTAAAGGCGAAGAAGTGGTACTTACAGCTTCGGGTGCCGATACTTACGAGTGGTTCGATGCATCTGGTTCATTAGGTATTACTGATGCAACACTTACAGTAACCGACGATGGTTCATACTATGTGGTAGGTAGATCAGCAGCAGGCTGTGAAACCCCATCGAATACAATTAATGTTATCACTAATCCATTGCCTGTAGCCTTGTTTACACTGCCTGGGGATTGTGTGACTAATACAGGTGCTGTATTTAATGGAAGTGGAAGTAATATTCCTGCTCCGGGTGTAGGTACAATTACCGGTTATGTTTGGGATTTTGGTGATGGAACGATTACTCCTTCAAGTGCAAGCCCAATCAGCCCGGCTCATAATTATGCTGCACAAGGACTTTATCAGGTTAAGTTAACCGTAACTACTGATAAAGGCTGTACAGATGATATTACTATTCCATATCAATTTAATGGAAATCAGCCAAGCGCAAGCTTTACTGTTGCCTCAACTCCAAGCTGTGGAAATGTACCTGTTGTATTTACAAGTACAACTACAGTAGGAGTAGGTAATGTTCAGACTTACGAATGGAGATTCTATAATAAAGCAACAGGTTTACCAGTTGCAATCAATGCAGGAAATTACGCTACAGTAAATGTAACCTTCCCTGCAGCAGCGGTTCCTGTAACCTATGAGGCAGAATTAAAAGTAATTACTGAGTATGGTTGTGAATCTGTATCTCCAAGAACAGATGTTCTGATCAACCCAACACCGGTAGCAACCTTAAGTCTGTCGACCAACGAGATCTGTGTGGATGGCGGCTTAGTAACGATTACTTCAGCAATCACCAACGGCGTATCAGTAGTAGCACCAAGCTATACTACCAATGCACCGGCAGCAGCGATCTTAGGTAACCAGTTTGATCCGGCGGTAGCAGGCGTAGGTACCTGGACGATCACTTACACGCCACAGGCAGATGCAGCCAACGGAAGCTGTGTGGGCGCAGTGGTAACACAAACCATTATTGTGAACCCGATCCCAACTCCAGCGATCACGGTAGCACCATCGAATGATGTATGTGAGGGAACAGTAGTAACCTTAACCGCAACAGGAGGAGCAACTTACCAATGGTACAAAAATGGTATTGCATTAACAGGTGAGATCAGCGACAAATTAACACTTAGCACAGTAGCTGAGTCTGGTACCTATACAGTAATGGTGATCACCGCTAAAGGTTGTGATCAACTGTCAGCACCAGAGGTAATTACGATCTATCCAAACCCGGTAGCATCGTTCACCATGCCACAGGGCTGTTCAGTAGCAGGTGATGTATTCACCAGCACGTCAACAGTAGCAGCGCCACATACGCTGACTTATGCATGGGATTTAGGCGAAGGCTTTACGTCGACGTTACAAAACCCAGCGGTACCGGCTTACACAACAGCAGGACCGAAAACCATTACCTTAACGGTAACTTCATCGGGTAACGGATGTACGGCAACGTATAGCGATACCTACCAATATAACGGCACCGTACCAGTGGCAGCGTTCACGGTAGTAAGTCCGGTATGTCAGGGCACAGCGGTACAATTGGATGCAAGTGCTTCAACAACAGGTGTAAGCCCGATAGTAGAATACATCTGGAGCTTCTCGCAAGGCGGAACAGTAATCAATACGGTAGCGGCAGGCAACAGTGTTAACCCAAGTGTAACGTTCCCAGAGGCATCAACTCCTCAGACGTACGATGTGACCTTACAGGTTAAGACCCAAGGCGGTTGTGTGAGTGCAGCAGTAACCCACCAGGTGACTGTTAACCCAACGCCGGTAGCAACCTTAAGCCTGTCGACCAACGAGATCTGTGTGGACGGCGGAATGGTAACGATTACCTCGGCGATTACTAATGGCGTATCAGTAGTAGCACCAAGCTACACCACCAATGCACCGGCAGCAGCGATCGTAGGTAACCAGTTTGATCCGGCAGTAGCAGGGGTAGGTACCTGGACGATCACTTACACGCCACAGGCAGATGTAGCCAACGGAAGCTGTGTGGGCGCAGTGGTAACACAAACCATTATTGTGAACCCGATCCCAACTCCAGCGATCACGGTAGCACCATCGAATGATGTATGTGAGGGAACAGTAGTAACCTTAACCGCAACCGGTGGAACTACTTACCAATGGCGTAAAAACGGCGTAGACCTGGCAGGAGCAACAGGCTCAACCTTAACGATGAGCACAGTAGCGGAATCAGGCAGCTATACCGTGGTGGCAATGACCGCCAAAGGGTGTGACGAAGAGTCAGCACCAGAGGTAATTACGATCTATCCAAACCCGGTAGCATCGTTCACCATGCCACAGGGCTGTTCAGTAGCAGGTGATGTATTCACCAGCACGTCAACAGTAGCAGCGCCACATACGCTGACTTATGCATGGGATTTAGGCGAAGGCTTTACGTCGACGTTACAAAACCCAGCGGTACCGGCTTACACAACAGCAGGACCGAAAACCATTACCTTAACGGTAACTTCATCGGGTAACGGATGTACGGCAACGTATAGCGATACCTACCAATATAACGGCACCGTACCAGTGGCAGCGTTCACGGTAGTAAGTCCGGTATGTCAGGGCACAGCGGTACAATTGGATGCAAGCACATCGACAACAGGTGTAAGCCCGATAGTAGAATACATCTGGAGCTTCTCGCAAGGCGGAACAGTAATCAATACCGTAGCGGCAGGCAACAGTGTTAACCCAAGTGTAACGTTCCCAGAGGCATCAACTCCTCAGACGTACGATGTGACCTTACAGGTTAAGACCCAAGGCGGTTGTGTGAGTGCAGCAGTAACCCACCAGGTGACTGTTAACCCAACACCGGTAGCAATCTTAAGCCTGTCGACCAACGAGATCTGTGTGGACGGCGGAATGGTAACGATTACCTCGGCGATTACTAATGGCGTATCAGTAGTAGCACCAAGCTACACCACCAATGCACCGGCAGCAGCGATCGTGGGTAACCAGTTTGATCCGGCAGTAGCAGGGGTAGGTACCTGGACGATCACTTACACGCCACAGGCAGATGTAGCCAACGGAAGCTGTGTGGGCGCAGTGGTAACACAAACCATTATTGTGAACCCGATCCCAACTCCAGCGATCACGGTAGCACCATCGAATGATGTATGTGAGGGAACAGTAGTAACCTTAACCGCAACCGGTGGAACTACTTACCAATGGCGTAAAAACGGCGTAGACCTGGCAGGAGCAACAGGCTCAACCTTAACGATGAGCACAGTAGCGGAATCAGGCAGCTATACCGTGGTGGCAATGACCGCCAAAGGGTGTGACGAAGAGTCAGCACCAGAGGTAATTACGATCTATCCAAACCCGGTAGCATCGTTCACCATGCCACAGGGCTGTTCAGTAGCAGGTGATGTATTCACCAGCACGTCAACAGTAGCAGCGCCACATACGCTGACTTATGCATGGGATTTAGGCGAAGGCTTTACGTCGACGTTACAAAACCCAGCGGTACCGGCTTACACAACAGCAGGACCGAAAACCATTACCTTAACGGTAACTTCATCGGGTAACGGATGTACGGCAACGTATAGCGATACCTACCAATATAACGGCACCGTACCAGTGGCAGCGTTCACGGTAGTAAGTCCGGTATGTCAGGGCACAGCGGTACAATTGGATGCAAGTGCTTCAACAACAGGTGTAAGCCCGATAGTAGAATACATCTGGAGCTTCTCGCAAGGCGGAACAGTAATCAATACGGTAGCGGCAGGCAACAGTGTTAACCCAAGTGTAACGTTCCCAGAGGCATCAACTCCTCAGACGTACGATGTGACCTTACAGGTTAAGACCCAAGGCGGTTGTGTGAGTGCAGCAGTAACCCACCAGGTGACTGTTAACCCAACACCGGTAGCAATCTTAAGCCTGTCGACCAACGAGATCTGTGTGGACGGCGGAATGGTAACGATTACCTCGGCGATTACTAATGGCGTATCAGTAGTAGCACCAAGCTACACCACCAATGCACCGGCAGCAGCGATCGTAGGTAACCAGTTTGATCCGGCAGTAGCAGGGGTAGGTACCTGGACGATCACTTACACGCCACAGGCAGATGTAGCCAACGGAAGCTGTGTGGGCGCAGTGGTAACACAAACCATTATTGTGAACCCGATCCCAACTCCAGCGATCACGGTAGCACCATCGAATGATGTATGTGAGGGAACAGTAGTAACCTTAACCGCAACCGGTGGAACTACTTACCAATGGCGTAAAAACGGCGTAGACCTGGCAGGAGCAACAGGCTCAACCTTAACGATGAGCACAGTAGCGGAATCAGGCAGCTATACCGTGGTGGCAATGACCGCCAAAGGGTGTGACGAAGAGTCAGCACCAGAGGTAATTACGATCTATCCAAACCCGGTAGCATCGTTCACCATGCCACAGGGCTGTTCAGTAGCAGGTGATGTATTCACCAGCACGTCAACAGTAGCAGCGCCACATACGCTGACTTATGCATGGGATTTAGGCGAAGGCTTTACGTCGACGTTACAAAACCCAGCGGTACCGGCTTACACAACAGCAGGACCGAAAACCATTACCTTAACGGTAACTTCATCGGGTAACGGATGTACGGCAACGTATAGCGATACCTACCAATATAACGGCACCGTACCAGTGGCAGCGTTCACGGTAGTAAGTCCGGTATGTCAGGGCACAGCGGTACAATTGGATGCAAGCACATCGACAACAGGTGTAAGCCCGATAGTAGAATACATCTGGAGCTTCTCGCAAGGCGGAACAGTAATCAATACGGTAGCGGCAGGCAACAGTGTTAACCCAAGTGTAACGTTCCCAGAGGCATCAACTCCTCAGACGTACGATGTGACCTTACAGGTTAAGACCCAAGGCGGTTGTGTGAGTGCAGCAGTAACCCACCAGGTGACTGTTAACCCAACACCGGTAGCAACCTTAAGCCTGTCGACCAACGAGATCTGTGTGGACGGCGGAATGGTAACGATTACCTCGGCGATTACTAATGGCGTATCAGTAGTAGCACCAAGCTACACCACCAATGCACCGGCAGCAGCGATCGTAGGTAACCAGTTTGATCCGGCAGTAGCAGGGGTAGGTACCTGGACGATCACTTACACGCCACAGGCAGATGTAGCCAACGGAAGCTGTGTGGGCGCAGTGGTAACACAAACCATTATTGTGAACCCGATCCCAACTCCAGCGATCACGGTAGCACCATCGAATGATGTATGTGAGGGAACAGTAGTAACCTTAACCGCAACCGGTGGAACTACTTACCAATGGCGTAAAAACGGCGTAGACCTGGCAGGAGCAACAGGCTCAACCTTAACGATGAGCACAGTAGCGGAATCAGGCAGCTATACCGTGGTGGCAATGACCGCCAAAGGGTGTGACGAAGAGTCAGCACCAGAGGTAATTACGATCTATCCAAACCCGGTAGCATCGTTCACCATGCCACAGGGCTGTTCAGTAGCAGGTGATGTATTCACCAGCACGTCAACAGTAGCAGCGCCACATACGCTGACTTATGCATGGGATTTAGGCGAAGGCTTTACGTCGACGTTACAAAACCCAGCGGTACCGGCTTACACAACAGCAGGACCGAAAACCATTACCTTAACGGTAACTTCATCGGGTAACGGATGTACGGCAACGTATAGCGATACCTACCAATATAACGGCACCGTACCAGTGGCAGCGTTCACGGTAGTAAGTCCGGTATGTCAGGGCACAGCGGTACAATTGGATGCAAGCACATCGACAACAGGTGTAAGCCCGATAGTAGAATACATCTGGAGCTTCTCGCAAGGCGGAACAGTAATCAATACGGTAGCGGCAGGCAACAGTGTTAACCCAAGTGTAACGTTCCCAGAGGCATCAACTCCTCAGACGTACGATGTGACCTTACAGGTTAAGACCCAAGGCGGTTGTGTGAGTGCAGCAGTAACCCACCAGGTGACTGTTAACCCAACACCGGTAGCAACCTTAAGTCTGTCGACCAACGAGATCTGTGTGGACGGCGGAATGGTAACGATTACCTCGGCGATTACTAATGGCGTATCAGTAGTAGCACCAAGCTACACCACCAATGCACCGGCAGCAGCGATCGTAGGTAACCAGTTTGATCCGGCAGTAGCAGGGGTAGGTACCTGGACGATCACTTACACGCCACAGGCAGATGTAGCCAACGGAAGCTGTGTGGGCGCAGTGGTAACACAAACCATTATTGTGAACCCGATCCCAACTCCAGCGATCACGGTAGCACCATCGAATGATGTATGTGAGGGAACAGTAGTAACCTTAACCGCAACCGGTGGAACTACTTACCAATGGCGTAAAAACGGCGTAGACCTGGCAGGAGCAACAGGCTCAACCTTAACGATGAGCACAGTAGCGGAATCAGGCAGCTATACCGTGGTGGCAATGACCGCCAAAGGGTGTGACGAAGAGTCAGCACCAGAGGTAATTACGATCTATCCAAACCCGGTAGCATCGTTCACCATGCCACAGGGCTGTTCAGTAGCAGGTGATGTATTCACCAGCACGTCAACAGTAGCAGCGCCACATACGCTGACTTATGCATGGGATTTAGGCGAAGGCTTTACGTCGACGTTACAAAACCCAGCGGTACCGGCTTACACAACAGCAGGACCGAAAACCATTACCTTAACGGTAACTTCATCGGGTAACGGATGTACGGCAACGTATAGCGATACCTACCAATATAACGGCACCGTACCAGTGGCAGCGTTCACGGTAGTAAGTCCGGTATGTCAGGGCACAGCGGTACAATTGGATGCAAGTGCTTCAACAGCTGGAATAGGTACGATTAATGATTATCGCTTCGAGGTGTTCGATGCTGGTGTAGTGATAAGAACAGTTAACGGAACGAATCCGGTTCAGCAAATTACGTTACCAGTTGTGTCAACAAGTAAGACATATCAGGTACAGTTAACAGTGACAACTGTTGGAGGTTGTGCAAATGCTTCAGCGTTACAAAATGTAACCGTTAACCCAATGCCGGAGGCAACTGTTGATGTGAAAGAACCTAATGTTTGTGCTGCGGCAGGTAAAACTGTTGATTTAACAAACTGGGTGGAAGTTTCAAATGGTGTTGCTTCGACAATTACATACAGCGGAACAGGTGTGGCAGGAAACACATTTGATCCAAATGCAGCTGGTGTGTCAATTGGTGTTAACACGATCAGTTATACAGTTACAGCTACAGACGGCGGATGTACTTTAACAGGCACATTTGATATCAATGTTCGTCCGTTGCCTGTAGTAACACTTGCAAGCAATGCAACTGCAACTTGTGAGGATGGATCGGTTACATTAACTGCTTCAGTAGCCGCAGGAACTACAATAACCAGCTACAACTGGTACAGAGACGGAGTAATTATTCAAGGTGAAAACTCAACTACATTATTAACTAATGTTGGAGGAAATTACACTGTAGAAGCTATTTCAAACTATGGCTGTACTTCAATCGCTTCAACTGCGGTTAATATTCAAATTAATCCAGTTCCGGTTGCGAAGTTCGATGCACCAAGTACATGTGCTTCTGCAGCAGGAACAGTATTCGATGCTTCAGCAAGTACAATTACAAGCCCAGGAACTATCGCAAGATATATCTGGAACTTCGGAGATGGTACACCTGTAGTAACAGTAACCACTCCAACAGTAACACATGCGTACAGTACTGTAGGTCAATTTAATGTTAGCTTAACGGTTGAAAGTGGACAAACACCAAGCTGTTCTGCTTCAACAACTCAACAGTATACTTTTGTAGGCTCGAGTCCGGTAGTTGATTTCAATATTGTTAACAATGCAATTTGTGATCAGGATTCAATTCACTTACAAAGTACTGCAACTGTTGTGGTAGGAAGCATCAAAACGTATGATTGGCAGTTCTTTGAAAATGGTAAACGTATCGGAACTATTACTAAGAATCTTCCTGATGTATATGCTACATTCCCTAAGGATTCTGTCGACAGAAACTATGAGGTGAAGTTAGTGGTAACAACTGTAGGAGGATGTGTTGATAGCTCTGCATTGAAACCATTTACAATTAAAGCGTTGCCAAAACTGGTTTTAGATATTGTGGATAGAGATGTTTGTTTACAGCCAGGTGTGGTTACCATTAACGTAACACCAGCAACAGGCGGTGTATTAACAGGAACTGGTATCATAGCAGGTACTAACCAGTTTGATCCAATGGTTGCAGGATTAGGTAAACATGCAATTACGTTTGCTTATACAAATCCGGTTTCAGGATGTTCAAGAACAATTACTGATACCATCGCAGTTTGGGCATTACCTACACCAATTATTACTGCCAGTGGCAATGATATTTGTAAAGGAGACACTGTGACGCTTAGTACGCAGCCTGCATCAAGTTATAAATGGTATCAGGATGGTACTATAATAGCAGGTGCTACAGAATCTACGTTAAAAGTATTCAATGCTGGAACGCATAACTATACTGTAGAAGTAGAAAACGAGTTTGGTTGTTCAGGTACTGCTTCAACTCCGGTTACCATCAATATCTGGTCTAAACCAATTGTTGACTTTGATTTGCCAGACAGCTGTTTAACAGACACAACTGTATTTGTAAATAAATCAACAAGTCCAGATGGCAGCCCAATGAACTACTTCTGGTCATTTGAAGATGATCTGGATAAAACTTCAGATGTGTACTCAACTGATAAAGACGGTAAGCACTTCTATATGTCTACAGGACCTAAGAAAGTTAAATTGATCGTGACAACTGACAATGGTTGTGTAGACAGCTTAACTAAAGTGTTTAACGTTAAAGGTGATGTTCCTGTAGTTAATTGGTACTTAAAAGGTCGTGCTTCTGTTTGTGCGGGTGATAGCGTGACATTAAGAGATACATCAAAAGCTCGTTTAGGATATGCATATGATTACAAATGGAGATTCTTTGACGGACCAATGGAAATTGATCTTAAACAAGAAGCTCGCAATGAGATCACTGTATTTGTTCCTGAGATCTATGCAGGTAAAACACTAAGTGCAGAATTAACGGTAACACCAATTTATGGTTGTCCGGCATCATATACAGGAACGTTTGTAGTTTACAAAAAACCAACTGTATCGTTTAAATTACCGGTAGATACTATGTGTGTGAATGATGCACCACTGCCTCTTAATACTGGAACACCAGTTGGCGGAGTATATACAATCAACACAGGAAAAGGTATCTATAAAGATGTATTCTATCCGGATACAGCAGGTGCAGGTGAACACATAATTACTTACACATTCACTGATCCGGTAACTAAATGTTACACAGCAATAAGTGACACTATTAATGTATTTGATAATCCATTAGCAGAGGTTGAATTAACAACTCAGGATTCGGTTTGTACAGGTGATATTGTTAAACTTACAGCTAAAGGTATAGGTAAAACTTACCAATGGTTCAGAAACAATGTGTTGATCGCTGGAGCAACAGCTTCAACTTATGACGCAAATTCATCAGGTTACTACCAGGTTCGTATCATTAATGATGCGGGTTGTGAAGATAAATCTGACTCTGTACAAGTAAGAATTTGGGATCGTCCGGTTGCATTATTTGACATGCCTTCAAGCTGTATGGAAGATGCAATTCAATTTAACAATACAAGTTCAATTGCAGACGGAACTACGTTAACTTACTTGTGGAACTTTGGAGATGGTGCAGGTTCAACTTCAACTCAAATGAACCCAAGCTATACCTTCAAAACACCGGGATGGAAACACATTACATTAACCGTAACGTCAATCCATGGTTGTGACTCAACGTTTGCTCGTGATGTAATGATTAGCGGAATGCCGACAGCTGATTTTGTGATCAATGCACCTCAACCTTATTGTGTGAAAGATGCATTAGTATTTGAAGATAAGTCGACAGTGAAAATTGGTAAGATTACCAGCTGGCAATGGAAAGTGTTTGATGCAACAGGTACTCGTGTGGCAATCAGCACTCCAACGAACACTTCGACGATTACATTTAATCCTCCGGTAGCTACAGTTGATGTAAACTACACTGTTCGATTAATTGTGAAATCAGGAAATACTTGTATTGATTCATTAGATAAAGTGTTCACTGTAAAACCAAGTCCGGATGCTAATCTGGCACCACTAGATCCGGTATGTTTTGATGTACCTTCAGTAACATTAAACGGAGGAACTCCGCCAAGCGGAACTGGAATTGGATCAGGTGAGTATAGCGGAATAGGTGTTAAGAACGGAGCGTTCTACCCTCAAAAAGCTGGACCAGGTTTACATACCATAACCTACACCTTTACAGCGGCTAACTTCTGTAAAGACACTGCTCAACAGCAGATCAGAGTTTACCAATCACCGGTTATCGATTGTATGGACTTTGAAGTGAAAAAAGGTCAGAGCGTTAAACTGGATATTAAGTTATTATCAAATGAAAGTGATAGCTATACCTATAGATGGGAACCAGCTGCAGGATTAGATGATCCTAACAGCTTAACTCCAACGGTAATAGCAGCTGATGCAGATAAAACTTACAGATTAATTGTTACAAACAAAGAAGGCTGTATCAGTACATGTAATGTCCATGTTAATGTATTGCCAGACCTTAACATTCCGGATGTAATTACACCGAATGGTGATGGTAAAAATGATAAGTGGGAAATTCCTGGAATTGAGAAATACCCAGATGTAGAAGTATATGTATTTAACCGTTATGGTGATAAGATCTTCTCATCGAAAGGATATGTTGAACAATGGGATGGTACAAGAGACGGTAAACCTGTTCCGGCAGCAACTTACTACTATGTGATCAAACCGAATAAAGATCAACTAAAACCTCGTGCAGGAGCAATAACGATTATTTATTAATTATCCTATATTGTTTTGATACTGAAGCCTTCCCGATTTAATCGGGAAGGCTTCTTTTTTTATTATTAGTTAACTATTATTCTCTAACGGTGTTAAACAATATGAAAATTGATCTATCCTTTTTGTAATAAATTTTTAAATTTTACTATTTGTCAATAACTTGTTAGTTATGATGCGTTCGCTTCCATATTTACTTTTATTGCTCTCATTTTTCATTTCTTTTTCAGCACTGTCACAAGCACCAAATATTTTATGGGGAGAAGGAGAAGGAGGTGCAGGGCTTGATAAGGGAAATGCTGTAATTGCTGATAAAGATGGAAATTCATATGTATGCGGAGCATTCAGTGGTACTGTTGTAATTGGTACTACAACCCTCATTTCAAAAGGAGCAACGGATATATACATCGTTAAGTACGGTCCGAATGGTAATGTTATCTGGGCAAAATCATACGGTTCAGCTGCAGACGATGAAGCAAAATCAATTGCAGCCGACAGTCAGGGCAATATCTTTATTGCTGGTTTAATAGGCGGTGCCGTGAATTTTGATGAAAAAACTGTTCCCTATAATCAGGGTACAGATCTGTTCATCGCTTCTTTTAACCCTGGCGGTCAAAATTTAACAGCTTTTGCAGCAGGTGGAAGTGGTGTTGATATGGCAAATTCAATTGTTGTAGATAATAGTAACAACATCTATCTCACCGGTACTTTTTCAAATAGTGTAAATTTCAATTTTGATAATTCCGGAACTCCTGTTCAGGCTATAGGCAAATTGGATGCATTTGCTGCTAAATATAGCAGCTCAGGAAAATTAATTTGGGTTAAAAATATAAGTGAGAATAGTGCAAACGCAATTGGAAATTCAATAACCGTCGACTCGGATGGTAGTGTTTATATTGCTGGTTCTGTAGATCTTGATGCCTCACAGGTTCCAATGACTTATTTTACAAAACCACCAGCCAATAATGGCAAAGATGTGTTTGCAGCTAAGTATGATAGTGGTGGAAATTTTCAATGGGCTTTTAATTTTGGAAGTACGGCAGTTGATGACGCTACGGGTGTTTATGCAGGGAGTGATAACTCCATTTACTTAGCAGGTTTTTTTAGTAGTACAGTTGATTTCGATCCTTCTGCTGCAACAAACACTTTGACGGCTACAGGAATAAATGATGGCTTTATTTCAAAATTTGATAAAAACGGAAATTACAATTGGGCAAGGGATATTGGAGGTGATTCTCAAAGTCAGACATTTCTCAATTCATTAACGTTGGATGAGAATAACAATCTATATATAACAGGAGGATTTAGGGGAACGGTTGATTTTGACCCGTCTGCTTCCACAGCGAACGGGACAAGTATTGGACTTGGATTGGATATTTTTACAGCCAGATACGATGCAAATGGAAATTATACCTGGCATACATTGTTAAATGGAGATGGTTTTAATGATGAAGGTAAAGGGTTATTTGTTAAGGCAGGAAAAATACATTTAGCCGCTACTTTCGGAAGTTTAAATGGAACCACATCAAGTACCCTTTATTTGGATGTCGCTCATTGTAAAAGTGTTAAAAGCAATAATAGGTTAGATGGTTTCGTGGCTGTTTATACATCAGAACAAACGGCAGCTACGGATATTTTATCTTTCACACTGCCTCAGCAAATAGAACCTGCAGTTATTAACAGTACAGATCATACAATAACAATTAAAGTTCAGCCCGGTACGGATGTTACTAAGCTTACACCAAGTATCATTGTTCCCAATTGTTCAACTATCAATCCTACTTCCGGCGCGACAAGAGATTTTACCAATCCTGCAGTTTATCGTGTAACTGATCCTCGAATTGCAAATACCTTTGCCGATTGGACCATCACGGTTATTTCAGGTCCAGTTTGCGGAACTGTAGCAATTAAAGTGGATAACATCACATCAATAACACCTAATGATATTAACTCCTGCGAAGGAGAAAATTTAACCTTAAGTTCCATACTTACCGGTTCAGGAATTTCAACTCCGCTTTATACTTGGCAATTTAGTGCTGATAACACTACATGGACTACAATAGGCGCTAATGCCACCACATTAGCATTAAACAATGTTCAACTTGCAAACAGCGGATATTATAAATTAACCGTAAGCGGAACACTTCCGGATAATACTTCTTGTTCAATTGTGTCGCAAGTCATAAAGATCACCATCAGTATTAAGCCAGTTATTGCAGCCGATAATAATAAAACTATTTTATGTCCTGGCGAAGCAACCACACTAAGAATAAGCAATGGCGCAAAAGGAAAAAGGTACCGCTGGTTTATAGATGGAGGATCTATTGAAATACCAAACTCACCAGATTTTATAACCATTAATGAGCCAGGTAGTTATTTGGTTAGAATTGAAAATGACGGTTGCAGCTTACAGTCGGAACCAATTGTTGTTATTGCTGCGCCTTTACCCACAGCTCTATTCACATACGCAATTGATTGTACAACACCGGCAACAGTAAGTTTTACAAATACAAGTTCAATAACCGATGGATCCATCTTAAGCTATTCCTGGGATTTTGGCGATGGAACTCCGGCTGTAAGTGATGTAAATCCTGTACATACGTACACATCGGCAGGAAGTAAAAAGGTGATATTGACAGTAACCTCTTCTAACGGTTGTGCACAACAGGTTTATTCGTTAGATATAGTTATTGCAGGTGCTAATAATTTACAAGCACAGATTATAGCGACACAGGGACCTTTTTGCGTGGGTAATGAAATTACATTTAACGATGCATCAACCAAAGACTTTGGGGTTGTTGCTTATCGCCAATGGAAAGTTAATAACGCTATTCAAACGGAAACAGGCCCAACATTTAAGTTTACTCCGCTAACCAGTGGTGATTATACAATAAGTATGTCTGTAGGATACAATGCTACCTGCGGTGCTATATCAACAGCTACAGCACCACTAATTGCAGTAAAACCAAATGCAATTTCAGCTTTTTCAACAAGCATCAATTGCATTACTCCTGCAACGGTTGCATTTACAAATACAAGTTCAATTGACGATGGTTCTACACTTACCTATACCTGGGATTTTGGAGATGGAACTCCTGCGTTGATCACCACGAATAAGGTTATACCATCGCATACCTATACTTCCGAAGGAAACAAAACAATTACGCTTTCGGTAGCTGCTGCAAATTCTTCAGGTTGTTCACCTTCAGTAGTTACTCATGATGTAACAATCGTGGGCGCCGACAATTTGCAAGCGGTTATTTCGATTGAAAACCCTAGTTCTACGTATTGTGCTGGCAACGAAGTAGTTTTCAGGGATGCTTCTACACATGATTTTGGAACTATTAATTATCGCCAGTGGACAGTTAATGGGGTTATCCAGACGGAGACAGGCGATCAGTTGAAGTTAACACCTAATCAAAATGGAAGTTATAATGTAGATTTAGAGGTAGGATATACTTCCGCATGTCCGGTTACTGCGAGTACAACTATTCAAGTAAATCCTAGTCCGGTTGCTTTGTTCACCACAACCATCGACTGTTCAACACCTGCCACTGTTGCTTTTGATAATCAGAGTTCGATTTCAGACAATTCATCGCTCACCTATACCTGGAACTTTGGAGACGGAACGGTGTTGACAACTGCGGATAAAGTAATACCAGCACATACGTATACATCTGCTGGTGTTAAAACAGTAACACTTTCGGTGGCTGGAGCTTCCGGTTGTGTGCCTTCAGCTGTATCTCAGGACGTGACTATTGTTGGAGCGAATAATTTGCAGGCAGCTATTTCGATTGAAAATCCTACTTCTGCGTATTGTGTTAGCAGAGAAATAGTTTTTAGAGATGTTTCTACTCGTGATTTTGGAGCCATTAACTACCGCCAATGGATTATCAATGGTGTGGTTCAAACAGAAACAGGAGATCAGTTGCATTTAAATCCAAATCAAAGCGGCAGTTACCAGGTGGATTTAGCTGTTGGATATACTTCTGCATGTCCTGTTACAACAAGTACAACCATTCAGGTTAATCCTAATCCTGTCGCCTTATTTAGCACAACTGTCAATTGTTCAACACCTTCCACAGTTGCTTTTGATAATCAAAGTTCAATTTCAGATAATTCACCGTTGACATATGCCTGGGATTTTGGTGATGGTGCAACTTTGATAACGACTGATAAAAATACTCCAGCACATACCTATAGCTCATTGGGTGAAAAAATAATTTCACTGATTGTTACTGCCGATAATAGTAATTGTAACTCCATAAAATATGAGCAGAAAGTGACTATTTCGGGTTCAAATAATTTAACGCCTCAAATTACACCAATAAGTAGTGGCCCTTACTGCGTTGATGCATCGCTAAGTTTTAAAGATGATTCGAAAGTAGATTTTGGAACGTTGAATTATCGTAAATGGGAGATTAATGGAGTGGAACAGACCGAGAAGGGAGATGTATTAACATTTACCCCAATAGTTTCGCAAGATTATGTAGTAAGACTTACAGTAGGATTTTCTGAAGATTGCCCTGCTACACCTGTTGAGTACTCATTTTCGGTAAATGCTAAACCAACCGTCTCTCTTGCATCTTTTTCAACTGTTTGTGAAAATGATCCCGATGTCACATTAACTGGAGGGTCACCAGCCAATGGCGACGGAGGTACAGGATATTATACAATTGATGGAGGAACTCAACAGGTTACTGTTTTCTCGCCCCAGAAGGCCGGAGTAGGGGTGCATACCATAAAGTATACTTTTATAAACGGCACAACAGGGTGTGAAAATTCGGCTGAACAAACTATAACAGTAGGGGAGATTCCTGCAATTAATTGCAAGGATTATTCGGCTATACTTGGAATCGATTTGCCATTAAAAGTTGAATTAAGTTCTCAGGGAACCGATAATTATACTTACAGTTGGTCTCCAACTACAGGTCTTAGTGATCCAACGATTGCTAATCCTGTGTTAACTCCTAGTACCAATGTTCAATACACAGTTACAGTAGCCAACGGTAGTTGCACATCTTCTTGCGTAATCAACATAACAGTGCTGCCTAATGTGCAAATTCCTAATGTGTTTACCCCTAATGGAGATGGAATGAACGATAATTGGGTAATAGCGGGTATCGAAGACTATCCTGGTATGGAAGTGTACATTTATGATCGTTATGGCTCTAAATTATACTATACAAAGGGCTACAGTAAACCATGGGATGGATTATACAATGGAAAGAACTTACCTGCGGGTACCTATTACTATGTATTTAAACCTAATCAGCATCAATTGTCATCCTTCTCAGGGGCTGTCACCATTATGTATTAACTATTATGATTGACTAATAGTACACGCAAAGACACAAAGACTAAGAGTACTTAGCGTCTTTGTGTCTTTGCGGTTAAAAAATTATAAATACGGTGCAAGTACCTCCGAAAGGGGCTCTCCTGGGGCGACCAACCTTGTTTTTAATCCTAATTTTGCCGCAGTAGCCAAATGTTGAGGACTATCATCAATAAATAATGTTTCCTCAGGGATTAATCCATGGTTTTCGAGAACTACATTAAAGATTTCAGCGTCAGGCTTACGTAATTTCATAAAATGAGAATAATAATCTTTCTCAAAATATCCCGACATATCATCAATATTCCATTTCTCTTTTAGATAGTTGATAATCCAGGCATAATGGATTTCGTTATTATTACTCAATAGAAATGAACGGTATTTCTCTTTAATCTTGAGCAAAAGATCAAGGTTTCCATCATCAATACCGATTAAAAGGGAGTTCCATGCCTCAATAATTTGCTCAGAAGTAGCTTGTGGAGCAAACTTTTGAATGGCATTAACAAACTCTTCGGCAGAAATTTCACCTCTATCCAATTGATCGAAGAAATCTTCTTGTGCTTTATGTCCATAAATCTCATCAACGTTTGTCAAACCAAGTTTCTTGAAAGCTTGGCTAGTACGCTCAAAATCAATAGCAAAGATCACATTGCCGTAATCAAAAATTATATTTTTAATATTTTTCACTTAAATGGGAGTTAATTTCTTGTGAATTCGGCTGCAATTTTACATATTTGCGCTCGATTTGAGAAACAAATCAGGACCCTTAGCTCAGTTGGTTAGAGTAGGAGACTCATAATCTTTTGGTCCGGGGTTCGAGCCCCCGAGGGTCCACGGAAAAGAAAGCTTAATCTTAATTGATTAGGCTTTTTTTATTTCGACACCACAGAAATACTGGTTTATCTCGTTAGCAATTTGTTATTTGTAGGTGCATTTTACTGCATTTATTATGCAAATGTTGACGAATTGTTGACGAAAAAAACTACCCTGTGCCTGCCTTTAAACCTATCGCATAAGACAAAAGAAGGACGGAACATACAACGTTAAAATTCGGATTACTCATAACAGAACTGTTAGGAGAATTCCAACTTATGTTTATTCAAGTTCATTAGATTTACCCCGGACTCTTAAAATTAAAAATTAGGGCATTCTAGACCTATTTGAAACCCCATAAATTACAGGACATTATAAAAAATAATTTTTCCGTCGGCTTTATGGATTTACAAAGGTTTGAGCATCTTATTAAGGATTATAAAATTTGACTCAAAAACTAAGGAGTAAAATTTCATCTTATTTTCATACTTAGTCTAGATATTAAAGATTGGTTTGGTTTAATTGTTTGAAGGCCCGGTTCCCCGCTGGGCTATTCAATTTTTTGTACTTTTTACAGTTTTTTAGATCTAATATTGCTCAAAACAGTTTTGTGCCTAACAACACAACAATGCTGAATCAATAACTAAAATCTACTGACCTGTTGAACCTGATGGTGCAATGCCTAAATGTATTTGTCTTTAAACGTTGTGCATTCCGAAAACGATGTCATGCCATTAGGTACAATACAGTAGCCTGTTCGAGAATGAATTGTGTCCATATATTCGCATTTAATCACAGATCCAATGTGCCTCAGGATGACACACGGTTGATCGGTTTTTATCCTATGAAAGAATGTTCCAAGGGAACAAAAGATCGGTAGCCATAGCACGTCCGAAAAGAGATTGTACTGTTAGGTACAAAACATTAACGGTTCAGTTATCATATAAAACATACCTCCATTTTTGAATTAAATTTCCTGAATTGATACATTTTGAGGGTTAAAAAGAGTTTGAAATGAATATAATGTTTTTATTGTAAGCTATTATGATTAAATTGGATTAAGAAAACCCAAGTTTAACTATGTTTAGCATAAAGTAAGCTACTATGAAAATTATTAAACAATTTTTGCTCAGCTTATTCCTGATAATAATCTGTAACGTGACTATTAAGGCACAAGGATTTGGAGTCAGAGGAGGGTATAATTTTGCTAAAGTCACGGGGGGAGACTTGCCTGATAAAAGCAGCAATAATGGATTTTACGTTGGAGTTTTCTATGAAACACCCATTATAAAAAAACTACTTTATGTGGTACCAGAATTGCAATATTCAAAACAAGGATTTGGAGATGTTAGTCTTGATTATATCAATGTTCCAATACTCGCAAAAGTATATATATTAAAAATTATAAGCCTGGAATTAGGCCCGCAATTTGGTTTCAAAGTGGGTGATAGTGGATCATCAAGTGAAAATTATAGCTACAGTAGTTTCGATCCAGCTATTGCCGCAGGATTGTCTATTAATTTACCTTTTAGAATTTCTGTCAACGGACGCTATATAAGCAGTTTTAACGAAGTCGTAGAGGGTAGTGATTCTAAAAATATGGTTTTTCAGGCTGGTTTAGTAGTTAGATTTTGATAAGTAATGTTATTAACACACCTTATTCTGATCAACTATTGAAAAGCACCTTGTTATCACGCTTACTCAACCAAAATGTTTTTTTTCATTATTGAAACATTTGTTTGCAACTATGAATGTGTAGGTGTTCGATGATTTAAGATAAAAATCAAAATGCCTGATACAAACGAAAAGGAAACGATTCATAATCGTTTCCTTTTTGCGTTATTAGACCTCACTATCCTTAAATCAGATACTATTAATTAGGTATCCATGATCGTCCGTCTAAACCCCAGGATGGTGAGATCGGAATTCCCAACCATGTTAGTGCCGAATAAGCGTAATCGACCATATGTGGTACCTGGTTTGCCCTATAGCATTCTAATGTAGCGTTTGAGTTTGATCGGTTAAAAGTACCAGCCATTGTCATGTTTCGTGCAAATGGACTGCTGTCAACCAATGTGCTACCACTCTCGTTTGTACCTTTCCAGTAGCCTATCAATTTCGAATAATTTGGATGAGTAGTTGTAACTGATAAACCTGAGTTATTGACAATGGTAGCTGAATCCAAAGCTGCATTCCATACACGAACTTCACTAATTTGACCGTTTACGAAGTTTGAATAACCCAGAGTGCCATCTTGTCCAATCACCAACGGTAGGCCAGAATTGATATTGCCTATATTTGACATATTTACAGCTCCCAGATACATTCCATCCTGATAAGCCTTCATTGTTCCGGTGCGCGAAAAAGTTACGGCGAGGTGATGCCATTTGCCATCATTTATTGGATAGCCTCCTTCAAAATCAATCCGATTACTACCATCCCCAACATTTACTTTCCATGAGTTTCCTTTTGCAGCAAATATAAAACCTTTATTGTTACCCGAGTCCCAATCTTTGTTTGATACAATTGCCGGATCTCCAGCAAAACCTGTGGTTTTAATGCGACATTCAATCGTAAAATCCTGATTACTGCCAAAGTCATATGCGGTGTTAGAAACAGAAGCATAAATTTGTTCTGAAGAGTAGTTAACTACATCAGCATTAATGGTCGACTGAGATTGTAATGTTTTTGCCTCAATTTTATTAGATACAAAGTTTTTATTGTGGTAGATAGAAAAGATATTTCTGTCTTCGTAATTCTCTCCAGTATGATTTGTTCCCGACCCGCCATGATCCGGAGATACAATAATTAACCAATCCTCATTTGCATAATTAGGACGATTACGTAAGGCTGCTAATATTTCTCCAATATATCCATCGGTTGTATTAATAGCGCTTACATATTGAGGAACAGAAGAACTAAATCCATATGTATGACCAGCATGATCAACATCGTCAAATTGCATAAACAATATATCCGGGTTGTCAGTAGATAATGCCTTAACTACTTCATTCTTTACTTCCAGGTCTGTGTTTACGTTTCGCTTCACATCGATACCATTCATGATGTAATCGTTAATGGGTGTCCAATGAACAATTGACATGGTTCTATAAGCGGAGTTGTAAGTCTCTGTACGTTTTAAGAAGCATGGGTAATTCGTAAAATCATGTTGAATTGTAAAATCATTACCAGTAATGCCATGTTTTAAATGTGTCACTCCTGTTAATAATGTTGACCATCCATTACCACTCCACGATGGAGCTAAAGTTAAAGCATCCAGACTATAAACAGCGTTGTTTAAAAGGCTTTTGATGTTGGAAGTATTTGATGACATCATTACATCCTGTCGACATCCATCAATACCTATAATTAGGATCTTCTTGTTGTTTTGAAATGGTGTTTCTTTTTTGGGTTCAGGCTCATTCTCAGGACTTGAGTGGCATGAAATACATAGCATAGAAAATAAACCGAGCGTTAAAATTGCTGTCAAAGTAAAATTTGTTTTTCGTCTTAAAAAATGCATAATAATAAATTAAACAGGTAAAAATTTAGATGTTTTTTAACTCGGCTAATGTATGGAGATAACAATTTGTCATGTACTACTACATGAGTTTCACTTTTTAATAGATAGGATGTGAATGCTTGTAAAACAATTGTTTACTGTAAGTAATTATGGACTTAAAAATCAAAAATGTGTGTAGATGATGTAGTGTAGATTTATTAATGCTTCAGTCTAAATAGGAAAAGTGGGAATAGTGATGTAAGTTGAATATTTTTTTGTTGATTAATTTTATAAATAGTTCTTTTATAGCAGTGTGTAGTATTTACTTAAACTATGTGTATACAATAGTTTTTATAGGGTTAACTATCGTTAACTGACCATAAATCAATTGAAATCCTAAATCAAAAAACGCTCAAAATGGTTTGAACGCTTTTTGATTTAGAGCTTTTTAGCTACCTCATCGGAATGGATAATAACGGAATATTATTTCCAGATGCCATAGCACGGGTTTTACTTCGGTGCATTAATGAATCCCAAAATCCATGTTTTTGCGGAACCATCACAAGAAGGTCAGTTGATGTGTCTAACACCTCTTGCTTGATCGCTTTTATAACCTCCGTTGACTCAATATTTCGGTAATAATAGATGACGTCTGTTGTAATCGTATCAAAATTATACATATCGGCCTTTTCCTTAATTGCTTCAGCCTTTTCCATCACATTAAAAATTTCTACTGTAGCACCAAAAGTAGAGGCAAGTGACATGATTCCCTCTAAAGCTTTATTGGGCATTCCGTTGGCAGTGTCACAAGCAAAAAGAATATGCTTGATGCCTTGATATTTTACTTCCAATGGAATGGACAGGATAGGTATTTTTAATTTGTGTATTGCAGATGTGGTGGTATTACCCAAAAGCATTAGAATGGACAATGGACCTGAATTTATTTCTAAAAAATTAGATGATTGGAGTAAGGAAAATAAGGTAACCTTAGTATTTATTCAGCCAGGACAACCGACACAAAATGCCTTTATCGAAAGATGTAATGGAAGTATACGAAGGGAGCTATTAAATGCCTATGTGTTTAAAACCTTGAATGAAGTTCGGACAATGGCAGAAGAATGGATGTATGATTACAATTTTCAGCTCCCTCATCAGGCGTTAAACTTTAAAACTCCGATGGATTTATTGGAGGAAACTTGAAAACTCTACTTCTAAAAGGTCCTAAATTTGAGAGGGGATCAGGGAAGCTTACAAAACTGAAAACGAATTAACCATTTGAGTGTATGCCGATAATTGTGAATTTAGATGTGATGATGGCGAAAAGAAAAATGTCTTTGAATGAACTATCTGAAAAAGGTTGATCTAACATTATCGAATCTTTCGATTTTAAAAACAGGTAAAGCGAAAGCCATACGCTTTAGTACACTTGAAGCAATTTGTAAAGCGTTGGATTGTCAACCTGCTGATTTACTAGAATATTCTAAGGAATAATATTAAAAAGAGTGCTGAGCTTATAAAAGGTTCAGCACTCTTTATTTTTATAATTACCAATTAAAAGTCTTTTTGACTGTACTTTACTTTCTTTTTTTGTTAAAGAAACCAAAACCCAAACCACCTGATAATTTAGGAAAGTAGTAAGCTTCTTCACCTTGTTGTATTAAAGTAACACCCAAACCAATTTTTGTAAAGCCAACGATTTTGCTTTTTATTGGACGTACCCAATCAATACCTGTATCACCAACTGATGCGTCTGTCTTTATCAGATTGTTTTTATCCCATATTGCACCAAAGTTTGCATAGAAACTAAACCAGTTAGGCTGGTCTTCAATATTTAACAATTTATTTAAACGGTAGCTAATACCAGCTGAAATATAAGACGCTGATAAATCAGGGGATTTAATATTATCAACTTTCTTGCCTGACATACTAAAACCGCTATATTGCACCGTTAAGGCAAAGTTTTTCGATAGTGGCACACCAACTACTAAGTCAAGATTACCACCTAACTTATTAGTACTACTAACTCTACCAGTCGGAATTGTTAATCCAGGTGTTAGGCCAATATAAATCTTTTTGTCCATGTAATCATTGATTTGACCAAAGACAGATGGTGAAAAGAAAAGGAGAATAAATAAAAAACAGCTTAATTTATTGCGTAACATTCTGTATAAAATATGTTAAACTTTCTTTACTGGCTTTTACCACCACGAATTTATCCAAGGTATAATTCTTTGTGTAAAATATAAGTATCCCCCAAAGCCAGCTACTGCAGTATAAAAATAAGTACCACCAGTACTGCTAAAACCAACTGCACCAGTAACAATTGCAACAGTAATGGCAACTCCAATTACAACCTTGGCAACAGTCTTTATCACATTACCTAACCAGTTAAATAAACCTTCAGTTATTTTATTACCGCCATCTTCATTGGCTTGAATTAGTGCCAACCCAATTGTTAAATCAAGACTTGATAACAGGTAATTAGCTTTGCCATATAATGCATTCTTTTGGTCATGTGATAACGTCTTATTATCATCAATTGAATTTTTGAAATCAGCTACAGTTGACCGGAGACTTTTATCTGTGTTAAAGGCTAAACCTGAAGCATCGAAAGCTTGTTGAGGTCCGGTACTTTCACCAGCTGTTTTGCTTTCCTGGTATTTCAACAATTCGCTTTGCATGACTTCTTTAGCGTCCGTTGTAATGTCTGTGATAAGCTGATTCCTAAATGCAGTAGTCTCATTTACAACTTCGCCTTGATCTAATTGCAGCGTTTTAACTTGATCATCAAAGGTAGAAAACACTTCATTAATCAATCGATCGGCTGATTTTTCTGTAATCGTTTCCGGAAGATCAACAGGCTTTAAGCTCGGGGCTACATTTATTTCAGCTTGTAATTTAGCAAGTGTTTCATTAAACGCATTAACATCTTCTTGCCCTTCGGTTTCACCAATAAAAGAAACCATTTCGTTCTTAACAACAGCTAATATATCGGTTGTATTTTCACTGTTAACTTGATAGAACGAGCCATTTACCGTTGTAGGACTCAGTTTGTTTTTAATACGACTGAACAAAACTTCGCTTTCCTTCAGGTAAGTACCCTTATCAACCTTTGTTATTAACATGGTAGATTCTTCTTTTTTACACGAGGTAAATACGGTAATTAAAATTGCCGCTAACATAAAATTGCGTTTCATAAAATAGAACAAATGTGATGGTTGTCATTAAAATTTTTCATTTGCAGTAAGGTATCTGCAATTAGTGCGCACTAAGGGATGAAGCTATAGGAAAAGAAAAGAAAATTGTTGCTCGTAAATAGCTTATTTTAGTCGAATTTGTTTCACTAAAAAACACTACCTAAGTAGCCCTGTAATACGTTAAAAGTTTTCAGCTAGTCGAAAATATTATTTCATAACCTGTATTGATTTAAAAGGCTTTTGGGATGAGGTGATAAAAAATCGGTAAGGATTATAATTTTTGAAAAAAATAATCATTCCTTTAAAGCTTGGTTATAATTACTTTCGGTAATCAAAGTCGTTACAATAGATATTTAAAAGCTAATCACAACATGGACCAACTAAAACTAACCGGGGGAGCAAGAATTGGTTTTGCAAAAGCATCATGGCCCTTAGTAACCTTAATAGTTAATAAGGATCAAATGGAATTAAATGCTTCGATAATTGGGAATCTCGTTTTCCGGCCTGCCGACATTATTTCAATCGAAACTTATAGCCAGTTTCCGATAATAGGGCAGGGTATAAAGATCAATCATCGAGTTGAAAATTATAATCAAAAGGTAATTTTCTGGACATTTAATAATCCGTCAGTGGTAATTAATCAGATAAAGCAAACCGGATTTTTAAATAATGTAAGTGATAAAATTACTGCTAATGATCAATTAATAATTGATCAACAAAGATCAGGTGGTTTTCCAATAAAAATGCCGGTAGTTGTCATTGCAATAGTTCTTTGGAATATTTTATTCCTATCAGATATTGTTAAATCTTTCACTTCCGGCAAAGGAGGCTTCCCATTGAGTAATGGTGCTTTAACTGCTGTAGGATTATTATTTACAACATCCATTCTTACCTTAATATCTGAAGACTTTAGTAGATTAATTTTGAAAGAAGGCCGGACAATAAAGGATATCAGATCATCCCTTTATTTGATAATTTTTATAAGCGGTTTTCTGTTTATTGGATTCTTGTTAACCAAAAGTCTTGGCTAATTATATTAAAGCAAACAAGCCATCTTTTTCGGATGGCTTGTAAATTAAAGAGCTTTTAGTTTGATATAAATAGTTTACATCGGAATAGATAACAAAGGAATATTATTTCCAGATGCCATAGCACGGGTTTTACTTCGGTGCATTAATGAATCCCAAAATCCATGTTTTTGCGGAACCATCACAAGAAGGTCAGTTGATGTGTCTAACACCTCTTGCTTGATCGCTTTTATCACCTCTGTTGACTCAATATTTCGGTAATAATAGATAACGTCTTTTGTAATGGTATCAAAATCATACAGATCGGCCTTTTCTTTAATTGCATCAGCCTTTTCCATCACATTAAAAATTTCTACTGTCGCACCACATGTAGAGGCAAATGACATGATTCCCTCTAAAGCTTTATTGGGCATTCCGTTGGCAGTGTCACAAGCAAAAAGAATATGCTTGATGCCTTGATATTTTACTTCCAATGGAATGGACAGGATAGGTATTTTTAGTTTGTGTATTGCAGATGTGGTGGTATTACCCAAAAGGTCTTGTTCGAATGATTTTTTTGCCATACCCATAACCAACAAATCTGCATCGTATATCTCAATGCAACGGTTAATTTCCTCATAAAAGTCACCCGTAGCAAAATGCGGTATTGTTTGTATGTGGTGAGTTTTATTAAGGTTGGCCATGAGCGCTTCTAATCTGCCACGTTTTATTGCAAGTAAATCCTGCATGGTGATAGTTGATGCTCTTGCGTTTAAGGCATGAATGGAAAGATTGTACAAAGAGAATATTATTAATTCATACCCTTGCTTCTTTGCAATATTGATCGCATATAACGTTGCGTTCTCGGCTTCAGCAGAAAAATCTGTGGCTACAATTATTCGTTTCATATTGATTAAAAATAACATTAAACATTGCCTTCTATAGCCCAGTGCAAAATTTCATGAATATTTCATAGGGTATAATGTCAATTCCTTTGACCTTTAAGATAGAATATTGCCCGTTGGATTTTTATGTCGAAAATCATTTTTCCATTGATAAATACTACAGAAACAACTTTCAGAACGGTTGCAAACAAAGTATATTGTGGTTGAACTCTCTTTAATCAACTAAATCAATATGACTAATAATTCAGCGGAGCCATTAAAAGATGGCGATCAATGCACAGTTATTGTAGGCACACATAAAGGAAAATCTGGTACAGTAAGAGATTTAAATACTAGTAAAACCGGCCACCTGACAATTACGGTGGTACAAGAAAATGGTGTTCGGTTTAAAACGCTTGCGAAAAATGTAGTGGTTCAAAAAGAGTGATTATTGTAAGCTTTTTGTATTAATCTTTTTGTTGGGTTATGTATTTGAAAATTAGAATATTAAATGATATAAATAAGTCGTTTATATTTTTTAATTTGATAGTATAAAACTGAAGCACTATGAATCCTAACAAAGCATTATGGGAAAAGGGTGATTTCACCAAGATAGCAGAAACCATGCGGGAAAGTGGAGAGGCACTTGTCTCTAAACTAGGAATCACAAAAGATCTCAATATTCTAGATCTTGGCTGTGGCGATGGTACCACAGCAATACCTGAAGCAAAGCTTGGAGCAAATGTTTTAGGTGTTGATATAGCAAGTAATCTTGTTGAAGCCGGAAACATTCGGGCAAAAACTGCGGGCCTCACCAATTGCACTTTCCAGGAAGGGGACGCGACGGATTTACAAGATTTAAAAGATGAAACTTTTGATCTTTCTGTTAGTTTCTTTGGTGCAATGTTCGCACCCAAGCCATTTGATGTAGCCAAAGAAATGGTACGCGTTACACGTCCTGGTGGAAGAATCGTTATGGGAAACTGGATACCTGGTGATCCTACTCTTGTAGCACAAATACTAAAGATAAGCTCAGCGTATACACCCCCGCCTCCAGAGGGCTTCATTAGTCCTATGTTATGGGGGGTAGAGGATCATGTAACAGAACGTTTTGGAAACGCCGGTATTGCAAAAGAAAACATATCCTTTACTAAAGATACTTTTACATTTAATGCCTCTTATGCACCGTCAGAGTTCGTAAAAACCTTCAAAAATTATTACGGACCTACTATGAATGCTTTTGAAGCAGCCGAAAAAAATGGAAAGGCGATGGACTTGCAGCATGAATTAGAAGAACTGTTTAACAGTCAAAATAAAAGTGCAGACAAGAACGCCACTTCTATACCTGCTACTTTTTTAAGAGTGACTGTAATTCGCTGAATGTAAATTTTCTAAGTAAAATAGTTCGACATCTTAAATAAATTGATGCCGAGGCGGCGTTTGTGCATTTGTGAGATGAACGTCATAACAAGTCAATAATCACGAGATTTAATTATTTGGCGTGATTTGGCCGCTATACCTCTGGCTGAAAATCAGCTGATTATTCCCTTTACAAGGTGATATGTCCAAACAAACCATTGCCGAGGTGATCGTTAATTCGTAGTTTCGTTCCATAATAGCTTTTGATTACGTTGGATAGAAATGATAAAGATCACCAAAATCATTCCTACAGTTCTATCCTGGTAGTGTCATACACAAATAAAATGAACAAAATGTGTGGACTGATTTTGACTGAATACTAATAATAAAAGAACGATTATGTCTGAAGAGATGAAACCTTGTCCACAATGTGGATCACCTTATGGATACTTTTTAAGTGAAGAATTATATGCCTGCCCTGAATGTGGTCATGAATGGAATCCGGCAGAAGTGATTGACGAAGGCAAGTTGGTAGTAAAAGATTCGAACGGAAACTTATTGCAGGATGGAGATTCGGTTATTGTAATCAAGAACTTACCTGTTAAAGGAGCATCGGGGCCAATAAAGGCTGGAACCAAAGTGAAAAATATTCGCTTAAAAGAAGGCGACCATAACATTGATTGCAAAATTGATGGATTTGGTGCTATGGCATTAAAATCCGAATTTGTAAGAAAAGCTTAAAAAAAGCACTAAAATACCCCCAGAATAGGAACAAGGAACCCATTTTTGTACCTTATAAAAGGTGAACTTTAATGGTTCTTTGTTCCTATAAATTCAAGAAGTATTATACCTCTCCCTATCTCTTTATAGAAATCCACCTGATTTCCTACCTTCTAAATTGTTCCGACAAAAACATTTTTATGCTTCATAAAGCGGTTCGTTAAATAGTAAGTAAAAATGTACTTTGTTAGGCATAAGATTAAAAATCAATCCAAATAACTACAAACATAAAATATGAAATTAGGCGCTTTTTCAGTAAGTCTGAATGTCAAGGACATTCAGGTATCAAAAAAATTCTATGAAAATTTTGGATTTACCATCTTTGCCGGAAGCGAGGAAATGAATTATCTTATCATGAAAAATGGAGATACACTTATAGGGCTTTTTCATGGCATGTTTGAAAATAATATTTTAACATTTAATCCGGGATGGGATCAAAACGCCAATTTAATGGAGTCGTTTGACGATGTACGTGAAATCCAGCGCCAATTGAAAAGTAAAGGCATAAAATTAGAAAATGAAACGGATGAAAAAGGCTCTGGTCCGGGAAGCTTTATGGTGTTAGACCCAGATGGCAATGCAATACTGCTGGATCAACACGTGTAATGCTTCTGATAAACATTGACAAATCATTAATTGTTATTGATTTGTCAATGTTTAAGTTTTTAAAATACGTCGACTTTCATTTCCTCAAAATGCTTATATTGTATCATTCCTTGAGATATTAAGCATATACCTTCATCCTCAACGTCATTTCCACCGCATATACCTGTATCCAGTTCAATTAGTAAAAACTACGGATTTTTTTTGGATGTTAATGTAATTTAGGAGATTAGGTTTTTAATGAAACGATTATGGCACAGGAGTTTATGTTTTATATACGGAATTCTGGAGATGCGAAGGCTGCATTAAGCGATGATGAACATTTGAAGTTCATAAAACAATGCGAAGTATATATCGGACAGCTAAAGTCAGAAGGTAAGCTTGTTGCTGCACAGCCGATTATAAGAGAAGGAGTTGTAATTCGTAAAGTTAATAATGAATGGACTGAAGAATCGATCGATCCGACAAAAGAAGTCCAGGTGGGTTATTACCATATTATTGCGGATAGCATGAGCGAAGCTGTTGAAATCGCGAAACGTAATCCTGAGTTTGAATACGTTTCATCAGCAAGTATTGAGATCAGACCTGTTAAAACAAAAGAAGAGCAAACGGATTTTGAATATCCTAAATAGAATATGCATTTAGCGTTATCTTCATCTTAATCTCTCCGGCTTTAAGCTGCTGAGAGCTACTACTTAACTATTTTTCCTTATCCTCCATTTTTCTAGATAGCTAGCTAAAAAAGAGTTGGTGCTTATCTGCAAACATATAGTAACCATAAGCTCCAAAATGATATATTGCAGTTCCGCTCTCACAACTTTAGTGACTATTCAATAACCATTTTATGCTATTAAAAGGAAAAACAGTTTTAATCACAGGAGGAGCTTCAGGTATAGGTAAATTAATGGGTGAAATAGCCTTGCAAAAAGGAGCGAAGCTGATCATTTGGGACATCAACAAAGAAAAGATTGACGAAACAATAAGCGAATATTCTTCAATTGGTGATACGAGCGGATATGTTGTCGACGTAACCAATATTAAACAAGTTGATGAAATGGCTGCCATGATGAAACGTACTCATGGAGCAGTTGATGTTTTAATCAATAATGCCGGTATAGTTGTAGGTAAATACTTTCATGAGCATACAACAACCGATATTTCCAGAACCATGGATTTAAATGCCAATGCCCCAATGTTCACCACACTTGCATTTCTACCGGATATGCTAACTCGCAATTCCGGACATATATGTAATATCGCATCTTCTGCCGGATTAATTTCCAATCCAAAAATGTCTGTTTATGCCGCCAGCAAATGGTCGTTAATAGGCTGGTCCGACAGTTTACGTCTTGAAATGAAACAACTAAAGAAAAATATAGGCGTAACTACCGTAACCCCTTATTACATTAATACCGGAATGTTTGATGGAGTTCGTTCAGTTATTCCTTTGCTGAAGCCTGAAAAAGCAGCCAATAAAATCATCAAAGCCATTGAAAATAACCGGATTTTCCTAAGCATGCCTTGGAGCGTTCGTTTTGTGCGCTTTTTTCAAGGATTGTTACCTATTTGGTTTTTCGATTGGTTTGTTGGGAAAGTAATGGGTATTTATTCAACTATGGAGCATTTTAAGGGAAGGTAAATCAAAATAATCAGATCCTTTCAAATTATGCAACCGATAACTACAACAGATATAAAAGAAGTTCTTTTACAGACGTTGCCTGCACAAAATGATTTTTCTGAAACAGATTATTCCGAATTGCTTGGAGAGTTACTTTATTTAGGAGTAACGACTAAGCTGGCATTGTTAGATATTATTGTTAAACATCGGGAAACTCTACTGGAAATTGATGCAGAACCCTTGGATGAAGAGCACATTAGATGGTATAGTGCAGATTATGGAGAAGAGTATGTAAATGCGAGAGTAGAGAATGGGTATTGGTTTTCGTTTCAGGCTTTATTACGAATAGCTTTGGAATTAGAATTTGGTGAACGATACCAGGAATATGCAAATAAAAGAGATGGGATTTAGTAGTAAGTATTTGAGGTGTTTTAAAGTATTTGGTTGGATAATTATCTCGTCTTTTTTGGCTTGCTCTAATGAGCAGAACAACTCATATGAACTTAAATTGATTAATCAATTTAATAAGCTCACATTACGGCATGATGATGATAACTGTGGGGAGTGGGGAGGAAATATAGAAACAATAATAATTTATAGAAAGACTGAAGATGGAGATCTACTTGCCGATTATTTGAAATTAGTGAAATACTGTGAGAAACCAGATTCAATAAGTCGGATATTGGCTAAAAACCAAGTAGTAATTACTAATAAAGAACAGAAATTAGTCCTGGAAAGTATTCACCAATTAATAAATGAGAAACTACAACGAATGGACGTTCCACCTTCTTTTGGTTATTATAACGAAGTTTCCTTAAGTGGCTCTGCTTTAGAGGTTAAAGATATTCCTTCAATTAAATGGACGAAATTTGAAGAACTTCGCGAATCTATTTTAAAAAGATAATAAATTAACTATCCAATGAACGATCCCTATCAACAAACTTTTCAAACCTGGAATAAAGTAGCCTCGCTCTATCAGGAGAACTTCATGGATCTTGATCTTTACAATGATACTTATGATAGATTCTGTAAGCTCATTGAGAAAGAAGGAGCTAAGGTGTTTGAAATAGGCTGTGGTCCGGGAAATGTGACAAAGTATCTTTTGGCCAAGCGTCCAGATTTGTATGTCGAAGGTATCGATATAGCTCCAAATATGATTGAATTGGCTAAAAAGAACAATCCAACAGCTAACTTTCAAGTGATGGATTGCAGGGAAATCGATAGGCTTACAGATATGTTTGATGCAATTATGTGTGGCTTCTGTATGCCTTATCTATCGAAGGAAGACTGTGCGAAATTAATTAAGGATTGCTCAAATTTATTAAACCCCGGTGGTGTTTTATATTTCAGTGTAATAGAAGATGAGTACAGTAAATCAGGCTGCGAAACCAATAGCCTTGGCGACAAAATGTACATCTATTATCATGAAGTGCCTTATTTGCAGGATTATCTGAAAGAGAATAGTTTTGATCAAATTGAAATAGAGCGTAAGGAATATGTTAAAGCAGGAGAACTCCATTCAATTCATATGATCTTTATTGCGAAGAAGAAATAGCGGATGCTGATAAAAAGTTAATAAAGAGGTTCATTGCCGTCAGTTTTAACTGATGGAGATGAATAAATGAACAGGATGAAAATACTAATTAACTTTTGACTTAACTTTACCCTTCCTTCTTCAAATTGCCTATAAACTGCGACGGACTAATCCCAAACTGTTTCTGAAAATCCCTTGAAAAGTTAGACGACAACGTATACCCGATTAAATCCGCCACTTCATTGATCTTGTAATTTCCTTCAGCCAATAATTCTGCACCTTTTTTCAAACGAGTTAGGTTAATCAGCTCGTTGGGGGTAAGGTCGGATAAGGCTTTGATCTTGCGGTACAACGTAGGTTTACTCATGTTCATCATTCTCGACAAGGTTTCCACATCTAAATCCATGTCGGTTATATGCTGATAAATAACCTGGTTTAATTGGTCAATAAAGGCTTTGTCAGCTTTCGAAAAGGAAATTCCCTTTACATGCGATAGAGGAGAGCGCGAAAAATAATCTTTAATAATGGTACGATTCATCAACAAATTATTCATTTGCGCAACTAAATGGTCGAGTGAAAATGGCTTTTCAATATAAGCGTCGGCCCCAACCTCCAAGCCTTCAATTTTTGAGTTTAGCGAATTTTTGGCCGTTAATAAGACAATTGGAATATGGCTGAATTGCAGATCAGATTTTAAATGACGACATAATTCAATACCATCCATCAATGGCATCATAATATCTGAAATAACCAATTGCACGTTTTCTTTTTGCAACACATCAATCGCCTCCAAACCATTTAACGCATGAACAATATTATAATCGGTTGAAAGCTCCTTTGAAAGGTAATTCAAAATCTCCACGTTATCCTCCACAATCAATATCAGCGATTTTGATTTATCCATTTCCTTGTTCGCAGCCGGTTCTACAATACTCTCCGTTTTATCTTCATAATTTCGCAAATTGATTTCGGTTTCCTGGTGGATAGGCAGCGAAAGCAAAAACGTATTGGTATCGTTGGAGGTGTGTTTTAACCCAAGCTTTCCATTATGCAACTCGGCAAGTGATTTGGCCAGTGATAAGCCAATTCCGGTTCCTGCTTCTTTGTCGGTTTCTTTAATGCGGAAAAACGGCTCGAATATCTTTTCACCCAATTCATTCGGAATAATAAAACCGTCGTTAATCACTTCAATATGGAATAACAGATCTTCACTGCTAAATGCCAGCAACTTTACCAAAACCTTTTGTGAAGAATACTTTATGGCATTATTGATCAAATTGCTGATAATTTTGCGTAAAGCCTCATTATCCGTGTAAGCGTGAAGCACAATACGTGGCATTTCCAATTTATAGTGTAATTGTTTTTGCTCAGCCACTGGTCTGAATTGCTCAAAGACCTCATTCAGTAAGTTATTAATGTTGTTGTCTGTAAAACTTAGGCTGAAATTGTTGGCTTCAGCTTTACGAAAATCCAACAGTTGATTGGTCAGATCAATCAGGCGGTTAGTGTTTTTATTCATCATCTCAAGACTTTCATTAATTTCTCCATCATCAATTTTTTGTGCGATCAATTTATCCAAAGGCATTTTTATCAATGTTAATGGAGTACGGATCTCATGTGTAACATTGGTAAAGAAATCAATTTTTGCATTGTAAATTTCGCGCTCCTTATTGATTTCCAATGCCGCTATCTGGCGTTTACTTTTCTCGCTAATGGCCAGGTAATAATACCTGAAAATCGTGAAAATAACAGCACCTATAATAATTGCATAGATCAGATAGGCCCAAATTGTAGCCCAGAAAGGCGGCAATATGTTAATTTTTAAAGTAGCTTCCTTCTTATTCCAGATGCCTTCACTGTTCGACCCTTTTACCTTGAAAGTGTAATTTCCGGGTGGAAGTTTGGTGAAGTAAATCTTCCGGTTGTTTTTTAGGTCCACCCAGTTTTTATCTAAACCTTCCAGCTTATATTGATAAGCATTCATTTCTGGGATGATAAAGCTCAAGGCAGCCACATCAATACTGATATTTGATTGATCATAAGGCAACGTAATGGAAGTAAGGTAAATTTGCGATTGTTTTAAAGGCGAATTCGTTGGGTTGATCGTTACTTCATTATTATTAACCTGAATACCGGTAATGTAAATAGGAGGGACATAGCTGTTGCGTATAAAATCTGAAGGATTAAAGCTGATCAGGCCTTTAACCGTTCCAAAAAATAGCGTTCCATCGTCATTTTTTAATGCCGAATTATAATTGAATTGTTCAGTTGGTAATCCGTTAGGTGTATGATAAATAGTAAACGTTTCCGTTTTGGGGTTAAAACGACATAAACCTTTTGAGGTGCTGATCCATAGTAATCCGCTGTTATCTTCCAACACCTTGAAAACCTGATTAACCGATAACCCGTTCTCCACTGTATAGTTCTTGGTTTTTCCGGTTGATGGCTCATAATGGATCAAACCACCTTCTGTACAAAACCAAAATGTTCCGTTACTATCCTGGTACAACGAGTTCACATAGTTATTAAAGAGCTTTACTTTATGGGGTTCATAAGTCTTTTCGCCATTTGACTTCGTTGCAATCTTGCAGAAGTAAACGCCATTCCCGTAACTGCTTATCCAAAGTGTTCCATTTTTTTCTTCATAGATCGATTGGATAGGGAAGTCGAAAAAGGGAATAGCTGAAAAATTATCGGCGCCTCGGTTATACTTAAACAGACCACTCCACGTGCCTACCAAAATATCCTTATCAGCAGTTCTGTAAAGCGTCACGATGAAATTGCTTCTGAAAGATTTTCCATCCAAGGCGGCATTATAGTGTTTAATTACCTTGTTTGTTTTCAAATCCATTACATCTAAACCGTGCTCATAAGTTCCGATCCACAATTTATCATCATCAGCCACCAATCCATGAAGATTATGATAAGATATGCTACCTGGTTTTTTATCCGGAAGAAAACTTTTTACCTCTCCGGTTTTGAGGTCCATGCGGTTTAAACCTGCATCTTCGGTACCGATCCAAAGTTTTCCATAGTTATCTTTACAAATCTCATGGACAATATTGCCGCTCAGGGTGTTCTTACCTGGTTCAGGAAAGTATTTTTGAAAATTGTTAAATTGTTTCGAATAATAATTGATCCCTCCAAAATAGGTTCCTACCCAAATGCCACCTTCTTTATCCCGATTAATAGCCGAGATCACATTATCGGTAATAGAATAGGGGTTGCTGAACTCTTTAGCCACATAACGATAGTTGCCCGTTTTTAGATTGTAAATACATAACCCTGCTTCAGTGCCAAGCCAGTATTCATCGGCAGCCTGCTTAAATATGGTATGTACATGAATATCCGTTTTACCATGATTCGGAAAAAGATTGCGAAGCTGCTGCGTTCTGTAATTAAAATGTAAAGCTTGGTTCATCGTTCCTATCAACAGTGTTGAATCACCGATAGAACATAAATCCAAAATCGAAGAAAGTGGTTTTCCTTTGTTTAATTTCGTTATATCAAAGCTCTGGAAATTATCCGTTTTAGACTGGTATTTCCTTATCAAACCATTTACTGTAGCGGTCCAAACTTCATTTTTTTCTGAAATATGTAACGCGATGGTATGATCCTGACTTTTAGAAAGCGGGTATGAAACTACCTTTTTGGAAACCTGATTATACTTATATAATAAGGAATTCGAAATGATCCAGATATTATTATTGCCATCACTCTTAATATACCTTACCTCACCAGAAGGTATTTTAGTAAACGTTGTAAAGTTTTCAAGCTGAGGATTATATAAATAAATTCCCTTGTAAGTTCCAACCCATAATTGTTCATTTGTATCCTCGTAAAGACTTAATATAGAATTGCTGCCAATGCTGGTAGCGTCTGCAGGGTTATTATTGAAAACTTTAAACGAAGTGCCCGAAAAGCGGTTAAGGCCATTTCGGGTACCAAACCACATAAATCCCTTTTTATCCTGTAAAATGGAGGTAATGATATTATTGGAAAGGCCATTTGAAACCTGGTAATTTTTAAAGTAAAAAGTACCCGATTGCCCCTTAACGGTCAAGGAAATTAGGCTAAATACGAATGCAATGATAAATTGTCTCACAATACAGTATTGAAAAGGTGGTCAGGTAAATGTATCGCCCTCAAAATCATAAACCAACACTTTTCAAAAAATGATACATTTTGAATTGAAATTGATAATCTCTGATTGCCTCTCTATTTCTAAAATCGATTACTTAGTTCATTATTATGAAATGGCTAGAAGCTGATTACTACGCACTGCAGGCCTAGGTAACAGCATAAATAGCAGCTATAGAACGACCAATTTAACACTGTATTAAAATTATGAATGTAATCTTATTTAACACCTCGTTGAACTTACTTGCTGTTGGTTGAATAAATGCGTATGTCCTACAGCAGCTCTTTAAATAATTCAATTTTTTCATATTGAACTAAGTGAACATGAAACACTTTTTACAAAAAAGAGGCTTACAATACGCTTCAGCGATTTTTTTAAGCCAGGTAATAGTAGCATCAGCAATAGTACCCTCTATTGCCGGTGTTCTGACCAAAACAACGTTTTCAGTATATAATAATCGTATTTCAACTCCAGTAAAAGGAGTGGTAACCGATTCAAAAGGCATGCCTTTACCGGGAGTTTCAATTACCGAAAAAGGAACAACAAATGGAACCTCAACAGATGCCGATGGTAATTTCAAATTGAATGTAGCCAATAATCAATCGGTATTGACTTTCAGTTATATCGGTTATACTCCTAAAGAAGTAACCGTTGGCAACAATCAAAATCTTTTTATCAAACTTGATGAAGATGTTAAAACCCTTGAACAAGTAGTTGTTGTGGGTTATGGAACGCAACGTAAAAAAGACTTAACGGGTGCGGTTGGTTCCATCAGCGGAAAAGATATTGCCTCACAACCGGTTCCGGATATTGGTCAGGCTATTCAGGGGCGTGCTGCCGGTGTACAAGTAGTATCAACCGGGGCTCCTGGAAGTAATGTAACCCTTCGCATAAGGGGAGTAGGAACCATTAACAATAGTGATCCATTATTGGTGATCGACGGTGTTCCTTCTGATGTACCCCTAAATACAATCAGTCCGGATGATATCGCATCCATGGATATTTTAAAAGATGCTTCGGCCTCAGCAATCTATGGTTCTCGTGGGGCAAACGGCGTAGTGTTAATTACCACTAAACGAGGAGTAGAAGGCAAAGGAAGCCTGGAGTTTAAAGTGTTTACGGGCGTTCAGGATGCTACCAGTACGATTGATATGCTCAATGCATCGCAGTTTGCATCCTTAAGTAATGAAATGCTGGCTAATAATAACCAGCCTCAAAACCCTGCATTTGCGAATCCGCCTGAGTTAGGTACCGGAACCAATTGGCTGAATGAATTATTCAGATCAGCTCCGATGCAGAACTATTCGTTAGCTTATTCAGCAGGAACAGAAAAATCACATTTTTACTTATCAGGTTCTTATTTAAACCAGAATGGTATCGTAATTAATAATTACTATAAGAGATATACGATCCAGTTTAATAGTGATTCAAAAGTATTCGATTGGTTAAAATTCGCTAATAACATAACGCTTAACCATGATGTAAAATCAAGTGGTTCATATGATATTCGTAATGCAATGGCAGCTTTGCCAACACAATCTGTATTTAATACCGACGGTACCTATGCCGGTCCGGTGGGACAAGCATTATGGTATGGCGATATTGCCAACCCTGTAGGTAAGGCGACAATAAATAATAATGCTACCAATGGCTATAACATTTTAGGAAACATCAATGCTGAGGCCACCATTATTCCTGAGTTAAAATTCAAAACTACGTTAGGTGCACAAGCGGTATTTTACGATTCAAAAAATTGGGCGCCAAAATACAACTGGCAGCCTATTCCACAGCCTGAAAGTTATTTGGCAGAAAGCTATAATAAAAGCCTTACCTGGATGTGGGATAACTACCTGACCTACGATAAATTCCTGACAGATAAGCATCATTTAACGGTTTTAGGTGGCATTAGCGCACAAACCAATCGTTACGATAACATGAATGGTTCTGTACAAGGATTTGTAAGTGACGCTACCCAACAACTGGAAAACGGAACGATGCTTCCTTCAATTGGTGGTACTGCAAATGAGTGGTCGCTACTTTCATTTATTGGCCGGGCAAATTATGCATATGACGATAAATATTTAGTTACTGCAACGCTGAGAAGAGACGGTAGTAGTCGTTTCGGTTCCAACAACCGTTGGGGATGGTTCCCGTCGGGTTCAGTGGCTTGGAGAATATCGCAGGAAGATTTCTTTGGTAATCCTTCATGGATCAATGATTTAAAGATAAGAGCAGGTTACGGTATCACCGGAAATCAGAATATCGGTAACTATTCATTTGCATCCGTTTATCAAACCGGACAATATGCTTTTAATGGTACAGCTGTAGGTTCAGTAATACCTTTAAGAATACCTAATCCAAGTGTTAAATGGGAGCAGGTAGAGCAAGCCAACTTAGGCGTTGATGCTTCTCTATTGAATAACAGAATTACTGTATCGATCGATGGTTATATCAAAAATACCAATGATATGTTGGTGCCAATGAGTGTGCCGATCTCTACGGGTTATTCAGACATAGATGTACCTAGCATTAATGCTGGTAATGTTCGCAATAAAGGGGTTGAGTTTACTGTTGCTGCTGATATTTCTAAAGGCGACTTTAACTGGAATGCCGGAATGAACGTTTCTTATAATGTTAACGAAGTGTTGAGCTTAAATGGTGATGTTCCTCTTTATGGAGGAAGCGTTGTTAACCAAAACGTAAACATCCAAAAGAATGGATTACCAGTAAATGCCTTTTATGGTTTCTTAACCAACGGATTATTTCAAACACAGACTGAAGTTGATAATTACGCAGTGCAAACTCCTGGTAATGATGTATACAACCGTACTTCAGCGGGCGATGTAAGGTTCCTTGATATTAATAACGACGGCCGAATTGATGATGCCGACAGAACATTCTTAGGAAATCCAAATCCTCGTTTCATTTTTGCGATGAATAATACCTTGTCTTATAAAGGAGTGGATTTAGCCATTTTCTTACAAGGAGTGGAAGGTAATCAGATCTTTAATGCCAATCGTATTTTCCAGGAAGGAATGGCCGTGGCCCAAAACCAAACTACCGCAGTTTTGGATCGCTGGCATGGAGAAGGAACAAGCAATACGATGCCTCGTGCGGTATTTAATGATCCAAATAAAAATACTCGTCCGTCAAACCGCTTTATTGAAGATGGTTCTTACTTAAGGGTTAAGAATGTAACGCTTGGTTATACGCTTCCGCAAAGTTTAATGCAGAAGATCAAATTGCAAAAAGTCAGAATCTATCTGTCTGCTCAAAATCTCTTCACATTCACTAATTACAGTGGATTTGATCCGGAGGTTTCGGCCAACGGAATTGATTTCAACGTGTACCCGGTTACTAAAACCATCAGTGCCGGAATTAATCTAAACTTTTAACAGTACGGAGATGAAACTATTCACAAAATATATAAGTGCCGCAGTGCTTGTTGCTGCCCTCACCAGCTGTAGTGATTTTTTAGATAAAGAGCCATTAAACAGTATCGGTACAGAAAACTTTTTTCAAACAGAATCGGATGCGATTGCTGCTATCAATGGTGCTTATCAGCCTTTGCAATGGCCTAAACTGTATAATTTCCAGTTATGGACAACAGATATATGGGCAGGTAATAGTATTGTAGGTGCTGGTGGTGGTACAGATGGTATTGCCACTCAAGATGTTTCCAACTTTGTAACCACAACCGCTAATGAAGCGGCACTTGATATTTGGCGCGGTCCTGCACCGGGTATCTTGCGCTGTAATACCGTACTTCAAAAAGTACCGGATATGGCTATCAATGAAACGATAAAAAAAAGGATTATTGGTGAAGCCAAATTCTTACGTGCATTGTATTATTTCAATTTGGTGAGAATTTTCGGAGATGTTCCTTTGATTACGGTTCCTCAAACTCCTGATGATAATTTATTGGTACCTCGTACTTCAAAATCACAGGTTTATGATTTGATCGTGAAAGACCTTACCGAAGCAGTTGAAATGCTTCCCAATAAACAAGCTTATAGCGGTAGTGATATCGGCAGGGCTTCTAAAGGCTCAGCAGCTGGTTTGCTAGCGAAAGTGTATTTGACGCTTGGCAACTATCAAAAAACACTTGAACTGTGTGAGTTCGTAAACACACTGGGGTATAGCCTTAATGAAGATTATACCAACAATTTTAACGCCTTAATGAAAAATACCAATGAGTCCTTGTTTGAAGTTCAGTATTTGGGTAAAACAAATGCTGATTTCTGGAACAATGACAATCAGGCGTCGTGGGTAAGCACTTTCACAGGGCCGCGTAACTCTGATTTTGTAGGTGGATGTTATGGATGGAATCAGCCTACGCAAGAATTTGCAAATGCATACGAGGCGGGCGACAAGCGTAAAGATCAAACCATTTTTTACGAAGGTTGTCCGGATTTCGATGGTAAAAAGTATAAAAGCTCGTACTCAATGACAGGGTATAACGTACGCAAATTCCTGGTTCCAAAATCGATCTCTCCAGACTATAATACCAACCCGTCTAATTTTCCGGTATTGCGCTATGCGGATGTATTGTTAATGCAGGCTGAAGCGCTAAATGAACTGGGCCGAGGTAACGAAGCGCAAGCCGCAGCAACTTCTATCAACAGTGGTGGACCGTTAAACCGTGTTCGTTTGCGTTCGGGCTTGCCAAATGTATCAGGACTTTCGCAGGCTGAGTTGAAGCAACGCATTTTGCATGAAAGAAGAATAGAGCTGGCTTTTGAAGGTCAACGTTGGTTTGATTTGGTAAGAGTTGATGGTGGCCAGTACGGATTAAACTTCCTTCACTCAATTGGAAAAGCAAATGCAACCACTAAGCACTTGTTAATGCCAATTCCGCAGAAAGAACGCGATGCTAACCCGAATCTGACTCAAAATGCTGGTTATTAAGCGTATTGCTAACTGTTAAAAACAAACAGAAATGAAGACGATCATCTCAACAATAAATAAAAAAGCAGTCGGATCGCTGCTCTTTATAATAATTTGTGCTGCCTTTATCTCATCGTGTAAGAAAGATATCTACGATTTGGGAAATATAGCAGATCAGCCTTTGGCCTTATCTGCTGTTAAGGACACATTGGTTTTGGAAGAAAAAAATTATGCAGCAGATGCACTGGTGCTAAACTGGACAAGCGGAACCAATCAGGGAACAAATGCTGCTATCAGTTATACCCTTCAGATTGATACAAAGGGTAATAATTTTCAGAATGCTGTTACAGTTGATTTGGGTAAGAGTATTTATACGAAAAAATATACCGTAAGAGAGTTAAATGACCTGCTAGTAACGAAATGGAACATTACTCCTGGCGTAGCAGCTGTTTTGGAGGCCAAAGTTAATACTACTGTGGCCGGCCATGATTCATTTTCAGAAACATCGGTGAAAGAGATAAAGGTTACTGCTTATGAGCCTGTAACCAAAACATTGTTTCTTATCGGCGATGCTGCTCCTAATGGTTGGAGTGCCGACAATGCCACTCCAATGAAAAATAATGCAGACGTTCCTGGATCATTTACATGGAAAGGTTTGCTGAACCCTGGTGAACTTAAATTTATCACTACAAAAGGTCAGTTTTCACCTTCTTATAACAAAGGAGCCGACAGTGGTCATTTGATGTATCGCACAAGTGATGAGCAACCGGATAATAAGTTCGCAATCGCTAAAAGTGGTGTATATGAGGTGACCATCAATTTGCTGGATCTTTCGATCTCTATCAGAGAAGGGAATGAGCCTCTTTATTCAAGATTATGGATTTTGGGAGATGCTGTACCAAATGGATGGGATATTGGTAACCCGACCGAAATGAGGGTTGACTCAGGTAATTTGTTTGTGTTCAATTATTATGGAGTGTTAAAGGCGGGTGAATTTAAAATTCCGGTCGCAACAGGCAATTTCGGAACGGATTATTACATGCCATTAACCAATCACCCTGATTTGAGCACTACCACAGTTCAATTAACTCCGGGCGGACAACCAGATAATAAATGGCAAATTACCAATGCCGGTCCGTATAAAATTAAACTCAATATGGAGAGCATGACCATCAGCATAAAACCATTTACTCCTTATGCCAAAGTATGGATGGTAGGTGACGCTACTCCAACCGGTTGGAATATTGATAACCCAACGGAGCTCACACGCGACGCCGCTGATCCGAATGTATTCAGTTATACAGGCTGGATGAATGTAGGTGAGTTTAAACTTCCTGTTGAAACCGGTGATTGGGGTGGAGATTTCTTCATGCCAGAAGTAAACGGAGCTGGTCCGGGCAGTACCCGTATGAAGTTTGTACCAAATGGTGCCCCTGATTTCAAATGGAAAATTACAGCCGAAGGAAATTATAAGATCACGATCAATCAATTACTGGAAACAATTTCTATTCAGAAACAATAACCTCCCCCGACCCCTCCTAAAGGAGGGGAGTCAATGGAGCAGAAGGATTCCACTCCAGGGAGTGGAATCCTTAATCAATGTAGTTGATAAAAATCCCCTCTTGAGAGGGGTTGGGGGTGTGTTATAATGCAAAGGAGGACAACATGAATTATGGTCTTCCTGATGAAAAAATTTAAATGATAAATAAAATGAAACTAGGATATGTGATTGCATGGGCGTTCTTTTCGTTTGCCGCTTGCAAAAAAGAAGCTCCGGCAACTGATAGGGTTGTTTATGGTGCAAGCTACAGGGTAAATATCGCTACTGATAAGGCGTTTTATAAACCAGGCGATAAAATAGAATTTTCAATTGATAAAGATTTGGCCGGATCTCCTAAGGTTAGGTATAAATTGTTGAATAATGTGATTCAAGAGGTGTCTTTAACAGGTAATACCTGGAGTTGGACAGCACCTGCCGCGGATTTTACAGGTTATATGGTGGAAGTGTATGATGTAGTGGATAAGGAAGAAAAAATTTATTGCACCATTGGCGTGGATGTATCTTCTGATCCCGCTCGTTTTCCAAGAAATGCCTTCCTGTCAGAATACGGTGCTATCGGTAACGAACAGATCGGAAAGGTAATGAAACAATTGAACCGTTATCACATGAACTGGGTACAGTTTCAGGATTGGGAATATAAACACCACAAACCATTAGCCGGAACACCTGAAAGTCCAAGCGAACAATGGATCGATATTGCAAGTCGAACCAATTATTTAACTACCGTTAAAGGATATATTGATGCAGCGCATTCGTACAACATGAAAACGCTATCTTATAATCTATGTTATGGTTCATTAAGTGATGCGGCAAGTGATGGCGTTTCAGAAGAATGGTACGCCTATACCGATAAAAATCATACCGCTAAAGATAAATTCGAATTGCCAAAGCCTCCGTTCAAGAGCGATATCATGTTCATGAATCCGGGCAATAAAGGTTGGCAAGATTACATTATAGCGGCTAATAATAACCTGTATAAAGTATTTGATTTTGACGGATACCAGATCGATCAAGTGGGGAACAGAAATAAAACTTTGTACGATTATAATGGAAATGCCTTTGACCTGCCTACTGGGTTTAAATCATTTATTAATGCAATGAAAACGGGAGCACCTCACAAAAGTCTTGTGATGAATGCGGTAACACAATATGGGCAAGAGCAAATTGCCACGTCACCGGTTGATTTCTTGTATAGTGAAGTTTGGGCGCCGGACGAAGGTTATAAAGACCTTGCAAGAATCATTCAAGCCAATAATTCCTTAAGCAACAATAAAAAAAGCACTGTACTGGCTGCTTATATGAACTATAATGTGGCGTCTAATAAAGGTTATTTTAATACACCTGGCGTTTTATTTACTGATGCGGTAATTTTTGCATTCGGGGCCTCACACCTTGAGCTTGGCGAGCATATGTTAGGAAAGGAATATTTTCCTAATAATAACCTGGAGATGAAAGACGACCTGAAAGCCGCAATGATCAGCTACTATGACTTTTTGGTAGGTTATCAAAACCTGCTCAGAGATGGCGGAACATTTAATAACCCGGTTGTTGCTTCTGCTGACGGAAAGATCAAGCTAAATAACTGGCCACCACAATCCGGACAGGTTTCTGTAATCGGTAAATCAGTGGGAAATAAACAGGTGGTTCACTTGATCAATTTCGCAACAGCCAGCAGTTTCGACTGGAGAGATACCAACGGCACTCAGACTGCTCCTCAATTAATTTCTTCTGCAAAAGTGAAAGTAACCACCGAAAAATCGGTGAAAAAGGTATGGGTTGCATCTCCGGATGTTAATGGTGGAGCATCTACACAGCTGGCTTTCACACAGTCGGGGAATGAAACATCGTTCACTTTGCCATCCCTTAAATATTGGGATATGGTTGTGATGGAATATGAGTAAAGGCTGGTAGAATAACATAAGCTGTCATCCTGAGGTAAGAAGGATTTTTTGCTTGAGATTGAATAGTTGCAACGGCAATGCTTCCATTTTTCGGAAAGGATGCTTCGTGCCTCAGTATGACACTATTGTTGTTTTTTATAACTAAAACCAAACCATTTAAGATGATGTGCTCGATGATCTACTAAATCATCCATTGTCTGATCATCGCAGAGTTCAACATTTTCCAAAGATTTCATCTATAAAAAACATTGGAATGAAACCTATCATTACAAATCTAATGCTATTGCTGTTTGCAGGTGCGGCCTCGGCCCAAAGCAGTAAAGAACTTTACCGATCGAAGGAGTTCTCCATTTATACAGATAAAGTTGTACAGGGTAAATACATAGCAAAAGTGTTATCTCCTACAGAAATGACCTCTGATTACCAGAGTCCGGTTAACCTGTATAAAAGTCCGAAGCTGACGTTTAAATTCAGCATAAACGGAAAAGATAACGAAATGATCTCGGGTCAGGATCATAGCATCAATGTTATGGCTAAAGATGGCAAGTTCATTAGTCCGTTGATCACTTTTGGTAAGCATTATGTGGATAAAAAAAATGTACCAGATAATACCTACCTCGAACCTAATATTGATTTTACAATCCGTTTGGATATGCGCAACGTATTGAACGCTTTTAAAACCGACGGATTTTACAAGGGAGCAGACGGGAAGAAGGTTTATAAAGAAGATTTTAAAGGCGTGTACGTTGCCGGAAGTACATTGCCGCTGATCTGGGATTTCGATAACCTGGTTCACCATCCTGATCTTCAATTAAAAGATGATGATGGTGATGGCATTTATGAAGTGAAGGTAGTGTTGAATGAATTTAAAGAACAACCCAGTGTCTCGTCGAACTGGAAACTGAAGAGGAATATATCTGCATTTCCACAATATCAGGCTTCATCTCCAATTGAAAACGCAATGTATAATTTATCGTTGGATGAAATGGAGAATGCCATAGAAGCCGATAGTACACTGCGTACAGGAAAAGAATGGGCAGGCGTGTGGACCCGTGATGTAAGCTACAGCATCATTTTATCGATGGCAATTTTGCAACCCAAAGTAGCCGAATATAGCTTGCTGCGAAAGGTTAAAAATGACCGCATTATTCAGGATACAGGGACAGGAGGGGCTTACCCGGTTTCAACAGACCGCATGATTTGGGCCGTTGCTGCCTGGGAAATCTATAAAACTACGGGCGACAAAAACTGGCTTTCAAAGGCTTACTCCATTATTAAAAATTCGATAGAAGATGATTGGAAAAATGCTTACGATCCCAAAACGGGATTGGTAAAAGGAGAATCTTCTTTTCTCGACTGGAGGGAACAAGAATACCCGAAATGGATGCAGCCGGCAGATATTTATGAATCGGAATGCTTAGGGACAAATGTGGTGCATTTCCAGGCCAATAAAGTATTTGCTGAAATGGCCATCTTGTTAGGCCAAAAAACAGTATCCGATGAACACAATGCAATTGCTCAAACGATTAAAACGGGTATTAATAATTATTTGTGGATAGCGAATAAAGGTTATTACGGACAATATTTGTACGGAAGAAATTATAAGATCTTGTCGCCACGTTCAGAAGCGTTAGGTGAGGCATTGGCGGTGATCTTTGGGGTTGCAGATAATGAACGACAAAAAACAATCGTACGCAATACGCCGGTAAATAGCTTCGGTATTCCCTGTTTTTATCCTCAGTTACCCAATACTCCGCCTTACCATAATAATGCTGTCTGGCCATTTGTGCAAACCTATTGGGCTCTGGCTGCTGCAAATGCCGGAAATGAGCAATCGGTAATGGAAAGTATTGCCGCTATTTATCGTCCTGCGGCTTTGTTCTTAACCAATAAAGAAAATTTCGTAGCAGACAATGGCGATTTTGCGGGGACGCAAATCAATTCGAGCAACATGCTTTGGAGCTTATCAGGAAATATTGCATTGGTTTATAAAGTGTTGTTCGGCATGCAATTCGGCGCCGATCGGTTAACATTTAAACCAACGGTTCCGCAAGCGTTGGCAGGCACAAGAATGCTTACTAATTTTAAGTATCGCAACGCTTTGCTTACCATTTCGATGCAAGGTTTCGGGACTCAAATAAAATCCATTACGATGGACGGAAAGCCATTAGTTAATGCAATAGTTCCGGCTTCACTAACCGGAAAACATACGATCAAAATGGTGTTGACGAATATGATGGAATCAAGCTCGACAACCATTTTGCCTGCTTATACTTCACTTACTATACCTCAAGTGGAACTGAAGAATGATGAAATTGTATGGAAAAAAGTGCCGAACGCGGTTAGTTACGTCTTTATAAAAAATGGCGATCGAATTGATAATGGCATTGATACGGCTTGTATCATCAATAATAACAGTTTTGCAGAATACCAGGTTATTGCAGTCGATAAAAACGGTGTGGAATCCTTTGGGAGCGAACCCTTGCAAATAATCCCGGAACAAACAGTAAAAACTATAGAAATTGAAAATTTGACATCAAAAGCCGATTTGCCTTATAAAGGATATTCAGGTGATGGTTTTGTGGAAATATCCACCCAGAAAAACACTATTCTTTCATTTGAAACAACCATTACGGAAGCCGGAACCTACGCGATCAATTTCAAGTATGCAAATGGGAATGGTCCGATTAACACGGAGAACAAATGTGCCTTCCGAACACTAAAACTGAACAATAAGCAGGTAGGTACAGTGGTGTTGCCACAAAGAGGCACCAATGAATGGTCGGAATGGGGAATGAGTAACTCCGTTATCGTTGAACTAAAAGCCGGAACCAACAAGTTTGATCTTACCTATGAGACTAATAATGCCAATATGAATGGAACGGTGAATCAGGCCATGTTGGATTATGTGAGGATAGTAAAGGTGGAGTAGAACAAATCTTATTGAATAGTAGTTAGCGTCCCTATTTCTTCTATAGGGACGTTTTCTTTTTTTATAAAACCACCAATTCTGAACCTTATGTAAATAATTAATATTGTTAACTATTATTTATATTGAGCCCGAAAACTAAACATTCCATGGAAAAGCAGGAAATAAATGATCAGCTTAAAAAAGCTTACCTGGCCTTTACAGTTTATATTGACTCTTTAACTGATGAGGAATTTATTGTGAGTCATGATGGAAAATGGACTCCGGGACAGCAGCTGAATCATATTTTAATTAGTGTTAAACCGTTAACTCAAGCTTTGATTTTACCCAATTTCTTGCTTAAAATACTCTTTGGAAGTGCTAACCGGCCAAGTAAAACCTATGATGGGCTGGTTGCAAAATACCAGCAGAAATTAGCGAATGGCGGTCGAGCTACAAATAGATTTATTCCTAAAGAAGTTACTAGTGATCAAAAAGATAAACTAATCGATTCATTAAACTCATCTGTTGAAAAATTGATGAAGCAAGTTCAGGGGTTCTCTGAGAGTGATCTCGATCGATTAATATTACCACATCCGTTATTGGGCAAGTTAACCGTAAGGGAAATGTTGTACTTTACTATTTATCATGTGGGGCATCATCACGAAATAACTAAAAGAATTATTCATAATCACAATTCGGCTTTAAATGATGAAGCTTAACAAACATGGCCAAAATAGGTAGGCATTGTATCAAATTTTTACTTGAAGCAAATTCGCTATTTGATATATTCCTTTTAAATCATCTAGATTGTCTGTTTACTTTATAAAATATGGCAGGAGCCAAACAAAGCCAAATTGGAACCAAAACCCAAAGGCGTCCTTTAAAAATGTTGTAGTCTTCAAGCAACTTTTCCCAGCTATTGCCTCCGTACAAACCGAAACCAAATTCAAATAATAAGGTCATTAAACACCACAATATTCCAATGTACATTGCCTGATTTAATGAGAGTGGAGGGAACTTTTTGATAACAAAGTATATGTAAATCGCGAAAATTAGTAGCAATGATAGCGTAGAAATTTGTCGGGCTGCTAAGTCTCCTAAATAATTAGTGTATACTAAATCTCTTAATGCGCCATTCATTATAGCCAAAACAACCATTGGAAACCAGGCAAGAAAGTACTTTAAATAACTCATGACATTCATATAGACAGACTTAAAGTTGAATGAATTTTTATGCTAATCCTATGATTTTCATCAATGGATATATTCTCAATCTTATAAAAAACAGCCTTTTTTAAAAAAAATAAAAAATACTTTAATCCCTATGTCCAATTTCTGTTCGCTCAGTCATTATTGTAGTGTAAATCAATTATCACTAACAATAAATAAAACAGAAAATGGAACAACGTATCAATGTATTCGAAAAAGGCCGTCCGGCAATGCAAGCACTTTATGCTTTAGGTATTTACCTTTCAAAATCTTCGGTAGATCAGCATTTGTTAAACCTTATTTATTTCAGGGTGTCGCAAATTAACGGGTGTGCAGCTTGTTTGGATATGCACTCAAAAGACCTGCGTGTTAAAGGAGAAACCGAACAACGATTGTACCTGTTAGATGCATGGCGCGAAGCTCCTTTTTACACCGAACGTGAACGCGCCGCTCTTGCCTGGGCTGAAGCCATTACCGATTTGAAAGATGGTCATGTAAAGGATGAGGTTTATCAAGAAGTAACCCAACACTTTTCTGAACAAGAAGTTATCGATCTAACTTTTGCGGCAATCACCATTAACAGTTACAACCGGGTTAATGTGGCCTTTCGAGCTCCAGCTGGTTATTATCAACCAACATCAAACGGAACTCACGCAAAGTAACACATCGGTTAAAAAAACTCAGCTAATTCATACATTTAAGAACCATTAAACAAAAGCAAAATGAAAGACTTCTTATTAATATTTCGCCAACCAAGCTATGATTATAGCACAACTTCAGCTGCTGATATGCAAGCTCTTACTAAAAAATGGCAAGACTGGGTGGGAGGAATAGCTGCTCAGGGAAAATTAGCTAGCAATGGAACGCGACTTTCATTAGATGGTAAAGTATTAAAAGCAGGTGGAGTTGTTACAGATGGTCCTTTTGTTGAAATTCGAGAGCGTTTAGGCAGCTTTGTTATTGTAAAAGCCGAAAACCTGGAAGAAGCAACAACCTTGGCTCATGGTTGTCCGGCATTAGATGCTGACGGCAGTGTTGAGATCAGACCAATTATTGGATAATACAATTTATTAAAACTCAACCCATTTTTTATTTTAAAAGGTGGGTAGTATTATAGATATGCAACGAGAATACGAACCACTAAAACAATTATTTCAGCAGGAGTTTTCCAAAATGGTAGCTGTAATTAGTAAACTATTTGGTTTACAGCATATCGAACTGGCTGAAGATATTGTGAGTGAAACATTTTTGCTGGCAGCTGAAACCTGGGGGATAAAAGGCATTCCACCAAATCCGGCTGGTTGGCTTTATACAGTGGCTAAACAAAAAACGCTGTATCAATTCAGGCGAAATAAAATACTGGAAGAAAAAGTAATTCCTGAATTAGTCATTAGTCAGCATACGGAGGAAGAAATGACTTTACAGTTTACTTCACAAAATATTAAAGATAGCCAGTTGCAAATGTTATTTGCGGTCTGTAATCCGGTAATTGCCAGCGAGGCCCAGATTGGTTTAGCGTTGCGTATTCTTTGTGGTTTCGGAATCGACGAAATTGCAGAAGCGTTTTTATCAAATAAAGAAACCATAAATAAACGTTTATTCCGGGCAAAAGAAAAACTCCGTACCGAAAAAGTGGAAATGGAATTTCCTGCGGAAAATGAAATAGGTGAGCGATTGGATAATGTTTTACGTGTTATTTACCTATTGTTTAATGAAGGATATTACTCTAAGACTGAAAACAAGGTCCTGCGTCAGGATTTATGCCTTGAAGCCATGCGATTGGCGGTAATGTTAACCGAGTATGAGCGCACAAATCTACCCTCAGCTAATGCACTCCTGGCATTAATGTGCTTTCATGCGTCACGATTCAACGCACGTTTGTCGCAAGAGGATTCGTTAGTACTCTACGATCAGCAGAACGAAAATTTGTGGGATAAAGGGTTAATAAACCAAGGTTTACATTATTTAAAACTTTCTGCGGCGGGGAATGAGATCACCTCTTATCACCTGGAAGCTAGAATTGCTTACTGGCATTGCATAAAAGAAGATACAGAAGAAAAGTGGCAGAGTATCTTGGAATTATACGATAGGCTGCTTCAAATCAATTATTCACCAAGTGTGGCTCTTAATCGACTTTTTGCACTTTATAAGGTAAAAGGGGCAGAAGTTGCATTGCTCGAAACTGAAAAGTTAAAATTAGAGAACAACCATTTTTACTTCATTTTTCTTGCCGAACTTTATAAAAATATAGATCATCAACAGGCAAAATTGCATTTACAAAAGGCCTTTTCCTTGGCTAAAACTCAAGCTGAAAAACAAGGAATACAAGCAAAAATGGATGGATTGGAGTAATGTAGGTAAGCTGATCAATCATTGGAAAAGAACCAAGAAGATAAACAAAAAAGTGCTCAAACATCGGTTGAGCACTTTTTGTTATACGCTTTTTATTCAGGTTATTACCCGCCAAATTTCATATCATTCATTACGCTAAACGGTTTCATTGCCGATTTTAAGCTTTCAATTACTTCTTTGATTGATTTGTCTGTTGAAGTTGCATGCATTTTATAAAGAGGTTTATAATCACCGTTATCTTTAAATGCGATATCACTTAAAATCAAATCCTCGATAGGAGTAGTCCAGCTTTGTGTATAGGCATTATTCCCCGAAGCATATTCAGATGAATAAATATCAGTCATTTCATAGGTGTAGCCTCCGTTTTTAACTGTAATGGTCATTGTCCAGGTAAGCTTATGCTGAAAATCTTTTGCATTCAATTTAGTGGTATAACCTGCAAAACCTTTTGCGATCAACACTCCATTATGAAGGTCATCTCGGTGAAGCACTTGGTTTTCTAACTGAAAGTTTAGTGTAATCCAATCTTTTGCACGTTGAAACAGTTCCACTTTAGTGCTCATTGAATCTAAACGAATACCACCAACATAACATACCTTGTTTGTGCTGTCGCTAACTGGAAATGTTATTTTTCCGGTGCCAATGCCTAATGCAGTCATCGTAACACGAGGACTATCAGGCATAAAAAACTCCGGTAATGCTTTAACCGGTGCAGAAACTTTTACAGGCTGAGCAACAGTAGTAGTAGTAGGTGCTGTAGCCGCTGGAACAGTAGCAACCACTTGTTTATTGCTGCTGTCAACTTTCGCTATTACTGGCGAAACAACTATTGCAGACTTAATGCTATCTGCCTTTACCACCGCAACTCCCGGTTTTTGAACTTTAGCAGCTACCTGGGTGCTGTCAGTTTTTGCGACAGCAGGTTGTGTATTCGGAATAGCCACTTTAGTTGAAGTTTCAATAGGAGCCACCACTACAGCATCTTTCGTTTTAACCGAATCCTTTTTAACTATTTCAGCTGATTTATTTGGTGTAATAACCTTTTCATTAACAGCATTTTTAGTGGTGTCATTTACTGCAATAGTGTTTTGTTTTTTAGTCAATGCCTCCTTCTCTGCCATTAAATATTTCATAACGCTATCGATAGCTTTACTGTCATTTAAGTTTTTCAGGCTATTAATTAACGACTGGGCAGTGTTCTGATTGGTTTTGACTGTATCACCTACCTTAGGTGCTGTTACTGCAACTGCCGGAGAATTGGCAGGAACAGCTTTAACCAAAGGTTCCTGTGCTTTTAACTGATCACTCATCTTAAACGGCTGCATAGCCGATTTAAGGCTTTCAATTACTTGTTTTGCATTTTTATCCAAGGCCATTGCATGCATTTTATAAAGCGGCTTATAATCGCCGTTTTCTTTAAAAGCAATGTCGTTTAACACCAGATCTTCCAAAGGAGTAACCCAGCTTTTGGTGTAAGCATTGTTACCCGATGCATCTTCAGTTGAATAAAAATCGGTCATTTCATAACTGTAGCTGCCGTTTTTTACCCGGATAGTTACCGTCCAGGTGAGCATATGATGAAACTCTTTCGCATTTAATTTAGTAGCATATCCGGCAAATGCTTTACCTACTATGATGCCTTCTTTCAGATCATCTTTATGTAGTACTTTATTTTCCTCCAAAAAATTCAGCAGAATCCAGTCTTTGGCTCGTTGGTGCAATTCAACTTTCATTAAATCGGCATCAACTTTGATTTCTGCTTTATAACTGATTTTATTTGTCGTATCTCCTAATGGAAATTCAAGCTTCTGGGCAAGCAATGAACAGGGGAAGAGGAAGAATAAGGCCAGTAAAAATTTATTCATAAAATTTACGTTTAATTCTTTCTGTAATAATTTGGTTAATTAAAATTTAAGGATGATTTAGTTTGGTTTAGAGAACGCGAGTTTTAATACCTGTTTTTGGTAATAAAAGTTACATTCTTAAGAAGAAAAAAAAATAACAAGCAGTAATCTTACAGAGATAAGCAATTGGATAACAGTGTTTAATTATTGAATATTTTTTAGTATTTTTTTGTTGCGATAAATGTTGTTAACAAATCCCTTTTTAATAACGTATAATAGCTTTTAGGAAAGACTGAAAAGAGATTTTCGAAGGTTTAGCAATTAACCATATATTTTAAGTTTAATAATGAAACTTATACTAATGTTTTACCGTACAAATGTTGTAGGATTGCCCAACAACAGACCATAACCGTAATTTTTAATGAAGAATTTTTTACTTACTATAGCTCTCTCTTTATTAATGGCATGTGCCTACGCTCAGCAGCGTCCTCAATACACCCTCTACATGCAAAATAATTACATCTTAAATCCTGCCATTGGTGGTATTGAAGATTATTATGACTTGAAGTTGAGTTATCGTTCTCAGTGGGTTGGATTAGAAGGGGCTCCCAAAACAGGTTATGCCTCATTTCATGCTCCTATTGGCGATGTAGATGAGAGACACCATGGAGTAGGAGGGTATATTGTTTCAGATAAAACTGATGCAACCAGCCGATTATCGTTCGATTTATCTTATGCTTACCACTTGCCGATTTCAGGAAATATGAAAGTTTCATTTGGCGTTGCCGGAGGCTTTACCCAGTATTCTACGGATGCTGATAAACTTAACCCTGCAAACCCTGGAGATATGGCAGTTGTAAGTGGAACACAATACTTACCTGACGTTACAGCTGGTATCTGGTTATATTCAGATAAGTTTTATGTAGGGGCTTCAGGTTTACAGCTGATCCCTGCTACCTTAAGCAATTCTACTTCGTCTGAAAAAGCATTGAATAAATACCGTGCTCACTATTTCTTTACTACTGGTTACCGTTTCCCTATAGGATATGATTTTATGGCTACACCATCAATTATGGTTAAATGGATCGATCCGGCTCCGGCTTCTATGGATTTTAACTTTAAATTGATGTATCAGGAAACAGTTTGGGCTGGGGTTTCTTATCGTAAAGCAGACAGTTTTTCAGCGTTGATTGGCTTAAATATCAGTTCGTTAATTAACGTTGCCTATTCATATGACTATGGAGTAAATGAGTTAACCAACTTTAACAAAGGTAGCCACGAGATCATTTTAGGCCTACAGCTTAATAACTCAGGCAAAGTAAAATGTCCGCGTAACGTTTGGTAAAAATTAATAGAATTTAGCAAGATATAAATCGTCTCTGTTAGGTCAGAGACGATTTTTTGTTTAAATACTACCCCTTTATCCGATTTGATGTTTGAACTAACAATTTTGTTTCAAAACTAATTTTTCTACTTTCCCCTCTGTAAACTCCCGCATTTTTTTCTTAAATTACTACTACTGATAGTATTAAAGTGGAAAATGATTATTTCCTCCTAATAAACATACCTGTTTAATATTTCAGGAAACGCTCTCAAATCTATATTTACATGCGCTACTCTCCATTAAGAAAAATGCAGTGTCTCCTGTTTTTTTTGGCGGTATCTGCTTGGTTATTTCCTAATAGTTCAATAGCTCAAAATTCAAATAAGGGTACGGATTTTTGGATAGGCTTTATGAGTCATATCGAGGGTGTTGGAGGTCCTCGTGGTGCAATTATGTCAATTTACATCACCTCTGACGTTTCTACCTCTGGAACGGTGTCTATTCCGGGTATAAATTCAAATCAAAATTTTAGTGTAACAGCAAATTCAGTAACTACAGTTGATGTTCCTGCATCGGCTTATATTGATAATACTCAAGGTGTAATAAATCGAGGTATTCATGTGGTTTCAAATGAACCGGTAGTTGTTTACGCACATATCTATGCTTTTGTCATCTCTGGTTCTACTCTTGTTTTGCCGACCAATACCTTGGGAAGAAAGTACATTGTATCCAGCTATCAGCCAAATGGCAGTGAAGGAGGTTCGTTCTCGCAGTTTCTGGTTATCGGAACAGAGGATGCTACTACAGTTCGCATAATGCCCCGTAGCGCCACTACAAACGGAAATCCTGCAGGTGTACCATTTGATATTGTGCTAAATATGGGAGATGTTTATGAGGTGCAATCGAAAGGAGATCTTTTCGGCTCTACGGTTGAGTCAATTAGTTCAGGGAGTACAACGGAAACTTGTAAACGAATTGCTGTGTTCGGCGGAACAACCTGGTCGCCTTTGGGATGTCCCAATGCGGATACGGGCGATAATCTCTTTCAACAAATGTATCCCATTAACTCATGGGGACGAGAGTTCATCACAATGCCTTTTAAAACTCGTGCAGGCGATTTTTTCAGGGTTTATGCTTCCGAAGCTAATACTCTCGTGAGTATGAATGGTAATAATACAACGCTAACTGCCGGCAGCTATTTTGAAACCAATATTATTGACCGACCACAGCACATTACTGCTAATAATCCAATTTCGGTCGTCCAATATAGCATAACTCAAATCTGTGACGGAAATTTGGGCGATCCGGAAATGATTATACTTAATCCTGTTGAGCAAAACCTGAAAAGGATTACCATGAACTCAACACTTAACTACCAAATCTCCCGTAATTATGTGAATGTGCTGATAAAAACTGCTGGTAAAGATAGTTTTCGCATCAACGGCAGAGTTTCCCGTTCAGCCTTTACACCAATTCCTGGCACTAATTATTCTTATTTACAGGAAGAAATTCCGGCGGGGAGTTTTACTTTAACGGCTGACTCAGGGTTTAATGCCATTGTTTATGGCTTCGGTGATATTGAGTCATATGGGTATTCTGCAGGCTCTAACCTGGAAGATGTTGATAAACGTATTATTGCCCGCTCAGGGAATGTGGAAGTTGATGGGGCGTGTATCGGTGTGCCGCTTACCTTTGATGTTCAGTTGCCTTATCAACCTACTAAGTTAGTTTGGAATTTTGCTAACGGGACAATAGTTACACAGGATAATCCTACAACCACCTCTACTCAACAACCGTTTATCTATCACTTTATTGATCTTTCCAATAATAACTTAGTTACCTACCAGCAACCTGGCGTGTATGTGGTAAGAGTAACAGCAACACGGCCTGGTGAGCAAGGATGTGAAGCAATTGACGAACTAATTTATAGCATTAATGTGGAGGCATTACCCGATTTGCGCGCATTACCAATCCCCGAAGTTTGTGAACGGGATGGAAACATTAATTTAATTACGCTGTTAAGTAGTCGTCCCGGCAATAACTATACGTTTACTGGCCCAGGTGTTACTGATAGTACGTTTAACCCTTTACAGGCAGGTGGAGGCACACATACGATCAATCTTTCTTACTCAAGTCCTAACGCAATTTGTAGTAAGTTTTTGTCATTTTCGATAACCGTAAAGCAATCGCCAATAGCAAACGCCGGAGAAGATGTTACTATTGATCTGGGAGAATCTACTCAGTTAGTAGGAAGTGTGAGTAGTGATGTTGATACATTTTCGTGGTCGCCAACAGCAACCTTAAGTAATCCACAAATTCTTAATCCAATTGCCACGCCAACAGAAAATACGGATTACATACTTGCGGGAGTCGGCTCAAATGGGTGCCCTTGTAAAGACACAGTAACCGTAAAGGTACTAACCGACCTAAAGATCCCAAATGTATTTAGCCCGAATGGTGACAATGTAAATGATACCTGGGTAATTGACGGAATAATCAATTATCCTGAGGCTATTGTCGAAATATTTAATAGGTGGGGAGATCGCATGTTTTATTCACAAGGTTATGGAGTTCCATGGGATGGAAGGCAGAATGGGAAAACCATTCCGCAGGCAACTTATTATTACGTCATAAGACCTAATAATCCGCGATTACAGCCTGTCTCTGGAGCAGTAACGGTTGTGTATTGAGGCGAAGCATAAAATAGGGCAGTGTTTCTCTAAATCGTTACCGTAATGCAAAATTGTAATTCCTGTGTATTTTCGGTATATTATCTATTACTTTTTTGAAAGGTTAACATTCCAGATTATGTTTTGCGTTTCAAAAAGATTTTTATGCGCCAGCTTGTTCTATATGTGATCTGCTATTTTCTTACGCCGTTGTTTGTTAAATCCCAAACGGTCGTATCGATAAATATTGATGCAGTTATTAATCCTGCTACAGCGGAATACATTCATAGGGGTATAGAAAAAGCTAAAAAAGAAAAAGCCACCTGTCTCATTATTCACCTCAATACTCCTGGAGGGCTGCTTAAATCAACACGGATTATTGTAGGAGATATCATGGAATCTACGGTCCCGGTAATCGTTTATGTTTCGCCAGCTGGTGCTCAGGCAGGTTCTGCAGGTGTATTCATTACATTAGCCGCACATATTGCTGTAATGGCACCTGGTACTAATATTGGTGCAGCGCATCCGGTAGATATGCAAGGCAATAAGGACAGTATTATGGCTGAAAAGCTCACAAACGATGCAGCAGCTTTTATTCGCACTATTGCCGAAAAAAGAAAACGCAATACAGAATGGGCTGAATTAGCTGTTCGGAAGAGTGTTTCTATCACTTCTACAGAAGCACTTGATAAAAAGGTGATTGATCTGGTGGCTAAAAATGATCATGAATTATTGCAACGTATTGACGGTAGAAAAGTGGAAGTAAATGAAGGTTCCGTTATCCTTCAAACTAAAACGGCACGTGTGCAAACGTATGATATGAATTTTGCGGAAAAGATTCTTTCTATCATTGGCGATCCTAACGTTGCTTACATATTACTTATCCTTGGATTTTATGGATTATTGTTTGAATTATATAATCCTGGCGCCATTCTTCCGGGAATTATTGGTGTTATCAGTCTTATCCTTGCTTTTTATGCTTTACATACATTACCTCTTAATTACGCCGGATTGGCATTAATTGCATTCGCTATTATTCTGTTCTTGTTAGAGATAAAAATAGTTAGTCATGGTTTACTTGCCATTAGTGGGGTTATATCAATGTTGCTAGGATCACTAATGTTGATACGGGAAGATACTGGTGAGGTGGGAAAGATTTCGTTGAGTGTGATCCTTACAATGGTTTCCGCTTCTGCGCTTTTTTTCTTATTTGTAATAGGCTTAGGTCTGAAAGCGCAACGAGCAAAACCGGTAACCGGTGTAGAAGCACTTATTGGCGAAACCGGCTCGTCATTAGAAATGCTTGATCCAGTAGGAACTGTATTTGTACATGGTGAAATATGGAAGGCTGAATCAACTGCCGGAATAATAAATAAAGGGGAAAAAGTTCGTGTTATTAAAAGACAAAATTTTAAACTTTTTGTTGAAGTCGTTCAAAAAGATACTTAAACTATATAAAATGGAACAAATACCCGTATTGCTTCTGGTTATTATTCTTTTTGCAATTATTATTCTTGCCAATGCTATACGTATTCTGCGAGAATATGAGCGAGGTGTTATTTTTCGATTAGGACGATTGATTGAAGTAAAAGGGCCCGGACTCATTTTACTGATTCCCATTGTTGATAAAATGATTCGGGTGAGCTTACGTACAGTGGTGCTTGATGTAACGCCGCAAGATGTAATAACACAGGATAATGTTTCTATAAAAGTAAATGCTGTTGTTTACTTCCGAGTTTTGGAACCTCAAAAAGCCATTGTGCAGGTAGAAAATTATTTAGCGGCCACTTCTCAAATATCACAAACTACATTGCGGAGTGTGCTTGGACAATCAGAATTGGATGACCTTTTGTCGCAACGTGAAAAAATCAATCACAAGTTGCAGCAAATAATTGATGCTAATACCGAACCATGGGGTGTAAAAGTTTCAAATGTAGAAGTGAAGCAAATAGATTTACCACAGGAAATGCAGCGTGCAATGGCTAAACAAGCTGAAGCTGAACGGGAACGCCGTTCAAAAGTAATAGCTGCAGAAGGAGAGTTTCAAGCGGCTCAACGCTTAGCTGATGCAGCAAAAATATTGAGTGAAGTGCCCAGTGCTTTAACATTGCGCTACTTACAAACATTAAGAGAAATAGCTACTGAAAAAAATTCAACCACTATTTTCCCAGTGCCTATTGATTTGTTGAAACCATTTATGAAACGAGACGATCAACCCTGATTCAATTTGAATGTGTGAATTGATCGTCTGTTTTTGTCAGCCTTTAACGCTAATGGAGGGTGGATTAATCCGCCTCTACTTCCACATCGTATAGTTCGTCAATTTCTTCTGCATATTTCTTCTCAATTACACGTCGTTTAGCTTTAAGTGTGGGAGTTAGCTCTCCGCTTTCTATGCTGAAAGGATGACGTTTTATAATGAAGTTTTTAATACGCTCAAATTTTGCCAGCTCATTCGAAAGTTTGCGAATATCTTCTTTAACCCAGTTAGTGATGCGTTCATCCTCAATAAACTGATCAGGTTCATTGAAAAAGTCTTCATCAAAGTCAAAAGACTCACGTAATGAATCATGAGAAGGAACAACAATGGCTGTTAAATAATCACGCTTATCTCCAATAAGGAAGATTTGTTCGATACGCGTACTTTTCAGGTAAATATTTTCAACCTGAGTAGGATATATATTCTTGCCGTAAGAGTTGATCAGAATATTTTTGATACGATCGGTGATCTGTAAGTTGCCTTTATTGAATTTTCCAACATCACCTGTATGAAACCAGCCCTCATTGTCGATAACGAATTTGGTTTCTTCAGGTTGATTCCAATAACCTTTCATTACACAATGTCCTTTCACAATGATCTCTCCTTCAGCAGATTCAAAATTTGGGTCGAAACTTTCATGAGTTTGTTTGGTAACAATTTCTTTGGTGTCAGTATTTTGGATGGCTACAACTATACCCGGAATGATACGACCTACCGTACCTATTACTTGTCTGTGGAACTCAGTAACCGCCATAACAGGTGCTGTTTCGGTTAACCCGTAGCCTTCGAGGATTTTAATGCCTAAGTTTCCGAAGAATTCACCTACATTTTTAGGAAGAGCAGCTCCTCCAGAAATCATGAATTTTAAATTACCGCCTGTTTTCTCTTTTATCTTGCTAAAAACTAATTTTTCAGCTAGTGTAGCTTTTACAGATAATGGAAACCCAACAGAACTGCCAGCTTCTCTCTTCTGACGAACTTCCTTTCCTACTTCAAATGCCCATAAGAATATCTTTGATTTAAATCCGCCGGCAGAAGTTCCGCTTTTAACCGCTTTTTCAGTTATTCGCTCTAATAATCGCGGTACTACACTCATAATGGTAGGTTTAACTTCCATCATGTTTTTTCCCAATAATTCCAAGCTTTGTGCAAAAGCAATGGAACTTCCCACCGTACAGCAAACATGGTAAGTTGCAGTACGCTCAAAAACATGGGAGAGAGGGAGGAAGGATAGAAATACATCTTCTGGTACAATTCCAGGAATTTGCTCTAAGCAGGCTTTAACGTTGCTTACAAAGTTATAATGAGTGAGCATAGCACCTTTAGGTGTGCCTGTAGTACCTGATGTATATATTAAGGAGGAAAGGTCTTCCGGTTGCACCATTTCCCGGGCCTGGAAGATTTTTGTTGTATAGTTAGCAAGTAAACTCTTTCCTTCTTCTAAAACCTCACTAAAAGCAAGGATTTTTTTGGTAGAAGTGAAATGTGAAGTAATCTTATGATAGTCGTCAAATGCAGGGATAAGGTATTCGAGTGTATTACAGTTCTCCGCTATCTTTAATATTTTACGTAATAAGAAATGGTTACCAATTAATATCGTTTTTAATCCTGCATCCTTGATGATAAACTCAATTTCACTTTCCGAAAGGGTAGGGTATATGGAGACGTTTACCGCTCCGATTTGTTGTAGGCCTTGGTCATAATAAACATATTTCGGACAGTTTTCGATAAGGAAACCTAAGCGATCGCCTTTTTGAATGCCTTTATCTAAAAACCAGGCTGAAAGAGCGTCGGCATTGGCTAATGTTTCACCAAAAGTAATGGGTTTATAATCATCTCCGTTTTTCTCCAATAAAAAGGTTGTTTGAGGAGATTTAACGTTTTGAACCACATTTCTTAATAATTGTGGGATGGTGGTCCTCTCGGTGATCTGTGCCATAAGCTCTTTGCAAAAAGTTTTTTTTATTTATTGGTCCTGTAATTGTGTCGTAAATATCAGATAAAGCTTTAATCAATAGCTGATTAGACTTTTAATCAGTATTGATTTTTAGAAACAAGCCTTCAAAGGTGCAAAAAAAAATCTCAACTATAAAAACAAAGAGCCCCATTTATTGTATGGATTAGCGGTTTTGCCAAATTATTTTCTGAACAGATCGTAAAGAGAAAATTTGGAAGGAGCGAAGAAAACAACAACGGAATGGAGAAGTACATGCAAATAATAAGGGCTTCTGATTTACATCAGAAGCCCTTATTATTTATTTAAAATCAGAAGGTTAAACAGAAAAACTTTCTCCACAACCACAAGTGCGGCTTGCATTAGGGTTAACGAAATTGAACCCTTTGCCGTTTAAACCGTCGCTAAAATCAAGTTCTGTTCCCGCCAAATAAAGAAAACTCTTCATGTCAAGGGCGATTCTCAGACCTTTATCTTCAAACATTTGGTCACCTGTTTTAACTTCATTGTCAAAATCCAAATTGTATGATAAGCCAGAGCAGCCTCCACCTTGAACACCTACTCTTAAAAAGTAACTAGCATCAAGATGAGCTTCACTCATTAATGAATCAATTTTTGATTTTGCTTTATCTGTTATAGTAATCATATTTATTCAGATATGAGATTTGAGATATGAGATTTGAGAAGGAGACTTTAAGATTTGTATCCTACACCTGAAATCTCACATCTCACATCTAAACTATTAATGGTGCGATTTTTCTAAAGCAATTGGCTCCATACCGTTTTTAACACGGTAATCATTAATTGCCGATTTAATTGCATCCTCAGCCAATACCGAACAGTGGATTTTAACCGGAGGTAAAGCCAACTCTTCAACAATATCCATGTTGTCAATTTCAAGCGCTTGGTCGATCGTTTTACCTTTCAACCATTCAGTTGCTAAAGATGAAGAAGCGATAGCCGAACCACAACCAAAAGTTTTGAATTTTGCATCTGTGATCAGGTTGTTTTCATCCACTTCAATTTGAAGGCGCATCACGTCGCCACATTCCGGGGCACCAACTAAACCTGTACCTACATTTTGTTTAGCTTTATCGAGAGTACCTACGTTACGTGGGTGAGTGTAATGATCGATAACTTTTTCTGAGTAAGCCATATTTTCTAAAATTTTAAGTCTAAAGTAATTTTTTAAGTTCTAAGCCTGAATGGTAAGTTTTAAGTAATTAATAGGAGTTAGCTTTATTAAGCAATTCAAACTTATTACTTATATCATAACACTCAATACTATTTTAATGTTCAGCCCATTCAATGCTGTTAAGGTCAATGCCTTCTTTAAACATTTCCCACAGCGGACTTAATTCACGTAAATGAGTAACTGCTTTTTTAGTTACTTCAATAGCATAATCAACTTCTTCTTCAGTTGTAAATCTACCTAATCCAAAACGGATTGAGGAATGAGCAAGATCATCATTTAATCCTAAGCTCTTCAATACATATGAAGGCTCTAATGAAGCTGAAGTACAAGCTGAACCCGATGATACAGCTAAATCTTTCATAGCCATCATCAAACCTTCTCCTTCAACATATTTAAATGAAATGTTGGCAACATGAGATAAACGGTGATCTACATTACCGTTTACATAGGTTTCTTCCATTTCAGTAACGGCTTTCTCTAATTTATCACGTAAAGCACCTAAACGCTTAGCTTCAGATTCCATTTCAGCCAGTGCAATTTCACAAGCTTTGCCAAAACCTACAATACCTGGAACGTTTAATGTACCTGAGCGCATGCCACGTTCGTGTCCGCCACCATCAATTTGAGCTGTAACTTTAACACGAGGGTTTTTACGACGTACATATAAAGCACCACAACCTTTAGGACCGTAAAGTTTATGTCCGGTGAATGATAATAAATCGATACCGTCAGCGATAACATCAACCGGGATCTTTCCAACTGCTTGAGTTGCATCAGTATGGAATAGTACTCCGTGTTTGTGCGCAATTGCAGAGATTTCTTTCACAGGTTGAATAACTCCGATCTCATTATTAGCATACATGATCGAAATTAAGATGGTTTTATCAGTGATCGACTTTTCTAACAAGTCTAAATCAACCAATCCATCTTCTTTAACAGGTAGAAAAGTTACTTTTCCACCCATTTTTTCAATATGATGAGCTGCGTCAAGTACGCATTTGTGTTCAGTAACAACAGTAATTATATGATTACCTTTTTGCTGATACATTTCAAACACGCCTTTAAGAGCCAGGTTATTAGATTCAGTTGCGCCAGAAGTAAAGATGATTTCTTTCTCATTGGCACCAATAATTTTGGCTACTTGTTCACGAGCATATTCAACAGCTTCTTCAGCTACCCAACCAAAAGGGTGATTACGGCTGGCTGCGTTGCCAAATTTATCAGTAAAGTATGGCAACATTGCTTCCAATACGCGAGGGTCCATCGGCGTAGTTGCATTGTTGTCAAGGTAAATAGGTAACTTCAACATAATTTGTAAATTGTCTAAATAAAGCAATGCAAAAATAACACAAATATTTTTGATTTGTGTTTTTAATCACGTTTTCTTTGTTTGATTTTTACTTTTGCCTTACATTTTTTATGATGTTTATAAGGTGGAAAAATAGAATCAAACTTATAACATCATTAGTCAGCAATAGTTTTGCTGCATTCACAGAATTTCGAATTACAAAGTTCAACCTCAACTTAAATCTTTATTTTACCATAATATCAATAAATCAATGCTACGAATTGACCACATAGGAGTTGCCGTTAAAGACCTTCAGTCTTCCACTAAGTTATTTGAACAACTTTTAGGAACACCGAGCTATAAAACAGAATCAGTTGCCTCAGAAAAGGTTACTACTGAGTTTTTTGAGATAGGAGAGAGTAAAATTGAGTTATTGTTGGCGGAAAGTGAGGATAGTCCCATCGCAAAGTTTATTGAAAAACGGGGAGAAGGCATTCATCACATTGCTTTTGAAGTGGAAAATATTGAGAACGAAATTGAAAGACTTAAAAATGAAGGATTTCAGTTTATTGCCGATCATCCTAAAAAAGGAGCTGACAATAAATTGATTTGTTTTCTGCACCCAAAATCAACGAATGGTGTGTTGGTTGAATTATGTCAAAGTATTTACTAATTAATCCAAAATAAAACTCGCCGCCCTGCCGTTTAGTTCTATATAACTATAATAGAAGTTGCTGTTCTCATAGTAGAACTGTAACTTAAATCTAAATTTTACCCACGTTGATCTGGAAATTAAAATCGTTTGAGGAGCTGAATGTAAATGAGCTGTATGCAGTTATTCAATTGCGTGAAGATGTATTTATTGTTGAACAAAACTGCCCGTTTTTAGATTGTGATGGCAAAGACCCGCAATGCTGGCATTTAATGGGTTGGGCTGATGGTAAATTGGCAGCGTATACACGGATTGTACCCCCTGGAGTTATTTTTGATACTGCCTCAATTGGTCGTGTGGTAACTAGCAGAGAATTTAGAAGACATGGAATCGGAAAAGAATTGATGGAAAAGTCAATTGAAGAAGCCGAAAACTTAGGTTATAAAAACCTGACCATAGGAGCTCAATATTATCTGTTAAAGTTCTACCAAAGCTTCGGCTTTAAGGAGTTTGGTGAAATTTACCTGGAGGATGGAATTGAACATGTGCATATGAAGAGATGATTTTTTAGTCCGTGGTCCATAGTCCATAGCTTGACGTCTGAATTACTGTATAAATAAAAACTTAAGTAATATACTATGGACTATGGTCTATCGACTATGGACACTATTAAGAAAAGTAAATATAATTTGCACATCATATTGCAAAGTTCTATATTTGCACCTCATTTAAAAATTAAGTGCGAAAATGAAAGCTGATATCCACCCAAAAAATTATAGATTAGTAGTGTTCAAGGATATGTCGTGCGATTACGCATTCCTTACTAAATCAACTGTTGATACTAGAGATACCATCGTTTGGGAAGATGGAAATGAATATCCATTAGTAAAATTAGAGATCTCTGACAAATCTCACCCGTTCTATACTGGTAAGATGAAGTTAGTAGATACTGCAGGTCGTATCGATAAATTCAAAAACCGTTACGCTAAAAAATAGTTCCGGTTTACATGATATAAAAAAGTCCACTAATAGTATTGGTGGACTTTTTTTATTTTTGAAGTGTCCCGTCCTGAAATAGCGATACACAAAAAAAGAATCGTTATGGAAACCAAGCATTATGAGAAACGAAGTCAACGAGATTACAGTATGTCGTTTAAGCTTCAAGTCGTACAGGAAGTAGAACAAGGAGAGTTATCCACCACAGGGGCCCAGCGTAAGTATGGAATCCAGGCCCGTTCCACCATAGTGAATTGGTTACGAAAATATGGTAACTTGGACTGGGAAAATCAAACACCTTCGAATATGCCTAAAACCCCGGAGCAAAAGATTCTGGAACTTGAGGCCAAGGTAAAACTGCTGGAGAAACAGAAAGCCACCCTGGAGCGTCAAGCCTATGTAGCTGACAAGAAAGTGATCATTTTCGATATGATGATCGATCTTGCTGAACAGGAATATAAAATCGACATCCGAAAAAACTTACCACCCGAACAATCGATCGATTTAAAGAACAAAACCAAGAAACCTTAGTGTTTTCCTGTCATTTGTTCGGGATAGACAGACAGGTTTATTACCGTAAACTCAAAAGAAAGGCCATCAAACAACATAAGGCAATGAAAGTGATGAATCTGGTAAGGAGCAAACTAATGCACATGCCCAGGCTGGGCGGAAAGAAGTTGTACTGTTTATTGAAGGAAGACCTAAAAGCGCTAAAAATAGGGCGAGACAAGCTTTTTGACATCCTTAGGGCTAACCATTTACTAGTGCCTCCTAAGCGGAGCTATCTGGTTACTACCAATTCGCATCATCGGTTCAGGAAGCATTCCAATCTTATTGCAGAGATGGAAATTCATCGACCCGAGCAGGTATGGGTGTCAGACATTACTTACATTGGCAAACGAGATAAGCCTTGTTACCTGAGCTTGGTTACCGATGCTTATTCAAAGAAAATAATGGGTTATTATGTAGCCGACAACCTGAATGCGGAAAGCAGTTTACAAGCATTGAAAATGGCTATTAAACAACGAGTGTATAAAACAGCACCCTTGATCCATCATTCAGACCGAGGGCTTCAATACTGTGCCCAGGACTATCAACATGAATTGATCAGTAATAAGATAAAATGCAGCATGACCCAGCATTCCGACCCGTATGAGAATGCTGTTGCTGAACGGGTAAACGGTATATTAAAACAGGAATTTAGGATTGATACTCATTATCTGGACTTAAAGACAATGAAAACTATTGTAAAAGAGTCTATTGATATTTATAACAATCAACGTCCGCATTATTCCAATTTTATGCATACGCCTAATCAGATGCACCAGCAAAATGAAATTAAAATGAGAACCTATAAAACAAAAACTAGCAGCAAACTTGAATTTGCTGCTAGCTAAAATTGTACTTTTATTTACCTTTAATCCTGTATCATTATTCCAGGACTAGACAAAGAATGCGAAACTACATATTGTTCGACGATGATACTCATCATCGCTTACGGCCTTTGACATTCACCCGTCCGGTATCTGAAATTCGGCTTGGGATATTAACCATCCGCCAAAAATGGGAGCTTTATTTAAAAACTACCGTTTCGTATAAAACAGAAGTCCATTTACAAGAAAAATACCCGATAGTTCTTAGCTCAGAGAATGTATTTATAAATGCTTCCTTTTTACCTGATGAAGCTATAACAGAGCAGATTAATAAGCTTAAACCGAATGAAGCAATTAAAGCAGGTGGTAAGCTGATTGCTGTTTGTCTTGCAGAAACATCATCTGACTTCAACCATACTCTTTATTTAAATAGCGCCGCCGAAATACAGTTAACGTCATTGTCTATTAATTACCCTGAGCATATTTTTCTGTTTAATAAACAAGCGCTGATTGATGATTTTACCCTGATAACTAAGGGGCGAATTTCAGCTGCTGTTCCGGAAGGAACGCGGGTGTTAGGAGATAGTTTGTTTATTGAAGAAGGTGCAAACGTTAATTTGGCTACCATTAATACGCAAACAGGTCCGGTTTACATTGGGAAAAATGCAGAAATAATGGAAGGTGCACTTATCAGAGGACCTTTTGCTGCCTGTGACGGGGCGGTTGTTAAAATGGGCGCAAAGATCTATGGAGCAACTACCTTGGGGCCCAATTCGGTTGTTGGAGGCGAGGTAAAGAATTGTGTAATAATTGGCAACTCAAATAAAGGGCACGAAGGTTACTTAGGAGATTCTGTAATAGGAGAGTGGTGTAATTTAGGGGCAGATACTAATAATTCTAACCTAAAAAATAATTTCGGATCTGTTAAAGTTTGGAATTATGCGGATGCTGATTTTCGTGATACTCAACTGCAAAAATATGGTGTTATTATGGGCGACCATTCCAAAACATCAATAAATACAATGTTAAATACCGGTTCGGTAATTGGGGTGGGATGTAGTATTGCAACAACAGGTTTTCCTCCTAAATTTGTTCCCGATTTTACATGGCATCAGAACGAAGTTTACTCTGTTTTTCAGTTGGAAAAGTTTTGGAAAACCGCTTTAGAAATGATGAAAACGAAAAAAACTGAGTTTAATGACGAAGAAAAGCGTATACTTGAATACGTTTATTCAATAAGTAGAAAAGGCTATTGATTAGTCTTAATTTGCTGATATATAGCTGATAAAAAAGATTCCTCTTCGGAATAAGTTAACACGAAAACACACAAACTATTTTAAATACAAATGAGAAAGAAAATCGTTGCAGGAAACTGGAAGATGAATAACGATTTACAGGAATCGTTGAAATTATTTTCTGAAGTAGCCAATATGGTTAAAGATGAAGTAAGTAATGACGCAGAAATTATTGTTTCAGCCCCGTTTACTAATATTTATGCGCTAGATCAGTGGAAAAATGGGTCTGATATTCACGATAAAATCAAATTATCTGGTCAGAACTGTTGTTGGGAAGAGTCGGGTGCTTATACCGGAGAAGTTTCTGCAAAAATGTTGAAATCTATCGGAGCTGAATATGTTATTATCGGCCACTCTGAACGTCGTCAGTACTTTGCTGAAACGAATGCGTTGCTAGCTAAAAAAGTAGATTTAGCTTTGAAACATGAGTTAATTCCGATCTTCTGTATTGGTGAAACTTTGCAGGAGCGTGAGAAAAATATCCACTTGGATCTTATTAAAAACCAACTTCAAGAAGGTTTATTTCACTTAATTAAAAGTGTAGTAAAAACAGTAGTTATTGCTTATGAACCAGTTTGGGCTATTGGAACAGGATTAACTGCAACTCCTGAGCAGGCTCAGGAAATTCATGCATTTATCCGTCAGTTAATTGTAGAAGGTTACGACGAAGAAACTGCAAATGAAGTAAGTATTTTATATGGTGGAAGCTGTAATCCTTCAAATGCAGCATCTTTATTTTCACAAAAGGATATTGATGGTGGATTAATCGGCGGTGCCTCTTTGAAATCACGCGATTTTACAGATATTATCAAAACTTTTAATTCTTAGTTCTTTTTTGTTTCTTGTATCACTGATTCATTTCATGTTTAATGCTGTGGATCAGTGATTTTTTTATTTAAATGCGCTCTGTGTTTCATGAATTATTACGAATTAGTATTTACCGTAGTTGACCCTGAAGGGTTTGTAAAAGATCTACTTATCGCCAGTTTATCAGAAATTGGTTTCGACACTTTTGAAGATACCGAATCAGGTTTTAAAGCCTACATCCAGGCTGAACAGTTTAATGAGCATCTGGTTAGCGAACAGTTATCGGATTATAAAGATCAGTTCAATTTTTCTTACGAAACCAACCTTATTCCACATAAAAACTGGAATGAAGTGTGGGAAAATAATTTTGAACCTGTAATCGTTGCCGACAAGCTGTACATCCGTGCAACTTTTCATCCTGCGCGTGCTGAGTTTCCTATGGAGATTGTTATCGACCCTAAAATGGCTTTCGGTACCGGTCATCATGAAACGACCTATTTAATGTCGGAGTTCTTGTTACAGACAGAAGTAGAAGGCAAAAAAGTGCTTGATATGGGATGTGGATCGGGTATTTTGGCTATTCTGGCTTCAAAACTGGGTGCTGAGGATTTACTTGCAGTAGATATTGATCCTATCTGTGTGAGCAGTAGTATTGAAAATGCCCAACTAAACGAGGTTGACAACATGAAAACAGGGTTAGGTGATATCGATCAGGTAAATGATACTGGTTTCGATCTAATTTTGGCTAACATCAATCGTAATATCTTATTAAATCATATGTCGCATTATGCTGCTATGCTGGCTGATGAAGGAGAGCTGATTATGAGTGGCTTTTATGAGACTCCCGATCTGGCAATCATTCAGGAAGAAGCTGCTAAATATGATTTGAAATATATCAGTCATTATACCCGTAATAATTGGGTTGCAGCAAAATTTGTAAAGTAGTTGCAAATAAGATTGCCGGTTGGATAAACTTTTGATTATGTCCCAATTAATTAATCTGACTGAAGAAAATATTTGCAACGAGCATATCTGCTGTGCAATTAGCGATAAGAAATGTGCTAAAGGCTACGAATTAAAAAAGGAATGGCTGAAAACACAATTTGAAAAGGGGTATCGTTTTCAAAAGGTTGATGTAAGGGGAAAGGTGTTTATTGAATACATTCCAATTGAAGAGTCGTGGTTGCCATTTGATGGACAAAATTTTATGGTGATCAATTGTTTTTGGGTATCAGGGCAGTTTAAAGGTCAAGGGTACGGTAAGCAATTGTTGGAGCAGTGTTTTAAAGATGCTGTTGCTATGGACGGGGTTATTGCTATTACAGGTGATAAGAAGAGAGGCTTCATGAGTGATCCGACATTCTTTAAACACATGGGCTTTGAGATTATCGATGAAGCTCCTCCTTTTTTTAAGTTATGGGGAATCAGATTCAATCAAAATGCTGATTACCCTAAATTTAAAGAAACTGCCAGAAAAGGTTCTTGTTCAAATACGGAAGGGATTACAGCTTACTATTCTGATACGTGCCCGTTTACTGACTATTACATTGGTCAGGAGCTTCAGAAATACGCTAAGAAAACAAATACACCTATTCAAATCATTAAAATTGATAGTAAAGAAAAGGGGCATCAGATGCCTATTCCATGGATTATCAGCAGTATTTTTTATAAAGGTGAGTTGATAACATTGGAAATGAAACCGGAGAAACATCTGGATAAACTTATCGGAACATCGCATTCTTAAATTATTACCATGATACAAACCGTAAAATCAATTTTCGTCAGAGATCTTCAAAAACTAAAAACAGAAATTGAATCTTATCAGCAAGAGAAAAATATCTGGTTGGTACGGGATAATATTGCTAACTCTGCAGGGAATCTTTGCTTACACCTGGTGGGTAATCTTAATCATTTTATTGGTGCTACATTGGGAAATAGCGGTTATATTAGAAATCGTGAGCTGGAGTTTTCACTAAAAGATGTTCCTCGCACAGCGTTGATTAGTAAGATTGAAGGCACGATTAAGGCTGTTGAAAACGGTTTAGATCAAGTTGCTGATGAACAATTGCAAATGGATTATCCGATTATTGTTTTTAGTGAAAAAACGAGTACGGAGTTTATGCTTTTTCATCTGTTAACACATTTGTCTTATCACCTCGGACAAATAAATTACCATCGAAGATTATTGGATAAATAATTTCTATCAGAATTTTTAACGAATGGATTGTACCAAACCGAATATAATCCGATTTTCGTTTTCTCAATAGCTCAACAATTACATGAACGTACATTTTATTTCAATTGGCGGAAGTGCAATGCACAATCTGGCCATTGCATTACATAAAAAGGGATATAAGGTTACCGGATCAGATGATGAGGTTTTTGAACCTTCAAAGTCTCGTTTAGCAAAACACGGATTGTTGCCAGAAAGTATCGGGTGGAATCCGGAGAATATTCACTCCGAGCTAGATGCTGTTATTTTAGGTATGCATGCCCGCGCCGATAACCCTGAGTTGATCAAGGCAAAGGAGTTGGGACTTAAAATCTATTCTTATCCTGAATATATTTATGAACAATCAAAAGACAAAACACGTGTGGTAATTGGTGGTAGTCATGGTAAAACAACCATTACTGCAATGATTCTTCATGTATTGCATCAATGTAATGTTGATTGTGATTATTTGGTTGGTGCACAATTGGCCGGTTTTGATACCATGGTTCGTATTACCAAAGATGCTCCGGTAATAATTATTGAGGGCGATGAATACTTGTCGTCACCGATCGATCGTCGCCCGAAGTTTCATTTGTATAAAGCCAATTTGGCAATTTTAAGCGGTATTGCCTGGGATCACATTAATGTATTTCCAACTTTTGAGAACTATGTTGAGCAGTTCAAAATCTTTTTGGACACTATTGAGCCTAAAGGCTTTTTAGCTTATTGTGAGTTGGACGCTGAATTAAAAAAACTAGTTCAAAGCTATCCGAATACTCATTTTGAAACAGTTGGGTATGGCTTGCCTAAATTTAAGGTAGAGAATGGAGTTACAACTTTGTTAACTGCGGACGGTGATGTTGCAATAGAGGTTTTTGGCGAACATAACCTGATGAATATGAATGGTGCCCGTTTAATCTGTAATAAATTGGGCGTTTCGGATGTCGAATTCTATAAAGCAATCGCAAGTTTTAAGGGGGCTTCAAAACGTTTGGAGCTGGTGGCTAAAAATGATCAAACTGCAGTATATAAAGATTTTGCCCACTCTCCTTCGAAGTTAAAGGCCACCACAGCAGCAATGAAGGCTCAGTTTCCGGAGCGAAAATTAATCGCAGCAATGGAATTGCATACGTTCAGTAGCTTAAATAAGAATTTTCTAAAAGAGTATGATGGATCGATGGCTACTGCAGATGAAGCATTGGTTTATTTCAATCATCATACAATTGAGCATAAAAAATTGGAACCTATTTCAGAAGAACAGGTGAAAGAAGCGTTCAATTCGGATAATATCCAAGTATTCACCGATTCAAAAAAGCTGGAGACTTACCTCTTGGCTCAAAAATGGAAAAATGCCAATCTGCTGTTAATGAGTTCCGGCAATTTTGATGGTATTGATTTTAAAGAATTAGCAGAAAAAGTGCTTAACTAATTGTTAAGAACTTTTTTTTTAACTAATCGTTAGCTGTTATATATAATGAATAAATTAAAATTGAAGGACCTTGTTTACAAGGTTAATGGAGCTGCTATTGAGGTACACAAAGCTTTGGGTCCTGGTTTGCTGGAAAGTGTTTATCACAAATGCCTGATGCATGAGTTGCAATTAAGGGGTGTTGATTTTTATCCGGAAATGTCAATTCCGGTTAGATATAAAGACATTGAGATTAATACACAGCTTAAATGTGACTTGTTTATTGAGAATTGTTTGGTTGTAGAGTTAAAAGCTGTTGATGAAGTCCTTCCAATTCATCAAGCTCAGTTACTGTCTTATATGAAACTGTTAAAGGCTCCCATGGGACTTTTGATCAATTTTAATTGTGTTAATGTTTTCAACGCGGGACAGAAAACCTATGTAAATGAATTCTATGAGGTCCTTTCTTAATAAACCATATAAGATATATAAGATCATTTAAGAAAAAACTTATCTGTTCCTTATATGGTCTTATATGGTTCAGAAATAATCAACCATATAAGACATATAAGATCATTTAAGAAAAAAACTTCTCTGTTTCTTATATGCCTTATATGGTTCAGAAATAATCAACCATATAAGACATATAAGATCATTTAAGAAAAAAACTTCTCTGTTTCTTATATGCCTTACATGGTTCAGAAATAATCAGCCATATAAGACATATAAGATCATTTAAGAAAAAGCTTATCTGTTTCTTATATGCCTTATATGGTTCAGAAATAATCAACCATATAAGACATATAAGATCATTTAAGAAAAAACTTATCTGTTCCTTATATGGTCTTATATGGTTCAGAAATAATCAACCATATAAGAGATATAAGATCATTTAAGAAAAAAACTTCTCTGTTTCTTATATGCCTTATATGGTTCAGAAATAATCAACCATATAAGACATATAAGATCATTTAAGAAAAAAACTTCTCTGTTTCTTATATGCCTTATATGGTTCAGAAATAATCAGCCATATAAGAGATATAAGATCATTTAAGAAAAAGCTTATCTGTTTCTTATATGCCTTACATGGTTCATAAATAATCAACCATATAAGATATATAAGATCATTTAAGAAAAAGCTTATCTGTTTCTTATATGCCTTATATGGTTCATAAATAATCAGCCATATAAGAGATATAAGATTATTTAAGAAAAAAACTTATCTGTTTCTTATATGCCTTATATGGTTCAGAAATCATAAGACGTGTAAAATGCCTTACATGGTTTACCTATTTCGGCCGTTTTCATTCGGATAGAGCGTTTGTACAATGTCACTCTGAAAAACCTCCTTAGAATCAATGTTCACAGCGGACAGTTTTCCAAGAAAAGCTGCGCCAGTATCGATATTCCAAACATTACAAGCCTGCATAGGTACGCCTACATCATAGTTTAAAGTTGGAGTATGGCCTATGTAAATTTCGTTGAACAACAGTAATCGTTTGGGATACAGTTTAGAATCTTTGGTAATACGTTTATCCATTGTCAGAGCCATTTCCCATAAGGTGCGATCCCAGGAAAAATTGCTTGAATATTGTTCCTTCTCTGGTCCGTGCATAGAAGAAAAGCCAGCGTGAATAAATAGTCTGTTTTGCTCATCTATAAAGTAATTTAACATTCTGCGAAAGAACTTCAGATGCCTTTCTTTTTCTTCAACCGGAAAAGTGATATAACTTTCAATCGTTGAGTCACCTCCATTAAAAAACCAGGTTTGATTGGGCACATTGCCGTTTAACCAGGATTCACACCAAGCGTCGTGGTTGCCTTTAATAAACATGCATTCAAAAGATTCATCAAGTTTAATCAAATAATCAATTACACCTGATGATTCAGACCATCCATCTACATAATCCCCTAAAAATATAAGCCTGTCGCCAACAACAGGGTTGATTTTGCTTATAAGTTGTTTCAAAGCTTTCAATGCTCCGTGAATATCTCCTATGACAAATGTTCTGGGCATATATAAGTTAATTAATACTGTCCTTTAATTAGGTGTTCAATTCTTAGTCTTGAAATGAAAAGCTTGCATCAGTGTTTCGGATTGGAGGAATTCGGACAAATAACTAGTAAATAACGGCAAAAAGTTTTTCACTAAGATTTTCTATGTCAGTACGCTTAACAAGTAAATTCAGCCATTCCGGAGGAATTTCCTGCCAACCGTATAATAACCCAGCCAATCCTCCAGTGATGGCACCTGTTGTATCTGTATCACTACCTAAGTTAACCGCTTTTAATACAGCATCGTTGTAATTGTTAGTTGAAAGCACACTCCAAATACTTGCTTCCAGAGAATGTAAAACATAACCTGATGAATGAATTTCAGTTTCGTCGAGATCGTTGATAGTTACAATGCCAGTTTCATTTGGCAGTATTCTTTTAAATCTATCAAACTCTTCAATGGAAATTAAATCATGCATTATTAAAAAGTTTTTTACATCAAGTCCAGCCTGAGTTAGAGCCAGAAGTTTATCGACGCCATTCAAAAGTTTTAGTGCATATTCGAGATAAATAAAGCATGCGACTGCCGAAATAATATGTCGATGAGTTAATGAAGATATTTCTTGAACACATTTAAACCTTTCTTGAATTGGTTTTTCTTTAACATAGAACAATAGTGGAAGTATTCTCATTAAAGATCCATTCCCATTGCTTTGCTCGCTATTGCCGCCAGACAATAAAGGAGAAATTCCCTTTTTTAACAAATTGATAGCTTGGGAAGTGGCTATTCCTATATCAAATACATGGTTATGAGCTGTCCAAAAAGCACTTTCTTTCCATCTAATCATATAAAGAGCCAATTCATCTAAATCATACCCCTTACAAAGCATTTCGGCTAAACAAAAGGTTAGTGAACTATCGTCAGACCAAGTTCCTGCAGGTTGATTATGAGTGCCAAATGCTTGCATTGTTGTAACCGGATTCGTCCTTATTTCTTCCCGTGTCATAAATTCAACCGGAACGCCTAATGCATCACCAACAGCTAAGCCTAATAAGGCATCTTTGATATAATTTCGGTGCATTTTTACTTAAAACTCAATATACAAGTTGGGAACACTATCAGTTAACCAAACTCCATTATCAGAAATGAAGAACGGGAACCCATCACGATGCATTGCCCCACTTCTGATTGATAGTATAACTGGAATGCCTATGCGACTTCCGACTTTTTCCGCAGTTGTTCGGTCCATGCTTAAGTGAACATGCTGGCGACTCATCTTCTTTAGACCTTCTGATTTAATAGCGTTGATAAACTTAGTAACAGTGCCATGGTATAAATATTCAGGAGGTTCTGTCGTTTTTAAATCAAGCTCAATGTTGATCGAATGGCCTTGGCTTGCCCTAATTTTAGTATGTTCATCGTTAAAAGTGAAACGTTGTTTATCATTTTGCGATACGATCACTTCTAACTCATCTATTGTGATTTCAATGTTCTTTATTCTAGCTTTTTCAATCAGTTCATTAACGGATGCCCAGCCGTTAGCATCAAGAGAAAGATTGATCTCTTGAGGATTATGTCGAAGAACATAGCTTAAAAATTTGCTTATTCCCTTAATTTGTTTTTCATTCATTTTATTAATAGTTTCTTATATAATTCATAGTTCTCATCATCAAAGCAGACAAAAATTACTTTATCCAATAATTCCTGTTGCTTAAAATGCTGAATGGTATCAACCGCTATTTGAGCTGCTTTATTCTTTGGAAAATGATAGACCCCGGTACTAATATTTGGAAAAGCAACAGTTTTACAACTGTTGTCAATCGCTAACCTTAATGAATTTGTATAGCAATTGCTTAATAGCAAGTCTTCGTTGTTGTTACCCCCGTTCCATATCGGACCGACAGTATGTATCACATGTTTTGCAGGTAAATTCCCCGCTGTTGTAATTACAGCTTCGCCAGTAGAGCAACCGCCTTGTCGTTCACGGATTTTAATACATTCCTCTAAGATTGAGCTGCCTCCTTTGCGATGAATAGCCCCATCAACGCCGCCTCCGCCCAGTAATGAAGAATTAGCAGCATTTACAACGGCATCAACTGCTATAGTTGTGATGTCCGCTTTAATAACTTCAATTTTCATACTATTTAAGTTTATCTCTTACTTCCATTAATGCATAACCAAGTAGATTTTCTCCTCTCCATTTCAACGGATTTTCGATATGTTCATGATCTGCAGCCATACCGATTCCCCAAATATTATCTACAGGACTAGCTTCAACTAAAACACGTTCTTTAGTATTTATCAAAAAAGTTTTCATCGCATCATGCTGAGAAAACTTATGAAGATTTCCATTTACAACAATTTCAAATTTATGTTGATCCCAAATTACTGCATTGAAGTTTTTTACCAATCGTCCCATTTTCTTGGCTTCAGCAGGAGTGTTGGTTTTTAATATTTTCTCAATTGCGATATCGTCATCGAATAAACGAGCTTTTTCAGCCATCATCCAATGTTCGGCAGTTTTGTATTTAACTCCATCAACCTCAAAAGAGGAATGCCACCATTGGCTGAAACACGATTGAGTTATACTTCCATTTTTTGAAGGGTGATGTCCCCAAAAGAACAAGTATTTAATTTTTTCTTTTGACTTGAATTTCTCTACAAGCCAGGTGTTATTATAATTCATGGTTTTAGTTTATTATTGATATCACAGATTTAATATGAATTAGACCCCGCGAATTGATATAAATCCGGATGTCTGTTTTTTGCACCTTCTCTTTTCTTACCGGTATTAATTAAATACCCCGAATCGAGTATCTTTCTTCTGAAATTCCTTCGGTCCATTGGAGTATCAAGAATACATTCAAACAATTCATGCAATTCAGTCATTGTGAAAAGTTCATCCAATAATTCAAAACCAACCGGGTGGTAACTAATCTTTGATTTAAGACGATCTAAGGCTTGTTCAAAGATCTGAATGTGATCGAAACCTAATAGTGGTATTTCCTTTACATTAAACCATTTTACATCGTTAGCCATTGTTCCGGCAACCACTTTAAACTTTTGAGGGTTGATTAATGCATAATAAGCCACAGAGATAACCCGCCCGCGAGGGTCCCTTCATCAAATGAATAGAGCTGCTCCAAAAACAAATCATCAATTCCCAATTTCGTTTTTAGTACACGCGAACATGTGTTTCTAAAGGTTTCCTCCATTTGCAAAAATCCTCCGGGCAGCGTCCATTGGTTCTTAAATGGCTCTTCATTTCTGTTCAACAGCAAAACAGATAAAGTATTTTCATGATAACCAAATACAACAAGGTCGATTGCCAGTGATGGATTTTGATAAGAGTGAAAGGCTTTCATTGTTTTGTTTGCGTTATTATGACACAAAGTAAATTAATTTTTATGAATTGAACTAATAATTCAAAATAGAAGATAGTTTTTATTGAAAAAATATTGTTAATGAGGTGTTTGTATGAATGAGGTTCAATATTTTTTCTTTATATTAATTAAACATTGCAAAAATCCTTTGACATTATTTTTGGAAAACAATGCTCAATTATCGATCTGCGCTAGTGCTGTCTTTCCTAATAATTAATGGATTTTTATGTTTTGCTCAGCAGGATAATGGTAGGATAGTAGAAATATTCCCATATCCATTAAGAAAGTTTGCCTACATCAGTCCGAGGTATGATCGCTTAAATTTGAAAAATGACCTTTTCTCAGAATCTTATTACATACGTTTTTTAGCCACTTCAAAAGGAAATCTGCATTTAAAATTGGATTTACCTTTTGGAAGAACCAATGCAACCGATGATGGTAACATTGATTTTGGTTTGCAGGACGTAGATTTTAGGTTTACCCAATTACTTGGAAGGTCTGAGAACTTCTTTTATGGTTACCATGTCAGGTTTTATTTTCCAACAGCCACACAAGAGTCATTGGGATCCGGTAAATTTCAAGCTGATCCTGGAGCAGGATTTGCTTATTTCTTTCCAGGATTAAAAGGCTCAATTGTGTTTGCGGTGGATTATCGATTTTCATATTTAGGAGATGGAAGCAGGCCTGATATCAGTATTTTAGGTATCGCTCCGAATATCGATTATTGGGGGAATAATTGGTATATAGGTTATTATCCCACTTATACTTATGATTTTAAGAACGATATTTTTGATTTTCCTTTAGATATTGAAGCTGGATATTTTTTAACATCGGCTATTGTTCTTTCGGCCGAGTTTATTCAACCACTTTTAAAGACCAGAACTTATGAAAATGAATTTTCAATCAAGCTCAGGTTTAGTTTATTTCAAAAATAAGCTGGTCAGTAGCAGTCAATTGGTGCTATGATTTGTTTTTATTCAATAGCGATCTGCCTTTTTTCGTTCATTTATTCTCCATATTTTACTAAATCTATTTGCTACTTTTGGGTTGCTCACTATCTTTGAGAGTTATATTTGTCTGATGCAAGAACGTACCAACCGTTTTAGAAACGAAAACCAAGAGCCTCAAGCTGAGAAAATTAGTCAGAAGGGCAAAATAAAATATCCACCTAAACAACAGGAGGAAAAGAAACCTTTTTTTAGCTTACCCGAAATAGATCCTAAGGTTGTTAAGATTACAGGTCTGTTTTTATTGATCATGTCCATCTACTTTTTGGTAGCTTTTACCTCTTATGTGCTAACATGGGGAGAAGATCAGAGTGTGGTGATGAATATGACATGGGGTAAGATTTTTTCTCCACAGGAAGCACCTGTTGAAAACTGGATGGGATTATGGGGAGCAATGATTGCACACCAGTTTATCTATCAATGGTTTGGGGTTGCATCCTTTATTTTTGTATTCGTATTCTTTGTTTTGGGATACAGACTTTTATTCAAAGTGGCTGTATTACCGGTGATAAAGGCTTTAGCTTATTCATTTTTCTTTTTAGTATTCATATCGGTATTAGCAGGTTATTTAAATGGATTTTTTAGCCCAATTCCTCATTTCCTGGAAGGTGTATTCGGATATCAAACGAATCAATGGCTAGCGGCAACGCTTGGCAAGACAGGTATTTTGGGATTATTAGTATTTGCAGCATTGGTTTTTGTCATTATTGCATTTAACCCTGATTTTTCTCCTAAGAAAAAGCCATTGTTTGTTCCTGAACTTGAAGAAACAGGCCCTCGCAAGAACAGGTTTGAGGATATGCAAGACGAAGATAAGATTGATTTTACTCCACGCAGGGAATACTCACATACAACAGGACCTATTAAGCCTAACCTTGCTTATTTGGAAGAGGAACTAACTCCTGAAGTACGTACAATGGAGCTTGATAATAAGCCGCAGAACGAAAAAACTCAGGTAGTGGTTGAGGAAGAGGAAAATGAAGAAATTGATTTTTCTTTACCTCAACAACCAGAAGAACCGTTGCCGATAGCTGAAAAGCCGGTAGAGGATGATTTGGAGCTAAGTGTAGAGCGGACCCCTGAAGAAAAACTGGCAGAGGACCTGGTTAGTCAGCATGGCGAATTTGATCCAACCTTGGATTTGGCTACCTATAAGTATCCGATAATTGATTTGTTGGATAATCATGGTTCTAATAAAATTCATGTAGATCAGGAAGAGTTAGAGGAGAATAAAAACAAGATTGTAAACACGCTGGGGCATTATGGAATTGAGATTGATAAAATCAAAGCTACTATTGGTCCTACTGTTACATTATATGAAATAATCCCGGCACCGGGAGTTCGTATTTCAAAGATCAAGAATCTTGAAGACGATATTGCATTAAGCCTTGCAGCGTTGGGTATTCGTATTATTGCTCCTATTCCTGGTAAAGGAACCATTGGTATTGAGGTTCCGAATCAACATCCGGAATTAGTTTCAATGCGTTCTGTAATGGCAACGGAGAAATTCCAAGCTTCGACAATGGATTTGCCTGTGGCTCTAGGTAAAACAATTTCGAATGAAGTATTTATTGCAGATTTGGCTAAAATGCCGCACTTACTAATGGCAGGTGCAACCGGTCAGGGTAAATCAGTTGGTATTAATGCACTAATTGCTTCATTATTATACAAAAAACATCCATCTCAATTAAAATTTGTATTCGTCGATCCTAAAAAAGTGGAATTAACACTTTACAAGAAGATCGAAAGACACTTTTTGGCCAAACTTCCGGGTGAAGGTGAAGCTATTATTACTGATACCAAGAAAGTAGTTTACACGCTCAATTCATTATGTATTGAGATGGATAACCGATACGAACTATTGAAAGATGCAGGTGTTCGTAACCTGAAAGAGTATAATCAAAAGTTTGTTTCCAGAAGACTGAATCCTGAAAATGGACACAGGTACTTACCGTATATCGTTCTGGTAATTGATGAGTTTGCCGATTTGATCATGACTGCAGGCAAGGAGGTAGAAACCCCAATTGCACGTTTAGCTCAGCTGGCCCGTGCTATTGGTATTCACCTGGTAATTGCTACTCAACGTCCGTCTGTAAACGTAATTACCGGTATTATTAAGGCTAACTTCCCAGCTCGTTTAGCATTCAGGGTAACTGCGAAAATCGATTCAAGAACAATTTTGGATGCAGGAGGTGCTGATCAGCTGATCGGTAGAGGAGATATGTTATTCTCAACCGGAGCAGATCTTATTCGTTTGCAATGTGCGTTCCTTGATACCCCAGAAGTGGAAAAGGTATGTGATTATATTGGATCGCAACGTGGTTATACCAGTGCATATGAACTTCCTGAATATGTTGGTGAGGATGGAGAAGGTTCAGTGAAGGATTTTGATATGAGCGACCGTGATGCGTTATTTGAAGATGCTGCCAAATTGGTCGTTATTCATCAACAAGGTTCAACCTCTCTTATTCAGCGTAAACTTAAATTAGGTTATAACCGTGCAGGTAGAATTATTGATCAGCTGGAGGCAGCAGGTATTGTGGGGCCATTTGAAGGAAGTAAAGCTCGTGAAGTATTATATCCCGATGAATATTCGTTGTTGCAATATCTTGATAGCTTAAATTCGAAAGATAATTGAGTCATGTGTAAGTAATAATTTACATACATGATTTTAAACGGTGTGGCTTTTGCTAAGTCATAACCCATAGTATTGACAAGTATATTTTTGTAATGAAAAAATCAATTTTTATCTCGGCCTTGGCGATGGTGGTATCGGTAGCGGCTTTTGCGCAATCGCCGGCAGAAAAACAGGCAAAAGACATTTTGACAGGTGTCAGTGCCAAGTATCGTTCTTTTGACGCTATTAAAACTGACTTTTCGTATACGCTCGAAAACCCTTCAGAAAAAATCAATGAAACTCAAAATGGAACTTTATACATTAAACAAAAATCGAATAAGTATAAAGTGATTTTGGGTGGAACGGAATTGTTTAGTGATGGCAAACTTTCTTATACCTACTTGAAGGATTCAAAAGAAATACAAATCAATAATTTAGAGAAGAACGGTGAGGGGTTGAACCCAGCGCAGATCTTTACTATTTATGAAAAAGGTTTTAAATATTTGTTGAAAGGTGAGAAGAAGGAAGGGGCTACCACTGTTCAATTGATTGACCTGGTACCTGTAGTTACAAAGCAATTCTCGAAAATTGAATTATCTGTTGATAAAAAACAAAAACAGTTAAAGCAGATTAAAATTTTTGATAAAAACGGTAATCGTTATACTTATAAGGTGAAAACATTTGTTCTGAACCCTAAAGTTGATGATGCATTTTTTGCTTTCGACAAAAAGAAATATCCTGGTGTTGAGGTGGTCGATTTACGATAAGATTCAACAGGATTCATAAAATTTATATCCCAAATGCTATTTTAGCGTTTGGGATTCTTTTTTGATTAAAGAACGGTATCTCCGGGTGACTAAATCCTAACCCAAAGAAAATTTCAATGTTAGCCATTACAAATCATACATTAGAAAAACTTGAAACCTTGCTTCGTGACCTGGAATATAAAGTGCGTTATGAAAAAGGCAATTTTAAGTCAGGGGCATGTTTGTTGCAATCAACAAAAGTGGTAGTTGTAAACAAGTTTATAACCCTTGAACAAAAGATAAACGCCCTTGTTGAAATTGTTAAGCAGGTTAATGCTGATGAATCTTTATTGGATGAGAAACAAAAAGCATTTTACCTAAACCTGAAACAAACGAAATTGGAGTTGGAGTAAAAAAGACCATGGTCTATGGTCCATGGTCCATGGACTTTTATTAAGTAATGCATATCAAATGAAAATAACCTTCCTTGGCACCGGAACATCACAAGGTGTACCAGTAATTGCATGTGATTGTGAGGTTTGCACATCGACAGATAAAAGAGATAACAGATTGCGGTCATCAGTGCTGATTGAATGGAATAATACTGTGGTGGTAATTGACTGTGGTCCTGATTTTCGTTACCAGATGTTACGTGCGAAGGTTAAAAAGTTAGATGCCATTGTTTTTACTCATGAACACAAGGATCATATTGCAGGTTTAGACGACGTTCGGGCGTTTAATTTTAAACACGATCGAGAGATGGATGTTTACGCCTCTCCTCGTGTTCAGGAGGCTGTTGTGCGTGAATTTGCTTATGTTTTTGCTTCCATAAAATATCCTGGAATTCCTAAGATAAATCTGGTGGAGATTGGTAATAAGCCATTTACTGTTCATGGCATTGATTTTATTCCAATTGAAGTGATGCATTATAAACTCCCTGTTCTTGGCTTTAGAATAGGAGATTTTACCTATATCACAGATGCTAAAACTATTTCTGCTGAAGAAAAGGAAAAAATAAAAGGATCAAAAGTTTTAGTGCTGAATGCATTGCAGCGGGAAAGTCATGTTTCTCATCTTACTCTCGATGAAGCAATTGAATTAGCTAAGGAATTAAAAGTAGAACAAACGTATCTTACACATATCAGTCATCGGTTAGGTAAACATGAAGATGTGGAGAAAATACTTCCTAAGGGGATTAATCTAGCCTATGACGGAATGGTGTTAACCTTATAGATTATTTAAACCATGTAAGACATATAAGATCATTTAAGAAAAACTTATATGTTCCTTATATGCCTTATATGGTTCAGAAATAATAAACCATGTAAGACATATAAGATCATTTAAGAAAGAAAACTTATATGTTCCTTATATGCCTTACATGGTTCAGAAATAATAAACCATGTAAGACATATAAGATCATTTAAGAAAGAAAACTTATATGTTCCTTATATGCCTTACATGGTTCAGAAATAATAAACCATGTAAGACATATAAGATCATTTAAGAAAGAAAACTTATATGTTCCTTATATGCCTTACATGGTTCAGAAATAATAAACCATGTAAGACATATAAGATCATTTAAGAAAGAAAACTTATATGTTCCTTATATGCCTTACATGGTTCAGAAATAATAAACCATATAAGACATATAAGATCATTTAAGAAAAACTTATATGTTCCTTATATGCCTTATATGGTTCAGAAATAATAAACCATATAAGACATATAAGATCATTTAAGAAAAACTTATATGTTCCTTATATGCCTTATATGGTTCAGAAATAATAAACCATGTAAGACATATAAGATCATTTAAGAAAGAAAACTTATATGTTCCTTATATGCCTTATATGGTTCAGAAATAATAAACCATGTAAGACATATAAGATCATTTAAGAAAGAAAACTTATATGTTCCTTATATGCCTTACATGGTTCAGAAATAATAACCATATAAGACATATAAGATCATTTAAGAAAAACTTATATGTTCCTTATATGCCTTATATGGTTCAGAAAATAACCGATAAGGTTATTCGAGGTGTGGCCCGCGTTCATACTCTATAGAAACAGGTTCCTTTGTTTCCATATCAGTATTAAAAGAAAGTAATTGTTGATTGATCAACTTATAGAATTGCTTTACACGGCGGGTATAATCATTCATTTTAGGTTTCTTTAAGTATTGAGCATAATCCTCTTCAATACTTATCTTCGAAGCCGCTACAGATGTATACTGAGACTTTTCATAAAGTCGTCCCTTAAAGTTGCAGAACTTATACACATAAGCATTATCATAAACTTCTATCTGGATTTTATAATCAATAACTACCTGATTAAGATTATGTAGGTCCATCTGACTAAATTCCATGGAGCCACAAGCTGTAATCAAACTATCATTTTTATTAACCTCATTAAAGTCCTTGTTTTGTATTGGGAAGTTTTTCAGTATCCAGTTTTTTGAACGCTCATATATTACAGATTTGGGAGTATTATTGATAAAAACAGTATCGGCATACATTACTTTACCATTTCTAAGAGGAATTTGAACATTCTTTTGAGCGTTTACAGAAAAATGACCGATAATTAAAATAACGGCAATAACGAAAGATGATTTCATATTCATATCAGTTACGGTCTTATTCTCTTAAATACCAATGGCCCAGTGTTGCCTTGCTCGTCTTTAAAAACACCTCTTAAAGTTGATCCGTCAGGAGAGAGTTCCAACAGATGTTCGCCTTTTAAAGCCCAACCTGGAATGGCTCTCGTCACTACTACTTTATAACTTACTTTATGGTTATTAATAATTCCTTCACCTTCTTCAACCATTGGAGCACCTTTAAACTCCAAATAATGAGCCACTTTTAGAGTATTGCCAGTTTGTGAGAAGATCACGTAACAATGCTGGAAATTAACAGAATTAGAGTCGGCCCATAGTCCGCTGATATTAGGTGTGTCTGATTGGCTGGTATTAAAGGATAATAAGGAAAATGAACAGCAAACAAACAGTAAAAGGACGAATAGTTTGATAGTTTTCATGCACTGGGTTATCCCTCTAAAATAGGAAAACTATCCAGAATTTATGGACAGTGTGAGGACAGAAACTTAGTGAATGTTATTCACCCTTGTGTTAAAAAACAAACAGAATCTTCCAGTGCTTCAACTGTATGTGGAATTCCCAGTGGAATATCTGTGTGCTCATAAACCGAGAGCGGTATTTTCTTTTCACCTTCTGTATAAACCACCCGACCGTTTACAACTGTGAGTTTGCCGGGAGTATGCGCTTTATGCTCTTTCAGAATCATTCCTTTTTTGAAGGCAAGAACTAATACCCTAAAATTTTCTCCTGCATGTAAGGCACCTGCAACAGGAATAGGGGAGGTTTCGAGCTTTTCAAGCAATTCTTTGATAACCATCTGAAAATAAGTTTAATAATAGAAAGATAGCCTTTTCGACCGATAATTAAAAAGAAAACAGCTATGACATAAAAAAGAGCCCCTCTCAATTCGGAGAGGAGCTCAACTAACCACTTAAAACTAAAGAAAACTTTAAATTTTTATATACTCATTAATTCATCTTCATGAGTATGTTTATGTTGGATAACTTTTTGATCATCATCCTTTTCATATAACTGTTCAATGATCTCTTTATTGCCTTTGTTCATACCAAATTTTGCTAAGAACATGTCAATAATTTTATAAACCACCGGTACAATGATCAGTGTTAAGAACATTGAGCTGATCAATCCACCAATAATTACCCATGCTAAACCATTTTTGATAGCTGCTGTACCACCAGTAGCCAACGCTAAAGGAAGCATACCGATAACCATCGCAATAGTAGTCATCAGGATTGGACGCAGACGGGCATTGTTGGCAGCAATAAGGGCCTCATCAGTGGTTTTACCTTCCTCTTTTGCCTGATTAGCAAAGTCGACGATTAGGATCGCATTTTTCGCTACCAGACCGATCAACATGATCATACCAAGGATTGAGAAAATGTTCAATGTATTATTGGTTAATGCAAGAGCCAATAATGCACCTATCATTGCCAATGGGATCGAGAACATAACTACAAACGGATACGCATAATTGTCATATAATGCTACCATGATCAGGTAAACTAATATAATCGAAATCAATAACGCAACCCCTAAAGTACTGAATGAATCACCTTGGTTTTCAGCGTCACCACCCATAACGAAGGTAACACCTGTAGGTTTTTTCATCCCATCGAGTTTGGTTTTTAATTGTTGGGAAACAGCACCTGAAGCAACACCCACAACCTGTCCTTGAACAGACACAGAAGTACTCTTATCACGACGCTCTAAACGGCTTGGTCCTGAGCTCTCGGTAACAGTAGCAAACTGCGATAGTTTAACAGGCTGTTGTTTGTTATTTATAAATGTAATATTTGATACATCCTCAATGCTTTTACGGTTATAGTCGTCAAAGCGGATGTTGATATCGTATTCGTATTCACCCTGGCTAAATTTAGCATCAGTGTTACCATTAAATGCCACCTGCATGGTACCACCTACAGCGTCCATTGATAAGCCTAAAGCAGCCATTTTATCACGGTCAACTTGTACGCTGATCTCAGGGTTACCCTCTTCTACTGAAAGTTTAACATCTTTAGACCCTTTGGTTGCTTTTAACTCAGCCAAAGCCACTTTTGCAAAAGCCATTACACTATCAAGGTCGGTACCCATAACAACTACCTCTACAGGAGCACGGTTAGCAGTACCCAATAAACCTACTGGTGTAGTTTTGATTTTTACACCCGGAAGTTTAGCCATCAGCTCATTTTTCAGCTTAGCAGCATAAATATCAGATGGATCTTTACGCAATTTTGCATCAACCAAGGTGACGGTGATTTCTGATTTATAAGCGGTTGCCTGTGTTACACCAAATCCGTCCTCACTACTCTGACCTACTGTGGTAATCATTGATTGCACCTCTTTTTTCGAAGCAAGCAATTGTTCGGTTAAGGTAGTTACTTTATTTGATTGTTCAACAGATGCATCTTTAGGTAATTCTAACTGAACAATAAACTGTCCGCGGTCACCTTGAGCAATAAATTCGCCACCGATATAGCCCTTACCAACCAGCATAAACGATGCGACTAATAAGGCTAATGCCAAACCAATTGTATAGCGTTTGTGATTTAAGGCCCATTTAAGGATACCTGTTACCCATTCGGTAAATTTGTAAAGCTTAGCTTCGAACCAAAGGATAAAACGACCGAAAAGGTTTTTATTGGTCAAGTGCTCCAACTTACCGAAACGTGAAGACAGTAACGGAATGATGGTGAACGAGGTAAACAAACTCAATAAGGTTGCAATCATTACCACCACACAGAACTCACGCAAGATTTTAGATACTAGCTCATTAGTTAATGAGATAGGTAAGAACACAACCACAATTACCAACGTGATGGAAATAACAGTAAACCCGATCTCTTTAGCACCATCGAATGCTGCTTTTACACGGTTTTTACCCATCTCCATATGACGGTAAATATTTTCCAATACTACAATCGCATCGTCGACAAGGATACCTACTACCAGCGAAAGACCCATTAGCGACATCAGATTCAGTGAAAAGTCCATGATCTTCATCCCGATAAATGTTGCAACTAACGAAGCAGGTATAGAAATCATTACGATCAAGGCATTACGCATACTATGCAGGAACAACAACATTACCGCAGCAACCAGGAAGATCGCCAGCATTAAGTCGTGTATTACTGAGTCAGCAGCTTCAAGGGTGAAGTCTGAAGTATCATTAGCTATTTTAACCTTAAGATTTTGCTTACCGTAATCTTTTTCAATTTGTGAAATCGCTTTCTTAACAGCCTTACTTACATTCACCGCATTTGCGTCAGATTGTTTCTGAATCTGAATGGCAATTGCTCCTTTACGATCAACACGAGCTAGTTTATCAGCATCTTTCTGAGCATCCTGAACGTCGGCAACATCTTTCAAACGAACCTGAGAACCATCCTGCGAATTGTAAATAACCATTTCACGCATTTGATCAACGGTTTTGAATTTACCTGCTAAACGGATCAATACCTGGTTATTAGTGTTTTTGATTTTGCCGGTAGGGAAGTCAAGGTTAGCACCTCTGATCGCTTGCATTACCTGCATGATTGAAAGGTTGTAAGCCTTTAAACGATCCGCATTAATGTTAACCTGAATCTCACGCTCTTGTCCACCAATAAGGTTTACTTGAGCGACACCCTGAATACGAGATAGGGCAGGCTGAATCCGTTTGTCAATCAAGTCATACAACTGTGCTCCATCCATACTTGCTGTAGCAGCCAACGTCATAATTGGTAGATCATCCAAAGAGAATTTGTTCAAACTTGGTGTTTTAACATCTTCAGGAAGATCCGACAAGATTGCGTTTACCTTGCGCTGAGCTTCCTGTAAACCTATGTCAGCATCAGCATTACTTGTTAATTCAACAGTTACAATGGATACACCTTCAACCGAACGAGCAGTGATCTTTTTAATGTTTTCCATGGATGCAACCGCATCTTCTATCTTCTTGGTAACGGTATTTTCAACCTCATTAGGAGATGCTCCCGGATAAATGGTTGAAATAGTTAGCATTGGCGATGAGAACTTAGGTAACAATTCGTAATTCAACGAAAAGTAACTTAACAGTCCCATCAGTGTAAGTACGGTAAAGATCACCACAACAATGGTGGGCCTTTTTATAGATACTTCTGTTAGTTTCATCTAAAAAATGAGATTTGAGACATGGGATATTGGATTTGAGAAACCTATATCCTCAATTGTTTTTATTAGCCTGTTATTTACAACAGTCAATTATATGCTTTGTGTCTTGGCGTCTTTGCGGTTAATTATTTCTGGATAGCTACCTTAGTGCCATTTGTAAGATTGATTTGACCGCTTGTGATTACAGTTTCACCTTCGTTCAAACCACTTTCGACAACTACTTTATCGCCTATAATTTGTCCTGCTACAACTTTATGAAGTTTAGCAACACCATTTTCCTCCACATAAATTTGGTTACTGTTAACACCACCAACAAAAGCACCACGAGAAATAAGGATACCTGGAGTAGCCTGTGGTAATGAGAAGTTTGCAGTACCGTACATACCTGCTTTTATTTGCTGGTCTTTAAGGTTAGTTACTTCAATTTCAACCGGATAGTTTAAGGTATTATCACCTTTAGCAGCTATGAAAGTAATTTTACCATTATAGTCAGCTCCGGCAAAAACTTTACAGTTTACATTAACCCTATCATTTAATTTAAGGTTGATAACTTGCGATTCAGGAACGGTAACGTTCAATTTCAAAGTAGATACATCAACAATATCGAATAATTTAGTACCAGGAGATAAATATGAACCTAACTCAACATATTTCTTATTGATAACACCCGAGATCGGGGCCTTAATTTGCGTATCTGTCAATTTTCTGCGTGCAGTAATCAAACGACTTTCTGCCTGGCGAATTTGGAAATTAACGTCATCTAATTGCTTTTGAGTGATACCACCGGTTTGTAAAGCGCTTTCAAAACGTTCACGATCTCTTTTCAATTGATCAAGGCTTGTTTGAGCTGCAGCAAGATCCGCGTTTAAGATCTCGCCATCTATACGTGCAATCACTTGTCCTTTGGTTACATAACTTCCTTCGTCAACTAATAATGAAGTTATGCGGCCAGAGTTTTCTGAAACAAAAGATAATTCGCGGACTGGAGCAAATGTTCCGTTCGCAATAAAATCTCTTGCAAAGGTTGTTTTAGTAACCTTTTCAGCCTGAACAGGAATTACAGCAGCTCCTTGTTGTACAAGTGCTGTTTTCTCATTGTTGGCTTCTTTATTTGAATTAAGCTTCCATCCGATTGCAGCAAATGATGCAATGATTACCGCTCCATAAATGAAAAATTTCTTGTTCATTGTATTCTTAGTTTAAAAGGGTTCTTAAGTTTCCGTTTGATTTAATTAATTCAATTTCTGCTACTTTATAGTTAAGCAGGGCTTGTGTATAGTTATTTTGAGCTTCAGTTAATGAAGTTTCAGCATTTAAAAGATCTGTTAAATCAGCCAAACCAAGGTTGTAGTTGTTTTGAGTTGATTTGTAAACTTCTTCAGCAAGCGATACGTTCTCTTTCTGCGTATTAATAGTGCTTAAGCTATTATTCAGCTGAATTTTTGCATTATCATAAGCAAGATTTAACGACAGCTTGGTTAACTCTTTGTTTTTTTCCAATTGTTTTAAGCTTACTTTGGTTTGATTAACCTTTGAGCGACGAGCAAAACCATCGAAAATTGGAATTTTTACTTTGATACCAATTGATGACATATCAAACCAGGTTGCAGTTCCTCCAGACTTGTGTAAGTCAAATTCATTACTTAAACCATTGTAAGAATAGTTGGCAAAAGCAGAAATAGTTGGATAGTACTCTGAAACATTGGCCTTCTTTTGTAACTCCAATAACTCTGATTGTTTGTTTAATAATTGAAATTCTGTGCGATTTTCAACATTGAACATATTGGCCTGTAAACCTAATCCGCTTTGATTTTCAATTGATTTTAAATCAAGCGCAGGGAAGGTAATCGGCGTATTCAATTGCATACCCATTGCATACTTCAGTTGGTTTTCCTGTTGAATAATGCCGTTTTTTAACTCATCACGCTGGGAATACAAATTGGTCAGGTTTACTTTTATACGATCTAAGTCAATTTTTTTAGCCAAACCGTTATTGTACTGTGATGTTGTAGTTTTTACTAATTGTTCAACGCGTTTGATATTAGCATCAACAACTGATGCTTTTTCTCTGGTAACTTGAGCGAGGTAATATAATTTTGAAACATTTTGAATTACCTCCTCCTCAGTCATTGAGGTATTAAGTTTATAATACTCTTCACTTTTCTTTGCTGCTCTTAAGCCGGTAAAAACCTGTTGATTAAATAATTGTTGATTTAATTCAACTCCGGCATTTGCACTGTAGGTAGTTCCTGCTTCAATCGCAGTTACAGTACCTGGTTTTCCTACTAATTCGCCAGGTAACACCATTTGTTGTTTAATTACATTGTCAGTTAGGCTTGCATTCGCATTGATCTGCGGCAATGCTAATGCACGAATTTCCTCCGTTTTGTAGCGGCCAGATTCTTCGTCCATACGAGTGGCTGCTAATTTCAGGTTGTTTTCTAGCGCGTATTTCAGACAATCCTTAAGGCTAAGTTCAGAGCTTTGCGCCTGTGCGATTGCGGCTGATAAGCCTAAGAAAAGCAAGGGTATACTAAGTAATCGTTTCATTCTAAAATTTATGCTTCGTGTGTATAGTGTTCAATTAATTCTACTCCTTCAATGGTAGCAAGTCCACGCATAAAATGTATAGTGTGAGCTAAGGCTACTTGCTGTAATTTTTTATGATGAAGAATATTAGCTGTGGCATTAAAGAGAGCATCAATTTCAAGAAGGCGAAGATCAGTCATAATATCAATATTGATATTTTCATTAAACCAACCTTCTTTTATACCGCGTTCGATATTGTCGCGGATCATATTTTTAAGGATGTAGCTTCTGAAGAACTCAGCTTCTTTCCAGATTTCAGAATGATATTTTTTTATATCATAAGTGAAACTTGGATTAATGGCCAATGCTAATTGTTCAATGTATTTTAAAGCAATGAAGTTTTCTTCAATGGCATCGTTAGCTTCGGTTTTGCATTTTTCCAGTGCCGACTGATAGCTCATTAAAATGTGATTCATTAACTGACTTACCAACGAAGACTTGTCTTTATATTGTTCGTAAATTGTACGTTTTGAAACTCCGGCTTTTACAGAGATATCATCCATGCTGACGCTCTTTACTCCAAATGTTGTAAAGAGTTTTTCTGCTGTTTCTATAATTCTTTCTTTAACCATGATATCTGTTTGTTAGTTAATGCTTCTATAGGCTCTGATGAAAAGTTCAGTTATTTGTTTTTGTTTCCTGTTGATCACTTTTGCAGTATCCTCGTCTAGTATAGCACTGCGAGTGTTAGGGGTTAATATGCTGAATCTCACTCCGGCCATTACATCCATATATAATTCTGCTGCTTCCAACGGATTTTCTATTTGCATTTCGCCCTTATCATTTGCCTTGGTAAGCAGTTTTTTCATGAAAATAGTCTCTCGTTTTATCGCGTTATAGATGATCTCATCTAAAGATCCCTCAGTGCAATCAATGATGTTTCTGTTAAGACCCATATTGTAGTATTTCATAAAGAAATCATGACGTACATCGATAAGGGTTAATAATGTTTTTTCTATTGACTTAGCATGATTTGCTTCGCACTCGATCTCTTCAAAGTAGTTGTTCAGAATTCTGTCAACTACAGCTTTAAATAAGCTCGCTTTATCTGGAAAGTAATAGTATAATAATGCCTTTGATAAATGCAGATCGTCGGCGATCTCATTCATCGTGGTTTTGGACGGACCATAATGAGCAAAACGTTTTAAAGCCGCTTCTACAATCAGCTCTTGTTTGTCATCTTGTATATCAACTTGACTCATTTACTTTTTGACTTTTTGTATTGAATGGTCAAATGTACAGTGCGAAAACTATATCTTCCAAAAAAGTTTCCTTTTGTAACAACGAATTTACTTATTGACTTTTTGGGTATGTAAGTCAAAAGGTAAAAATGAAGATTGTGGTTGATTTTGTTATAATCAGATATGAAATAGGTATTTATGGAAGAAGAAGATCTTAAGACAGAAAATTTATATTGAAGAACTTATGGGAGAGGAGCCTTTTAAATAGAATAAGAGTAAACTGATAATTGGCTGTGACCCGGTATAATAGATTGAGTAATATTTTATTAATTATATATATCAGGTCGCTCAGTTAGCAATCCGTATTTTAAATTAGGAAGCTTGATAAGTTCTGAGTATTTTTCTTTTACTTCTTTGCTGCCCAATAAAGTCAAATGTTCAAGGTTTTTAAGATTTAAAATAGGAGTATAATCTTTGTCATTAAGTCGGATTGTTAAAAGACGAAGAAATCTTAATAATGGTAGCTCATTTAAAAAAGATAATGAATCAATATGAATATATTTTGGACTAAATCCATCTCCTTCAATTGCTAAACTTTCCAGATTGCTTAGTGCGGTGAGACATGAATAATCATTAATTTTCTGAAAGTTTTCTATTGATAAAGCCGTTAAGTTTTTAAGCACTGTTATCGGCCCAATATCCTGAACACTGGCTCCTGATCCTAAATGGAGGTATCGGAGTTCTTTTAATTGAGTCAACTGCGAAATATCCGGATAAACACCCCATTTGATGTTTAATTTCTTTAATCTTCTTTGATTACAAATGGCATTAAATAGTTCTTGCGATACTCTTGTGTTAAAGCTCAGTTAAGTAAAGGTGTCAGGGTTATTCGTTAAAAAAGTACACCATTCTGCCAGAACTCTTTTCCTGTCTTTAGGTTTGTCATATTGAGGCAAACTAAGTTGGGTGCAATTAATCTCAAGGGATGTATCCTTACCATCATATTCTGATAACTCGATAACTCTTTTAGGTGCGGGTCATTGCAGTGATAATAAGTAAATCCAAATTTGATTTCTTTTTCAGACAAGATGGACATGGGTTTAATAGTTACGGTTAATTATTGGATAATTATCCTCTAAGCCCTTTGATGATAAGTTCAGTAAGCAATTGTTGTTTTTCTAATATCATATTAAACTGATTGTCATCTGGTTGAAGGGTGTTGCTGTAGTTTTCTAAAACAACAAGGCGAATGCCTATCAGCGCATCAAAAATAAGTTCTTCAATTTTTTTAGGGTCTTTGATCTTCAATTCACCTGAATTAGCACCTTCTGTAAGGATTCTCGTTAAAAAAGCTTGCTCCTTAACTCTAATTTCGCTGAAACGGCTTTTCATTTGTGCAAAATTTTCGCTGCTAAAGCTTTTATTGAACTCTAATAAAATGAAATATTTCTTGATGAAATCATGTCTTTTACGAAGGTAAATCGTGAGTGCTTCAGAACTTGAATCAGTTTTTTGTACTTCCTCCTGCATTTCATCAAAATGCTCGTTGAAAAGTTTAGCTAAAACTGCAAAATACAGACTGCTCTTATCTGGAAAATAATAGTAAAGCAAGGCTTTAGACATCGAAAGGTCGTCGGCGATTTCATTCATAGTGGTTTTTGTTAAACCATAATGAGCAAAGCGTTTTTGAGCAACTTCAATTATTCGATCTCTTTTCTTGTCTTGGTTTTCCATTAATATTTTGTGTCCGTTCTTTGTTAAGGTTCGAAGATAATAAAAACGGTTGTACGATAAAATGATGCTTTTGTTTTAAATTATTACAAAAAAGGCTCAACAGCTGTTTGTAATGTAAAGATGAGTTCTTTGTCCATGTATTGATAGTCATCCGGAATATCGAGGATAACCAGCTTTTTACTCGCTGCATTAGGAAACTTCTTGTTGATAATCTGTCGGTGTTTTATTTCCATCACGAAGATCAAATCGGCCCAATCTATATGTTTGGCTGTAAGTTTTATCCGTGCATCATCAGAGGTTCCTGCAGATTTAACAACATGATCAGGCAGTTGCTGAAAAATTGTTTCAGCCGTTCTGCTTCTCCATTTATTTTTACTGCAAACGAAGAGAATATTCATTAGATAGCTGCTATCGCCTCAATTTCTACTTTGTATCCATAGTGTAAACCAGGAACAGGCACTATACTTCTGGCTGGTTTGTTTTCCGGACCAAAAAAGGCGGCGTAGGCTGCATTTACAGCTGGCCAGTCATTAACATCTGCAATGTAAACCGTTGTTTTTACGATTTTCTCTTTTGAACTTCCTCCTGCTTCAGCAATAGCAAGAACTCTGGATAGAGCTATTTTTACTTGTTCCTCTAAAGGAGTTTCAACAGGTGCACCAGTAGGTAATTGTCCCGAAATGAAAACAAAGTGATGCGCTGCAACACCTTGATTGTAATGCCCTCCGGGGGTAGGTACGTCAGACGAGTAAATTGGAATCATAAGAGAAAGATTAATATAAATGAGATAAGGCTTCGGATGGTAAGAATTTGCTTACGTCTCCATTGTTTCTCAAAATGTCACGCACGATAGTGGAACTAATAGCCGAGAACTCAGGCTTGCTCAAAATGAAAATGGTTTCAATGTTAGGTTTCATAGCGGCATTGATCTGTGCGATAGCACGTTCATATTCAAAATCGGCAACAGAGCGTATCCCTCTGATCATATATTGCGCATTGATTTTTTCGCAGAAATCAACTGTTAAACCTTCATAGGTTTGAATTTCAATCTTAGGATTGTTTTCAAAAACAGCTCTTACTATTTCTTCACGTTTTTCAGGGGATAAGAAACTCGCTTTACTGCTATTTAGTCCGATGCCGATAACTACCTTGTCAAATAGCGGCATAGCGCGCTGAACAATATCAAGATGGGCAATGGTAATGGGATCAAACGATCCGGGAAACAAAGCTGTTTTCATGCTGGATTTTAAAGTTCATCAAATAATGCAGCACAAAAAAGGAGAAAATTATCCAAATAAAAAACTTCTGTAACTAAAAGGTTGAGATTTCCGGAATCGAAAATTCACCATAAGGATTCACTTACGCCTTCTCAAAAAAACTAAAAGTCGACTGACCATACTTTCTATTCGAAGAAAAATGAGGCTGGTTTTCCATTTGAATCATGGAGGCGTGTTCAATTACAAGCAGGCCATCTTCTTTAAGCAGGTTGCGTTCAAACACACTTTTAGCAATTAGCTCTGGATTGGGCATATCATAAGGAGGATCTGCAAAGATGAGATCATACTGTACATTTTCTAATGCAAGGTATTTGAATACATCAGCTTTAACGGATTTAATGGTAGTAAGGTGATGCAATGCCGCTGTTTTCTTAATATAATCAACACAACCTGGAAAACGGTCCACCGACACAACAGAAGGGCAGCCTCTTGATGCCAGTTCAAAGGAGATATTACCTGTTCCTGCGAAAAGATCTAAGGCTGTTATTTCGTCAAAATTGAATCGATTGTACAAAATATTGAATAATGACTCTTTAGAAATATCAGTGGTTGGTCGTACTGGTAAATTCTTTGGAGCTTGTAATCGTATACCCTTTAATCTACCGCCAATTATGCGCATAATTCAATGTTTAATAATGAATAAAAGCGATGCTGAGGAATCTGTGTCATAGCCGCGCTAAATCCAAGTCTGGTTGATAATTCGCCAAAATGCACTTTTCTGAAATGCTGGTGAATTAAATTGTAAGCCACATCGCCTGGACGAATAGCGCCTAACATGAATACATGCAAATCTTTAGGATTTAAATCCAGTTGTTTGCATACAAACAAAGGGAAATAAATAAATTCATCATCTGTTTTGTACTCAAACCGATTGTAAAATTGAAGTTTACCATTACTAAATACAACTAATTGTATGGCTCCCTTGACTACATGAATGTACAGTAATTGTTTCTCAGTGTGACTGCTCTGGTTAATCAAGCCTTCTAATAGCGGGGTTCCTTCAAAATAGATTAACGCTCCTTCAAAGAAATGTGTAACAGTTCTTTGTAATCTTTCATCCAAAGTGAAAATCTGCTTTGCATTTAAAGATGGAACATCATTAACAAACACTTTGTTGCTTCTGTTTCTGAAGTGGAGTGAAGCATAGTCGTTAACACTTTTTAAGTCGAAGTATTCATTAGGAATAAGGGTATACTCCTGCGAAGGGACAATAATTCGAAGTTTGCCATAAAACTGAGTAAGCAGCTCATCGTTTACAATCAAATTATCATATTGATAAGAGTCTAAATTTTCATAATTAGCCAATGCAACGAATCGTCTTTTCGACGGATCGTAAACACAATAATTAAGGGCTGTTTCGGTAAACTTTACCGTTAGATAATATTTAGAAGCTTGTTTTATTTTAAACGCTTTATCAACGATTTTGAACTGCTGTAGGTTTTGCTGCATAGTTTTTGGGCAATTCTCGCAAAAATACAATATAAAGTAACACTTTGGAAGTACAATATAGGTTTAGATTGTTATAATCTTATGCTGAATTTGAAAATAAAAAAATAAGCTGATTAGAAACCCATATTATTGATCAGGTAAGTCTAAATTTGTAATTCAAAAAACAGCAGGTTAATTAATGTTCAATACTTCCATACTCGAAAACGTTTTCCCACATCAACCTACTTTTCAGCAACAAGAGTTATTTAGACAATTACATGATTTTTTAAGGCAAAGAAGTAATAATGCAGTCTTTATTGTTCGTGGTTATGCTGGAACCGGGAAAACTACAGTGGTAAGTGCTTTAGTTAAGTTGTTGCCTTCTTATAAGTTAAAATCCGTATTACTGGCACCCACTGGACGTGCGGCAAAAGTGATTAGCTCCTACGCCGGCAAGGAGGCGTTTACAATTCATAAAAAAATTTATCGCAAGCGTGATGCAACGAGTCCTGTTTCTGGTTTTTCAAGATCAATAAATCCTCATACAGATACGGTATTTATTGTTGATGAGGCTTCTATGATCTCCAATCAGCAAGCGGATGGCGCCGATTTTTATGGCCAACAGCTATTGACTGATCTGTTGAATTATGTGTTCAATCAGAAAAATTGCAAGCTAATACTAGTAGGGGATACCGCGCAGCTACCTCCAGTAGGTTTAAGTCATAGTCCGGCTCTGGACAAAGAATATTTAACTTCCCATTTTGACGTGGACGTAATGGAAGTAGAGTTAACAGAGGTTTTACGTCAGCAACAACAATCAGGAATTCTGGAAAATGCAACCCGGATACGGGAATTGATCAGGGATGAGATAGAGACTTTTCCGCAGATAGTTACTAAAGGCTATCAAGATACATTCAGAATGAATGGAGAAAAAATGGTAGATGGACTTAATTATGCTTACGATAAATATGGTGTTGAAGATACATTGATTATTACCCGTTCTAATAAAGGAGCCAATCAATTTAATCAACAGATTCGGGGGCGTATTTTATATCGGGAAGAAGAGATTTCAACTGGTGATTACCTGATGGTGGTAAAGAACAATTATTTCTGGTTACCCCAAGAATCTAATCACGCCTTTATTGCGAATGGTGATATTGCCCGGATTAAGCGAATAAAAGGGATTTCTGAATTGTATGGATTTCGGTTTGCCGAACTTACACTTGAATTTCCTGATTATCCGGATGAGCCAGAGTTAACCTGTAAGATTTTGGTTGATACATTAACTTCAGAAAGTCCGAATCTTAATTATGCTGATAGCAAGCGGTTGTATGAAGCAATAAGCGAAGATTATTCGCACATACCTAATAAACGCGAACGCGCACAAAAGCTAAAAGAAGATCCATATTACAATGCTTTGCAAGTGAAGTTTGCTTATGCAGTAACCTGTCATAAAGCTCAAGGCGGTCAATGGAAAGCGGTTTTTGTTGATCAGGGTTACTTAACGGAGGAAATGGTTAATATGGATTTTCTTCGCTGGCTGTACACGGCTGTCAGTCGAACAACAACTGAACTTTTCTTTGTAAATTTTGGAGATCAGTTTTTTGAAGAGAATTAACTGAAGATCAATCTTCAGCACTTGGGCGATTGTGTAATTCTTCTAACTTTGAGAAACTATCTCGTTGTTTATGAAGAAACTTGTATTATTTGGCGTTTTATTGTCGCTCCTTTCTACTCATTTAATTGCTCAACAGGTTCAATCGAAAGTTAAATTTCCTAAAGGGAAATTATTCATTATAGGTGGTGGCGACCGTCCGGATGCACTTGTAAAACGGATGATAACTGAAGCTTCTCTTGAGGCGAATGATTATGTAGTTATTTTGCCCATGGCGAGTGAAGAACCCGACTCGGCTTATTTTTATGCTAAGAAACAGTTTGTGAACGCCGGTCTCAGAACGGTTAACTGTACAATTTCTACTAAACAATCACTTTCATCTTCTGCATTGGATTCATTGGCAAATGCTAAACTCATTTATATTTCCGGTGGGGATCAAACCCGTTTTATGAACTCCATTAATGGCTCGGCTGTGAGAGCTGTAATTGAGAAAGCGTACCTAAATGGGGCAATGATAGCAGGAACCAGTGCCGGTGCAGCCGTAATGAGTAAAGAAATGATCACCGGAAATGAATTGCTGCACAAAGAATACCGGGCAACACCTCAGGTTATAGAAGATGGAAATATTGAAATAAAGGAAGGTTTGGGTTTACTGACTTCTGCTGTAATTGATCAGCATTTTCTAATACGCAGTAGGCACAACCGTTTATTAAGCATGGTGATAGAATACCCTTCAAAGAAAGCGATTGGAATAGACGAATCAACAGCTATTTTGATCAAAAACGGATGGGCTGAAGTTGTGGGTATTTCGCAGGTAATTGTTTATCAAAATCCTACAAAATCAAAATCAGTAGGAAACAATAAACTTGGAGCAAAAGGACTGAAGGTTGATATCTATCTGCCAGGAGAAAAGTTTGCACTGTAAGGGGGTGCGGGTTGCGGGTTTCGAGTTACGGGTTTCTGGTTACGGGTTTCGAGTTTCGGGTTACGGATTTCGGGTTTCGAATTGTGTATTAGTTAGTTTATTAATTATTGGTTTTGGAATTGTTTAATTATTCACTCAAATTACTAGTTCAATAGGAAGATTGGTGAGAATATCTTGTTGATATTTATGTTCAAATCCCTTTTAAAGGTTGAACAATTTTTAGAGAGTTTTGCACCTGAAGGCGCAACGCTGTTGCGATCTTGTACTCCTACAACTTGAGTCAATCATTAAAAATTGATGAAAATAATTTATAAACAATTACTCTATAATTCGGAACCCTAAATCTACAATCAATCCGTAACCCGAAATTCGTAATCCGTAACTCGCAACCCGAAACCCGAAATCCGTAACTCACAACCCGTAACCCGTGGCCCGCAACCCTTAAGACGTTTGTCTCATTTTCTTATCAAGATCTTTAATTTTTAGCGTAACAATTTTCCCAATCTGTTTGCCATTTCTGTAAGTCACGGCTTTAAAAGTATCTGCACCTTTAGGAATCTCTAAAGGTTGTGAATAAAGTGGGTAGAAGCTATCTGGGTCAGGACCTTCAAACGAATAATAAATGTCAAGTCCGTTAACCTCGGCTGTTACACTGATCAGGTAATTGCCAATATTGTTTTTATTAACTCTGATAATGGGATCGTAAGCACTTTTAGCGTAGTTAATCTCAGCTGCATCAAAGCGTTTAAACTGAACTTCCATACGCTTGGTAAAATCATCCCAGTTGCGATTTTCCTGTGGTGTCCAAAAAACTTCAGAAAGGGCAAATGCACGGGGCCAAACCATGTATTCGAGGTGACGATTATTTGGCACGTTTTCCGTCCACAAGTTTCCTTGACCGCCTAAAATAAACTTCTTATCAATTCCCTCCGGAACGGGGTTCAAACTATAAGAAGTACTTAATCGATTCATTGAATAAGTTTTGTATTCACTGTCAGGATCACCCTGATATAAATCCAGGTAACAATATTTGTCGGGAGTCATAATTACATTGTGTCCCATGTTCGCGGCTTCAACGCCACCTTTTAAACCTCTCCACGACATTACCGTTGCTTCGGGCGCTAGGCCTCCTTCTAAAATTTCGTCCCAACCGATCATTTGCTTACCCTTGCTGATGATCAATTGCTCCATGCGATGAATAAAATAGCTCTGTAATTGATCCAAAGATTGTAATGAATCAGTTTTCATACGAGCCCGGCATTTTTGACATTTATCCCAATAGCCCTTATAACATTCGTCTCCTCCAATATGAATATATTTACCAGGAAACATGGATATCACTTCTGTTAATACAGAATCCATTAGTTCAAAAGAACAATCATTTCCAATACATAGTGAGTTTTCCATTTTTTTATAGAATTTATCGCCAACGTTTGGTTTAAAATTTCCTCCGAAGCAAGATAATTCAGGATAAGCAGCTAAGGCCGCTAAACTATGTCCGGGTACATCAATTTCAGGCAAAATGGTAACGTTGCGGGCTGCAGCGTACTCTACAATTTCCTTAATATCTTCTTTGGTATAAAAACCTCCATAAGTAGTGAGTTCTCCATCATATTGCGGACTCTGGCTCCACCATTCGCCCATTCGAGGAGCTCTCCAGGCGCCAACTGATGTCAAGCGAGGGAAGCTTTTGATTTCGATCCGCCAACCCTGATCATCCGTTAAGTGCCAATGAAATACATTGTATTTGTATTTCACCATATTATCAATGTATTTTTTTACCAATTCTTTCGGAAAGAAATGCCGGCTTACATCAAGCATAAGTCCACGCCATGCAAAACGGGGATAATCAGTAATCGTTACACAAGGAATAGTCCAAGATGCATAGGGTTGATTTTTTATACTATTGATTTTGGGAGGCAATAATTGAAGTACACTTTGCATGCCATAGAATAGTCCTCCGGTGGTATTTGCACTTATTTCAATGCAATTAGGGCTTACTTCTAAATGGTAGCCTTCGTTACCGATCACTGTGTCACGGATGCTTAGAATATCGAACTTGATAAACTTGCCTTTACCCAAAAACTGATTTTCGTGAGCTATATCATTATTGAAACCGGTGGGAACCGCAATTGATTGTTTGAAAAGTTGCGCAATGTGTTTTCCGCTGTCAACATTATAAACTAAAATAGCATCTGGTGTTAAAGTGAAAGTACCGGATAATACTTTGGCTGAAACAGGTTTTGGAACGATTGTGATTAGAGAATCCTGAGCATTGCTGACAGTACATATCAATCCCAGGGAAATTATAAACAGTAGTCTTTTAAACATCCGAAAAAATAATCTTTTGATTTAAGTTAGTCCGAAAATAGGCAAATTTAATAGTTTTCCTTGTTTGGAGCGTTGATAAAAGTCAATCTACAGCAAAAAATAAAACTAAAGTAAATAGTATTGTTGCTAATTTAATTAGTATTTTGTAACTTTGTTTCAACAAAACAGATGAGGCATGAACCAGAATCGTATCAGTAAAGACGGACAAGCGTTAGTATTGTTTATTGATATGAACAGCTTTTTTGCAAGTTGCGAGCAGCAGGATAATTATTGGTTACGTGGTCGACCTATTGGTGTATGTGTTTACACAGGGCAATATGGTTGCATTATAGCTCCATCGATAGAGGCTAAAAAAAGAGGTATTAAAACCGGAATGCGTTTGAATGAGGCTATTAGGATTTGTCCTGAATTGGTCCCTCTGGAAACTAATCCTGACAGATATCGGGGGTATCATGTAAAAATCATAAAAATACTAAAGCGTTACGCTGAGGATGTAATACCAAAAAGTATTGACGAAGCAGTTGTAAATCTTACTAATTATAAATTGATCTATGATGATGTGTCGGAACTGGCTAAAAAGATCAAAAAAGATATAAACCGTGAAGTTGGTGATTGGCTGAAATGTTCAATTGGTATCGCTCCCAATGCTTTTTTGGCCAAGCTCGCTTCCGGTATCAAAAAGCCAGACGGCTTAACTATTATTAATGAACAGAATATTGATGAAGTGCTGGGTCGATTACAACTTGTTGATTTACCCGGAATCAGCAGTAACATGGCTTGGCGTTTACAAAAACATGGCATCAATAATCCTATTCAACTACGGTATGCACAACCAGAAAAAGTGAAAAATGCTTGTCAGAGTGTGGTGGGTTTATATTGGCATTATCGCTTGAATTTTTCAGAGGTTGACCTTTCTACTCATGATTATAAAAGCATGCAGGCCATGCGGCAGATATCAGCATCACAACGGGAAAATGTAGAACAGGTAGAAGCCATATTGCTAACACTTTGTACGACGCTCGAAAAAAGAATGGTGCGACAGAATGTTCTGGCTAATGACATTTCAGTATCGATAAGGTATGAAGATGGGAGATGGGGAGATATGATCAAGCCAGGAGCTCCAATTCAGGAAGCTACTGAAATACTCCGGTTGATAAAGTTAAAAATGAAACAATCAGCGTTAAGAAGCGGCAGTGAATCGCTGTTGAATAATAAGATAACTTCACTTGGGGTTGGTGTATTCAATTTTGTAGATGGTGATTTGGCTCAGTTTAATATGTTCGAAAATACTCTTCGGAAAGATAATTTACGGAAACTGGTGTATGATATTAAAAGCAAGTTCGGGAATGATAAATTGGTTAAGGCGGTTGAATTAACCAATGGAAAAGTACTGAAGGATGTGATCGGATTTGGGTCGGTAAAAGATCTAGATGAGGATTATATTATGCAACTGTAATTTATTTGTTATAGGTATAGTATTAATAATTACGTATTTATACTTAAAGATAAAATGTGTAACTTAAATACTTTTGGATTACTAACCATTGCACATGAAACCTTTAAAACATCTTTTTTATATTTTTATAGTATATTTTAGCATAAGTTTTTGGGCTTGTAACAGAGAAGGTGCACGTAATGTAGTATTGCCGTCAGCAGTTTATATTACTTACGCTGATGCCAAAGGAAATAATAATTATATTTTAAGTGATATTAAATGGGATAACTACTCTCCTAATAAATATGTGCTCAATATTGATCTTCAAAATCTACCTATAAAACTTAATTATAATAAACTGGAAAATGCTTATCTGATGAAAAAAGTAAATGGTACTACTTTTTCAAAGATAAAGCTGGATGCTAAAAACTTTGATATAGAGTTTAAGAGTGATCAGTTAACTGTCTTTTATAATAATAATGATAATAATATAGATGAACAGTTAGCCGCATTCGACGTAATCAGTTTTGAAGTTAGTCCTTAAGCGTTCATTTTGCTAAAAGATTGATTCAATTTTTATGGAGAAATGCTATTTATTGATGCATGAAAATTGAAATAGTATAGCTAAATTCATTGAATTAAAATCGATAAACTATGCTCGATAATCTTTTAGATCTCGTAAAGCAATATGCAGGAGATGCTATTGTAAATAACCCTGATATTCCGAACGATCAGAATGATGCTGCTATTGAAGCAACATCAAGTTCGATATTTAGCAGCCTGCAGAGTCAGGCAAGCGGCGGCGGGTTAGGAAATATTCTGAACATGTTTACAGGTAACGCTGGTAGTGGAGGAGCAAGTGCTGGTGCTATCGCCGGTGTAGCAGGTTCATTAATGGAAAAATTTGGGTTGGATTCAACTAAAGCACAAGGTATTGCTGCAACTTTAGTACCTCAGGTATTAAATAACCTGGTAAGCAAGACCAATGATCCTAATGATTCAAGCTTTAATCTGAACGGTATTTTAGGTTCGTTGACCGGAGGTAAAACTGATGGTTTGGACTTAACTAATGTGGTTACTCAGCTAAAGGGGAGTGACGGACAATTTTCCCTGGACGATATTACCAATTTATTTAATCAGCAAGGCGGTGATCAAGGAGGTGGTGGATTGATGGATAAACTTAAAGGCTTGTATTAGCGAAAAAAGAAGGGTTGTTTATTTAAGCAGCCCTTCTTATTTAAATTCGTAGATCACTTTTTTATAACCAAAAGCTGCAAAGAACGGGGTTAACACTTTTTCTGCGCTTACTTTTGTTTGTTCCAATATTCCAGCTTTTAACGCATTTTTTCCTAACTCTTCTTCAGCCTTTTTATAAGCCTCGTCAACAAGTTGAGCTTCCACTAAAAAGGCATAATTGGTTTGATATACTTTAGAATTCTTATGGTCAATTTTATAATAACATAATTCAGGGTTAGGAAGACGGATTGTTAAAATGGTATCAACAACAGTGATATCTTCTTTTTTTACCTTGCCTAAATCAATACAGCCAACTGCTTCTCCACTAACAATTAATAAAGCTTTAGGGTCGGGTAGCCATTGACTGATCATTTCATGCTCAACAATGTCCTTAAATTTGTAGCGCACCAACTCCAATTTTCCCAGTGACTCAACTTTTTCAAGTATTACATTGTGAACAGTAGTAGACTTCACCTCATTCTTGCCGCAATTTCTCATCGTAACTAATCCTAATATCAATACAACGAGCCATGGGAAAATACGTACAAAGTCTGATCGGTTTTTTTTCTTTTCAGCGTAACTCATACCTAAATTTAAAAACTTGAACTTGTTAAATGATATTTTATTTGATGTTTTTTAATGATTAATTAACTTTTTTCTGAGTGAAAAGATGTTTAAAGTGTTAATGATTTGAGGTACAGATAATTGTTTGTTTTTATGTGCTGAAATGCAAAAAATAAGTGTTGAATGCTTAAAAATGTTCCTGAAATATGATGGAGTTTATATATTTGCAGCCTCAAGCGCGGGTGGCGAAATTGGTAGACGCACCATCTTGAGGGGGAGGCGCCCGCAGGGCGTGTGAGTTCGAATCTCATTCCGCGCACAAAAAAACAGCTCCAATAGGGCTGTTTTTCTTGTTTTTAGTCAAACGGGCAAAAAAACGGGCAAATGTGCTTACAACATGAAAAAACTTTTATACTAACTGCATTGTTCTCGGCTAGTCTTTTTGCATGTAAATCGGATAATGATTTAAGGCCAGAAGAAAAAAGAAAATATGAAATTAAGTATGAAATTATATTTGATCCTTTAACTAGCCCTGCTACAGTACAACATTTCTTGAATTAACTGTTTGTATAAACAATACATGTAACCCCGTAAGAATTACATCGATGCCTTATAAATCCGGAACAATAGCACTATACGAAAATGATACATTGATGATTAGAAAGGGTTTTCACGAACATTACTACTTACTTTCCTTATTCGTAGATGGCGAAAATAAATTAGAAAGTAATGATCTTGATAACTTCATAGGATATGTTAAAGATGGTAAGTTTATCAAGGGATACGGAAATGTTTATACTTTAAAATAATTCTTACACAAGCTGGCTAATTAAGGGTGAAAAATGGGTGATAACAAAACTTGATAACAATTGTAAAAAATATTTTTGTCGGTTACAGATAGAAGAAGAGGAAATTCTTTTTAAACATACTATTCAATGAAAAAAACACTACTTATTTTATTTTTCTTATTTACGGCTAGCTATTCATTCGGACAGAACAAATGGAGCATTCAGTTAAGCACGCTTACAGGTGGGTTTAGTGATAATTGGAACAGGACACAGTATTCTCAGGCAACATTATCTTATAGTGTACAACTATCAGGATATTATAATTTACATAAGGGACTTAAAATAGGTGCAGGTGTTGGTTATTTAATGAATAGATCAGGGTACAAATTTACAGTAACTCCCATAGATGAGTTAGATCCGGTATGGCCTAATGAGATTACGGTTAAAATCAAGTACGCTTACTTAACTGTACCTTTGAAAGTAAAGTACGATTTTAATCTATCAGATAAATTCTATATTCCTGCCGAGGTAAATGGAATCTTTAATTTTAATATTAGTAATAAGTCAGCAAGCTCGACAAATAACAGTTGGAGAAGTTTTGATATGGATACATATCATCCTGTAATTACGAGCGGACTTTCCACTGGTTTAGGATATCGTTTAAATGAGAAAATGAAATTGGAGGTTGCATTGGATTATTCCATTTACTTGACACCCATAGGCAAAGGATATTATAGCAAAGCCTCTAATTATTATATTCCTGCATTAAAAGGAAAAAACACAGTATGGGGTGGTCTAAATCTTAGTTATAATTTTTAAATTTTTTATCCAAAAATTACCGGAAGATAATATTTTTGCATTCCGCTTGCCCAGGTGGCGAAATTGGTAAACGTTGCGGTCTCAGAAGCCGTTGGGAATACCCTTGGGGGTTCGAGTCCCCCCCTGGGCACAATTCTGTGCCAAATCACAGTTAATACTACTTTAAACCGCGTTTTGTTGTTTACCAGATGTTTTCCAGAAAAACGGCTCTACAGCCTTGGGAATACATCTGTGTAAACTGGTTTTTCCAATAGTTTACCAGAACATTTCGCGATGCATCAGTACTCTCAGAAGCTTTTAATCCGTAAAGACTATATTAATAAGGAAGGCAAATCAGCCCTTTATTTTCAGGTTATTATAAATAGGAAGATCATTAAGGTTAATCCGCGTGTTTCATGGGATGTAACCAGGTATGATTTTGTAAAGAATGAACTTATCCCAAGAGGAAAGAAAGACCAGGAATGGATAGATGCCAAGATTATTATCGATAAGGTTCGATCTGATATCAATGACATATTCATTAAATACCGTACCTCTGATAAACTACTTACTGAAAATTTATTTTACAAAGAACTTAATGCTGCAGGTTCAAAAAAGGATTTTATCCATTACATGGAATCTAAGGTTAAGTACCGGTTTAGGGGAGGATTAATTGATGAAAGCACCTATAAAAAACATATTGGAACAGTTGACCGGCTTAAAGAGTTCAAAAACGAAATTGCTTTTTCTGAGCTGTCCGCAAGGATTTTTGAGGATTTTAATGTTTTCTTAAAGAAGGTGAAAAAAAACAGTGAAAATACACGCTGGGGAAGGTTTAAGAACATTTCAACATATCTGAATATTGCAAAAGATGAAGGAATTGTTTTTGAAAATCCATTCCTGAATATGAATGATAAACCGAAGCAGGTACCAGGTACTATTGAGTACTTAACTAAGCAAGAGGTGAAAAAACTTAAACAGCTGTATGAAAAAAATGATCTTCCAGGACATTTAATGAGAGAGTTGAAAAGTTACTTGTTTTCATGCCATACTGGCGTTCGTATTTCAGATATTGCTCATCTCTCCAATGAAAACATTATTGGTGATGAACTGGTCTTTATACCTCATAAAACAAGACGCTTTAATCGGCCCGTAAGGATTCCCTTACTATCTTATGCAAAAAAGTTAATCGAAGGGAAAAAGGGGTTATTACTGGAGAAAGTTGCGGATCAGAAAATGAATGAGAATTTGAAGCTTATTGCGGAGAAGGCCAAAATAAGCAAGGAATTAAGCTTTCATACTGCCAGACATACTTTTGCTACCTTGTTTTTAGCTGCAGGTGGAAATATTGCAGTACTTAAAGAACTTATGGGACATGCAGCTATAAAAACTACAATGGTATATGTACACATTGATGCAGAACAGAGAAAACAACAAATGTCTTTGATGGAAAGTCTATAAATAAAAGCCCTTTGATGAGGGCTTTTATTTTATTGAACCCAGTTGTTTTGGGTGACAATTTCTAATAACTCCTCGTGATCTTGCCGCTCCAACCGGTATAAAAAGCGATAGAGCATGTACATTTCAAATATTTCCGACTCATCCAGTTCAGGAAAATGAGTTTCGTTAGTAAGGTTTTGGAAGAACAGTTCTAACAGACTGTTCATGGCTTTGCCGGCATCAGCACCGGTGGTGTACCATTGTACAAAGCAATTGAGCTTAGCTTGGCTTAACAAGTTAGGGTGTGCCTCAACAGTTAATGTAACCGTTTTTGGGATGCCGGCTGGTGCTCCTTGAGCATTGGCGGCTTTTTTCGAGTGTTTCTGCATACTGTAAAAAAGTCCCGTGTGCTGCAGAAACACTCATACCTGTTTGCACAAGCGAAGGAATGCCGCTCCAAACGGCTCACACGGGATTATCTTAAGTTTTGTTGATTTATACTTTGATGTACAAACAACGGGTATTAGTATTTCTGCATCACAAACATGCAAAAGAATTTTAATTTCATCGGTTTACAATTGTATAAATCTAGTTGACATTTGTAGGTAAATATAAGCAAGTTGTAATGCTTGTGCTATACTATAAATGTGGGATTCCAATCGGTTTATTGATGACTTACTTCTTTTGCCTCTTCATGATCCTGGTATTCTAACCGGTATAAAAAACGGTAGAGCATGTACACCTCAAATATCTCCGACTCATTCAGTACAGGAAAATGAGTCTCATTAGTTACATTTTGGAAGAAAAGTTCTAACAGACTGTTCATTGCTTTACGAGCATCAGCCCCTCTGGTGTACCAGTTTACAAAGCAATTTAGTTGAGCTTGGCTTAATAGGTTAGGATGTACCTTCACGGTTAAGGTTGCCATTTGAGAGGTAGTCTCTGCTCCTTGAGCGTCAACGGATTTTTTCGGTTTGTTCTGCATGGTATAAATAGCCCCGAGTGCTGCAGAACAAATCTTACGTGGTAAAAACACGAAGAAGGGTTGCCGGCCTAACCGGCTCACTCGGGATTTATCTTAAAATGTTGGTGATTGTAAACCTTTAATGATTTACCATCATAAAATCGTCCTGCATTGCAAACATGCGAAACAATTTTAATTTAGTAGGCTTACAAGGCTATAAATCTAATTGCCATTTGTAACAAATGTAAGGCGGTTACCAATCGTTTTTACCATTTGAAGGTTTTTCAACCGCTATTTTTAATTCATCAATTATAATCTTAGCGCTTTCGTCCACATTTCTTAAAATGTCTGCCCAAAGTCTAAGCATTGATTTATTTACCCAGTAGTCACGTTTTTGCTCACAACAGTATTTATGATAAGATTGATATGTATTTTCAACTAGAGTTTCATCTGGATGAGGGATTTCTTTTGATGGGGCAAGCATTACCCGAAAGTTATTCAACTCATATTTATATTTGTTGTCCTTAAAAGTTAAGTTAAGTGTAAAATAAAGCGAGTAGGTAGTAATATTTTCCATCCCTAATGATTTGCTAGAAATATTTACTTTGTCAATGGCTTTAATGATTAGTTTGCCAGCCTCCTTATCATCCATTTGAATAACATCTTGTGCCGAATTAAATGTTAAAGCTGTCCATTCTTTAGCTCTAACAAATAGTTCTTTCATCTTTACACTGTCAACAATTACAACACCAGTGTAGGCAATTCGCCCATTATCAAAAGGAAGTCTAATTTCAGGAAAGGTTTCTTTGGCTGATTTCGGCTTAAGTTTATCAAAGTACATGTCATCTTGCGCCAATGCCAAGATTGGCAACATCATAAGTAGTAGAAATATTTTTTTCATTTTTCGCGGTTTTTGATTTTGCGAAAATAGAAAAGTCCTGGAACATATAGTCCAGGACTTTTTTATCTAGCCCCTGCATCTTTCCGGATCATATCAACCGTATTCAAGGATTCTGCAATCTTAAAGTAACTGATCACTACAGGCCGGTCTTTTTCTTCTCTCACTGCAGCAAGCACCTGGTTCATTACTTCCAGTAACCGATCATCATTTTTAATTACTACTTCAGAATTTGTTCCACCTGAGGAGTTTGAAGCTGCAGCAGTTGCTGCCAACTGCCAGGCATCTAAGCTTTCCGAAACACCACCATTTCGATAAGTTGAAACCGCTTTATCGATTGCCTGGTAATTGGGTAAAACAGGTGCACCGTTTTTATACATACTGTTATACAGCAGCTGGTCAATAAGACGCTTATTATTACCATAAACCTTTTTACTAAGCACCATTAGGGGCTCACCGCCTTCCATATTCAGAATATGCTTTCCTGTTTTTCTGTCGAACAGATCGATCCCACCATCTTCATGGCTACTACCTTCCGGTACAGCACCGATTAAAGCACCATCACGTGCCTTTGGTGTTGATGATCTTGTTTGATTGCCGGATCCGGAGTCAGCATCATCACCACTCATGGAAGCTGCTTTGGCAATCTTGGCGATACTTAAACCGGCACGGGCCACTGCAATACCGGTCAAGGCACCAGCGATCACCTGGCCTCCAGGAATACCGGAGTAAAGTTTCCAATACCCTTGAATTTCCGATTGAGTACGCATAATAACCTCTGCAGTACTCATTGCTGCTTCAACCACTAGAGCAGCTTTATAAGCTGCTGATTTTTCCCCGAACAGCGTCTTTACGGTGTCGACACCCTCTTTTACCAGGGAAATTGAAGCTTCCTGTATAGCTTTTTGGCCCTCTTTATAACGGGTTTCATCTGCAATTTTCTTCTTATAAACCCGTTCTGATTCCTTAATCCGGTTATCAGCTATTTTTTTATCTATCTGAGAGGTGTCTTCACCAAACGTTTCATGCAGAATCTTTAAAGCTACTAACCGTTCATATTCCAGTTCATATTCGCTGAGAGCAAAAGCTTGTTGCAGCTCCAGTTCCTTTTCGAGACGTTCTTCCAGAGGAACTTCATTTAAATCATCATAGGCATCAGCTTTCTGATTCTGAAGATTGGTTTCTTTATCATTAAACCGGTTTTCAAGCTGATTTTTGGAAAGTTCAAAATAGGCTTTTGCGTCTTCAGCGTTTTGCTTTTCCTGTTCTTTTTCCCGTTCCTCAGCTTGCTTTTTCTTTAGGAGATCCAGTTCTTTCTTTTCTTCGATATTGATAGTAAGGATATCATTTGCATGCCCCTTTGCCCTCTCTCGCAGCTTCTTATATTTTTGTTCAACTTCGAATACTTCCTGCTGATCCTTTTCTAAAGTTAGCTTATGGTTATCGTCCTTTACTTTTTGGATATCCTGTTGCAGCTCTTTATACTTATTTAATGCTTTTTCTTTAGCCTTTTCCTCTTCCTCGGTATTCCCATTCCCATTTGTTTGGGGCTTATCAACTTTTATCTCTGGGATAGTGAGATTTCCTCCTTTGAGCTCGTTGATAATACCTGTTCGACCCTTGATTCTTTCATTCAATGCTGCAATATTTTCATCCAGAACTCTTAATTCCTCATCAGTAAGTTTTCTTACATAAGAACTTGACATACCAGGGCCCGTTGTAGCCGTTTCCCAGGCTGTTCCGGACTTTCTTCTGATTGCAAGTTCGGTAAGTCGCTTTTGATCGGATTTTAAGGCATCCTCATTTTCCGTAATAGCATCAGCATTTTTAACCTTTAACATGGCTTTTTGAGTCTCAATAAACTCACGAGCTTTAGTGGTATTGATTGAAACGATGTTGCCATACTTATCAAACTCAGCTGCAGCACTGGGAATAACTTGAGAAACTCGTTGAATGATGTTTTTTAACTCATTCTGTTCAATGGCTGTTAATTTGGTTTTGGTTTTAAGGGTGTCATATCGATCCAGTAACGGTGCAATGTCCCCTGTAAGGGATTTAACAACCTTTTGTTGTTCCTTAAAGTCATCTATTGAATTATCTGCAGCTGATTTAAACATCCTTGTAATAGCTGAAGTGCCATCATTAGCCAGTTTGATAATACTCATGATACTTTCACTGAAGCTTGTTCCAATAGTAGCCGCAAGTTTATCCAGGTTATCCTTTAGATTTGAAGCCTGTCCTTCAATGGTTTTAGATACAGCGGCCATACTGCCAGCTATACCATCCATTTTTGCGAAATTCAATAATGCTTTCTGAATCCCTTGTTCATCGAATTTGTTGACTGATAATGTCATTCCCTTAAAGGTCAAGCTTACTGTATCTCCAACAGTTTTCGCTCTCAAGCCTAACTCCTTCATTCGCTCCCACTCTCCAGTCATTCCATCAAGCATCGCTTCGATGTACTGATCAAGCGTTTTGCCTTGAGAAGCGGCCAAATCACCCATTTGAGTTAACTCTGCTTTTGTTGGGATTATACCACGGTTAACTAGCTTTATATACCCCTGGGTAGCCTCTTCTAATGAAAACGGTGTTTCAGCTGCCCATTCACGTAACATATCCAATGCTGCTTTGGCTCCGCTTTTACTGCCTAGGGAGTTTTCTAGTATTGCAGTGAACTTTTGTGTTTGCGCTGCAGCCTGGTAAATTCCTCCAATGAAACGCTCAACTGCAGCAACAGCCAGTTCAAAACCTTTTATCAGTGCGCCACCTACAAACGTTCCTGCAGCAATTTGCTTAAACTTCCCGAACGAGGTAGTTGTGCCATTAACGGCTTCTTTCATTTCGTTCTGAGCATCCTTTAAGGCTTTTCGTTGCCTAATCAGCTCTGCATACTGTGCCGGATTATCGGCCTCTCTCATTTTATTTATCGATGAGGTTAATGCTCTTACTGCACTGTTTACCTCATTGATAGTTGTCATGCTGTTTTGACCGTTTAATACCAGGTCTATAACAGCCTTTTCATTTTCCATCGCCATCTATATCACCCTCACTTTAATTTGCTTATACGTGTATGCTCACATTGCCAATTTGCGCTATACCATCCTTCACTTCTTTCATTGCACTTATTGCAAACCGGATCTCCAATATTCTCCGGAGCTTTCCGATTTCCCGTCGCTTGGTTTTGCTGTACCATGGTTTGGCTTTACGAGCCATATGGTGAAGCCTACCGGATTCGCCTCTGCTTCTGGAGTATGCATCATCCCCTAATGCTTTCCTACTCCCTAAGGGAACACCCCGTCCGACACCCATATCGACAAACCGACCGTAATTATTGAATTTTATAAGTACCCGCTCGACATCTCCACCGTTTGACTGCAGTTCGGTTGCAAACGAATGATACAACCGATCATCTCCAATAATCATGTACCGATCCATGGCTTCCTGGAACCTTTTGACGGTTCTGGAGAGCCATTTATCAAGCAATTGCTCTAATTCCTTCTGCTGCATGTTCTCTCACTTAATATCTTGGACGTGGACCGATGTTTGGAGCCGATGGATTACTTCTGGTTGTAATGATGTTATAGCCCACTGAAGGCAGTAAGGAAAAATAATCCTGGTATTTAGTGTACCTGTAAGCCATTAGGAAGGTGTAATTAGAAAATAACACCACTTTACTACCATTACAGATAACCTGTCGGTTTTCACTGAAACTCATATAAGAATTGATCCTGTTAACATGATCCATTTTATACTTCACATTCAGGTTATTTGCAATGAATGGTTTTGTGCCGGCCCTGTCAGAATAAAACCTGATCACGATATCGCCGGATATTTTATACCGGTTATCAAATAAACCACCTTCGTTATACCGGCGGTGGTTCTCAATTTCAAGGATTGCATAGATAATAATTGGATTAACTGGTACAGATCCATCCACCGGAGGAATATACTCTGGAGGGTTTACCGGAACTGCAGATCTGGAAGGAGTAGCTGATTGAGTGTAGACTTCCATTTCAGCACTGGCATAAGTCGGAAACTCATAGCTCAGACGGCTTAGAATACACCTCATTTTTACACCTTCGTCCGTTAATATGATCTTAGGTAGTTTTAATAGTTTTTTGGTGAATTCACTACCATTTAGGTTCATATTAAACACAGCAACTTTGGCATTTTTTTGAAATTCAAACCACGGTTCCAGCCACCTCTTAAAAAGGCCGAATTCCCCTTCATAGATCATTGCATATTCACCAACTCTGATGTTATTGTAATTGGTGACACCACTGCTTGCAAATGGGTAATAATAGCCCAATGAATCAGGCTGCATACCATAGTAGGTGAAAAAACGAAGGCTGAATTTATGCTTAGTTTCATCTGCCATATCTCCAGCAGCTACTAATGGATCTCTGATCAGGCAGCTTTGATTTACTACCGGCAAAAGCAGGGTTCTTTCATCAGCTCTATCCCGGTCAGTTCTGAAAGTACCCATTAAAATAGGACCGGTGCCTAGCTCATACGTTTCACCTCCTCCGTTAAAATTGTATTCACGAACAATCGGATCTCTGGGATCACCAGTTACGTCGATAGGAGGAGGGGAGTCACTCCACATTTTATCATCTGAGTCAAATGTTGGTTTTATGGTTAAGCCACTGTACTCATTAGAATTCAGATCTTTCATGTGTCCAGTTTTGGTAGTAAAATCTTCAACCGACGTACTTACCAAAGCTTCTTTCAAGGGCGTGAAATCTGCAGTAAGCGTTTCCGGATCCAACAGGATCTGAATGCCAAACGAATTCTTCAGTGCGTTAAAGAATTTTCCGATAGATATCTGAGGTAAGTGGTCTCCAGCAGTAATTTTTAAGGTTCCGATAGTGCTAACTATTAAAGGAAGTGCCACGTTGTTGAATATCAGGATCCGATCTAACCATGGATCAGAAAACCATGAGCCCTTCGCCTGGTAACCCAAAAGTTTGCAGCATTCAATAACTACATACTTCAGACTGAAAAAAGGAAACTGCATGTAAGCAGATTTTGTTGGAGGTTCGGCCAGGCCATACCTCATTTCATAGCTATTGGTTTCTGCAGATAAATAGACCGGATTCATGGAGCTCACAACTGGTGTGATTACAACTCCGTTTTCATCTCGTTCAGGACTATTTGCGATGTAGTTAACTACGTACGGGAACACATACGGAACTTTAGGAAAGTTTATCCAGGTTGCTGCAATGTTATTTTTGATTTCTGAGGCATTATTGCCCAATTGAAAAGTAGTATCCTTAAAAAGGTCATTTAATGTAGTCTTACTTAGAATATTGGCTACACCACTATTATCAGCCAGGATATAACCCTCAATTGTGCCATTACTAATTTTAAACTTGAAAATACCTTTCTTATGAAAGGTATCTCCATTGTAAAGCTCACATTCAAACCCTTTTTCAAGGTCGCCTATGCGTTCAGGTCGATGTAAATGGTTAATTAACCGTTTGTTTTTAGGAGTCAGCTTAGCCTTAATCGGATAGCTGTACGTCCCGACTAACTCCCGGGAGTTAAAAGCCGGATGGCTAACTTCTAATTGTAATTTTGTTCCTGGTTCTAAGTCTAAGCTTTCACCATTAATTCTAATTGACAGCATCTCAAATTCCCTCGCACACAAATGATGAAAAGCGGTATCGATAAATACCGCTAAAAAATCTTATCAGAACCGTTAATTGACAATCTCCGGAGTTTTTAATTCTACTTTGAGATCTGGATCAATCACGAAAGGTTTAAATACTTCAATCCAGCTTTCGTGAAGTCCTTTAGGCAGCTCTAATGCTAAATAAGGTTCAAATTCAATTGATTTATCTTCAAATGCGAGGTCTTTTGCAGCATCAGAAGCCTTAATTCCTTCTTTATCAAATTGGTAATTACGTTTACCGGTTTTATCATCGATCGTAAAGAAAACCCTGCCGGTGTCAGCATCCGTTAGCGCGTGATCGAGTTCAATATCACTTAGCTTTTCCATCCATTGCTTGTGAAATTCATTCACCTGGTTAGCAACTTTTGTAATTGCATACTTCAGTTTCGTTTCCTCCGGAAAGAGCTTTAAGTACTCGTTGGCTGCTTTGATAAAAGAATAAATCTGCTTATAGGAAACTTTAGCCTTATTGATTTTAGCGTTCATATTGTAATGTGTGTAATAGGGTTATTGAATTAATTGAGCATTGTGATTTACGTTAACTTCTAAGATCGACTGATAAACTTCCTGTTTGGTTATCTGACCCTGGCTAAGCTGCTTTGAAATACTCAGCGTAACATCAAACGGAGTAAAACAAGCTTCTCTATTTTCGTAATCTGAAACTGAGCGATAAATTGAAGCACTTGCAGACAAGGTATATTGTTCTACCTCTTGTCCATTTTCATCCCGGCTATAGGATGTTTGGATGGTGTGCTGCATTAGTTTAATAATAGCCTCGTTGGTTGAAAAACCGCCTTGCGCTTTTACGCTTGAATTGATGAGAATGTGCATGATGTTAAATACTTAAAATTTCGATATAGAATTGTACGCGGTTACCGCTTGTTCCTAACCCAATGTTAACCACCCCAACGCTAACTGTAAAGGACTTTGATTTTGAGGTGTCGATATCTGCAGTAATTTCAAAGGTTGACACATTATTTGTTCGCTGAACAGTAGGAAATACAGATCCTTGTCCGAAGTCATAGGTTGCTGACACGTTAAATAGAATATCTGCAGTATTGGTGCCCACCTGCGTAAAACGGATTTTAACGCTTTGACTTGTTTCCACTATTGCTGCGTTCACCATACCACTAGCCGAATTATTGCCACTGCTTTGACTATATACATGAAATGCGATATTGTTGCCGTTTAATCCCTGAGCACCGAGTTCCGATATATAGCTAATGACTCCACTACCTCCGGTGACGTGATACCTGGAGTAAAAGTTCCCCGTTCTTTTTATAAAATAACTCCCGTCAACAGCTGGACCTACTCCAAGAGGATCAGCAAAAATTTTATCATTTAAAGCTGCGGGTAACTTTACCATGTAACAGGTACTTACCGGAGCAGTACCAGGCGTGCTAAAGTCCACTTTAAAAAGGCCGGTTACAGGCATTAATTGACTGGTTCCCCAGAATGCAAGTCCTATCATATTAGTAATCGGTTATGATCGCTCCGTACACTGTACTGTTAATTTGAATTAGGGAAATAATTGCTGCCTTGTTGGCCGATATCGTAAGGTTTGCAATGCTTGGAAACTTAACACCGGTAATAGCAATGGTAATCGCAAACGTTGCCGTGTTTTTGATTTCTATCGTTACGTTTTTCCGGTCTGCAGCATTGGAAAGCGTAAATGTGGTATTTGCTGAAATCGATTTGTACTGATTGCCTCCTATGTTAAAATCAATCACAGTTCCAGGAATAGCCGCCTGTGTCAGTAGAATTGCAGAGGCTAATACATTTCCATAAATAGTGGTTTCACCATCTCCAAAAGAAGCATAGGTTTTTGTGGTAGTGCCGTTATGTCCGTAGATGCCAAGAGGTCTAAAGGCCGCATTTGTCCCAATAGAACCCGCTAATATCCCAATAGTAGTGCCTGAAGTGTTCCAAATGACATCTATAAACTCAGCATTTGCATTACCATTAACTGTCCCTCCTTTAAAGACAAACATCTCGCTATTAGCGGAAATCCTTCCTTGCACATCTAATGTATAGGCTGGAGCATTGGTGCCGATCCCCAAATACCCTGTATCTCGTTTAATTACAAGGGCATTAAGAATTCCTGTACCGGTATCATTATAACGAAGTACTGCAAAATCATAGCCGACGTTGTTTGAACCAGTTTGCGTATTGATACCATAAAGGTTCCACATAGTTACACCAGATCCGTTCCTCATTACAAATGAGCCGGAGCCTGGTGCCCGATCGCTTATAACGGCTCTGGCTAACCAATCAACAGTAGAAAGATTACTATTTCCGGAATGCCAGAACTTAGACCAGGTTGAATATGCTGTACCATTATAGTAGCGATAATACATATCTCCACTACCTCCAACCTGAGGGAATGCTAATTGATGACTCCAGGAATTTGCTGCTACTGGCTGACCAAGGCTATTATAATTATATGGGATGTTTATTAACGCACCTGCATTGGCAGTTGGGGCATTAGTGGCAGATCCTAAATTCCAGGCATAAGTACCGATTCCATTACCATTATTTAAGTCAGCCAAGAAAGTAGATCCATTGGTTCTATCTTTAAACAACAAGCCGTCATTGCCGTTGTGATAAAACTTGTACCATCCTGACCAAGTGTTAGGAGCAGTAAGCTTTTTAAATTGGAAATCAGTATCAGCGGCAGCTGAAGTCCAAAGCTTAAATGAACCGATCGCTGAAGTACTCGAATAATCAGCTACCCGGTCATAAGCAAAACCTCCTCCTGCAGTGTATGGAAAATTCGTAGAACCGCTAGAATTAATAATTGAATATGAGTTTGACAGAGACGTTCCAGCTACAAAAGCTATAGGTGCATTAGCATCCGGAAGATTAACGCTTCTATACCATAATGCATTTATCCCTCCTGAAACTATTAAATGGCTGATACTATCATCCGTAGCTCCGTTAACTAATAGCTTTTTAGCCTTCCAATCAACAGTAGCAAGGTTACTATTCCCACTATCCCAAAACTTTCTCCAGTTTCCCCAAACACCTGTTTGTTGGGATCTTGTATACCAGTCTTTACTATTATTGTCAACACCAATAATATTGCTAAAAGTATTGTTGTTATCCGATCTAATATTAAAGGCTGTAAAAAATCCTGCTGCAGGGCCATTTATAGCAGTGTTGGTTCCATGCATTAACCCTTCATAAGGCAATGTATTCCAATCGGTAATTGTTCCGGTAGGAGTGTTTGCAAATGCATATTGTTTGATATCTACAGCATCAAATCTGAAGGCTGCAGCATTCCATCGTGCGAACCCTCCGGATAACGGAGTATCTTCCCTGGTAGCAACCTTTTGCAGATTGCCGATTTCACCAATTTTAAACGCGTCATCGAATTCATCAAATACAAACTGGTAATTGATTGCCGTACCTCGTTCAACTTCAATACCTCCATAACGAGCGGTAACACCTGGGCCAACTTCATTTTTATTAATCAATAATAAATTGTCCTCAATGTTCACCTGTTCTGCATTTGATTCATAAACAGATCCATTGTGAATGATGTTGCCATTGATCACCAGGTCTCCAATGGTTAAACTACGCGTGGTTGTGTTTCCTGCAGCTAGAATTGCATCAATAGTATGCGTATGGCCAAGTTGAGAATAACGACCATCAGCAAATACCTGATCAATTGAAGCCTCCCATTTAACTATTCGTGGATCTGTTAACTGTAGATATCGTGTGTCTCCCTGGGCAAAGGTGATATAAGGAATGTTTACTCCCGCAATTACACGGCCTTCCTCAGTTACTGTTACCTGGTTGTAAGTTCCTGCAGCAATTCCGGTTTTATAGTCCTGATCTGGAGACATAACTCCAACCAGCTCATTAAACCAGTGTTGATGTTCAAAAGCAGCAAAGCGGTCATCACTTTCCGTTTTTCGGTAATACAGGTTATCATGATTATGATCCGGATTATTTCCTCCAGATCTTGAACTACCAAACTGATCTGGAATATAATAATCAGAATCTGGTTGAGCAGTCTCATTGTACCCAAGATCTTCGGAGCTATCTTCAGAGTACAGCCGATCAACATAGGCACTGGAGTACTCAAACTTAATGGCCGGTAAATTATCCCGGTCTTTATATTTTTTAATATTTCGGGATGTTACCGAAATCGGGATACACTCTTTATTGATGTACCGGTACTTGTAATTCGATACAAAGAAATCCGCCAAAGCGTGTATTTCAGTTCTTTTTTTAAAGCCGGTTGCAACCTGCTCCACTCTTTTAAGCTCAATATTAAAATCGATCTTTTGAGCCTGACTAAGCTTATAGTTGAATGGAAGCTTCTGATCTGCACTTTCAGTTAACAGATCAAATTCACTGCTTTGCTCGCCAACACATGTAAGGGTTTTAAAGCCTCCCACGCTATCGGCAAATACAAAGTATCTGGAGTATCTTTTGAACGATCGGTCAACAAGAAAGTGTTTTATTGCGCTTAATCCGGCATTCAGTTCATCTACCACCTGGACAGAATAACCAATTACCGTTTTTTCCGGATCCAGGCTTTCAAGGTTCAGCTGAGTGTAACCACAATTGATGTAGATTTTATCAAACTGGTTTAGTAGAATACCTGGTTTTACAATCTCAGCTACTGATTCATCCGAATAATTTACGGTAAGCTTAATACCGATGGTATGAGCCATTTCATGCAGATAAAGGTAGGTGAGGATTACCGGCTCGTTTGCTCTTACCTTAGCTGTATCTATTGTAGCTGATTCTAAAAACAAATGCAGTTGTGGATCCTGCGTAAGTTTCTCTCCCAAAGAGTCAGGATTTGTACTTACTCGAGAGTTTGCAACATGATCCAAACCGCCCAGTAAGGCATACTTAATTTCCGATGAGTAAGTTTTTCTTACAATGGCGTTTGGAGTTCCCCAGGCTTCAGCATATCGGTAGTAATACTTCACAATACTTTTTTTGCATCGCTGGAGTAAAATGCCTTGTGCATATTCAGGAAGATCTGGTTCCAGATAACTTCTCAGGGTGTCACTAAAATCTACAGAGCTTACATCATTGTGAATATCCACCATTGCCTCATACTTACTTTCAAATACATCAGGAGATGTTTCAATGAACAGTTCTACAAAATGCTTAAAGTTTGGTTTTCGGTTGTCCGGAGTACCATGACGAACAACGAGGGTTTCGTATGAGTTAACGTTATTAAATACTTGCTGGTAATGTTCACCGACGTTTTTAAAGTCGTAAATGTTACCTGTTTTTTTGGCTGTAAACCTCAATGAATTGCCGACAACTTCAACTGTAAAGCTTTCATCAATTAAGAAATTGGATTGAAAATAGGGGAGTATGGTATTCAGATATACTGGGATATCCGATCCTAATTCACCACCAACCGGAAACTGTAAACCACTATCATCCGGAGCGTCCTTAGCCGTCATGCGAACAATGGTATCGCCCCATTCAAGGGTTATGGAAAAACCATCGCGCCAGCCGTAGCCACGATGTTTGACCTCATTAATAGAAGTTACGCCTGGAGTAACTACTCCGGTGCTTTTCAAAAACAATGCAGTACTGTTACCAGCAAAGCTTAATATACCTGGTTCCCTTTCAACACTTATCGCCATACTATAACCAATCGTCTTCTTTAAAAACTACATCAACACTCGATAGCAACTCAAACTGAAAGAGTTTACCGTAGTACTGATCACCCATCGGGCCAACACTTGTCACATTAACTTTAAACTTAAATTCCTTAAATGGAAAGGCAGATGCATTACCGCTGCGCTTAGCTCTGGAGTCTTTACGAAGCTTCGCAATTACCTTGTTGCCAATAATTGCACAACGGGATCTCGTTGCTTTAATAGATGTCAGATCTCTGGAATCAGACCTTTCAATGATGTAAAAGGCAGCATTAATTACTTCGATATTATTATCACCCGATGCTTCGCTTAAATCACTCTCATAGGCATCCAGCAGCATTACAGTTTCTTTAGCTGAAGAACGTATCGCCTCATCCATTTCGGCCAGGTCGTAGCGGTTCGGCAAGTGAAAGAAACAAGGCTTTTCAGGTGAATGCTGTAGCTCTTTAAGTTTAACTGCAGCATTTTCGAAATAATTAATGTAAACCGATTCGTTATCCATCTGACTACTTTTTAGTAGCTGCTATGGTATTATCCAGGTCGCGCAAAAGCAACCAAATGTTTTGCGTGATGGTTTTGTCGTAGTCGCCGAATTTTGTACCACTGATGTTTAGCAGCACATCTGTCCAGGTCTTTTTCTCATTACTTTCGCCTCCGGAGAAAACATGCGGATGGCTTTTAATAATTAAGCTACGATTGCCTAAATAGCATAGCAACACTGCATAATTAATGTAATCAGGTAAGCGACAAAAGGACACAGATCGACGATTAGAGTTTTTGATATTAAACTTTTGCCGTTCTGCAGTATCCTGTTTTGTAAAGGAAAATGATACTGCAGGCCGGTACAATATTGCAGTAAGATCAGCCAGGTCATTTACATTCTTACTATTCCAATACTTAGCCAGTACCGCTTCGCAATACCGAAATTCATCTCCGGATAGATCCTGAAGTTTATCTGCAGGACCGTAATATACTTTTGACCCTTGGCGAATAGTGGTTAAAGGCCATTTTGTTAAATTATTGTCCAGTCCAACCCAATCAAAGAGTAATGATAAATGAACTTTTTGAGCAGGGTTCAATTGCGAAAAAAGCTTTTCGGGTATTCCGAAAAGCTCTCTAGCTAACTGAATTCTTGCCTCTGTGGACTTTCCTTCTTCATGACACAGCGATTTTGCAACAGCTAAAACACCCTTGTCATTTAATTCATTCCAGCTGGAAGGAGCCACGAATTTTTTATTGTTCAGTGTAGCTTCATTCATTTTTTAAAAACTTATAAAGAAACCATGTGCAACCAATGAACAGACAGATATTAACTGCAGTGTCAAAAAACATTGACCATAATGGCTTTTTCTGCTTTTCAATCGTAGCTGTGTTTCCCTGAATGACCTTGGTCAAACTGTCGTTCTGTAATTTCAGGGCTGATAGTTTATACTGCAGACTATCAATCCTATGTTCAACCCACTGATTCACATTGACAGTGCTGTCGATGATTGCCCCTAAAGTGAGTATGTTGTTCTGGAGCGAATAGATTAGCCTAGCATTTCCTAAATCAATATTGCCGGACTTTGCTATCCCAGGACAGGGGAGCGTGTCAGTGATCCGGACAACTCTAGTCGGAACAACAGTTTTAGTAACTGATGTTTTAAGGCTTTCCTTAACTTTAGCGACCACGCTATCCTTCTGATCATGCCTGATGTTAACCTTTTCGGTTTCCTTTCTGCTTGCAGAGGTGTCAACTTTTTGTGTTGTGCAGCTTACCATTAGTAAACAGCACAACCATAACAATAATAACGGTCTCATTTTCTTTCTTTACTTCCAATCTTTCAGTTCAAAATGAGGGTAATCTTTAAAGCTGGTAAACGTGCCACCCCACCTAACATCGTTTCGCTTGTTCGCCAGTAATGTTGCGAACTTTTTAAAAAGCTCCGGATTCCAATCCAATAAATTACCTGGTTTAACGAATGCGATATCGAAGGCTCGTGCCGGCAAAAAGTTATGCGGGCTTTGACCGGCTTTGGCATTCGTAACGATTTTACCAGGCTTTGTTCTTCCTTGTGCGTACAAATCATTTTGTTCTTCATTTGATCTGTGCGTACAGGTTAAGATTGGTTGCGGATCGTTTGGATAATGCTTTTTAAAATCCTCTGCAGCATTGGTAAATGCAATCTGCAGGCGTACATCTAAATCCTTAATGTTTTTCCCCATCACTAAACCCTTTCACTATTTTCTCTTTAAGTATTTTGTTTTCTTTTTCCAGGTATGAGATTCGATCAGATAAACTCTTACGTTCTTCCAGGAACAAAGTGATCTGTTTCAGATATTCCTTTTCTCGTTCCAGAACGTCTTTCAATTGATCTTCAAGGCTTTTAATACGCTCATCCGAAAGCTTTTTATCTTCTTCACGCTGTTTTTGCAGATCGATGACGAATTTTTGATAGTTTTCAATAACCACCCCATCGGCTTCAGCACTGGCTTTTCTGGCATCGGCTTTATTTTTCTGCTGATAGAAGATTGCGGTAAAAATTGAACTGATTGTCCCACCACCAAAAATCCCAACTACTAATTCAATCCAATTCATTGTTTATACTAAATAAAACCCGCTGTCGCTGTTAATTGAGCTGTCGGTGGTCACCGAAGCCGGTTTGATAAGTTCCAATATTTCATCCATTACTTCGTCCGCCTTTGCCGTATAGGTTGCCTGGAATTCTTCCAGTACCGAAGGATCCGGACGGTAAGCACGAATAGTACTTTCACTGGAGGTAAATTCATTAATTAAAATGGAGTCATTGCGTAGTTCCACGGACAGCACCTGAGCAGCGTCTGCAGTAGTCATAAAGGCAACGGCCCGTTTTATTTTTGGGAGCAGCTTTTTATCTGCATCCGTTAAGGCATTATTATTTCGACGCTCCAGCAAAGCAGCTTTTACATCGGCTCCGATTCTTTTGGTTAACCAGGTTTCTTCCACTGAACCCATTACCGGCAATAATGCCATAAAGGTTATTCTGGATGATCGGATATTAACGAACCTGGTAAACTCTTTGGCTGAGGTAATAAAGAATGAAATGGTTTCCTTCCTGGCTTCACTGTTTTTGTATTCAGGAAATTCATCCAGGTTAGCTTCCAAAAACTCCATGGTTTTTTCAATGAAGTTAAATCCACTATCAGAAAGCTGCTGCGAGATCTTGTGAAGTTTTGCATCGCTGATCGGCTTCCTGTCGCCGGTTGAAATCACATAAACACCGCTATCCGAAATATGGATTGCTCCAAAGGGCAGGTACTTCATTACAGCCAGATAAGCTACCGCCTTTTGAGAAAGAGAAAGTAGGCTTTTTTGTAGAGGAGTTGCTGCAGCACCAGACTCATAGATCGTATTTAACGTGTCAACTAACTCGAAACCCAAAACCGAAGTAAGAATATCGGTTTCAACTTCATTGATTAGCGAGCTAATTGAATCAAATTTGAGTGTTTTATCTAAGCCTGGAACCAACGATCTAAGCTCATCACTTGTTTTTATTATAGGCATAATGTTCTAATTAATTTGTTCAACAGCAGTTCCCTGTCCCTTATCCAATGTTTCCAGTTTCGCCTCACGGAAACGCCATGTTAGCCCTTCAATGCGTTCGGTCCATCCGTTGTAATCACTGATGAAATTCAAAGGCTCAAGTATTACATCTCTATAAGGTTGCAGCAATGCAACGTAGATGTTAAAGGCAATCCGTTTATCTGATCCGCTGCCGGCTCCCATATTCCTTCCTGGACCGGCACCAACCAACGTAGCATCTAATCCCATTGCCCGCATTAGGTGAGCACTGGCTTCCTGGCTATCTTCGATGTAGGCGCCTTCCTTCAATTTATCTTCGATCGGAATGATCTCCCAACCATGCATTTTTTCTCCGCTTGCACTAGTGGCATACTCACTCATAAAAGCTTTACCTGCATTTTCAACATTGGTAAGAAACTTATTCATCTCATCAAGCTTTTGCTTTTTGAGAGCCTTGCGTTCTTCCATGGTCAGATTATTCCAATCTTTACCCATTAGTTTTGCATATATCGGCCAGAAAGAAGCAGGAATCCGAATGTGATATCCGATTGCTACCTGATGCTTCATTAAAGCCACTTTAAACTTTGGAATGGCTGCCGTTACTGCATACCACTCGCTTGCAATGAAGCCGTGCCAATGGACTATCTGATAAAATGACTTGCCTGGTGTAGGATAGCTGATAGGATAGATTGCTGATTTATCGGTAGATTCTTTAAAGTTTTCAACCCGGTCAAAATCATAAGGATCTATTGCGGTAAACTTAAGCGTCTCTTTGTCTGAAGCTTTTGCACCTTTACCGAACTGAGCATTTACATAAACGTTTGGGCAGATCCCTTTTTCATTCATTTTGCTCCAGCGGCTATAAGACGCTTCCTGAACAGCTATCTGAACGATTTTATCACCTTTGACATTTTTGATTATTTGGGGAAATACATTGAAGAACCAATAAAAATCCACTAACGCCTCAAGTAAATAGCGATTAAGGTTGGATTTGCACATGAACGTTCTAATCTCCGGATCATTGACAGGAGCAAGTACTTCATTTCCATTCTTATCATATCCAGTTATCTGACAAGGGTAAACGCCACGCGCATAAGTAGCCCTGACTTTAAAGTCAATAAGACTGGCTATTTCGGTGTTTTTTTCAGCTGCTTCAATTACCTGTTGAGGAAAATCGTTATTCTCTCCCCATGGAGCAATTTCTTCGCTGCTGTTAGTATCTTTTACTTTTGGAGAGGAGGAACGCTGCGTGGGGCGGACAGCTTCATCACTCTCCATGAATACTGTCATTTTGGCCCCAGCTAAATACGCAACGTCACCCTCAATCAACACTTTATCACTCATCACAAAATCACCCTCTCTCCATTAAATTCAAAAATCAGCAAGGCGTGAACCTTACGTATTTCATTAGTGCCAAGCACTTTTATATTCCTGGTAAAGTTTCCCCAGTGATTGGGGTTTTTAACAGAAGAATGCGAGCTGCTTCCTCCCACAATCACAGCGTTATCCATCCACACACGTTCGCCACCGGTTCCTTTCCTCATATCACAAGTAACAAACCCAACTGAAAACGGCACCGAATTTCCCATCTCATCACGCGTATCCATCGCACTTAAAACATCCGCAACTCGCATAAAACGAAGATGCTACAACATGTTAAAATCAAAAAGGACACAGAAAAGGAGTAAAGAACGATGTTACAGCTTGTTCAAAAAATATTTAGCTAACGTTTTATTAGTTAGCGGGTTAATGCTGTTAAATTAAAAAAATGCTTTCCTGGTCTGACAGTTACCCACGCCACGCACTATCCGAAAAAGGCAATTGCCATTCAGGATTTTGCGATATATGAAAAAGCCCGACCGGTTTGTAACAGTCAGGCCATCTTGCTAAACTTTAATTAACTTTTACGATCAGATCATCATTGCATCCAGTTCCGGATCCTTAATGCCCAGATGCTCTGCGAACTTACCAATGTAGAGTGTGTCACCTGCATCACTACCATGGGTAGTTTCAGCCTGGTCAATGTAAGTCTTTCCCTCATCACGTTTATCTTTCTCAAAGCCTTTGCTTCCCTGTCGTAGCTTTGCCTGTTGCATAGATATCAGCAAGAACTTGCAATTGCTTTTATTGTACCTTACCCGTTTAATGGTCGGATCATCTTCCATGTGTAGGCGGCCAAATAGTTCATACTTCCATTGGTGTCCCGGAGCCTGCCCAATGTAATACTCATTAACCGTCCATCCATACTCAGTTAATTCATCAATCCACACCTGAGCATAGTTGAAGTTATCTGTTGCGTTAGTGCCGACTGCAGTATGATCAAAGTAGTAGTTAACCACTTTACACCGATGGTATTTATAGTACTCGTTAAAATCCTTGGCCAAATCCCTTAAACGCTTTGGATGCTTTACAAATAGTGCATTTAGGTATTTGTACACATACGGGTGATCCTGACCGATCACGCACCAGTTAATACTTGAACCATAATCCAGGGCAACATCAATCGGTTTGTTTTTAAGCAGGTCAGCATCTTTCCTGCAGTCATTAATAATTCCCTTTGGGAGGTATAGTTCAAGGCCGTCTACATAATCATAATCAATACTTTCATAAGTATGAACATCGACATCCAAATGAGGATAGAAACCGTTATCAACCGTAATGATCCGCTTGTTTAAGATTGCAGTATCAAATACCAGTTTTGGTAAAGTCCGCTTCATTTGGCGAATGAACTTTACACCCAATGCTTCAATGTTGTCCAGGGTGGATGCATCAGAAAAATACACCGATTCAAAGCGCACTTCAGTGAGTAGCTTTTCATACTTGCGGATCTGATCAACCAGGCGTTTACTGGTGTTGCCCTGCTCTTTTAATTTTTTCTTCAGGTTAATGATCTCTACCTGCAGCGAAAGCATCAGGCTGATCTGCTCCTGATCAACTTCATTCTCTTTATCCAGAATCCATTTTGCCTCAACTGAGGTAGGCATGTCGGTACAAAACAATAAGGAGTGATGCTCGGGAAGGTTACCAAAGTGTTGCGTATTACCGCGGTTAGTAGGTAAGAGCTCCTCATCCAATTTTTTCTTATTCAGCAGTTTTGCCTCATCACCTATGATCCAGTCAATAGACAAACCGTTTGAACTCCCAGGACGATCCTGCGAAACCAAACGGATCACGGTGCCATTATACCAATAGATACAATATTCCGGAGTTTGCGGTTCATATAGGGGAGTAGGAACACCTTTAGGAGGTCTTTTTCGAACCCAGTAATGCACACCGTGTATGTAACCCATTCGGGCCCAACCGGCCATCACTGCAGGCAATGTTCTGTCCAGGATCTGCAGATAGGTAGCACCTACAAATATACCTGAACTACGAGGCATTGTATGAATGTTATGCACGGATCTAGGTGCAATCAGCCCCTCACTTTTTCCTGTTCCACGTCCCCAGACTGCATATTCTTCATGTGCCCGGATTAAGTATGATCGTAGTTGTGGTTTGTTGAAATGCAGCTGCTTTTTAAACAGACCTGAGTTATGATCAAATAATTCCTGTTTCTCCATCTGTATCACCCTCACCGATCACGTCCACATCTTCAGCTAATTCATCAATTGCTTTTTTCTTTGCTTTCTCTTTCAGGAATGAAGCAACAACTTTTTCCAGGTTTTCGATTTTTGGAACATTTAAAGAATCCGGTATGTAACCGATCTCAATAACATGCTGCTGCAGATCTTCATAGTTAGGAATATCGCTGTCATCCTTATCCATTCCCTGTATTAAAGCTGCAACCTTTAACACTTTTCCAACTGTCTCCGGATCATTATTGGTAAATGCCATGGCAACCGCTTTATGGAGCCATTCCAGGTATACACCCCTGTAATATTCTTTGGTATCTCGATTTTGTAAACCAAAGAATCGTTTAGTATTCATTAGATCCAGGCGCGCTGTACTTTTAGAAATACGGTACTGAGTTACCAGGTGATCAATAACATCCTTATCCGACTTGTAAGAATGCCGGATCAAATCATTTGCCTGTTCCCATCGTTCCAGTATTTCACGTTTTGTTTCTGATAAACGATCAACAGTACCACTTAAATAGTGCACCATTAATTCGTCAAATTCCGTTTGAGGTTTAATTTGCCTCAATAGCGTTTTGTTGACCCTGATATCCATCTAACTCTCCTTTACTCAATAGTTGATCAATACGCTCCAATTCCTTTATATTTTTATCTAAAGCAGCCTGAACTCTCTTTTTTGCTTTTTCATCTTTAGCCTTTTGCAGCTTCGATTTTTGCTTTGAAATATTCGATCGTAGATTCAGCTGTTTAGCTTTTAATTCGACTTTACTGATACTAATCAATTCTTTGCCCTGGCCCTCATCCGGAAATTCCCCGTTTTCATCGAAGTAATCCAGTTCAGTCCAAATGGCCTGTTTTTCCCTGTTTAGTAAAAGGATTCGTTCTGCTACATTCTTTAACTGATCACCTTCCGCCAGTATTTCCAGATAAGGTTTTAACTGCGCCATTTCACTCCAGATCTTTTTGCGTTTATTGAGTAGCTCCAGGTACTTTAATGGTTTTCCTGTAGGATCCTTTTCTTTCTGATCAGGTGTTTCAATTAAATGATCGGTCTTTGCTTCAGGCTCTGCTTCAGCAAGCTTTTGAAGTTCATCTATCAGTCGTTGACTGTTGTAATGATCAATGCCTGCAGCAAACATTTTCTTCAGGAAATTATTTGCTCCATGCTTTTCATAAAGCTGAACACCTGTAGCGTAATCCCGATCACTATTCAACCATGTTTTTATCGGTGACATAATCCTTTCTTACAAAAACAGCGTGCGGATATGTTCGCACGCTGTTTTACAAATACATCAATCAACTAACCTTTATTCACTTTTGCCGGCAACTTTCACTGCTTTAACTTCCACTCGTTTTAAATGAGCGAAGTTGGCGTTTACTAATTGTTCGGCATCGTATTCGGTAAGTTCGTTAAGGTTCACCTGGCCCACGCCTGGTACAAAGTACCGGTTGGTGGTGGCTCCCTCAATTCTGAACTTTTCCTTTAAAGGTTCCGGTAATTCAATTTTCATTGTTTAGTCCTCCTATGGTGCTGGTGTTAATGGAACTGCTGCAGTGTAGATCGGTGCAGGCGTTCTGCTATTGCAGCTGAACTCAAATGCAGCATGTTTTAATGATTCAATCGTTTCTCCGGTATCAGAACTACCACTGTTCAGTTTTGCAGGAAACTCTTTGGATCCTACAATACGAACGTTACCGTCTGTTTCAGGCACCAGGAACACCATGTTTCTGTTAGCTGTCAAACGCTGAAACGCTAAGATCTCCGCACGGTTAGTAGGGTGGGTGAACTTAAGGGTTACCTTAAAGCTTTTACCATCCCTTTCGCCAACAGCTTCGGATTTCACACCGTTCTTATCAACCGTACAATACAGGGTTCTGAACGCTTTGGTAGGCTTCATTACGATTGCAGTTGCAATCGTTACAAGATCCTCCATATTAGCAGCCAGGTCCAGGCTTTTGACGGTTGGCAATGTTAAAATATCAGCCAGTGGAGCATAATAAATATGTTGCTGAACACCACCGGCATTATCAGCACCATCGGGATGCAATACATCCGTTAATTCAATTGCCATCGCACAAATCCTCCTTACTCAACAGGCTCCAATACGCCTGCTTCCATTTTTACCAATTCAGCAACCAGTTTACTATTGGTAGTAAGATCTGCAGCCGTGTATTTTTTACCTTCTACTTCAAAACAAGGGATTACAACCTTGTATTTCTTTTTATCAAAAGAAACGGTCGGCAATGAAGATGCTGCAGCAGCTACTTCTACATTCTTGTTTTTTAGGTCTGCAATCACATCTGCAGCACCGTCCAACTCTCCCTGCTTAGCAGAAAGATCGCCTTCAAGCTCTTTAATACGAGCCTGAAGTTGTTCAAATTGTTCGTTTGTTAATTCTCCCACAATAAATCCTCCTCACTAAACTTGATCGTTTACTTTAATTGCCTCCAGGTCACGGATCTGAAAACCGATTCCAAAAGCAATACCTACTTGCATTGTCCACAAGGCAGGAACCGTGTTGATTTTGTTTAAATCACTTAACAGGTCACAACCTAAAAGCAGGTTCTCTTTTGGTGTAGTGATCAAACGCGATGAAGTGTTCATCCAGGTAACCGGTTTAAGTACTCCTTTACGAGATGATCCATCAATGTAACCATAGCCACCATCCGGAACTTCCATGTATTTACCGTACTTTTCGCGGTAGTCTTCCTGGTACTTGTCGTACGAGTTGAACGAACAGTATAGGTTCGCGCCGGCCTTACGGTAGGTTACTGGAAGCGATTTCCACATTTGCTCAAATTTCGATACAGCGTTGGTGTTGGTGATCGCACCGGTTACCACTGGAACCAAATTAGTAGCTGTAATTTCATCAGCGATCAGTTTAGCAAAACCGGTTGCAATATCAGCTGCAGTAGCTCCAGCTGCATTGTACACACCATTGTAAGCTGTACTGTCGTTGATCTCAGCTGCAAGTTCAAGCATTACCTGGTTCCAAACGTATTCCGCAAACGGAATATCTTCAGGATTAACGCCTGGCTTCATTACCTCACTCATCCAGCTTTGGCGGTATTTGGTTGGCGAAATCAATAATTCGCGTTTACCCATTCTTACCACCAAATCACGTCCGCTGTATTCCAGGGCATCACCTGCAGCTTCAAAAACGTCGGTAAAAGGTTTAGCACCCGCTAAAACTTTCAACTTGGTTAATTTCAAGGTATTTTTAATACCAGGATAAACAGTGATATCGTTTGCGATATCCAGGCTGTTTATTAATGTTGAGAAAAGCTTTTTCTCATACTTTCCGGCATAGGCGGAAAGCTTGGTTAAATTTGGATCCATCCCTTCTTATCTCCCTCACTTAATAATTAATATTTATTTACCTTTTAAGGCTTGAATCTCCAGATCGTACTCGGTGACAAAATCATCCTTAGTTTCAGGAGTGGTAATTTCACTTTTGGAATCCTTAGGAGTTCCCCCTACAGGCTCTGCAGGTTTATTCTCAAGCTCTTTAATTCGAACATTTGCTGCAGCGAGCTTTTCAGTAAGATCCTTTGTTTTATCATCTGACTCTTTACCCGCTTTGCTATATTCTTCATAGGCAGTGGCACTGATTAAAACAGCGTTAATACCTTCTTCCTGCAGCTCTGCATTTGCTTCCTGCAGCTGCTCTTCCAGGACCTGTTCAGCCTTAATGTTTTTAAGAGCTGAGATTTTTTTAAAACCACTCATATTTTCGTTTGAATTAGAAATTTGTTTGTTTTTCAGTTCATCCAGGCGATCAACAACAGCCTCGATAGTAGAGATGCCATCAATCAAACCCACTTTTATAGCTTCTTCAGCTACATACATTTTGCCGGTAAATGGATTGTCATGTTTAAGGTTCAGTTTTCCGGATCTGTTCTCCTTAATCACCGAAATAAACTGATCGGCAATGAAGTTCAGATCATCCTTAACAGCTTCGTATTTACCTTTCAGTGCATCCCTATGATCTTTGTTTTTGTCCGGAGACCTGTCCGAGTAAATCTCATGAAGAACAATTCCCCTGGCTTCATAGGATTTTGTGAAATCGGCCAACGTGGTGTATACTCCAATGCTGCCTGCTGTGTCGGTTTTCTGCATTGCATAGATTTCATCAGCTGCAGAACCAATCCACATTGCGGCACTAGCCATCATACCGTCATCAATAACAGCGATTACAGGCTTTGAAGCATTTTTAATGGCATCAGCAAGTGTTGCCGTACCATCAACCTGGCCACCAGGAGAATCAATTTTTAGTAGAATGCTTGAAATATTAGGAGATGCATTCGCTCGATTGATCATATCAGCATAATCGACAGATCCTAATGAGCAATTGCCGTACTTAGTGATCGGACCGGCAATACTGATCATTGAGATAGATCCTTCCGGTACGTCATTAAAGTTGGTATACGATCTTGTTTTTACGACAGTTCTGCCGGCCACATTGATAAGTACTGTTTTAGGAGCTTCGTCCACGCCACCAGCATAACGATCATCCAGCAATACCGGCTTACCTTCCAGTAAAGCGTCAACTAGTAGTAAATGCGAATTTGCCCAGGCTTCATCTATTAACCATTTGCCTCGTAATAAGGCCGATATTAGTTTAAAACCATTATTCATCCCTCTCCTCCATAAATCCCATCGTTTAATCCAATATTTAAGAACTCAATATTAAATAGCTTAAAATCACGTAAAAAGGACGTTTATAAACCGGCCAGGTAATGCCGGCTTTTGTAAATACAATCTCCGTTGAAGGATATCCTGGTATTGTTAAGGTCATCAGCCTGATCACCGGTATCAGCATTGATCACAAGCCTCATTGGTTGATGTGGCAGACCTACAATTTTTTGACGGTTATTGGCTGTAGTAACTTTCAGGATAACAGCTTTGCTGAGTAGATCTTCAACTACGGTTTCAGTATCCGGATCATCACCTGGCACTCGTCCGTAAACAGTAATATCAAAGTATTCTCCCTGCTCATTTTCCTTGTAATCTTCTTTTAAGCGCATGGATCCTTGAGTGCATTCAAAAGGTAGCCACGTTTTTCCGGCTTTAAGTCCTATGGAGGTGCTGATGACTTGCCCTGCAGGAATGAAAGTTACATCCTCTGCATACACATATTCGATACTGAGTAATCCGCCCAGGTTTTCACTTTCTTTCAATTTCACTCCGCTCATAAAACAAATGACGTTTAATGAGCTGAAAGTGAAAAGGACACAAAAAAAACCGCAAAAGGGACATTTTGCGGATTTTCGGGACATTTTACGGACTAATTTTTTCTAACTGATAATCAATCTTTTATATCTGTGTTCGTGCCGTTGATGGTATTTTTTCAAATTATCGAAGCTTAAATCCTTATCAAAGCGATATAATTCTCTGAAAAGCTGGATAGAATCAGTGTAGGTACAACCTTTGGCTCCGCACACATGGATCATCATTTCATGTTTGATCTGCTCATCCATAGCATCATTAAATAATACCATATTTTCCGGAGTGATGTGCTGACCAAAGTTTCTCAAATACCAGGTTGGAATAACTACACTTAGGAAAGCTGGATATCCGGCAGGAGGTTCTTCTTTTTTGTGTACCATGGAAACTTTGGGGTAATGCCGGAGCATACTTAGCAGCATGGCAGTCACATAATTTTTAGTAGACACTACAACCAAATTTCCGCACTGGTGCTCAACGAATTTTTTAACGTGAGGCTTAACCCAAATCTTTACAGTAACCGACATAACTTGTTTAACTAATGATAGATTTTGTTAAACGAAAATAGGTTTCATTTTCCTTCAAAACAAGTATACAATATCATAAGTGGGAGATTTTAATAATTACGCAATAACCTGAGTTGTAAAAAACGCTCGAATTTTTTGTGTTTTTGTAACCGTGTATCAATTGTTTGATAGTCAGTAATTTATTGGTTACAACTTGTGAAAAATAGTTTGTAACTGGGTTATAAAAAGTTTGTAACCACTGAGGATATATAATTTAGGTTACAAATATTTTGTAACCTTTAGAATAAGGTTACAAAAAGTATAAATAATTGTAACCGCTGATTCTCAGTAGTATTAAAGTCGTTTTCTTCCTTGGTTACAGAATTACAAAATTTTCGAGTAAAAATAGGTTGAGGGGTTAGGGGAGGAAGAGCCCCCTACGCGAATTTTATTAAGGCATCCCTCGTAACCTCGGGATTGTTGAATTTTTCAGTACGACGAATAGGGGGGCGGCCATAATGATCAGGGTTTTTGTACTACAGAAACATACCTTGCTGATGGGTGTTTTTAGCTGATTTAAGGCAATGAAAAAAGCTCTACGATCGCAAGGCTTTAAATACTGTTTGAGTATGTAGAAGCTTGTTCAAATGGCTAACCGGTAATAAAAAAAAGCTGCAGTAGTGCAGCTCTTTATTTTGTGATCGACCGTTCCTCATACCAAGAGTTTATACAGGGCTTCTCTGTCTCATATCCGCAAGGGCCTTTGAAGTTTTGGCGCTCAACACCGGCACATACAATCTTACTGATCAGTGGCGGTCAACCGGCAAGCTGAGTCATTGGTAAATTACTTGGAGTTATATCACGTTCAAAAGTAATTCTTTATGTGTAAAGCCCTGGGACTAGTCGTTACGCTTTCGATTAGAAGACTTGAAATAAAAGCCGATCTGAGTTATCTGATTTTTTTAGTAGCCTATGTTTTTAATACGTTCAAGCTCAAAGGTGTTTTTTGCAATAATTGTTTTCATTGAAACATTGGCTGAATAATCATTAATTTTTTTTGTAAAATATTCATCGATAAATCGTGGAGTTATTTCTTTTAACATGTACAAATTTTCGTCTGGTATACTATTGGTTATAAAAAGGCAACATTGAGGCGTAATTGGGAAATAATACTCAAACAACCCTCCAAGTCCACCAAAATTAATAATTTGATTATCCTCAGTGATAGTAAAGCCAGGATTGTCTGAAGTAATAAATTCACGTCCTATAGGTGCATAAAGAACAAATATTTTACTTGAATATAAAGTTCTAACTACATTTTTTATTGAATCAGTATCAATAAAACCAGTAAGATAAAGATCATGGATTCCTCTAGGATCTTGTCTAAATCGCTCCATAAATTCATTAATATAATCTGTAAAAGATGCAGACTGGAGGTAATCTTCTGGTGCACCGAAGCTCCGGAACATTGATTTAAAAACTTCTATACGATCAACGTCATTATATGAGTCAAGTACATGTTGCTTTAATATATTGCCGAAAGAAGGATTCCTTCTTTTGATTGTTGCAATTGTTTCCAAAATTAACTTAATCGTTGATTCTCCAATCTTAAAGCTATTAAGAGAGAACTTTGTTAATTCGCTTAAAAATTTTGGGTACTTATTTTCTTGAATTTTGAATGATTCTTTCTCAATATGATCTTCATGAACTCCATATTCACTTAAAGCAAACGGAGTTGTCAAAGTGTACAAATTTGGAGTATAGCAAATCTGAGCACAAGATCTTGAGATGATTTTTTTTCCTTGCTTCGAAAGCGTAAAAACATTCTTTTGAATATTATTGAAGCTTTTTAAATAGCACTGAGGTACGTAATGATGATCTGCCATATGTTGATGTTTTTCAATAGTTGAATGATTTTTGCCAAAATACAAAAAAGCCAGTCTCCACAAAGAAACTGGCTTTTTTTGACCAATGAGAATGACTTACTTATTAGGCTTTACCGGTGTTTGATTGACAAATATGGGGACCTTATTTTCAGTAGGAATGTAGAACACCGCATTTGGATTCTTTTCAATATTATCGATCCACAGCCATTCCAAATAAGCTTTATTGTTCTCCAGAGAACTTCCAATAATCTTGTTTGCTGCAGCAATTCCCTCAGCCCTGATCTGATCAGCTTGAGCGTTAAGTTTTGCAGCTTCCAGGTTAGCCCGGGCTTCTTCAGTTTTTACTTTTTTAGAGTTCTCACTTTCCAGGAATGCTGCTTCTCCTTTATTTTTTGCATCTAATAAGTTCTGTTCTCGACCATAGTCATTGAGCCAACCACATGAACTGAGCGAAACTGTAATTAAGCCGATAATTAATAACAAAATTGTTTTTTTCATAATTGCTTTTTGTTTAAGAATGAACTAAAAATACTGTGGGTTGAAAATGGTAGGAAGGACAGTAAGAGTAAAAAAGCCCGATCAATAATTAAACTGATCGGGCCACATCTACCTATGATTTAGAGGTTGGGAACCTCGTTATAATGCTTGTTTTATTATTTAACGTTTTAAGCCAGTCTTTTGTTACAAATAATCTTTAATTACTCTTGGGGGCAATTACACTCCGGACAACAATAACCGTATATTCTAGCATCAAACCTACAACTACAGCTTTCACATAACACCCATACTTCATGATTGGTAACTTGGTTAGTTGCTGAAATCATCTTTAATTATGTTTGCCTGATTCATTAAGCCAGAAGTTACCCACTTGGTTAAGAAGATTGTCCATTGCCTCAATGGCTTTGTTGTCATCTTCTATAGCTCCGATATCATCTCTCATCAGTAAAAGCATTTGACCACAAGCGCCAAAAAAAGCTCGTTTTGTTTCTATCCTTTGAATAGGAGACATATGTACCTCTTTTAATCCCACTCGCTGTAGGTATAGTTTATATTGCTCATTTAAATCAAATTGTTCCATTTTCGTTCCTTTTATCGTTATTATGTTCATGTTATTTGTGTAAACAACAACCCGCAGTTGAACAACCTAATCACAGTTAATTAATACTGCCGGTGTTATATGTTTTAATTACTGATTTTTATGTTTACCAACCCACATAGACAACCTAACTATATTTCCGTTGCATATTACATCATCAATACAATTCCATTCTTCAAACTCTTGTAGTTTTGTTGCCATTTCATGTCTCAATTGTTTATGAATCTCCTCAATTTTAGCTTTGGGATCTTGGAGCCCACATATCTCATATCTTGCGATTAGCAGTTCACAGGAAATTCTTTTAAACCGAACATCATTACTTAATACTACCGGTTTAGAGATAAAGCTTTTTGTAGGTAGGTAACCTAGTTTTTTGAATAATAGATCAATTAGTTGTTTCAGTTTTTTCATTCTGCAGTTTATTTAAATACACATTAGACATAAGTGCAAAGAAGGCCAGGATAAACCCGGCACCCCAGGCAAATGTTAATTGTTCTAATCTCATTGTCTGTATAATATTATCTAGTGACCGACTTTGTGCTATTACAATCACATTACAAAGCATTTCAATACAAAACGCAATAGCTTGAATTACTACGCGGAGGGTTAAGTTCCCGTCAGTGAAAATGACAGCAATAGGAGTAAGGGTAATGGCAAATGCAACGCAATAACCGGTTGCCGGCGCAATGGAAAACACCTTTCTACTTACTTCTTGTATGGTAAAGAAGCTTGCCGATAGCAACAGCAGCACTAGAATCACCAAAATGATCTTTGCTATATAGCTTACGCTTATCTTTCTCTTTCTTTCCGTCTTGCTTTCCGAGGAAAGTTCAAAGCTGCTATTGCTTTCCTGATCGCATTGAGGAATACGTTCTCTTTCTATAGGAGGAACAACCGGAATGTTTATTGCCTCTTCCATGTGCTGCCTGGCATCTCTACGGTAATTTGTCCACGTACGAGTTGAGAAATTAGGAAAGCGTAATTTTAGTTCGGCTTCAGGTACACCCGCAACCAAAGCTGATACAATTTGTTGTCTGGTAGTTTGCATACTAGTTAATTGGTTGCATATTTTGCCTTAATGGCGTTGGTATCTGTACCAGGTCGAACCCATATTTCCAACTTAGGATTGATTCTGACTTTTATTTTATTCGCTTCTGGAGCTTTTGGTTGTTTTGCTATTGCTTCTTTTTCTTCCTGCTTACGTACCCGGTCAATTAATTCCAGATTGTACTTATTGTCCATCCAGCTTGCGGAAATACGATTTACAGTTTGTCGTCTTTCCTTACTTAATTTCCCTTTTCTCAGAAGTTCAAGATTGGATATATCACAGTTAAGAGGATTGTTGTCAATAAATGCCACAGTAGAAGCAGGCGGCAACTTTCCATAATGTTGTTCCCATAGGAAAACTGATTTCTTTCTCCAGGAACCATTAACCTTGATATGCCATGATGCTATCCCATTGCGAGCACATACCTTCTCCTCTCCATTTTTCGCGCCGTTTACCTTTCCTGGATACCGTTTGTTTTCCTTATGGCGTTCTACTATTGCCCGGAGCATATCAGTTGTTCGCTTTAACCCCAGGAATTTTATTTTCTTCTGAATGGACTTAGAATCAAATATTCTTTTGGTGAGCTTCATTGCATTTAAGTCAGTAGCAAGTTCCAGATTGCCTTTAATACCGATGTTTTCTATAAGGTACTTTTCTTGCTCACTTGTCCAATGAATGATCCTGAATTTCTTCAAGTTCATCCGGTTGAGTTGATGCCTTAATTCCTGGTAAGTTGCCGGATCCTTTCGCATGGTGTTAACCTGAGCAAGGAGTTCTGCAAGCGTTAGCCTGTGGAAATACTCACGCAAAAACTTTTTTTGCGTGGTATTCCATATCGTTTTGTTTGGCGCATAGTTAGGCATGTTCTAAGCTTTCGGGTTTACCAGTTGTACTTAATACCTTAAACTTTATTACCCAAACCCACGGGTTGGAAATCCAGGACTCTTTTCCATTAATTTTAACCCAAAGTGATTTGAATGATAGAACAGGATTTGTATAATAAGTGTCTCCAAAATCACTAACTTCTGTTTTCGCCTCATAGTCCTTATATATATCGCCGTCGCAGTCTTTTTTTATTTCAATCCCTTCTGTAATTGCGTCATGTTCTGAAATATCATGTAAATGCTCAACTCGTAGATCTGTTATTTGTAACCAAATACGTGCTGCTTTTTTAGGCATGTGAATGGATGGCTTCCAGTTGTGTCCACAAGATCTTAAATCAGTAGCTCGATAAACAAACGGTACTTCTTTTGCACCCCAATTATTCCATGTTTCTCTTACCCAAAGAATATCGCCAACTTTGCCATAAGGACATTTCGGCACAAATTTCTCCAATCCAAAAATATCTTCAAACGTGTAGTTCGTCTTTCCTAATTCAAGGCTTGGTTTTATTACCCATCGATCAGGGGCATTGTTTATATATTCCAATCCCTTAGTTCTTCTGGTTTTAGTTTTTCTTTCATCCAAAATACCTAACACCATTTCGGTGCTGTATAATATTGGTCTTTCTGTTACATTTGTCGTGATCATAACATTTAATGTTAAGGTTTATGCAACGGTTGAGGCAGCACCCTCAACCGTTTTGCGTTTATTGAATTTCTAGCTGTTTAGACTTCTTAATTAAGCTCAAAAGGTGATCTTTATTCATCAAATGTTGCTCTAAACGATCCTTGTCTTCAGGATTCTGATTGTATTTCACGGCTCTTTCAGTGTCTTTTAATGCCTCTAAGAGAACTTCCATTAGTGTCGTGTATTCTTCAATTGTAATTTTCATCTTAGTATGTTATTAAGGGGTTAATTAAAAATGTAAATGATTATAATCGGCCATCATTGGTTTCTACTCGTGTTAATTCACCATTATCAATTTGCTGAATCAGAGTGTCCATGTTAACTTCTATTATAGTTTCCTTGTTTACTTCCAACAGATCAACCTGAGTTGTTTTATAATCCTTTCCCGCTCCGGATCCCCACTTAGTTAGAACTACAAACAATCGGTTGGTTTTGCTAATCCATCGGCTATACTTTGGTACAACTGTAGTTTTCATCTAGAACAATTTGAATTGAACATTATAGCCCTGTTTAATTAGCTGGCCAACGTAGTACCGGTCCGGCTGAGGTATTTGCTCAAAAGCCGTAAAAGGTAATTCAATAGTCCTTTTTGCTCCATTGATCTCATACTTTTCTTTCAGCCGGCGATTGAAGTAATACCGCTTGTTACTTACATCCTTATTGCGCTTCATAGTTAAAAAGGTAATTTCTCGGGTAATGCTTCAGAGCTGATTTCCAGTTTAGTCTGTATGTAAATCATTTCCTCTGTTTTATCATGAGGTTTTCGGACAATCCGGCCCTGGCCGTTCTGCAGATCTTTTGGATTATAGGTGAATCCATTGTATTTACACCAGGCTTTTAAAGCAGTTGTGAATTTTTGTGTAGTCCACTTGACATTATTATCCTTGATGTAGATTTCCATAGCATCTTTTTTAATGATGAGTTTGTCACGGTTGCTACTTTCTTCACTGAAAAATACATCAGCCCAGGCGTGAAAACTCAGGCCCATTTCCGTTTGTAAATTGCGTTTAGTTACATTGTCCATTGGAGGGTTTATTTTATCGTGATTGAGGTAAAACTGCAGACACTGTGACATGAAATTGTAAAAGTGATTCCATTCATCTTCTGTGAAATCGGTAAACAAGCTTCTGCCAAAATCATCTTTAGGACTACGACTTTCATTGTAATCACTTGTTTCTCCTTGCTCATGGTAATAATCGGAGAATACGGTGTATAGAAGCCGTCTCTCTGTTGATGGATCAATATTTCTCAAAGTGAAATTTGATGTAATGGCAAATTTTCCAACCTTTTCAAATGGGATTGAGTACGGTTGAATGTTTTTAGGGTTTACTTTCAGTTCACCGGTAATGGCATCGAAAAAGAATTTGAAATTCAGGAATTCATCAGCATCATCAATTAACACATAACGATGGTGCTCCGTTAAACCATCATAAATGTGTGGGTTATCTGTTATTTTAGGGTTACGGCCTCCCAAGTAAAAGTTTTTTCGCAAAACTTTTCGAACACCCTTTTCAAATGCAATTGACTTTCCGGAACCTCCATAAGAACCACCATCATCATTGATCCTGTTATCCATTGCAAAGACACACCACGGACGACTTGGATCCTTATAGCGATGCAGAAGATACCCTAAAGAATAGATCTTATTTATAAGGTGCTCTTTTTGCTCCTTTTTTTCTTCAGCAGATAGCAGATCACCGGCAATGTTAAATTTATTCCTTACCAGGTAGTCTTCTCTGAAATCAGCCTTTCTTTTGTACAGTTCGATCTCCAGTTCTTTGCGCCAATGAACTCTGCTTGTTTGAATAAGATATCGGAAGAATAGGCAATTGTCATTGTGAATTTCAATATCCTTTTCTCCGGTTTCAGGATCAGTCTTTACGATAAATAAAGGATCTATCTTTTTAATACGGAACGGAATGACCTCATCCTGCCAAATGAACTTATTGATTTCTCCCGGGCGAAACTCCTCAATACTATTTGCAGTAACCTTCCAGGTTTTGTTTTGGAAGAACAGAAACTGACTTTCACGATCATAATCGGTAAAATCAATCTCCGTCATTGGAAGGTTGCTTAAGGAGTTTTCGCTTAACTGAGTAGAGCGATAGAATGTATTTCGCAAGTCAGTATCCATCTTGCGATCTTCCAGGAATTTGTGAATAAAGTTTTTGATATCATTAGGCTCAACTTCAGTAATGGTATTTCCATCAATTTTTACATAGATGAAACCATTCTTTTTATTCTCTGATTTTAACCGGAAAAAGCCGTTCTTTCCAAAGAAGTTATAAGCATGAACGTTATTAAATGCATACCCCATCTTTTTAAAATTTCCAGAACGATCATATTGAGGCTCAATGTCCCAAAAGCGGTAGGGGAGAGCTGTTTTTACTAAATCAGCAAAATCCTTTTTACCCCAATACCTAAAAAAGTCACGTACATCTTTACATGAGTTTCCACGTAAATCACGCTTCTCTCTAAGAGCTGCCGGTAAAATAATTGTACGGATATCCAGGTATGTTATTGCAAGTTCATGAGCAGTTCTCAAACCGGTTGCATCGATATCCGGAAGATTATAAACCTCATTAGCAATGCGAGTAAGTTGGGCAAATTGATGGCCCAGTAGCTTGGCACTTTCAGAGTTAAGCCAAATTACATTATAACCCAATGCAGCTACGTTCAGGGCATCAGATCCACCCGTTACCAGGATAATTTCCGAAAGTTTTTTAGCTTTTCGTTTTTCCTCTTTTTTGTCTTCAGATTCTTCCTGGTACTGAGCAACGGCCTGCTCATCAATTTTCTGCAGAGCTTCATAGGCTTTCAAACACTGTGATAATCCGTGGATAAAATCCTTTTCCTTCTTCCCATGGTAAATGAATCTCCTACTCTTATCCGGATTGCGAGGTTGATAAATCTTTTTAAAACCTCCTTCATCAATTAGGAAAATGGGGTACTGATCAGTAGACTTAACGATAGTTGCTTTACGGTTTTTTATTACCGTATAAGAGTTTAAGGAATGAAAACGCAGCTTTTTACAAACTGCTGCTAACCGGGAGTATACCCGATCATCATCTACTTTTTCATCTTTTTTCTCTTCAGCTCTGATCGCATCGATTATTTTATCGGCAAAAAGAGCTTTTAAATCAAAATCAGTGAAGCTTCCTTTTGTGTCAAAACTCCATATACCATCTTCTTCTTCAGCTGTTGCATCCCTGTGTTCGATCACTGGCATTAATACAGTTGCAGCCTGGTCAGTTGGGATTACACCAAATCGTTCAGCCAGGATGTTTAGGGCTGTTTTAAAATCGCAATTTTCCTCTAGCATTGCGATCATAATTCCATTACGTGGAATCTGATCATTACCGAAGTCTGTTACCACCCAGTTACCATCAGGCTGTTTTCTTAAGCTGCAGCTTTCGGTTTTTTCCGAATCTCTGACTTTGAATTTCTCCCCTTGTTTCTTTACTGCTTTTTCAGCCTGAGGGTAATAGGAGAGAATAATATTTAAACCACCGCCGGTTGCTTCCAGTATATCTTTTGGATCTATAAATCGCATGCTCATTAGGGTCTCAATGTTGTTTAAGTATTAGTTCGCTGTTAAATGGCAAAGCAAGTAAGCCACAGCGATTACAAAAAAGACAAGGGAAATACCCGGTCGCTTGATAATTATTTGCACGCCTTTTCTGCTTGCATTACCAAAAAAGAGAGCCGTAAATGTTATCGGTATAAGGCATACAATAAATGCCAGAATTTTAATGATCATTATGATGTGATATTAATTGGAAGTATTGATTGGTTACCTTTTTTATTAGTTTCTTGCAGCCTTCTATTTCCTCGCACAAATTTTCTAGTAGTTCATAAGCATAACGATCGTTTTCCTGAACCTCTAGTCTTAATCGCCTTAGGTTTTTTAAACGATTGCCCACTGCTATTTTGATCCGTAAAAGATCTCCTAGATCGAATTCCGTCATGATTGCACCTCCTTTATAGTTTTGCTGAAATCGATATAAATTTGGATGGATGTATTGGGGCCGTTTAAATCAATAATTGTAAACGTTTTCAGAACATCTATCGATAATTCAGTTAATGAAATGCCAGTATTTATAATAAATATTGGGTTTAGTTGAACGGTTCCTTTAAATAATTGATCAACCCGAACCCCGACTTTTATTAATGTCAAAACCTCGTTTATTGCATAAGCTGAAGCATCTTCTACCAGGATTGTCTTAGTATCTTTTTCAATTTGGGAGTGGAAGAGTGCATCAGTCAAGTTGAATTTTGGGCAAACCTTCATGCCCAAAAAAGTAGCCATTTTACCTTTTGCCAATAATTTTGAAAGCCTGGTTTTACCTGAGCCGGCAGGGCCAATGATTAAAACATGTTTCATACGTTAGTCTCCTTTCTTTCTTGATAGGCTTCAGTAAGGGCAATTACTACTTCAAGAGCCGGCTTGCGCCCATTCATATCAATAACTTTAAAAGTTTGATCTATCCATTTAGGTAATAATTCAGCTGGAATGCCACACGTAATTATTAACTGGGGAGAAACGGTAAAGGGCTTTTCGCCTTTTTTATTGACATTAAATCCATATGAAGCAAATCGCCTCATTTCAGGTAAAAGAGTTAGCGGCAGCTCGTCAAAAACTACAGTTTCTGTGTCTTTACGGAGAAATTCGAAGTTTCTGAATTCAAGGTTAGTAAAAGTCATATGCAACAATCTGCCACTAACGATTTCTCCCTTTTTCTCCTTTATCAATAGATTTGAAAGCAATGTCTTTCCCGAAGCCTGAGGCCCGATTATTAGTACGTGTTTCATAGGTTGGTTTCCTTTCGAAGTTCTTCCTGCAGAAGAGCAAACAACTGCCAAACAGACTTTAATTTGCTTTTTGAAGGACTTTTAAGGTGCTGATTGTTATAATTAATCGAAATTTTACTGCAGAAGTATTCCTCATTTAAGCCAGTCAAAAATTCTTTGAAATCATTGCCATATCTTCTCCAGGTATAGGAGTAATCACCCCAATCCCCGGTAATAAAAAGGTCTCCGATTTCATTGATAAAAAACACACTAAACGAATGGTTCGGATGACTAACATAATAGCTTTCAGCTTTTTGTTTTTCTACGCTCATATTCAAGATTTTTAAGCCGGTTGATGGATCAACCGGCTATTAGAATTAACAACTACTTATTGCTCCATTTTCTGTCAAGAATCTTTTCAGCATGATTAATTTGCCTTGTAGAACTTTCACATCCTCTTTCATGCGTTCTTTTTCACGTTCCTTTTTCTTTGTTTCTTCAGCACGTCTGGCCCTTATTTTTTCAAGCTCAGCCTGGTCTCCTTTAGCTCTTGATTCAATTAATAACTCACTAATGATTTCTCCGGTTAGATATCTATTAGGAAGGTGCTCAAGACCATCAATCATTAATTGAAAGTCTTTTTCATTTAAGTTTAGTGTTTGAATTGATGTAGTATCCATTTTAGTGTGATATAAGATTTTTGGAGGATCGATCACTTAGTGAAATCTGCCAAGACCGCGTGAAATGGCCGATATAAAGAACGATGTGTCGATTCCAGTATTAATTGAACTATTAATTTTTGACGCTGTTGAAATAGGTACGCATGAAGTATTGTTTCATGCGTTCTGCAGCCTGGAGAGCGGAGGCTTTAGAAGGGCGCGTATTGGTTAACTCTACTGTTTTATTGCAACTTGATTTGTCTGTTAACCTGAGGTTCACAAATGTTGCAGGGTTTGTTGAAGCTCGAACCGTCACTTTGTATAAATTATTTTCGGTTGGCTCAATATTTGTCTGTATCATTGTAAATGAATTAACTGGTGGTAAAATGTTAGTTCTCATTCCTCGGGTTAACGCCAATTAAGCCGAGGATCCAAAGCTCCTCCTTGAGGGGCTTTTGTTATTTATGTAGGTTTCGATTTCATAAATTATTTTAGAAGCTATTCTTCATTATTCCAATCATCTAAAGCTGATACAGCGTTTTCCAAATCGTCGATAATTCCTTCTAAATCTTGTGTTCTAAATTCAAATGACTCTCCGATTTCGCTTTGTTGCCACTTTTCTGATCGCTGAGAGAAGAGATTTCCTCGTTTTTCCTGAAGTTCTCTAAGGCGTTCTACATTGCCATAAAGGGTTTTGGTGTTGAACTTGTTCATCGTTGTATAAGGTTTAATTCAAAGGCAATTCGGGTAAAATCAGTCTTTCTAACCATACCCGTTTTTTCTTGGATTCTTTTTTTGAATGAAGGAACTGTACCTATAGATATATTAAGTTTGTCAGCGACTTCTTTATCTAATAGACCATCTCCAAAAAGTTTTAAGATTTCAATTTCGCGAGGTGTTAGGTAGCCGTTTTTCACTTTTATGGATGCGCAAAGTCGACCTTCCATTGGGCAATTACCGCGAAAACCACACTCCCAGTATTCTGTGTGCTCAATTTGATAGGATCGGGTAGGTGTCGAATTATTATATGTGATATCAGGTTTTCCATCAAAACCTCCGAATCGACAGCGGATGTATTGCCATAACATCTCATCATCAGTTACCATTTCATGATCAATTAATGCCTCAATCGCTTCTGGATGGCTATACATATCTTCCTTTATAACATTTATCAATTCTTCAGGGAAATCCTTAAAAGCGTAAACTGTACCGCTATAAGTTGCAAACACATCCTCTCCGTGTGCAAATAGTTCGCAATTGCCATCGAGTAATCCTGCAGGAATAGTTTGGTTGATCGGTCTTTTCATAAGTTTTTGATTAATTGATTAAGCTTATCGTTGCTTTCTTTCAGTTCTAGACTAACAGCGAGGGCTGCATTAATTACTGCTTCGCTTTTTCTTACACCACTTAGTACCATGCTTACATATTCAGGAGTGCATTCGGCTTTAACCGCCACTTGTTTGTAATGGCCAACAACTTTCTGTTTCAGTTTGTCCAAGCTCTTTTTTGAGAGTGTACCACTTTTATAGCCTTGCATCTGTTATTGCTTTGTTATTGTTTTGTTATTGACAAATGTAGTTTCGTTGGATACAAAAAGCAAACAAATTTGAAACGTAAGTTGCCAAAATTTCTACTTATGTAGTCAAATAGTTGACAATCAGCGAAATATTTTTACATCTATGATTGAAACATTAGGTCAAAAAGTACTTTTTGAGTTAGAAAAAAGAGGTGTGTCTCAAGCTTTTGCTGCTAAACAACTGGGGCTCACAAGGCAGTATGTCAACAAACTGGGTACAAAAAAAACATTTAGTCTCCAATTTCTTGAGCGACTACGTGATACATTGGGGATAGATTTTGTAGATCAGGCTGACCACAAAGAGGCTAAAATTGAAGCACAACCCAGAAATGAAGTGTACAATCCAGAAGAGTCAGGAGATATTTTCACTATCACAATGAATCTTGAGTTAAAAGCAAAACAGGCTAATTACGCGCGAATTCCGGAATTAATAACAATTATAAAATCTGAGGCATTAAGACTGGGAATAACAATAAAATAATATCGAATGCAAGCAAGACATTTAGGAACATTAATTAAAAATACTCTTGAAGAAAACGGCATGATGCTTCAGGAATTTGCAGAAAGAATGTATTTAACAGTTGATGAAACCCATGCTTTATTGGATCAAAAGGATATATCAGTTTTTCAGCTTCAGCGAGCCTCGGAAATACTCAAAACTGATCTTTTTGATTATGTAAGCACCAACCGAACAATTATGAATTTTTCAATTGCAATTCCGGGAGATAAAGCACGTCAAGCGATAGATCTGCATAATGAAATTGAAAAGTTAGTTGAACGATATGGCTTTAAATTAGATTAAAAATTACAGCGGTTTACCAATTAGCAGTTAACTGGCTGAAAATCATATATTGATTCAGGTCCCCCCCTGGGCACAAAAGAAAAACCATTATTAAGATGGTTTTTCTTTTTGTAATACTGCTAAAACGATACAGCTTGCTTTTTATCACCTTATTTATTTAGTCTTTTTGATACTTTTGTTTCCATGAGAGTATCATTTTTCCTACTACTATTTTTCTTGCCGTTTAAGCAACTACTGGCACAATCAGAAATTACGGAGGCAGAAATTAAACAGCATATTGAGTTTTTAAGCTCAGATGAGAATAGAGGCCGTTTCCCTGGTACCAAGGAAACAAAGAAGGTTGTTGATTACCTGATTGAAAACTTTCGTAAAGCTGGAATTTCAAAACTAAATGGATCTTTTCGACAACCATTTGTGGCTAAACTTAGAGTAATGCCAGGAGTGAAAGATACTCCTTATGTAAAGACCTGGAACGTTGTGGGAGTAATAGAAGGCAGCGATCCGGTGTTAAAGAAAGAGTACATTGTTTTAGGAGCTCATTATGATCATTTGGGAATGGGTGGTCCGTCTTCAAAGAAGAAAGATACAGTAGCCATACATCACGGAGCAGATGATAATGCCAGTGGTACAGCGGCATTGCTTGAGATTGGTGAGAAGTTAAGTGCCAATAGAAGTTTACTTAAACGAAGTATTATACTGATTTCTTTTGGGGCCGAGGAACAAGGGCTATTGGGTTCGAAGTATTTTACTGAGCATCCAACTGTACCTTTAAATAGTATTAAGCTAATGATTAATATGGATATGGTGGGGAGATTGAATGAAAGTGGACACATTTATATGGGTGGAGCAGGAACATTTGATGGGGGAGTGGAGTTAATGAAGGGACTGGGTAAGGAGTTTAATTTAAATCCAATTGTTCATGCAGGTGATGTGGGAGGCTCTGATCATATTTCGTTTTATAAAAAACAAATCTCTGTACTTGGCCTTCATACCGGAGGACATCCACAGTATCACACTCCTGAAGATATTGCTTCGCTGATTAATATAAAAGGAGAAAAACAAGTATGTGAGTATATCTACCAAGCAATTGTTCACATGGCACAGCAAACGACTCCTATTAATTTTATTTATCAAAATTAGAGATTTTAATTCCTGTCAATATAGAAAGAGCTGGTCATTCCGGCTCTTTTAGTTTATAATATACTTAGTTTACATCAAAAATGGCATAAACGGCAAATGATGCAAGCCAATGGTCTCCACCGTAATTGCCCGAAGTAACATGTGGAAGGGTATTTTTTAGGAATGAATCTGCCGTTGATACAAATAGTTTTTTATATGGATGATTAGTCGGTAACATTTTGGCAATTCCTTTCATGCACCATGCACGGCTCAAACTCAATCCATCTAAGTGGACAATTTGATAGTCCGTTCGATCACTAACAACTGGTAACTGGGTAATATTAGTAACGCCTTCTTTACTATAAAAGCTATTAAACCACTTCACAAATTCTTCTTTTGAAAGTACTCTGCTCATTAAATCTGCTATCTCAAGGCTGGGCGATAAAAAGTCTGTACCATCGGGTTCAAGATTTGCAGGTGTGTTTTTATTCGCAAAATAATAATCCTTACTCCGTTTTTTGATCAGTTCAGCAAATTCTGTTTGTTTAAGTGTTTGGGCCCAGTCTAACGCGAATACTAGTCCAAATGCAGTATTCGGATGCACTCCAGTTCGGTTAGGGTAGGTTTGTTTAGGCAGATAAGTGGTCCAAAGTTCTTTAATTGTAGCTGTAAGGGGTTGCAGATTAGCATACCACTGTTTTCCTATTGGATCATCCCAGGTGTATAACTCCTGATCTAGTTTTAATAACCAAGCCCAACCATAGGTGCGTTCATAAATTTTAGAGGTTTTGTATTTAGAGAAGTAGTCAGCCTCCGATTTTATCTTATCTAGTTGAAAATTGTTGTTTAACAGTGCAATGATTTTATCTCTATCGGGAAGATTAGGATAGGTTTTTAATAATTTCACCAACATCCAATGCCCGTGCACACTCGAATGCCAGTCGAGACAACCATAAAAAACAGGGTGTAGTTCATGTGGTAATAATACATGATCTGATGCAGTATCTGAAGTATGGCTGGTTTTATTGGGCCATTCATTTGGGATACAATGAAGTGGCATTGCGGCTAGCTTACCAGCAATATCTTGGTTAAAAAGATCTTGTGTTTTAGTTTGCGCAAAGAGCAGTTGTGCAAAGAATAAGAAGATAAGGCTTAGGAGATTTTTTTTCATCCCTAAAAATATTGATTGTTTCAAAAAACGGAAGAAAAGTTATAGTTTTTGGATAGGTAAAAAGGAGCATAGGTATAAATGCAGAGCGAAAGATATCCCTTCGCTCTGCTTTGTGAATGTTTATTACAAACTTTTTATCCAGGAAATGAGTTCATCCCTGCTTTTTCCGAGTTTTTGTTGTAAGCGACCTAAAAGTTCATCCTGTTTACCTTCTTCATATTTTAAATCATCATCCGTTAGGTCAGCATATGATTGCTTGATCTTACCTTTAATCTCATTCCATTTTCCTTTTAATTCTAAGGTATCCATAGTCTTAAAAATTAGTGTTAATAATTCAATTAATTAAAGTACAGATCTTTATCATACAGATTTACAATAAACAATGACAGAACAGATAGAAGAATCATGCCAACCCGGAAAAAGCAGCTGTTAATAACGAATAATAAAGGGAATGAGCACTTTCATTGCAATTGCAAATGAAAGTGTATAGGGTGTAACTTGAGGAATGTTTACCTCATATTGATTAGATAGTTGATATCAATTCCTTTATTGCAGGGTAAGTATTATCAATCACTTTATTGAATTGCTCTTTCGGTAGCCACTCAACTTCAGTTATATCTTCTTCCGTTTGAGGGGTTAATTGTTGTTCACCCGTGTATTCCATCGAAAACCAATAAGTGCGCTTTAATACGATTTTTCCTTTAAGCTCGTACATGTGGTAAGTAGAAGGAAGCTCCTCAATGATTCTATTAATAGTGATTCCACATTCTTCTTCAACCTCTCTAATTGCACACTCCATTATCGATTCATTTTTTTCCAATTTACCTTTAGGCAGATCCCATTTGCCTAAGCGATGGATAAAAAGATACTCCTCCAGACTATTTTTAACTAATCCGCCGGCAGCCTCAATAAAGTGAAATTTTTTGCATAATTTATGTAAAGTATTGTCAGGTGAATTGCTTTCCAATAAAAGTGGTTCAGAGGCGTTATTGTGTAATATTTTCCTGACTATTTCATCTATATTATGCTCATTAACAATGGTTAATGTTTTGCTATTTGAACTTTCTGCCGGAGGGCAGATAAAAAGGGGTGTATCCTTAATATAAATTCTATACCTTTGCGCCATGTCTTTTAAGAATGAATCTGCTGTTAAGATTGCAGAATTTTTGATGCAAATTAAAGCAATTAAATTGCAACCTGAGAATCCTTTCACATGGACTTCAGGATGGAAGTCACCTATTTATTGTGATAATCGCGTTTCTCTGTCCCACCCATCGGTGCGTACGTACATTCGTCAACAATTGACTAATCTTATTAAAGAAGAGTTCGGTTCTGTTGGTGCAATTGCGGGCGTAGCTACTGCTGGTATCCCCCAGGGGGTATTAGTAGCCCAAGATTTAGGTTTACCATTTGCTTACGTGCGCTCTGAAGCTAAAAAGCACGGAATGGGTAATCAAATTGAGGGAGAATTAATGCCTGGAGAACGTGTAGTTGTTGTGGAAGACCTGATTTCTACAGGTAAAAGCTCTTTGGCCGCGGTTGAAGCTTTACGCGCTGCCGGGCATGATGTAGCTGGTTTGGTTTCTATTTTTAACTATGGATTTAATCAAACAGAAGAAGCATTTAAAGAAGCTAAATGTGTATTTCATAGTTTGAGTGATTACAATGTGTTAGTAGAAACTGCACTGAAAAACGGCTTCATTTTAGAAGCTCAATTGCCTACCTTAAACGCATGGAGAGAAGATCCTGCTAAATGGGGTAAGTAAATTCGTTAAAAACTTTTTTTTATAAAATTGAAAAGCCGTCCCGGATAAATCGGGACGGCTTTTCGTTTTTTACTCCTGATAAGGCTGAAAAAATAGCAGATTTTAAAGGCGCGTGCCGTCAAATTGTCGTCCTGTTTTACCTTTTTCATGAAATTTTTTCTGATTATCTTTAATAATCACAGATTGGAAAATTCTTTGATAATTACCCGTTGAGGATATAAACTTATGAATTTTAACAATTTCACAATTAAAGCACAGGAGGCTGTAAATAAGGCTTCGGAAATAGCAATGGGTTTTCAGCAACAATCCATTGAGCCCGCTCATTTATTGAAAGGGATTTTATCTGTCGATGAAAATATTGCTACATATCTTCTTAAAAAACTGAATGTTAATGTCCAGCGTCTTGAGACGGGTCTGGATGAGCAAATACAATCGTTTCCAAAAGTAACAGGAAGCGGCATTTACTTATCAAATGATGCTACCAAAGCATTGCAAAAGGCTCAGTCGTACTTAAAAGAGTTTAACGACGAATTTGTTTCCATTGAACATATTTTGCTCGGAGTTTTAAATGGAAGCGATAAAACAGCTTCGCTTTTGAAGGATTTGGGTGTAAACGAAAAGGATCTTAAAAAAGCAATCAATCAGTTAAGAGGAGGTAGCAGGGTTACAGATCAAAATGCGGAAGCAACATTTAACGCATTAAATAAATATGCGAAGAACCTGAATGAAATGGCTCAGCAAGGAAAGCTTGACCCGGTTATTGGGCGTGATGAAGAGATAAGGCGGGTAATTCAAATCCTTTCCAGACGAACTAAAAACAATCCAATTCTAATAGGTGAACCCGGTGTAGGTAAAACCGCCATTGCTGAAGGTATAGCACATCGTATCGTTGATGGTGATGTGCCAGAAAACTTGAAAACCAAAACGATTTTTTCGCTAGATATGGGTGCTCTTATCGCTGGAGCTAAATATAAAGGTGAATTTGAAGAGCGCTTAAAAGCAGTCGTAAAGGAAGTCCAAGGTTCCGACGGTGAAATCATCATGTTTATTGATGAGATTCATACCTTGGTTGGTGCCGGTGGTGGGGAAGGAGCGATGGATGCCGCAAATATTCTTAAGCCTGCTTTAGCCCGTGGTGAACTTCGTGCTGTTGGTGCTACCACATTAAATGAATATCAAAAGTATTTTGAGAAGGATAAAGCGCTGGAGCGTCGTTTTCAAAAAGTAATGGTTGAAGAACCAACCCGTGAAGATGCTATTTCCATTTTGAGGGGTATTAAAGACCGCTATGAATCGCATCATAAAGTAAGGATTAAGGATGAAGCTATTATAGCTTCGGTTGAGTTATCTCAACGTTATATTTCAGATCGTTTTTTGCCTGACAAAGCCATCGACCTGATGGATGAGGCTGCCGCAAAATTGCGTTTGGAGATGGATTCTAAGCCGGAAGCGTTGGATGAACTGGATCGTAAGATAATGCAGCTTGAGATTGAACGGGAGGCTATTAAACGTGAAAACGATGAAAAGAAATTGGCCCAGTTGAATGAGGAAATTGCCAATTTGAGTGAACAGCGTAATGAAATAAAGGCGAAATGGCAGGGTGAGAAGGATGTGGTTGAAGAGTTGCAAAGTAAGAAGAAAGATTTGGAAAGCTTTAAGCTTGCTATTGAACAAGCAAAACGCAATGGTGATTTTGCTTACGCTTCAGAATTGCAATACGGTAAACTCCCTGAAACCGAACAGCAAATCGAAGAGCTTGGTAAAAAGCTGGACGAAATGCAGCACGGCCAAAAAATGCTTAAAGAGGAAGTTACTTACGAAGATATAGCAGGTGTTGTTTCGCGCTGGACAGGCGTTCCGGTTACTAAGCTGGTTGAAAGTGAGAAACAGAAATTACTACATCTTGAAGATGAGTTACATAAACGTGTAGCCGGACAAGATGAAGCAATTGAAGCTGTTGCTGATGCGATTCGTAGAAGCAGGGCCGGATTGCAGGATAAAAACAGACCAATTGGTTCGTTTATTTTTCTTGGAACGACTGGTGTTGGTAAAACGGAGTTAGCTAAAGCATTAGCAGAAATACTGTTCAATGATGAACACAATATGGTTCGCATTGATATGTCGGAGTATCAGGAACGTCATGCTGTATCTCGCTTGATCGGAGCGCCTCCCGGATATGTTGGTTATGATGAGGGAGGACAGTTAACAGAAGCAGTTCGACGCCACCCGTATTCTGTCATCTTATTGGATGAAATTGAAAAGGCTCACCCTGATGTATTTAATATCTTGTTGCAGGTACTGGATGATGGTAGATTAACGGATAATAAAGGACGTACGGTTGATTTTAAAAATGCGATCATCATTATGACTTCAAATATTGGGTCACAACTAATTCAGGATAGCTTCCAGGAAATGGATGATTACAATAAAGAAGAAGTGTTAGCTCGTACAAAAAATGAAGTATTCGAGATTTTGAAAAAAAATGTACGACCCGAATTCTTGAATCGTATTGATGAAGTGGTAATGTTTAGTCCATTGAGCCGAGATCATATTGGTGAAATTGTTCGCATTCAATTTGCAAGCGTTCAACGCACTTTACTTGAAATAGGTATTGAGATGGAAGCAACAGATGAAGCATTGGATTGGTTGGCGCAATTAGGCTATGATCCACAATTTGGAGCCCGTCCGTTGAAACGTGTAATGCAAAAACGGATTCTGAATGAACTATCTAAGCAAATTCTTAGTGGAAAAGTACAGAAAGATTCCAGGATCCAATTGGATATGTTCGATAAACAATTCGTATTCTATAATGTAAAAGAAGGCGAAAAGGAAGTGTCATAATACCGCAAAGGCGCGAAGACGCTAAGAATTATTATATCAACGAAAAAGGCTTTAATCTTATAAGGATTAAAGCCTTCTTTGTATAAAAAAATCTTTGCGCCATCGCGCCTTTGCGATTTATTAATCGTTTAGTATAAAAAAACTTTGCGCCATCGCGTCTTTGCGGTTTTATTCAAATGCATTTAACCGTTGCGGTTCCTGTTGCATCATACTTTGAAAATTATCGAGTATATTTTGCATTTCATTCTGAAGTTTCTTTAGCCTCCATGTATGATATTGGTCTTTCGTTTGCTCTTTCTCCGCTTCCATATCCACCATTTCATCACTGATTACTTTTCCGTTTTGCAGTAAGGTGGATTTTATTTTAAAGTCGTAAAAGCGATACTGATAGGATTTGCCTTTAACCTTAACTTCCGTTTTATAGTCCATTTTAATAGAACTGATCCTGTTTTGCGAAAGAGTATCTTTCATTGCATAAGTTCCATGTCCAAGGTAATAACCGCGATCGCGATTGATGCTATCAGCAACAGAGGCTTTGAATCCCTGATTACGCTCATTGGTTATAGAGAACCAATCGGTAAACCACTCTTCGGCATTCTTTTTCAACAAGCTTTCTCTAATATCAGTGGAGTCACTTCCCGAAATTTCAAACCAGCCTTTAGGAAGTTTTACCGTTGTAGCAGAATCAGCAGTTTTACCTGTTTTCTTTACAGCAGCCTTTTTGGCAAGGGAATCTGCTGGCTTAACCGTTTTTTTTACACCTGCTTTTTTCATGAGCGAATCAGTAGGTTTAACCGTTTTCTTGGCACCTGCTTTCTTCACTAGTGAATCGGTAGGTTTAACGGTTTTCTTAACAGCTTTTTTCTTTACAGAGTCCTGAATAGTATTTTCAGTAAGCGTAACGATAGAGTCATAAATTACTTTTTTTACAGCAACCTTCTTTTTTTGTGCTGTATCAATAGGTTTAGCAGTTTTTTTAACGGGAGCTTTAGCCATTGATTTAGATGTTATAGTTTGAGCTAAAACAGTAAATGGCATTAAGAGCGCTAAAAAAAAGAGCAGTTTTTTCATTCTTTAGGATCAAATTATTCTGCAAATTAAAATAAAATATCTTATTCTTAACCATGTATTCCCAAAGAGGTTTCGTGTAATGAAGCTAATTCGATATTTTTGCGACGTTTTACAACCGGCATGACATTAGTTTCACAAGTACAATCACTCATAAAAAAAGAAATAGTTCTTGAATGGCGCTCAAAGTACGCTATTAACGGAATTTTTCTTTACATCGCGGCAACCGTCTTTATTTGTTATCAATCCTTTAAAAAAGTTGATCCAATAACATGGAATGCACTGTTTTGGATCATTATGCTTTTTGCAGCAATTAATGCTGTTGCCAAAAGTTTTATGAATGAGAGTAAAGAACGCCAGCTTTATTATTACACCTTAATAAGTCCGCAGGCCATTATCATTTCAAAAATCATTTATAATTTCTTATTGATGCTGTTGCTATCTGTAATTGCACTGTTCTTTTACAATATAGTATTCAGTAATCCAATAGGTGATCTGTTTTTGTACTTGGTATGTGTTGTAATTGGCAGTTTAAGCTTTGCTACAGCTTTTACAATGATATCAGCTATTGCCTCAAAAGCCGGGAATAATGCTACTTTAATGGCTATTTTAAGTTTTCCTGTGGTGATTCCGGTATTAATGGCAATTATAAAACTATCCAAAAATGCCATGGACGGGCTGGATCGCTCGGTAAGTACTGACGAAATAATTCTGTTACTAGGCATCAATGTAATTATTACAGCAACTTCTTTACTGCTGTTTCCTTATCTTTGGCGCGAATAGAACAGGGTTAGATCATTGATAATGGTTCATCGTTAATTCGAATCAGTGTAATCAAATTGATTAATCTGTGTAATCCAAAAAAATAAGTTATAATCATGAAGAATTGGTGGAAGATATTAGCCGTTATCCTTACATTTTACTCCATTTTAGCCGGTCTGCTTTTCGAAGTTCCACATTTAGCCATTCTGCACGAAACCATTCGTAATCTTTATTTTCACGTACCAATGTGGTTTGCGATGATCATGTTATTCTTGTCGTCGGTAATCTACAGTGTGAAGTATTTACGTACAGGACATGAGAATGATGATCTGATTGCTGTAGAATCAGCAAATGTGGGAATTGTGTTTGGATTGTTAGGCTTGATCACAGGTTCACTATGGGCCAAATTTACCTGGGGAGCATGGTGGAACAGTGATCCGAAACAGAATTCGGCATTAATTGCGCTGTTAATTTACCTGGCTTACCTGGTGTTAAGAGGTTCTCTGGATGAAGAGCAAAAACGTGCCCGAATTGGTGCTATTTATAACATCTTTGCGTTTCCGGTGATGATCGTATTGATTTTCGTTCTCCCCCGCATGACCGATTCATTGCACCCAGGCAATGGCGGAAATCCTGGTTTTAACAGCTATGACCTGGATTCTCGTATGCGTGGCATTTTTTATCCTGCATGTTTAGGTTGGATATTGATCAGCTTTTGGATCATGCAGATTCGCTTCCGCATGCGTAAATTGGAAAATCACTTTTTATCAAAATAATTAATAAAGGCAGATTAATCCGTTTAACACGACAAACGGTGTAATCATTAAAATCTGTGTAATCCCAACTAATAGAAAATGAAAAAATATATATTGAGTATACTTTTAACATTGATGTCATTAGCCACTTTTGCTCAAAATGCAAACGGAATTGAAATGGCAGATACGCTTCGTAGTTCAGGTAAAATCTATATCGTAGTAGGTGTAATCGCGATAATTTTTATTGGTATCATTGTCTACCTGGTAAGTATCGATAAAAAATTGTCAAAGCTTGAAAAAGAACATCAGCATTTAAAGAAATAACAAACCTTACGGTTTTTAGCCCAAAATAAAAAAGCCAAATGCTTCATTATCTTATTGATGAAGTGTTTGGCTTTCTTTATTTTTAATAATACCAATCATTTAATCTATGGCTAAGAAACCCTCAAAAGCCGCCGCCCATGAAATAAGTTTCTGGGACGACGTATGCGACTATTTTAATCACGCGGCCACATTTACCGATCATCCGAAAGATATTCTTGAAATGATACGTGAGTGTAATAGTATTTATTCCTTTAAGTTTCCGATAAGAGCAAACGGCGGTTTTGAATTAATATCAGCCTGGCGTGTGGAGCATTCGCATCATAAGCTCCCAACAAAAGGCGGTATTCGTTACAGTGAGTTCGTTCATGAAGATGAGGTAAAAGCGCTGGCTGCACTAATGACATATAAGTGTGCCATCGTAAATGTTCCCTATGGGGGTGCCAAAGGTGGTGTTAAGGTAAATCCCAAAAAATACAGTGAACGAGAGCTGGAGAATATTACCCGTCGTTATACTTCAGAATTAATCAAGAAAAACTTTATTGGTCCGGGTACAGATGTCCCTGCTCCTGATTACGGAACTGGTGAACGTGAAATGTCGTGGATTGTTGATACTTATCAGGCCTATAACCCCGGACAAATTGATTCAAATGCCTGTGTAACCGGTAAACCCTTGGCGCAACACGGTATTGCCGGCAGGAGAGAGGCAACCGGGAGAGGTGTTTTTTTTGCTGCCCGTGAATGTGTAAATGTTCCTGAAGACATGAAGAAAGTGAAGCTTTCTGTTGGCTTAGAAGGCAAACGGGTAATTGTACAGGGTTTAGGTAATGTGGGCTACTATTCAGCAAAGTTTATCCAGGAAGCCGGAGGAATAATTGTAGGTTTATGTGAGTATGAAGGCGCTATTTATGATTCTAAAGGGTTGGATGTTGACGATGTGGTTCGTCACCGCAAAGAAACCGGATCCATATTGAATTACAAGAAAGCCAAAAACTTCAAAAACAGCAGCGAGGGATTGGAGCAAGAGTGTGACATATTTGTTCCTGCAGCATTGGAGAATCAGATTCATGACGGGAATATAGCTGCCATCAAAGCGAAAATAATTGTAGAAGGAGCCAATGGACCGACAACTCCCGATGCAGCGACTGCTTTTATCAAGCGTGGAGGGATCATTGTTCCGGATATGTATGCCAATGCAGGTGGTGTGACAGTTTCCTATTTTGAATGGTTGAAGAATCTGTCGCATGTAGCTTTTGGGAGGATGAATAAACGCTTTGAAGAAAATGCCGCTCGTAATATGGTGGATATGATTGAACGCATGACCGGGCAATCGATCACAGCTGATCAGCGAACAGTTATCGTAAAAGGAGCTTCCGAACTTGAATTGGTAAATTCTGGATTGGAAGAAACGATGGTGAGGGCTTACCATGAGATAAGAGACATTCAGTTAGCCAATAAGAAGATAACAGATCTGCGAATGGCTGCTTTCGTATGTGCAATTGACAAAGTTGCTATATCTTATAAAAACCTTGGAATTTTTCCTTAATTAATAAAACCAATTTATTTAAAATTTACGCTCATGGGAATTGTAAAAGTGATCGAGGTGATTGCCACCTCCGACAAAAGTATTGACGACGCTGTGCGCAATGCTGTTACAGAAGTTTCAAAAACAGTTAGAAATATCGACTCTGTTTTTGTGAAAGATATCAAAGCACACGTAAAGGATGGCCAGGTAACAACCTTTGGTGTTATTTGCCAGCTATCCTTCCGGGTTGATTAAATGCGCTCGCAAAGCCGCTCAGATTTATTTCGGGTTGAGAGTTACGAATTACGTGTTATGGGTTGCGGATTAATCATAAATACGTAACTCGTAACCCTTAATTCGTAATAATCTCACTTTGCGAGAATACCCATTCCTCTGTAACAAATCCAACAAACTCTTAAATACGTCGGTTAAGAAGCTAAAATTGCGTATCTTTGCGAAACTTTTTAAATCGTTGATTATTAATGAAAAAGACGCACATTGTAGGTATTGCAATCATTGCGGTTGCTATTGCGATCATCGTATCAACTTATGGGAACTCGAGCACTTATGCATCATTCGCTGAAGCTAAAGAAACCTCTAAAGAGTTGCATGTGGTTAGTCACTTAGTTAAAGAAAAGCCACAGTACTATGATCCTATTAAGGATGCCAACTATTTCAGTTTCTATGCAAAAGATAATAACGGAAACGAATGTAAAGTAGTGTTTTTCGGTACCAAGCCGCAAGATTTTGAAAAATCTGAACAGATTGTATTGACAGGTGGTATGGTTGGTAATGAATTTCATGCATCCAAGATTTTGATGAAATGTCCGTCAAAATATACCGATCAGGAAGGTGAAATGAAAGAATTCACCTCTAAAAAGACTACCGCGTCTTTATAATAATAGATCGTAAATAAACAATTAAACAGAATAATGGTTAACTAACAGTGCTCTTTATAACTGTTGTTAATTACTCAATTATAGTTCTTAGATTTTAGATGGATATTCAATACGTTGGTGAACACCTTCTTCCCGGCAAATTAGGCCAGTTTTTTATAGTATTGGCTTTCGGTGCTTCTCTTTTATCAACAATAGCTTATTATTTTCAAACGGTTAAAGATAAGGAAGACACCTCATGGCGTCAGATCGGTCGTTGGTCGTTCCGGATTCAGTCGGTTGCTGTAATAGTTATTATTGCTTCGCTTTTCTACATCATCTATAATCATTATTTCGAATACAATTACGCCTGGTCGCATTCTTCAAAAACACTTCCGGTTGAATACATGATTTCCTGTTTCTGGGAAGGACAAGAGGGAAGTTTCCTTCTTTGGGCTTTCTGGCAACTGGTAATTGGTAACGTGCTAATGCGGACAGCTAAAAGCTGGGAAGATAGTGTAATGACCGTTATTGGTCTTTCACAGGTTTTCATTCTTTCGATGCTTTTAGGCGTAGAGATTTTCGGTCATCGTATTGGAAGTTCTCCATTCATTTTGTTGCGTGAAGCAATGGCTAACGCTCCTGTATTTAAAGATCCTGAATATTTAATAAAATATATTTCTGACGGAAAAGGTTTAAATCCGTTGTTACAGAACTACTGGATGGTAATTCACCCACCTACTTTGTTCTTCGGATTTGCTTCAATGGTAGCTCCATTTGCATATGCAATTGCTGGGCTATGGACTAAACGAATTACAGAATGGGTTAAACCGGCAATTCCATGGGCATTAATTGCTGTTATGGTATTAGGTGCCGGAATTATCATGGGTTCATTCTGGGCTTATGAAGCATTGAACTTTGGTGGATTCTGGGCTTGGGATCCGGTTGAAAATGCATCATTGATTCCATGGTTAACCATGATCTCAGCAGTGCACGTATTGATTGTTTATAAGAACACTGGTCATTCCTATTTTACGGGTCTTTTCTTAACAGTAATTAGTTACATCCTGGTATTATACGCGTCATTCCTTACCCGTAGTGGTATTTTAGGAGAAACTTCAGTACACTCATTTACTGATTTAGGTATGTCGGGTCAGTTAGTGATTTATGTATTGGCGTTTTTGGTATTAAGTACTGTCCTGATTGTTATCAACTGGAAGAAAATGCCATTTACCGAAAAGGAAGAAAGCATTTATTCTCGTGAATTCTGGATGTTTATTGGGGCTTTGGTAATGACTTTGTCTTGTTTGCAAGTAATCGGATTTACATCAGTACCTGTAATCAATAAGCTAATTGGAACTGATATAGCTCCTCCTCTGGAACCAGTACCATTCTACAACAAATGGCAAATGCCGTTTGCCATGGTTGTTGCTATTTTATTAGGATTCTCCCAATTCATGAAATACAAGAAAACCGAAGCTGCTAAATTTTGGATTAGTACCGGGGTTTCTTTAGTAATGTCGTTAGTAATCACCTTTATCATTTGTTATTTTACCTTTTTCGGAGGGTTAAAATTGATTTATGGTGAAGGATTTACCAATGAAAACGATTTCAATTGGATGTTCCCTGTATTGATTTTTGCTGCTGTATTTGGAGTATTGACAAACTTTACCGTTCTGGCTGATGCAGTAAAAGGTAAATTTAAATTAACCGGATCTGCAGTAGCACATATTGGTTTTGGGTTGATGTTGATCGGTGCTGTAGTTGCTGCTTCGCAAAATAAGGTAATTTCTGTGAACACCTCTGGCTTTGATTACGGTGAGCAGTTCGACGCTAAAAACAAACGTGAGAATATTCTTCTTTGGAAAAATGAGCCAATGAAGATCAATAAATATACGGTTACCTATTTAGGTGATTCAACAGAAGGAGTGAATACTTATTACCGTGTAAACTATAAAGTACTTGATGAGAATAACCAGGTTAAAGAAAGTTTTGACTTGTTCCCATTAGGTCAGCAAAACCCTTCAATGGGATTAGTTGCCTCTCCAGATACTCGTCATTACCTAACACACGATATTTATACGCACGTAAGTTCTGTGCCTAAGAAAGAAGTGGAAGGTGAAGAGCATGCTCCGCATGAGGGTCATAATGAGGATGAAGAATATAATAAGCCAATTTCTTATAAAGTAAGCATTGGCGATACCATTTTCTTTGATGAAGGAAAAGTGATCGTAAGATCGGTAAACAGAAAAGCACAACTTAAAGATATTCCGCTTTCAGGAAATGATGTGGCAATTGGTATTTCCCTGGATGTAGTTGCAAATGACGATAACAAGGTTACTCCTGTAGAACCTGTTTATCTGATCAAAAATAATGCAGCGTTTAGCTTCCCTAAAAAAATGGATGAGTTCGGACTTAAGTTCAGGTTGGTTAAGATCATTCCTGAAGACCATAAGTTTGAAATCGAAATGTTGAAGAAACCAGGCAAGCAAAAGGATTATATTATCATGAAAGCAATTGTGTTCCCTTATATCAATTTATTGTGGAGTGGAACAATTATCATGGTAATCGGTTTTGCATTCGCAATTTCACGCAGAATAAAAGAATTAAGAGCTACGTCAGGAGCTCAAGCTGCTGATAAAAAAGTAAAGCAAGTCGCTTAACTAAATAAAAATTTCGAAGGGAGCAGAGATAGGAGTGATACTTTTATCTTTGCTCTCTCATTTTTAATAAAGTTTCAGTTCACTAAAATACTTATACCGATAAGATGAAGATAGTTTTTCTGGGTTCGGGAAATGTAGCCACAAATATGTCCATTGCTATGCAAAACGCCGGACATGCCGTGATGCAGATTTACAATCATCGTATTGAAAGTGCTAAGTTGTTGGCGGAAGAACTGAAATGCTCGTATACAGATCAGTTAACAGATATAAGCGTACAAGCCGAAGTTTATGTAATCTCTGTAAAAGATGATGTTATTGAAGAACTCGCTAAGCAGTTAAGTATTTCAGGAAAAGTCGTGGTTCATACAGCCGGAAGTGTTCCTATGGAAGCTTTAAGTGCGGCTACAACAAATTTTGGGGTTTTGTATCCATTGCAAACGTTTACTAAAGGACGTTTACTTGATTTTAAAACGATTCCCTTGTTTGTCGAGGCTGCCGACGAAAGGACATTAGCCATTATTAAAGAGTTAGCGAATACAATTTCAAGTTCTGTAAAAGAGGCCGATTTCGAGCAACGCAAGATTTTACATCTTTCGGCAGTTCTTGCCTGCAATTTTGTAAATCATTTATATGACCTGTCTCAGGATCTATTAAAAGTTTATCAGTTGGATTTTGATGCATTAAGACCGTTAGTCCTTGAAACTGCATTGAAAGTGCAAAAAATGAATCCACATGAAGGCCAAACCGGTCCGGCACGACGTAATGATCAGCTGGTTATTGCAAAACATTTACAGTTGCTGTCAAACAATGTGCCTTTAAAGAATATTTATACAATACTTACAGATAGTATCGTAAAGAGTTATCAATAGTATTGGTTGATATATAGAGGGTTATCATTGCCCTTTTTTATTAACCCAACATTGATTGTCGATTACTATTGTTAATTATTAATTTTGACGCATGAACGTATATAAAGTAAAATTTAATTTCGAAGAGGAGGGAAAAGAGCCCGTAGAACTTACGATTGCTGAAGGCGAATCGGTTTTAGACGTGGCTCTTGAGAACGATATCGAACTTCAGCATAATTGTGGTGGTGTTTGCGGTTGTAGTACCTGTCACATCTACGTATTAAATGGCATGGATAATATTCAAGATATTTCTGATAAGGAAGAAGATTTTATTGATCGTGCCGTAAATCCCAAAATTACTTCACGTCTTGGTTGCCAATGTGTGATTATTGACGGAAATATTGAGATTATGGTTCCTGACCAATCAGGTTTCATGGGACATTAATTTACTGTTGCATAGATTGTTTAACGATTACCCCGATTCCCTGATTTTATCCGGGATTATATTGAAATAATATGATAGAAGAAAAATATGCTTTACCCATTAAATGGAACGATTACGAAGATATCGCCATGGGATTGTATGATAAATTTGGAGACGATTTCAGTGAACCTAAGATCTACCGCATTCGTTTTACCGAATTGATGGAGTGGGTACTTTCATTACCTAATTTCAAAGGTACTAAAGAAGAGTGTAACGAAGGTCACCTGGAGCAAATTCAAAGTGCTTGGGTGTACGAGTGGAGAGATAATCAATAATATTAATTTGGGAATTTGAGAAGGTGAAAAATTGAGAATAATACTTTTCAATTCCTAATTACATTCTCAAATTCCCAAATTTCAAATTCACAAATTCTCATGAGTTTTCTGCCTAAACTGAAAGATATTACCACTTTCATTTTTGATGTTGACGGAGTGTTGACGGATGGATCAGTTTTAGTAACCGAAGATGGTCATCATTTACGTAGTTTCAATATTAAAGATGGATATGCGCTGCAATTAGCAGTTAAACGCGGCTATAATGTAGCAATCATTTCCGGAGGTACTTCTGAGGGAGTTCGTAAACGCCTGGAAGGCCTGGGTATAAAGGATATCTTTTTAGGAGCAGGAAAGAAGATCGAAGTTTTTGAAAAATTGCTTGTTGAAAAAGGCATTTCAAAAGAACAGGTCTTATATGTAGGTGATGATATCCCTGACTTTATTGTAATGCGCCAGGTAGGAATCGCTGCTTGTCCGAATGATGGAGTACCAGAAATACAGGAAGTATCAACTTATATTTCTCCATTAAACGGAGGTAAAGGTGTTGCCCGCGATGTGATCGAGAAGGTAATGAAAGTACAAGGGAAATGGATGGACGACCAACAAGGGTTTATCTGGTAATACAATTTAATTAAAATTGCACGGCGTAATCATTCTGACCCATATCGGAACTAGGCTTGTGTAATCACTAAAATTATGAAAATAATACTTGCATCTAAATCACCTCGTCGCCAGGAATTGTTAACAGCCATGGGCTTTAATTTCGATGTGGTGTTAAAGGATGTAGATGAATCTTACCCTGATACACTTTTGCCCGAAGAAGTTGCAGTATATATTTCCGACAAAAAAGCTAAGGCTTTTGATGCAAGCATTACGGATGAAATAGTAATTACTTCCGATACCATTGTTTGCATTAACGATGAAATTTTAGGCAAGCCGGTTGACAGAGAAGACGCAGTAAGAATGATCAATTTACTGAGTGGAACTCAGCATCAGGTGATAACCGGAGTTTCTGTACTTCATAAGCATAAAATAGATTCGTTTTACGATGTTACGATCGTTCATTTGGAGGAGATGACCAATGAAGAAATAGATTTTTACATCGATACCTATAAACCATACGACAAAGCCGGAGCATACGGTATCCAGGAATGGATAGGAATGAATAAGATCTCCAAAATCGAAGGCTCCTACACAAACGTAATGGGATTACCGACAGAGAAATTATACAAACATTTATTGGGGATTGAGTTATAATTATGGGTTACGGGTTGCGAGTTACGCGTTAAGTGTTTAGCTATTCGCAATTAACGAATCAATCGGAAAAGTTGGAGGATTGATACTTAAAACTTATAACTCTATAGGCGGAGAATAATCGTATAGGTTATACATCGAGTCTAAAACATAAGTCCTATACGGAATTAATTTTTTCAAATCTTCCTATTTCTATTAAGGTTAGACCTCTCCGAAGTTTAGTGCAGAACCCGAAACCCGTAACACGTAATCCGTAACATGAAATTCGAAACACTTAATCCGAAATCCGCAACCCTAACGAACTAAACAAGTTTCTTCGCTTCCTTCGCCATTTCAGCAATAACCCCTTCTTTTAATGCATAACCCGACAGGTGCATTCGCTGTACCTTTAATTTTTGGCGTACAAAGTGCGTTAAGATAGCCGCCACAACGATCATATCTACACGCATGGTAATTAATCCCGGGGTATGCAGTCGTTCTTTATGCGTAGACTTGATTATCTGCTCGTAGATCTGCTCAAATTCCTCTGAGTTGAACTTATAAGAGATGATGTTTTCTGTTAATTGAGGCGTATAAAACCGATGAGCAATCATATCGGCAAATGTTTCAAATGAACCAGCTGAACCCACCAATTGATCTATTTTGTAAATGGAAGTAGCTTCAAATAAAGGATGTAGTTTTTCTTCAAAATAACTCTCCAATTCAGCTATTTCGCTTTCTGAAATAGGATCGCTCAAGTGAAATTTCTGAATCAGACGAGATGCACCAATTTCGAAACTCTGCTTCCAAAATAATTGCTGATCATTACAGATAATAAATTCAACACTTCCTCCTCCAATATCAATAATTAACGATTTATGATTGTGAAGATTAACTGCTTCTTTTACACCTGAATAAATATATTCTGCTTCCCGGTCTCCATCAATAATTTCGACTTCGTACCCGGTAATTTCTTTTACTTTATCCGCAAATTCTTGTCCGTTACGGGCATTTCTTAAGGCAGAAGTGCCAATAACTTTTAGTGTTTCAATACCAAACTCAAGTATTTTATCTTCAAAATGTTTTACCGCATTTATCCCTCTTTCAAAAGCAGACTCTACGATAATACGCTTGTTAATGCCTCCCTCACCTAATTTTACAGGTAGATTTTCTTTATATACTTCTTCCATTAAGCCGTTTTTTAGTTCAGCAATTAATAAATGAAAAGTATTAGTACCCATGTCAATTACGGCAAGTCTCATCAGTTTAATTAAAGTGTTGGGTTAAATAACAGATCGAAGGAAAACTTTTTATTTATTGGTTTGCCTCATTATACAAAGATAATTAACAAAAAACGCTAAACATTGTTGTTTAACGTTTTTCGAAAATGTTTTTATCTTTTATACGGATCAAAATAATATTGAATCAGAAACATAAAGCCAACAAATAATAGATAGCATTACTCAATTGATGTTAATACTGACAAATGTGTAATCCGCCCTGTACAGTTCGGAAGAGCTAATTTAAGTTCTTGCAATAACCGCGGGAGAACTGTACGCAGCGGCGGCGTTTTTTGCTTACTTTTTTTTCGCTGTAGAAAAAAAGTAAGTCCCGCTGAAAGCGTCTAAAGAAGTATATAGTACTCGTTGGATTTTAAGGGAATACTGTATAAACACACCCTTTAGAAATGAGATTTAATTTTGCAACTGTCAATACATGAACTTTATCTTATACTTAATCTCCTAGAGATAAATTATCTATAAAACAACCATTTGCCCAACTCTTTCCAACTCACTTTCTTGCCATACATCAAAATTCCTGTGCGATAGATCTTTGCTGCAAGCCAAACGGTTCCTAAAAATCCAAGGATCAATAAAAACATGGATAAGGCAAGTTCCCAGCCGGCTACTCCATAAGGTATACGCACCATCATTACAACGGGAGAGAAGAAAGGAATCATCGACATCCAGAAAGAAATAGGACTGTCGGGATTATTTACCACAAAATTTATAGAGAATATAAAAGCAAATACCAGAGGCAGTGTTACCGGCATCATAAACTGCTGCGTTTCTGTTTCATTATCCACAGCAGAACCTATAGCAGCAAAGATAGCGCTGTACAGTAAATAACCACCTAAGAAATAAAAGATGAAGCAACCGATAACTAATGGAATGGAGATTGTACCCATTGCGTCAAAGAAATCAGCAGCCGGATTATTATTTTGAGCCGTTGCATTAGCTGCGGCCGGATTTTTCTGCATCTGTTCAATTTTAGTTTGAGCGCTATCCGGAACAAGCACTTTCATCGCAACAGAACTGATTGTAGTGGTCAACACAATCCATAATAAGAATTGTGTTAAACCTACCAGTGCTATACCGATAATTTTACCCATCATCAGCTGAAATGGTCTAACTGAAGATATAATTACTTCTACAATCCGGTTCGTTTTTTCTTCAATTACCCCACGCATTACCTGAACTCCATAGATGAAAATAAACATATAGATCAGGATTGAGGAGACCATTCCAACACCAAAAGCAGCTCCCGAACTTCCGGCTTCTTCGCCTTTTTCAGTCAGCTTTTTCGTACTTACAGATACATTGGTTTTTAAGTTATCCAGTACCTTTTGATCTATTCCGGCCTCGATCAGTTTTTTATCGCGCAGCACATTTTCGAGGTGTTTTTCAACATCGGAACTGAAGCTTAATCCTGCTTGTTTCTGAGAGATTAACTGAATGTTTGTCGGTTGATAACCTTCAAATTTGGGAATGTAGAGTAAATAGCTATTCTCGCCGCTTTTAACGATCTTCTTCGCTTCTTCTAATGGAATATCCAGGTAGGAAAACTTAATGGTTTTCTCGTCTTTAAGTTTGCCTTTAAAAACACCACTTTCATCAACAACAACAACCGTTCTTGGTCCGCTTAATTCATCTCCTTTCCATACCAGAGCAATAATCCCGGCATACATCAGCATAATTAATAAGGGTACAAGGATGGTTAATATGATGAATGATTTCTTGCGGACACGGGTCATGTATTCGCGACTTATAATGAGTAATATCTTATTCATTGATGATAGATTGAATCTTTTCTGTAGTTGGTTATTAACTATTGTAACTCTTCCGGTAAAATTCCGCCTGTTTCTTTCACTTTGGCAATAAAGATATCGTGCATGCTCGGAATAATTTCTTCTAAACCGGCAACCTGTACTTGAGGTATCAGGAATTGTAAAAGATCATTTGCAGTACGTTCTCCATGTAGTTTAACTGTCATATGTTTATGGAGATCGTCTTCGTGTTGCTTCATTATCTCAAAAAGAGAAGAACCGTCATTTATTATATGGCCGTTATAAGTTACTTTGTATGAATGACTTCTGTATGCATACCTGATATCTCTGACCTTTCCATCCAGAATCTTCTGCGATTTATTGATCAAAGCAATAGAGTCACAAAGTGTTTCCACTGATTCCATGCGGTGAGTTGAGAATATGATTGTTGTTCCTTGTTTGTTTAAATCTAAAATCTCACGGGTGATAATATCAACATTAATAGGATCGAATCCGGAGAATGGCTCATCAAGAATAAGTAATTCGGGTTGATGCATCACAGTGGCAACAAATTGAACTTTTTGTTGCATTCCTTTTGACAGTTCTTCTACCTTTTTATGCCACCAACTTTGAATTTCTAAACGTTCAAACCAATAACGGGCACGCTGAATTGCCTCCGATTTGCTCAAGTTTTTTAGCTGAGCAAGGTACAGTACCTGCTCTCCAATTTCCATCTTTTTATACAATCCTCTTTCTTCCGGTAGATAGCCAATTCGTTCAATATGTTTAGAAGAAAGGCGTTCGCCGTTGAACAAAATTTCGCCACTATCTGGTGCAGTAATTTGATTTATAATGCGGATAAGAGATGTTTTTCCTGCCCCGTTTGGGCCTAAAAGTCCAAATACACTTCCCTTCTCAATTTCTATGCTCACGCCACTCAATGCAGTATGATTGGCGTATTGTTTTACAATATTGCGGATGCTTAACATATTTCAGATTTGAATGTTCAAGTTAGAAAAATATACAATCAATTCTCCTTCTGCGCGAAAGTTTTACAAATGAAACTAATTTTTAAAAATGTTGCTTAAAAAAACAGGTCGCCCTTTTTATGGACGACCTGCATTATTTCTTTATATCAGAAAATGCTATAATGTTAAACCGTATTGTTTTAAAAATTCATGAATAGGAGGCAGACCTGCTTCGGCTCTTAATTCATTCAGCATTTGTTTATCGGCAATAGGAGGAAGGTAATACTTCCCATTTTCATCACAGGCAACCTGGCTGCCATAAATTTGCTTTTTACCGTTTGAGAGTGCTATAATATCTTCAAGAATAGCGAGTTGATAAGGATTTACGATATAATTACGAACAGCCTTTTTCAATTCTGGCAGATACTTTTTTTGAGTATAAGAGCTGGCATATTTTAGTACCAACAACTGGGCTTCGCTAGCCTTTCTTCCAACTAGTCCTGGCCCTACCCAGCCCACAGTATTCCACAAATCGGCTAAAACTTCTTTATAGGCAGAATCTTTAACAGCCACCTCTCTTGTTAATTGGGCAATTGCTACAGGGTTTTGTGGTTTTAAGCGTTTTAAACTATCCAGTTTGGCATGATTACTTTTGATATTTTCACCTATAGTTTCAAGTTGCATCTTTAACTGGCGGTCCATATTAACAGCAGCTTTTTCTTCGTTACGGCGAACTGCTTTTAATAACGTTCCCCAACGTCGGTCGTCATGTAATGACGTTAATGCCTCATCGTTAATGATACGTTCATAATCGCTAAAACCAGCTTGTTGCGCCATGCGTAACAGGTGGTGATAGGCAGAATCAGGAACGCCTAACATCGACCATGCTCGTGCAGCATTATAGCGATCAGCAATAGTGCCTCTCCATCCATTTACTCTGAAAGCCCAAGTATAAGTGTATGTTGATTTTTTGTACTCTTTTGCTTTGAATAAAGAATCTGCAGATTTGGTTAATGTTTGATAAATCTCGGCTTGCGCCTTAGCAAAGGAAATACCGAAGAAAAAGGAAATTAAAAAGAGAATGTAGAATTTCTTCATAAAAGAGATAATACCTGCGTTTTTTGGTTTAATTGATAGAGCGACAGCATGATCTGGTACGTAGACCTTTCAAATATAATACAATATTCAAAATATCAACTATTTAAAAAGAAACTTAACGGCGAGGAAATTTATCCTCTTATTATGTATATATGTGGAATTCATTTTACTAATTTTAAAGCCTATGGCTAAGCAACGTATATACAGTTTGGATGCTGTGCGAGGGATTTCTGCACTGTTGATCGTATTTTATCACGTATCATTTTGGCAAAACAGGGATATGTTTGATGGAGGCTCCTATGTAACGCAAAAGCTCGGAATTTACATGGTTGCGCTGTTTTATTTGCTTAGCGGAATTAGCATGGGATATATTTATCAGGATAAGTTTACGTCGCTTAAATCAACAGAACTCAAGGCCTTTTACCTGAAACGCTATTTTCGTATTGCTCCCTTATACTGCTTGTTGTGTGTGTTATCGATTTGGGTTTATTCAAAAACAATTGATGCGGCCTTGCTATCAAGATTAGCCGCAAATTTTAGTTTATTGTTTGGTTTGGTTGAACCCGGTTACTCTATGCTTACGGGTGGTTGGTCGATAGGTGTTGAATTTTTTTTCTACGTCTTTTTTCCGTTTTTACTATGGTTATCATTACGTAATAAGTATTGGAGTGTGTTAGTTCTGCTGGCATTAGGAGCGTTTGTTGTTATAACTGCTGTTTTATTAGAAAAATATCCATCATTGCCTGCAGGGTGGAAAATCTATTCTTATCCGCTTAATCATTTTCTTTATTTCTGGATAGGAGTAATGATTCCCCGAATAAAACCAATGAAAAACCATTGGGGCTATTTAGTATTGGGGTTGTTATTATTTATTCTTTCCGGATGGGTAAATGTTCGTGATAAAAATTATGCATTATCAATTGTTACCGGGTTAAATAGAGTATTGCTTTCGGTTAGTGTAATATTAGTTGTTCTTTATTTCTACCTGAAAGTTAAATTTAAAAGCGACTGGTTAAATCATTGGAGCGACTGGTTGGCTTCAGTTAGTTTTTCCTTGTACTTGTTACATCCTTTTGTTTACTTCTTATTGATGAAATTCCTGGCAGCAAACAAACTCAGTTGGCCATTCTGGTACGTTTTTCCATTTGTGCTAGTAGCAACTGTTTTAATTGGGAGATTAGTTTACCAGTATGAAAAATATTTTGTTGATTTAGGAGGTAAGTTATTGAAAAAGAGCAAGGTAAATTAGTATATTCATACTATATTACCGTTACGCTCTATGAAAAAAACACTTCTACTTATGGGGATTCTAGTGAGTTTCCTAAGCTGTCAGAAAGATACTGACAAAGCCTGCCCTTATTTAAATACCACAGAAAAACATGTAAATGATTTAGGAGTACCGATACAGACATGTGGAGAGGCGATTAAAGATTCGGTAATCATATCTGAAACCCAAGGGCTCATAGACAGTGATGGAACTGATTTTGGAGGACTTACAACAACTTCTAATGGATTTCTTACAATCTATAATGACTATCAATATGTTTATTTTGAAACCATTGAACTAAGACGTAGTGATATTCAGATTCTTTCTTATGATGAAACAATTGAATATCAGCCAGAATATCAAAGTGATAGGATGTGGAAGATTTCAATTCAAGAATTAGGTGGTGTTAATTTGTTGAAAATTAAATATTTATCAGATTATTCTCAATGGCTTATATATGGGGACGAGGTATACTCACTTTATAGCTATGTATCCAGAAATGTAACTCGGTTTAATTCTTCATTTACCTATAAGATTTCACCTTGTTGTAATCCTAATGAATAACGAATTAATCTTTACGCTCTATGAAAAAAACACTACTACTTATGGGGATTCTAGTGAGTTTCCTAAGCTGTCAGAAAGATGCTGACAAAGCCTGTCCTTATTTAAATACTACTGAAAAACATGTAAATGATTTAGGGGTACCAATACAGACGTGTGGGGAAACGATAGTTAAAGACTTAATTTTTTATAAACTATTTCAATTGTTTGAACCTGGCAATAGTTGGTTTGTAGAAAATTATGGAAAATTAAAGGTCTATCAAGATGCCAAATACTTATATTTTGAATACGAGAATATAGATAATAACTATGAGTATGATTATTTAATTTATGTTGGTCCTGAAAATATTTTGATTCAAGATGATCCTGAAAAAAAAACGAAATATTTTCATCAAAGTAAAACACCAAAGTACAAAATTCCTCTAAATACATTTTCTCCTAATGAGAAAGTGGCCATATTATTCTATTCAAAGTACCGAATAGATGGTGACGAAGGATATTTCTATTCTGATAATCTTGCTTATGTCGCTGAGGAGGGGCTTCCCGAATATAAATATGATTATGTCGGTTATACTATATATCCGCGTTATTTTCTATATACAATTAATCCATGCTGCAGACCTAATGAATAACGAATTAATCTTTACGCACTATGAAAAAAACACTGCTGCTTATGGGAATTCTGCTGAGCTTCCTAAGCTGTCAGAAAGACGCTGACAAAGCCTGCCCATATTTAAATGCAACTGAAAAACACGTGAATGATTTAGGGGTTCCCATACAGACTTGTGGAGAAGAGTTGATCATCCCTTACGGCTATTACAGTTCTTATTCCGTCCCGGAAGATCACCCTTTTGATGATATTGATACTTATGGATATCCAATTGACGGTTATACGTTCTATGGAAAGTTTGTAGTATATAATGATAGCAAGTATTTATATGTTAAGGTATTAGATGATCCCGGGTGGTATTTTGATGATGATATAGATTTTGAGGTTTTTGTATATCCGGAGGGAGTGGTTCAGGACACAAAGAAGTACACTTCTAATGTTAACTTAATCCTTAAGATTCCGCTGTCAGATTTTAATCCTAATGTAAAACTAATTGTAGAACCCAAATTATTGGTCGATAATATTTATCTAGGGCCTTATATTGTTTATTGGAATCTATTCTCTCCAACTCAGGTACCATACAAAGTCTTTCCTTGTTGTGAAACAACTGAATAACAATAATACTTACGCTCTATGAAAAAAACACTACTACTTATGGGAGTTCTGGTGAGCTTCCTAAGCTGTCAGAAAGATGCTGACAAAGCCTGCCCATATTTAAATACTTCTGAAAAACACGTGAATGACTTAGGAGTACCAATTCAAACTTGTGGAGAGGAACTCATGGCACCAGTGTCAAAATTGGTTAGGATTTACGATGGGAATAAATACATCGATGAAAGCTTTGATGAAAAATGGGGATACGTTAAAATTTATATGGATGAGGATTATTTATATATCCAGCCAGACAATAATGTAGGAATTATTTATGATAACCATTACTTTGTTGGTCCTGAAAGTAAACTTTTAATTGACCCATTTACATTTACTCCACCCACACCTTATTGGTATCATGATCCTGGTAATGGTGTAAAAGTACCTTTGTCAAAGTTTAAAAATAATGAAGTAGTTGCCATATCGGTAAGGTATTACATTGTGTCAATGAATGACTATAACACATCTCACTATTATACCTTTAGTGGTTTTAATACAAAAGTTTGCAGGATGGAACCAGACGCGTACGGAAGAGAGGGAAGTTATGAACACAGATATTTCCTCTACAAAATAGTTAAATGTTGTAACCCTGCTGAATAGATACTATCAATATAAAAAACAAAACCCTTCCAAATTAGTCGGAAGGGTTTGTTTTATTTATCTAGTGCGAATCTTGAATCTTACTATTCAAAAAACTCTTTCATTTTTTCAAAAAAGCTTTTTTCATTTTTACCCGGATTCGGTTTAAAATTCGGAGAGTCTTTCAATTTCTCCAGTATTGCTTTTTCATCACTTGAAAGATTTTTAGGTGTCCAGATGTTTACGTGTACTAATTGATCACCACGAACATAACTGTTCACCTCTTTAATACCCTTGCCTTTTAAACGAAGGATTTTTCCGCCTTGTGTTCCCGGATCAATTTTGATACGAGCTTTGCCATCGATTGTAGGAATTTCAACTGAAGTACCCAATGCAGCATCAGCAAAGCTTAAATACAAGTCGTAAACAATGTTATTGCCATCACGTTTAAGCGTTTCGTGCTCTACTTCTTCGATTAAGATGATCAGGTCACCTGCTACACCTCCGCGAGGAGCCGCATTACCTTTACCACTTAACGAAAGTTGCATACCATCACTTACACCGGCAGGAATATTGATTTTTAAGGTTTCTTCTCCTCTTACAACACCTTCTCCGTGACAAGATGTACAACGGTCGGTAATAATTTGTCCTTCACCATGACAAGTAGGGCAGGTGCTTGTAGTAGCCATCTGACCTAAAATGGTGTTGGTTACACGACGCACATTTCCGCTTCCATTACAAGTTGAACAGGTTTTAAAAGAAGATCCACCTTTAGCTCCTGTTCCGCTACAGGTTGTACAGCTAACTTGTTTTTGAACTTTAATAGTTTTTTCAACACCGTTAGCAATTTCTTCCAAAGTAAGTTTTACTTTGATCCGAAGATTAGATCCTCTTGGTACTCTACGTCCACCATTGCTACGTCCACCGCCGCCACCAAAGAAACTTTCAAAAGGATGTGCTCCACCGAAAATATCACCGAACTGGCTGAAAATATCATCCATATTCATGTTACCTCCGCCGTATCCACCACCTCCTGCTGCACTCGCACGATGACCGAACTGGTCATAGCGCTGACGTTTTTCAGCATTACTCAGTATTTCATAAGCTTCTGCTGCTTCTTTAAAATTGTCTTCGGCTTCTTTGTCACCAGGGTTTTTATCAGGGTGGTACTTAATCGCTAACTTGCGGTAAGCTTTTTTGATTTCTTCAGCGCTAGCTGACCGTGAAACACCTAAAATATCGTAATAATCTCTTTTGGTCGACATGCTATTAAGCTCCTACAACTACTTTTGCGTAACGAATTACCTTATCGTTTAAATAATATCCTTTTTCAACCACGTCAATTACCTTGCCTTTCATATCATCAGAAGGAGCAGGGATATTAGTAATTGCTTCGTGCAAATCGGCATCAAACGGTAAACCGATAGCTTCCATTTCTTTAACACCTTGTTGTGTGAGCGCATTTTTAAATTTGTTGGCAATGAGTATTACTCCCTCAATAGCCGGATCGTTTTCTTTTCCTTCAAAGGACTTGAAAGCACGATCAAAATCGTCTAAAATGGGAAGTAAAGACTTAATGACATCTTTTCCGGCACTTTGAATTAAATCCACTCGTTCTTTAGAAGTACGACGACGGAAATTGTCAAACTCAGCATACAAACGAAGATATTTTTCATTCGCCAGATCCAATTCTTCCTTTAAAACCTTTTCAGGCGACTCTACTTCTTCACTTACTGCCATACTTTCCTGAACTTCCGCCGCATCGGCAGTGTTATCTATAAACTCCTCGTGAAACTGATTATCTTTATTTTCCATGTGTTTTTTCTTATTCTTCAACATATCTCAGGTTGATTTATAAGGTTATTGTGAATTAATGCAGCAACGTCAAAAATATTGCCAATAACTATTTAACCGACAGGCTGTCAGTTTTTGCAGAATTTGTTGATTAAAAAGTCAGTTCTGTTAGACCATAGTCGATGGTCCATAGATTGAATCCTGAGTCAGATATTCACTATGGACTATGGACTATTGTCCATGGACTTAAAGTGTCAGCACCGCATTGTCAATCAATTTTCCATTCTCACATTTGATGATTCGTTGAGGGAATTTATTGATTGTATAGTGATCATGTGTAGCCATTAAAACAGCAGTTCCAGCTTCACTGATCTTTTTTAGTAGTAATAAAATTTCTGCTGAAATATCAGGATCGAGATTACCGGTTGGCTCATCTGCCAAAATAATTTCAGGATGATTTAACAAGGCACGTGCAATAACAATACGCTGCTGTTCACCTCCTGAAAGCTCGTGTGGGTATTTTTTCAGTTTAGAACGCATACCTACATTGTCCAATGACTCAAGGATACGTTCATTCATCGATTTGTCATTATTCCATCCTGTGGCTTTCAAAACAAATTCAAGGTTTTCTTCAACTGTACGATCTGTAAGTAGCTGAAAATCCTGAAACACAATACCCAATTTACGACGAAGAAAAGGTACTTCTGCATCTTTAATGTTTTTCAGATTGAAGCCTGCAACCATTCCTTGTCCTTGCTGAACATGCAAATCAGCATACAAAACTTTTAATAAACTGCTTTTTCCACTACCGGTAGAACCGATCAGGTAAACAAATTCGCCTTTATCAATGCTTAAAGAAACATTTGACAACACCAGATGTTTCTGTTGGTAAATATCTACGTTATCAAGTTTTATTACGTTTTGAATCATCAGATCTCCAGTTTTACTATTTTTCCGAAAGGTAAGTCTTTTACTAAGTTCAATATATATTCCTGTTTTTCAGCCAGTCCAATTTTTTCTAAAGATTTCTCGGGCCTGTCTACACGAAAATAAGCCAGTAATGTGAATTTCTCATCACGTAACTGAACATAATCAGGAATTTTAGCAACTCCTTTGACTTTTAAAATATACAAAATATCGTTAGTTTAAAAGGTTTGGTTCAAAAATATAAATTATTACGGGTTTTGTGTTGCGGGTTGCGCGTTTATTTAATACTAACTATGATAACAATTAGTGTGTCATCCTGACGAAGGAAGGATCTGTTCCTTCAATGCGAATATGTAACAGATGCTTCGTTCCTCAGCATGACAAAACATTAAACATTTACATCTCCAACAAAAACTCCATTGTATCAACACCGTCTGCATAATCCCATAGCTCGGGTTGTTGGGCTTTACCAAACGGTAAGCTATTCCCGAAGCTGCCTCCTTTGCTAACTACACACTGAATCTGTTCTGCATCATCTTTTAAACGCTGTTTTAACGCTGCTTCGTCTTCATAAAATTCATAATGTAATGATGAAATAGGAGAGGCATAACCTGCATTTTCGCTCAGCATTAAGAAGTTATTTTCATAATACTTAATACGATTCATCATCAGCAACGTGAGATTATAATCGAAGTTATTGGCATATTTATTATGGTAAATAATTGGTTTGTAGGATTCAATCCCTTCGAAAAACTTAATAAAAGAATAGCCATTAGGAACGTATAGTTTAGACACATTACGGCAGCCTAAACCAAAATACCAGAAAATATCTTTTCCCAGTTGGTTGAAATCTTCAGGTGTTTCATTACCGGTAAGAACAGCCACTGAATTTCTGTTTTTGCGGATAATATGAGGGTATTTTCCGAAATAATGATCAAAATAGCGGGAACTGTTATTGCTTCCTGTGGCAATTACAGCATCAAAAACATTTAATCGTTCTATAAATTCAAACTTATCAGCATAAATCGGGTTAATCTTAATAAGCTCTTTCAGGATATAAGGAATTAACTTATTGTCCTGTGAAGATAACTTTATAAGTGCTTTGTGTCCCGATATTAATACGCATAAGATATCGTGAAAACCGACTAACGGAATGTTGCCGGCTAGTATTAATCCAACGGTTTTAGCATCAGATTGGCTCCATTTATCGGTGTAGGCAGACAGCCATTTCGAAAGGTTTTCTTCAGAAAGTGACCTGGCGATTGCCAAGATGGCCTCTTTCGTATAGTCGGGAGTAAACCAGGTGTTATAATGTTCTGCACTGTTGATCAGTGAATTGAGTTCGTCGGATGGATTGAAAAGTACCTTGCCCAATGAAGCAAAAGTCTTAACAGTGTCATTAATTGAAGTGTGCGGCATATTAATTGTTATTTTCAAAAACGAAATCGTTCCTGAAATGTTATATTTGCACAAAATTAAGAAAACCCCAATAAGTTTAATGATATGGCAATAAAGATCACAGAAGAATGCATTAACTGCGGTGCCTGCGAACCAGAATGCCCAAATAATGCCATTTATGATGCGGGTGCTTCGTGGAAGTTTTCAGATGGGACTGCATTAAAAGGTTTAATAGACTTCGGTGATGGAACTTCTCTTGATGCAGACGCTTTGCAAGCGCCAATTTCTGATGAAGTATATTACATCGTTCCTGATAAATGTACCGAGTGTGTTGGTTTCCATGATGAACCACAATGTGCGGCAGTATGTCCGGTTGATTGTTGTGTTGATGATGAAGACATCCGTGAATCCAAAGAAGATTTATTGGCTAAAAAAGATTGGTTACACGCTGAATAATAAATCAGATAACCATTTTAGCTATAAAACGTAAAATATTGAAAGGGAAGCAACATTGTTGTTTCCCTTTCTTATTTTTGATAGAACAAAGTCAGTTTATGAGATTATGACTAATACAGCAAATCTACAAGGTGAATTACTGCAAGCTCATCCGGAGTTAAAAACTCCTTATGGCATTTGCAATTTAAGTGTTATTCCGGTAAGAGCGGAGGCAAGCGACAGAAGTGAAATTGTTACCCAGTTGCTTTTTGGTGAAACTTTTGAAATACTGGAACAAACCGAAGGGTGGTCAAAGGTAAAAATCGCCTACGACGGATATGAAGGTTGGGTTGGGAATAAACAATTTTTCGGATTAAGTACAGAAGATCTAGGAGTGTTGGCAGATCATCAGCAATTTGTTTGCACCTCTCCGTTTAATTTCCTTACCAATGCGTTGGGACACTCACATTATCTTTCGCCAGGATCAACCTTGCCTTTATTCAGAGGGGATACAGTGTTTGTTGGAGATGAAAAATATTACTTTAAAGGTAAAGCCTACGAAACAGATAGCTACCCAAGGAAAAATATGGAAAGCCTGTTTAAAATGTTTCTGAATGCTCCCTATTTATGGGGAGGAAGATCAATTTTAGGGATTGATTGTTCTGGCTTTACACAGGTTTGCTATAAAATATTAGGGATTAAACTTAAGCGAGACGCTTATCAACAAGCTGATCAGGGTGAATTGGTTAGTTTTATCAATGAAGGGAAACTTGGCGATTTAGCATTTTTCGATAACGCGGAAGGTAGAATAACCCACGTAGGAATTTTGATTAATAGCCATCAAATTATACATGCCTCCGGTCGTGTTCGCATAGATTCGATTGATCATCAGGGTATCTTTAATGAAGAAACCCAGCAATATTCGCATAAGCTACGGATTATAAAAAGAATACTATAAGCGTCACGCAATGGCGCTAAGAAATCTGTGTCATGCTGACGAAGGAAGCATCTGTTGCAAAAAACTGACAGATCCTTCGTTCCTCGGGATGACACGGTTATTTTTGCGTCTTAGCAGCTTTAATTAATTAATGCCCAATTATTTTTTTTCGGAACTGATGAATACTATCTCCGTCAGGTTTAAAGTGAAGAAATGAAAAATTAGGGAGTTTTTCCCAGTCACTATGATCCAAAGGTTCTGAGGCAATAACCACAGAATCTTTTGTTTTTTTTAGCCATAGGGTATAATAATCTTCAAATCGCAATGCCTTTTCGTGGTTTTTATCGTTGAAAATTCTCCAGGCAAATAATTCATCATTTCCCATTAAAAATGCAGTTAACGAACTATAGTTTGTTGTATTGGCTATTTCAGATAGCGCTGTAAAAATTGTTTCAGGAGATGCATTTTTAGATTTATCGATCAATTGATGTAGGAAAATCTCTGTATCAGTAAGACCTTTATCCTGGGCTTCATCCATATAAGAGTAAACACTTCCGTTATGGCAAAAAGCAAAATGCTGATAATAGAAAGGATGAGATCGGTCCTTATTTACTTCGAGGTCTTTCGTCGCTTTCCGGTTATGAGCAATAAACAGATTAGACTTAACATTCTCGATAATTAACCGATAGGAATTATCCCAAATATGTTCCCGGTCTCTTTTATGAATTTCAATAGATTTGTTATTAACATACGCAATTCCGCAGCCGTCATTATGTGGGCCGCGGGTTTCCGGGTCTTCAGGCATTCGACCTTGACTGGAAAGATAATGTAATGATGTAGGGCACAACAACATCTCCTCAACTATTGTTGTGGGGTATACACTTATTTTTGCCAGCATCCTGCACATACTAAAAGATAAACTTTTTAACTGTGTATTGCAAATCTTCTAATTTATGAGATGTAAAGTAGTAGTGAAGTCTCTGTATTCGAAATTGATAATCATAGATTTTGTTAGGATTATCATTGCCGTTGATTTCAATTGATAAGAACTTCATCGCCATTGATTTCAATCAACGAAATATGGATAATAAAAATGGCCTTAGCCAAACCAGTACAGTTAAGCTAAAGCCAATACGACGCAATAATTATTTCAAAAACTATTCTAACCCGTAGTGCGATTTGATTTCACATATGTGAATTCAAAGCATAAATTGTCATATAAGCCAAAGTCGCCTCGTACAGTTCGGAAGAGATGATTTAAAATACTCGCACTAACCTGTCGGAGAACTATACGCAGTTTCGGCTGAGCCGAGAGCATTTTTTGCATACTTTTTTTGCTGAAGAAAAACATGCGCAGCATTCTTGAATACCTTTAAAATAAAACACTGCATGAAAAAAGTGAGTCCCGCTGAAAGCGGCAGAAGAAAATAATTCATCAAACTGTGTTTATTGCACTGTTAGGCTTTTTTTGAGTTATTTTAAATCGCACAACGCGTTATTCTATTTTAAGTGAATTTCCGGATCTGCCTTCTGAATTAAACACTTTCAGAATAACAGACTTCTTCAAGGTAATCGGCGCTGAGTAAATTTTACTTTGTGAAGTAGGTTCAGTACCGTCAGTAGTATACCGGATGATCAAACCAGGAATCTGTACGTTGGCTTCCACTTTACCGTTTTTAGTAATTGCACCAGCAGTAGGTATTCTGTATTGGAACCCACCTGCATAATAGTTTAAACGAGGTAATTCTCTTTTTCCCATTATGTTTACAAACTCATTCCAAGCCTGGTTATATAATTGTTCAGCTTTAGGAGCATCATTTTCTGTAGCCCATTCCGGATCTTTTGACCATGCTCTTTCTGCAACGCCCAGTAATTTAGGGAAAAGTAAATATTCAAATCGTTCTTTTGATTTGATCACTTCACTCCATAAAGGGGCCTGAATTCCAATTATATTTTGTTTACCGGTTTCAGTTAATGGCACTTTACCTTTTATAATCGCTCTATTCAACGGATTTCCGCGATCGTCTTCCTTCATATTTTTTAGGTAATCAAAAGGAATAAAATCAAATGGCTTGTTGATATCTACATAACCTCCCCAGTTTTGCCCGATTTCGTCAAAGTTTTTATTATAAGCCAGATCAAGGTAAAAGTTTGTTACACAAGTTAACACCACTTTATAGCCGGCGTTTGCCAAGCGATAAGCCAAATCTTCATTTCCTGTGCCCGGAACGTTGTTCCAAACGTCTGTGTGAAAGTTTTCATTTGCAAAATCTGGATTGGCGATGTAATACATACCTGCTTCTGTTCTCACTTTTCGCATGCCAATCTCTTCCCAACCGGATAGGTATAAATTGCGCTGTTTTAGCAAGCTATTAATCCTATCAAAATAGTAATACCATAAGTCGTCAATACTTTTAACAGATTCATTTTGTTTCATTAATGCCAGCACGGCAGGTGATTTTTCCCAAACTCCACGTGGCACTTCATCACCACCAAAATGAATCGTTTGAAGCGGAGCACCTGCTTCTGCATACATTTTAACCAGGTCGTCAACAACTGTTTCCAAAAACGTATAGGTAGAAGGTAAAGCCACATCAATTACGTTATCGCTCCAGTTTTGCACCGAACGATAAGTTGATTTATCGTTCAAATCACGCAATAGAAAACGTTCTGCTTCTTCTTTTTTGCCTTCTTTCATAAGACGCTCATAACGAGCATCCATAGATTTAATGGCTGCACGGGCATGACCAGGTGTTTCAATCTCAGGAATAACGGTAATATGACGAGCTGTTGCATATTTTAATATTTCAATGAAATCAGCTTTGCTATAATAGCCACTACCGGTTAATAAACCTGTTTGCGCTCCCGAACCATAAGATGGAACCAGGTTCTTTTTATCATTAGTTGTTTGTCCGCGGTTAGAACCTACCTCTGTAAGCTCAGGTAAAGTCGGGATTTCCACTCTCCATCCTTCATCATCATTCAGGTGGAAATGAAGCACATTCATTTTGTAGAGCGATAAAACGTCAAGAACTTTTAGAACCTGTTGCTTGTTCTGAAAATTACGAGCCACATCCATCATAAAACCTCTGAATCCAAAACGTGGTTGATCAATAACGTCCACCCCTTTAATTAATAAGGAGGCCTGTTTGGTTTGCCAAGCTTTAGGATCGATCAATGTTTTTAATGATTGCAGAGCATAAAATGCACCTGCTGGTGTAGATGCAATGATTTTTATATGATCATTCGTAACGCTTAGTTTATAACCTTCCTTTGAAACAGATGCATTCTTTTCCAGTACAATTCCTTTTCCTGTTTCATTGGTTTTAACTACTAATTTTTCCAATAATGATTCAAGATCGCTTGCAAAAAGATTTGCCTCGTTTTCAAACGCTTTGTCAGTAAAAATAACGGTTGAAGGAGTGATAGTGTAAGAAGCTGAGGTTTCAGTGTAATTTTGCGGCGTAGGAAAAATCTTGGTTAGTTTTGTTTCTGAAATATCTTTTACCACTGTATTTTTAGTAAAGTCAGCAGCGGCAACAACCAAGTTTTTTGCTTGTACTATCGGCAGATATTTCGATTCAAATTTTAAATTATAACCTTTTTCAGGCTCATCATTCCAAACGATATAAAATCCGGATGGGATTTCGGTGAAATTATCCATTTCGCGATTGGTCTTTAATCGAATTTGGATGGAAGAACCTGCAGCAATCGCATTGAATTTATCAGTTGGGTAAAATTTGTCAAAGTCGCCATTGATGCGTTCAAATTTTAACTCTGGCGATTCATATTTTGAGATATTGGAATTAAAATAAATGGTCCAACCATCAGCAGGAAATGTTTGCTTTCCGTTATTAGCTATTTCAAAAAGGAATTCAGATGTTTTATGTTGATAATCAGTACTAACAAGTGTCAGTTTTACAGAGAGATTATCTGCATCAAAATGTTTGGGCTGGGCGTGGGAGAGGCTTAATCCAACAAACATTAAACAAATAGTTGTTATTAGATATTTCATAATAAAAAGAATGGTCGAATTCAAAGGAACTAAACTTTTAGGAGAAAATCCCCTGTTTCTATCATTCTTTTTATTGAAAATGTATCAATTCTGTAATTTAACAGTTAGTTAAAAATCAATATCCCAAACCATTACCATTTTATCATCACTTACCGAAATCAAGTAATCATCATATCGACTCCATGCCAACTTGTTTACTGATTTATGATGACTTGCTTCTTTTGTCATGTCTATCTTCTTGTACAATTTAAAGTCTTCCGTTCCCCAAATCTTAATACTTTTATCCATACTGGCTGTAGCAAAGTAAGGCTGGGTAGGATGGAAGCTGATATGATTGATCGCAAATAGATGGGCTGGAATATTTAGTTTTAGTTCATAGTTCATCGTATTCCAAACCTTCAATTGTGCATCTCTGGCTCCTGAAATAAGGTAAGAGCCATCCGGCGAATATTGCAAGGTGAAAACAGACATAGAATGATCGTGAAGTTCATGTAATAATACAAATCCATCCAAATCAAATATCCTGATGATATTATCGCGACAAGCAAGGGCCATGTGCCGTTCATCCGGACTGATAGCTATTGAGCGTATGGTTTGGTCAGATACCTGAAAATTGTAAATTTTCTCCAATGTATCGAGTGACCAAATGCCAATTGATCCGTCTTCAGAAGCAGTATAAAGTTGATTTAAGCGTTCGGATGACTTGATGTCGAAAACAGGTTTCAGATGAAAAGCTAATATGGAAATAACTTTTTTAGCCTCAAAATCGAAAACAGAAACTTTGCCATTACGTTCACCAATAAACAACAAATTTTTTCCAAAAGTAGGCGCATGCAGTGCATACACAGAACTCTGTACAGGTAATAATACCTTCACATAGTCCATCGTCTTTAAACTCCACTCAACAACACCCAGATCATTCCCTCCTGTAAAGAAAATATGATCCTTTTGTGAATTCTCAATCGTGAATATAGGGTTTCTATGTCCCGGTAACTGGGCTTTTAGTTTTACGTCGATCATTATAGTTTTATTAGACCATGGACCATGGTCTTTTTTATTTGTGCCTTTTCTCAAGATTTTGCGCAATATCGTTTAAAGTCAATCCCTTTTCACGTAAGAGTACGATTAAGTGAAAAACAAGATCAGAAGCTTCATTGATTAAATCTTCGCGGGTTTCGTTTAATGCAGCTATTACGGTTTCAACACCCTCTTCACCTACTTTTTGTGCAATTTTATTTAAACCCTTTTCGCGCAGTTTATTTACATACGAGCCTTCTTTGGGATTGTCGAAACGATCATTTACTATCTTTTCAAGCTCAAAAATAAAGTTTTGGTTGTAATCTGTGAAAAAGCAACTGCGAGAACCGGTATGACAGGTAGGGCCAACAGGCTCAGCTTTTATCAAGATGGTATCGTTATCGCAATCTTCATGGATGCTCACCACATTCAAAAAATTACCACTTTCTTCACCTTTGGTCCACAAACGACTCTTTGAACGAGAGAAAAAAGTTACTCTGCTATCTGCTTTTGTTTTTTCATATGCTTCGGTATTCATATAGCCAAGCATTAATACTTCAAGCGTTTGATTATCTTGAATTACTGCCGGAACCAATCCGGAAGCATCTTTTGAAAAGTCAATCATAAAAATAATTATTTGCCGCAAAGACGCAGAGGCACTAAGGAAAACTTTGCGACTTTGTTCCTTTGCGGTTTATGCTATTTATTATCTTACTACTATCCCTTGCTTTCTTAATTCCTTCTTTAAATCGGGAATCAAAATCTCTCCATAATGAAAAACCGATGCAGCCAGCGCTGCATCAACATTCGTTTTTTGAAAAACTTCGGTGAAGTGCTCCATATTTCCGGCTCCTCCTGATGCGATTAATGGAATTTTGAGCCATTGGTTAATTTCGCCCAGTAGCTCACAATCAAAGCCGTTTTTGGTTCCATCATGATCCATACTGGTTAACAGTATTTCACCGGCGCCGCGGTCTTGTACTTCTTTGACCCAGTTTTCGATATGAAGTTCCGTTGGTAAACGACCTCCGTTTAAATGCACAATATGTCCGTTGGGAAGTCTTTTTGTATCTACCGCAACAACTATAAACTGACTACCAAAGTTATTCGCAAATTCATTAATTAAACCGGGATTACGTACGGCTGCCGAATTAATAGAAACTTTATCAGCACCGGCATTTAATAATACATCGGCATCTGACAGTTCATTAATTCCACCACCAATAGTAAAAGGAATATTAATATTCCGGGCGATATTTTTTACCAGCTCAACAAGGGTTTTACGTTTCTCGTGAGTAGCGGTAATGTCAAGGAATACAAGCTCATCTGCGCCTTGTTCCGAGTATTGAATTGCAAGTTCAACAGGGTCACCTGCATCGCGTAGTTCAACAAAATTAACTCCTTTAACGGTTCGGCCATCCTTCACGTCAAGACAAGGGATTATGCGCTTGGCTAGCCCCCCCGACCCCCTGAAGGGGGAGTTTGATTGTGCTAATTGTTCTTTTATTGTATTTATCACTTGCTCAGTTTCTTTTAATACCTGATTGTTGGTGAATCTTATTGTTTTTATTCCATTGATCAAAAGCTCGGCGTCTCTTAGTTGATCATATTCTTGTTGAAAATTATGAATAGCACCATCAACTTCAATAATCAAACGAGCTGAATGACAATAAAAATCAGCGATATAATTTAATATAGGGTGTTGTCGTCTAAATCGTACACCTAATTGATTTTTTGATAAATAGTACCAAAGAATTACTTCAGCTTCAGTTGGATTGTTTCTATGCTGTTTGGCATTGACAAAATTAACCCCTGATGCCCCCAAAAACATTTTGTTTTTCATGGTAATGCAGAGAAAAGTCCCCTTTAGGGGATTTAGGGGGCTACAACGCTACTAACGATTGTAAATTCCACTGTTTGATCTCTTCAACACTGATTTTACCCTCGTAGATGGCTTTACCTACAACAGCAGCTTCGCATTTGATTTCTTTCAATGCTTCCAGGTCGTTTATAGAACTTACTCCACCGGATGCGATCAGTTTAATAAACGGCTTATGATCAAGAAGTTTTTTGTAAAGTTCGACACCGCTTCCGGTAAGTTTTCCGTCTTTGTCAATATCCGTACAAAGAAAACGGAAGAAACCGAGATTGGTACAGCGATCAATATAATCCATTAATTTTATCGGAGAAGACTCCATCCAACCTGAATACTTGATCACCTCGTCTAACACGTCTATAGCTACCACCACTTGGTCTGAGCATTTATATTGATCACAAACTTCTTTGCTTAAGTTTTCAAGGAATGAAGGATCAGTAATCGCTTGCGTACCTACAATAACACGGTGAAAACCAATGGTAAGTAGTTCTTTTACTTTATCAATGCTTCTTACACCGCCACCGTATTGAACCTTTATATCATATTTCTTAATTGCATTCAATACATATTGCTGGTTACTGAAATCTCCTTTAGCACCGTTAAGGTCAATTATATGAACAAACGTGGTTCCGTAAGAAATGTATTTTTCCAGCATTTCTTCTAAGCTGACGTCGTAAACGGTTTTATCGTCGTATTTACCTTCACGGAGGCGAACGACTTTCTTATCTAAAATATCGATTGCAGGAATAACGTACATTTTACTATTTTTTAGTGTATTAGTTGTTGTTAGCTAGTTGGTAATTCAGCAAAGTTGGTTAACAATTGCTCTCCGGCTTTACCTGATTTTTCAGGGTGAAACTGGACTCCAAAATAATTATTTTTTCGAATTGAAGAAGCGTATGTAAGTCCGTAATTGGTTGTTGCTAAGCTATATTCGTCAGAATGTTCCAAGTAATAAGAGTGTACAAAGTAAAAATAACTTCCCTGATCAATATTCTTGAATATAGTTTCTGACTCTATTGGAAACACACTGTTCCACCCCATATGAGGAATTTTAAGGCTTTCGTCGGTAAAACGAAGAGTTTTAATCGGAACAAGGTCGAGAAGATCCGTGTTTCCTTCTTCGGAGAATGATGAAAGTAATTGCATCCCCAAACAAATTCCTAAAACAGGTTTTGAAGTCTGTTTTATTAAGGGCACTAAACCGGTATCATTTAGCTGTTTCATGGCCGGCGTTGCATGTCCCACGCCTGGTATTATATAACGTTCGCAACCATCAAAATCTGATACAATGTTGATAAGTTTATAGCTGATATTCAGTCGGTCTAATGCCGAACACAGTGAGAAAATGTTACCCGCACCGTAATTGATAATGCCGATGCCCCCTGATTCTTCCTTATTTTGAATATTCATTTTATTGCCTTAAATAATCATAGCTTTGTCATGCTGCGGAACGAAGCATCTGTTCGTTTTAAGCTTTATTGCTTCAGATGCTTCCTGCGTCAGCACGACAGCTACATTTGTTGAAATGACCAGGGGGTTACAACACCCCTTTGGTGCTTGGAAGAGCTAAATTAGTAGCATCTCTTTTTACAGCCATTTTTATGGCCTTAGCAAAAGCTTTAAAGATAGCTTCAATCTTATGATGTTCGTTTAGGCCTTCGGCTTTAATATTTAGATTACTATGTGAAGCATCAGAGAATGATTTAAAGAAATGGAAGAACATTTCTGTTGGCATTTCACCCACTTTTTCACGTTTGAACTCAGCGTCCCAAACAATCCAATTTCTACCTCCGAAATCAATTGCAACCTGTGCAAGACAATCATCCATTGGCAAGCAGAAGCCGTAACGCTCCATGCCGCGTTTATCAGTTAATACTTTGGCAAAAGCTTCTCCCAATGCTATTCCCGTATCTTCAATCGTATGGTGCTCATCAATATGTAAATCGCCAATGGTTTTTACTTTGAGGTCAATGGAACCGTGACGGGCAATTTGTTCCAACATATGATCAAAGAAATGGATACCGGTAGAGATTTCAGCCTTACCACTTCCGTCGAGGTTTAACTCTATGGAAATATCGGTTTCCTTGGTTTTGCGAATGTGCTTGACTGAGCGTTCTCCAAGTTTTAAAAACTCATAGATTTTAGCCCAGTCGGTAGTTTCTAAAGCGATGTACTCCTTTAGCTCAGCAGCCTTTTCGTTAATTTCGCCATCACCTAAACCTCTGTTTTCATTTAACCAAATGGCTTTACTGCCTAAATTTTTTGCCAATAACACATCCGTAAGGCGATCTCCTAAAACAAAAGAATTTTCGAGGTCATATTTCTCTTTATCAAAGAATTCGGTCAGTAAACCAGTATTTGGCTTACGTGTAGGTGCGTTGTCTTTAGCAAACGTCTTATCAATATAAACACCGTTAAATTTAACGCCTTCATTTTCGAAAGCTTTGATAATAAAGTTTTGGATTGGCCAAAAAATGGTTTCAGGCAATGAGGCAGTTCCCAAGCCATCCTGGTTCGTAACAATTACCAGTTCATAATCCAGCTCACGTGCAATTCTACCCATGTATTCAAATACTTTTGGATAAAATTCAAGCTTTTCAAAACTGTCAACCTGTTCATCTGCCGGTTCAATAACTAATGTGCCGTCGCGATCTATGAAAAGTACTTTTACCCCACGGCCCCCTGAAGATAGTGCAGGATTTTCGTTGTCATTTATTTTAGTTGATGAGATCATTTTTTCTTAAGCTTTTACCTTCAGCCCCATGAAGGGGTGTAGGATTTGCGTTGTCATTTATTTTAGTTGATGAGTCTATATTAAGCTTTTAACCCCGGGGGGTAGGACTTGCGTTGTCATTCAAGCTTATATAAGCAAAGTCCCCATTTAGGTGATTTAGAGGTTAAATAACAAATTCCTTAATGGTTTTGATCAGGATGTCATTTTCTTCAGGAGTACCCACAGTAATGCGTAAACTATCCTGACATAACACCACTTTCGACCTGTTTCGAACGATAATACCTCGGTCAACTAAGAAATCATATAAATAATCAGCGTATTTAATCTTGGCCAGAATAAAGTTAGCATCTGAAGGATAAACTTTCTCCACAATGGAAATGTCTGCTAATTCTTCTGCTAATATTGCGCGTTGCTGAACAGTTTCACGAATCCACTCATTTACTTGCTGAATATTATTTAAGGCCTCTAAAGCAAGCTCCTGAGTTGCCTGACTAATATTATAAGGTGGTTTCACTTTGTTATAAACATCAATAATATCACCACAGGCAAATGCCATTCCGATACGCAGTGCAGCTAAACCCCAAGCTTTTGATAACGTCTGCAGAACAACCAGGTTAGAATACTCTGTTAATTCCTGGATAAAAGTCTTTTGTCGCGAGAAATTGATATATGCTTCATCAATTACCACTAGACCCGGAAAATTGCTCAACACCGTTTCAATATCCTGACGATTAATGGAATTACCTGTCGGGTTATTGGGTGAACAAATGAAAATCATTTTAGTGTTTTTGTCGATCGCTTCAGCAATACCTTCTAAATCCAGCTGAAAATCAGGTAACAGGTTTACCTTTTTGATTGCTATATCATTGATGTTAGCCGAAACCTCATACATGCCATAAGTAGGAGGGACGATAATTACGTTATCAACGCCCGGATTACAAAAAGCTCTAAACAAAATATCAATAGCCTCATCAGATCCATTGCCAATAAAGATATTCTGAGGAGGAACACCTTTAATGGTACTGATCTTTTCCTTTAGTTTCCACTGCAATGGGTCAGGATAACGATTGTAAGCCGTATCTAAAGGCGAACCGAAGCTATTTTCATTTGCATCTAAAAAAACGCTAGCCTCACCTTGAAATTCATCCCTAGCAGATGAATAAGGTGTTAAGTTCTTTATGTTTTCGCGTAAAAGCGAGTTGATGTCGATGGTCATTCTTTGTTATTTTAGTCCATAGACCATAGTCAATGGTCCATAGTATTATGATGTTAGTATTTAGTTAGGTTCGTCAAGGAGCCATGGTCTATGGTCCATCGACTATGGTCCACATTTAACCTCTTACCCTCACTGCATTCGCATGGGCTTGCAATCCCTCCAGTTCGGCTAAAATTTCAACTGTTGGTCCCAGATTTTTTATTCCGGCTTTACTGATATGTTGAAAAGTGATTTTCTTAACAAAGCTATCTATAGATACTCCTGAATAACTACGTGCATAACCTGATGTGGGTAAGGTATGATTGGTACCTGAAGCATAATCGCCAGCAGATTCAGGGGTTAAGTGGCCAAGAAATACTGAACCAGCATTGATAATCTCAGGAATTAACTGTTCATAATTATCGGTTTCAATAATTAAGTGCTCGGGAGCATATTGATTACTGAAATTCATTGCCGATTGCAAATCACTAGTTAAAACTGCATATGAATTTGCAATTGCCAGAGCTGCAATTTCTTTTCGAGGTAATTCTCTCAACTGGTTTTCAATTTCGAGATTTACCTTTTCAATCAGATCGGCAGAGGTGCTTACCAAAACAGCCTGACTGTCGGCACCGTGTTCGGCCTGAGCTAATAGGTCGGCTGCTACATAAGCGGGATTAGCGGTTTCATCAGCTATTACCAGCACCTCAGAAGGGCCGGCCGGCATATCGATCGCTGTATTTGTTTTATTTTGAACAATAGTCTTAGCCTTTGTTACATATTGATTTCCCGGTCCAAAAATCTTATCAACCTTTGTAATTGTTTCGGTTCCGTAGGCCATTGCTGCTATAGCTTGCGCACCGCCAATAAGGTAAATTCGTTTTATTCCTAATAATAGCGCACAGTAAGCCAGGTATATATTAACCGAACCATTTTTTTGAGGAGGCGAACAAACGATAATTTCTTTACAACCTGCAATTTTAGCGGGAATACCCAACATCAGAAAAGTACTCGGCAGCACAGCAGATCCTCCTGGAACATATAATCCTACTTTTTCAATTGGTCGTAATTCCCTCCAGCAGTTTACACCAGTAGTAGTCTCGACCTTTTCTTCTGTTTTTAACTGACTTAAGTGAAATTTATGAATATTATAAAAAGCCTTTTCCAATGCTTTTTGCTCCACTTCATCTACTTCATTGGCCAGTTGTTCAATCTCGTCAAATTCTATAACCAGGCGACTTAAAGTTACTCTGTCAAATTGTGCAGAATAAGCAAGCAAAGCCTTATCACCCTCGGTTTTTACTTTTTCAATAATGGCTTCCACTGCACTGCTAATTTCATTAGATGAATCGACATTACGAGAGATGAGCTTGCTTATTTCATCTTTTGAAAGCGTATTGTAATTATATGTTCTAAGCATACGTTTTTGATTTGAGATTGGGGATATGAGATAGGAGAAAAGTGTGTTTTGAGCTAAATAAGAAGTCTCAAATCCCATATCTCACATCTCAAATCTCTTTCTACAAAATGATCTTTTCTATTGGTAATACAACAATTCCCTCTGCACCGGCATTTTTAAGTCGGTTAATTTTGTCCCAGAAATCTTTCTCCGGAATTACCGTGTGAACTGCCACCCATTCTTCAGTTGCTAAAGGTACAATAGTTGGGCTTTTTATGCCTGGTAGAAGCTCCAAAATAGCCGAGAGGCTTGATTTTGCCGCATTCATTACCACATATTTAGTTTGCTCAGCACGTAAAACACTTTGTATGCGTTGTAGCAACTCATTAACAATCGGATTTTTAGCTATTCCGTTCTTGCCAATCAATACAGCTTCTGAACGCATAACTTCCGCGAAAGGTTTTAATCCATTGCTTTTTAGCGTTCCGCCTGTTGATACGATATCAAAAATAGCATCACTCAAGCCTAAATTGGTTGAAATTTCTACAGAGCCGCTGATTTCGCGAATCTCTGCGTCGATATCATTTTCTTTAAGAAATTTATCAAGGATAACGGGGTAGGAGGTGGCAATTGATTTGCCTGAAAGGTCGCTCAGGTCTTTAATATCACTGTGGTTGGCGATGGCCAATTTGAGGCTGCATTTTCCGAAACCTAGTTTTTGCAGATAAGTAACGTCAACTTCTTTTTCAACGATGACATTTTCTCCAACAATGCCCAAATCGGCGATTCCGTCTTGTACATATTCCGGAATATCATCATCCCGCAAGAACAAGATTTCTAAAGGAAAGTTGCTAACAGGTGATATTAGGGAACTTTTGTAGTTTTCAAAACTCAATCCGCTTCTCTTAAGCAGATCAACCGATTTTTCATTTAAACGGCCCGATTTCTGGATGGCAATTTTTATAGTTTTCATATAACATTTGCTTTCGGCGACATAACAATATAGCACAAAACAGGCTAATGTTTGCCGACCGCAGTTTTATTAAAATTTAATGTGATTTTTTCTTCAGATTGATACTAAAACTCGCTGCGATTAGGCACAATGGTGATGATGCCCATGATGATGATGGGTACGATGCAGCGCGATATGTTGTTTAGTATTCATTAAAACACCAGGAGTGTATATGGTTGCAAAGAAAGGGTATAGGTTTTTAAAAAACAAGTTAAATTTTAAAATAATTAAAAATGTATTATGGTTTTTGAAATCTTGTTAACAACTTGCGACATTTCTATTTAAGATAATAATGTAAAAAGGGGTGAAGCAAAAAGGCTCAGTTTAAATTAAAGCATAAATAATGATTGTTAACTACGGGAAACCCAACTCTTGCAAAAAAGAATTATTTTCGTGCCCTGATTCAGGCAGGTTCACACCATTTCATTATCTACAGTCATTGAAAAAGATCGTTAAATTAAGCGCTTCTATAATAATTTCTAAACTTCAGTTAGCAGGTATTTTCTTAATAGGTGCAATTATAATTTCTTCTTGTGGTAAAAAACCTTCACCAACAGGGATTTACCTTGCTGAAAAGTTTAAGGAAAAATCTTATCGTAAATTTGATACCGCTGCTTATAATAAAGTATTGAATGAAGAGCTAAAGCATCAAAAAAAGTTGTTGGTTAATTATAAACTGCTGGCAGATTATTTTCAAAAGCAAGGGGCTAATGATACCGCATGGTTTGTTGGTTTACTTGAAAACAGAAAACTTGATACACTTGAGTTCTTCCTGCGAAAGTCGTCGCAACACGGAATTTCTCCCGATATTTTTTATATCGATAAAATAGACTCCCTGAAAAAGCGGATCTATAAGGGCAAATTCGATTCGTTGCCTCAATTATATACTGTTTTAGCACGTTTGCAGGTACTATCGGCGAATGCATTTGTGTCTTACGCCTCAAAGGTTCATTTTGGTTGTGTTGACCCTGCAAAAATATATTCACGTTATTTAATTCCGGTTGAACGTCCGACTGATTCTGCATTGCAACTTATGCTCAATAGTAATTGGGCCGCACTATTGCACAAAATCCAACCCACTCGAAAAGAGTATATCACTTTGCAAAAAGCTTTGGATACCTGTAAATCGCCTGCACTTAAGCGAAAAATATTGATCAATATGGAACGGTACAGGTGGAGAACTCCTTCAGATTCTGATCGTTTTGTATTAGTAAATATTCCTGCGTTCGACCTGCGAGTGGTCGATAGCGGTAAAACCAAGTTAACGATGATTGTTTGTGTGGGGGAAAAACGCGAACCTGATTATGCAACAAAACGGGCTAATTACCTTAAAACCGGAAATATTGAAGATAAGCCTAAGAACCATGAAACACCGATCATGTACGGCAAGATCAATAATATTCAGCTGAACCCTAAATGGAATATTCCACATTCAATTGTTCAAACGGAGATTTTAGCTAAATCGCGCGCCAATCCGAATTACCTGAACCGTAGTTCCATAAAGGTTTATAATAAAAAGGGAGAAGTGGTTGATCCATTTGATATTGATTGGGATAGTTTATCTCCAAGTAATATTCCGTACAGCTTTAAACAAGACCCTGGAGATGGTAATGCTTTAGGTAAGTTTAAGTTTAACTTCCCCAATGGATCCAGTATTTATCTGCATGATACACCCAATAAATCAGCATTTAGAAAAGAAAACAGAGCGGTTAGTCACGGCTGTGTACGTGTTGCTGATCCATTAAAGCTGGCCCAGGAATTAGTGCAAAATCCAAGAATTTATGATAATGTGAGAATAGAAACTGGATACCCTCCGTTAGATTCACTAAAAATGCTCCGTTACGAAAAAAAGCAACAAGAACAATCTGAAAGCGGACATCAAACCCGTTGGATAACATTGGATAATAAGTGGCCATTATTCATTGATTATTATACCTGTATGCCTTCAGATAACGGAACGCTTCGGATCTATAATGATGTGTACGAATATGATTCCATTTTGCTTGACTCTTTAAAACGCTTTTTAGTGAAAGGAAAATGATGAATCTTCGTGAAGCCCTTATACAAGAACATTCAAAAGCGCAAAAAGACGAAATAGTAAACTGGATTGGTAATTCTGAATCTCGGTTTAATGAACTTTTTACCCTTTTTATGAATGAAGAACACCGCTTAGTACAGTGTGCCGCTTGGCCGCTTAGCGATTGTGTTATCAACCATCCTGCATTTATCCACGATAAGTATGATGAGCTAATCGTCATGCTTAAGAAAAAGGATGTTCATGATGCGGTAAAAAGAAATATTACCAGAATCTTGCAGCAGGTTGATATTCCTGAAGATTATTGTGGTGATATTATGAATCTTGCAGTTGATTTTGTTTCATCCCCCAAAGAAGCGGTGGCAATTAAGGTTTTTTCGCTGACGATCCTACAAAATATTGCTCAAAAATACCCTGAAATAGTTCCTGAGATCAGGCTGATTATTGCAGATCAGTTTGAACATCAAACTCCGGGATTTAAAAGCAGGGCAACAAAATTTTTGAAGGCATTTAAATAATGAGAATTTGAATCAATTTAGTAAGTTTATTAAGTTATGATTGTAATGATCTGGAAGTGATTTTGCCGATTTGTAAGTTAGGCGTAACTCATTAATATTTTTTATTATTTTTGATTTTTGATGAACTTCTTATATCCATCTTTCCTTTTTGCATTATCGGCTATAGCCATACCTATTGTAATTCATCTATTTAATTTCAGAAAGTTCAAAAGGGTTCCCTTTACCAATGTTCGTTTTTTAAAAGAAATTAAGCAGCAAACCGATTCAAGATCGCGGCTAAAGCATTTATTGGTGCTGGCCTGCCGGGTATTGGCCATTGCATTTTTAGTGTTGGCTTTTGCTCAGCCTTTTATTCCTAAAGGCAACGTTGCATCGGCTGGAAAACAACATGTTTACAGCATTTATATTGATAATTCATACAGTATGGATGCGAGGAATAAGGAGGGAAGTCTATTAGATGAAGCCAAGAGAAGAGCAAGAAACATTGCTTCTTCAGCAAATATCAATGATCGTTTTCAGCTGTTGAGCAACGATTTTGAAGGTCGTCATCAGCGTTTGGTAGATAAAGAAGAATTTATCCGTTTGATCGATGAGTTAAAGATCAGTCCAAACAAACGAAGAGTTGATGAAATAATTGCCAGACAAAAAGATTTATTGTTTTCAGCAGGTAATGGCATTAAACAATCCTACCTTATTTCCGACTTTCAGCGGAGCAATATTGATGAAACTAAGTTAACATCAGATACCACATTAAAAATTACCGCATTGCCGGTAGGTGAAGCTCAAACGGTAAATGTTTCTGTAGATAGTGTTTGGTTTATTTCGCCTATCCATAAAGCGGGTGAAACGGAGCAATTGGTGGTAAAGATTAAAAACTTTACAGAGGAAGATGCATCAAGTGTTCCGTTAAAATTATTTGTAAATGGGGTTCAAAAAGCAATTGGTAGTCTTTCCGTAAAAGCAAAATCAAGTGCAACCGATACATTAACCTACAAACCTGATGGTTCGGGTTGGCAAAAGGGTGAAATTCAAATTACGGACTATCCGGTAACCTTTGATGATAAACTTTACTTTTCGTACCTGATCGACCAAAAGGTTAATGTGCTGATCATTGGAGGTGCAAAAGCGAATAATTACATAGAAACGGTGTATCGTACCGATGATTATTTTCAACCGGTAAAGAATACTGAAAACCAAATTGATTATCAATCAATCTCTCGTCAGCGTTTAATCGTTTTAGATAGATTGACTACTATTTCCGGAGGTTTGGCTCAACAATTATCCAAATTTGTAGAATCAGGTGGTTCAGTGTTGATTTTTCCTGATCTAAACTCCGACATCAACAGCTATAACACGTTTTTGATGTCCATCAATGCCGATAAAATTGGTCCGCTTGATCCAGCTGCTAATAAAGCAGATAAACTGAATATGCAATCGCAGGTGTTTTCGGGTTTGTTCGAATCTGTTCCTCAAAATCTAGACCTTCCTCAGGTTAAAAAATCGTTTACAACACAAGCCAGTTCCAGAAGCAGGAGAGAGGTTTTGTTAAGTATGCAAGGTGGAAAATCCTTATTAAGTCGCACGCAATCAGGATTAGGATCGGTGTACCTGGCGGCTGTTCCGTTAGACGATAGCATTACCAATTTACCACGTCACGCCATTTTTGTACCGATGATGTATAAAATAGCCCTGTTAGGTAATCAGCGCTACCCCCTTTATTACACAATTGGTAAAAATAAAACGCTGGAGACCGCAAAGCTTCCGGCTGCTGAAAAGAATGAATATAAGTTGAAAAATAAAGATTTAGAGTTTATTCCAGATATCCGAAACGATGAATCTAAAACGAATTTATATATAGATGATCAGGTGAAAAAAGATGGAATTTATAATTTTGTGAATGGAAATGAGCTGCTTGCCAACTTTGCATTCAATTATGATCGTTCCGAATCTGATTTGACCTATTACACTACAGGAGAGTTACAGAAGCTTTTGAACTCAAAGAATATTTCAGTACTCGATGCTCCTGCTGATGCAGTTGGAAAGGCAATTGAAGTTGAAAACTCCGGGCAAAAACTTTGGAAATACTGTATTTGGCTGGCACTTCTGTTCCTCGGACTTGAAGTGTTGTTGATCCGTTACTTTGAATCCATTACAGGCTCCCGTGAGGAGGTTACGAGTTCCGGATTACGAGTTAGTTAAAGGGTTACGGGTTTCGGGTTACGAGTTACGGGTTTCGAGTTACGGTTTCGGGTTCCGAGTTACGAATTTAGGGTTAAAGGGTGTGAGTTAGTGTTTCGAGTTAATTAATTATTAATAAAAAATTAACCAGTTGTACAAGTAACTCGCAACACGCAACACGTAACACGTAATAATACAACACGCAACCCGCAATAAAAAAAGCAATTAATAAACAGAATATAAACTTGGCGTCTTAGCGCCTATGTGCTAAAAAAATGAAGTTCTTAATAAAATCGGCTACCATTGTTGATCCAAATTCAAGTTTTAACGGTCAGGTTAAAGATATTTTGATCGATAATGGACAAATTACTCAGATTGATGATCAAATTGATGCCAAAGATGCTCAGCTATATGATGCAACAGGTCAGTTTGTATCACCTGGGTGGATGGATATGCATGTTAATATCGGCGATCCTGGTTATGAAACGAAGGAAGATATTGCAAGTGGCTGTGCGGCTGCGGCTGCAGGTGGGTTTACGGCGATAGCTGTAATGCCTAATACAAATCCTCCTTTACACTCTAAGTCGGAAATTGAGTATTTAAAAAACCGGTCAAAAGGACAAGCTGTAAATGTTTATCCAATTGGATGTTTAAGCGCCAAACGTGAAGGTGTGGATATTGCAGAGTTATTTGATATGACGCAATCTGGAGCCGTTGCTTTTTCGGACGGCAATAAGCCTGTGCAAAACGCCGGACTTATGATGCGCTCTTTACAATATGCTCTTGCTTTTAATGGCTTGGTGATCTCTTATCCGGAGGATGCATCTATTGCTGAAAAAGCAAAAGTAAATGAAGGGGTAACTGCTACTTATTTAGGAATGAAAGGTATTCCGAATATGGCTGAAGAGTTAATGGTGGCACGTGATATCTTCTTAACGGAATATACAGGCGGTAAAATACACTTTACAACTATTTCTGCTGCTGGAAGTGTTGATTTGATCCGTGCGGCACGCAAAAAAGGGCTTAAAGTAACCGCCGATGTAGCTGCTCATCATTTGATGTTGGATGAAACTGTTTTAACAGGTTTCGACAGTAATTATAAAGTAAAACCTCCTTTAAGAACGCTGACGGATATTAAAGCATTAAAAGCCGGATTAAAGGATGGTACTATTGATACAGTAGTGTCTCAGCATACACCTCATGAAATTGAGTTCAAAGATCAGGAATTTGAAACAGCTGCTTTCGGTATTTCTGCTTTGGAAACTTCCTTTGCTTTATTTAATATGAGCTGTGAAAAAGTGTTGTCATTAGAAGAAATGGTAGACGCATTAGCAGTTAGTCCACGCGAGATTTTGGGATTAGCAGTTCCTTCTATAGAACTTAACAGAGCCGCTGAACTTACTGTTTTTGATCCCGATCATCAATGGACACTCAATACTGAAAACATCAAATCTAAATCTAAAAACACTCCGTTTATTGGCAAGCAACTCAAAGGAAAAGCGTTGGCTATTGTTAATAACGGACAAGTTGTGCTTAATTAAGCAATTAGCTTTTAACTTATAGTCATTAGTTTATTACTTATTAAAATTGCTAAATGCTACTATTAAAAGCTGATTGCTAAAAAAAACTCAGAATATATGGATAAAAAAGTTCAACAGTCGTTGGTGGCTGCTTTAGCAGGTTATAAAATCGGACAATCAGGCTCGTTACCTGCTACTTATAAATTAGAAGGGTCTACTAAAGGATTTTATGATTCATTAGTTAAGATATTTTCTGACGGTGAAGATTTTAAGAAGAAAATGAAAGCAATGGATGATGCATTTGATGATAATCCGGAATTTGCTCCATTGCAAGAATTCTTTTTCGACTTATTACTGATCAACTTCTTCCAGTCTGATGCGACCCATTTGGGTGAAGACTACCTGGATTCTCCGGAATGGATGAAAATAGAGGACGATACCATCGACAGAGGTACCGAATTCCTAAATCTTTTCTTGTATTTACAAGAGTGTGATCTGGAGAATATCGGTCCGGAATTAGCTGATTACCTGAAAGAGTTCTTATTGATAGAAGAAGAAGAGTTTCAGGAAGAATTGGAGATTTATGAAGATGTAGTTGCTAATCAAATGTTGGTGGAAAGCACCTATACTGAAATAGCTAAAACAGCAGGAGGTTTGGACGAAAACTCTCCGCTAAAAGATTTGTTTTATGTATTGATGAGTTTCTTTAATGAAACCGAACCAGATATGCAAGATTTGAAAGATTTTGTCAAAAATTCGGATAATAAACCATTTGATACAGCAGCGCTTTTTGCTATACTTGTTTATAATTATAACTTAGAGGAATTACCAATAAATCTTAACTAAAACTAATTAACCAATAAATTATCTATGGACTCACAATTTGCTCAAGATTCGGGAAGTTTGCAACCACAGGTTTCTCCTTTCAAAACGGCGTTAACGTATGGTTTGTACATGGGATTGGGTTTAATGGCCTTTTCCTTGATTATGTACATGTTAGCAATTCCATTAGATTCTAAATTACATTATGTACAATATCTCATTTATTTTGTGGTAATCTGGTTTGGAATTAAGCATCATCGCGATCAGGACTTAGGCGGATATATTTCTTACGGAAGAGGATTAGGGTGTGGAACATTGATCGCAGGAGTTGCTGGTATAATCATGGGTATTTATACTTTCATCTTGTTTAAATACATTGATCCTGACTTGGTTAACCAAATTTTTGCCGCTCAGGAAAAACAAATGCTAGACAGTGGCCAATCACAAGAGCAGGTTGATAAAATGATCAACATGTCGAAAGGGTTTATGCAGCCATGGATGATGGGTTTAATTGTTGTTCCGACTGTAATTTTCTCAGGCTTCATCTTGTCATTAATTGTTTCTGCCGTTCATAAAAAAGAGCAGCCAATGTTTGATGCACGTTAAGTTATTGCAAAGAACTTTTATATTTTTGTCCCGCCATTTTTGGCGGGATTTTTATTTTTAAGAAAGTCTCCTATATAGTAAGACAATTTCCAAATCTGATAAATGAAAGATATTTCAGTAGTTGTTCCATCCTACAACGAAGATGAGTCGTTGCCGGAATTAGAAGCCTGGATTGACCGTGTAATGCAGGAAAATAACTTTACGTATGAAGTTATTTTTATTGATGACGGCAGTACCGATAAGACGTGGCAGGTAATTGAGGCGTTGGAACAAAAGAATGAGAATGTTCGTGGTATTAAATTCCGTAGAAATTATGGCAAATCGGCTGCACTAAACGTAGGTTTTGAGGCTGCTCAAGGCCGTGTAGTTATTACTATGGATGCCGATTTACAGGATAGTCCGGATGAAATACCTGGTTTATATAGCAGAATCGTAGACGACGGATATGACTTAGTTTCAGGTTGGAAGAAAAAACGCTACGATCCGATCACGAAAACTATTCCTACCAAGTTTTTCAATGCAGCTACCCGTAAAATGTCGGGAATTCAGCTGAATGACTTTAACTGTGGTTTAAAAGCTTATCGCCATGATGTAATTAAAAGCATCGAAGTTTATGGTGAAATGCACCGTTATGTTCCGGTAATTGCTAAATGGGCTGGATTTAAAAAGATAGGTGAGCAAGTTGTTGAACACAGAGCTCGTAAATACGGAACTACCAAATTTGGTATGAGTCGTTTTATCAACGGATTTTTGGACTTATTGTCGATTTTCTTTGTTGGTAAATTCTCAAAACGTCCGATGCACTTTTTCGGCGCAATGGGAGTATTAAGCTTTTTCATAGGCTTTTTCATGACCATTTGGTTAATCGCCGAAAAACTGATTTCGATAGCCCGTCATCTTCCTTATCGTGATGTTACCAATAATCCGTTGTTCTATATTGCATTAATTGCGGTGGTTGTTGGTTTCCAATTATTTTTAACCGGATTCTTAGCAGAATTAGTTTCTCGTAATTCACCTGAAAGAAACGCATACCAGATAGAAAAAGAAGTTTAAATAATGATTTGAGAATTTGGGAATGTGAAAATTTGAAAACGATTTTTAATTCTCAAATTCTCAAATTCTCAAATTCTCAAATTTTGAAAATAGTTCTTGTCGGCCCGGCATATCCTTACAGAGGTGGAATAGCGCAAAGTCAGGCTATTTTATTTCAACATCTTTCTAAAGACAACGATGTGAGCATCGTTAATTTTAAACGCCAATACCCCGGTTTTTTGTTTCCGGGCAAGAGTCAGTTTGAAGAAGGGGAAGATGTGTTTGGTATTCCGACGGAGAAGAATAAACGCCTTATCGATATCCTTAATCCATTATCGTGGATCAGCACGGGAATAAAGATCGCTAAGCAAAAACCGGACGTCGTGATTTTTTCTTACTGGATGCCTTTCTTTGCTCCATGTTATGCTAAAATTGCCTTCTTCATTAACCGGTTTTGTAAAACTAAAATAATACTGATCTGCCATAACATTCTCCCGCATGAAAAGCAGCCCGGTCAAAATCTGCTGACTAAAATCCTGTTTGCCCAGGCTGATGGATTTATGGTATTAAGCGACAGTGTTGAAGCCGATCTTAAAAAGTTCAACAAACATAAGCCCTACCGAAACTCACCTCATCCTATTTACAGTTCCTTTGGAGAAGCTGTTGATAAATCTGCTGCTCGGGAAGAGTTGCAAAAACGCTATAATGTAAACTTGAATGATGAAAAGGTAATTTTATTCTTTGGTTTTATCCGAAAATATAAGGGATTGCATTATCTGCTGGCCTCAATGCCAGAGGTGTTGAAACAACAACCATTAAAACTGTTGGTAGTAGGTGAGTATTATGAAGACGAGCAACCGTATAAGGAACAAATTGAACAATTAGGAATTCAGGATGCGGTTATCCATGTTTCGCAATACGTACCGAATGAGCATATCCGTTATTTCTTCTGCGCGTCGGACTTAGTGGTTCAGCCTTATATATCTGCCACTCAAAGCGGTATTTCTCAGATTGCTTATTTCTACAATAGGCCAATGATCAGTACACGCGTAGGCGCATTAAGCGAAGTAGTTATTGACGGAAAAACAGGATTTATCGTTTCTCCTGAAAACAGTACAGAACTTGCAGCGGCCATCAGTCGTTTTTATGCTAATAATTTAGAAGAAGAATTTGCCCGTAATATTGATCAGGAAAAGGAAAAATATTCATGGGATTATTTTGTTGCTAAGCTGAAAGAGTTATTTTAGCCGTTAAATCAGCCTCTCTGCTATCTAATGATAAGGCCCAATCAAAAAACGGTCTGAAACGCTACCTGCTATTTTAAAAAACTACATATTCTACTATTAATGAATCGAAGGATTTCCAATGTTCTTATAGCATTTGTTATAATGCTTTTAAGTTCACCATTTGCCAATGCGCAAAAAACTGAACGGAATGATTATCAGTTATTGTGGCGCATTGAAGGGCCGAAGCTAAAGAAGCCATCTTACCTGTTTGGAACCATGCATCTTAAAGATGAGCGTGTGTTTGATTTTAGCGATTCCGTATTAGTTGCCTTTGATCGGTCAGAAGCATTTGCCAATGAGGTGGATATAGATTCCATGATGAACTATATGATAAACCCTAAAAGTGCTATTTGGGCTGATACAACCAATTATTTACGTAAAAAACTTTCTGCTGAGGAGTATGCTTTTGTCGATAAACTTTTGGAGAAAAAGTTGGGGTACTCAATTGATCATTTACGAAATAAAAGTTTTTGGTTTGTTGAGATGATATTAAATGATTCGGAAGATGATCTTGCTAAGTATCAGGAAGAAAGTGGTTCAGCTACTAATAAGGAAAGTTTGTTTCTGGATGCGTATTTCCATCAGAAGGCCAGGATGTTAAAGAAAGAACTATTCGGGCTTGAAAAAATTGAAAATCAGTTTTTGGAAAAGAACAATGAGCATATGCCTTATCGAAAGGAGTCGTTCCTTGAAACGTTAGGGTATTATGAAGAGAATGCTGAACTAAGTGGAAAAGATAAGGCTAAACAATTGGATACGTTTGTTGAAGCCTATTATAAGGGAAATATGTCTTTTCTTGATTTTGACGGCGATTTCATTAATAACGGAATAATGGTACAGCGCAATACTGATATGACTAACAGTATTGACAGAATTATACGTAATAAAACTTTATTTGCAGCTGTAGGGGCGGCACATTTGCCGGGCAAGAACGGGATTATCAACCTGCTTAAACGTAAAGGATATAAGGTAACACCTGTTACAGCCTCTTTTACCGGTGTGGCTACTACTTATAAAGATCGCTATGCGAGCCTAAAAGGGTATAAGTTGGAAAGAATGCTTGAAGGGTATTCTGTAATAATGCCTTCAATTCCTTTAAGTTACCCTATTCCTAATTCCAATAAATCGATGTATATAAGTGCATCAGAAGAGAAAAACACTGCAGCCTTTGCCTTTTCGTTAATTGTTACTTCAAGAGAAGCAACGGAAATGGAGTTACTTGATCAACTTCTTTCACGGTATACTAATACCATGGGTGTTATTAAAGGTGAAATTAAAAATATTGAACTAGACGGAGCAAAAGGAGGAGAAGCTTTCATAAAATCAAAAGGAACTGAATTTCAGGTACGCACTTATGCTAAAAATGGTAAGGTGTACCTGTTTATGCATACATTAGATAAAGCAGGTGAAAACGAAGCCTCAGAATTTTTCAATTCAATAAAGCTCTTTGATGTATCAGCAAAAGCAGTTACGTATAAGAAAATTTCGGATAAGGAAGATCTCTTTGAAATGATTGTTCCGGACGATTACACTGAACGTCGTATAGGAAACCTGCGTACAGTCGAGGATGAAACCGAAAGTGAAGGCCGACCTTACCGTCATTTTTCGGCAATCGATGAAAGTAAAAATGCTTCCTACTTTTTACGGATAGATAAAATGAAAGAAGGGTTTTATAACGTAAGTGACTCCAATCTTATTGAACATGTAAAAGCTATTATCTTAAAAGATACAACAGTCACAAAGCTCGATGCTAACGCTTGTTTTTCGGGTAAGACTAAAGGTTATAAAACGAAAGTTCAGCACAAGAATAATGTAGTTTCTGAATTGCGTCAGTTTCCTAAAGGAAACAGGTTGTATACAGTTATGGCACAATATAATCCGCAAAGTTCGGATACAGCTGCTGTAACGAAATTTTTCCAGGGATTCCGGATTTTGCCATACCAGAATAAAGCATTAAACACCTTGGCTTTTTCTTCAGATAGCTCATTTAGTGTTAAAGTAAGTGAACCTTTACATCAGTCGACGAACAATTTCAATCGTTCAGATATTAATGCTTATTCTTCTATTGACAGTAGCTCATTATCAATGTACAATATTCACGAAGTGGTTTTTGCTCCTTATTATTGGACTTCTTCAGATTCTCTTTATACCAGCCTCCGCAGAAATTCTCAGAAAGAATCTGATAGAGTTCTTAAGGAGAAAAAATACATCGTTGATAGTAATTCTGTTTATGATTTAGTTATTGAACATGGCAACAGTGGCTTGCAAACATTTCATCGGTTCATTATTGCCGGAAGAAAACTTTATGATGTTTCAGCTATTGAACCTAAAGAAGTAGTTGCCAAGGGCTACGGATTACAATTCGTTGAGTCATTTAAGTTAAATGCCTCTAAAAAAGATACTTCTGATCTGTTCAGAAATAAACTCTCTGATGTATTTGCAGGATTATTGTCCACCGATAGTGCCACTTTTGAAAATGCTTTAAATGCATTTAATTATATGGAGCTATCAAAAATTGACAGAGACAGAATACAAGACGCTTTATCACAAAACAGCATTAAGAATGATGAAGCAAAAGGTAAAATGCTTAATGCGTTTAGTGACCATGCAGATTCGGCTACATTATCCCTTGTTAAAGCGTTATATCAATCTGCCGCAAGTTCGGCTAAGTTTAAAGCGGACCTACTTCAATTTCTAACAGAAGTGGGTACAAAAGAATCATTTTTGTTGTTTGAGGAATGTGCTGTTAATCATAAAAAAGGTAATTCGCATCCCTACCAGATTATGTCGTATAGCTTAAAAAATAAAAAAGAGTATGATGAAGAGTTCTTACCTCGTTTGATCAAATTGGCAAAAACGTCTCCGGATTTTCTTCCTATTTTTGTTGGCTATACTTCTTATGATTCTATTTGGATTAACCCTCAATTCACTAAATATAAATTAGACGAGTTGATAAAGCCGATGGGTGCTGCATTTGATAAGTTTGCTCCTGGCTTTAAAAAACTTCTTTCAACTGACAGTACCTATTGGGTAAAACATTCACAGGTTAATGCTTATCTGGAGGTGTTTAAAAAACCACATCTCGCTGCTAAAAATATCAATCGCTTTAAATTATTGCTAACAGATAGTTCCTCTGCATTAAATAAACAGGCGATCATTGGCTTGTTAAATGCAGGACAAAAGGTCAAAGATCCATTTATAACTAAGGTATTAGAGGACGATAATGAGGGATACTATTTACTGTCTGATCTTAAAGAAGATGGGAAGATTGCCGGTGTAAAACACCTACTTACTCAAGAGAGGGTTTGTAAGATTTATCTTAAATATTATTTGTCGGAAGATTATGACGTTGAGGATGTCAATTTCATAAGAAGTGTAGAAATTGCAGCTGGTGAAGAGAAAAAAAGAATGTTCTTGTTTAAATGTAAACTTAAAGGAGACGATCAGTTTTATTATGTAATTGTCGGTGCGCAACCGAACGATCCAACGGTTTTTGAAATTAATCCAGGCGTTGTAAGTTGGCTGGATGAATCAGAAGAGCCAACCGCTGAACAAACGGCTACCTTAGCAAAACAATACTATGAAGATTCTTTAAAGTCAGAATAATGAAGAGCCCCTTAATCATAAGGGGCTTTTTTGTGAATTATGAATGAATAGCCTGCCGTCCAAAATCTTTTTTTTTAAAAAAATCATCACTTCATGGGGTAAAAATTTGATTCAGCTTGTATTAGTGATAATTGCGAATAGCAAAATGTACTAATCCGATTTTATGATGAAGAAATTTCTATTTACTCTGTTCACTTTTCTGCCATTTTTGAGCCTCGCTCAAGGAACCAATTTTATTTCCGGGGATTGGGATTCTATTCTGAAAAAAGCTAAAGCTGAGAATAAAATCATTTTTGTCGACTGTTATTTTGAAGGTTGTATGCCTTGTAAGCAGATGGACTTAAAAGTTTATCCCGATAAAAATGTTGGCGACGCTTTAAATAAAGACTTTATTAGCTTTAAGACAGATGTTTTCAAGGAAGATATTGGGAAGAGACTGAGTAGGAAATATGGAGTTCACGGCTTTCCTTCATTCTTATTTATAACTCCTGAAGGCCACCTGATTGATCAAAGTTCAGGTTTTATTGGAACTACTAAACTGATTGATTACCTGAAACAAATTTTAGAATTAAATAAAGCTGGTAAGTTCAAAAAGTACACTCCCGATTTAAATACGCCTTATCCGGCATTTTACGACAATGCCTATATGAAAGGAATACGTAAGGTTAGTGCCGATACGGTAAACGCCTATCTAAGTGGTCAGGATCTGTTCTCGGAGCAAGCCTTCAATATCATTAATAATTTTGTAGCGCCCGACAAGTACGGCGAATGGTTCATTACCAATAAAGAGCGTTTGGTAAATGATTTCGGTCAAAATCCTGTTCGTAATTACATGATTTCCTTTATGAGCCAATTGTCTAAGAAATATGCTACCACTAATAGTGACAAAGAATTTGAGGCTAAAATGGCTGAAGTTAAGTCTGTATTTATCGGCGATGAATGGGACCGTTTTGGTAAAATCTTTATCGATGGCTATTTCAAAAACTCAAAGAATGCCAAATGGTATATTGCAACTTTAGAAAAAAGCGGTTTGTACGATTGGATAGATAAAGGAAAAGTTGTCTCGGAGGTACTTCCACTTGTTAAAGATGATAATACGGCGTTAACCGAGCTTAAAAAATGGTACAATGGTCATTTAGAAGCAAATGCAGCTCAATACGATCTTTATAATGCAGCTGTGATCAATCTCTACCTTAAAAATTATAAAGAAGCCAATGAGCTGTTTGCAAAAGCAAAATCAGCTGAAAAAGTTTGGGGCATCACAGATAATGATTTAGTTGCACTGGAAACAGCAATTGAGAAAAAAGACACCGTAACTTTTAAACCCGCCAAAACTTATAAAGTAAAACCAATGATGTTGGAATAATAAAAATACTTCTATTTAATCTAACCAAAAGAAAAGCCAATAATTGGCATTATAGGGCAGCTAACCGGCTGCCTTATTTTTTTGCTTAATTAAGGGTGTTTATTTCATAACAAGTATATTTGCCTCTTATGGGCATCAAATCCTTATTAAGCAAACCACTGGCTTGGTACACAGCCAGACAAATCAAAAAATGGAACACACAAGCCGTTGATTTGCAGCAAAAATGGATGCAACAGCTAATTTCCGAAGCTAAAGGAACCTTGTTCGGTTTGGAACATGGTTTCACATCTATTCAAACCTATGATGATTTTAAAAATAAAGTTCCTGTTAGAGATTATGAACAACTAAAACCCTATATAGAAAAGGTAGTTCATGGCGACCGGAATATTCTTTGGCCCGGAAAACCACTTTATTTTGCCAAAACTTCTGGTACTACTTCAGGTGTAAAATATATTCCTATTTCAAAGGAGTCGATGCCGGCACATATAAATGCAGCACGCAATGCGTTGTTATTGTACATTGCGGAAACCGATAAAGCAGACTTTGTTAATGGTAAAATGATCTTTTTGCAGGGAAGTCCTGAAATGCAAGAGAAAAATGGAGTACATGTTGGTCGACTATCCGGTATTGTGGCTCACCATGTACCCGATTATCTGCAACGAAACAGAATGCCCTCATGGGAAACCAACTGCATTGATGACTGGGAAGAAAAAGTGGATGCGATTGTAGAAGAAACGGTGAATGAAAACATGACCCTTATATCCGGTATTCCTCCTTGGGTGCAAATGTACTTCGATCGTTTAACAGCTAAAACGGGTAAAAAAATTAAAGACATCTTCCCAAATTTTGGCTTGTTTGTTTATGGTGGGGTAAATTTTGAACCGTACCGAGCAAAACTAGAGGCCAGTATTGGTTGCAAGATCGATTCTATTGAAACCTATCCTGCTTCAGAAGGATTTATCGCTTTTCAGGATTCTCAGACAGAAAAAGGATTGTTGTTGAATGTAGACGCCGGAATGTTTTATGAATTTATTCCTGCTGACGAATATTATAATGAAAACCCTACTCGTATTTGGCTTAAGGACGTTGAGCTTGATAAGAACTATGCAATTATATTAAATACCAACGCCGGACTATGGGGGTATAGCATTGGAGATACGGTTAAATTTGTCTCAAAAAATCCTTATCGTTTAGTTGTAAGTGGAAGAATAAAGCATTTTATCTCCGCTTTTGGCGAGCATGTGATAGGAGAGGAAGTGGAGCACGCTTTGATGACAGTAGCAAAAGCGGAAAATATAGATGTAGTTGAATTTACAGTCGCTCCGCAAGTGAATGATCCGGATGGCCGTTTGCCATTTCATGAATGGTTTGTGGAGTTCGGCGCTCATCGTCCGCAAAACATGGATGAATTCAGACTTAAGGTGGATGCTTTACTTCAGAAAAAGAATGTTTATTATTACGATCTTATTGAAGGAAACGTATTGCAGCCATTGAAAATAAGAGAAATGAGAAAGGATGCATTTATTGATTATATGCGTTCTCAAGGTAAGTTAGGTGGACAAAATAAGATGCCTCGTTTGTCGAACGATCGTAAGATTGCCGATGAGTTGGCAGGATTAATTAAATAACCACAAAGAGCTCAATGTTTCATAAGGTTTTTAAATCGGATAATAATAGAGTCTAAGGCTGTAGAATGCTTTAATAATGTACATTTGGCTCAGGTATTAACCTATATGAAACTTGCCGATAAAAAGCTAGACTTCTAATGAGTCGAGTTTGAAAGAGGGAATAAAAGAGTGGTACAGTAATCTTTGGTCAAAAATAACAACCAACAGTATATCAAAGAGTTTTGTATAGAACTGTGTAACTTTGTGCACTCTATGGTTTTAAATAAAGAGCTCAATAGGATTGAGAATAATAAATGAAGAGAATTGCAATTTTAGGATCAAGCGGATCGATTGGAACACAGGCATTGGAAGTAATAAGCGCTAATCCTGATAAATTTAAAGCAGAAGTATTAACCGTAAACGGGAATGCTGATGTATTAATTAGCCAGGCACTGACCTTTAAGCCAAAAACTGTAGTTATTACGGATGAATCCAACTATCAATATGTAAAAAAAGCTTTAGCTGATACCGGAATTGAAGTGTTAGCAGGAGAAGCTGCTTTAGCTGAAGTGGTAACGTATGATTCGGTTGATATGGTGCTGACAGCTGTTGTGGGTTATGTTGGCTTAAAACCTACCATAGCAGCAATAAAGGCAGGTAAAGACATTGCCTTGGCAAATAAAGAAACCTTAGTTGTTGCAGGCGACTTAGTTACCAGGCTGGCACGTGAATATAAAGTCAATATTCTTCCGGTGGATTCTGAGCATTCAGCTATTTTTCAGTGCCTTGCTGGCGAAGAAAATAACCCCATCGAAAAAATTATTCTTACCGCTTCAGGTGGTCCGTTCAGAGGCAAAGGGCTTGATGACCTTAGAAATGTAACTAAAAATCAGGCACTAAAGCATCCGAACTGGAGCATGGGTGCTAAAATTACCATAGATTCTGCCAGTTTAATGAATAAGGGACTGGAGGTAATTGAAGCCAAGTGGCTATTTGACCTTGATTTGGATCAGATTGAAGTGGTTGTTCACCCCCAATCGATTGTACATTCATTGGTGCAATTTAATGATGGATCAATAAAGGCGCAATTGGGCTTACCGGATATGAAATTACCAATTCAATATGCAATGGCTTATCCGCAAAGAATAAAAAATGATTTTCCACGTTTCTCTTTTGCAAACTACTCCAATCTGACATTTGAAGCACCGGATACAAAGACTTTCCGTAACCTTGCATTGGCGTTTGAAGCACTCTCAATAGGTGGAAACTGCCCTTGTGTCATAAATGCTGCCAATGAAGTAGTTGTGGACGCATTTTTGAAGGATAAGATCGGTTTTCTGCAGATGTCGGACATCATTGCCGAATGTATGCAGAAAGTTACGCGCGTTTTGAAACCCGTTTACGAAGATTACGTTGAAACGGATAAGATGGCGCGTATTACGGCACTTGAATTGATTGGTAATTAGTTGATTTTACAACGACTTAAATAATAATAACTAATATTAATACAGAAATGATGTAGCTTAAGCTCATCTTTTCTTTTATCTCGATAATACATGAGTGGTTTAATTATGGCGGCCCAATTGTTGGCCGGACTTTCGATTTTGATTGTTTTACACGAGTTGGGGCATTACCTTGCTGCACGAGCATTCGGCATCAAGGTAGAAAAGTTCTACTTGTTTTTTGATGCTTGGGGCGTTAAGCTGTTCAGCTTCAAAAAAGGTGATACCGAATACGGAATCGGATGGTTACCGCTTGGCGGATATGTGAAAATTGCCGGAATGATTGATGAGTCTATGGATGTGGAAGCAATGAAGCAACCTGCTCAACCATGGGAATTCCGCTCAAAACCAGCTTGGCAACGCTTAATTGTAATGTTGGGTGGTGTATTTGTAAACGTTGTGGTGGGTGTTTTCATCTTTTGGATGTTAACTTTTAAGTTCGGAGAAAGCTACTTGCCTAATTCTGAAGTGAAGTATGGTATTGAAGCCCGTGAACTAGGAAAGGAAATCGGATTAAAAACAGGTGACAAAATTACAGGTGTTAATGGAAAATCACTTGAGCGTTTTGATGATTTGTATAGTCCTAATGTTCTATTTGGTAATGTAAATCTGAACGTTAACCGCGAAGGTAAGGATACGTTGATTCATGTTCCCTCTGATTTCATTGAAAAAATATCTGATGAAGGCAAAACAGCATTTGTAGTTCCTCGTCTAACATTTGAAGTAGGAGAAGTACAAAGTGGAAGTAATGCCGATAAAGCTGGTTTGAAAACCGGTGATAAAATAGTGGCTGTTGATTCATTGAAAGTAACCTACTTTGATGAATTAAGGACGGCATTAGACACTAATAAGAACAAAAAAATTAAAATTAAAGTTGACAGAAATAACACTGAAGTATATTTAACTGCCAATGTTGAGAAGGACGGAACTATTGGTTTTTCCCCTAAAACAGTTGGAATGAACTTTAAAACCGATCAGTTTAGTTTCGCGCAGGCATTACCAGTTGGTGCTGAAAAAGCTAAACAAACATTGGTTGATCAGGCAAAAGGTTTTGGGAAAATATTCAAGGGTGACGTAGACCCACGTAAAGCGGTTCAGGGACCTATTGGAATGGCGAAAATCTATGGTGGTACTTTCCAATGGGAGAAATTCTGGACGCTAACCGGGTTGATTTCCTTAGTGTTGGCATTTATGAACTTGCTGCCAATTCCTGCATTGGATGGTGGTCACGCTGTATTCCTGATCATTGAAATGATTAAAGGCAAGCCACTAAGCGATAAGTTTATGGAGCGTGCTCAAGTGGTAGGTTTCGTAATCTTAATCGGATTGATGATCTTTGCATTTGGTAATGATATTTCTAAATTCTTTTTAAAATAAGAATAACCCAATAATGAAACGTGAGATTTAAGATATGGATTGCCACACAATCTTTCTCTTAAGTCTCACGTTTCTGTTTTTAGCAATAAATTAAGAATGAATTTTTTTGAGTTTTACGACATACCTGTCTCCTTTAACCCCGATGAAAACCTGCTGAAAAAGAAATTTTATGGTTTTAGCAAAGAGTACCATCCGGATTTCCACGTAAACGAGACGGAAGAGAAACAAGCTGAAATTCTGGAGCTTTCTACTATCAATAACAATGCTTATAAAATATTAACTAATCCGGCTAAGCGTGTAGAGTATGTTTTGGACCTTTACGGACTAATGCAGGAAGGGGAGAAGTATCAGTTGCCTCAGAGCTTTTTAATGGAAATGATGGAGATTAACGAGGTACTGATGGAAATTGAGTTTGACGAAGATCCCGATCGGTTGAACGAAATTGAAGATCAGGTTTTGGTTTTAGAAAAAGAGCTTATAAATGAGTTATCCCACTTTACAGACGGGTTTGAAAGCCTTGATGAAGAAAAAAGAAAAAATAATCTCTTGAAAATCAAGGATAATTACTTTAGGCAAAAATATTTGTTGCGAATTAAAGAAAAGCTGCATACATTTGCATCCCGCAATTAAGGAAAGGGTTTTAGTAATAAAGTCCTTTAAAAATGCCCGGATGGCGGAATTGGTAGACGCGCTGGTCTCAAACACCTGTGGGAAACCGTGCCGGTTCGACTCCGGCTCCGGGTACTGGAAAAGAAACCCCTGTAGATCAAGTATTTACAGGGGTTTTTGTATTTTAAGGGGACGAAATAGGGGACGATTTGGGGATCAAGCCGAAAAGTTGGGGGCTTAAGCATAGATATTAGAAAGTCTGAAAAGAAAGTAACTGACATTCTTTACACCTCTGAAAGCAGATCTGAATGCCTTTATCTTGGCATTAAAAGATTCGGCAGCGGCATTGGTGCTCCTGTTATCGAAGTAATTCAGGATGGTCAGGTAGTGAGCCTGAATAGACCGGGCCACCACATTAAAGGATTTAAATCCGGCTTTTTCCACTTGGTCATACCATCGGGCTAGTCGCGTAAAAGCAATTCCTTTATCTTTAGTGGAATGAAAGATCTTACCCAACTGCATGGACAACTCATAGGCTTGTTCCAATAGCGGATAGTACTTAAACAACAGTTCTGCACGATGTTCCTGAGAGGGAGTCCAAGAGGAACGTGTTTTAAATAGCAGGTATCTACTGCGGGCCAGTAATTGTTTCAGAGTGTCTCCATTTTCAAGCAGGTCAGGAATGTATTTTCGTCCCAGTTCCCTGCTTAAAGCAATCTCTTGGTTTTCCTGTTCGATAGCTTCCCACCGGTACTGAATCCGCATTTCCTGAACGGCATCGTAAGCTAATTTCTGAACATGAAACCGATCTGTTACCAGACTGGCCTTAGGAAAAGAATAACGGACAATCTTTTCCATGCTGGCAGCCATGTCCAAGGTCACCTCGATGACCTGGTTACGCTTGCGGACAGGAATCTTTTCCAGCACAGCCCTGACTTTATCACTGTTGGTTCCCTTTACCATGGCTATCAATGCTCCTTTTCGACCCTTGGCCGCTTTATTGGTAATGATCGTATAAAGTTCACCCTGAGAAAGAGCTGTTTCATCAATGCTCAAACAAGGCCCCACATTATGCTCAAATAAAATCCAGTCCTGGGCATGTTCCCGTTGATCCCAGCTATGGTAATGACTTAGATGACAGCGGTAGTGTTCTTCCAGTTGTTTGCCATCTACTTTGAAATAAGTCCCAACACTATTGGCGCTGACTGGCTGAGTATCGAGCCAATGCTTTTAAAAAAGCCCCGAATTCCTTGGTAATTCGGGTTCCTTTGGCAACCAGCTCCCAATCCCTGTAAACAATGTTCCCTGTGCTATGATTCAACCATTTTCTTCGTTTAATGAGTAGATAAACCGTTTTTGTCCGTAATGGAAAGTCTTGAACCTTAATTGGATCAAAGAATCCTTTAGATTCCAAATGCTCAGAGCCGTACTGTTCCGGTTTAGTGTTTTTTTCGGTTAACGAAATATAAATATGCTCGTCAGTTTGTTCTATATCGCTAAGGAGAAAATAATCTAACATTCCCTCCGGCAGTATTAATTGGGCTACGCTAAAATCTTGCATGGAACTGCAAAGAAAATAATTTAATTCAAGCCCCCCAACTTTTCGGCTTGATCCCTAGTTTATGAAAATATTCAATAAATCTTTTGATAATGTTATTAAAAGTGAGGTGGGATTAGGAATGTGTGATTATGCCTTTGCATTAGAAAAATTTTATCCGCTAATTAATAGATTCGAAGCTCAAAGAAAGTCTTTAGATTCTAGGCTTTATAAACGATTAGAACAAGATATTTTGGCAGGATGTATTATGCCACCTATAACAATTGCATTTGTTAAGCAGGATCCTAAATTCCAAAATATTGAAGAGTTGAAAGATTTTATGATGAATAAAATTAATCATGGTTATATACTTGATGGAATTCAAAGATTAAATACACTTAAAAAGGCTAGTGAGTTAAGAATATTTGAACCAACGAATCCTATTTATTTTAATGTAATTATATCTGATAATGAGGATAAGCTTTTATATAGGATGATTACTTTGAATAATGGGCAAAAACCTATGACCCCAAAACATCAAATTGAAATCCTTACAAGAGATTTATTTGATTTTTCACATCTAACCAGGTTTAATATACAATCTGAAAAAGAAAAATCTATCGAAAGATTACCAAATGCTTTTAGTTTGGCTGACGTTACAAAAGGGTATTTATCTTTTCTTACTGAAAATGTTCACAATGAAAACAACAAAATCATTGAAGAAAAGATGGACGAAATTATTGTCGGAAGAATTCTTGAGTCAAGAGTTTTTATTGGTTCAATTACTTTTAAAGATATTCTTTCTTTAATTGATAGTAAATTATCCGATTCATTTTTAAGTGAATGGTTCAGAGTATCTAATAATTTAATAGGTTTTTGTTGTGGGATTAAATTTTCTTATTCATTTATACAAGAAGAAAATATTGAGGAGACAAGAAATGCATTTAAAACTTTTGAATTAGCATTTAGTGCAATAAAACCGTCAAAAGTAAATTTAGGAAAGTTTAGAAGAGAACTTTCTTTCTATTTTGTAAAAAATTATAGGCAAACTAAGGGATTTGATACAAATGAGTTAATAGGAAAGTTTTTGGAAATAACAGCAAATTAAGAAATGCCTATAGATCCATTTAAATTTTCTGAAACACTTGTAAAGTCAAGTTTCAATAGATATCAACAATCTCTTTTAATTACAAGTACAGGAGCAAATAAGTCGAGTAATTTGATTATTTTATTACGACTTATGAGTGGAGGTGTTAAATTTCGCTCAATTAATGATTCTAATTACATTAGACAAGATATTGATTACTTAGATTTAAATAACCAGTTCACTGCCGTATCACCTTTAAAAAAATGACTAGTTATTTAGCACCTGCTTTGACAGTTGATGAATTGGGGAGGTTATTTTCTGATAGACGTTTTGTAAATAGTAACTATGAGTTTCATAAACGATTACTAAATGAGTTTGCCAATTTCCTGTATTTTCAAAAAAAGGAATCTTATACCACTGCATTTATTTACATATATAGGGTGCTTGAAATGATTTCCATTCCATTCCCCCTAATTTATGCTTCAAAAATAGAGGACTTTAATTCTGCTTTTCAATTTTTAAAAGCTTGTACATCTGATGAGTTAACTAAAGAGAATAGCAAGGGTGAATTGGGTGTTTTTAGAGTTTTTCTGAGAAAGTTGTTTGAAAATGATCCGATGAAGGATTTAAACATAAATATTTCAATTGATCCAAATTTTCCTAATGAAGTTCAGAAAACATATTACAAAGTATTAGAAAGGATGTGTGGAGACATTCTTGATAAATCTAATTGTCAGGAATTTGATACACTCTCTGTTAAATTCATTGAATTAAATACGTTAATAATAAATATCAGGAATAGATTCTTTCACTTATTTAGTGCAAATAGGCATAATATTCAAAGTGATGAAATTCCTAACACTGACCAATTTTTCAAATTAATTAATAATCACTTGGCAAGTTGGATTGCTTTGATATATTTTGAAGTTGTAAAATTTTCCATATCAAAAAGGTGAACTTAAGAGTAGAATTTATAAAAAACGGGCCATTTTGAAAATCAAAACAGCCCGTTTTTTCGTTAATGAAAATTAGATTAAAAAGAAAATTCTCCTTTATGTATGGCAGAGGTTTCGTCACATTTTTCGCAATGTAGGAAATACTCAATACCCCTCGTTGTTGGAAGTCTTAGCGATAGTGAAACTTTCAACTGCAAATAAGAAGGAAGACTCTGTCTGGCCGATGACACAAAAGATCCAATAAAATGAAGCAACAAAATCATTCGAAAGGATGGTTTTGTCGCGTTATACACTGTGTAGAAAATCTTTGCAAAGTTATTCAGTTCCAAATAACACTCTCAATTGCTGTTCATTTGTAATTAAAGCATCCATCAATTCAAAAACGGCGAAACCGTACACACAAAAGTCTAGTGAGCGATTATCAATCGTCTTTGGATAGAAGCTGAGTTTTAGAATAAACGTTATTTATTTTTCATTTGAAGTTAGGTGGGCGCTTTCGGCCGGACGGAGTCCTCTGTTTTATATTCACTCGAAGGTGACGCTATCGCTGAAACACCTTCGAGAGCGGGATTCCATATATCGGTACCAATATAAAATGAACAGCCGAAGCTTTTAGGGCTTGGCTGTTCATTTGTTATAACTGACCAAAATTACTTATATTAAGAAATTATAGGTCTGGTATTCAGTTAATGGACGAATAGGCATCAGTTCAATAGGAACAAGTGGACTACCTAAATCAATTTCATAACCACAACGCCACGCAAGTTTACATAGGCCTGCTGTATCAGTTGAAAGAAATTTACAGATTAATTCAGATTTGTTTCTTTTGTTATGTGTTTTAAGTAATCCCAATAAACCTGATTTAATTAATGCCTCATCTTTTGTTTTGAAGCCCTGGAATACATCAACAATAGGTTCATACCAACGATAACGACGATACTTAATCTGCTTTTGGATTGAATCGATATTAACATCTAATTTGTCAAAATCATTTAGTAAAATATTTTGCATTGCATTTGGCATTTGAAAACCTATAAAGTTTACATTGTTGACTTTATTTTTTAACAATGCGTACCTGTTTATTAAACTTACATTATCTGATAGGAGCGCATAAGACATTTCTTCAATACCGGTATCCATTATATGTCGATCATATTTAATGCTCATATATTCCGAAGCTGATGCCGAGTTACTGAAAAACAGTTTTGCTTTATCGATATCATTTTCGATGAAAATCGAATGGACTGCAAACACAATATTAGTACCTTCCAAGGCAGGGACAAAAAAATAATCATTTGCAGGATCTTCTTCAATCTTATTTCTTACAAAATTTTCATCATTTTGGAAGCTATTATAAATCGTTATCAGATGCTCAATTCTGTCCATGTATTTAATTGTAATTTTTAAGTTTTAAAATTAAAATTTCGCCGGTTGACCTGTCTATTCCAGTAACTGTTTTAATTATTTTATTTCTATTATTCAATAAAACATCGCCAAGCTTTTTTGTAATTGGGTCTGCATTGCTACGCATTTCTTTTATAGTGGCGTCAATCCATGCATCGCTCATTTGAGGCCCTTTGTTAGGTAAATCCAGTTTTATATTGCCTGCACTTCCAACTTGTTTTGCTTCATTGATAATAATTTCTGTAGGATTGTCCAATGTACCTTTTATAAAAACACCATCAAAACCATTATCACTTGTTAATTTAGATGTTTGTTTGGTAAAGCCTTCACGTGTGAAAATTAAATCACTTAATGCTTCAGTTTTCTTACCTGCTGCATTAACTACATTGTCTCCATTTTTAACAATATCATCCACAATATTTTTAAGTGCTGTTTCAGTTGTTGCAATATGCAAAGCTGATTGATCTAAAAGCCAACGGGCAATGCTTGTTAATTTTGCATCAGCTGGCTTAACCGCCTCAAGAACTTTTAATTCATTGTATGAAAAAGACTTCACCGCTAATTTAATGAATCGGACACTACCTCGACCATTTTTAACAGCTTTATAGGCTTTATTCAGATTAGGAATTTTTGAGACTGTTGTGGACATTCCCTTTACAGCATTTTTGGTCCATTTGCCAGCGGTTGCGGTCCAACCAACGACAGGAATAGCTGCCCCTGCACTTAATGCACAATTAATCTTGTCTCCTTCCAGGAAATAGATTCCACCATTGACTATATCAGCAGCTTCACCAACAACAGGAACCATTCCCACCATGTCCAATGCAAAATGAAATTCACCTTTTAACGTATTCCATAAAGCCGCTGAATAAATTTGTACCGAAGTCCATGTAGGGTTCATTGCACCTAAGGCAATGGCTTCTTCAGCAAATTCCAGTGATTTGATTACATGGTATTTTGGTGATACAATGTTTAGATTGATAGTTGGTTCGTCCCCAATGTTTTTATTCAGATCCGCAACAAGTGCAGGATTGTTCATAAACATGGTTTCAATTTCACTAAAGGAATAAGTTATTCCAGTTGAAGCGTCTAGGTATTTTGCAGTAAATAACGGATAACCGTTCTTACCATAAATATCAGTTTTTTCACGTGCCCCTCCTCCTTCTTTTCCTTTGTTGACATCCTTCCATGCACTGCTTGATCCGATTGCAGTAGAAACGGAACCACTTGATGTTAAGGTTCTTATTCCAGGTGTTGTATATTCAGGAATCTTGCCTGATGGATATTCGGAAGGTTTAGCCCCGTTACCTGCACCTGCTGTACCATATTTGCCATCTTCAACCGGATGTTCACGTATAACTTCTAAACAAATACCAGTATAATCAGAATACACCCCGCCTCTAATCCAACACCATATTCTATCTATTATATTCTTTGTTTGCTTTCCACTTATTGCTGTGGTTGTTTTTTCAAAGGTGTATTCTTTAGTTACCTTACCTTCATTTAATTGAACACCGCTGAAATTGTTAGTTTGAAAGTCATACCATTGAACTACACCTGAATAATCACCTTCACTGCCTTTGCCTTCATACACTTTATAGGCATAGCCCTTTATCTGTCCGTCTTCCTTGGTAAAGTACATATCTACATAAGAACTGTCTAATGGCATACGTATATAGTATCTTCCGTTGACAATACCTTCCTGTGCATAATCATAAAGCAGTTTACTTTTTTTAGACCATTGACTGCCCGTTTTCGAATACCATTCCGTAATCTCATCAAGGCGTACCTTTTCGATTTGTTTTTCTGGGTTTTCGTGTCTTTCAATTGTATCCTTTTCACAAGCTGTAATCATGGTAAATAAGGCGAAAAAGAAAAGGAATAAGAATTTCCGCTTTAATAGACGTTGGTTCATAATCAATAAATAATTAATGATGTAAAAGATTTCCTTAAAATGTTTTTCTTGCGTTAAGGTATCTGCAAGGCAGTATGCTAACTGGTGAGGAAATTAACGGGAAGGTTAAAGAATAAATAATCATAAATGCCAAATTATCAATCAGTTTGTCCAACTTATTAATAGTGACAATTCTGTAGTAAAGCTATAAGGATTTGTTATGTTTAGGCTTACAATTAGGCCGTAGAAGTGTTTTTAGTGACCTTTAATATTATGCAAATAAAAGTACTTTAAAGTTAATTGTATAATCGAAATGATTAAAAAAAATGTTTAGTTTGATTATTTTATAAAATGCAATAAAGTATAAAAGATTACACTATCTATCGTGAACCAACCTGAATAGTAATACAATAATTGTGATTGGTAAATATTAGGTTATACGTCTCTTTCGCATTAGCCCTTAACATTGCTGAACTACTCCCTATTTCCCTTTCTTGGTCCGCGACAGATTAAATTCTGATCGGCTAAACACTTCATCGAATAGTCAAGGTCATATAGGTTACAGTGCAATAACTGCATTAACTTGTAATGGCTGCTATTCATAGCTTGTGTAATTATTGGGTTTTTACGTTTTCCTCTATCACTCAAAAAATGCCTTAATCCTGTTGCGATAAAACACCGTCAGCTTTTTGTTTGGCAAGCCGATCATTCCGTCTATCGTTTAAATATTTCCTTACGGGGATATCGTAGAGTACCATCATCAGATATGATGCTCCAACCACCAAAATTATCCCTGCTATAATTATAAAAGTCAGTTGCATATTACCGGGTTTATGGTTGGTGTAATAATTACCGAACATCCATAAAACGGCGTAATGCGTCATGTATAATGGGTAAGAGATCTTTCCGGAAAATACGCAAACCTTTTTTAAGCCAGATGTTAAATTAGCCCCTGCGCCTAATGCTATCAGCAAAGGAAAGAAAAACAGGACTATCAAAGGCTCGGTTAACCAACTCCATGTGGAGAACGGAATTAAAAAGGCCAGGAACAATAATATAGATAGACCGACAAACCCCAGCTTATTTTTGATGATCCAGTTAGAACGGTAAATAAGCAGTCCCGCTAAGAAAGAATACGATATCCGGGCACACCCGTCCCAAAAGGTTGGGCCACTCCAGCCGCCTAGTAAGTTGCCGGAGCGATAACTTACAAAACAAATAGCCATCGCCGAGATGATGGTTAACAGTATCAGGTAACTGCGTTTGATCTTACAAAGTACAAATGCATAAACGATATTGGCGATATATTCCCAAAACAACGACCACGACGGTGCATTGAAGCTAAACAGGTTAAATCCACGGTCGGCTATTACAGGAAAGGGAATAAGCAATACCGAACACAAAAATGCCAGGATGATTTTACTGGTACTGTACGATTCAGGATCGCCACCAAAAGGGTCGAACAAAAATGCCAGCAATCCTAACACCGATCCAGCAATAACCAGGGGATGCAGCCTGATAATCCTCGATTTAAAAAACTCAAGAACGCCCATTTTGGCTATACGATCGTCATAGGCATATCCGATTACAAATCCCGAAAGGCAAAAGAAAAAATCGACAGCCAAAAAACCATGTCCGATGAAGTTCTTGCTTAAATCGGTGTACACCCATTCCATAAAATGAAATATTACAACGGCCAGAGCGGCAACACCTCTTAATCCGTCAAGAATTTCGAAATGCTGTTTTGTTTGTAGAATTGTCGGTGAGGTTTGGTTAGTATCCATTTATAATCTATCCTATCGTGTTTAATATAGCAAGTAACTCTTGATTTGCGGTTGCCAAGTTATCTAAAATTGATAATCAAGCCAAATGTATAATAGAGCTGAACAGGGCTAGCAATTGAGCAATATCAGGTAATGGGTGGCGGCTTAACTTCATTGATATTGAAAAAAAGCAAGTAACTCAGAGTCAGTAGTAAATAGCGATAGGTGTCGTTTCAGTCTGATACACTAAGGAAGCCTTGTTTTCGAAAATCTTGGTAATTACCAAGATTTTCGAAAGCGAGGCTTCCTAGTTTTGCATCGAGAAAACAGATAAAAAGTGTACACAAAATTTTGAACTGACATCATGAAAACAACAACAACGAAGAAACAAACATTGAGAAAAAATCTACAAATGCTCTTTCTTCCCGTTCTCTTTATGCTTGCATCATGCGAAAAAGGAAGCGAAAAAACAGAAGCTTATAAAGTAAACGAGAATTCATCTACAATAGAATGGAAGGGATCTGCACCGGATCATTTTCACGTGGGATCTTTTAAAGTAACCGGAGAGTTAAAAGCCGGAGATGATGGAGATGTAAAATCCGGCGATTTTACTATACCGATTTCTTCCATCGAAAATTTTGATCTGCAAGACCCTGTGAAAAAGCAGTTATTGGATCATCTAAAGAGCCCTGATTTTTTTAACATGGCAATCCATCCGAATGCAAGGTTTCAATTTAAAAAAAGTGAACCTTACACAGGTAACGATGAAGAGGCTATTAGTGGTGCCAACTATTTGCTGACAGGTAATTTTACTATGTTAGGTCAAACGCATCCAATTTCTTTCCCTGCCAAAATTACGGTGAATAAAGAAAACTTGCTGGTTGAAGCAAACTTTAAGATCGACAGAACCAAATGGGGAATGTTAATGGATAGCGATCCTAATAAGCCGCTCTATATACTTCCGGATGTAAACATCAAACTAAAATTGATCTCTACAAAGTCTTTATAGCACCCTATTATTTTAAACAAGCTTAAATATATTCTAAAGGAAAGCTGCTTTTAGGGCAGCTTTCTTATCAGTAGTTACAACCATTAAAAATGAAGATATCGTCAAAATACTTATGTGTAATCTTGCTTTGCATAGGTAACACCTCCGTTTTTGGCCAAAGTACCTTTGGTAGATTAAAGCAAAAGGCAACAGGCATTGCTGAGAAAGTCATAGACAAAAAAACGGACGAATTGCTCGAAGACAAATCTGGTAAAAAGGATAACACAAGAGAGAATCCTACCGAGAAAGTCAAAAAGGAACGAGTTAAAAAACAAAATACAGTATACGACTTTCAATCAGGAAGTACTGTATTATTGAAAGAAGATTTTTTACCGGATGTTACTGGACAATTTCCCATGCAATGGTATACACGGAGCAAAGGAGAAGTTGTAGAGTTCAATGATGTGCCTGGGAAATGGCTGCAGTTATATAGCGGTACGTTTTTAAGTCCAACAGTTTTACTGAAAGAAAACTATACGATAGAATTTGATGTAATTATCGATTTTCCGCCCAATGGAAACTATCCATTGCCAGCTCTTAAGATCGGTCTATACGACAGGGGAAATAAAGGTTATATCCTGTCGAATGATTATCGTGTAAAGAACAATGTCAATATTATCTTATCCCCATATAGGAACGAACTTCGTGTAAAACTTAAATCAATAGAGAATAACTCGAATAAAATAGCTACAGAAAATTATATCCTTCCAGATTTTACTGCAAAACTCGGAAAGCCTGTCCATATTGCGATGGATATCCAAAAGGAAAGAATCCGTGTGTGGATCGATCAGGAAAAGATTTTTGATCTTCCTCAAACAGTCCCAGTTTCTAATTTATTAAACCAATTGCGATTGGAATTGGAGTCTTCCAATTATAAAAATAGTGAATTGGGCTACTATATCTCAAATCTATGCTTTGCGGATGGAAGCCCGGACACACGCTCCAAGCTCTTAACGGAGGGTAAGCTGGAGAGCAATTCCATTCTGTTTGCAACCAATTCGGCAAAAATAGAATCCGATAATCAAGGAGTGATCAAAGAGGTGGCGGCTGCATTGAAGCAAGATAATGCCATCCGGATAAAAGTGATAGGACATACAGATAGCGACGGGACTCCCAAGCAGAACATGGCTCTGTCTCAAAAGAGAGCCGAATCCGTAAAAAGGGAACTGATAGAAAAATACGGAATTGGAGAAAATCGCATAGAAACACTTGGAAAAGGTGATACAGAACCTGTAGAAAAGAATATGGACCCAAACGAAAAAGCAAAAAACAGACGTGTGGAGTTTGTAAGGTTATAAAAACATTTCTCTTTATGAATTACTTTTTGAAAACAATTATGAGATTAACTCCAAAAGTTGTCATTTTCTGTCTCCTATACATAGGGATCAGTGCCTGTACAAAAAAAGATATACCAGATCATTTAGAGGATTGGAGTGGACAAGGGGCCACACCCAAAGAACGACCTTTCGGAACTCCTATCGGACAGGCAACTGTCAAGCAGATAGGCCCCGAAGGCGGGATGTTGGCGTCTGATGATGGGATCCTTCAAGTTGTAGTCCCTCCCGGTACCATTCCCAAGCAGGTCGATTTCAGCATACAACCCATTACCAATACACTCGAGGGGAGTCCGGGAATAGCTTATCGTATTCTTCCAGAAGGTCTTATATTTCTAAAACCTGTAAGCATCACATTCGATCTTCAGGAGGCTGGCATCGAGACTGAAGTAAGTGATCTTCTTTTCTTGGCTTACCAGGATAAGAAAGGTCACCATTACCTGGCCTCAGATACAGAGCTGGATAAAGCAGGCAAGAAACTAACCGTAAAAACCACTCACTTTAGTGACTGGGTGTTGGCACAGCTCTTCGAACTTGAAGTCAGTAAAGAACAGGTCTCAGTCGGAGATACAACAAGCCTGCGCCTGATGTGGCACCTTGGTTCCTTACTTGAGCCATTGACAAAAGACCAGCCTATAGGTGATCTTGTTGAGTATAGTGGAAATGTTTCGGCCCTTCGCTGGTCTATCGGATTTGGAAAGGGGACACTAAAGGCAAGCGGGCCTAGTTGTATTTATACTGCACCAAGCCAGGTTCCGATAGAAAATCCGGCACAGATCAGTGTAACTGTACCAGTCTCATTTTATAGCAACAAGCGAAATTCAATTGTGATGATCAGCACTCCTATACATACCGCACCCGACGATTATATGATTATTAAGGTAGATGGAAAAGAAATAAAGAATAAGGCACCTGAAAATGGAGAAAGCGCAATATTATTAGATGCAAACAATTTTAGCATCTCGGCGCACCTTGAGGATGGCTACGACATCGGTATTGTTATTCCCGGAGGACCTGGAGCCGGGAGCTATCCTTTTGGAGAAGATTACAAAAAGGCTTATATCGATTTAGCCACAAATGAAGAATTTCCCAATTCCTGGATCACTCAAAAGCAAAATTGTTTTGACTGTGACTTAGTATATTCTGAGGGACAGGTCAAGATTACCAAGTTTGGAGGTATTGGGGAGTATGTGGAGGGTGAGTTCAACGCTGAAGTGTGGAGAATAGGTCAATACAATCCACCGAAAAAGAAAATCGAAGGAAAGTTTAGAGCAAAAAGGGCTCTTTAATAGCTGTTTGAAAGTGAAGATAGTCGTATCTGATAGTTTCTTCCTCTCATTTTCAAGAGATGAGTCTGAAGGATAAAAAGGTTAAACAATGTCAAAGGTTGACGATATACATAATTTCGTTGTCTTCAGCCAAAGGTGCTGAAAGAAACCCTAGCAAACTTTAAGTTAGCTGGGGTTTGTTTTTTCAGCAGAATTAATCCCGCAATTCCCTTGCTTTTTTAGGTTGATCCCATAAAAAGGTATACCTGCGAACATTTTGTGCTATCTGAGCTTAGACGAATACAAATACTAGCTAAACCTAACACGTACTTGTAGAACATCAGCGTATAAGTTTCATAAACTGTTTTTATCTTTACTCTCAACAGAAACTTATGAAACGATGCTAAGTAAACAAATTGCAAAACATTTCAGAGATGTGCACTTTGGGGGTAACTGGACTTCCGTTAATCTTAAAGACACGTTGGCAGATATAACCTGGGAACAATCGGTAACAAAGGTTCATAACTTTAATACCATTGCAGTGTTGGTTTTTCATGTTAACTATTACGTAGCAGCGGTGTTGAAGGTACTGCAAGGTGAACTATTGAACGCAAGTGATAAATATAGCTTTGATCTTTCTCCAATAACTTCTGCAGATGATTGGAATCAATTAGTTGCTAAAACACTTTCTGAAGCTGAATTATTTGCTGCTGAAATTGAGAAGTTAGAAGACTCCATGCTCTTCGACGATTTTGCTGATCCGAAGTATGGTAATTATTACAGGAACATAGTTGGGATAATTGAACATACGCACTACCACCTTGGACAGATTTCCCTTTTAAAGAAGTATTTAAATGAACATAATACGGAAATTATTTAGGCCTGCTTTGAAAAGTAAGAAAGCTGGATTAGTAGTGAGCAAGAAAAAGGAATAGCAATTTCCAATAAGCAAATGATATTGCTAATTAATGAACTGGACAAATAAAATGTCTTGTTACTTTTCTATTTATACTTTTAACTATGACCTCTTTTTCTCAAGATAGATTTCGAAGTGTTGATGAATTAGTGAATAATGTAGAGCCTGGATGGGACCTGGTAAAACAATGGATCGATAATGCAAAAAATAAAGAGGAAGTACTTCCTTGTGATGTGCTAAGGGCGAGAGATGTATTGTATAAAATACAGGTTACCACACGGTCTCCAATGGGAGCGATTGTTTATTCAACAGGTGGTATCTTAATCGACAATGGCTGGATAAGAATCCTAGGGTCAGGCAGTCCACTTTTAACCAGAAACCTGCCTGATTGGAATAAAGGAAAAAAACTTGAGGAATTTGGCCAGCAACCGTTAAGGTTACTAGTTGCCGATGACGCAGCCGATGGTTTTTTTGCCATTAATGGAGGCGGTTTAGGTGACGATGTAGGAAAACTATATTATCTCTCACCCGATAACTTAGCGTGGGAACCTTTAAATATAACCTATTCTGATTTTTTGCTTTTCTGCTTCGACGGCAATATTGAAGATTTTTATCGAGGATTACGCTGGAAGGATTGGAAGGTAGATTGTTCAAAACTTAAGGGTGGTGAGGTTTATACTTTTTATCCTTTTCTATGGACTAAGGAGGGGAAGGATATGAACTTTATGCGCTGTTTATGGACTTACAAATGCAGTTAGGTATCAATTAGGAAAAATAGAAAATGGAGTTAACCGAAGAGCAACGAAAAGAATTACAGCTTTTTATTGATAAATGGAAACAGGAAATTCCTGATGAAGAGATTTATTTCTCGTTTAATGGTCATGGGCATTTGAGGTATATAAATGCTAATGATGTTGGACTTGTTAGGTTTGGTGTTAAAAATATAGAAGCCGCTCTTTCGGATAAAAAATATATTAATATTTCCGGTGAATATCTTGGTGAAAACTGGATTAAACAAGAGGAGGAAGACCTTAGTATTCACTATATTGAAAAGATTAATAAGGATATTGGTCTTTACATTGAAAGCAGAGGAGTGAATAAAAAAGCAGCCGTTAGAAATGGTAAACTGATTGGACCTTTGATAATCGCTATTTTGTTTGCTGTACCAACATTTTTTATTTATCTCTTTATTTTCTGGTTGAATCATTAATTATAATTTGAATGGCAATTATTATAGGAACCTGGCACGGGATAGAATATACACGTTATCATCTTGGTAGATTTCCCTTTTAACGAGGTATTTAAATGAACATAATAATACGGAAGTTATTTAGACCCGCTTTGATGATGAAGAATGCCTCATTAACATTATTTTTTCTTTTCATTTTAACTAGTGCTATTGCTCAATCGGTTGACTCATTAAACGAAAAGCGGTTTGAATATCTTAACAAGTGTTTTGATAATTTCCCTCCAAATAAAACGATTGATAGTCTTGATCAAACGTATGGTTTACAGTTATGTAGCTTAACAGAATGCCTGTTGCTTCTTGAATTAAGCAACATGGATAAATCCATTAATGACAATGTATTGCTTCGTTTAAAAGAACTGGCAAATAAAAACTTTGAGAATAGGTCATTTATTTTGTTGGTGGAGGGCTCGATGAATAGCGTTAAAAAGACAATAAAATTAACCGAAGAGTCAGGACTGGTTTATGTAAGTCTGGGAAATTCTTGTTTAGGTAGTAGGGAGCAAGAAAAAGGAATAGCTATTTTTAACAAACAAATGATGTTTTTGATCAATAAAAAGGGCCATAAATAACTATAAATGAAGTTAGGTATCAATCAGAAAATTGAGCTTTTTAACCTATCTTAATCTGCCTTAACACATCATTTATGAAAAGATTGATTTTAATTCTTACATTATTTAGCTTAATAAGCAGTGTCTCTGCCCAATTAACAAAAGTAGAAGGGTTTATTGATTCGTTGACAAAGGAGAATAGCTTCAGTGGAACTATTCTTATTGAACAAAAGTTAAAAGCAGTGTATCGTAAAAGTTTTGGGTATGCTGACCTCCCTTTTAAAGTACTTAATACACCTGATACCAGGTATAAAATAGCCTCCATCACCAAAGCTTTTACTGCAGTTATGATCTTGCAATTGTATGAGCAAGGCAAGATAGATCTGGAAAAACCGATTAACACCTATTTAACCAACTACAAGGGAATGGGAGGTTCTAGCGTAACAGTAAAACAGTTACTCAACATGACTTCGGGCATGCGAAATATGGATGATGGATTGACGCTTGAATCAGCTTTACAGCAAGGAATGCCACAATATCAAAAGCCCTATACAACGGATAAACTGTTGGCAAAGTTTTGCAGTGATACTTTAGTAAATCAGCCAGGTAAAACCTTCGACTATAACAATGCAGATTACATTATACTGGGAAAGATAATTGAGACTGTAAGCGGTAAAACATACGAACAGGTATTAAGCGAAAAGATCATTGAACCTTTGCAATTAACTAACTCAGGTTTATTATCGCAAGAGAAAGTGATCGACAGGCTGGCAAATACTTATTTTCAGCGTGATGATTCAAAAGTACTTACGAATGACCTGCCTGTGTATATCAATAATTGGTATGCTTCGGGTGCTATGTATTCAACAGTGGATGACGTTTTAAAATTTACTAATGCTTTGTTCAATGGTAAGTTATTAAAGCAGGAAACACTGAATAAAATGATTGTTTCGGGGCCTGGTGAATATGGATATGGCGTTTGGGTGTATAAAGATTATGAAATCAACTCCAAAATGTTCACGATCATTAAAAGACCTGGCTCTATTATGGGTGCTCAGGCTATGTTGTTTCATATACTTGAAGATAACTCGACAATTATCATTTTAAGTAATACGGACAAAGTCGGTCTGGATGGATTTGCAGCAGTGATTGCTCAACAAATTATCAAATAATAATGATACCTTATCCATTAGGCGAGTACAATTCCAAAATAGATTTATCTGAACAGGGCAGAACAATACGGGACTTGTGCAGGTAAATTATGAATTTGAGTCAATCCGAAATCTAGTTCAGGAATTAGATGTTTTAGAAGAAGAGTCTATCGTTATAACTTACAAAGGTCATTTTAGCGGGCTATTGGGATTCCTATTACGGTTTTCATTGGACGAGAGAACAAGAAATTGAATTTTGGGAGTAGTTCGGCCGAAAAATGCTAATTCGGCCGTCGCTATGCTAACCCTTGCTGATTCGTATCGTGTGCATCAGGTTAAAACATTAATTGAGGTTATCGATTTATATTTCCAGAAGATTGAAGTTAATTCCGAACATTATTATTCGCTGCAACCGGATGATATTGAGAGCTTATTAAGTAACCCCGACTTAAAGATCAGGATCATGAAAGCCGAACTTGATACTCACGAGCAAAAATGGGGGAAGGGAAGATTATGAAGAAGAGTATCCTTATTTAATCCAACGCTGCAAAGGAGACGAGGAGTTAATTAGTTATGTTAATAATCGTTTTGAAGCAATTCTTAATAAGTAAAACAACCTAACCCGCTACTTGATAAATACTTGTTAATTACCTGTAAATCACACTTTTTTTGTGAGCGGATTTTTCTATTTTTGCACCCGAAATAATGAAAAAAATTATCCTTTGGGATTTGTGCGTTGGTAAACTTCAAGTTAGTTCATAGAAATTGCTTTACTTTTTACCCATCTGAATTTTATACTCTCCTCTATTGAATTCTAACCATCTTGGTATCAGGATAATTTTTCCTTTTTAAATAATTGGGTTTGTATACCTGTCAATATGAGCCTCACTTTATTTGCTTTTCAATCAATATAAATTATCACAATAAATGGCAAAAGCTGAGTGATCAGTTTATGCTCTCTTTGATACTGCAATTGTAGTACATGTATGAAGAAAAATGATCGCTCGTTGCTAACTACCTTATTCATTTTTATCGTGAGTAGTGGTTTTGCACAGCAAAATGTTCAGTTTAGTCAGTATATTTTTAATGAATTGGCCGTTAATCCTGCCTATGCCGGTTATAAAGAAGAGTGGACTGCACATCTGCTATATCGAAGTCAGTGGGTAAGTATTACGGGAGCTCCAAAAACAGCCACATTTTCGTTTGATGGTCTTACCGATTCGTATCGGAAAAACACAGGACTAGGTCTTCAAATAACAAACGATAAGTTGGGTGCTCAAAGTAACCTGTCTGCTTACACCAATTATTCATACAGGTTAAAATTAGATGCGTTAGATACTCGTCGTTTGTGTTTGGGATTAGGAGTGGGAGTGTCGCAATATGCACTCAATGGCGATGAACTGTCGTACGTACAAGAAAATGACTCCAGAATTCAGGCAGGGACCGTAAATACCATTACACCTGATCTTCGTTTCGGGGTTTATTATTATTCGCCCACGTTTTTTGCAGGAGCTTCTGTTATGGATCTGTTTGCTGATTATATCAGCACAAAATTACAAGACGGAACCAAAACCTATCTCAATATAAAGAAAACGAGGCATTATTATTTTTCAGCAGGAGGTCTAATTACGTTATCATCTACTATTATACTAAAACCTTCTTTCTTGATCAAAGAAGACTTTAAAGGACCTACCAATCTGGACCTGAATACATTTTTTGCTTTTAACGAAAAAGTGTGGATAGGTGCGTCCTGGAGAACGGGTATTAAATTATGGAGTAAGGATAACCTGATCAGTAATTTACAAATGGCTGATGCTTATTCAGTAATGGCTCAATTTTATGTGAATGATCGTTTTCGTATTGGTTATGCCTACGATAGAACCTTAAGTGAGTTGAGTAATTATGAAAATGGCTCCCACGAAGTCTCCGTATCGTTAAGCCTACCTTCACCTAAATTAGGTGAAAGAATTTTAAGTCCGAGGTATTTCTAAGTTTACACGCTATTCGTTTTAATGAAAAAAAGATTACTTACCATTTTTGTTTTTCTTTTAAGTTTCTTCCCTTTTTTAGGATATGCACAGGAGCAGAAGAGTTTGAGAAAACAAGCAGATTTGTTGTATGAGCAAAGCAGTTATGCCAAAGCTGCGGCGATTTATGAACGTTTGGCAAAAAATAAAAAGGATGATGTAGACCTACTGGTTCGTTTGGCAAATAGCTACCGTTTAATCAAAAACTATGAACAATCTAAAAGGTGGTTCCAGCAATTGCAGTATACTAAGTTATTGCCAATCTCTGAACTGTTGAATTATGCAGAGGTTATGCATTGTAATGTTGAGCTTACCGAATCTAGGGATTTGTTAAAAGAGTATGAGCTAATAACAGGAACCAATGAGTATATAAAAATGCGGGTAAACAGTTGCGATTCGGCAAAAGCATGGATGCAATCACCTGCATTAATAGTAGTTAAAAACCTTGATTCAATTAATACACCCAAGAGTGAATGGGGCGCATGGGCTATCAATGATTCTGTTATTGTTTACACCGCAGAGCGCGCACCTTTTGTTGATAAGCGCAAAGGAACATATAGTCGTACCGGTCAGCCTTATTTAGGTATTTATGAACGGGATTTATATGCTAAAGAAAAATCAAAACCATTTGATCGTCAGTTTATCGTTAGTAATTATCATTCTGGGCCATTGCTGATCAATGCTGCGCATAATCTTATTTACATTACCCGAACCTATAATGATTCAAAAACAATAAGGGAATTTAACTCCAACAATGGAAGAATAAGTGGTATAAGGCGATTGGAACTTTGGTACTCAGAAAAGAAAGAAGGACATTGGAGTGATTTGAAACCCTTTAAGTATAATAATCCGGAGAACTATTCGGTTGGTCATGCTGCTTTGAGTAAAGACGGCAACACGCTGTACTTTGTCAGCGACATGCCCGGTACCTTAGGGAAAACGGATATTTGGTATTGTACCAAGTTAAATGACGGGAGTTGGTCGTCCCCTGTTAATTGTGGATTTCAGATCAATACGGATCAGGAAGAACTATTTCCAACCATTGGGACAGCCGGGGAGTTGTATTTTTCCTCAACTGGTCGACTTGGAATGGGTGGGTTAGATATCTTTAAAGCCATAGGCGAAAAATCAACATGGAAAGAAGTTACTAATATGCGTTTTCCGGTTAACTCTGTTACGGATGATTTCTTGTTCACTCCAACATCAGACACAACAGGTTTTTTATCTTCCGATAGAAGAGGAGGAAAAGGAAGTGATGATATTTACAGTTACCTGATCTTGCCTCCGCCGCCACCGCCAGTTAAGGAAGTAATTGTAGAAGAAGTGGTGCTGGCAAATAACAAATTTGTAGGCATCGTGGTAAATAAGTTAACCAGTAAACCATTAGTCAATGTTTCGGTAACGGTGGATAACAAAGGAGAACAGGATACCGCAATTACAGATGACAGAGGGCGTTTTGGTTTTGAGCTAAAGCCAGGTGAAGAATGTTCGGTGAAAGCCGAAAAAGAAGGTTTCTTAAGCGACCATAAAAATGGATTGAAATATGTTAAACTTCAGGAATCGCCTTCAGTGGTTATTCTTCAGTTAGATTCAATCATATTGAATAAGGCAATTAAACTGGAGCATATTTATTATGATTCGGGTAAATGGAATCTGAAACCAAAATCGAAAACGGAATTGAATAAATTGGTTGCATTGTTAACAGAAAATCCGACCATTAAAATAGAGCTAAGTTCGCATACCGATTCGCGTTCGTCTGATAAGGCAAATCTTATTCTTTCTCAAAAAAGGGCTAAAACTGCAGTAGATTATATTATCTCTAAAGGTATTGCTAAAGATCGGCTGGTAGCCAAAGGATATGGAGAAACTAAGTTGCTCAATAAATGCAAGAACGGGGTTAAATGCTCCAATGCTGCTCATCAAATGAATAGGCGTACGGAAATAGCCATTTTAAGTTTCTAAGAAAAAACTTCGCCCTGTTAAAGATCAACCTTAACGGGGCGAAGTGCTTTTATGATGAATGGTTCATTGTTATTTTAATATCCACATAGCATCATTGATATCATCTTTACCGGCAAACTGAGCATCCAGCGCCTTCTCAAGATTTTCCTTGTTGTTAGTATGCTCGCTTGAAGGATATTGGAAACGCTTAGGAATTCGCTGGCTGTTCGCGGTTCCTGGGCCTACTAAGAATGCAGGAACACCGGTTCTACGCTGATTGTAATACGCTTCCCAACCTGAGTTTTGGAAAAAACCAAGGTACTTTTGTAGCAAGATTTGTTTAAGTGCTTCATCTGCATTTCCTGCTAAGGTTATGGCAGGTTGAGCTAAGTAAGCATTAATTGCATCCGTTGAAATAGCATAAGATTGCATGGATCCACTGATACCTTTGTTATAATATTCGGCAGCATTACCAGCAACCCAGCCACGGCTGATTGCTTCTGCGATATTAAAACATAACTCAACATAACCAATTTGTACGCAAGGTTCGCCTAAGTATTGATAGTATCGATCTTTGCGGATAAACGAGTACTCGCCCTTGTTTACTTTGGATGACATATCGTCCAAGCTTTCACCTGAGCTTGCTCCAACATAAGCTTCGAAATCAGCAGGTGTTAAGCCGGCTGCTATTTTTGCAGGAGCAGGGTCTGCTACAATAAATGTGCGTGGATCTTTAAGGTTAACCAAGGTATTTAAATAGGTAGCCGACATGTTATTACGGGTAGCTGTATTACCATAATTATCCGGATTTAGCGGGTATTTATTGGTAGAAGAGTTGTAAACATATTGCAGATTATCGCTATTGCTACCAGGTAAAGGATATTTAGCCGGATTAGCAAGCGTTTCAGCAAATCGTTGTTTAATCTTTAGTTCAGCATCCGATTCTTTTTTGCTCAAGTGAATTAGTAAACGCAATTTGTAAGCGTTTACGGCCTTTTGCCACCCGATTAACTTACCGTTTAATAAAAAGTCGCCGCTCAAATTGTTGTCATTTGCTGCAATTAACGCCGTAAGTTCTGTATTGGCCTCATCAAGCCAGGTAAATGCTTGTAAGAATACCTCTTTTTGCGTGTTGTATTTAGGCTTAAAGATGCCATTGCCGGTTTGCAACGCTTCCGACATCGGAATATCTCCCATGCGCATAGTCATATCCACATAAAAGAAGGCCTTAAAGAATTTAGCCAATGAAGCGTACACATTTTTCGCAGGAAGCCCCGTTTTTTGTGCTTCATGTTCCATTTGTTTAATGTTATTTAGCGTAAGGTAGTTCATACCGCCGCCGGTCCAGCTGTACTCCTGCGTAGCATAATAATTGTAATTGCTGCACCAATACTGATTCCAGCGTTGTACGTCATTCCAGGGAGCTTCGTAAAAATCGTTCTCGATACTGGTTAGTAATAACGATGGGGATGCTTTACTTGGTTTATTTGGATTTTGTTCCAATTCCTCAAAGTTTTGACAAGCAGTTAATCCTATTCCTGCTGTTGCCAATAAAAGGATCAGTTTTTTATTTAGTTTCATGAGAATTTGTCGTTAAGAATTTAGAAAGTGATATTCAGATTTACACCATAGCTTTTGCTGGTAGGCGTTTGTAAACTCGATTGAGAAGTCATTCCCGGGAACTGATCCAGGTCGATGTCTTTCACCTTGGCAAAATACAATAGATTACGTCCAACAAGGGTGATTGATGCACGTTGAATCGACATTCTGTTTAAAAAGCTTTTTGGCAGGTTAAATCCGATGGTTACCTCACGAAGTTTTGCATAGGTTTTATCAATCAGGTTTCCTTCTGAAATGCCGTTGTAACGGCTGATATAATCCTGAAGGAAAGTAGGAGTGGTGTTAGCAGCAAAAACTAATTGATCGTAGTTGGTAATATTACCGTCTACATCGTAATTAATGGTAGCGCCGTTAGCAACAACCACTCCCTGTCCAACATAGGATTTAATTCCTTTAATATCATTAGCACGGGCAACACCCATATCGCCCTCAATGGTGGCAATATGACGACCGCCACGCATGGTTTGGCGTAATACGTAGTCAACCATTTTACCACCAACACGACCATCAAATTGGAAACCAAATGTAAATTGCTTGTAATTGAATTTATTGTTGATACTCCATGTCCAGTCGGGGTTCATGTTTCCTAAATAACGGGAAACAGGATTTTGAATCGGACGACCACTGGCATCATTAATAATTTGGCCGTCTTTAGTACGAACAAAAGTTGAAGTGTATAATTTATCTAAACGATCTCCAACTTTTAAGAATTGATTCAGCGTTTCAATTCCAGGGTAAATTTCTGCTAACTCTTCTTTGTAAGTCGACCAGTTTACCATTACATCCCAATTGAAATTAGGTTTGCGTAAAGGTGAACCACTAAGCGTTAATTCCCATCCCGAACGACGCGATTTAATACCGTTTGTTAACAGACTGCTGTAGCCGGTTGCTTGTGACAACGGTAGTTCGAAAATTCGTGGCCCATCTAAGCTGTTGAAATAGGTAATATCAAAAGCTAAACGATTACGCAACAATTTAAGGTCAACGCCTGCTTCGTAGGCAGAACTAAAGCTTGGCTCTAAATCCGGATTGGTTAAAATAGCGGTGTAGGTGGCACCCGGCTGATTATTGTAAATTGGCGTTACATTATAGGATGAAATATTCTTGTAAGAAGGACCTCCGTATGGAGTTGTATAATCTGCTCCATATCCTAATCCTGAACCCGATAACACTGCAGCCGAACTTATGGTATTGTTTACTGCCGTGTTTCCAACTTTAGCATACGATCCTCTTAACTTAAAATAAGAAATAGCATCAGGAAATTTTAATAGTTCCGTCAAAATTAATCCGGCACCAACAGAAGTGTAGAAGAAGGTGTTATTTTGTTTCGGCATCGTTGATGATTTATCAATACGACCTGTTAATGAAACACTCAGGAAGTTTTTGTACATCATGTCCAAGAACGCATACGAACTAAATACCTGCATCGGCGCCTCGTAATTATACGTTTGACGAGGGTTTAACGAGTTATTAAGATTATACCATCCCGGTACATTCAGGTAATCAGTTGTTGAATAAGTAGAGTGGTAATTAAACGTACGTAAGTTGGCTCCAACAGATGCTTTAACATCTAATGAAGGGATAACCTGTTTGTCAAAACTTAATAATACGTCTGTGTTATTTTCAAACATGTTACGCATATCCTCACGGTAATCACCTTTAGCCTGCTCGCGACCATAAGTTGTTGCTGAGTAAGGTAATTTCTCGGTACGCAAAAGGTCGTAGGTAGTAATCTGCGTACGGGCACTTAAATTCAAAAAGTTATTGAACTTGTAATTTAAGCTCATATGACCGTACATGTCTGTTTTATGGTGACTGCGCAACCATTCTTTAGCTACAAACCAAGGGTTGTTGTAACGTTGATACTCAGCATAGATTTGTTGTACACCTTCCCTACCCGTTTGCCAATAATTCTTCATGTCATCAACATTCCAATCGGCACCACCCCAGATAACCATGTTGTAAATTAAGCTGTTAGGGCCGTAGTTAACGTCGGGGTAGTTAGGGGTAAACTGGCGGTTGTAATTTACTGTCGACTCAAAGCGTAATTTCGGAGAGAAATTGTAACCTGCAGAAACATTGAAGTTTAAGCCATTAAGTTGAGTGTTGGGAACAAGTCCGCGCTGGTAATTATAGGTAGATGAAAAACGTAAGTCGTATTTTTCGCCACTGGTTGCGATTGCGATATTATTACTGCTCAATACACCTGTTTGTAAAAAACGGGTAAGATTATCCGTTCCGCGTGCAATGAAAGGAGTAGGAGTCCGTTTTCCTGTTGAAGGGTTTATCGGACTATCATATTGCGCAATTAACTGACCATTTAATGCAGGTCCCCAGATATCATAATCACCATCGTTTTTACCACCACCTTTACCGTCAACAAACTCATATTTACCATGGTCGCCCGGGCCATACATATCCTGAACTTTAGGAATAGCATTAAACCCATTCTGAGTCATCGTACTTGAATTAAATTCAATAGCAAAGCCGCGGTTATCCTTAGATCCACGTTTGGTGGTAATCTGAATAGCACCGAATTGTCCGTTTGATCCATATAAAGCAGATGCAGCAGGGCCTTTTAGAATGGTGTAAGACTCAATATCATCAGCGCTTATATTCCAGGTATCAGAACTGATTGGCACGCCGTCTACAACGAATAAAGGTTGTTGACCACGTAATAAGATATTTGGCGAACCCAATAACTCAGCTGAAGCACCAACGGTTAATCCAGAAACTTTTCCCACTAAAGCATTTACAGGGTTCGGCTCACGAGCCTTTACAAGTTCATCACCTTTAACTTCCTGTATGGCATATCCTAATTTGGCTTTATCCTTTTTGATCCCTAAAGCAGTAACAACTACTTCAGTTAGTTCTTTTGAATCAGCTTCCAATTGGACATTGATTACTGCTGAACTGCCAACCTTTATAATTTTGTTAACATAACCAACTGAGCTGAATAAAAGTACCTGTCCGTTACTAGCGGAAATAGAGAATTTACCATCGGCATCACTAACACTGCCAATATTGGTTCCCTGGACAGAAATAGTTACTCCAGGTAATGGTTGCTGATCCTTTTTATCAGTAACGACGCCGGAAACTTTTTGTTGGGCAATTGCCGCAACGGAGATCAGGACGAACAACATCATAAATGCTGCTTTTCTGATCAGGTTCTTGTAGAATTTTTGCATTGCTTTTGAAGTTTTTTGTAGTTGTTTTTAGCAATGCAATTGTAAACCATGTTTATTAATACTAAACAAACTAAGTATTAAGGATCAGTTAATTATTGTATACAAACATTAATAAAAAGTAAATTAATGTTGGAACAAGTTGTTGGATCACAAAGAAATATAGGAGTGTTTATAAAGCGAAAAAGGTAGTCTGCGAAAGAGAAAAGGCACTGCTTTGTCGCAATGCCTTTTTATTTTTGGTGGCAAAAAGTTATGCCTGATTATAATAAACCAATTGGCAATCGCTGGTGCCATCGGTATACAGATCAATAACTGCATAAACATTTGGAAACTCTGCCAATACGCCATCCCACCAGTTAGATGACACCGCACCATTACATAAATATTTAACACCTAAATAATCGGTTGCATCAATGTAATGTACGTGTCCACTCAGGCAAAGTTTTACATTTTTATGCTTGTAAAATAAATTCTTAAGTTTTTTAATATCGCTATGCATATCGCCCTTAGGGAAAGCCACTTCTCCTAAATCCTTTTTCTCATCCACATAATACATCAAAGCACCGAAAGACATAATCGGAACATGTGAGTAAACACAAACATGTTTACCGTTGCTGTTTGATAATTCGTTTTCAAGCCATGTAAACTGCTCCTCATCCAAACCATAATGAAGTCCCATGCTATCCAAGGCTATGAATTTCCAGTTATTTTGTTCAAAGGAATAATAACGGGCAGGCATTTTCAATTCTTCAATTGCCCAGGTTTTACCATAACGTCGGTCTTTTTTGTATTCCTCATCCAACTCCTTTGGTCCGTACCAAACATCATGATTACCCAAGCAGCTATGCAATGGTAGCTTATTATGTTGTACAGCCTGGCGCCAAACATTCCAACGGCTCTCCAGATCTTCTTTTTTTTGATTGTTTGAATCCATTACGGTATCACCCGAATTAATGATAAAGGAAGGTTTGTCCTTTAGTCCATTGATTTGGTCGAAAACCGTTTTCATAGATGAAACACAAACCGGTTTGTCGATTACATGACAATCTGTAATATGAGCGAATCGCAGCGCTCTTTTTTTGCGAGGATCGGCTGGTTTTATTTCAGCTGCTGATACTAATGGAATGCCTGTACCTAAAAGAGAAGCAGCTCCAAATACGGCTGCATTTCTCAAAAAATCTCTTCTGTTACTCATTATATAATGTTAGTTAATAATTGTATCGATTGCTTTTCCAACAGGTTTAGCGTTGCTATACTCAATGCCAAGTAAATTACAAAGTGTTTGTGCAACCTGATTTTGATAAAGCTGCGTGTTGGTTTTAATCACTCCTAATGGTTTAACATCGGGGCCAATTGCAGCAATCCATATTTCATTTGCTCCTGGAATATTCTTGCCATGATGCTGCCATAATCCTTTTTGAGCTTCACCACGACCATGATCGGCTGTAATGATCATGGTTGTTTGATCTTTGTAAAAAGGATCATTTTGGATAAAGTTCCATAAATCTGCCAGGTATTGGTCGATGTAATTGGCCGACTTAAGGTAAAGATCATAATGACCTTCATGCGCCCATTCGTCTGTTTCTCCATGTCCGATGAACATTACACGCGGATGATGCGCTATCATATACTCTTTAGCCAGGTAATGAGTAAACACATCTAACCGTTCGCTGCCAAAGGGATCTGGAACCTGGGTTTGCATAGCATTTAACAATCGAGTTGAAGCACTGATGTTGGGGGCTGTAAGATTTTCATAACCTGCATTCACCGGAATTCCTGATCGTTCCCGATTGATAATATAAGGAAAAACATCCCAAGAGCCGAATGCCGCTACTTTTCCTTTAAACTCAGCTTGTTTGTTTAAAAACTCTAGAACCGTAACATTCGGATTGTTCTTTTTGCTGTTACTATTTATTGAAGTATCGGCAAACCCACATAAAAGTTCACTGTATCCCGGATAGGAAAACCAATACGGGTTGGTTACATCCACTTTATTAGACAAATCGCGATTTCCCAAAATTTGTCCCTTGGAAGCAATAGTATTCCACATAAACGGCATTAAGATTAAACGACGTTCCTGATCTGTGGTTGCCCAAAATTGTTTAGTAATAGCTTTAGGGTTACCGGTAAATTGCTTGTTGTTGATCAGTGATGAATCAGCTCCTCTAAACAACTCCTGCCAGCGATAACCATCAAGCGTTATTATAACCACATTTTTTGTTTTGTGCTTTGTTTGAGCAGCTGCAAATATGGTAATGCAGCATAAAACGAGCGTCAATAATTTCTTCATAAGATAAGTATAGCTTGTAAAAAATGTTTAGCAATGCTAAACATAAAGTAGGAACAGAAAAAGGGAAATGTAAAAAAATAACAGGAGATTAAAACTGATTTAACAGAGAAGAGGGGAGAAATAATTTTTAGGATGGGATTACCCCTAACCCCTAAAGGGGAATTCATATCGCACGTATAAACTATTGGTACTTTATACACAGAAAATTCCCCTTTAGGGGTTAGGGGTTTACACTACATTTCTCTATACAATGTGATGTTCTAGGCATTTCCCCTTTAGGGGTTAGGGGTATAAGTTTAATTGCTATCAAAAAAGTAAACAATCAACATTAATGCGTTTTCATCACTAATTGTACGCGGGTTATGACTTATACGGCCATCAAATAGCATGGCATCTCCCTTGTTTAATTCAATTGTTCGGTCAGGGAAAATATATTCGATCTTTCCCCGTATAATATATTTGAACTCAAAGGCTTCGGTTTCAACCATTGGCCGCTGGGCATCCTTGGACAAATCAAGTAAAACAATATCAACAGTGGTATTTTTAAAGGTCTTGGTAAAGATACGTTGGTAAAGGAATCCTTCCGCCGATTCTTTTTCAAAGGCTTCATACTCCTCTTTTCGCTTTACAAGAATCATCGGCCCATTGATATTACTTCCAATACCTTTAAAAAAATAATTCAAATCAACTTCAAGTGCCAGTACAATATCAATTAGCACCAGTAAAGAAGGGATTGTCCGGCTATTTTCAATTTGGGAGATAAGACCTTTACTTACCTTCGCCTTATCTGCCAGCTCTTGTAAGGTCATTCCCCGTTCTTTACGAAAAGCACGTATTTTATTACTGATTTGAATGAGTAAGTCTTCTTCCATAGTTAATCATTGTTCAGCAATTCTAAACATTTTTAATGAGTAGATGGTATAAGTATCGTAATTATTTCAATAAGGTGTCGTTAAATTAATGTGTAATCGATCATAAAAAATGAGATTGTATACAGAAATTATCAACATTGGACAAAAAACTTTTTTGGTTCATTTTATGTGTTTATACATGCAATAAATGCTTTTTTGCTCCTTTTTCTCTCTATAGCCTATACACTCTATTAGGTAACGGTATTGATATTCTAAAATTTAACCGTCAAATTAGGCGCCTATTAAGCAAACTGAATGCAGCAAGCAGGAGAAGGACAAGGAATTTCCGTTAGACAAATTGAAGAACTTTTTCATGCAAAGTATGAAACATTGTGCATGATAGCTGTTCGTTATGTCGATGAGCTTGAGCTAGCTAAAGACCTTGTTCAGGAGTTTTTTGTGTACGTATGGAATAAACGAGATCAGATTCAACTAAAATCTTCGTTCGAAGCGTATGCAGTGAGATCGGTAAAGAATATTTGCATTACCCACATTAAGCGTCAGCGAGATCTCATTATTTACCAGGGCGGCGAGTTACCCGAAATTGCCTTTGACCCTGACGGAACAATAAACGATGAGCGCTTAAAAGCCAAAATTTACTCAAAACTAACAGAGGCATTAAACAAGTTACCTGCTGAACGAAAAAAGTTGTTCTTAATGAGCAATGTGCAAGGGCTTACCTATGCTGAAATTGCCGAGCGAAATAATATATCTGTGAATACGGTAAAAACACAAATTAAAAAGGCGTATGCCACCTTGCGTAGCCAACTTTCGGAGAACTTGTTAATAGGTATCCTGTTATCCGTTTAATCCCTTCAAAGAAATAATTTATTTTTTTTCATCGATTCAATCACCCTCTTTTTTACTTCTTGCTACTTACTATTAATGGAGAAATAACACCATCGTATGAGCAATAACAATAAATGGATTCAGGAATTTTTGGACGACCAGACAATGGATGAATACATTGTTCGGGGAACTAATGATGAAGAATTGGTTGTCAGAGAGAATACCGAACTTTCTAAATCTGGAATCCGCGAGAAATACGCTCAACATATTAACACCGAAAATGATTGGAAGTTAGTACAAAATCGTGTTGCTATTCGCAGTCATTATCGAATTATTTCAATCAGCAAACGCTTGATCAGGTATGCTGCTATTCTTTCTATTCCATTGGCTATCGGTATTACTTTTTACTTTTCAGTAAAGCATGGTGATAAATCAACACCGCCTCCTCCTTCAACTATTGCAGCTGAAATTCATAAAAATAAGCCTTTCCTGATTCTTGATGATGGATCTCAGATAATGCTCACTGAAGAGATCAACGGTAGGATAAAGGGAACACAGGTGATGAGCATGAACGAAATACTTGATTATTCTGAGGTTAATCCTGATAAAGTTGCTTTTAATACCTTGATAGTACCTAAAGGCGATACTCACAAGATTATACTGGAAGATGGTACCGAAGTGTTTTTAAATGCAGATTCTCGTTTAAAATTTCGTGTAAGTTTTGCTAATGTGCATCAGCGTGAAGTATTTCTTGAAAGTGGGGAGGCCTATTTTAATGTAACCCAAAACCCTGAGAAACCATTTATTGTACATCATGGAAATATGAGTGTAAAGGTATTAGGTACATCATTTAACGTAAATGCCTATACTGCTACTGTTCAAACAACACTTGTAGAAGGAAAGGTGAAAGTGGACTTTAATAATTCAACAAAAGGATTGACTCTTGCTCCGGGACAGCAAGCTCTGTTTGATAGCATTCATGAAACACTTGAAAAACAAACAGTGGAAGTGGATTCATATGTTGTATGGAAAGAAGGCGTTTTTGCCCTTGATCATGCTTCGCTTGAGACATTAATGGCCCAAGTTGGTAGAGCGTACGATCTGGATATAGAATTTAAAGATGCAACCCTAAAACAACTACATTTTAGCGGTCGTGTAACTAAATCAGAAGATGTTAAGGAAGTGTTGGATGTCATTAAGAAAACCACACACTTAAAATTCACTATTAAAGACAGGAGGATTATTATAGAGAAATCAGTACGATAAAAAGAAAACAGGTGATGTTTCGACCATCACCCGTTTAAAGGCAAGTTTTCATAAATCAAATTGCTTGGAGGGCAAATAGGGATTTATTGTTTCAACTCAACCAGTTCAAATCTAATGAAAAAAAGTTACGAAGAAATTATTCATGTTAAAAACAAACCTAAAAATCCATTAAAGAGAAAGACAGGCCTACTGTTACTCTGTTTTATGTTGTTTTCCTTTAACTTGTTGGCACAGTCGGCAGAAAAAGTTAGCCTAAGTGTTAAGAATGTTAAAATTCCTAAAGCGCTGGATGCACTAAAAAAGCAAGTTCCGTTTCATCTTGTTTATAATCTGGAAGAACTGAACAAGCACCCGGGTGTAACTGTAAATGCTAAAAGTCAGCCGTTGGATCAAGTACTCAATGAGTTATTGCAGGGAACGGGGCTAGAGTTTACCTATCAAAAAAATATAATCATAATCGGCCCTAAAGAAACCCAGCAAAATCTTTCAGGAAATAAGATTGATGTTAAGGGGAGGGTAGTAGATGAAGAGGCTCAACCATTAGCAGGAACAACGGTCAACATTAAGGGATCTTCACGATCGACTTTAACCAACAGCAATGGAGAGTTTTCATTATCCAATCTGGATGAAAACACCACTTTAATGGTTTCTTTCCTCGGGTTTACTACTAAAGAACTAAAGGCCAGGGAAATTAATGCCAACGGAAGCATGAAAACTATACAGCTGAAAACAGCTGTTGCTGGTCTTACAGAGGTTTCAGTGGTTTCAACTGGTTATCAAAATATAAAGCGCTCACAAGTAGCAGGTTCTTATGCTACCATCGATCGTACTACTTACCTGCAAACGGTACCTGTAAACGGAAATATTATCAACAATATGGAAGGCCGCATGTCGGGTTTGATGCTCAACCTTAATCAATCTCGCAGTAAGTGGTCCGACCCCAATAATACAAGTCCGTTTACCATCAGGGGAGTATCCACATTCCAGGCAATCAAGAAACCATTAATTGTATTAAACGGCTATCCGTCTGAAGTGGATATTGAAACGATCAATCCTTATGATATTGAATCGATCACGGTGTTAAAGGATGCAGCCTCAGCAGCAATTTATGGGGTACGAGCGTCTAACGGTGTAATCGTTATCAATACTAGAAAAGGGATCGAAAATGGCAAGCCCGCGATCAATTTTACTACAGCCCTAACGGTAATGCCTAAGCCCGATTACAGCAAGCTTAACCTATTAACAGGTAAGAATTATGTTGATTTTGAAAAGGCAACCGGTATAAATGATATTGAGAACAACTTCATGTCGAAAGATTTTATTGACATGATGAATGGTACATATACTCCCGTTTTTAGTATTACTGATGATTTATACAATGGCCGGATAACGCAGGAAGAGGCAGATAGATTGTATGCAAATATGGCAGCTTATGATAACACCGAAGATTATAAGCGTCTGTTTCTGCAAAATCAATTTTTACAAAACTACAACCTGAATGTAAGTGGCGGTTCTCCTAACACTACCTATTTTGTAGGTGTAAACTATGTGAACAACAATGGTTCTGAAAAGAACTCAAACTATAATAAAACCACTGTAAACTATAAAGGTTCATTTAGCTTTTCCAAAAAGATCAATCTGGACGTGCAGAGTATTTACTCTAATATGAATTCAAAAGCTGCTGCAATTCCGGATTATTTTCAGTTAAAACCTTACCAACGTTTTCAGGATGAAAATGGGAATGCGTTGCCAACCTATTTTTCCCCTTTTAACGAGTCTTACTTTGGGTTCGGTCAGAGTTATGGTACCATTAGTGCCGCGCGTAATCAGGAAAATATGGCCATGGGTTTGTATGACGAGTTTTATTACCCTTATCAGGAAATGAATGAGTCGAGTACTACAACCAAGAGCAATATCTACAGGGTGCAAGGAAATTTAAAAGCAACCATTGCAAACGGCTTAAATCTGGAGCTGGGTGGTGTGTTTGAAAAAGAGGCCGACAATTACGAAAACTATGCTTCTGAGAATGCTTATCAGACTCGTTTGATGCTCAACTACTTTGCCAGAAAAGACCCGGCAAGCGGACGACCAATATTTGGAGTTCCGCAAGGTGGTGTAAAGAAAACAAATACAAATGATATCAGCTCATACACTTTAAGGGCCCAGTTAACCTATAATAAAACCTTGGCTCAAAAGCATGATATTTCATTATTAGGTGGTTTTGAACAAAGACGTATTACGTCTTCAGCCAATTTAAATACAGCTTTTGGGTATAACAATAAAACCTTAACCATTAAGCCGGTTGATTTAACATTACTTAGCAATTATAATTACTCACCGGAGTATTTTGATGTTATTGTTCCGGCGTTAAGTTATGCATTTGACCAAACCCAGTTAACTGATTTTTTTAATGAATTGTATGCTGACGACCGATTTCTTTCTTTTTACGCGAATGGGGCTTACACCTATGATGAGCGATACACTTTAACAGGAAGCTTACGTATCGATCAGTCGAACCTTTTTGGTACTGATCCTAAATTCCGATATACGCCTTTATGGTCAACCGGTGTCTCTTGGTCTCTGGATAAAGAAAATTTCCTAAAGGAGTCAACCCTCATCAACGAGCTTAAACTTCGTGTTGCAGTAGGCTATAATGGTAATATCATTAAGCGAAGCGGACCTTTTAATTTCTTGACTAGTTCAGTTAATACGTACTTATCCAATCCAACTGTGGGGTACGCGATATCGGCACCGAGAAATAATGAGTTGAGATGGGAGAAAACGCTCAATTTTAATACAGGAGTGGATTTTGCAATTGCCGACAGACGATTATCGGGTACGGTTGATTTCTATATCAAACGTGGAGAAGATATTTTCTCTCCGATAGAATCTGACCCGACTTTAGGTTTTACGAATCTGCTTACTAATAATGCTTCTGTAGAGAATCGCGGGGTGGATATCATGCTTTCCACTATTAATGTTAAAAGCAGGAATTTTAGCTGGCAAACACAGTTAACGGGTTCTTTTAATAAGAGTAAGGTGCTTAACGTAAAGAACAAATTTAACGGTTTCTTTAATTTCAGCAGAGCAGGGGGAGCCGAAAATATTGAAGGCCATCCAATGAATTCGGTGTTAACACTTGATTATGCCGGACTAAACGGGCTTGGTCAGCCGACTGTAAGGGATGAAAACGGGAATATTATCGTATTGAGTTATTCTCCGAAGATGGATATCCCTTTCAGCGCTTTAAGGTTTGCGGGTGTAAATGATCCTAAATATGCCATTGGTTTCAATAATCAATTTTCGCTAGGAGATTTTAGTCTTTCAGCTTTACTGATGTATTATGGTGGACATGTGGGTTTGATTGCTCCTCCAAGTGTGTTTGACGATAGACCTGTAGACGGAATGCAGAACATGTGGTCTAAACCGGGCGACGAGCTGCATACTGATATTCCCGGCCTTTCTCCGGCATACGGATCTCCGAAATATTTTGATAACCGACAAGCTTATAATCGAGGACAAAAGTTTGTTCGTAAGCTCGATTACATTGCCTTGAGAGATGTAACGCTCACCTATAAGATGAAAGATAAGCTGAGCCAAAAAATGGGTATGAATAATACCAGGTTGATCTTGCAGGTACAAAATCCGGTTAAACATGTGTTTAGTGGAAATGACGTTGATCCGGAATCGCTTGATTTTGTTTCAGGCAAAAGAGGATTACCGGTTGTGTCGGCCTTCACCTTCTCATTGTCGACTAACTTTTAAAGCAGCAGATGATCTGCGGGATAAAGTATTGAATGATTGATCATTAAAAAGAAATCAGATGAAATTAATCAGATTAGCCACACTCCTTATAGTACCATCCCTGTTGCTGGGAGCATGCAGCAGTTTTCTGGATGTAAAACCCAAAGGAGTAATTATTGCCGAAACTATCAGCGACTATGATGGTTTGCTGAATGATGTAGGTGTAATAAATCCGTTTGGACAGAGTATTTGTATGATCTATACAACAGATGATGTTAAAGACGTATCATTTTCACCTCAAAACCAAACAGCTCCTAAAGGTAATTCGTACTTCTGGAGAGAATACATTAATAATAACAACGATCGCCCGGATGTTTGGGCTGATTTTTATAACCGAATTGCCAATTTAAACGTAATTACTGAAGGTGTTCTTTCTGCATCCGACGGTGCCGAACAGCAAAAGAAACAATTATATGCTGAAGCTGCAGTGGCTAAGGCGTTCAATTATTTCTATTTATTGTCATTCTTTTCACCTGCGTATAGTAAAAGTACAGCTGAAGCTGATTACGGAGTTCCATATGTTATCAGTACCGATCAAAGTAAAGCAACACCACAGCGTCCTTCACTTCAACAATCGTTAGATGATTTAACCGGTAATATTTTAGCGGCAATACCTGATCTGCCCAATCAGAATATTAATAATTCGAGGTTTACTAAAGCATCTGCGTACGGTTTGTTAACACGTATCTATTTATATATGGGTAATTATACCGATGCACTTAAGTATGCAGATTTGGTGTTAAGATCAGGTGATGCTACTATTCTCAATTATAATAATTTCAGCACAACCAGACTTCCGCACGCTAATAATAGCCCTGAGGAATTGTTAGTTCGGTATTGTAATAATATGTCCTTTCACTACTCAGATGAGTTGCTATCTGTTTATAATCTTCCGGCTGATTTACGGATTCAATTATTAGCGACACCAACTGCTAATGGAGGTTATGATTTTGGAGGAGGAACTTCTTACAATCCGAACAGAGGTATTTCTTATGCGGAAATATATTTAACCAAGGCAGAATGTCTGGCTCGGAATGGTGATATCAATGGTGCATTAGCTATTGTGAATAATACCATTCGTAAAAACCGGATGACACCTGCCGGTTATACAGCGTTAACAGCAGCAAACAAGGAGGAGGCTATTACTGCAGTGCTTGAAGAGAGAAGAAGAGAGCTGGCCTTTAAAGGAATGCGTTGGAGTGATATGAAACGTTTGGATAAAGATGGAAGAATGAAACCGGTGATGCGTTATGCAGCTGATGGAACTGTTTTAGTAACATTAACTCCGGGAAGCACCAATTACACGTTCCAAATCCCTTTACAAGTTCAGGCATTTAATGCAGGGATGCCACTTAACAAACGATAGTTTTTAATCTTAAAACAGATAATAATGACCAGATTATTCTTAGTAATCATAAGCATTTTTATATTTTCTTCATTCAAGCTGGAACCGGGCTTTACCATTTTAGGTTCAATTAGCGGAAACGCTGAAGGGATGAAAGTGTACCTTGAATCTGATGGCTTTTCAGATTCTAAAAGAATCGATAGTGCCATAATTAGTAATGGTAAATTTAGTCTAAAAGGTACGCTAAAGTCATCTGCTTTATGCAGAGTGATTATCGACAGAACCCCAAAAGGGCAAAAATCAGCTCAAAGTAACTGGTTGATGAGCAGGTTCTATCTGGAGAATTCAGCGATCACTTTCAGTGGACATATGGATAGTTTACCTACTTATTATTATAATAAGAACAGGGTAGTAAGGAAACCAGTTATTACCGGTTCTGAGCCACAACGTCTTTTAGAAGAATTTGAAGCATCAATAGTCGACCTACGTAAACAACAAAGAGCTTTAAACGATGAGTATATGAAAGTATATCATCTTCCGGCTATCTCAGGTACTTTTAATACCAGGGAAGGTGTTAGCCTTTACAGAAAAGAAAAAGAAGTTTCGAAGCAGGTAAGAAAAGAAGTCTGGAAGTTTATTCAGGAAAACTCATCATCGGTAGTGGCGTTTGATAAAGCCAGAGAATATTTTTATGGTTTGGAAGTACAGCTTACCATTGCTGAAATTGACAGCTTAATCACGATTGTTGAGTCGGGTTATAAGAATGCTGAGCAAGTAGCAACATTTAAAAAGGAAGCAGAAGTAGCAAAGAAAACTGCTATTGGAGTAAAATACCAGGATATGGCTTTGCTAAATCAGGACGGTAAAAAGTTGTTGATTTCAAGTCAGTTTCCTAAAGGAGGTTATACTTTATTAGAGTTTTGGGCCTCGTGGTGCGGTCCTTGCCGTGGCGAAATTCCTCATTTAAGAGAGGTTAATAAACACTATAAAGACAAGGGTTTTACGATTGTTAGCATTTCAATTGACGAAAAAGAGCAGGCCTGGAAAAAAGCGATGAAAGAGGAGAATATGATATGGCCTCAATTGAACGATAGAGGTGGTTTCAAAGGCGAAAGTGTTAAAGCTTATAACATTACAGGCGTTCCTTATTGTTTGTTACTCGACAAGGAAGGCAAAATTATACAGGTGGGTTTGCGAGGAGCTGGTCTTGATGCTGCGTTGGAAGATATTTACGGTACAGTAGAAAACTAATCCTAAAATCTTCCTATTAATGCAATGAAATAGAAAAACAGCGTAAGATTGCCTGATCACATAATACAGCACTGGGAACTGTTGTTAAGGGATAGTCAACTAAAAATCTTCATGTAACCTAAATCAATAATGGGCCGGCAGTCGGGATAACCCCTGCCGGTTTTTTAGTTGTCAACTGAATGTTAATTACTATCATTTTGAAATAATTTAAATATATGTAGTTTCACAGCGTTGATTTTTGAATTATGACATTTACCTTATTATCAGCTTTTAATGGTTGGTGGACAAGCCACACCACAATTGAGCAAGTTTTATGGATCACTGCCGTTTTAGCAACTATTTTATTGGCGGTACAAGCATTGATTGGATTTGGTGGAGGCGATCATGATGATGCCTTCGGACATGTGGAAGAAGCTTCAGCCGCAGATTCGGGTATCGATTACCAGTTTATTACGGTAAAAAACCTGCTGGCTTTTTTTGCGATGTTCGGATGGTCGGGGCTAGGGGTTTACAGTTCAACTCACAATCCTGTAACATCACTTGTTGTTGCTCTTGTAGCCGGACTTATTACTATGTTTTTAATGGCCTGGATCTTTAAACAAATGAATAAGCTACAGGTTGACGGAACTATGGATATTAAAACGGCAATTGGAAAAGGCGCCGAAGTTTACCTTAAAATACCTGCCAACAGAAGTGGAAAGGGAAAAGTACACGTAACAATTCAATCCTCATTACGTGAGTTAGATGCTATTACCGATGATGCAACCGATATAAATACCGGCGACATGGTATTTATCAAAGAAGTTTTAGCAAGCGACCTGCTTATAGTAGCAAAACACAATTAATCAGTAATTTATTCTTATTAAATACATTAAATCCAACCAGCTATGGAGTACATGTTTATTGGGATCATTGTCCTCGTTGTTTTTATTTTTTTATTGCTTGTTTCACTCTTTAAACGTTACAAGCGTTGTCCGTCAGACAAAGTATTAGTGGTTTATGGTAAAGTTGGATCAGATGCCGATGGAAATAAGTCAGCTAAATGTATTCACGGTGGAGCAGCATTCATCATGCCTATCATTCAGGATTATGCATTCCTGGATCTTACACCCATTTCAATTGAAGTAAATTTAACCAATGCACTGAGCAAGCAAAACATTCGTGTGGATGTACCATCACGCTTTATGGTTGGTGTTTCAACTGAACATGGAGTTATGCAAAATGCTGCTGAACGTTTGTTAGGTATGCAACAAGCACAGATTCATGATCTGGCAAAAGATATTATCCTTGGTCAAATGCGCTTGGTAGTGGCCATGATGGATATTGAAGAAATTAATAATAATCGTGATAAATTCTTAACCAATATTGCAGGAAGCGTTGAAGCAGAGCTGAAAAAAATCGGCTTAAAAATGATTAACGTAAACGTAACCGACATTAAAGATGAAAGCGGTTATATTGAGGCGTTGGGTAAAGAAGCCGCTGCAAAGGCGATTAACGAAGCAAAAGTTAGCGTAGCAGAACAAGAACGTCATGGTGAAATTGGTAAAACCCAAGCTGAGAAAGACCGTGATATTAAGATAGCGGAAACTTACCGCGACCGTGATATTCAGGTAGCAGTTGCGACAAAAGATAAAGAAGTTTCTATTGCGGCGGCTAAGAGAGATGAAAGTATCGGTAAAGTTGAGGCCGACAGAGATACCCGTGTGAAAACGGCTGAAGCTAATGCCATTGCAGTAAAAGGAGAAAACCTTTCGCGTATTGAAATTGCCAATTCGGAAGCTGAAAAACGTGAACGTGAAGCTGAAGCGTTGAAAAGAGCAACTTCAGCCGAAAAGGTTCAGTCGGCAAAAGCCTTGGAAGAGGCTTATGAAGCAGAAAGAAGAGCGGAAGAAGCCCGTGCGCAAAGAGATCGAGCATCTCAAAATGCAAATATCGTTGTTGCTGCAGAGATTCAAAAGCAACGCGCTATCATCGAAGCTCAGGCTGAAGCCGAAAAAATCCGTGAGAAAGCAAAAGGAGAGGCCGACGCAATTTTTGCAAAAATGGAAGCCGAAGCAAAAGGTATGTTCGAGATCCTTACTAAACAAGCCGAAGGTATGGATAAGATCGTTAAAGCAGCCGGAAATAATTCTAAAGATGCGGTATTGTTACTAATTGCAGATAAGTTACCAGAGCTGGTTAGATTACAAACTGAGGCGATCAAAAATATCAAGATCGATAAAGTTACTGTTTGGGAAAATGGTAAAGGCAATGGTGACGGACAATCATCAACCGCCGGCTTCATTTCAGGCCTATATAAAGCTGTTCCACCATTAACCGACATGTTTAACATGGCAGGTATGAACTTACCGGAATACTTGGGTAAGAAACAACCGAATGGAATTGAACTTCCTAAACCACCGCAAGTTAACGGCGATGATAAGGGGAAAGATAAGCCGGAAGTGACGGAGTAAAGGGTTTTAAAAGAAACGGGTGATAATGGAAATTGTTGCCCGTTTTTTCTGGGATACTAAGTGGGTAATAATGGGGTTTAGTAAAGCTAAAAATCATTGTTGCTATTCTTATGGTTTTGATTTTTCTAAAGATGAAGACTTGTATGAAAAGATAGTCAAACCATTTAATGTATGCTTGTGTTGCGTTTTTCATATGGAGTTGATGATACATTGTATGGTACAGATTGTTTTACAGCATATCGAAAGGAGTGGATTGATGCAGGATTGACTTTTTGTGGCAAACTTTATCCAATTAACGTATGAAAAAGAGGGAATAAGAGTGTTAAGAAGCTTACCTAAGTGGAAAGTCGGTAAATGTAATGGAAAAGCCGTGCCTGTTTTAATTCTTTTTCGAGGGTGGAAAATAAACTGTGTCAAATGTTAGAAAGAATTAAGACCTTTAACACAGTTTTTTATGGAAACACCAGAATTTGATTTAGAGTTTATTAAGAAGAAAGCCTTGGAGCAGTTTCGCTCAGGTAAGTCTCTGTATGGCAAAGAAGGGGCATTCGCACCATTGCTGAAACATTTTTTAGAAGCCGCCTTGCAAGCAGAGTTAGAGGGCCATTTGGATGAGGAGGAACGCAACTCGGGCAATCGGAAGAATGGCAAAGGCCAAAAGCAACTCAAAACGTCCGATGGAACGCTGACCATCGAGACTCCCCGCGACCGAACCGGCACCTTTGAACCCGAACTGATCCGAAAACGGGAAACCATCCTGGCCGAAAGCCTAGAGTCTAAGATACTGGGGATGTACGGCCTGGGGATGAGCTTCCGGGACATCTCCAAACACATCAAGGATATGTATGACACGGACATCTCCCACGCCACCCTGAGCGCCATTACCGACAAGATCCGCCCGCAGATAAAAGAATGGCAAAGCCGTCCTTTGGAAGAACTGTACACTATCGTTTGGCTGGATGCCATGCATTATAAGGTGAAAGAAGATAACCGGGTGGTATCGCGGGCTGTTTACAACATTCTGGGCATCAATCGTTATGGTAAAAAAGAGCTATTGGGCATGTACGTCTCGCAAAGTGAAGGCGCCAATTTCTGGCTGGGCGTACTGACCGATTTAAAGAACCGTGGAGTCAGCGACATCCTGATCGCCTGCATTGATAACTTAAAAGGCTTTGCAGAAGCCATTAACGCTGTTTTTACCGAAACAGAAGTACAAACCTGCATCGTTCATCAAATCCGCAACAGTCTGAAATACGTGGCCTCTAAAGATCAAAAAGAGTTCATGAAAGACCTGAAGCCTGTTTACCAGGCTGTAAACAAAGATCTGGCCGAATTACGGCTGGAGGAACTGGAGGAGAAATGGGGCAGGAAGTATCCGGTGGTCTTGCAGTCCTGGCGCCATAACTGGGAAAAGCTTAGTACGTATTTCAAATACGATGTGGCTATCCGACGTTTGATCTATACGACCAATACCATTGAAGGCTTTCATCGGCAGGTACGCAAAGTGACCAAAACCAAAGGCGCCTTCACCTCGGACACGGCCCTGATCAAATTGATTTATCTGGCCCATGGCAACATCAGCCAGAAATGGACCATGCCGCTGACCAACTGGGCCCAAACCGCCTCTCACCTGGCCATTTGGTTTGATGGAAGAATGAAGTTAGATTTGAACTAACAAACAAAGGTGTTGAAATATGGAAAACTCGAAAAGAGTTTACCACATTCCAACTCCTCAACAATAACAATAATAATGGTTGACACAGTTTATTTTACAGACCCTTTTTTCCGGTGCATTTTTAAATACTATAAATGAAGGTTTTTCTTTCCAAAATTAAGAGCTCCTTTAATATTTTCCTACTTATTGTAGTTCTGCTTCTTACAGGTGGACTAATCATTCTTTTCTTACCACTAATTCTATTGATGAGTAGTACTGAAAACAGTAGGTACAATGTTAATAGGAGAGCCTATCGGTCGTATTTAAACTCAATTACAGGTACTAAATTCTTTTGTTATAATAATAGAACCAATAGCCAGGAATTTATAGAACGAAACATTTTACCCAATTTACCTTCGGATGTGCAATTAATCTACCTGGATGGAAAAACGCCATTGTCAGATTATGATGATGAATATATTTCTATGATGCTTTACCGAATCAAAGACCGTGGTGGTTTTCCTTATTTATTAAAAGTAGTTGATGGAGAGCTTATGGATTGCTCAGTCAACAATGAGTTTTACAATGTTCTCAATCAAAATAAAAGCTTTGATAAACTTTTTAAACAAATAAATAGCTTTTATGGTAGTGAGTTGAGTAATGAACGGAACCTGAATTAATCTTTCTTTTCACTTAATACTAGTTCATTATTCCCCCGTTGTTGAAAGTGTCAAGCAATCGCGTCACTTTCAACTATAAATAAAACAGAAGACTCCGTCTGGCCGACAGCACAAAAAGATTCAATAAAAGAAACAAACAAAACCATTCGAAATAATGCCAAACGAATATAAGAGCTTCATTCTGATTTGAATAAGGCTTTTTTGGTATGAAACTATCCCTACAAAGCTTACTAAATATAAAATAAATGTTAGTAAAACTTTTTTAAATAATTAAAAAGCTCTTCTTTTGTTTTAGACAAGATATTGAAGGTAATCGATTTGATATACTACTTAGTCAATATCTTTAAACTATTTGCTAAAACGTTTTTATTGAAATTTTAAGCACCAACCAAATTTATGAATCAACCTACTGAGTGGTATTCCGCAGTTGGTTAATGATTATCAATTATGAATAAAAAATTATTGTTTCTTATGGCGCTGTGTTGTCCGCTATTTCTTTCGGCACAGCAGAAAGTTAATATTATTCCGAAGCCAGTAAACCTGGTAATTCAGGAAGGGAACTTTAGTATTGATGGCAACACTTCTGTCAGATTTGATAAAAAGAATTCGGAGTTACAGGCTATAGCAAAGTTTTTAGCTGCTTATATCAATACAGTTTCGGGCAATGAACTGAGAATGAATAATAAGAAAGCTGCAAAAATCATCGACCTTAAAATTGAAAATACGGCCAATATTGGCGATGAAGGTTATGTGCTCAATGTATCACCTTCGGCAATAACAATTAGAGCCAATACCAAAGCTGGTATTTTTTATGGTTTGCAATCAATAATACAAACATTACCACAAGTTCGTACAAATGCGGCTTTGGTAGTCCCTTGTATGCAGGTAACGGATTATCCGCGTTTTAAATGGCGCGGAATGCACCTGGACGTAAGCCGGCATTTTTTCACGCCTGAACTAGTGAAAGAATATATTGATCTGATTGCCCAATACAAGATGAATACTTTTCATTGGCATTTGGTTGATGATCAGGGCTGGCGAATTGAGATAAAAAAATACCCTAAACTAACCGAAGTCGGCGCTTGGCGTGTTGACCAAAACGATAAAGCATGGAGCGACAGACCGCAAGCCAAGGCAGGCGAAAAACCTACTTACGGTGGTTATTATACGCAAGAGCAAATCAAAGATATTATTGCTTACGCCGCTGTCCGTAATGTAACGGTAGTTCCCGAAATTGAAATGCCGGGACATGTGGCTTCAGCTGTTGCCTCGTATCCACATTTAAGTTGTACACAACAGGCCCAGCTACCAATGACAGGTGGTAATTACACCAATATGTCGTCTAACTATTGTGCAGGAAATGATTCTGTGTTTACTTTTTTAGAAGATGTGCTTACTGAAGTGGTTGACTTATTTCCTTCAAAATACATTCATATTGGCGGAGATGAATTAGATAAAGCACCGTGGAAAAAATGCGCACGTTGTCAGGCCAGAATCAAAACAGAGAACCTGAAAAATGAAGAAGAGCTGCAAAGCTATTTTATTGCACGGATAGAGAAATTTCTGATCAGTAAAAACAGAAAGATGATTGGCTGGGATGAAATATTGGAAGGAGGTTTGGCTCCGGAAGCAACAGTGATGAGCTGGCGTGGTGAAGCTGGCGGAATCGAAGCAGCTAAAATGAAACATGATGTGATCATGACTCCCGGCAACCCTGTGTATTTTGATCATTACCAGGCAGGTCCTGAAGGTGAACCGCAAGCTTTTGGGGGTTTTAATACACTAAAAAGGGTGTATAGTTATGAGCCAATCCCTAAGGAGCTAAATGCCGAAGAAGCGAAATTTGTGTTAGGAGCACAAGCCAATTTATGGACTGAGTCAATTGTTACAGCTGAACATGTTGAATACATGATTTTGCCACGTATGCCAGCATTGGCAGAGGTGGTATGGTCGCCTAAAGAAAGCAGAAACTGGGGTGATTTTAATGAACGCATTCAGTCTCATTTTAAGGGCTACGGACAAAAAGGACTGCGTTATTGTCCGGGTAATTTTACTATTGATATCAAACCATCATCGCAAAACGGAAAATTGAGTATAGCTCTTTCAACCGAAGCTTATAAGGGTGAAATTTATTATACAACCGATGGTTCCAACCCGACTATCAGCAGCATTAATTATGCAGGTCCTATTAGTATCGACTCTTCGGTAATTATAAAGGCTACAACCGTTTTAAATGGAAATGTTATGGGTGTTAAACCTGCTGAACAGGCTTTTATAATGCATAAAGCTATAGGAAGAGATGTTGTTTATTCGAATCCGATAAGTACCTATTATGTAGCGGATGGTCCGAATTCATTAACCGATGGTGTACTGGGAACTAAAACGGTAAATAAGTACTGGCATGGCATAAGCGGAAAGGATCTGGTTGCCACTATTGATTTAGGTGCAGAACAGGAGATCAAAAGTATAAGCCTTGGCTGTTTGCAAAATTACTCCGATTGGATTTTTCTTCCTCAGGAAGTAAAGTTTGAAGTATCTGCAGATGGAAAGAATTTTAAAGAAGCAAAGATGGTTGTCAATAACGTATCTGTTTATGAAAAATCAACTATCAAGAGTTTCAAGGCTGAGTTTTTGAAACAAAAAGTTAAATATGTACGTGTAAGTGCCAAAAATGGAGTATGTCCGCCAAATCATCCCGGAGCAGGCAAGCCTGCCTGGATTTTTGCCGATGAGCTGGTGGTGGAATAACCACTTAATGATTTTACTGCCGTTGGTTTAGCCAACGGCAGTAAATCCTTTCCTTCCTCTTCTTTCAGTTGCTAATTTCTCAAATTATCATATTCTATAGCTCCTGCTACTTTAGCTTATCATCCAACATTTCCAATAAGTAAGGCAATGCCGGATTGTTATTTCCCTTTTTCCAAACAGCATACAATTCCGTTTGTTGAGGCACATTGGTTAATTCGATAAATTTAATGTTTGGATTACCTCCTGTAGCAAGTGAGGTTGGAATGATCGAGAGTCCCATGCCATTTTCTACCAACCTGAAAATGGTTGGAGCGTGAATTGAACGATGCGCTATTTTGGGAGTAAAGCCCTGATCGGCACAAATGTTAATGATTTGCTGATAGTAAAGGTGGCTCTGATCATTCGGGAAAAGTATAAACGGTTCGTCTTTCAACTGTCCTACATGTTTAAACGTCTCCTTAGTTAAAGGATGACTATTAGGCAAAACCAATGAAAAGGTTTCTTTAAAAACACATTTAATCTGCAATTCAGGGGCAACATAATTAGAACGCATAAAGCCCAGGTCAATCGATTCATTTTGCAATGCAATTATCTGCTCACGGTTATTCAGTTCATCCAATTGAAATTTAATATTCGGACAATCTTTGTGAAATCGTTTTATAAGACCAGGCAGGATAGATTCCATGGCTGATGCAACGAAGCCAATGCCGATCTGCCCTGTATTACCGTCCTTCCATAACTTAAGTCGGGTAACCGCCGCATCAACTTTATTTATCACCTGAACCACATCGCTGTAAAATAAAACACCGGCATCTGTTAATGCCACCCTCTTATTTGTCCTGTCAAATAAGGACGTTTTTAAGATTTGCTCTAATTGTTTGATCTGCTGGCTTAGGGCTGATTGTGAAATAAACAGGATCTCTGATGCTTTCCTATAGTGTAACTCTTCGGCCAATACCTTAAAATAATTAAGATGACGCAGTTCTATTTGATTAGCTATACTTATCATTTATTAATAAATATGAATTGTTGCTAATGGCAAATCTAAAGATATTTGAGTTGTTATACTTAAAAAATACGATGATTAATAAAGTTCTCACCCTTGGTTTAGGGAAAGTAGGTACGTTAGTAGGTTCACTACTCAGCAAGCAGTTTGAGGTAACCGGCATGGATAAACAAGCTCCTCATTATCAGTACGATCTTCCCTTCAATGTTGTTTTGGGCGATGTTGCAGATATTCCTTTTATGGAAAAAACGATAAAAGAATATGATGCAGTTGTTTCGGCCCTTCCTTATTTTCTAAACAAGCCAATTGCAAAGATCGCCCATGATCTGGGAAAGCATTATTTTGATTTAACTGAAGATGTTGAAACCACTGAATATATCATGAGTCTGAGTGAAACCTCAACTGCTGTTCTGGCACCTCAATGCGGACTGGCACCGGGCATTATTGGTATTATCGGGGCACATCTTTCCAAAGACTTTGATAAACTCAGATCGATTGAAATGCGTGTAGGGGCATTGCCGCAATATCCAAACGGGGAGTTGGGGTATTCATTTACATGGTCAGCGGCAGGAGTAGTTAACGAATATATTAATGATGCAGAAGCCATTCATCATGGAAAGCGTAAGAAAGTGACTTCATTACAAGGTAAAGAATTGATCACCATCAACGGATCAACCTATGAAGCTTTTTATACTTCAGGCGGTTTGGGTACCATGTGCGAAACCTATGAAGGCCGGGTAGATAAGCTGGATTATAAGACCATCCGCTATCCCGGACATTGCGACCTGATGAACTTTCTGATCAATGAGCTGCATTTAAAAAATGACAAACAACATCTGGAAGATATGTTAAAGAGTGCCAAGCCACCGGTTAAGGAGGATGTTGTATTAGTATATGCAGTTGCAGAAGGATGGAAAAATAACGAGATGCACAGAAATGAATTCTGTAAGTCGTATACACCCATCGAGATTGATGGAAATGACTGGAGGGCTATTTCATGGACAACTGCAGCCAGTTTAGTGGCCGTGGTAGAAATGGTGGCAGCAGGTAAACTCCCGTCAAAAGGATTTATCAAACAGGAAGAAATTGCTTTTGATGCATTATTGAATACACAAACCGGTAGTTTATTTAATTAATCCGAAATGAAATTTAACAAAGACACAACTTTGGATATTTTTTTAAATATTCTCTTTGAACGCTATCGCGATAAAGTTCCGGCTGTAAATCAAATAACTAATGCTTTAACAGAACGTGGTGTTGTTAATTCACAGCAAGAAATTATCAACGATCATATTGCATTCCGCACTTTAGGTGTACCGCATTTGGGAATCAATTCATTTGAAAAGATTTTTCTATATCATGGTTATCAGAAAAGAGATAATTACTTTTTTGAAGGGAAGAAGCTGAATGCTTATTGGTATGCCCCTCCTTCAGCAGAATATCCAAGAATTTTTATGAGCGAACTGACTGTGGATAAACTTTCGGAAAATGCTCAAAATATTATTAAGAAATATACCCAGCATATTACTGCTGATCCGGTTGACTCACTTGATTTAGACAATGGACAGCAAATTGGTGAGTTTCTTCACCAGTCGTTATGGCAAGTTCCGACAAAAGAAGAATACTTAGCCCTGCTGGAAGAAAACGAATATGCAGCCTGGGTGATTTATAACCGTTATTACCTGAACCATTATACCATCAGTGTTCATGCTTTGAAAGAAGGTTATAATACGCTCGAGGATTTCAACTCGTTTATTGAAAGTTTGGGCATCAGGCTAAATGACGAGGGTGGAAAAATTAAGGTGAGTAAGGATGGTCTTTTGCGCCAAAGCAGTTCTGTGGCCGAAATGCATGAAGCTGTCTTTGCAGGCGGTGAAACCTTAAGCATTGCCAGCAGTTATGTAGAGTTTGCTGAGCGATTAGTATTGCCTGAGTTCAGGCATCTTACCGCGGAAGAGATTATGACCCAACACAGGAGAGAAGGGTTTGAGACCAGCAATGCAGATAAAATTTTTGAAAGTACTTACACCAGTCAAACACAATCTTGATTTTTTACTTCATGGACATTAATAACATATTAACTCAATTAGGGATTACCGAAAATAATCCGGGAACTTCTACCGGAACAGCATGGTTTGGATCAGGCTCGACAATTTGTTCTTCCTCACCAGTGGATGGAAAGCACATTGCATCTGTACAAACTACTTCAACTGAAGAATACGAAAAAGTACTGCAGACAGCTGAACAAGCATTTCAGTTCTGGCGCAATGTACCGGCTCCTAAAAGGGGCGAAGTCGTTCGTCAGCTAGGAGAGGCTTTAAGAGAAAAAAAAGAATGCCTTGGAGCCCTGGTCTCTTATGAAATGGGCAAAAGTCTGCAGGAAGGCTTGGGAGAGGTTCAGGAAATGATTGATATCTGCGACTTTGCCGTGGGATTGTCGCGACAATTATATGGTTTAACCATGCATTCAGAAAGACCGGGCCATCGAATGTATGAACAATGGCATCCGCTTGGTATTGTAGGGATCATCTCTGCCTTTAACTTTCCGGTTGCAGTATGGAGCTGGAATGCGGCTTTAGCATTGATTTGTGGTAATGTATGTCTTTGGAAGCCTTCTTCGAAAACGCCGCTTTGTGCGGTTGCCTGTCAGCATATTATTGCAGAAGTGTTAAAAGCAAATAATTTACCTGAAGGTATTAGTAGCCTTATCTCAGGAAATCCGGTTGGCAACCTGATCAATAACGATAAACGTATTCCACTGGTTTCCTTCACCGGTTCAACACGTATCGGTCGCGAAGTTTCCTCGGTTGTTGCCCGACGCTTTGGGAAAACCATCCTTGAACTGGGCGGCAATAATGCGATCATTATTTCCAAAGAAGCCGACCTTGACATGTCCATTATTGGTGCAGTGTTCGGTGCGGTAGGTACTGCCGGACAGCGTTGTACTTCAACTCGTCGTTTGATTATCCACGAGGATGTGTACGATAATTTTAAAGATAAGCTGGTAAAGGCTTATGCTCAGCTTCGGATTGGCAATCCATTGGATCAGCGCAATCATGTGGGTCCGTTGATTGACACGATGGCTGTTGATATGTATTTAAGCGCCATTGAAAAAGGAAAAACAGAAGGTGCGCGTTTTATTGTGGATGGCAGCGTCTTAAATGGTTCGGAGCATGCATCAGGTTGCTATGTGAAACCATGCATTGCCGAGGTAGAAAATCATTTTGAAATAGTACAGGAAGAAACCTTTGCACCAATCCTGTACCTGATTAAATATAAAACCTTAGATGAGGCTGTTCAATTGCAGAATGCTGTACCGCAAGGACTGTCATCGGCAATTATGACCTTGAATATGCGTGAAGCAGAACAATTCTTATCGGCCAACGGGTCAGATTGTGGCATAGCGAATGTGAACATCGGTACTTCCGGGGCTGAAATTGGTGGCGCTTTTGGTGGGGAGAAAGAAACCGGAGGTGGCAGGGAAAGCGGTTCTGATGCCTGGAAGGCTTATATGCGCAGACAAACTAATACCATCAATTACGGAACAACCCTTCCTTTAGCACAGGGAATAAAGTTTGACTTTTAACATTGCTGGAATAGCTTGTTAGATGCCAAAAATAAAGTAGAAAATTAGTTTTTTTGTACCAACCTTTTTCAGGTTTTGTCTTAGGGAGTCCTGACGACAAAACCTGAAATATTTTTGACTCACTGGTAAATGAAAGAAAGAATCAGACAATTAGCCGGACAATTGGATGGAGAATGCCATACTGATGAAGCGATGCGCATTATATACGCAACAGATGCTTCGGCTTATGCTGAAATGCCATTGGCGGTAACCACTCCCAGGTCTGTTGCAGATATTAAAAAACTGATTGCTTTCGCAACCGAAGAAGGTACTTCACTTATTCCGAGAACTGCCGGAACTTCTCTTGCAGGGCAGGTGGTTGGAAATGGAATTATTGTAGACGTATCTAAACACTTTAATCAAATTCTGGAACTGAATATTGAAGAGCAATGGGTGCGTGTGCAACCCGGAGTGGTAAGAGATGAGTTAAATCAATTCTTAAAACCGTACGGCCTTTTTTTCGGTCCTGAAACTTCTACAGCCAACCGGGCAATGATTGGGGGTATGGTGGGTAACAATTCCTGTGGATCAAATTCGGTAGTTTATGGTAGTACACGCGAACACACGCTGGAAATAAAAGCCATACTCAGTGATGAATCTGAAGTGGAGTTTAAAACATTGAATTTTGACGAGTTTATAGAAAAGTGCTCCGGATCAACTTTGGAGGCCAATATTTATAAATCCATTAGAAGCCAGTTAAGCAATTACGAAAATCAGGCTGAGATTCGGAAAGAGTTTCCGAAGAAAACTGTCGAAAGAAGAAATACAGGCTATGCGATTGATCTTTTACTGGAAACAGCACCTTTTACGATGGGAGCAGAAGATTTCAATTTCTGCAAACTGATTGCAGGCTCTGAAGGAACATTAGCCTTTATCACTGAAATAAAACTGAATCTGGTACCACTTCCTCCTAAAGAATCAGGATTGCTTTGCGTACATTTTCATTCTATTGACGAAGCACTACGGGCAAACCTGATTGCATTGAAGTATAAGCCCAGTGCCAGTGAACTGATCGATCATTATATTTTAGAATGTACTAAAGATAATAGAGAGCAAAAGCAAAACCGGTTTTTTGTTGAAGGTGACCCGGCAGCTATTTTGGTAATTGAATTTGCAAGAAGTACCAGGGAGGAAGTTGTCGCTATTACTGAACTGGTAAAGGCAGAAATGCTGGCAGAAGGATTGGGTTATCATTTCCCTGTATTGTTTGGTAAGGATACCCCTAAAATATGGTCGCTTCGAAAAGCAGGTTTGGGATTATTAAGTAATCTGCCTGGTGATGAAAAGGCGGTTCCGGTCATTGAAGACACTGCCGTTGATGTTAATGATCTGCCGGCATATATCCGTGACTTTAACGATATTCTTAAAAAACATGGATTGTATTCGGTGCATTATGCACATGCCGGGTCAGGTGAAATCCATTTGCGCCCGATCATTAATTTAAAAACCGTTGAAGGTAATCGTCTGTTCAGAGTAATTGCTGAAGAAATAGCCGCACTTGTTAAAAAGTACAATGGCTCATTAAGTGGAGAGCACGGTGATGGAAGATTGCGCGGTGAGTTTATTGAGCAAATGATAGGAAAGAAGAATTACCAATTGCTCAAAGAAGTTAAATATATATGGGATCCACGGAACATTTTTAATCCAGGCAAAATTGTGGATACACCACCAATGGATACTATGCTCAGGTATAAGCCAGGGCAACAGACGCCGGCATTTCAAACCTTTTTCCGCTATTATAACCAGGATGTATTGCAACATGTGGAGCAGTGTAACGGCTCTGGCGACTGTCGCAAGTCGCATCTGGCGGGAGGTACCATGTGTCCCTCGTACATGGCAACCCGCAATGAAAAGGATACCACCAGGGCGAGAGCTAATGTTTTAAGGACATTTCTTACCAATTCTGAACAACTCAACCGATTCGATCATAAGGAAATCAAGGAAGTGATGGATTTATGCTTGAGCTGTAAAGGTTGCAAATCTGAATGTCCATCAAATGTGGATATGGCTAAATTAAAAGCCGAATTTTTGCAGCATTATTATGATGCGAATGGCGTTCCTTTCAGGTCGCGACTAATTGCCAATTTTAGTAAAATAGCAAAATTAGGCGCATTAGTTCCCGCAGCTTACAATTTTTTTATGACTAATAAGGTGGTAAGCAAAGTTGTTAAAAAAGCGACCGGCTTCGCAATAGAACGATCGATGCCAACGCTCTATCATACTACCTTAAGAAGTTGGTTTAATAATCGATCTCATTCTGTTAGTGATCAAAATGCGGACAAGAAAAAGGTTTATTTTTTCTGCGATGAGTTTACCAATTATCAGGATACCGAAATAGGTATTAAAGCGATACTGTTGCTAGAGCGCTTAGGATTTGAGGTGATCATACCTAAACACGAAGAGAGTGGTAGGGCTCAGCTCTCCAAAGGTTTGTTGCGTGATGCCAGAAAAAACGCCCAACAAAATGTTAACCTGTTAAAGAATTTAATAACAGCTGATACACCTTTAGTCGGTGTTGAACCTTCAGCTATTCTCACTTTTCGTGATGAATATGTAGACTTGGTTGATGATGAGCAATTGGCAGACGCTAAAAAATTGGCGGCTAATGCTTATCTAATTGACGAATTCTTGGCTCAGCAAATTAAGAAAGGGAATATTCACAAAGAGCAGTTCACCAAAGAGAGCAAGCAGATTAAACTTCACGGTCATTGTCAGCAAAAGGCATGGTCGGCACTGTCAGCCACTCAGGAATTATTGTCTTTTCCGGAGCATTATCAGGTCGAAACCATCCCTTCGGGTTGTTGTGGTATGGCTGGGTCCTTTGGTTATGAAAAAGAACATTATGAAATTTCAATGCAGATTGGTGAACTGGTTTTATTGCCAACTATCAGAAATCAGCCTGATCATGTAATTATTGCTGCTCCCGGAACAAGTTGCAGGCATCAGATTAAAGACGGAACGGGTCGTAAAGCCTTACACCCGGTTGAAGTGTTGTATGATGCGCTTGTCTGATGGAATTGCTTTTTTGCTTTTTCTCTTAATAGGGTATGCTTAGCTATTGACAGTAGTTAGGAAAGGCAAAATCATACTCATAATTCATATCGCTCTAACAGACCCCTAACCCCTAAAGGAGGATTCATATCGCTTTTATATGCTAAGAGTAAGAACTTTATTTCAACAGTATGTTTCCCCTTTAGGGGTTAGGGTTATTTTTCTCTATGCTCTGTTTTTTTCTAAGCCTTTACTCTTAATAGTGGTGGCTTAGGCTCTGGTTCATGAAGCTCATAAGCGTATATAGATGACTTTATTCATTCAACCTGTTAAAAGGGTAGTAATACTAACGGATATTAATTATTGTTTAACAACCCTATTAAAAGAATTCCTGCAGAACCATATCTGTCGAGTCTGACTTTTAGTATCTTCAGAACATTACTGATTTGCTTCTTTACTGTTTTCTCAGATATACCTAGCTCATCTGCAATTTCTTTATGGCTGAGATGTTTTTTTCGGCTAAGTTCAAATACTTCTTTCATTCGGGGAGGTAATTGATCAATTTCATACTCAAGAGCGGCTTGCAAGTCTTTTTCATTCAGGTCCTCCTGGGTTCTGTTGCTGATTTCAGTAGCATATTTGACAATTGAGCTGTAATACTCATATCTGATCTTATCTTTTTCTATCAAGTTAAAAACCCTGTTTCTTACTCCTGTATATAAATACCCGGCTAAGTTGGCCTCTGGTTTTAAAGTCGATCTATTGTTCCACACAGAAATAAAAAGGTCTTGAATCAAATCTTTAGATTTTTCCTTATCTCTCAAAAGATGGTTTGCCTGATTGAATAATGGGAGAGAATAAAGGGTATAGATATTATTAAAAGCTTCTTCGTCACCTTCGTTTAAACGGCTGACAAGCTGATAATCTGTACAAGTTTTACTCTCTGACATGTTATGACCTTAATTATCGACGGCCTAATGTTAATAATTTTTTTTATTTAACTAAACTACTAATGATTGACTATTACAATAGTCATCATAGTTTATAAAAAAAATACATATAACAATACTCCCTTAGCCTCACTCAGCTGTATTGTTATTATATACGGCATTTTATTATGGATGTTAAACAAGTAGAAGAGATTGTCAATAGATATAACAGAGGTGAAGCATCGGCTGAAGAGGCCAGACTTTTGGAGCTTTGGTATGCACAAGCCTTGAAAACCCCATTGCAAGAGGAGGAAGAAATTGATTATGCAGAACTGAATCAGGAGATGTGGCGCAATATTCAGATGGCAACTAAACGAGATAAAATTCGATGGCTTTGGAAGAAAATTGCAATTGCTGCAACAATTGTCTGTTGTTTGGGTCTGGGTTGGCACTTTTTTAGAAATTCAGATTCTTCTTTAGGTCCGGAGAAGTCCGTTGAAGTGATTAATGCAGGTCAGAACAATGCTACATTGCTACTGACAAATGGAAAACGACTCGTGTTAAGGGATCTGAAAAACGAATCTGAGGTTCGGCTATCCGGAGCATCAATCACCAAAACTGCCGATGGAAAATTGATTTACAAATCAACTGGTCTGAACTCAGCTGAAACAGTGTCAATGAATACATTGATAACAGTTTATGGCGAACAATACCAGATTATTCTTCCTGACGGAACAAAGGTTTGGCTAAATGCTGCGTCTTCACTACACTTTCCATCGTATTTTTCGGGACCGAACCGTGAAGTTGTACTTGAAGGAGAGGCTTATTTCGAAGTACAAAAGGAAAAAGGAAAACCATTTATTGTACGTACGAAAAATCAGGAAATAAAAGTATTGGGTACACATTTTAATGTGAACTGTTATGAAGATGAATTATCAACAACCACTACCTTGTTAGAGGGCAAGGTCAGCATTTCTGCAAAGCTGGGTAGCCGGGAGGGTGGAAAGAGCATTGTTTTAGTTCCCGGTCAACAAAGTAAACTACAAAATGGAGATAATAGAATTGTAGTAGCAGCAACTGATCCCTCAGCTGCAATTGCCTGGAAAGAAGGTTTTTTTCAATTTGAAAACGATGATATAAAGACAGTAATGCGTCAACTCTCACGCTGGTACAATATCAGTGTAGCTTACACCGGAGAAATACCAGATGAAAGATTCAGCGGAAAGGTGTATCGCAACATGAGTCTGGATAAAGCTTTGGAAGTATTGAGTTTCTCTGCAATTCATTTTCAAATTGAGGGACGTAAAATAACTATCAACTATAATCAACCTAAATAGTAACCTAATCCAATTTATTATGACTGAAGAAATACCCTGAGACTTTTATTCTTATTGATAAGAACAACAGCAGTGCGGCAACACTGCTGTATAATCTGTGTGTTCAAACTTGAATGTTGAAACTATTTCCAAGTAAAATTTAAAACCCAGACAAATCAAATGTATGAAATAAAATTTAATAGAGGGGAAACTCATCTATTAGGGATTCTCTTGCCCTTTAAGTTTCTGAAAATAATGAAATTAACTGTTTTGATCATGCTTTGTTCGCTGTTGGTCAGCGCACGTGGCCTGAGCCAGATTACCATTAAACAAAAAAACGCATCCTTTCAAACTATTGTCCGTGAAATTGAGGCACAAACTGATTATGTTTTCTTCTACAAGAATGTATTTAGTGATGTTTCTATTACGGTAGATTTCAAGAATGTGTCAATTGAATATGCTCTGAAGACTTGTTTTGGGAATAAGCCGATTGAGTATAAAATTATTGACAAAACAGTGGTGATTACTGAACCAAAGGCATATAAAGGATCGAAAATAAACTCTTCCTTAATATCGCAGCTTAATGAAGTACGCGGAAAAGTGTCTGATGTGAAGGGAGAACCGTTGCCGGGTGTAAGTGTGAGTATTAAGGGGACTAAGAGGGGAACGGTTACGGATGAAAATGGGAACTATTCATTAAAGCTTCAAAGTGATGACAAAACACTAGTTTTTACCTTCATTGGTATGATGCCCAAAGAAGTAAATATTGGGCAGTCGGAGACAATTAATGTCACTATGGAAGAATCGGCTATTTCTACGAAAGAGGTGGTAGTGACGGGATTCCATACTAAGCGCCAATCTAGTTTTACTGGTTCAGCCATTACTATCACCGGTGAGCAGCTAAAAGCAATTTCGCCAACAAACCTGGTTCAGGCCTTGAGTATGTCAACCCCTGGATTGGCTATGGTGGAGGAGAAGACTGCTGGTTCAAATCCTAATCGCCTTCCTGAAATCCTCGTCAGAGGTGTAACCTCTTTCAGTAATGATAACCAAACAGTTAATCAGCCATTAATTGTTAGAGACGGTACTATTATTAGTATGCAAGATCTGTACGACATGAACATCAATGAGATTGCAACGGTTACCGTACTTAAAGATGCATCTGCAGCTGCACTTTATGGAGCAAGGGCAGCAAATGGAGTAATCATCATTGAACGAAATAAGATTACGGATGGTAAAATGAAAATTAACTATAACGTAACGAGTAGCATACAGTCTCCTGATTTTAGTGATTACAATATTCTTAATTCGGCTGATAAACTGGAATATGAACGATTAGCCGGTTTATATACCGGTACTGAAAATTCTTTACAGTATCAACTGGATTCGCTATACAACATTCGGTTTAAAGAGGTTAGCAGAGGGGTTAATACAGACTGGATGTCTAAACCAGCCAGGATTGGTTACTCATTAGATCAGTCTTTACGTCTTTCTGGGGGAGCGGGCAGTACCCGGTATGAATTAAATGGTCGTTATGGCTCGGTAGAAGGTGTAATGAAAGGTGATTTCAGGAAACGTTACGGATTAGGTTTTGTTTTGGAATATTACATGCCAAATGGATTAACTTTTTCCAATCGGGCAAGCTTCTCACAAGTAAACGCTAAGGCCTCTCCGTATGGAAGTTTCTCTACCTATACAGAAGTTAATCCTTATGACAGAGCTTATGACCAGTTTGGTGAATTAATCAAAACGCTTTCATGGGATCAGGAAAATCCACTTTATGAGGCGCAGCTGGGTTCTTTTAATAAAGATATGACCCAAGCTTTCAGTAATGATTTTGATGCGCGCTGGGCTTTGTCAAATCAATGGAGAGTTACGTCTCACTGGAATCTGACCCTTAACAATGGTAGCACTGAATTGTATAATTCACCGCTTTCGGGCGCTTTTAAAGATGAAATAGATCCGGCTAAAAGAGGGTTGATGTCCATCACTAATAATAAGGGTATTAATTATTCGGGAAACCTGGTGGTATCATATAATAAGTTATTTGGAAATGGAAGCTTAGTATCTGCGAATGTAGGAGCAAATTTGAATCATACAGATCTGAAGGGAGGATCCTTTAGAGGTATGGGCTTTTATTCGGATGCGCTGAGGTCTATCAACTTCGCATCCTCTTACCCAAGCGGAGAGAGACCCGGTGGTTATCAGGATTTGAGTGCTGATGTTGGAGGTTTCCTGAATTTGAACTATATGTATAAAAACCGCTTGACGGTGTTTACCAGGTTTCAGGTTCTTCAAAGTTTGGTGCCAATAACCGATATGGACATTTTTGGTCTACTGGCTTGGGATGGAATCTGCATAATGAAGAAATGTTCAAAAACAAACGGATAGATATTCTTAAACTTCGTGGAGGTATGGGGTATACCGGAAAGGTAAACTTCGCTTCTTATCAGGCTTTAACTACCTATCGCTACAGTAACGATTTGGATTATCTAAATGGAATTGGTGCAGTGCCCATCACTATCGGTAATCCGGATTTAAAGTGGGAGCGAACCATGAACTATAATGTGGGCCTCGATGTGAGTTTATTTAATCGCTGGTTTAATCTTACAGTAGATGTTTACAAGCGCAAAACAACAGACTTACTGATCGACAAAACCATTGCTCCTTCGGCAGGTGTAACTTCCGGAAAAGATAACCTTGGGGAAATGGAGAATAAGGGGATCGAGCTACACATGGATTCTTACCTGATCAGGAATAACAAATTTACCTGGCAGGGGGGATTGAATATTGCTCATAATAGCAATAAAATCCTGAAAATCAGTAGCGCTTTGCAAAGGCAGAATGATATAAATAATGCAGTATTATCTGTTGAGCCGTTGCCTCAGTTTCAGGAAGGTGAATCAACCACAGCACTGAAAGTTGTGCCTTCTGCAGGTATCGATCCTGCTACCGGAAAAGAGGTCTTTATTAAATTAAATGGCGATAGAACATTTGTATATGATCCGAATGATAAAATCGTAGTAGGTGATTTATTGCCAAAGGCATCAGGTACTTTTTATACAATTGCCAGTTATAAGAGAATTACAGCAGGCGCTTATTTCAACTTTAGCTTTGGTCAGTACATTTACAATACCACGCGCGCAACCAAGGTAGAAGGCTCTGATCCAAGGTTTAATGCAGATTATAGGGTCTTTAATGATCGCTGGAAAACCCCGGGTGATATAGTGCTTTATAGAAACATTGCTGACCAGTCTGTTCCTTATCAAACTTCACGTTTCGTTGAAAAAGAAAATACTGTTACACTTTCGAGGTTGAATATTTCCTATGAGTTGGACAGAAACTTTGTTAAAAGATTGGGCATGAGCAAAGTATCGCTTGGCCTAAGTGTTAACGACCTGTTCAGGGCCTCTACCGTAAGAATTGAGCGGGGAACATCCTACCTGTACAGCCGCGGAATGGATCTTAATCTTAATGTAATGTTTTAACCATTCACCATGAAACTATTATCAAAATATACCAACAGCTATAACTTTAAAAAGGGAAATGCTGAATTAAAAAGAAGCAGGAATTTGTTTGGGAAATGGAGTGCAATAGGTTTATTTCTATTGATTTTCACTACTTCATGCGAAAAGTTTCTGGATATACAACCCGAGGGCGAATTAACCAATGACCAGTTGCTAAAAGATGCAGGAGGTTTTGAAACGGCAATGTACGGTGTATATGCCTCTATGGGTAAAAATACATTGTACGGTCAAAATGTTTCACACAATATGCTGGAAGTACTGGGTCAGTATTTTGTATCTCCGGGTAACAGCTATGCTGAAAATTTGCTGAAATACAATTACAAGTTTGCAGCAGTGGAAAGTACTTTGTCAGGTGTTTGGTCGAACACATATAGTAACATCGCCAATGTTAACAATGTGCTCAAAAATCTGGAACGATTAGGTCCGAATAAGCTACAGTATTATAAGCTGTACAAAGGAGAAGCCTTGGGATTAAGAGCTTTCCTGCATTTCGACCTACTGAGGATGTACACGGAGAATATCCAGTTAAATGCCGCAGCTTCTGGTATCCCTTATTCTACAGATTTTAACTTAAAGGCTCCTGCTTTTATTCCTCTGGCAGACGTTTATACCAAGCTTATTAGCGATTTAACTACTGCAGAACAATTGCTAAGTGCTGATCAGCAATACATCACATTTCCTAAAACTAAAAACAATTATAATTACTTAAACGATAGGGAAATTCATTTTAACCTGTATGCTGTGCAAGCTACACTTGCCCGTGTTTACCTAACCAAAGGAGATATGGCTAATGCACTATTGTATGCAGAAAAAGTGATTAAATCCAATAAGTTTCAATTGCTTGATAAAACAGCTATTGCTAACGGAGTAATGAAGGGTGTTCTTTATCCCAAGGAAGTCATTTTTGGTTTGTACTCCACTAATTATTTTGCAACTGTAAGAGATCGGTTTTACCTGCAAACTACGTTTTCCGCATATGATAACAGATCAGATATCAGTACTATCTACAACAATGTACAAGGTGGGCATGATTTCCGTTGGGATGCTTTTTTTAAGACTCCCTCCACACAGTTAGAAAAATTAAGGTTTGTTAAGTTGATTGATCAGTATCAATTAATTGATCAAGAATATTTGCGCCCTGCCGGTCGGATTAAGGGAATCAATCTTATTCGTTTGCCAGAAATGTACTACATCGCGGCAGAAGCATTACTTACTACTGATCCTGAAAAAGCACGTGATTATTTCGATTTAATCTTAAAATCAAGAGGACTAATTGGACTAAAAGAACAGGTTCCGGCTGTTCCGTTAACTCTTGATTTGATTACTGCGGATCGTTTTAAAGAGTTTATCGGCGAGGGACAAACCTTCTTTAACATGAAGCGTCTGAATAGTCCTGTTTATACTACCGATAAGCAAACGATTCAAGCAAGTAATGCAATTTATGTTTTCCCAATACCTGTAGCAGAATATGATTATAGAAACTAAAATTAAGATGATCATGAAAAAGACTTTATTGCTTAAAATAACTTTGGCTGCATTAGCAGGAGGAATCTTGTTTAACTCTTGTGAAAAGGAAGAACAAGAGCTGTTTGATAAGGACTTCGTCGGAATTTACTTCCACATGGATAGTATTTATTATTCATTTGGTGTAACCCCACTTGATATACAATCTTACGATTTGAAAGTACCTGTTAGCATCATGGGCAAGCCTCAGCATGTCGATCGTATCTTTTCTGCAGAGGTAATTGCTGATAAAACTACGGCAGCAGCAGGTGAACATTACAGCCTGACCAATGAGTTTGTAGTTAAAAAGGATTCAATCTACGGCTACATCACTATGCGAATCAATAGAGTCAGGTTAGGGACGAATGATTATAAAGTTTGTTTTAAACTTCTTGAAAAGAACGGTTTTGTACCGGTTAATGAGCCTTATAAAACGGCAGTGGTGCATTTTAATAACAGGGTAGAAAAACCCAACTGGAAAGATTGGAATAACAAACCTACCTGGCCTACTAATCAACTTGGTAACTGGAACCCGCTTACCTACATTAAGTTTATTGAGCTGTTCAGAGCCATGGAGCAAAAAGCACCTGAAACATATGCAGTAATGGTTAAACTATATGGTAAAGATCTGGAACATGTTACGTATGGCTGGCCTTGGGATTATAACCAAACCATGATCAAATATACGTTGATTCCACTTTATCAGTATTTCGTAGAGCAGCACCCTGAGTTGGGCGTTGTTATTCCAAGGCCTTCTGGTTATTAACTGTTACCATAAACTAAAAGAAATGAAATATTTATCAAGATATTTACTAATAGCCCTCGTTGTTTTATCACAAATCTCCTGCGATAAAGACGATACCTTACAAGACACCAGAGCAATTTCTGAAATTGGAGTAGTGTTTAATGAAATTAAGGATCCGATTGTGAATATGGATAAAAACCAGGTTTTAACAATCGATCCGGTAATTACTCAAACCGAAAAGGATAAGGAGCTCACCTACGAATGGGAGGTTAATTACAAGGTTTTTTCTACAGAAAAGAAACTGGTTTACCCTTGTTCAAAAATAGGAACTTATACAATAAGGTTAAATGTGAGTAATGCAGATGGCAGTACTTTTAAAAGCTTTAAGTTAAATGTGAATTCGGCTTATGAAGAAGGTTTACTGGTTTTAACAGAAGATGAAAATGGAGAGGGGGATCTGGCGTTTATGCGTAAGTTTTCCCAAGCGGAAATAGCTGATGGAAAGGTGGAGAGCTTTGTAAACAATTGTTTTACCTTAAACAATCCCGGATTAAAATTGGGTAAAGCCCCTACCGATATTGCAAAACGATTACAGCAAGTTTATATTACAAGTAAGGGTGAAAAAAAAGTATACCTGATTAATAATAAAACTTTTGAGCTGGAAGCAACAGTTGCGGCACCTGATATACCTGAATTTAAACCTTTAAAAATAAATGTACCGGATAACTTAGGTCGTAGTGCTGTGGTATTATGTGAACAGGGTAAAATATACAATCTCGCTGTTTTGGAATTTCTCGTGTCTCCAGATACTAAGTATCCTACAAATGTAATAGAGAAAACAACCTTTGGATTTGACCTGAATGACACCTACCACTATTTCTGGGATAATACAACCTCTAAAATACACCAGGTGTCTGCTTACAGCAAAAGCGACTCTAAAACTGAGTTTCAAGGAAGAAACATGGTTCAATTCTTTTATGCCGATGCGCCTGTTTATGCTGATGCTGCATTCTATGTAATCAGTCACTCTTCTGAAAATCCTTCAATTTATAGCAAAACAGTATACAGCAAAAACTTATCGACTATTAAGGAAAAGACGGATTTAACTGGCGGTATTGCATCCGCATTAAACAGCAATTCTATTTTGGAGGTAAATACAGCCTATAAAAAGCTATTATACACTAATGGTAATAAAATATATAGCTGGTTTTATACAGGAACTGATTCACCTGTTACAGCTTTTATTACAGTTGATGAAGGAGTAATTACCGGAATGACCCAAAGTACAGATGGCAAGTTACTGTATGTTGGGCTTTACAATGCATCGGCATCAGGGTTAAAAGGCAGCATATATGTTTATAATATGGATACGGGAGCACTTATTGCCAAACATGTTGGGGTAATGGATAAACCGGTTAAGTTGTTTTACAAGAAAAAGGATTAGAAATGAAACTTTTATTAAAAATAGTTTTTGGAGTACTTATAGCAGGGATCATATTGGCCCCTGCTGCTTTCGCACAGCGTAAAGTATCTCCAACAGCCGTAACTATCTCTGGTAAAATTAACCTCGATGATAATTACGTAGCAATAATCAGCGATTTAAGAGGCAAAAATAAAGAAGCTATTGAGATTCCAATTAGTAAATCAGGTGTTTTTAGCTGGAAATCAACTATTAATTCCACCGGATTTGTCAGGGTCTCTTTTATCCCCAAATCAAAAAATCGGCAGTTGGCGGCGTTTTTTCCACTCTATGTAGCACAAGGAACTAAGTTGCAATTAAACCTGTCATATTCGGATTCTACTTATCTGTCATTACTACCTGGTAATCTGAGTGGTGAAAACACAGCATTAATCCAATACAGTAATTTCACTTCTCTGAAATTACGGGATATGTTTAAAAACAAACCATCATCTGTAAATGATATTAAAAGCAGCATTCTTCCTTATCTGGAGACTGCAGATAATTATATCGGGAAATTTGGGGTTAAAAACGAAATCGTTAAACAGTACTTGAATGCATGGGCATTGAATAATTATTTGAGCGGTCTGTACAGTTTACCTCATGGACTAAAGGTAAAAGACTTACCCGCAGATTACTATACTATTCCAAAATCTCCAGAAGTTGTTTACAACAATGATGTGGCAATGCTTTTAAACGAAACGTACATGAATGTTAACCAGTACATAAATACGGTGAAAAAGGATGCCCAAAGCAAAGATGCATTCGAGCAATTAAAGTTGAAGTTTAAAACTTTGAATGATTTGTTTACCAACAAGCAGCTTATGGCAAGGATTGTTACAGGTAATATAGAGGAGTTGGTACGAAAGTATACGGTTAGGGCAAATGGAAATTTCGAAGACGATCTGATTAAATACAAAGAGTTGGTTGCTTATGTTAACGATGAGGGTAAGCGTGCTGAATTGATCAAAGACTTTGAAAATTTAAAGTATACCATGAAAGGTGCAAAGTTACCTGATGTAGCATTTAAAACGGCAACGGGAAATACGGTAAAATTGCAAAGCTTTGAGGGAAAATACATTTATATCGATTTATGGGCCTCGTGGTGTAAACCTTGTGTAGCTGAGATTCCTGCCTTGCACCAGTTGGAAACGGATTATAAGGATAAAAATATTGTGTTTGTTAGTATTTCTTTAGATGCTGATAAGGATGATTGGAAAAGCAAGATGGCTGAACTAAAGTTGGAAGGCAATCAATTGGAACTTGGCGATTCGGCATATGATAAACTAATGAATGTAGCCGGAATTCCTCATTTTCTTCTTTATGATCCTACAGGTAAACTAATCATGTATAAGGCACCACGTCCTGGTACAAAAGAGATCAGGACAATGTTTGATCAGCTGTTGCAATTGTAATATACTGTGTGATAACCACGCATATCTTGATTACAAAAGATCAAACGGAGTTCCTGTATTGCTTTGTTCTAAGCAGATTTTAAAACTGCTTAGAACAAAGCTAATTGAAGCTTATGCTGAGTTGTTATTTATACTTACTAAGTGGTGTCAGGTTTTCTTCGTTAAATCAATTTTTAGTGAATTATCCTTTGAAAATGTTCTTCAAAAAAATATTCTCCTTTTGTTGTTGTCTGCTAATATATCTTCAGGGGTTTGGACAGGAAATTCGAAATGCTGAGCAAATTGAAAAACTGACCTCCCGTGTTGTAGAATCAACTCTTTCATCATGTGTACAAATTGCAGCTTATGATACAGTTAGAAAGAGAGCTTCAACCGCAGTGTTTAGCGGAGTGGTGGTTTCTGCTGAAGGGCATATTCTTACGGTTGCCCATACCACCAAGCCTAATCAGATTTATCAGATTCATTTCCCCAACGGAAAGAAGCATCTTGCTATAGGATTGGGCCGTATTTCCATAAGGAATGACAGTACTGACCTTGATTTGGCTATGATAAAACTAAATGGATTCGAATCCTGGAGCTTTACAAAAATGGGACAAAGTGCTGGCTTGAAGGCTAATCAACCTTGTGTAGGCATTTCATATCCTGGAACCTTTGAGAAAAACATGCCTAATATCCGCTTTGGAAGATTGACAAATCCTAAGAGTAAGGCTGGATACATAGAATCTACTTGTAAGATGGAGCCAGGAGATTCGGGTGGACCTCTTTTTAACCTAAATGGGGAAGTGATCGCAATTCATAGTTGGATTGCTAACGGAATAGATGAAAACTTTGAGATACCGGTAGATCTTTATAAGAAATATTGGTCTGCTTTAAATTCTGCCATTGACTATAAAGAGGTTCCTAAAGCGGATAATGCCACCGTTAGTCATTTGAGTAGTACGGTGAATACCCTATTGATTCCGATAACTGATGAACTAGCAAGCTTTCCTTATCACTTGAAAGGTAGTTCCGTTTTGGTTACTAGTAACATGGAAGGACATCCTCAAATGATACAAGGAACTGTTATCAGTTATAAATCAGACCAGAAACGCAGTATTTTTATAATCAGCAAGAACTCAATGGTAGCTGAAAATCCCGTTGTTCAGCAAAATGGAAAAATGTTCCCTGTCGATGTGATATGGAAGGATAGGGACAATGATTTGGTTTTGCTAAGACCATCAATTCGTTTAAAAAATGGCATTGAGCTTCAGAAACAATCATCATCAGTTGAATTAACACAAAAAGATCTTGGCAAAATTCTGGTTTCCTCCACTAGTCACGATAATAAGCGGGTAGGAGTATTAAGTTCCACATATATTGAAATGCCATTGCGTTTTAGCAGAGGCTATTTTGGAGCTAATGCAACTTTTATCAACAAAAAAATCGTAATTACTCAGCTAGCAAGCGGAAGTCCGGCAGCATCTGTGCTAAAACTTGATGACCAAGTGACTGATATCAACGGGGTGTCAATCGACCAGCCTATAGATTATGGATCTGAATTAATGAAATACTGTGCAGGAGACTCTATTACAGTTGATATAGTAAGGAGTGGGATACCTGCCCGATTTAAAATTTTCCTTCCGCCTTATCCGAGGCAAATTAAAGAAGCAAAACAGTTTGGAGAAGTACGTAGTTTCCGATCAGATGCCTTTAAAAAGGTTCTGGTATGGGATGCTGATGAGAAGGTTGAGGAATGTGGAGCTCCCGTGTTTGACACCAAAGGGGAATTTTATGGCATTAACATAGCCCGCCATAGCAGAACTTCAAGCATTATAATGCCCGTTAATTTTATCATCAAATTGCTTGAAAATGGTATACAAAACATAGAAAAACAAAACTGAGGAATTCTTGAAAGTCTGGTAGGTGGGAATGTGCTGTGTCAGAATAGTTTTTTTGAATCAACAAAATTGTTGTTTAGTTGGAGTAATGGCATAAACTGGGAATATGCCATCTCCTTGTTGAATTCAAGTAAGCAGAATAAGATCTTTTCTTTCATAACTTAAATCGGTAAGTGGCTGTCTCAAAAGAGGCAGCCCTTATTCTATTGCAGAACCCAATTAATTCATAAAATTTCTAATACTTTCCCGTAGTCGACCGCTCTAATATGGCTGCTGAAACAGGAAAAATAATACCACTGGTGTGAAATTCAAAGCAAGATGATGATAGCTTTTGGATTAGAAGAAGGGAATGTGCAGGGCAGGGTTGTGATTTTGGCCGGTCATTGACCACCATTTTTTGAAGTCCGAAGAGATGCAAGGCATAACTCTTCGGACAACTATTAAATATCTCTTTTAGTTTTGTTCGATTTCTTTTAAGCTATCCATTTTCTTGTAGGCTAAGAATCCTTTGATGTCTTCAAAGTGCTCGCGGACGCGTTTATTGCCAAATTCGAATACTTTGTTTACCAGCCCATCCAGGAAATCCCGGTCATGGGATACCAAAATCAGCGTTCCATCAAAATCCTTCAAAGCATCCTTGATAATGTCCTTAGTCTTCATGTCCAAATGGTTCGTCGGCTCATCCAGAATTAACACATTTACGGGTTCCAACAACAATTTAATCATGGCTAAACGCGTTCTCTCACCACCGGAAAGCACCTTAACTTTTTTTGTAGTATCATCACCACTAAACATAAAGGCACCCAAAAGGTCTTTGATCTTTATCGTCCCATCGGTTAACGGAATCTGGTCAATGGTTTCGAATACGGTTAAGTTTTCATCCAGCAAAGCAGCCTGATTTTGGGCGAAATACCCAATCTTGGCATTGTGTCCTACTTTTAATCCGCCTTCAACATCAATCTCACCCATAATGGCTTTGATCATTGTCGACTTACCCTCACCATTTTTGCCTACAAAAGCTACTTTTTCACCTCGTTCAATCACCATCGATGCTTTTTCAAACACGACATGATTATCATAGGCTTTGGTCAACTCTTCCACCATTACCGGATACTGACCAGAGCGAGGCGATGGAGGGAATTTCAATCGCAATGCCGAAGTGTCTACTTCATCGATCTCAATAATTTCTAGCTTTTCGAGCATCTTTACGCGCGATTGCACTTGTAAAGTTTTAGAATAAGTTCCCCTGAATCGGTCTATAAATTCCTGGTTATCTGCAATAAAACGTTGTTGTTCCTCATAAGCTTTCAATTGATGTACCCGACGTTCTGCACGCAACTGGAGGTAATGGCTGTATTTGGCTTTGTAATCATATATTCTGCCCATGGTAACCTCAATGGTACGATTGGTAATGTTATCTACAAAAGCACGATCGTGTGAGATCACCATAACGGCCTTTGCCGAGTTGATCAAAAAATCTTCTAACCATTGTATACTTTCTATATCCATGTGGTTAGTAGGCTCATCAAGCAAGATAAGATCAGGTTTCTTTAACAGAATTTTTGCTAATTCAATACGCATGCGCCATCCACCTGAAAACTCTGAGGTTTGGCGGGTAAAGTCCTTACGTTCGAAGCCTAAGCCTTTTAGCACCTTTTCTACCTCTGCATCATAATTAGTCTCTTCGATCGAATAAAATTTCTCGCTCACTTCCGACATGCGCTCGATCAGCTTCATATAATCATCACTATCGTAATCGGTACGAATAGTAAGCTGCTCATTCAACTCATCCAGTTCTTTTTTCATTTGGTTTACCTCTTCGAAAGCCTTCATCGTTTCTTCAAAAACGGTAACTTTATCCTGAGTAAGCAAATGCTGTGGCAAATAGGCTATTACCGCGTCTTTGGGACCGCTTACATTACCAGTTGTGGGTTTCGCCACATCTGCAATAATCTTTAGGATGGTCGACTTGCCTGCACCATTTTTACCCATAAGGGCAATCTTATCGTTCTCGTTTATCGAAAAGGTTACATCACTAAATAGGGTGGTTCCACCAAATGAAACGGATATGTTATTTACATTAATCACGCAATGAGGATTTTAAAATGAGCGGCAAAGATAAAAGAAAGACATGAAATTATGGAGAGAGAAATAAAAGGCTAACGAAAATATATGACTGAATCAGAGCTCGTTTTAGGAATTGGTATTCAAGCTGCACTGCCTCAACCCGATCAGAATTCTAAAGGGAAAGACATGGTGAAAAACCAAATTGTGAGAAGAAAGATATCCCAAATACAGTTCTCGATCATGTAGCCTTAAGTTATCATTTTCGTTCATTAAGCAAGTCATTAAAACCACTTTTTAAGTACCGCTAAAGGCTTCAGAACTAGATGCACACGGGTAGTTGGTGAGTTACATACGCTGTCAGGTGTTTCGCATGCATTACAAACGCAGGGGCGAAGCAAATCGCCTCTACTCATTCGGCTGCATGGCGCAAAATATCAGCTTTTTGTCGTCATCTGTTAACCGATTAAAACGCCGCTTTCTCCATTTTTGCTTAAAAAAAGACCATGAAAAATTTCTTTGAGTACCGCTTTGCAATTGGCGCAATTAGCATTGTAGCCGGGTTGCTTTCACTAGCCTGCCTGCTAGTTGGGGTGATGGCAGTAAACTATCATTTTGAAGCATTTTCCGATCCTGCGCTCACCATTATGTATGCAAACAATATGCAATTGGTAAAATGGTTCAATTTGCTTGATATGCTGGGTTATTACCTTTTGCTGCTGCCCTTGATATTCTATTTCCATCAGCAATACAGGTATAGAACACCGTGGTCTCCGCTAATCACCTTTTCGGGTTCAGCATATGTACTAACAGGCGCAATCGGAGCAGCTATTCTTGCAGCTGTTTGGCCCGGTTTATTAACTGATTACGCATCGGCTAACCCTGAAAACAAAATGATTATCAGCAACCTGTTCAAAGCTATTACAACCATGGTTACTATGGGCATGTGGAACATTCTAGAAGTTCTATTTGCAGCTGTATGGTGGATGGGTTTAGGTAAACTGATCTACAGCGAAAACAAGAGCTTGGGTGTACTAACGTTTATTGCCGGAATCAGTACTTTATCAGATGCATTGGGTAATATGTTTAACCTAACTATTCTATCCGAAGCAGGCATGAACCTATACCTGATACTTGGAATTATATGGCCAATCATCATTGGTATATTCCTCCTAAAAAAATCGATGAAACAACCTTCTGATTCTCTTCACCATTCTTTACAATATATTACTAATGAAACTGCTTAAGAAATTATTGAAGTGGTCAAAAATCACTGTTATCACTCTATTGCTAGTGCTTGCATTCGCCTATCTTGTCATCCATATACTGAGTCAACAACGGATTCAAAAGAAATATTCCTATACAGATGTAGCGATCAACATTCCCTCCGATTCTTTATCGATAGCAAAAGGAAAACATCTATATAAAATTAGAAGCTGCCAGGATTGTCATGGCGAAAAAGGAGAAGGCAGGCTGTTTATGGACAATAAAATGCTAATGCAACTTACGGCACCCAACTTAACCAAAGGCAATGGTGGAATTGTAGATTTTAAAACGGCCGACTGGCTGCGTGTGCTTAGGCATGGTGTAGACAAAAACGGCAGGTCATTATATATGATGCCATCTCATGAGGTCACCAACCTTACCAATGAGGATCTGGCTAACCTGATTGCTTATTGCAACCAACTGGAGCCTGTTGCCACTTCGCAGGAAAAACTTCATTCGATAGGTCCAATAGGACGGCTGTTAATGGTCATGAACCAGGTTACCGTACTACCTGCAGAAAAGATTGATCATAGTGCCACCCATACAGAAAAGCTGGAAGAAAAAACAGGTGTAGCTTATGGACAATATTTGTCTTCGGGCTGCCAGGGTTGTCATCGGCCCGACATGAAAGGAGGCGGCCCTTTGGCTCCGGGTTATCCACCTGTACCCGATATTACCGGTGATGGAAATGTAGGAAACTGGAACGAGCAGGCATTCATCGCTACCATTAGAAATGGGAAAACACCTGAGGGAAAAGAATTGAATAATAATTATATGCCCTGGAAATCAATTGGTCATTTTACCGACGAAGAGCTTAAATCTATTTTCATGTACTTGCAACAACTTTCGGATAAGCATTAATGCCATTAATTTAATGCTTTTCGATAAGCGTTAGGCGATGTGCCCGTCCATTCGCGAAAAGCCCTTTGAAAGGTGCTTGGTTCTGCATAACCCAGCTTATAGGAAATTTGAGCAATCGTAAGTTTTTCGCTGCGCAACAAGCTACACGCCAGCTCATGCTTAATGGTATCGCTCAATATCCTGAAGCTGGTGTTTTCTATTTTTAGTTTACGCTGCAATGTTCGGGGTGTTAAGCGCAGATGTGCTGCTATCTCTTCCAACTGTGGAAACGTATAATTAAAATGCTTAAGAATGCTTTGTCTCACCACGCCACTAAAGTCGCCCACACACCTTTCCTTATCCATCTCTTTTTCCAACAATGCTTTGAAAACCTCATTCAGCTCTTTGTTATAACCAATAACAGTTGTTTTCATATCCACCATGGAAAATACAATGCAATTGCATGATTCATTGAAGGTGGGCCGGCACTTGAAGAGCTGCTCATGTAAACTTGTATCACTGACCCTGGAATATCGGTACATCACCTTTTTCAATGAAAACAGCTTACCTGTTAAGAGATATAACACATGCAATGTTCCGGCATAGGCCATATCTACACTATGTCTTGCGGTTTCGGGCGATATATCGTTCCATACTTGCAAAGGCTCACAATAATAATACAGATCTTGGTCCTTCACTTCAATATAGAAGTTGTACAAGCGGGTAAAAGCAGCGGTGAACTGCTGCAGGCTTTCAAGAGCCATTAAAACATCTTTACTTGTCTGCATTAAATGACCCGTAATGCCCAGTACTACTGAAGTTGTTTTTCTTCCGATTTCTAGTCCCAGGTTCCTTTTTCCTGAAATGGTCAATGCCGCCTCCATAATAGCACAGTTTTGTTCCAGGGATAGCCTGTAGCCGGCATCCTCCAGTTCTTGGGGAGAAATTCCACCGGCCTGGCAAATGCTTTCGATCTGCGCATTGCTACAGTTGGTTCCTAAAACAATATTTCTGATAATGGGCATACTTACCCAAAAGTCTGTTGACATATAAAAAATAGTTGCACTGGAAACAATTTCCTCGTTGCCTTAACAAGAAGCCAGGTTCTAAGATAATCACTGCCTATGCAAATAACAACAAAGCCACCTTTTGCTATCGCTATTAGTCCGGTATAGGGCTACCGCAACAATCTATTCCGTTTGCTTTATTTCTTTTTAATGTTGGAGTTGAGATAGGCCAGCTGATTTTTGTCTTTGTCGTTTTATTGGTGATCCGTCAGCTAGTTAGAGTTGGCTATGATTTTTACTCATTCGTATGAAAATGAATCTCATAACAAGTGGAATGGTAGCAGGTATGAACGCTGCAATAATAGGCGACCTTCAGTACGAAATACATCACTTCATTAGTTCACTTTCAACTGGTCTTGTAAGAGTTCACAGAACCTGGAATACTGAAAGCCGGACGAATATTCTTTAATGTATTCTTCCCAAAGCAGTAAAGGGGTTACTCCGGTTCGACGGAGTTCCTGGTTAAAATATTCAATAACCTCAATTTTTCCGCTTTATACTGTCTTTTACAGAAGGAACCAGCTGATAATCCCCATCACTAATGCCTTTTACTCCCCTGGATTTCTTTTTTGTTGGAATGGTATCCGTTTGTGGTGCCGGTACTGCAGGAGCCTCCACTGCTTTTTGTGCTGGAGGTATTGTTTCAGTTTCTTTGGTTGAACTTTGTTCAGTCTCTTTCCGTTCATTTGTTTCAGAAACAACTACCGGCTTATGCTTTCTTATTTCGATTGGAGGCATAGTATGGTTTAACGTATCCTTGTTATTTTTTGCAGGTTGGTGATATTGAACTGGTACTGGTTTGTCTTTTAAGTTTCTTTCGCTCTCGAAGTTTTGTTTTGTGATAAATAAATAAGTAATAACAGCTACGGTAAATGTAAACAGGCTGCCTCCACCTATCCACCAGTTGGAATGATTTGTCCCCCCTGAACCAGAGTCAGTAGGCATCTCAATACTCAGCTGCTGCTCAATAGTAGCCCAGATGGAATTGGCCTGGTCGGGCACATCCATTTCCTGCAGCTTTTGAGCGATCAGTTGTTCATATGTGGTTGGGTGGTTCATGCAGTATTTACGTATGCTATGTTCTTTTGCAATGTTTTTCGGGCTTCGCTCAGGTGCCATTTACTCGTTCCTTCGCTTATGCCTAGGGCTTCGGCAATCTCTTTGTGCTTATAGCCTTCTACCGCATACAACACAAAAACGGCATGGGTGGCAGGGGGAAGCTTCTGGATCATAGTCATAATTTCATCCGCGTTTAGGCGGTCCAGTGCGGCATTATCAATAGCAGGTTCGGCTACGGTTTCGATCTCCACGTTATCCATGAACCTGTTTCTTGACTTAATATGATCCAGACCTTCGTTAATGACAATGCGCTTTACCCAGGAAAAGATCGTTCCTTTGCTTTCGTCGAACATGTGGATATATTTGAATATCCGTACAAAAGCATGACTGAGGATATCCGCAGCATCCATCTCATCCCTTGAATAGCGCATCGCCGTTGACATGGTAAATTTGTAGAGCATTCGGTAAAGCACTTCCTGGGCTCTCCGGTCGTTTTTCCGGCAGCCTTCCAAAATGAGCTTTATTTCTGCTTCCTGTTTTTGCACTATTGCGGTACTTAATCTTTTTGTTTAGTCAACATCTTCTGTAGATTCCAGTTTACGAAGAAGAATTGCTGAAGATACAGACGCAAGGATAAATTTGGTTTTTTTATCCATCTCATTATAAATCCATACGTTATTGTCGTACGTGTCAATAATGCCAACCACACCGTCATCTATCCGCAACTCATAACCCGCAGGCATCTTAACCGGCATGTTCACAGGTCTGCCTTTTTGAGTAGTCGCCTTTTGAGTACGAATGGTTCTAATGGCAATGGTTTCCTTTCCATTGGTGGCATAGCCATCTTCCTCTATATAAGGCAGGTCGAACAAATGCTTTGCGGTGTCTTTTTTTGCTTCGTAGTTGTTGTAAAGCACCACCTGCCATGGCTCATCATAATTCGGGATAAGAGGCAGGATGGCTGCGGAAAATGAGTACTGATAATTTTTCGTTGAAGAGATATCGGTTAACCATTTGATCTGCGTTTTGATATCCTGTTCTTCCGCACTTTTCCTTTCGATACAGAAGACCTGAGCTTCAAGTCCATCGACGTCATATAAGCTGTATTGATATTTGATAGTAGAGGTTGTGGTTTTATTGATATTGTCGATGTTGAAGACCTTTAACAGGCGATCTTCGGTACTAACATCTGACACACGGTCGTTTTTTTCCTGGGTTCTTACCCAGCCGTTTTTGATATTTGAAGTGGTATAATCCCCGAAGGCAAGCTTCTGATTAATGGTAAAGCCGTTTAATCCCTTTACATGCATTTCGGTGGCCTGACTGCTGAATTGCTCCGGAACACCCAGTTTAACCGTAGAACATGCAGTAAAGGCAAGAACCGGGATCAGAAGGATAGTATATAGTTTTATTTTCATTGTGTTTAATCTAATTTATTGATAAATGTCTTTTCTGATGGTAAGCAGGGATGCTGCTGCGGCAATTACATCTTTTATCTGATCGTCTAAATCTTCGTTGATCCAGAAGCGACGGTCTGCTTCTTTGAAACTTACCGCTGCCACTACCTGACTGTTATAGGTAAAGGCATAAACCATGTTGATACTGGCAAGTAAGCTGATGGGACTTTTATCACTTACAGGTTTATCGCGTAGCAATAATGTGGTTTTTACAAACGTGATCTCGTAGTTCCCTTGACGGATAATTCCTCTCTGATCCTCATCCTTGCTGCCGTTAAGGTTAGATGCCGCCATGCTCCATATATGAGTGGTGTCTGATGCCAGTTGGATGCGGGCATCCAGAAAATCTTTGTTCCGGGCGCCGAAGAATGTTGAATCTTGCCGGAGCAGCAATCGAAAGGTTTCATTTTTGCGGAGGATGGCACGACATTCGGTACTTGAAACAAGTTCGCCATTCTTTTCCATATCAAAGCGGAACACATCTTTCGCCCCCAGGTTGTCTTTTTTAACCAAGGGAATGTCGCCCACCATTAGAATATTCACCAGGGAAGGCGCTTTGTAATAGAAGAACGAACCCAGCGTACGGCGAATATGCTGCGATTTGTACTCGGCAAAGGTAAGGTTTCTTTTCAATGAATTGTCCTGACCAGTCATCCGGTAAGGCTGTAGCCGCATGTCGGCCGGCGGGATCTTATTCTGACCCAATGCTGCAGACACACAGCACATCCAGCATATTATAAAAATTCCATGTCTCATCTTACAATAAAGATGTCGTTTTTTTTTAATGTTTGTTATCACTTTTTCTGGTCTATTTGCTGCAATACCCTTTGATCCTTAAGAAAGGTTGGGTATTGCAGTGAAAAATTTAATATTCAAATGCTGCTTCCATCGCAGGTAGCTGTTTATCATAGGTGTACGATGTCCGTTTGCTGGTAGGATAACCGTGAACATCATATGTATAGCTATAGTGTTCAATCGGGTTGTAGCTGCTTAAGATTTCTTTTTTGCCAGGGTTATTTACAAAGAAGGTTAACGGCTGCAAAACGTAGTCGAAGCTCGCTGCATTCTTCGGAGATTTCTTCGTGTCAAAGTTAGAGAACTGCAATTCGGTAGAACGCACAAATGATTGGCTGCTTTCCACGTACCAGAAAAGGGTATAATGGGTTAAATTACCAGTGGCATCATATGTAAAGCTGGTTTTAGACCGTGGCATAACTGTGCCATTCAAAGCAACATTGTATTCGGCATATCCAGTCAACTGCTTTTTTGCGTTAAACTGAAATTGGTATTTCTTCAGTGGCCTGTTCAGCTTGTCAAAGCTTAACGCTTCGCTCCATACGTCGCCACTATAGGTATATTCAGTGCGGAAACCGTCTTTGCTGGTTACGCTGATCAATCTGCCACTGGCATCATACGCATAGGTGTATTCATCCCGTTTCACGATATCGGTTCCCTGTACGCTGTTGTATTGCCGGTTATACTTTACCAAATCACCTTGTGTATTGTATTCAAATTCCTTATAATCCATTGGCGCCCATTTTATTTTCCGGAGTTGTCCGGGAACGGAGGGTACTGAAGGATCTGGCGGTGGGGTAGTCGTACCGGGAGCAGAAGGCGTCTGTCCGGCAGGTGGAGTAGTAGTACCAGGAGCAGGCTGTTGTGTGATCGGGTCTTTCTCTAGAGCCACAGGAAGCTCGGTTTTTTCACATCCGGTTACGGAAAGAAACACTGTTGAAATGGCGAGAACGCCTAAAGTTTTAAAGGAGTTGTTCATTGTTCTTAATCTATTTTTACAGCAATACCCCATGTCGCGGAAGAAGGGTTGGGTAGAAATGAAAAAAAATTATAGACTAAATGTGAAAATGGAAAGAAAGAGAGGTTCAGGCTTGTATTGTACTTTGTTTTATATGCACGTACCCATTGATCGGAACTAAATAAGCACTCAAAATGTTGAAAGAAATTTAAGTTGTTTATTGAAATTACCCGGAATTCAAATTCCATCCGAATAGGATTGTCCGTTAAACAAAAAAAAACACCCTTGTAAATATTTGATTTACAAGGGTGTTTTTTTAATCCGTGGAGCTGGAGGGATTCGAACCCTCGTCCAAACATGGGACCTGATGCGCCTTCTACATGCTTAGTTGGTGTTTAATTTTCGATCGTAATCTGCCCGCCTACAGGCTAATTACAACTGCAAATAAAGCAAAGGTCTCTGACCGGGATTAAAGCATTAGCATTGAATCATGCATTTGAGATAACGATTTATATTTTTTACCCAGTCAGAAATCTTTTTTTACCGTATTTAATCCTAAATAACGTTTAACTGAATACCTAAAATAGCTGAGTCAGTCTGAAAAGCTCCACTTTATCCCAACAATTTTTCATTCAATAAAAATTCAATTCCCTTCAAATTGATATCTTTATCGCTATGAACATCAGACTTACCGAAGAACAGAAATCAGAATCCTTGAGCTATCGGATTCGGATTATAGTGTCACAGAGCAAATGATGGCGATAGGTAAGTTCTTAAAAATTCCGGTGATCGATCACCTTATTATTTCCGAAACCGACTATATGAGCTTTAAAGACAAAGGCTATTTAGATAAAATTGATGTGGATAACCGTTATGATCTTTCTTTTACCCAGGTTAAATTGTTACTAAGCCAGTTGAAGGAATCGGAAGATAAGAAAAAGGAAATGGCTGAAGAATCGGAGATAAAATTGAAAAATATTGCTCAAAACTTAATCAATCAAGGTTTAACGATTGACGCAATCATACAAGCCACAGGGCTATCAAAAGAACAGATAGAGAAGTTACAGAGATAAGCCAAGTTAAAGCACTAACCTTTATTTTCTTCAACAGACAATTATCGCCATAAAATACTGTTTTTACTTTCCTTTGCTGTAATCCAGTGAGATTGGTTGACCCTGCAGGAATGCTTGATAGCGATCCTCCTGTTCAAAGCGCAACTGAGGTAGAAAAAGAAGTTCCAAGGAATTCAATATGGCAAAACATGGTCTCAGTTTTATAGCTCGATATATGAAATGCAGAATTTCAATACTCCAACAACAAGTAATGTAGTTGAGGCACAATGGAGTCAGAAGATGAATGATATAGGAGTTACCAACGAGGGAGATCTATATAGTGGCAACTAATAACAGAATTATATTTACAATAAAAAGATAAACTTAATGTTGGGATTGTATTACAGAATTTGGGTAGATCTTATAAAGGGGGCAAAGTCAAGACCAGAGAATAGGAACAGTTGGGCTTTACAAAGCTTCGCTTTCATGTCAACAGCAATGGCATATAACTTTTCGTTAATCATGACAGTTATTCAGAAGCACATTGTTGGATATTATTTCTATGATGTTGAGTTTAACTTTCTCCCTGAATATATGGCAAACATTTTAACGTTCGTAGTGTCGTATGCTCTACCTTGTGTTTTATTGAATTACTTTCTAATATTTTATAATTACAGGTACAAGGAGTTACTGAAAAGATATCCTTCCAAAGAAGGCAAGCTTTTTCTTACCTACTTTTTGATATCAATGCTTCTACCTCTTGTTTTATTAATAGGGGGTATTATTCTTAATCGATTAGGACTAATTAGTTAATTCAAATGAACCCTGTTGCCAGGGCATATCTTATGTCTTGGCGCGGCGAGACTTAAGACTGCAAATAAAACCAAGGTCTTTCAGACCGACATAAAACATAACTACAAGCAAAATCATCCAGTTTTGCTGTATAACCTTAGAAGAAAAGTTTACTGCCAGTATTGACTTGATAAGGAATACTTATTATTTGATATGCCCTGATTAGCTTTAAGCCGTTATAGTTTTTTACTTTTATAAAGTTTAAAAAAGTCAGAAAGCGTAAAAACAGATATGTTTTTAATGGATTAAGACTTAACTAATTTTCAGATATAAAAATCAAACTATTTCCTCCATTTGATTTTATCCAACTCAAACATCTCATTCATCTCCTTGTAAAGCTCATCAACAAGATTCAGGTAATTATCTCCAAGCTCCTTCATTTTGGCTTCGTTCGTTTCATTAGCAAATTGAAGTGCGATTTGTGATTGTTCCCAGAAAATACGGTGAAACTTATCGGTGATGAGGTATTTGTTAACAGCTAAACTTTCAAAAACCTCTGTAAGCGGTACAATATCATTATTTACAATAAAGCCTTCCAGCTTGGTGCCATTCTTAACACGTTTAAGATTAGTTAGCACAATACCAATCTTTGTCTGTAGCTCACGGATCATGAGATAACGATCCATCAATATTTTTTCTTCAAAATTCGACCGTTTTTCAAGGTCAAGTTCGAACACTTTTTTATGCTTATCAAACTCATTTGAAATCGTTTTCTCCGTAATCAATTTAACCAGATAAATAAATATAGCTCCAATTACCAACAGAAAAACAATAGGCGGAGAGTACTTTGTTAACCAGGTAATGATGTCGTCCATAATGACCAGAAAAAACACTACACAATATAAGTTACTTCTATCAATTTTAGTAATAATTTAGTAAATTAAATTATTGAAAATGAGTTGATTGAGTTCTTTTGCATCCACCCTTTGCCATGAAATAAACTCATGAAAAATAGACTTCTTGTTTTTCTTCTGATTGCTTTTAATGTTATTGATTTTGGTGATGATAGCTGCATCCTTGGTACCTAATCATCATGTGATTCATACCAGGTTAAGAATAAGGAGGAAGCATTTCATGCACTTAGAGAGATTATGCAGGAAGTTGCGCTTGCTGGATTAAATAGGGCGGGCTTTTTCGAAAAAGCAGCATTTTACGGAGGCACTGCTCTGCGTATATTTTATGGTTTGAACAGGTTTTCTGAAGATCTGGATTTTTCATTATTAAAAGCTGAAGCTGATTTTTCATTGGATAAATACCTGGATGCAATAGTTACTGAGTTTGATGCATTAGGTATGCAGGTGTCAATTCGTGAAAAGGAGAAATCGGTGGTTACTAATATAGAGTCTGCTTTCTTAAAGTCGGAAACCCTGTGGAAAGAACTAATATTAGAGGGTATTACCCCTCAAAATAAAGTGAATGAAAGGGTTGCTATTAAAATTAAACTGGAAGTAGATACCAATCCGCCATCTGGCTTTGAGACTGAAGAAAGATTACTCTTAAAACCGTTTTCTTTTTATGTTAAGTGTTTTACTGCAGCTGATTTATTTGCCGGAAAAATGCATGCCTTACTGTTTCGTAAATGGAAGAATAGGGTAAAGGGAAGAGATTGGTATGATTTGGAATGGTATATAAGAAAAGGAATTCCGTTAAACCTTGATCACTTCTTGAAGAGAGCTATGGATAGTGGAGATTGGTCAAAGGATACAATAAGCGAGCAGGAGATCATGAATTTGCTTCAAGAAAAAATTAAAAGCGTTTCAGTAGAGCAGATAAAAGACGATATCGTTAGGTTTATACCCGATCCTTCAGTAGTAGCTATTTGGTCTACTCAGTATTTTATGGATTTAACTCGATTGATAAGATTCAAATAAGTTCCTATTCTGTAAAAAAAATAAGCAGATAATCGGAAATTATCCGATTATCTGCTTAAAAAATTACATTTTATTAAATTATTACTTCGATTCTGCGTATTTTTTGAAGTTATTCATAATTGCCTGCCAGCCCTGCTGCTGCAATTCTGCTGGGTTTTCCGACTCCGCTTCAAATGTTTCAATAACTTCTGTAGTGTTGCCTTGGCTTTCAAATTTAATGTCAACTTTCCGACCATCATCAATGGTATAAACAATGTGCTTATTCGTATCTAGCACATCATAAGTTCCGCCGAAATCGAAACCAAAACTGCCGTCTTTAGCTTCCATTCGTGCCGAAAATTTACCCCCTACATGTAAGTCGGCTTTGGCCCATGGCGACTGCCAGTCGTCTGACGCAAAATTCCATTTTGTAATGTGATCAGGTTGAGTCCAAAATTCCCAAACTTTTTCAACAGGAGCGTTTACAGTTGCTTTAACAGTGATCAATGTTTTTTCTGAGGTATTCATATTGTTTAGCTTTTTACGTTTACTTTTTTTGTTTGATTGATATAGTACAAACATACATCGGAAGCCTCATTTCAGGAATGGCTGAAACCGACAAATCAAAGGGCTATTTACGACAATCGTTTCAGGGGATCTTGATTTTGGGTACTTCAGCGGTTGCCAGCTGGTTAATGTAGGTAGTTCTGGCCGACTTTAGGCTGGTAAGGAACTCGGTGCTATTGCCATAACTTCTTTTACTCATGCCAAAAAGTTGAATCGCTTTCCCGTCGACCAATTTGTATCGATAAGCATTCCATTCAACAATATCATCCTGACTCATTAAGAAATCGAGAATCACCTCATTTTTCTCTATATTTTCAATAACGCTGTAATTGGCTACCGGATCAGTCCCTTTTCGTTGTTGAATTAATTCAATTTGCGAACTCACAGCTTGTTTAACTGTGATGTTTCCTTTAACGACTTCCAGCAAAAGCATTTCGGTATATTTTTCAGCTTTTTGCCCTTTCGGTAAATACTCCTGCTTGTAATAGCTATTGTTGGGATTGCTGCTCCACGACAATTGATAATTGATGCCTCCAATGGAAATGGTTTCTGCTGAAGAAAGATAGTTTTGTACAGTCGCTGGTTTAGCTGTTTGTTGTGCCATTAATTGCGTTGGATTAACTGCCAACACAAAGCCAAGAGGAATGGACAAGAGCGTTTTCAGATAGTTCATTTTCTTAGATTAGATCGTAAAGTAAATATAATCCTATTTTAGCAAAGTCGATTGAACATAATCAGCACTTTGCTTTATACTTTGAAAAGGATCAATTTTAAAATTCTCCTGCTCTACAAAGAAATGCTGCACGCCCGACCTGATTGCCTGATTAATAATCAGTTTAAAATCAATAGAACCACTTCCGATTTCAGTATTTAGGTTTGGAGTTACCTTATCCATGTCTTTCACATGTACCATTACAAAACGTTTCGGGTAGTCTTTAAATAATTGAACAGGGTCATGTCCTGCCCGGACAGCCCAATACAAGTCCAATTCAAAATAAACGTTGGAAGATGTGCTGGTTAAAAGTTCTTTATAGAGGTAAGTGCCATCAATGGTTGTGAATTCAAAATCATGGTTATGATAGGCAAGTTTCAACCCCGCGGACTCGCAAATCACCGCTGCTTTATTTATTTTATCTACAATTCGTTTAAAATCGTCAACTGTTTTTCTTTCCTTTTCTTGCAGGAAAGGAACTGTTACATACATTTGACCAACAATTGCAGCCGCTTCTGCCGCCCTTTTTAGTTCATCATAATTAGCTGCAGCAAACAAATGATCCATTCCGTAATGGCCGCTGGGTGATGTTAAGCCATTTGCCTTTAACAAAGTTTTAAACTCCTTAGGAGTTAATCCCCAAAAACCTTTTTCAGGGTCATAGCCATACGTTTCAACTTCTTTATAGCCCGAAATGGCCACTTTTTCAATAACACCCTTTACATCAGATGGTAAATAGTCCCTCAAACTGTAAAGTTGTAAGCCTGCATTTTTAGTTGTTTTGGCAAACAATGCGTTGGGCATCAGAGCAATTCCGGCGGCAGTAATGCCCGATTGAATTAGAAAGGTTTTTCTGGAAATTTTCACAGTGCTTTTTCTTATGGCTGCCAATATAAGGGTTATAAATAATTTCCAGAATTCTATGAAATGTAATTACAATAATCGCCTGGTTTAAATTTTGAATCGATAAAGCATAGCGAACGAATTTTGCAGAACCATTGAAATTAGGATATCAATAAAGAAAACAGGAATGAAAGTAGGGGAAGAAGGTGAAGATTTATATCGTAGTAGTTGCGAATTGTTAGGTAGTTAAATTATCAATGTAACATGTTTTAAGTGCTCTGAGAAGTGATTTTTAACTTCAAATCCTAAGTAGAAAAATACCAAGAAGTGGGTATTGTATACATTATTTTCAGCAATTATATTTAGTAATCTTAATAGCCCCTCTCTATTTTTCCCTGAATTGATTTTTGGTTGCACCATTAAAGATCCTGAATCCTTAAGCTATGGAGCACCGTTAGTATTAAATAGTTGAAATGCTATTAAATAACCTTTTATACTTTTTTAGATATGTCGCTTAATACGAAGAATTACCAGATCGGTTATATCAATGGCTATTTGCAAAGCCTGAATAATCTATATGATCTACGGTTTGGTTTTGATGGAGATTTTGGGGCAACAGAAGCTAGTTTTGCTCATCGTAAGGCTTCGACGAATCTATATAATGATGTGCTACGGATTTTAATAGAGAACCACACCCTTTCTTCCGCAAATAATACACTTATGGCACGAGCATGTGAGCGACTGCATCTTGTTCCGCTTAATAAAAGATATAATGAATTAATACCTTATGTTGAACCGTGGGTTCCCGGAGATGATTTTCTGACGATAGCACAACACCGAAAGGTAAATGACAACTGGAAACCTAGATTGCAAACTGTAGCGGAAGAGTTGTTCTTCACCATTTATCAATATGTATTGGGCGATACTGAAAAATATAATTATTGGTTGGTAGAAGCAGATGATCTGCTAAAACTCTATACTCCTTATTATTTATCGTCATTGTTGCTTGTTTTTGAAAGCAAAGAAGATGTTTTTGTATTAACATTTATCCAGCGAAATATTTATCCATGATGTAGAGACAAGGCATGCCTTGTCCCTACACCATGAATAAATTATCATGTTTAAACATCTAATTGTAAAGAATACGTCACATTCTGCTCATAAATTCTTAACCTAAGTATTTATCAATACATTTGCATTTATAAATATGTTAATGCTATGGACATAAAAAGAGTTGAAAGAATATCGAAGGCACTTAGTGATCCAAGTCGTATTAAAATTTTGCAATCGGTAAGCAAGAAGAAAACCTGTCTGTATTGTACCGAGATCGGTGACATTATTGACCTGGCTCAGCCTTCCATCTCACACCACCTTAAACAATTGGTTGATGCTGATTTGATTATTTCTGAAAAAGAGGGGAGAAGTGTAAAGTACCGCTTAAACAATGAAGTAATAGATGATTATACTAAATTTTTGACCGACCTGAAGGTCTAAAATTTTTTGCCCAAACGTATCGATAATTATAAATATATAAATATTTAAAAATATCTAACATTTCTTAAAACAATATCCATTTCCCAAAGTTATGTTGATTATAATTAGTTGAATAAGGCCTTTCGCTAATTATAAAAACAAAGCACAGTTAACAAAAAACGAACAATTACGCAATATTATATCGATACATTTAAATATATTAATATGAAAAACCAACGCTTTAACCCATACAGATCTATTGCAGCGATTGCATTAGTATCATTAGCCCTTGCATTGGTGGCTTCTGGATGCACATCAAAAGGAAACGCAAACACCATTAATAAAGCGGCTGTCAGTCAGCCGGGTACACCTGTAGATGCTCAGGTGTTAAGATCCGAAACATTAAATGATGAAATGGAAGTTTCGGGAACATTAATAGCCAAACAAAGTGTAAGCATAATGAGTGAGCTAAGCAGAAAGGTTACGGATGTTTACGCAAAGGAAGGTCAGTTCGTAAACGCAGGAACTATCTTATTCAAATTAGACGATGCCGATTTACGAGCTCAACTGGAGCAACTACAACAACAAGAGAAACTAGCTAAACTTAACGAACAACGCTTAAAAGATCTGATCAACCATCAGGCGGTAATGCAGCAAGATTACGATCAGGTGTTTACCAATTTAAAAGTACTGGAAGCGCAGATCAAGCAAATCAAAGTAACTATTGATAAAACAGCCATCAGAGCACCATTTAACGGCCGTATTGGTATTGTAAATATTTATCGTGGTGCATTGGTTTCGCCAGGAACAGCTTTAACAACCATTGAAGACAATAGTCAGGTTAAGGTCGATTTCTCCATTCCGGAAAAATACACCAGTACGGTAAACATTGGTGATGCAATTGGTTTCACCGTTGAATCAACAGCTAAACCTTACCAAGCAAAGGTTATTGCACGCGAGGCAAGTGTTGATAACACTACCCGAAGTTTATTGGTGAGAGCTGTAAGTGATAATCCCAATAAAGAATTATTACCCGGACAAAGTGCACGATTAAAAGTTCGTTTGAATTCTTCGGCCAATGCCATCATGATTCCTAATCAGGCACTTATTCCGTCATCGCAAGGCTATAGTGTATTTGTTTCGCAAGGCGGAAAAGCAATTATAAAACCGGTGGAAATCGGACAGCGTGATGCTTATTCGGTGCATATTACTAAAGGTTTGAAAGCCGGCGATACACTTATTGTAAGTAACATGTTGCGGTTAGCTCCAGGTTCACAAGTGCAATTAGTTTCTATTAAATGATCCCTAATTTATCTATCAAACTAACATGAGTTCAATATCAACACTGAGCATTTCCCGTCCGGTAATGGCGGGAGTAATGTCAGTTCTACTAATATTATTCGGTATTGTTGGGTACTCCTTTTTAGGAACCCGTGAATACCCTGTTACCGATTCGCCTATCGTTACGGTAACCACTGTTTATCCGGGAGCGAGTGCAGATATTATTGCTTCGCAGGTAACCAAACCATTGGAAGAAGCAATTGCTGAAGCAAATGGAATCCGAGCTATTTCATCGACTTCGCGTGAGCAGGTGAGTGTGATTACGGTGGAATTTAACCTGAATGCAGATTTAGAAGCTGCTGCGAATGATGTTCGCGATAAAGTTTCAAAATCGCGCCAGCAACTACCAACCGACATAGAGCCAACCATTGTTGAAAAAGCTGGTCCGGCCGACTTCCTGGTATTCCTAACGGTGCAGAGTAAAACGAAAAGTCTGGAAGATGTAACCGATTTTGTAAACATCAATATTAAAGAACGTTTACAATCGATTCCCGGCGTGCGTTTGGTCGATTCTTATGCAGGACGTAAACGTTCAATGCGTTTACGGATGGACCCGGTGAAAATGGCTGCTTATGGATTAACACCTTCAGATATTCAGAAAGCATTACAACGTGAGAATGTTGACTTACCAAGCGGTAGGATCGAAGGTCAAAATACCGAAGTTTCTTTACGTACCGAAGGTCGTTTGGTTAATGAAGATGATTTCAACAACATGATTCTGAGCCAAAAGGATGGTGCAATAGTTCGATTCAAAGACATTGGAACCGCTGTAATGTCGTCACAAAATGAGCGTACAGCAATGATCATCTACAATGGTAAAACTGCCGAATATGGGGTAGGTACCGGAGTAATGCCACAACGCGGTGCTAACTCTCTGGCCATTGTTGAAGAGTTTAAAAAACGATTTGAGGAAATTAAGAAAACCGCTCCTAAGGAATACGAAATTGCTCTAGGGAAGGACTTTACCGTTCCAGTTCGAAATTCACTTTCGGAAGTGGAAGAAACCCTGATACTTGCTTTTGTACTGGTATCAATCATCATCTTTATTTTCTTGCGCGACTGGAGAAGTACGATAATACCATTGGTGGCCATTCCGGTGTCTATTATTTCCGCGTTCTTCATTATGTACATCGCCGATTTTTCCATTAATGTGCTTACACTCCTGGGATTGGTGCTGGCTATTGGTTTGGTAGTGGACGATGCGATTGTGGTCCTTGAAAATATCTACAGTAAGGTAGAGAAGGGAATGCATCCGGTTGAAGCTGCAAAAAAAGGATCTACCGAAATTTACTTTGCAGTTATCTCTACTACCGTAACACTGGCCGCAGTTTTTCTACCGATTCTGTTCTTAGGGGGCATTACGGGAAGATTGTTTAAAGAGTTTGCCATTGTGGTAGCCGGCTCGGTATTGATTTCCGCATTTGTGGCCTTAACCTTATCGCCAATGATGAGCGCTTATTTATTGAAAGCGGGAACGGCTCATGGGTGGTTGTATCGTAAAACCGAACCTTGGTTTGAAGCGTTGAATAATGCTTATGCCCGCTCTTTAAATGCGTTCTTTAAAGTACGCTGGTTAGGTTTTGTGATCTTATTACTTTCTTTCGGTGTGGCTTACTGGTTGGCCCCAAAGCTTCCTTCAGAATTAGCTCCGCTTGAAGATCGTTCAATGATCGGATTAGCAGTTATTGCTCCGGAAGGAACTTCCTTTGAGAGTATGCAAGCCAGTATGAAGGAGATCGGAAATTACGTTAGTGATTCTGTTCCTGACTTAAATCGCGATCGCACTTATGCAGCTATTGCCGCAGGTAGTGGAAATCTGACTTTACCGGTTAATAGTAGTTTTCAATGGATTTTCCTGGAAGATCCTAAAGACCGAAAAAGTGGGTTAACCCAGGCGCAGATTTATCAAAAATTAGCTGCTGCTGCACCTCGATTCCGTAATGTGTTAGTAATCCCAATTCAGTTGCCAACGATCGGAGGTTATGGAAATAGCCAACCTGTACAATACGTAATTCAGGCACCTGGCTTAAAAGAATTAGTAGATGTGATGCCTAAACTGATGAACTCAGTTTACTCGAGCAACAAACTGATGTTCCCTGATCCCGACTTTAAAATTAACCGTCCGGAGATTAGTATTTCCATTGACAGACGTCGTGCCGCTCAGTTGGGTATATCGACTGAAGAAATCGGAAGAACATTACAACTGGCTTTAAGTGGTCGTCGTTATGGATATTTTATCTACAATGACCGTCAGTATGAGGTAATCGGACAATTGGACCGGAAAGAGCGTTCAGCGCCTTATGATTTGCGTTCGCTTAATTTAAAAGCACAATCGGGTGAGATGGTTTCGTTGGATAACCTGGTTACCTTGAAAGATGGAATCAGTCCACCTGCCATTTATCGTTTCAACCAAAATTATAGCGCGACTATTTCGGCAACACCTGCACCAGGTGTAAGCTTGGGAGAAGCAATTAAGGAGCTGGATAATATTACGGCCAAAGAATTACCGAAAGGTTTCAGTACAGCACTTGCCGGACAAAGCCGCGATTATGCCGAAAGCAGTTCAAGTTTGGTTTATGCATTCTTATTTGCCATTGTGCTAATCTATTTGGTGTTGGCTGCTCAATTTGAAAGTCTGATAGATCCATTTATCATTCTGCTGACAGTTCCAATGGCATTAACCGGAGCGTTGTTGAGTTTATATTTTACCGATCAGTCGATCAATATTTTCAGTCAGATTGGTATCATCATGCTCATTGGGTTGATCACCAAAAACGGTATCCTGATCGTTGAGTTTGCGAACCAAAGCAAGGAAGAAGGGGAGTCGGTTTTAGAAGCAGTAAAGACAGCAGCCGTGTCGAGGTTCAGACCAATTTTGATGACCACTTTGGCCATGATATTTGGTACCCTACCAATCGCCATGTCATTAGGAACCGCTTCAGGAAGCCGCCAGTCATTAGGTATTGTGGTAGTAGGAGGTTTGATCTTCGCCGGAGTTTTAACGCTTTATGTTATTCCTGCTATTTATTCCTATTTCTCAAGGGCACATAAAAAATCAATAATAACTGAACATGAACCTGCTGAATTGAAAGAGGCAGTGTGATGAGTTGAAAGAGTTTTTTCGAAAGGAACACACCCCTAACCCCTCTCAAGAGGGGAATTTTTCAACTACGTTGATAAGGGTTCCCCTCTTGAGACTATATAGGCTTAGAATTATGACAGTGTTTTGAATTCACGGATAAAAAATGTGCAAACTCCGCCTTGTACAGTTCGGCAAAGTTGAGTTAAGTTCTAGCATTAACAATGGAAGAACTGTACGCAGCGGCGGCGTTTTTTGCTTACTTTTTTTCGCTGCAGAAAAAAAGTAAGTCTCGCGGAAAGCGACTAAGCAAAATAGAGCATTGGCTAATGCTCAAAACGTAATATTTTGACGCTACTGTCAATAAAGTTATTATCCTGAGAGGGGCTAGGGGGTAAATTAATACAACAGCTAAAACTCCTTCAACATAAAAAATAAACAAAATGAACAAGATAAATACGGCGCATATAGTCGCCTGGATTATATTAATATTACTGGGACTCGCAACTACATTGGTAGAAGCACAGTCCTTGCCTAATCAATCACTAACTTTAAAAGACGTGATTGAATTGGCCAGAAGTCATAACCGAGATCTAAAAGTTGATTCACTATCCATCAGCAGATCGGAACAGCAAACGCGTATTGCTAAAAGTCAGTTTTTACCTACGATTGGCCTTGCCGGACAGTACCAACATTATTTTCAAAAACCGGTTTTCTTTGGCTTTGACGCTATATCACCCGATAAAATTAATTATGGACGAGTAGGAGGTGAGGATCAGATTGGTGCCCAGGCATTTTTATCACAGCCAATTTTTAACCCGAATGCATCGCCAGAGCTGAAACGCTCGAAATTGGTTGAAAAGCAAACCCAATTGCAGTATCGTGATCGGGAGGTAGATGTAGTTTCGGATGTTAAACAAGTGTATTTGAGGATTTTGGTGCTGGAAAAACGTTTACGCCTGCAAAACGAAAGTGTAGAACGTAATAAAAAAGCGCTGGAAGATTCGCGTTCATTATTGACACAGGGGAAAGCATTGTTGGTAGATACATTAAGGGCCTATACATCCATGAAAAACCTGGAACCGGATGTGTTACGTTTAACCTATGCCATTGAAGTTAGTAAACAACAATTAGGCGTTCTTACCGGACTTGATTCGTTAACGAGCAGTAACATCAACCTGAAAGATTCTTTAGTATACAGTCCGGCAGATGTAATCCCTACAGAAGTGGAATTATACAAAGCATCATTGACACAACGCGCTGACCTGCAGATTTTGGCATTGAATCGGGATGTTAGTCAGCAGCAAATTGATGTTGCAAAAGGAGCAAAATTGCCTTCACTTAATTTGGTGAGCCAGTATCAGTTACAATCCCAAGCAAATGACTTTAAATTCGGAAGTGCAAGCTGGCCTCCGGTATTCTTTGTTGGCGCGCAGGTTTCAATTCCATTATTTACCGGTTTTGCCAATACTTCCAGGGTAAAGCAAGCGCAGATCGAACAACGCCAGTCGCACGTGATTTACACCAACGCTCAGGCTCAACTTAAAACCGAAGTGAAAAGTGTACTGGCTTCATTGCTGGAGACATCCAAAAGGATCCAAACCCAGTTGAATGTTGAAAATACAGCAGAAACCAGTTATTCGATCACCAAATACCGCTATGAACGAGGCGTGGCATCTCGCTTAGAATTAGTGGATGCCGAATTGGCGCTGCGAACAGCCCAAATCAACTACCTGGAAGCGGTCTTTGAATATCAAACCGCCAAAATTGAACTCGACCGCACGCTCGGAAAAGTTGTGTATTAATATAAAATGTGTTGCAATTGTTTAAGGCTATTTCGGTTTTAATATCGGAATGGCCTTATTAGTTTTTTACTGCTGAAGTTTCGATGACAATGTGCACAGGTATTTCCATGCTGCATTTGATATGTGAAATATTTTCAATTAGTAGGTTCATTTTACTAGTTCATGCTCCGGACAATCCACCCGTAATTCTGAGGTTTCCAGCTTCGTATTTAGCAATGCACAAAAATGAGCCTCACCATTATAGTTGGTTTTATAATGACGACAACTCATACACATTCGTTGAATAGTAATAACACCAGTTTTATTAAGATGACTGATAATGTTCAGTAAGCTTAACAGCAGATTCTCCTTATCGTCGGGTAAAAGTTTGTTAACGGGAGTTTGTATTTCATTGGTAAACAAAGCCGTTTGTTCGGCAAGTTCTTTTCCCTTCGGAGTAAGGTGTATGATATAACTACGGGTATCATGTTGTTCATACTCTTTGCTGATCAATTCTTTCTGTTCCAGTGATTTGATGGAATCACTGATAGTCGCCTTAGTCATGTTAAACTCATGAGCCATGTAACTCACCTTTCTTTTTTCGTCACTGTGGTACAACAAAAATATCAGTACCTGTATTTGAATCGGACTCAGTGATAACTCCTTGCTTTCATTCCAAAGCAATACCCTGAAAGCTTGCGAAATTCTCTCAAGGGCAGCAACAATTTTGCTGTCGACCGTTAAGTTTTGGTGCGAAAGATCGAAGGGTGACTTATTCATTTTTACTATAGTTTTTCATTTCATAAATACAGTTTTTGTTTAATAAGTTCAACATAAAAAGCAACCGGCTTTAGCAACCGGTTGCAGCTAATTACTTCAGCTTTTTACATCAGCCATCGAAGCCCCAAAATTTATATGAAGCACATGGCCATTAGGAGTAAGCAGGGCAGGCACCGATTTTACACCCGCAAGCTCTGCTTCGGCAATTCTGCCTTTGTCTTCTCCTAAATGCACAATTTCTACATTGTTGGCACCAATCAGGTTAATAATGTCGTGCTCTGCACTAATACAAACCGGACATCCCGCATGATAAAAGACTGACTTGTTCATTTTTTAACTCATTAAGTAGTGAGCATTATCGCTGGAGTAAATATAGTTAGGAATCCTAATTAATGCAAAGAGATTTAATATTCTGCTATAACTTTTACAACCAACAGGGACAATTAGTAGCTACAATCGCTCCCGAAGGTGTGAAGCAACTCGTTGCTAATATGAATGCTTTTACTAGAAAGGAAGACATTCCTTTTAGTACATTTTATAATTATGATGCTCAGGGAAGGTTGATAAAAGTAAAAGTATGGGAAGGTGGAACGACAGAATATGCCTATCGTAAGGACGGCAGTATTCGCTTTTCGCAAAACTCTTTGCAGGTCGGAAAGAAAAGTCTCTCATATACCAATTATGATCAGTATGGCAGAGCGGTTGAATCAGGTGAATATGTATATGGCACTACGGGAACTAATTTTACTTCCGCTAAGACGTCATCTTCCATCTTAGAAAATATCGCAAATGATGGCGGTCTTGCTAATTTTTCAACCTTAAAAACGGATTGGGTCAGAACGGAATATGATGTCGCTTCAAAAAATGTAAATACAGTAGCTTCCGGATATGCTCAGGACTTCACTTATTGCGGAATTGTCTATACGCAAAATGCGAACAGTGAAACTTGGTACAGTTATGATGATCAGGGACAACTTATCTGGAAAGTACAGAATATTACAGGCTTGGGGGCAAAAACCATCGACTATACCTATGATTTTAATGGCAATGTGCTTCAGGTAGTTTATCAAAAGAATACACCTGCCGAACGCTTCTATCATCATTATGAATACGATTTGGATAAGCGTTTAAGTGCCGTGTATACGAGTAAAGATGGAATTAGCAAGACACTGGAAGCCAAATACTACTATTACTTACATGGCCCATTAAAACGAGTGGAACTAGCAGACAATTTACAAGGAATTGATTATACCTACACGCCACAAGGCTGGCTCAAAACAATCAATCACCCAAGTGGAGTTGATAGTTATGACCCGGGAAAAGATGGAATAGCAAATGGTTTTGCAAAAGATGTATTCGGGATGAGTATGGAATACTTCAGTGGAGATTATATCCGGTCAGGTAGTAATATAGCCAATGTAAGCCCGGGAGCTGGGTATACACCGTATTACAATGGAAATATTCAAGCTTTGACCTGGAGCAACAAGCAGACCACAGGTGGAACGGCAAGTGCGAGGATGTCCGCTTTTAAGTATGATGCTAAGTATCAACTAAATGAATCGGTACACGGAGTTCCAAATTATACTGTTGGTATTTTTGCAGGAACCAATGCCTATAAAGAAACGTTTACTTATCGGGATGCTCACGGAAATATCGGTTCACTTACACGAAACGATGGTTCAGGGAATGTATTGGATAACTTTAGTTACACCTATGGAATTAATAGCAACAGGTTAACAGCTGTACCAGGATATGCCAGTTATGAATACGATGCATTAGGCCAATTAACCCGACAAAATAAAAGTACGGCAAATGATATAAAAGTTAAGTATAATGTAACCGGAAAGGTAATTGGATTATATGATCAAAGTGATAATCTTAAAGTAAGTTATACTTATGATGAAAATGATCAACGGATACAAAAGATTGATAAAACAGGAACGACTGAGGTTATTAACTGGTATGTAAGTGATCCTGCTGGCGAAGCATTGGCTATTTATGAAAAGCAGGGTACAAGTGCAATAAACTTAACGGAACAGTCAATTTATGGGGTAGATCGGTTGGGAATCTACTTTGCTATGGGTAATGTAAAAAGGTATGAACTGAAAGATCATTTGGGAAATGTACGAGGTATATTGCTACGTAATAAGAATGGAAATAATGCCGATATTTACAGTTTCAAGGATTATTATGCCTTTGGTAGTAAAGCTCAAAGTGGAGGAACTGATGATTATCGTTATGATTACCAGGGACAGTATTCAGAAAAGGATAAAGAAACTGACTGGAATGCGTTTGATCTTCGAATGTATGATGCAAAAATTGGTCGTTGGTTAAGCTTTGATCCTAAAAATCAGTATTGGTCTCCATATGTGGGGATGGGGAATAATCCTATTAAAACTGCTGACCCAACTGGAGGTGAAGGTGAAAATGATTTCTATTTTAACCTACAAGGTGATTATCTTCGCATGAAAGAGAGATCATGGTTACACAATATGCTTTTTGGAGATAAAGGGTTTATTATTGATAATGAGAATAATGTAAAATCTTCATTTTCTTTTAATGATGCAATTGATCCGGCTAGATTCCTTAAAAAAGAGGGAGATTTTTTGAAAGGTGTTGATTTGTATTTTAGTAACAAAATGGAATCCAAACTTACGAAGATAATGTCAAGCAAGGGGGATCTTAAGATGAAGAATGCTAATATATATGATAAATATATGTTTGTCTATAACGAAAGCATGCAAGGTGGCCAATTTGATTTTGCAGGTAGTTTTGCTCCAGATAGATTAACTATTTTGGATGGCATAGCTTATAATAATTTTGATGCAGGTAACTATTTGTGGGGCTTTGCCATGGCTAAGATGAATGTGAGCGCTATATTAACTCATTGGGGATCAGAATATAATGGTTTTTGGAATGGTAAAATCCAAAATGTAAAAATGGGACAGTCTCCTCCAACAGGGTGGAAGAGAATCACGTGGAAAGGAGATTCAGCTGAAGATCAAAGGGCGATATTCAATGGTTATTTTGGTCGAAAAACGATGATGGATTTACGCTTAAATTATTAAAATGAGATTTTCTTTCAACCTGATTATATTAGTTTTTTTTCAGTATAGCTGTCAACAACCTAATTATGAGCGTAAATCTGAGATCGAGAAGATTATAAGTCAAAAAAATGATTATAAGTTGTTTTTTGGATATAGAATTAGTCAACGTGGGCCGAACTGTTATTGGTTGAGACCTAATGACTCTAATTATACTTATATAATTAATGAAAAAAATGGAGTTTATAGCTTCATTAAAGAAGACTATTATATACATGAGTCATATCCTATTAAACAGCCTTCTCCTAAATATTTAAGGATTGTTGATGCTTATAAGAAAAATCCTGCCTTATCATTATATGGCTATAATGATAATGGCGTTGAGATTTTGGAGCTAAACTTGGGAGAACTAAATTATGTTTATTATATTCCAGATATTTCAAAACTAAGCATAAAAAAAAGAATTTGGTTGAAGGATAAAACAAAGAAAATTAATGAGGATTTTTTTTACTATAAAAAGAAATCTGAATATAATGGTATTTGGCAATAATATCATCTAAGTTGTTTGAAGTCTATGGTGAAACCTTGAAATTCAAAATAAAACAGCAATCTCTAACAGGCAATAAGGCATTAAACTTAGTTTAGTGCTTCTTGTTTGTTAGAGACTTTTTACTATTTGCAATCCCTACCATGAAGCGTAATTCAAATAATCATTTACCTATTTTCCATCCAATAAAAATCCATTCCTCCAAATTTATATCTTTATTGCTATGAACGTCAGACTTATCGAAGAACAGAAAATCAAAATCCTCAATTCAGCCGATATTTTTAAAGTAATGCAACAGGCGTTGTTTGCGTGAACAAAAGAATGACCGGAACAAAGAACATGTCTTGCTTCATTATTGTTAATAGAGCTCATTTCACTGGGAACCATTAACCAAACATAGGTTGAACCTATTGAAGTGTTCAGTTTTGCAAAGTAGAAAGGAGCTGTTAATAATTATAATGGTACATAAGGGCTGTAAGAAAAGTTAATGGATAAGGAGAATAGTTAGGTAGCCTCAATTATAATAAAACAATTAAACATCTATGCGAAAACCAAATTACATCTATCTTCTAATTACACTCTTTTTTCTATTTACTAACTACAAAAACTCATTTGCTCAAAACGGAGAGTGGGTAAAAGGGCATTATTATACATGGAGCGGAGAGCGGGTTGCAGGCTTCCTTAAACATCGTTTTCAAGCACAGTTTGGCTCCGGTCCTGATAATAGCCTCCGTTTTATGGTCGATAGAGACGCTAAAAGAATAACCCTCACAACTAAAGACATAAAAAGCTTTGTTCTGCAAATCGAAAGAGGTAAAGTAGATAGTTTCATTGTCATAAAGAATTTCACTATAAATGTATTTGCGACCTATCGTGAGGATTTTGTCAAGGTAGTTGCAACGGGTCCTTTAAATTTATATATGCATTACAGCACAGTTTCGACAGGCTCCAAGTATGGGGCGACTACATCTCCTGTCAAAAAAGGGGAGTTGTTGACACTAATTAAAAATCAGTCAAACTTCAAAGAGGTAATGCCACCATTAGTTTCAGATGATACTGATCTTGTTGAAAAGATCACAAGTAAAGAGTTTAAATACAGAGACATAGAAGAAGTAATAAAGCTATATAACCAAAAACACTTTACATCTCTCAACTGATAATTATCACCGTAGAATATTATTTTTTTAATTTCTTTGCCGACATATTTTTTTGATTTACCAATGAAAAAAGGATTACTACTACACATTGCTTGCATGCTAATTGCAAGTGCAGGTTTTGCTCAGACAGCTACATCACTAACGGTTCAGGATACCAGAAACACTAATCCTCTTCCTGAAACTTTTCAGAAAACAGTCAGATATGACTTTAAAAGGACCGACGATATTGGAGTGCCAGGGGCACTGTCATATTCAGGATTAATGACATTAGCATAGTGGAGTGACGCGAGTGGTGGTAAAGTGCACCAAATGAATTTTAATGATAGAGGAGTTTACTATCGAGGAGGATATATGGGAGCTTCTACCTGGGAAGGATGGAACAGCCAATTTATGGGGCAGATCGATTGGGGACCTTCTTCGCTCAGGGTAGTGTAAGACGATATGAACTGAAAGATCACTTAGGAAATGTGCGAGGGCTCTTGTTACGTAGCAAAAATGGAATTAATGCTGATATTTACAGTTTCAAAGATTATTATGCCTTTGGTAGTAAAGCTCAAAGTGGCGGAACGGATGATTATCGCTATGATTATCAGGGGCAATATGCTGAAAAGGATAAGGAAACCGACTGGAATGCGTTTGATCTCCGTATGTACGATGCCAAAATAGGACGTTGGCTAAGTGTGGACCCTAAGGCTCAATATTGGTCACCGTATGTGGGGATGGGAAATAATCCTATTAGTGGGGTTGATCCTGATGGTGCATTTAAGTATTGGTTTGGTGCGTTTGTAAATTGGGTTGCAGGAGGATTTGAAGGGAGAATTGAAAAAAGTAATGAGGCGCGAAAAGGAGAGTGGTATATAGGCATTGATTACCCTATTGACGATAATGGAAACTATGGAGTACGGACTGTTCGTACTTTCGATTGGAATTTACCTAAAGTAACTATTCCAAATAAATATGGAGGGCTCAATGACTATCGGGCTTATCAGGCTTATCCATTTTATATTCCAGGTGAAACACGATTTGATAGGAGTTGTAGGTTATTTGCAGCTGCTCATAGAGAGGAGATGTTAGATTTTGGGGGCGGAGGTTATAATATGTTTGGGGGGTATGGAAAAGGTACGCAAATTGCGGAGGAACTTGTTGTTGCTTCTGGGGCTGGAGGGGAAACTCTTCCAATGGTAGTTGAAAGGATGATTATGAAAGGTGAAAAAATTGCTGATATTATCAATGAGGCAAAAGGATTAACTTGGACAACAGGAAATGAGTATGCTTTAGTAACTTTGCAGAATGGAGAAAGGGCATTAGTTAGTGGAGGGCCTGGTGGAATTAGTTTTAAAACGAATCAGATTATTAGATTATTCGGTCATACACATCCCACATCAGCAGGACCAAGTTCAGCTGATTTTGTGGCAGTTAAGTTATTAAATCAAAGCAAGCAATATGTGTTTCATGGAGGAAATATTACTCGAATTCCTTAAATAATTATGGCAATAAGTTTTATAGAACAATCTATATGTCCACTGTGTAGGGAAAAAATTTTGAGTTTGGAGGAGATGTATTCATTTCCTTCTTTCACACAAAATGCGAAAGATCCTCTATACATATTTAGCGATTCTTCAGTTCATTATAAATGTTTGTATAAACATGTTCATGGTAAAGAAGCATTACAGTTCGCAGAGGTTTTTTTTGTAAGAACAAAAATAGAAAATAGAAAATGTGTAGTAGATAATAAATTGATAACACGTTATGATGACTATCTTTTTATTGATCTATTGACTTCCGATAGTGATGAGGAGCTGTTTAACTTCAATTTTATTACTATTAATAAAAGAAATATTTCTAAATGGATAGATAGGAGTCGTTTTATTAAAGTAGCCAAGGAATTTAAGACAAACAATAAATGGCAAGACATTTCTTCCTTTAAGTTCTTAGACTTCTTAATTATTTTAATGACAGATATATAATCTCTATTTGTTGATTAAAGTCTTTTCTCTAGTCTTTGGTTGAGATCACTCTTTAGTTTGAAGTCTTCATAAGGAAGATTTCGGTGGCTAAATTATGTTTAATAGAAACATCTGGCATTTAGCCCCTTGTTATTGAAAATCTTAGCCTAGGTGAGACTTTCAACTGCAAGGGCGACAGAAGACTACCAATGAACCGATCATTAAAAAGTAAATCATCGGTTCATTTACTATTATTTTGGGATAGCTCTCATCGTTGGCTTTGTCTGGTTAATGGCATAATTCAATGATTTTACCAGAAGTTGTTGAAAGAGTTAAACATAGTTTCACTTTCAACTGCAATAAACACAGATCTCTAGCCGACAAAAAGCATTAAGCTTAGTTTAGTGCTTTTTGTCGGCTAGAGACTTTTTACTATTTGTCCTAACCTTGTAAGCGTAATTCAAATAACCATTTCACCTAATTTCATCCAATAAAAAATCCATTCCTCCAAATTGATATCTTTATCGCTATGAATGTCAGACTTACCGAAGAACAGAAAATCAAAATTCTCAATTCAGCCGATATTCTTAAAGTAATGCAACAGGTGTTGTTCGCGTGAACAAAAGAATGATCGGAACAAAGAACATTGGATAATATGTCATGCTTCAAATAACCAGCTATTGTTAATAGAGCTCATTTCTCTGGGAACCGTTAACCAAACATAGGTTGAACCAATGGAAATATTCAGTTTTGCATCCATATTAAAACAATTAAGCATCTATGCAAAAAACAAATTACATCTATCTTCTAATTACACTCTTTTTTCTATTTACTAACTACAAAAACTCATTTGGACAAAACGGAGAGTGGGTAAAAGGGCATTATTATACCTGGAGCGGAGAGCGGGTTGAAGGCTTCCTTAAACATCGTTTTCAGGCACAGTTTGGCTCCGGTCCTGATAATAGCCTGCGTTTTATGGCCGATAGAGATGCTAAAAGAATAACCCTCACAACTAAAGAAGTAAAAAGCTTTGTTTTGCAAATCGAAAGAGATAAAGTAGATAGTTTCATTGTCATCAAGAATTTTACTATAAATGTATTTGCGACCTATCGAGAGGATTTTGTGAAGGTAGTTGCCACGGGTCCTTTAAATTTATATATGCATTATAGCACCGTTTCGACAGGCTCCAAGTATGGGGCGACTACATCTCCTGTCAGCAATTGGTTGGTTCAAAAAGGGGAGTCGTTGACACTAATTAAAAATCAGTCAAACTTCAAAGAGGTAATGCCACAATTAGTTTCAGATGATACTGAACTTGTTGAAAAGATCACAAATAAAGAGTTTAAGTACAGAGACATAGAAGAAGTAATAAGGCTATATAACCAAAAACGCTTTACATCCCTCAACTGATAATTATCACCGTAGAATATTATTTTTTTAATTTCTTTGCCAACATATTTTTTTGATTTACCAATGAAAAAAGGATTACTATTACACTTTGTTTGCATGCTAATTGCAAGCACAGGTTTTGCTCAGACAGCTACATCATTAACAGTTCAGGATACCAGAAACACTAATCCTCTTCCTGAAACTTTTCAGAACACAGTCAGATATGACTTTAAAAGGACCGACGATATTGGAGTGCCAGGGGCATTGTCTTATTCAGGATTAATGACATTAGCATAGTGGAGTGACGCGAGTGGTGGTAAAGTGCACCAAATGAATTTTAATGATAGAGGAGTTTACTATCGAGGAGGATATATGGGAGCTTCTATCTGGGAAGGATGGAACAGCCAATTTATGGAGCTGATCGTTTGGGGACATTCTTCGTACAAGGTAGTGTAAGGCGGTACGAATTAAAAGACCATTTAGGCAATGTAAGAGCTGTATTGTTACGTAGCAAAAATGGAATTAATGCTGATATTTACAGTTTCAAAGATTATTATGCCTTTGGTAGTAAAGCTCAAAGTGGAGGAGCGGATGATTATCGTTATGACTATCAGGGCCAATTTGCTGAAAAGGATAAGGAAACCGACTGGAATGCCTTTGATCTTAGAATGTATGATGCCAAGATTGGCCGTTGGTTAAGCGTAGATCCTAAAAATCAATACTGGTCACCATATGTTGGTATGGGAAATAATCCTGTAAGTGGGATTGACCCTGATGGTGCATTTAAAACTTGGTTTGGAGCATTTAGGGCTTGGATTGGGGGAGGTTTTAAGGGGGAAATTCATAAAGCAAATGACGGAGAGCGAAAAGGAGAATATTATATTGGTACAGAGAATACTTCTGCAAGTCTTGGAGATTTTGGCAAAGGATATAGTATAGATTTCTCTTTTAAAAAGGATTATGGGGGTAACGTTTTTTCGATGACAGGAGCTAAAGGTGAAGAGAAAGAAAAATGGAATCCAAACTGTGATCCAAGAATAACTAATCTTGATGACGTAATGTTCGGAGTAAGTATGGTTAATTCCTTAGCTACAATGAAAAGGCCAATTCCATTTAAGCCTTTGGATTGGCAACGAACATCATTGTCATTGTTGCAATATATTAAGGTAAATAATGATTATTTAGGAGTTGTTAATAAAGGATTAAGTTATATTGATTTAGTAAAACCAAAGCTGAAACCAGATACTATTATTAAAACAAGAACAGTTCATAGGGATTATAAAACTTATATGATAAATATGTTTGGAGACACAATTAGTACATCAACTGGCTCTCAAATAATTGGCACAGTCCAAGATACAATTGTAAATGGAGTTAAAATTAATAAGAATTAAATGGTTAATATGAAGTTAAAATTGTTTTATTTCACTTTTGTAATTACCTTATTTGCTTGCAAGAACGAGAAGAATAAATCCAATAAAATGCTTTGTGAATACTATCCAAACGGAAATATAAAAGCACTTATGAAATACGATGAAGATAAAAAAGTTGGTTATGTTAATGATTACTATGAAGATGGACAAATAGAAGATAGTATTTCAATAGTAAACAATTTACCCAATGGATATTCATATAGATATAGAAGAGATGGGAAAATCGAAACTATACGTTTTATCCGTAATGATAGAAAGTACGCTTCTGTATTTCATTTTGACAAAAATCAAAAGGTTGATTATTATGGTTTTCATGGTTTGAAAGGCCAATTATTGTATGGAGTGGAATACGATAGCAGTATGAACGTTAAAAGTGAAATGGGTAAATTAGCTCCTGATTGTAATACGGTTGATACTGTATTTGCAAAAGGAACAAGTTTTTTGTTTCATATACTTATTCCAACCCCTCCTCACATGGCGATAAAACTTGAAGTGAAGAAAGTTGATATGCTGAATAATCAATTAACACTTGAATCACATACAGTGAAGGAAGGCAGTGGAGACATAATGCTAAAATTAGATAGTTTGGGATATTATAAATGGATTTTTGTTACTTACTTTAATGATACAGTTGGATATAAAAAGAATGATACTACATTTAGAACAACGATGACTTTTAATCCTAAAATCAGATAGTATATTTCACGTAGTTGTTTCTTTAGAACCATATGTTGTTTGAAGTCTTCAATTTAGACTTCAAACTCAAAATAAAACAGAGGTCCCTGATTGACAAAAAGCATACTCTTAGTTTAGTGCTTCTTGTTAGTCAGAGACTTTTTATCTATTTGTAATCTATGTAACATTTCGTAAAACACTTAAGACAACCTGTGGGATGAAAACATTCGATTATAAAAGCTACCAGCCTCACAATAGAGCAGATTGAAAAGTTCAAGAAAAAAGATAGTTAGCATTACTCATTTAAAGCAATTAAACATCTATGCAAAAATCAAATTACATCTATCTTCTAATTACACTCTTTTTTCTATTTACTAACTGTAAAAATGCATCTGCCCAAAATGGAGAGTGGGTTAAAGGGCATTATACTTGGAGCGGAGAGCGGGTTGAAGGCTTCCTTAAACATCGTTTTCAGGCACAGTTTGGCTCCGGTCCTGATAATAGCCTACGTTTTATGGTCGATAGAGACGCTAAAAGAATAACCCTCACAACTAAAGAAGTAAAAAGCTTTGTTCTGCAAATCGAAAGAGGTAAAGTAGATAGTTTCATTGTCATAAAGAATTTCACTATAAATGTATTTGCGACCTATCGTGAGGATTTTGTGAAGGTAGTTGCCACGGGTCCTTTAAATTTATATATGCATTACAGCACAGTTTCGACAGGCTCCAAGTATGGGGCGACTACATCTCCTGTCAGCAATTGGTTGGTTCAAAAAGGGGAGTCGTTGACACTAATTAAAAATCAGTCAAACTTCAAAGAGGTAATGCCACAATTAGTTTCAGATGATACTGAACTTGTTGAAAAGATCACAAATAAAGAGTTTAAGTACAGAGACATAGAAGAAGTAATAAGGCTATATAACCAAAAACGCTTTACATCCCTCAACTGATAATTATCACCGTAGAATATTATTTTTTTAATTTCTTTGCCAACATATTTTTTTGATTTACCAATGAAAAAAGGATTACTATTACACTTTGTTTGCATGCTAATTGCAAGCACAGGTTTTGCTCAGACAGCTACATCATTAACAGTTCAGGATACCAGAAACACTAATCCTCTTCCTGAAACTTTTCAGAACACAGTCAGATATGACTTTAAAAGGACCGACGATATTGGAGTGCCAGGGGCATTGTCTTATTCAGGATTAATGACATTAGCATAGTGGAGTGACGCGAGTGGTGGTAAAGTGCACCAAATGAATTTTAATGATAGAGGAGTTTACTATCGAGGAGGATATATGGGAGCTTCTACCTGGGAAGGATGGAACAGCCAATTTATGGAGCTGATCGTCTGGGGACATTCTTCGTACAAGGTAGTGTTAGAAGATATGAACTGAAAGATCATTTAGGGAATGTGCGAGGTCTCTTGTTACGTAACAAAAATGGAATTAATGCAGATATTTACAGTTTCAAAGATTATTATGCCTTTGGTAGTAAAGCTCAAAGTGGAGGAACTGATGATTATCGTTATGATTATCAGGGGCAGTATAGTGAGAAAGAAAAAGAGAATGGATTAGACTGGAACGCCTTTGATTTGCGTATGTATGATGCTAAGATTGGTCGGTGGTTAAGTGTGGATCCTAAAGGGCAATACTGGTCTCCTTATGTAGGAATGGGGAATAACCCCATGAATGGGGTTGATCCAGATGGAGGTTTCTGGCAAGAGCTTGGAAATTGGCTGTTTTCATCAGAACATTTATGGGTGTCCAACACAGGGTTGGAATATTATAGAAATAATCCTGGTTCTAGTTATGAGTGGGAAGGAGACCGATTAACGGGAATGGCTAGGTTATCAAGTATGGATTATACATTTCAAGATTATAAAACTTCTACTCTTCCAGGTGTCAATGTGGCTCTTTTTAAAGCGGTTCAAGATTATACATTTGCTGGGGTAGATGTATATTTTGATCTGGAATGGAAAGTGACTGGAGGCTTTAGATCTTCTATGCTTCTGAAAAATTTTGAAGGATTTGATGTCAACATGTTGTCAGTTGACTTAGCAAAATTCAGTTTTGTTGATAATAAGATGTCAGTAATTGGCATCGACGGATTTTTAGGTGGTTCAGTCGGATATGAGCTTGCTCATGCAGGTGCAACGGTGGGCATTGAAGCATCCTTTGTAGGTTCTAGAGACTTGGCAACAAATAAGGTTAAAATAGAAGAAGCGTTGATGAAAATAAATGGCGGGTATGCGGGCATTGGAATTGAAGGAGCAATTGATTTGGCGCAAAAAAGATTATCTGGAGCAATAGCTTACGGAGTAAAAGGGGGTACTGGCCTTGTTACAGAAATTACTCCTAAACTTGTAGTTAAACAACATACACCATTTCATTGGTAGATATTATGGAAAATTTAATTAAGCTAACAAAAGGGCCTTTGATTTTATGGAGTCGAGTGGCTCCTATTGTGTTAATATTCGTCGACTCATTTTTTTTACTACTTATTGGAATAGGTGCTGGCATAGGCTCATTTTTAATATTAATTCCAGTTGCGATTATAGTATATCATTTTTTTGTTCACAAGGGATTAAGACTATTTAAATTGGTTGATCTTTATATATCTAATGATAATAGCTTTTTCGTTACTAAAAATTTAAAAGAAGAATCTGTAACCATAACAAAAGATGAGATAGTTAAAGTAAAGATTAGAGCGGGAATTACTATTTTAGAGAAGTTAGATGGAACTAAAGTTTATTTTATGCTTACGTCCCAAGATGATGTATTTCTTTTTGAGTAATTTCTATAATGTGCAGATTATTTGAAATAGTTGTTGAAAGTGAAATGTAGTGTCATTTGCAATACAGCAAATAAAGACAGAGGTCTCTAACCGACAAAAAGCATTAGACTTAGTTTTAGTTCTTTTTGTCAGTCAGAGACTTTCTTGCTTCAATATTATTAATAGAGCTCATTTCACTAGGAACTGTTAACCAAACATAGGTTGAACCAGTGGAAGTGTTCAGTTTTGCATTGTAGAAAGGGGCTGTTAATAATTATAATGGTACATAAGGGCTGTAAGAAAAGTTAATGGATAAGGAGAATAAATAGCCTCATTCATAATAAAAACAATTAAACATTTATGCGAAAACCAAATTACATCTATCTTCTAATTACACTCTTTTTTCTATTTACTAACTGTAAAAATGCATCTGCCCAAAATGGAGAATGGGTAAAAGGGCATTATTATACTTGGAGCGGAGAGCGGGTTGAAGGCTTCCTTAAACATCGTTTTCAGGCACAGTTTGGCTCCGGTCCTGATAATAGCCTGCGTTTTATGGTCGATAGAGACGCTAAAAGAATAACCCTCACAACTAAAGATGTAAAAAGCTTTGTTCTGCAAATCGAAAGAGGTAAAGTAGATAGTTTCATTGTCATAAAGAATTTCACTATAAATGTATTTGCGACCTATCGTGAGGATTTTGTCAAGGTAGTTGCAACGGGTCCTTTAAATTTATATATGCATTACAGCACAGTTTCGACAGGCTCCAAGTATGGGGTGACTACATCTCCTGTCAGCAATTGGTTGGTTCAAAAAGGGGAGTCGTTGACACTAATTAAAAATCAGTCAAACTTCAAAGAGGTAATGCCACAATTAGTTTCAGATGATACTGAACTTGTTGAAAAGATCACAAATAAAGAGTTTAAGTACAGAGACATAGAAGAAGTAATAAGACTATATAACCAAAAACACCTTACATCCCTCAACTGATAATTATCACCATAGAATATTATTTTTTTATTTTCTTTGCCAACATATTTTTTTGATTTACCAATGAAAAAAGGATTACTATTACAGATTGCTTGCATGCTAATTGCAAGTGCAGGTTTTGCTCAGACAGCTACATCACTAACGGTTCAGGATACCAGAAACACTAATCCTCTTCCTGAAACTTTTCAGAAAACAGTCAGATATGACTTTAAAAGGACCGACGATATTGGAGTGCCAGGGGCATTGTCTTATTCAGGATTAATGACATTGTCACAGTGGGAGGACGCAAGTGGCGGTAAAGTACACCAAATGAATTTTAATGATAGAGGAGTCTATTATCGAGGTGGATACATGGGTGCTACATCATGGGAAGGGTGGAAAAGATTAGTTATGGAAGATGAAAATGGAAATGTTCTATTAAATAGTGCAACAGCAGGAAATGTTGGTATTGGTATAAGCAGCCCATTAACTAAGGTTCATATTGTTAATCAGGCACAATTATCCAACTCCATGGGTGCTCTTATGATTGGATTAAATACAACAACTGCCAATTTACGATTCGGCTATAATACTGGTTATACATGGATACAGTCACATAATGGAGCTCCATTATACATCAATGAGATAGGTAATAATACAATTTTTAATGTAACATCAGGAAGTGTTGGAATTGGCACAAGAACTCCTGATCCTAATTATAAGCTTTCGGTAAATGGAAATATTCGTGCAAAAGAAATTAAGGTTGAATCAGGATGGGCAGATTTTGTATTCGAGCCTGATTATAAACTACGTTCATTGTCAGAAGTAGAAATGTTTATTAAACTAAATAAACACCTTCCTGAAATTCCTTCAGCAAAAGAGGTTGAAAACAATGGAATTGCAGTAGGGGAAATGAATGCCAAATTGCTTCAAAAGATTGAGGAGTTAACACTTTATTTGATTGAAATGAAAAAAGAAAATGAAGAGTTAAAATCATTGAAGAATGAAGTGGAACAGTTGAAAATGCTTGTTAAAGAGTTGTCCGAATCAAAGCATAAATAAGGTAATAAAGTTCATTTCCACTCAAAGTTCTCTGACCAACAAAAAGCATTTGTCTTAGTTTAGTGTTTCTTGTCTGTCAGAGACTTTACTATTTGCTGTCTTAAGTGACGCTTCGATGAACAATTATGACAACTATAGGTCAAAAACTGGAAAATGATAGACACTATTTTTGAGTTTTTAATCAACGTTTTACTAAGTACCTGATGCTTTTATTCGTTCTTTCTTCACTAAGAAAAGTCTTAAAGAGCTTCTGAATGAATCTAAGGACTTTAATGCCGGAGTAACAATCATTGTGATTTTAATAGTATTTCTATTGTTGAAGTTTTTCTAAAAAAATTAAACTGTCTGAAGTTTTCATTTACTATTTAGTAAGTGAGTTTTTGTGAAATACTTAAGGTTACGGATAACTTACATTATGGAAAATATATCAGAGAATGGATCTAGCTTGATTCTGGATGCACAGAAATCATATTATGTTATAGATGCCCTATACTTAAGTAATATTAACGAACAAATCTCTTCTTTAAACTTATTAGATCTAGATAATGAAATAAGAATGAAGGTTTTTCCATTCACGGATAGCCCATACATGAAATTTAAGCCTTTGAGAAATGTATTGTCAGTTATTGAAATAAGGCAGAATAATGAAACTATTAAAGAAAAGAAAGAGTGTTTTGATGTAGATTCGGGTATGATCATGCTAATAGATGATAAAATATTCATCGAAATTGTAACGAAGTTTAATTTTGGTGATTTAGTAGATTCTCAAACTTCTTTGATTAATATGGTTTTTTGGAAAGGATTAACAAAACAATTTGAATTGAATCAAATCGGAATAATTTTATCCCCAGGTGTTGATTCTGGTTATGAGTTTGTGGGAAGTGGGGAATATAAAATTGTACAAGAACTATAAATTCGAATCTCTAAATTGGAAACAAATACGATTAGACGGTCTAATACTACTTAAAGAACTATTAAAATCAAATCATAAATAAGATAGTAGTGTTCCATTACTTATATAAATACCTTTTGAACAAAGTGAAACTATTTTCTGTATCTTCAATTATCATTCCTGTGGTTGAAAATAATTATGAACAAAATACTTCTATCAATTGTGATGTTATTATCGCTGCAAAAGGCGATAGCTCAAAATAAAACAATAGCTCAATTTGCTATCTGGAAACCCAACCCGGGTCAGGATCAAAGTTTTGAAAACGGATATAAAAAACATCTAACCTGGCATAAAGCCAATAACGATCCTTGGAGTTGGTATGGTTGGTTTATTAGTTCCGGTCCACGTTGTGGTCAATTTGTGGATGCAACTTTTGATCATTCATGGGGCGATTTTGATCATTCCGTAAAACCTGGCGAGGACATGGCCGACAATGAATTGCATGTGTTTCCTTTTGCAACTTTACAAACAGTTTTTAAGGCTTCTTACTTGAAAGATGTAAGTGTTTCTAATGAGAGTAGTTTAAAATCTAAGTTTCTGCGGCTTATTACATTAGAGGTAAATGACGTCTCCAACGGAATAAAAATGTTGGAAAAGCTAAAAACAACCAACACCGATATTAAAACACTTATGTGCTATAAAATAGTTGATGGGGGTAGTTTAAATCAACTACTGCTGTTATTGGGTTTTAATAGTTTTAGTGAATACGAAAAAGCTGAAAACCTACAGAATCAACTCTCAGCTATTGAAAGCTCTTTCAAAATGAGCATCATAAAATCAATTACATCCGAAACGCTGGTTTACAGTGCTGATATGAGTTTGTTTCCCAATTAAAGCCTATTTATTGTTAAGTATTAGTTCCAATGCATATCAGTTGTTGGAAGCCTTGAGGCTTGGCGGTTATAATTTCTTTAATGATTGCCTATTAAATGACGTTTTACTGAATGTTTAAGACATTTTGATGATCCCATTTTGCAACCCTTCACATCATTACTACTTTATCATTCCTTAACAATCTTTCTCGTTACGAAATAATTTTAATTAATATCTTCGCGGCCATTAACCAAAAATTATTGAATGAGAAAACTTTACCAATTCCTTATTTGTTCCTTTTTGTTGTCGGCCCTGTCTTTTACTTCTAAGGCACAGCTGTTAACTTCTTTAAGAGGAAGTAATTATGCAGGTATTTATAGCATTTACTACAATCCCGCGGAGATTGTTGATAGCCGTTACAGCTTTGATATGAACCTGATTAGTTTTTCCTCAAGTTTTACGAATGATTTCGGTACGCTTAATCGTAACTATTTGTTTGATAAAGGCTTTCTGAAGTTTAATGTGAAGGATGATATCAATCCGTATTTAACTTTTGCTCAGGATACTAAAATGCGTACTGGAGTAGCTAATACATCGGTTTACGGTCCGTCGTTTATGTTTACTTTCGGCAAAAAACGGCAGCAAAGCTTTGCACTTTTCACCAAGGCAAATGTTTATAGTAATGTAAACGGAGTGAGTGGGGAGTTTGCAACGCTTGTGAATGATGATTTTAAAAACGATGCACTAACCGGAAAGCCAATCAAATTAACGAATCTAACGACAACAGCAGTTGGATGGGGTGAAATCGGTGCGACTTACGGTCATGTGTTGTTAAACCGCAATAAGAACTTTCTTAAAGGAGCGATCTCTGTTAAATACGTAAGAGGGTATGCTTCAGCTTATATCAACAGTAAACAACTATCACTTCAATTAACAGACCCAATAAACGGGAAGGCAAATGTTATTGGCGATTTGAGTATCGGACACTCTACTAATTTTGATCCTGTTTCCGGAGATCTTCAAAAGGATAAAATCGGAGGTAAGGCAACAGGGGCAGTCGATTTAGGTTTGGTGTATGAATATCGCCCTAAATACAATAGTTTTTATTACGAAATGGATCAAGAGAAAGGCCGTGTGCGACATGATAAAAATAAGTATTTATTTAAGGCAGCTGTTTCCATCACTGATTTAGGTGGAGCATTGAAATTTGATAAAGGTAATTTCAGCAGAGAATATCTTGTTCAGAAAGAAAATTACGATATGACAGGATTGCCAAGTCCGGTTGATATTAAAGATTTTGTTGGCAAGTTAGATGCTGACTTCGTAAATAAAGGGGCATCTGATAAAGATTATGAGTTCGGTTTACCAACAACCATGAATGCCAATTTTGACTATCATATTTGGAGAGGTTTTTACGTAAATGCAAACGCTTATGTTCCATTGAGCAATAAAAATAAGCTGAACGCGCATTATGTAAATATTTACAGCTTAACACCACGTTTAGAGACGGGTAATTTCGGCGTTTATTTTCCGGTAACCTATTCGGGTCATAAGGATATGAATGTTGGCTTTACGCTTAGAGCTGGTTCGTTCATGATCGGAACCGGTACAGTTGCACCATTATTCGGAAAGCAAGATATCAAAGCGGCTGATGTGCACTTTGGTATTCGTATTCCTGTTTTGAAGAAACATCCGAAAGACCGTGATAATGATTTGATTTCTGATAAGAAAGATAAATGTAAAAAGGTTCCTGGTGATCCTCAGTTTTGGGGATGTCCTGATACGGATAAAGACGGGGTTCAGGATAGTGAAGACAAATGTCCGGAAGTTGCAGGAAAAGCAGAATTTGGTGGTTGTCCTGATACCGATAACGATGGAGTGCAGGATAGTGAAGATAAATGCCCGACCATTGCAGGAAAGTCAGAATTTGCAGGCTGCCCTGATACGGATAATGACGGAATTATTGACAGCTTGGATCAATGCCCTGAATTGGCCGGACCTAAAGAATTGAATGGTTGTCCGGATACCGATGGGGATGGAATTATCGATCCGAAAGATAAATGTCCAACAGAAAAAGGTTTACCGGAATTTGATGGTTGTCCGTTAAGAGATAAAGACGGCGATGGAGTAAAAGATGAAGTGGATGAATGTCCAACGGTAGCGGGACCGGTAGAAAACAAAGGTTGTCCTTACCCTGATACGGATGGAGACGGAGTATTAGATAAAGACGATTACTGTCCGTTAACACCAGGTGACCCAGCAAACAACGGTTGTCCGGTTATTAAGGAAGAAGTGAAGAAAATTCTTGAAAAAGCGTTTGATAAGCTTGAATTCACTACCGGAAAATCAGTCATTAAAAGTGTTTCATTTGCTTCACTAAATGATCTTGCAAAGATCATGAAAGAAAATGCAGCTTATAAGCTCCGTATAGAAGGTCATACTGATAATGTAGGCAAGCGTGCAAACAACATGACACTGTCTAAAAACAGGGCTAATGCTGTTAAAAACTACCTTGTGAAAAAAGGAGTGGAAGCAACCAGATTCGATGTTAAATGGTACGGTCCGGATAAGCCGGTAGCAGATAATGCAACCGCAGAAGGCCGCCAACAAAATCGTCGTGTAGAAATGACAATAGTATTTGAATAAACTCTTTTTAAAAATTGTTGAAAGCCTTCGGTAGAAATGCCGAAGGCTTTCCTTTTAATGGCTCAATTTTTTATAATTATAGGAACTTTTGTTAATTAAGTATCCATTGTATCATACAAATAAATCTGAACATCTTCATTGCTTGCTAAAATCTTTCTGTCAACAGCACATTTTTGTCCTATTTCTGACCGAAAAGCATTCATCATTGCTTCGAGGGAATCAAAATATAAATTAGCTATTCGATAAGGTTCAGAATGTCCCGTTAATGAGATAATAGTACCATCATTTATTTCATACTTTATTAGTCCTGGTAATTGCTTCGCCAAAGGAATGTGTACATCAAAATAATGTTGTTCGAAGAATTCTTTATCCTTTGGCGTTTTATAAATCACAGTCATTTTTGCCATAATAATTATTACTTGAGTTGTTATTGCTTCTCTTTCAAATGTATTGTCCAAAAGTTACTTGAAAAGGGCGTTAAATGGACTTTGTTGTAGGTTGATTTGGACAAAATGAAATTTCCTTTTTTATATATTGGAAATGTTTTTAGGGGGACTACGTTGTAGATCCTCAGTTTATTAATATAGCCCGTTGTGCGATTTGATTTCACATATGTGAATTTAAAGCATAAATTATCATATAAGCCAAAATCGCATTGTACAGTTCGGGAGAGATGATTTAAATACTTGCACTAACTGTCGGAGAACTGTACGCAGCGACGGCATTTTTTGCTTACTTTTTTTTGCTGAAGAAAAACATGCGAAGCATTCTTGAATACCATTAAAGTAAAACACTGCATGAAAAAAGTGAGTCCCGCTGAAAGCGGCGGAAGAAAATAATTCATCAAACTGTGTTTATTGCACTATTAGGCTTTTTTTGAGCTACTTTAAATCGCACAACGCGTTAAAACAATAATATCTTAAATTCATCATCCCGAAATAAGTCAATTAAAGGATCCTAAACTATGCGGAACTATTTCTGATATAACAGATGACAGGTACTCTTTTGGTCCCTTCATAAAAGCTTCTTTGCAAACAATTATTTACAAAAAAGCGTCTAGTTTCTTCCCTCCATTTTACTTCGATTAACATTTGCATGTTTTTGTTTTTTAACATGCTTGTTTATGCAATATTTTGCACTTTTCTTTCTGATGATAAAATATTCAGAAAGAAAAAATGTCAATTATCATCCTTGCTTAATTGTTCGTGCGTTATTATGCGTTTGTAATCATTTTGTTACATGCGGTTTTGTGCGTAGTTGCGAAATAAAATTTTATGTTTGGTGAAACTTCAAAAATTAAGTGGTGTATTCTAGTGATATAGGTTGTTGAGATGATTGTTGGTTGTTCTGCTGTTGCGTTTTGTTTTTGAATCGCTGATATGTTTTGTTACAACTATGTTGCATATATGCTTGAGTAAGTCAATCCTCCATGTGTTGCGGGATTTGAGTGTCCTTAATTGAAGAGTGTTAAGACAGTTTACGATTGGTAAATGACTCTTATTAGAAGTTTTTTGCTTTCTGATTAAATCGTTAATCAACTATCAACTATAAACTTAAATGATTCAATTATGAAAAAAAGACTACTCTTTTTTTTACTGAGTTTTGTCTTTCTGTCGATGCACAGCTATGCTCAACAGAAAACAGTAACTGGTAAAGTTTTGTCGCTTTCCGATGGCGCTGCGCTGCCAGGCGTTTCGGTACTGATCAAGGGAACGGTGAAAGGTTCTCAAACCAACTCTTCAGGTGAGTATTCAATCGTTGCTGAAGCGAAAGATGTTTTAGTGTTTCAGTTTGTTGGTTTTAAAACGGTTGAAAAATCAGTAGGTTCGAGTGCCACTATCAACGTACAGTTAGCCGAAGATTCTAAAGCATTGGGTGAGGTTGTAGTAACTGCATTGGGTATTAAACAGGAAAAACGTGCATTAGGAAGTACGGTAACAGAAGTAAAAGGAGATGTAATTGCAAACTCTCAGCGCGAAAACTTTGTAAACTCATTACAAGGTCGTGTTGCTGGTTTAACCGTAAATAGTACATCTGGTATGCCGGGTGCATCAGCATCTGTTGTTATTCGTGGTATTAACTCGTTAAGTGGAAGCAACCAGCCTCTGTTTATAGTTGACGGTTTGCCAATCGATAATAAATCGATGAATACCAATCGTATGGCTTCTGATAAGCCAGGTTCAACCACGGCAACTTTCAATCGTCAGCTAGATTATACCAACCGTGGAGCAGATATCAGCCCTAATGATATTGAGTCGATTACTGTATTAAAAGGTCCAGAGGCCTCTGCCCTTTATGGTATTGATGCGGCTTCAGGTGCTATTGTTATTACTACCAAGCGTGGTAAGGCAGGACAAACAAGAGTGAATTACTCCAATGATTTTCGTTTAGATCAAATTACAAAATATCCTGAAGTTCAGAAGGTGTATGCGCAAGGTATTGGGGGTGTAACTGATAATTCAGTGTTTACACAATTTGGTCAGCCATATGCGGCTGGAGCTCAGCTGTATGATAATATTAAGCCTTTCTTTAAAGATGCGTTTACACAGCGTCACAATCTTTCAGTAGACGGTGGATCAGATAAAGCAACTTACCGTGCTTCATTGGCCTACACCAATCAGGAAGGTTTTGTTCCTAATACAGCATTGAAACGTGTAAACTTAGGTTTGTCGGCCAAAGCTGAAGTCTCTAAGTATGTAGCAACTGATTTAAGTTTTAATTACATTAATGACGACAACGATCAGGTATTCAAAGGCGACGGTGGTCCGATGTTGGGTTTATTAATTTGGCCTTCAGTGGATGATGCCCAGGTTTATTTAAATGCTGACGGATCTCGTAAATTCATTAATCCTACCAATACCAAAGAATATGAAAACCCTTATTTTAACGTAAACGAAAACTATAATAAGGCTAAAACCAATCGTTTGTTATCGAATCTTGGATTAACTATTTCTCCGTTAAAATGGTTGAAGTTTGTAGGTAACTTTGGTTTCGATATTTATTCGACGGAAAACCAGGTGTTACGTAGCCCTCAATCTGGTTATGCACTTTCAAATAATGGTATTTTAGATGATGCAGTAAGTAATACCAAAAACTTTAACATCCAATATTATGCTTCTGCAGATAAAAAGTTTGGTAAGTTTTCGACCAGCTTGAAAGTTGGTAGTGCAGTAACCATGCAGAATAGTATTGTTACTTCGGTAGAAGGTCTCGATTTTCAGGCACCTGATTTTACTTCAATTAATAATACCAGACCATCATCAATGCGTGGACGTACCGATCAGGTTCAACGTCGTTTAGTGGGTGTGTTCGGAATGGCAACTATGAACTATGATGACATGGTGTATTTGAATGTTACTGGTCGTAATGACTGGACTTCAACTCTGCCATTGGCGAACAGATCATTCTTCTATCCTTCAGCTTCATTAAGCTTCATCTTTACTGAATTGAATGGGTTGAAAAATAACAGTGTTTTGTCATTTGGTAAGTTAAAAGCTTCTGTTGCTCAGGTAGGTAAGGATGCTGATCCGTATAGCATTTACCCTGCATTAGAGACTCAGCTAACTACTGGAGCAGGCTTTTCTTATGGTTTTACAGCACCAAGTCCATACCTGAAGCCAGAAAAAACAACTTCATATGAGATTGGTACTGAGCTAAAATTCTTCCAAAACAGATTAGGTGTTGACGTAGCTGTTTACAATAGCCAGTCAGTTAATCAGATTATTAAAGACCTGCGTATGAGTTATGGTACAGGATTTATCCTTGCTGTAAGAAACGGAGGTAAATTAAAGAACCAAGGTGTTGAAATCCAGCTGAATGGTACTCCAATTAAAAAGAACGGTTTTACCTGGGATATCCTTGCTAACTTCACTAAAACTAACAGCGAGTTACAAACCTTGCCTAACAATTTAGCAGAGTATTATGTATCTGATACATGGGTATATGCTAACGTTCGTAATGGTGCTGTACCTGGCCAGTCAATGACTACTTTAACCGGTTTTGACTTCCAACGAAATAAAAATGGTGAAGTTCTGGTTGATACTAAAACAGGCTTGCCTTTAAGAGATCAGTCTAAATGGGTGCCAGTCGGAGATCGTAACCCTGACTTCAATATTGGTTTAACTAACTCGTTTAACTATAAAAACTGGAACTTAAGTTTCTTGTTCGATATTCGCAAAGGTGGTGACATTTGGAATGCAACTGAATATTTCATGACTATTAATGGTTTAAGTAAGAATACCTTAAATCGTACAGAAAAAGTTGTGATCAATGGTGTGCTAAAAGATGGTAAAGAGAATTCTGATGCCCCTACAAAAAATACCATGGAGTTAGATCCGATGACCAGTGCTGCTTATTGGAATCAGGCTACTGGTGCTTTCCTTGAAAAAGATTTCATTGAAAAAGACATCAACTGGATCCGTATGAAGGAGTTAGCTTTAGGTTACACCTTCCCACAAACGATGGTAAGTCGCCTGAGAGGTGTTAAATCATTATCGTTGTTTGCTTCTGTTAACGATTTATTCATGATCACAAATTATAAAGGTTTAGATCCTGTAGTAAACGGTAACTCAGCTGCAGTAGGAGGTAGTGGCGCAACTGGTTTCGATTATGGAAACTTCCCATTGCCAAGAGGCTTCAACTTTGGTCTTAAATTAGGTCTTTAAAATTTAACGAAACTCAGAATGAAAAAGAAAATATATGCAGCTTTAGTAGTAGTAGGTTTAGCTGCAACGTACGGATGTAAAGATTTTCTGGATGTAAATACGAATCCGAATGGACCGGAGAAAGTATCACCAAATCTTTATTTAGCATCAATGGAATCGAACCTTGCCTTAGGGGTACAGTTTGATGCCAGATACATGGGGAAATATGTTCAGAACTTTGTAGCCGCCGGCGCAAGTGATGTATGGGATCAGCAGGGTTATATTCCTGCCAACGATGCAGGAGGTCAGTTGTGGCGTAACGTTTATTGGAAATTAGGTTACAATGCCGAAGATATGATCAATCTGTCGTTAAGTCAGCAGCGTTGGGATCTTGCGGGTATAGGTTATGTTTTAAAAGCATGGGGATGGCAAAACCTGACTGATATGCATGGTGAAATTATTATTAAAGAAGCTTATATGCCTAATAAGAGCACATTTAATTATGATTCACAAGAATTTGCTTATAGCGAAGTAAAACGCTTATGTGATTCAGCCGCTTTGTTATTCAGTCGTACTGATGGAGTGGTTAACACAGCATACACTGCAAAAGGTGATATCATGTATAAAGGTGATAAAACCAAATGGGTTAAATTCATGAACGGATTATTGGCAATGAATGCACACCATTTATCAAATAAAGCTTCATATAGTGCGAATAAAGTAATTGAATATGTTGATAAAGCTTTAGCAAGTAATGGTGATGATGCAATGATGCCTTTTGCTGCAACAGTTTCTGATGATGCGAACTTCTTTGGACCTATGAGAAATAACATAGGTACATTCATTCAGTCAGAGTTTGCGGTAAATTCAATGAACGGAACTGTTTTTGGAGGAGTTGTTGATCCTCGTTTGCCTTTATTGTTAGTAAAAGCAGATGATGGCCAATATCATGGATTAAAACCAACCGCAGGTAATAAATCTGTTCCTGCTGATCAGGTGCCATATACATTGTGGGGTACTAAAACATTAACAGCTGGACAAAAAGGTAAGTTTTTATTTGATAATGCAGTAGGTTTTCCACTGATGACTTATGCTCAATTACAGTTTATCAAGGCCGAAGCTGCATTGGAAAAAGGTGATAATATCATGGCTTTGGATGCTTATAAGAAAGGTATTTCAGCTCACTTTGATTTTGTAAATAAGTTTTTTGGGACTGCTGATCAGATCACAACAGATGCTAAAGCTGCATATATGGCTAATGCCAATATTGTTCCTAATGATGCAAATACACTGACCTTAAAGCAAATCATGATGCAGAAATATATTGCACAGTTTGGCTGGGGTTTCATCGAACAGTGGTGTGATATGCGAAGACATCATTATGATTCAACTATTTTCACAGGTTTTTCAGCGCCATCTACATTATATCCTGATAATGGGGGAAAATTAGTTTACAGATTGCGCCCGCGCTACAATTCAGAATATGTTTGGAACATTGAAGCACTAAAATCAATCGGTGCAACAAACGCCGATTATCATACAAAAGAAATGTGGTTCACGCAACCATAGAATTACAAAATAAGTTTAGCTAAGAAAGGCTGCCCATTAAAGGCAGCCTTTCTTTTTTATCTCACGTTCATTTTATTCATTTATTTCATGATCTTGGACTGGTTGCTTGTTTGTGCATGTTTATTAGGCGATAAAGTGCTTGTTCGTGCAGGAGTTAGTGCGGTTTTGTGTAACAAGCAGTGCCTGATTATGCAAATTTTTGCAGTATTTAACCTATGTTGAAAAAAATCATGTAGGAAAAAATGTTATAAATCATTTGATTTGGACGTATTTTGCTGGTTATTGCAATAGTAACCGTTTTGTTACATGCGTGTTTGTGCATTATTGTGAAATAAAATTTTATGTTTGAGAAAACATCCATATAAAAGATATGCGTTTTACCAATCAACCAAAAATAATTATGAAACGTACATTGTTACTTTTTGTAGTGATTGTACTTAGTTTAAGCTCTTGTTATGCACAAACAAAAAAATCTGCAGCGCAGATTGTAACAGGTGCAGACCAAACAGAACTTTACCTTCCTTACTTAAAAGGCAAGCGTATAGGAATGGTGGTAAATCAAACTTCTATCATTGGCAAAACCCCTAGTGTCGACAGTCTGCATAATTTAGGTGTAAACATTGTTAAGGTTTTTGGTCCTGAGCATGGCTTTAGAGGTAATGCGAGTGCAGGTGTACATGTAGATGATGAAGTTGATGCAAAAACAGGTATCAAAGTTCTTTCACTTTACGGAAAAACAAGCAAGCCTTCAAAGGAGAGTCTTTCAGATATCGATTTAATGATCTTTGATATTCAGGATGTAGGAGCGAGATTCTATACATACACGATCACGCTTCATCGCGTTATGGAAGCTTGCGCTGAAAATAATGTCGAATTGCTAATCCTTGATCGCCCGAATCCAAATGGCTATTTAATTGATGGTCCGATCCTGGATCCTAAATTTAAATCAGGTATTGGTATTCATCCGGTGCCTATTGCGCATGGCATGACAGTGGGAGAGTATGCCAAGATGATCAATGGTCAAGGATGGCTAGCTAATCAAGTTAAATGTAAGATCAAAATAATTCAGGTTAAAAATTATAAGCATGATATGGCTTATGAATTACCGGTGTTTCCATCTCCGAACCTTAATTCACAACAATCCATTCTATTATATCCTTCTGTTTGCTGGTTTGAAGGTACCATCATTAGTCAGGGTAGAGGAACTTATTTTCCATTCACCGTTTTAGGTAATCCGGATTTGAAAGGTAAATACGATTTTTCATTTACCCCAAAAAGTATCAAAGGAATGAGTGAAACACCATTGTTTATGGACACAGAATGTTTCGGTTTGGATTTAAGAAAATATGATACCTCTCTATTAAGAAAAAAGAAACAGATCAATATCCAATGGATGATCGAGTTTTATAAAGCTTACCCACATAAAGAAAAATTCTTTGATGCAAAACAAAGTAAAGAAATAGGCAATATCGACAGGCTTGCAGGAACGGATTTGTTTAAACAACAAATTGTTGAAGGAAAGTCAGAAGCAGAAATTCGTAAAAGCTGGGAGCCTGGCCTGAGTCAATACAAGAAGATGCGTAAACAATATTTACTGTACAATTAAGTAGAGTACTTTGCGATTGGAAACTGGGACCTTAAATAGGTTTTTGAGGTCCCTTTAGCATTCTTACGCCCTCACCAAACTGAAAATCAATTATCAACTATATAACTTAAATACCCAATTTATGAAAAAAAGACTACTCTTTTTTTTGCTGAGTTTCGTCTTTCTGGTGTCGCATGTTTTTGCACAACAGAAAGCAGTTACTGGTGTAGTAATTTCTGCAGAGGATCAATTGCCTATCCCTGGAGTAAGTATCCTAGTTAAGGGTTCTTCAAATTCAGCCCAATCAGACGCCAACGGTGCCTATAAAATTTTTGTGAGCCCTGGTCAGGTGTTGATTTTTAACTTTTTAGGGATGAAAAAAAAGGAAATCACTGTAGGGAATACGAATACAATAAACGTAAGTCTTGAAGGTGATTCCAGAGCGTTAGGAGAGGTTGTTGTTACTGCATTAGGTCAAAAGCAAAACAAAAAATCACTTGCCTATGCGGTACAAGAGATTAAAAGTTCTGATTTAACAGACGGTAATCAAAGCAATGCATTAAATGCATTAAAGGCTAAAGCTGTTGGTGTGCAAATTACAAGTTCAGGTGGTGCTGCAGGTTCTGGTTCTAGAATTCAGATTCGTGGTGTTAACTCTTTGAATCCAAACGCGAACAACCAGCCATTATTTATCATTGATGGTATTCCGGTTTCTAACAACACTGATAACTTTGGTGGTTCAGGAGGTGATAGCTACCAAAATACCAACCGTTTTTCTGATATCAACCCTGATGATATTGAAAGTATGACCATCCTTAAAGGTCCTTCAGCATCAGTATTATATGGTTTGAGAGCGGCGAACGGAGCAGTAGTTGTAACAACTAAATCAGGTAAAGCTGGTAAAGCAAATGTAAACTATAAGGTTTCTTACAGCTTTGATGATGTTACTAATACTCCTCCGATTCAAACTAGATACGGAAATGGTAACAACGGAGGCTTGACATCAACCGTTAATACTTGGGGACCTTTAGTAAATGGTGCTCCAACTTATAATCCATATGATTTATATTTTAAAACAGGGCATCAGCTACAAAACTCTTTGACTTTTAGTGGTGGTAATGAAAAAGCAACTTACTTTACTTCAATTGCTAATTCAGAGCAAAGTGGTGTAGCACAAGATTCTAAATACGGTAAAACATCAGTTCGTCTAGCAGGTACATTAAGAGCCTCAGATAAGTTTAAGTTTGATGGTTCTGCTAACTATATCCATTCCGGAGGTAAAAACCCAAGAACAGGGGTAGGTTCAGGTGCTATTTTCTACTTAATGAAACATACCAATACTGTTGATCCAAGTGATTATCTAAACCCTGATGGTTCTCAGAAAGTGTACAATAGTGCTATTGATAACCCATTCTATTTCTCGGAAAACTCATTCCTGAAAGATGATGTAAATCGTATCATTGGTAATCTTGGTGCTGATTATACTCCTACAAATTGGTTGTCATTTAACTATAAAGTAGGTATTGATAACTATACCGACTTCCGTAAGAGCTATAACGAAACCGGATTGATTATTTCGAGAACCGGTTCGATGAATGAGCAACGTATCGGTTATTCAGAGATCAACTCAAATTTTATTGCAAAAGCAACTAAGAAGTTAGGTTCAGATTGGAACAGTACGTTATTGTTAGGTCATGCATTCACACATATTGATCGTTCAAGTTTATCAACAACAGGTACACAGTCTGTAGTTCCTAATATGGAAAGTATTAAATACTACACTGTTTACACGTCAACCAGTGCTCCAAGCAAGAAAAACATTATTGGTGTTTTTGCTGATTTGAAATTTGACTATAAAAATCAGTTATACTTTAGTTTAACTGGTCGTAACGACTGGTCATCAACATTACCTGCTGAAAACAGATCATTCTTTTATCCTTCAGCAAGCGTTGCTTATGTATTTACAGAATTACCGTTCTTAAAAGATAATTCAGTATTAAGCTTCGGTAAGTTCAGAGCTTCATATGCAGAAGTAGGTAAAGATGCTGATCCATATCAAATTGGTGTTTATTACAATACCTTACAAGCATTTAACGGTGTGAGTGGTATCAATAGAAGCACAACAATTGGTTCTGAAAACCTTAAACCAGAGCGTACTAAAGGTATTGAGTTTGGTGGTGAATTCAGATTCTTTGCAGATCGTGTTACGTTAGATGCTAACTATGCAATTGCAAACAGTATTGATCAGATTGTACCAGTTCCTGTAAGTTATGCGTCTGGATATGATGTGTTTGTAACCAATGCCGGTGAAATCAGAAATAATTCTATTGAATTAATGCTGAATGCGAACATTATCAATACTTCTAATTTTAAATGGGATGTAAATGCTAACTGGTCACAGACTAAAGGTCGTGTGTTATCAATGCCTCCGGGAGTAAATGAGATCACATTCAATCCTGAGTCTCCATGGAACAAGCAAATTATTAAAGCAGGTGGAAGACCAGGTGATTGGTATGGATGGCCTTTAATGCGTGTTAATGATGCAAACAGCCCTTATAATGGCCAGTTATTAATTGGTGCTGATGGTTACCCAATTGTTCCTCAGCCACTTGCAACAAGCTATTTGATCGGTAATGCATTCCCTGATTGGACTGGCGGTTTAGGTAGCTCATTGTCATACAAAGGCTTAACCTTCTCATTCTTGTTTAACTTCAGAAAAGGTGGTTACGTAAATGATATTTCTAAATGGCAACGTTACACAACTGGTATAGGTGCAGAAACTGAAATGCGTAACACTATGGTTGTATTCACTGGTGCAAGAAATACTGGTACAGATGCAAATCCTGTTTACGTACAAAACGATATGCAAGTGCCAATTGATCAAAGTTTCTATAACAACGCATTCCGTTACCGTTTATCAGCTGAAAACAATGGTTTCCAAGATGGCTCATGGATTCGTTTACAAAATGTTTCATTGTCATATGACCTTCCTAAACAATGGATTGGTTCAGTGGTGAAATCGGCTTCATTCTCAGTTACCGCTAACAACTTATGGTTAACTACTCCATTTGTAGGTTTCGATCCTGAGTCAAGTACTTATGGTGCAAACTCAAATGCGGTAGGTTATGTTGGAACTGGTATTCCTGCTACAAGAAATGTGTATTTAGCTTTAAATGTTAATTTTTAATTAGGTATCAACAATGAAATTCAGAAATATTAAATATTTGGTACTATCAATGTCATTAACAGTTGTTGCAACCTCATGCAATAGTTTGTTAGACATTAATGATGATCCGGAAGGCTTGAAACCTAATCAGGTTGCTATCTCAGGGTTGTTGCCAGCGAACCTTCAGTATACAGCAAATTCCTATTGGAATGTTGGACAATATGGTAACTACTATACCCAATATTTTGCTGGTAATTCAGGTCAGGAAGCAAATATTGATTCATACAACCCTTACGGTTTTGACAATATTTGGGAATCGTCTTACTTGAAAGCAATGCCTAATATAAAAGAAATGATCACGCGTGGAGAGAAAGAGGGTGCTCCTCATTACGCAGGTATTGGTCGTTTATTAATGGCATTAAACTTAATGCAATGTACCGACATATGGGGTGATGTTCCATATAAAGAAGCGTTTCAAGGTTCGGCTAACTTGATGCCTAAGTATGATACACAACAAGAAGTTTATACAGTTCATCTGAAAGCCCTTTTAGATCAGGCGATTGTTGATCTTCTAAAGCCAAATCCAACGGCGGCAAGTCAGCAGGTTGGTACTACCGATTTAGTATATGGAGGTAAAACAGATAAATGGCTTAAAGCAGCTTATGCGGCAAGAGCAAGATATTATATTCACCTTTCTAAAAAAGACCCAGCCAACTTTGCTAATGCTTTAGCTGATGCAGCAAAAGCAATTGATAACAGAACAGGTGCAGATGATTTGCAGTTGAAGAACCCTGGTGACAGAACTATCTCGACTTCATGGTATATGTATCTGTCACAAACAGCAGCAGCCAGCCGTGCAGCACGTCCTTCAACTTACATCGTTAACTTGTTAAACGGAGATGCAGCTGGTGTTTATCCAGGTTTAGTTGACCCACGTATTTCCAAATTAGTTGATAAAGGTAATGCTGCAAGTTATGTAGGTCGTCCTGTTGGTTCATTAGGAAATCAAAATAATGCAAACCTTACTACATGTGATATTACTGCAAGTACTTATTATGGAGCACAAACTGCTGTAACTCCATTTGTTACTTATTCAGAAATCCAATTTATTAAGGCAGAAGCATTATTTGCGACTGATAAAACCTTAGCTTATGCGGCTTACTTAGAAGGTATCAGAAGTAACATGGTGAAATTAGGTGTTGAAACTAGCTCAATTGACGCATATGTAAACGATCCTAAGATCTCAAAAGGAGATGCAAATCTTACTTTATCTGATATTATGTTGCAAAAATACATTGCATTATTCCTTCAAATGGAATCATGGACAGATATGAGAAGATATCAGTACGATACTAACATTTACAAAGGGTTACAAAAACCAATTAAGAATTTGTTAGGTACTGAGTGGGTACAGCGTGGTAATTATCCTGATAACGAGCCTGGAAGAAATGTAAATGTTCCTAAAGTGGCTAATCAGGCTGTTAAAATTTGGTTATTTCAATAATTAATTGACAATGAAAACAACATTAGTAAAATTATATTCACTATCAATTATTGCATTAGCAGGTGTACTTTCTTCTTGTGAAAAAGATGCTGATCAGTGGTTGCAAGACAATGTTACTGTAATTGGTAAATACGCTAATATTTCAGGTTTCACTGCATCATCAACAAAACCAACTGCTGGTGCAACTGTTAAATTGGATTTAAGATATTGGTCAGAAGAACAGATTGATAAAATCAATTTAAACGTAAAAGTTGGTGCGGATGTAAAACAAACTGTTTCAACTACTCCGTATAAAGCGGCTTACTCAAAAATAAGCAAAACAGACTCATTGCTTCTTCAGTACAATGTTCCTGCAGGTTTAGCTGCAGGTACGGCTATCGTTGTGGAAGCGGAAGTTGTGAATAAGAACACCTTGAAAAATGCTTCAACGGTTACTCTCACAGTTCAATAGTAGTAATAATAGTAATACTTCAAAATGGGATCTTTATGATCCCATTTTTGTTTGTAACGGGTTTTATGAAAACTGAATGTTTCCTTTTACTTAGTAAAAGCCATATTTTCATACCTGTTCTTCCTCTCGTTTATGACACCCGTCATTTTATAATTGTTTGATATACTTGAAATTGAAGCCTGTGAAGGTGGTTAGAAAAAAATGAAAACCACTAGTAAAATAAGTGTTAAATGACCTTTTATACGCAGAATCCATGTTTCAAATCCTGAAAAAATTAAAGCAGTACATTCCAGCTTTGATAGTACTTATGTTGATCAGCTTTTCTTCAGCAGCACAATCTGCATTTTCAGACAAGCTTGCTTCCATGCATCAGATATCTCTTAAGAATGATGTAGTGCTTACCTTCGATGAACCTCAAAAGATTGATAAGAAAAAAGTAACCAAGGTAATTATTTATGCCTTGCCAAATGGCAATACCACCGCCTGGACTTTTGGGAAAAAGTTAAATGAAGGTGAAGACTGGCATTTCAATATTCAGCACATTGGTGCACAAACTGAGTTTATCAGAAGTACGGATACATTAAGCAATTACATTATTGTGTATGTGGAGAATGAGCTTAAAAGTTGGCCGGCATGGAGAAAGCAAAACGCTGAAGGTAACGCACAAATAAAAGAAATGGTGGAGTATGTTTTCAAAAAATATGAGATCTATAAGCCTCAGATTACATTAAGTGGCCATAGTGGTGGAGGTAGCTTTGTTTTTGGTTACATCAATTCAACTAATGAAATACCTTCTTACATTAATAGAATCGGTTTTCTGGATGCTACCTATGGTTATGAAACCGAGATGCATAGTTCAAAATTGAAAACATGGTTACGTAAAAAGAGTAACTTTTTACAGGTTATTTCTTACAATGACAGTGTTGTAGTTTACAATGGAAAGCCGTTGGTATCTCCAACAGGAGGCACATGGTACCGGAGTAAACTGATAGCAAAGGATTTAGGCTTGGTTGAATCAGAAAGTGATAGCACAATTTATTACAATCGGGAAAATGGAAAAAATGCAGAAGTCCTTTTATTAAAGAATCCATCTGCAGCTATATTCCATACAGTTTTGGTGGAGAAAAATGGATTTATACACATGGTGTTGAACGGAACTGGTTATGGAATAAAAAAGTATGAATTTTGGGCAAATAGAGCCTATGAAAAATACATTCTATGATTTATTAAACCGTACATCTTGTTGCTGGATAAACATAATACTCGCACTAACTGTCAAAGAACTGTACGCAGTCTCGGCTGAGCCGAGAGTAAAACACTGCATGAAAAAAAGTGAGTCCCGCTGAAAATGACGGAAGTAAAATAATTCATCAAACTGTGTTTATTGTACTATTAGGCTTTTTTGAGTTATTTTAAATCGCACAACGCGTTAGCTAATAACAGGAACCATTTTATGGTTCCTTTTTCTGTTTTATAAGAGGGTTATTTTGGGAGCTTTCCTAAGTTTGAGATTTTTAATTGATTGCGGTTTTGTGCGTTATTTATTGCATGTTTTTGCAGTTTAATGATATTTGTCATTTTTTAATGTACAAGCATTGTGAATATTGCATCAGAATATAACATTTCCGACATGCGTTTTTATGCGTTATTTCAAAGTGTGTTGGAATTGCTTGTAATAAACAACCAATTATTATGAAACGCCCGTTTATCCTATTGTTCATGTTGGTCATTGGTTTTTCGTTAAGCTATGGTCAGCAGAAAAAAATCATTACAGGAGCAGATCAAACCTCCCTTTACCTCTCTTATTTAAAAGATAAGCGAATTGGAATGGTGGTCAATAACACATCTGTTATTGGTAAAACTTCCAGTGTTGATAGTCTTCATTCGCTTGGTATTAACATCGTAAAAATCTTCGGCCCGGAACACGGCTTTAGAGGAAACGCAAGCGCAGGAATTCACGTTGATGACGAAGTTGATGCTAAAACAGGTATTAAAGTAATTTCTTTATACGGTAAAGAAAGTAAACCTTCTCCAGAGAGTCTTTCCGATATCGATTTAATGATCTTTGATATACAGGATGTAGGAGCTCGCTTTTATACCTATACCATCACGCTACACAAAATAATGGAGGCCTGTGCAGAGAATGATAAGGAGCTACTGATCCTTGACAGACCGAATCCTAATGGTTACTTAATTGACGGCCCGATCCTGGACTTAAATTATAAATCTGGTATAGGCATTCATCCGGTACCGATTGCTCACGGAATGACAGTAGGTGAGTATGCCCAAATGATTAACGGAGAAGGATGGCTGGCAAACGGAGTAAAATGTAAACTCAAAATTATTCCGGTGGCTAATTATAAGCATGATATGCAGTATACATTGCCTATTCCTCCATCCCCTAATCTTAATACTCAGCAATCCATATTACTATACCCTTCCACTTGTTTGTTTGAAGGAACTGTTATTAATCTGGGCAGAGGTACCAAATTCCCATTTACTGTTTTAGGAAACCCGTTGCTAAAAGATACTTACTTTTTTTCGTTTACTCCTAAAAGTATAAAAGGAATGGCTGAAACACCTTTGTTTCAGGATGTTGAATGCTATGGTCTCGATTTAAGGGAGTATGATATCGAGAAACTTATCAAAACTAAAAAGATCAACCTTCAGTGGATGATCGAGTTTTATAAGGCCTATCCCGACAAAGCGAAATTCTTTGATTACACCCAAAGTAAAGAAATGGGTGACATTAATAAGCTGGCTGGAACAGCCTTGTTTAAGCAGCAAATCATCGAAGGAAAATCAGAGGCCGAAATTCGTAAGAGTTGGGAACCAGGATTAAGTCAATACAAGAAAATGCATAAGCAGTACTTGCTGTATAAATAAAATGATGAATTGCGATTGTGAAGCGGGCCTGTTAGTTGTTGGTTTAGCAGGCCTCCACATCGCAATCTATTTCCTAAAAAGCACAATCAATTAATCAATTATACAATTAATCAGTTACGATTATGAATAAAAGACTACTCTTGTTCTTACTGAGTTTTGTCTTTTTCTCTGTGCAAGCCCTTGCCCAGAAGAAAACAATAACCGGTAAAGTAACTTCGGCTGAAGATGGCACATCTCTGACCGGGGTTTCCGTTGTCATTAAGAATACCAATGCGGGTATTTCAACAGATGTGGATGGAAATTATTCCATAAAGGCTGAAAAAGGTCAAATTTTGATCTTTTCCTACTATGGTGCCATTACTCAAGAAAAAATTATTGGTACTGAAAACGTTATTAATGTAAAAATGGTAAGCGATACTAAGGTATTGGATGAAGTGGTGGTAGTTGGCTACGGTACTCAAAAGAAAGCTAACCTAACCGGGGCAGTTGCAACTATTGACCCTAAAATGTTGGAGTCAAGACCAATTACTGATGTTGCCCGTGGTTTACAAGGAGCGGTTCCGGGCTTAACCATTACCACAGCAACAGGTGACTTGGGTACTAATCCAAGTATTAAATTACGTGGTCTTGTAGGTTCAGTAAATATGGGCACAACAGGTCCTCAGCCATTGATATTGGTGGATAACGTTGAAATTCCGAATCTTTCGCTGATAAACCCTGAAGATATTGCGACACTTTCGGTACTGAAAGATGCCGCATCGACATCAATTTATGGTGCCAGAGGTGCCTGGGGTGTAATTTTGATCACTACTAAATCAGGTAAGAAAGGTTCGCCAAGCAGAATTACTTATTCCAATAATGTAGCATGGGCCACACCAACTAAAACGCCTACAATGGCTTCTGCAGCAGATAATGCACAAGCTTCTTTTACCGCTTTTCAAAGAGTAAATCCTGATACGAAATCATTCGGTGTTATCGGTTACACAATCGATGAGGCTTCAATTGCCAAAATGAGAGAATGGGATGCACAATACAAAGGACAAAATTTAGGTGATGAAATGGTAATGGGTCGTGACTTTGATATCATAAATGAAAAATTGTTTTTCTATCGTTCCTGGGATGCCGGAAATATGTATATGCGTGATTGGACGCCTACTCAAAAACATGATCTTAATATTTCAGGAGGAAGTGAAAATACGAGTTACAATATTGGATTGGGCTACCTCGGTCAAGAGGGGGTTTTAAAAGTAAATCCTGACAGCTATAATAGGTATAACATGTCTGTTGGTGTTAATACAACAGTTAATAAATGGCTGGATGCCAGAGGAAAGATCATGTTTACCAATGCAAAAACTTCTACTCCTTTTTCATATAGCAGTACAGCGTATGGCCCTTGGTATTATTTATATAGATGGCCTGCCAATTATCCTTACGGTACATACGAAGGTAAGCCATTCAGAGGCACTATTGCTGAGGTATCTCAGGCCGACATGGATGTTACTAAAGACGTACTTAGCCGTATATCAATCGGTGGAACTTTAAAACCTGTAAAAGATCTTACCATTGATATGGATTACACCTATACCAATACTAATATGAATTTGCATCAGGTGGGTAAACCTACTTATGCTTATGATTTTTGGTCGTTTAACGGAAAAGCACTGGATTATAAAAACTATCAAAGCGTATCATATGATAAGGTTAGGGAATATGAATACCTAACTGAGAATAATACAGGTAAAATCTATGCTACCTATAATTATAAATTAACAAAGGATCATGTTTTCAAAGGAATGTTGGGTAGTGATATTGAGAAATTTGTAAGTAAGGATATGTCAGCAAACCGTAGAAACATGTTGCATCCTGATTATGGTTCAATTCCACTGACAACCGGAGACCAGTCAGTAGAGGAGTATTCATCATGGAGAAATTCAGAATGGACTACGATCGGATTCTTTGGGCGTATTAATTATGCGTATAAAGATAAATACCTGTTAGAAGTAAACGGCAGGTATGATGGGTCGTCTCGTTTTCCGGTAAATGATTTATGGGCCTTTTTCCCTTCAACCTCTGTTGGATATGTTATCTCGCAAGAACCATTTATGGAATCAGCCCAGTCGGTGGTTTCATTTCTAAAAGTAAGAGGATCATATGGTTCGGTAGGAAATCAATCAGTAGGTGCCTATAGATTCTTAAGGGCATTGCGTCCTAAAACGACTACCTGGATTACTAATGGTAATAATGTGCCAACCGTTTATGCTCCAAACAATGTATCTCCGACACTTAGCTGGGAAACTGTAACTACTTTGGATATAGGTGTGGACGCTAGGTTCCTTAATGATAAATTAGGTTTTACATTTGATTGGTACCAACGTACTACCTCGGATATGGTTACGATGGGTGCAACTTTGCCTGCTACATATGGAGCTGATGTAGCTTCAAGAAACTTTGGAGAACTACAAGGTCGAGGATGGGAGTTTGCTGTGGACTTTAATCATACGTTTGAGAACGGCTTGCGTTTAACTGCTCAAGCTACTTTGGCAGATGGTCAGGAGCGTATAACAAAATTTGCGAACTTAAATAAAACCCTTCCTAATGCAATGGGTTCGTATGCCATTAATGCGAATACAGGAACATCTTATTATGAAGGTATGAAAGTTGGTGAAATATGGGGCTACGAAACAGAAAGATATTTTACAGTGGATGACTTTAAAGGGCAAGATGCAGGTGGAAAATGGATTTATAAAGAAGGTGTACCTAAGCAGGATGTTTTGCAGTCAGGTAACTTTTATTATGGCCCTGGCGATATCAAGTACAAAGATTTGAACGGAGACGGAGTTATTAATTTCGGTGGAAATACGCTTGATGATCACGGTGATAAAAAAGTGATTGGCAACTCAACACCTCGCTACCAGTACGGGTTAAAATTAGGTGCAGCCTGGAAAGGCTTTGACCTTGATGTTTATTTTCAAGGAGTTGGCAAGCGTGATCTGTGGGCCAGCGGTAACATCGTAGTTCCTGGATTCAGAGCAGGAGAAGGCTGGTATGATTATCAAATGGACTATTGGACACCTGAAAATCAGGATGCTTATTATCCTCGTCCTATTGATTATGGATCGGCTGGTAACAAATGGAATTTTGAGCCTCAAACCAAGTATTTGCTGGATATGTCGTACCTCCGGATGAAAAACCTGACACTAGGTTATACACTCGATCAAAAATTCGCCGAAAGGGTAAAAGTCCAAAAGGTACGTTTTTATTTAACTGGTGAAAACCTGTTGACATTTGACAACCTTAATGTTCCAATAGATCCAGAAATTGATTTTAGCACAGGACAACTTGGAGATTCATCAGGTGCTGGTTTTGGTCGCTCATATCCTTACCGGAAAACAATTTCAGTTGGTTTACAAGTAACTTTTTAATTAAAGAAGATTCATGAAAACGCATATATATACATTACTCCTATCCATTTTATTAATAGGTGGGTGTAAAAAAGCAGATGATTTTTTAACAACTCAGCCAACTGACAGGATCCTTGATAAGGATTATTGGAAAAGTGAGGCTAATGTAAAGATATTCGCATGGGATTTTTATCCCACCTACTTTATTGGATACGCAAGTGGATATACTTTTGGTGATTATTTCTCTGGAGAAACGCTTAATGATGATTTTGCTCCAACAACGCCAGCTAAGTTTCCTTACACAACGGCACCCGCTGCACAGTCTTCATCAAATTGGGCTTTTACGAATATTACCAGAGCTAACATAATGCTTGAAAATGTTAGAAAAGTGCCAATGCCTCAGGAAGCAATTGGTCATTGGTCAGGTATTGCACGCTTTTTCAGAGCAATGGAATATGCAAAAAGGGTGAGACTAAACGGCGATTGTCCTTTTTATAATAAAGAACTTAAAGAAAATGATATTGCGCTGCTTTATAAACCTCGTGATCCAAGAACATTGGTGATGGATAGTGTGTTAGCAGATTTTAACTATGCGGCTGCTAATGTCAGAGTTAAAGATGAAACTACCGGACCTCAGCGATTAGTGGTTGACAGATGGGTGGTTTTAGCTTACATGTCAAGAATCTTCTTGTATGAAGGAACATGGCAGAAATACCAGGAGGGTAATATGACTAAAGCCACAGAATACTTGCAAGCTGCAAAATGGGCGGCTAATGAGGTAATGACAAAAGGCGGATTTAGTATTGCACCTGATTACCGTAAAATGTTTAACTCACTTGATCTTAACGGAAATACTGAAATGATCATGTATAGGAGTTATGTAGCTGGGAAAACTACCCATAGTTTAAATACTTATAATAATGCAGAAGCTCAAAGCGGTGCATCAAAAAATGCAATGGAATCATATTTGTGTTCAGATGGATTGCCGGTTTCGTTATCGCCTTTATATCAGGGAGATAAAACAATTACTAATGTGATGGCTAACAGAGACCCTCGTATGAGTGCTACCTTTGTTAATGAGATACGATTAAATAAAGTGGTTTTTAATTATTCTACTACGGGTTATGCATGTCATAAGTTCCTTAATGAAGAAATTAAAAATACTACAGAAGGTTTTACTAATTTAAATACAACAGATGCCCCTGTAATTCGCTTAGGTGAAATACTGTTAAATTATGCTGAAGCTTGTTCAGAATTAGATGTATTAACACAAGATGATCTGAATAAGTCTATCAATAAATTAAGAAAAAGATCCGGTGTTAATCTGCCTGACCTTCAAGTTGTAGGTACACAGGCTATGGTAAATGGTGTAGCCTATGATGATCCTAAAAGAGATCCTTCTGTATCTTCAATTCTTTGGGAAATCCGTCGTGAACGTCGTACAGAGCTGATGTTTGAAGGCTTCCGTAACAATGATTTGAAGAGATGGAAAAAGTATGAATACCTTGATACAAAAGCCAATATCGATATAAACAGGGGAGCTTGGGTACGGAAATCAGATTATCCTGCAGATAAACAACCATCTGTTACCCTTGATGGAGGAACTGAAGGTTATATAATTCCGGCTCCAAGTGCTACCAATCAACGCGTTTTTGATAATCAAAGGGTGTATTTATCACCGCTACCTCTTGACCAGATCACTTTATATAAAGCGAATGGTTATGAGTTAAAACAAAATCCCGGCTGGTAGCACTTTGATAAGATTTATCCCTTTTTTGCAGCACATTAAGGGAGTTTACAGGCAGAAGCGTTCGGGAGACGCTTCTGTACTGTAAATATTTTACCTAATTAAAAGTTCCAGGTGCAGCTAAGTAGCATTTTTTCATGAGCCATTGAATGGCAAAAAAGTGACAAGTTTTTATCTTAGGAAAATGAACTCAACAAAAACCGCACTATTATTGATGCTATTTCTGATCGCATCATCATTCAAATTTGAAAGCCCTTCCGCTTGGATAAGGATCAATCAATTAGGTTATACACCCTCAAGCGTTAAAGTGGCAGTGTGGGTTAGTCTATCTGATGAAAGTATCAGTAGTTTTGAACTGATCGATGCTGTGAGTAATCAAGTGGTTTTTACCAATAAGACTGGCAAAGCATTTGGCTCTTACGGACCGTTTAAGCAGTCTTACCGATTAAATTTTACTTCATTTAAACAATCGGGAAGCTATTATTTGAAATCGGGCTCAATTAAGTCTCCGGTTTTTAAAATCGATAATGATGTTTACAAAGGTACGGCCGATTTTGCTCTACGGTACATGCGACAACAGCGTAGTGGTTTTAATCCATATTTGAAAGATTCATGTCATGTGTATGATGGCTATACCATGTATGGTCCAATGCCCGATTCTACAAGAATTGATGTGTCTGGTGGATGGCATGATGCTTCCGACTATTTACAATATGCTACTACTTCTGCCAATGCCACTTATCATTTGTTGGCTGCTTACCGAGATTTTCCAACTGTTTTTTCTGATCAGCATGCAGCAAACGGACTTGAAGGAAAGAATGGTGTGGCAGATATTCTTGACGAAGCAAAGTGGGGTATTGATTGGTTGTTGAAATTGCATCCGCGCGAAGATTGGTTATTTAATCAATTAGCAGACGACAGAGATCATCAAGGGATGCGATTACCTACGGAAGATAATGTGGATTATGGGGTAGGCAAGGGTAAAGGGCGGCCGGTTTATTTTGCTACAGGAAACCCTCAGGGTTTAGGTAAATACAAAAACAGAGCAACCGGAGTAGCTTCTACTGCCGGCAAGTTTGCAAGTGCATTTGCATTAGCATCACAACTCTACAAAGAAAAAAATGACTCTTTGAGCCGACTGTTATTAAATAAATCACTTTCCGCTTATCAATTAGGTATTAAAAAACCAGGTGTTTGTCAAACCGCACCCAATCTGGCTCCTTATTTTTATGAAGAGGATAACTGGACGGATGACATGGAGCTTGGTGCTGCGGCTTTATACCAACTTACGGGCAACAATAAGTATTATAGTGATTCTTGGAATTACAGTTTGCAGGAAAAGGTTACACCGTGGATGGGTGCTGATACTGCTCGTCATTATCAATGGTATCCATTCCATAATTTCGGTCATTTTGAATTAACAAAGCTTGTAGCTGCAAAAAACAAGAAAACACTGATTGGTTATTATAAATTAGGTATTGAAAAAGTATTTGAAAAGGCTAAGAAGAATGCCTTTTACAGAGGGATTCCATTTATATGGTGCTCTAATAATCTAACCACCTCTTTTGCTATACAGTGTTCTTTGTATGAAAAGTTAAGCGGCGACAAATCCTTTAATGAATTGGAGCAGGCGAATTTCGACTGGCTGCTTGGTTGTAACCCGTGGGGCACAAGTATGGTGTTTGGATTGCCTGAACACGGCGATACACCTGTAGACCCACATTCTGCTTTTACACATTTACATCAATTTCCTATTGACGGAGGTTTGGTTGATGGTCCCGTTTACGGAGCTATTTATAAAAGTTTAAAAGGTATTAGGCTATTTCAACCTGATGAATACGAACTATTTCAGTCCGATTTGGTAGTTTATCATGATGATTATGGCGATTACAGTACCAATGAACCAACAATGGACGGAACGGCTTCATTAATTTATCTATTTGCATCAAAAGAATATGGATCACCGGAGGTATCCAAAAGAAAAAAGTAATTATTGATGCTCAGGGAGCTATTATTAAAGGCGACACTTCAGCAGCTAAAATTGCATTAGTATTTACCGGTGATGAATTTGCCGACGGAGGAACTGTTATTCAAACAGCTCTTCGCAGGCAAAAATGTAAAGCATCCTTCTTTTTTACCGGACGATTTTATCGCAATCCTGAGTTTGGCTCATTGGTTAAAAGGTTGAAAGCAAATGGGCATTATTTAGGTTCGCACTCTGATGCGCATTTATTGTATTGCGACTGGAAGAAAAGGGACAGCTTGCTGGTTAGCAAAGAGCAGTTTATTGCAGACCTTAATAAGAGTTTTGCAACGATGGACTCATTGGGGATTGATAAAAATAAGGCCCTTTATTATTTACCTCCCTATGAATGGTATAATAAAACTATAGCCAATTGGACACATGAACAGGGGTTAACGTTGATTAACTTTTCTCCCGGAACAAGGTCAGCAGCAGATTATACCTGGCCACAACTCGGCAAACAGTACCAAACTGCTGATAAAATTTATAAGTCAATAATGGATAAAGAAAAAGTGGATGGTTTAAATGGTTTTATCCTCTTGTTACATGTTGGAACTGATAGTAGAAGAACAGATAAGTTTTATGATCTGCTTGAAAAGCTGATTTTGGAGTTGAAAAACAAAAACTATCAATTCGTTTGCATTGATGAGTTACTCAATTAAGTGCGGTTTTGTGCATTTTTTAATTTGCAAGTAGGAGTGTTTTTTTACCATTTTTTCATAAAACTTCAAGCTAACTTGCGGTTTTGTGCATATTTATTCCAATAGTGTGCATGAAAACAAAATAAAGTTTTTATTTTAGGGAGCTCAAATGTTATAGAATCTGAAGCAAATGCAAGAGTTTGCGTTTTTTTAATAGTATAAGTATTATGAATTTCAGAAAGTGTATTTCCCTGTTATTGGTATTAACAGCATTAAATGTTGCATGTTTCGGTCAAAATGCGTTTAAGTTTGCATTTGTAACCGACACTCATGTTGGTAATGGAACAGGTGCAGATGACCTGCGTCGTACTGTACAAGATATTAATGCTAATCCTTCTTTAGCTTTTGTAGTCGTAACCGGTGATGTTACTGAGTTTGGTGCCGACCATGAATTAAAACTTGCTAAGCAAATACTAGATAGCCTTAATAAAAAATACTATGTGATTCCTGGTAATCATGATGCCAATTGGTCAGAGAGTGGAAGTAACACTTTTAAAACCGTTTTTGGTGCTGAAACATTTTCATTTATTCACGAAGGTTATTTATTCGCCGCAACAAGTTCAGGTCCAAATATGAGAATGAGCCCAGGACAAATTCCTCGCGAAAATGTTGTATGGCTTGATTCTGTACTTAAAAACATGAAAAATGCCGAAATGCCTGTAATCTATCTGAACCATTATCCACAAGACGATGGTCAGAATAACTGGTATGAGGCCATTAACCGTCTTAAGAAAAGAAATACGCAGTTAATCCTGTGTGGTCACGGACATAATAATCATAAATACAATTTTGAGAATATCCCGGGTGTAATGGGCCGTTCTAACCTCCGTGCAAAAGACAGTATTGGCGGTTATAATGTGGTAACCATTAAGGACGGAATTGCAACTTTCGAAGAAAGAAAACCAATAGTACAAACTCAAAAACAATGGCTGGAGGTTCCATTGGTTAATCATCACTTCAGCAAAGATACCACTCGATTTCCTCGTCCTTCTTTCGCTGTAAATTCAACCAATAGTGGATTGAAAGTAGTTTGGGAGTTCCAGGATAGGAGTGATGTCGGTGCAGGAATCGCAGTTACTAAAGATCTCTTGATCGCAGTAAATACCAGTGGCGACATTTATGCATTAAATAAGAAAACCGGTAAAGTAAAATGGACTTTTACCAGCAATGGTAAAATATACTCTACTCCAGCAGTTGAAGGCAATTATTTAGTGGTAGGTTCTTCAAATCATAAGATCTATGGACTGAATGTGACTACCGGAAAACTGATCTGGACAGTGCAGGCTGAAAAGGCTGTTGTGGCTTCGCCGGTTATAAAAGATCAGGTGGCTTATATCGGAGCTTCTGACGGACATTTCAGAGCCATTGATATCAAGACCGGAAATGTTGTTTGGGATTTTGACCAGGTTAAAGGATTTGTGGTTACAAAACCATTGATCTATGACGGTAAAATCTATTTTGGGTGTTGGGCTAACGATTTTTACGCCCTGGATCTAAAAACAGGTCAACAAGTGTGGAAATGGAACAATGGTGCTACTAACCGGATGTTTTCGCCTGCTGCATGTTATCCTGTAGCTACCGGCGGTAGAGTGTTTATTGTTGCTCCTGATCGATACATGACTTCATTAAATTCAACTACAGGTGAAGTTATCTGGAGAAAGCAAATGAAAGATGTACGCGCTCGTGAATCGATGGGCCTTTCAAAAGACAGCTCATTGGTTTACATCAAAACAATGGATGGTCAATTATATGGAGTTTCAACCAAAGCTGATTCAATGGAAATTAGTTGGAAATCGGCATTACAGTTACCTTATGAATTGGCACCATCTGCAATTGTTGAGAATAACAACATTGTTTATGTGCCAAGTCATTCCGGAACGGCTTATGCAGTTGACAGAAACTCTGGTGCTGTTTTATGGCAGTACAAAGTGTCTAATTCATTAGTCAATACTATTACCCCTATAGATGATAAAAAGGCCATTGTAAGTACAATGGACGGTAAAATTACCTGTCTTGAATATACACGATAGGATAAAAATCTTTAAAGTCAAATGAATAACAGGTTTGTGAAGCAGTTAATATTGGTTGTATTAATTTGTGTTTCAACTGCTGCCTCCGGGCAGCAGTTTCTTCAACCTTCTGCAGGTGCAAAACATTGGACAGACAGTATTTTCAAACGTCTTTCTAAAAAGGAAAAAATTGCACAATTGTTTGTATTGCGAGCTTCTGAACGAAAAGGTAATGAGGCAGTTTTTTATGAAGAAGACATTAACAAGTATATCCGCAAGTATAATGTAGGTTCTGTTTGCTTGTTTCAGGGAACTTCGGAGCAACAAGCTGAATTCCTGAACAGAATACAAGCAAAAGCGGCTACTCCATTGATGGTATGTGTTGATGGGGAAACCGGTGTAGGAATGCGTTTTTCGGATGTTAAACCCTTTCCAGACCAGCTTACCATTGGGGCGGTTTCAGATGCTGCCATTAGCTATAAAGTTGGTAAAGCAATCGGTGAACAGTGTAAGCGTGTAGGAATTCATGTCAATTATGCACCTGTTGTCGACATCAATAATAATCCAAAAAATCCGGTGATCAATTTCCGGTCATTTGGAGAAGATAAATATAAGGTAGCATTACTGGGCACCCAGTTAATGAAAGGGATGCAAGACGAGGGGGTAATGGCCTGTGCGAAACATTTTCCCGGACATGGTGATGTGGCGGTAGATTCACATTTTGACCTGCCTGTTATCAACAAATCAATCCAACAATTAGATTCTTTAGAACTGTATCCGTTTAAGCAACTTATTGCTCAGGGGGTAGGGAGTGTAATGGTTGCGCACCTTTTCATTCCTGCGATAGACACCACAACTAATCAGGCCACTTCATTATCAAAAAAGAATGTGACGGGCTTGTTGAGAAATGAACTTGGATTTAAAGGGTTAACTTTTACTGATGCCCTTGAAATGAAAGGTGTTGCCAAATTTTACCCTCAAGGACAAGCTTCGGTTCAGTCATTGATAGCCGGAAATGATATGTTGTGTTTGCCGGGTGATATTAAAAGAAGTATTAAAACCATTCGTAAATCAATTCGTCAGGGAAAATTAAGCTGGGTAGAGGTAAACGAAAAGGTTAACAAGGTTTTACTTGCAAAATATAATCTTGGATTAGATACACTGAAACCATTAAAAGTCGAAGGTATCTCTGCCGACTTAAACTCGCAGGTGAGTACTCTTAAAAAAGAAGTTTATTTAAATGCAATTACGTTATTAAGTCTTCAAAAGCCTTCCTTATTGCCACTTGCAAAAGACAAAAAAGTAGCATTTGTAGGAGTTGGAATCAATGCTGAAAACAACTTTGCAAAACAATTAAAGGCAGAGTACAATGCTGATTGCTTCTATTTTGATAATAAAGTAGAAGCTGATCAGGCCGCGAAAATCATTGCAAGTGTAAAAGCTGGTTATGATGTGGTAATTGTTGGTCTACATCAATATAAAAAGTATCCGGCAAATAATTTTGGAGTTAGTGCAGCCTCATTGGATCTGGTTCAACAGTTACAAAAGGAAGATAATACGATCAGTTTTGTATTCGGAAATCCTTACATGATTGCTAACATGAACGGTGCGGCAAACTTGGTAGCCTGTTACGAAGACGATAGCTTGATGCACCAGGTTGCTGTAGATTTGTTAAAAGGATCTATTGCGGCCAAAGGAAAATTGCCTGTAACGGTTTCTCCTAAATATCCTTATGGTAGCGGTATTACGGGTAACTATTATTTTCCAGTTACTACAGCTGAAGCAGCCGGTTTAAACGGAATCACTCTTCAAAAAATCGATTCAATTGCTGCTAATGCTATTCAACAAGGAGCTACTCCAGGATGTGTGGTATTGGTTGCCAGAAATGGTAAAGTAGGTTTTCTGAAAGCTTACGGGCATATGAATTATGATGGGAAAGAAAAAGTAACTACAGAAACAGTATATGATCTTGCTTCAGTAACTAAAATAACTGCTACTACAATGGCAGTTATGAAATTATATGAGGAAGGAAAATTAGATCTTGACAAACCTGTGGGTACTTATGTTCCATGGGTACGTGGTACGGATAAAGAAAACTTGAAAATCAGAGATATCTTGTTGCATCAGGCAGGACTTGTTGCATTTATCCCTTTTTATAAAGAAACAATTGATGCGAACGGTAAACCAAAACCGGGTTATTACAGTACAACACCTGACGATACTTACAGCGTGCGCGTTGCTGATAAAATGTACATGCGTAAAAGCTATATTGATACACTTTATAGCAGAATAGCCAAAAGTAAGTTAGGTCCGCATGGTAAATACATTTACAGTGATAATGATTTTATTTTCTTAGGAAAGATTGTTGAGCACGTTAGCGGTCAATCATTGAATGATTATGTACGTAATACATTCTATCTGCCGTTACACATGATGAGCACAACTTTTAAACCGCTGGAACACGGTGCAATTGAGAATATAGCACCAACAGAAAATGAAAAATATTTCCGCCTACAACAGATCCGGGGCGATGTTCACGATCCGGGTGCTGCAATGTTTGGTGGAGTAGCAGGGCATGCTGGTTTGTTTAGTAATGCATATGACCTGGCTCAGATCTACCAGTTATTATTGAATGGTGGTGAGTTAAATGGTATTCGTTTGTTTAAAAAATCTACTATCGATTACTTTACTGCTTATCATAGCGATATCAGTCGTCGGGGATTAGGTTTTGATAAACCTGAAAAAGAAAATGCAACAAGTAAGAGTCCTTATCCGTCATTAAGCGCATCGCCTTTAACCTATGGCCATACAGGTTTTACAGGTATCTGCGTATGGGTAGATCCTAAATTTGATTTAATATACATTTTCCTTTCAAATAGGGTTTGTCCGGATGGAGATAATAATAAGCTCGGAAAACTAAATGTTCGTCCGGATATTCAGGAGGTTATTTATAAGGCATTGACCAATAAGGTTGAAAATACAATTAATAAAGGAGAGAAGGTAAATCAGTAATCAATAACTGGTGTCACAATCAGTTAAATCAGCTGTTTATGGGTGTAATCACAAAAACTAGAGTAATGGAAATAACAACAGAGAAAGATTCGAACTATAATAATCTTGAAAAAATGACCATGAAAGAACTCATGGAAAACATTAACAAGGAAGATAAAACTGTTCCAAATGCTGTTGAATTAGCAATACCGCAAATAGAAAAACTGGCAACCGTCATTACAGAAAAAATGCTGAATGGTGGTCGTTTATTTTATATTGGAGCTGGTACAAGTGGTCGTTTAGGTGTTCTGGATGCATCAGAATGTCCTCCAACGTTTGGAGTACCCTTTGATTTGGTAATCGGAATTATTGCAGGAGGAGATGTGGCTATTCGGAAAGCAGTGGAATTTGCTGAAGATAATATTGAGCAAGCATGGATAGATTTGCAACAATATGACATTAATGACCAGGATGTGGTTGTTGGAATTGCTGCATCGGGTACTACACCTTATGTAATTGGTGGTTTAGAAAAAGCAAATGAAGCGGGTATTATTACCGGTTGTATCGTTTGCAATTCGGGAAGTCCGGTGGCTGCTGTAGCCCAATATCCGGTTGAAGTGGTTGTAGGTCCGGAGTTTGTTTCGGGTTCAACACGCATGAAATCAGGTACTGCCCAAAAGTTAGTACTAAACATGATCAGTACCTCTGTAATGATCAAATTAGGCAGGGTAAAAGGCAACAAAATGGTCGACATGCAGTTCACCAACCAAAAATTATATAACCGTGGTGTACTCATCATAATGAAAGAAACCGGAGTTGATAAACAAACTGCCTCTGAATTGTTGGAAAGATACGGTAGCGTTCGCCAGGCAGTAGAAGCAGCAAGTTAAGTTAGAAATTATTGATTAAGTCAGTACCAAACCATTATGTCGTCATTAGCTTTACTATCGTTTTTAATAGGCTACTTTGCCCTGTTAATAGTTATATCTTATGTAACCTCAAAAGGTTCATCAGATAATGAAACATTCTTTATTGCCAACAGAAATTCGAAGTGGTATTTTGTTGCCTTCGGAATGATAGGTACCGCATTGTCGGGTGTAACATTCATTTCCGTTCCAGGAGCCGTACAAAATAGCAGTTTTGGTTATTTTCAGTTTGTTTTAGGTAATGCGGTGGGTTTCATTCTTGTTGCAACTGTATTGCTTCCGCTTTACTATCGCCTTAATCTTATTTCAATTTATACCTACCTCGAAAAGCGATTTGGTTTTTGGAGTTATAAGTCGGGAGCAATGATTTTCCTGATTTCAAGGGTAATAGGTTCTGCATTTCGCTTGTACCTGGTGGTTATTGTACTACAAAAGTTCATTTTTGATGCATGGAATGTTCCTTTTGCCATAACCGTTATTATTTGTTTGCTCTTAATTTGGTCTTATACCTTTAAGGGAGGATTAAAAACGATTATTATTACGGATACTCTACAAACAGTTTTCATGCTATTGTCGGTAGTTTTATCCATTTACTTTATTGCAACGAGCCTCGATTTGAACATCGTTCAAACGTTCGAAACTGTCAAAAATAGTTCCTACTCAAAAATGTTCTTCTGGGAAGATTTCTTTGGAAGTAAGAACCATTTTATAAAGCAGTTTATGGGCGGTATGTTTGTTACCGTTGCAATGGTAGGTCTTGATCAGGATTTGATGCAGAAAAATTTAAGCTGTAAAAACATAGGAGAAGCACAAAAGAATATGCTCACTTTTACTAGTGTATTTGTAATCATGAATGTCTTTTTCTTAAGTGTTGGCGCATTATTGTATGCATTTGCTGGAGCTAATAATATCGATGTTAAATCTTTAGGAACACCTGATCATTTGTTCCCTGAAATCGCCCTTAATCATTTGGGTATATTTCCGGCAATCATATTTATGCTAGGATTAACAGCGGCAACATTTGCCACTACCGATTCAGCCTTAACTGCATTAACCACTTCTTTTTGTGTCGACTTCCTGAACTTTTCTAAAAAAGAAAACCAGGCAGACGCCAAACTTGTAAGAACTCGTCATGGAGTGCATATTGGTTTTTCTTTTGTGATGTTATTGGTTGTTATTGGCTTTAAAATAATTAATGATGATTCAGTAGTTAACGCTATTTTTAAAGCTGCCGGGTATACTTATGGCCCATTACTGGGATTGTTTGCTTTTGGAATGATCACTAAAATGCAGATCAAGGATAAGCTAGTTCCTTATATTTGTGTTGCATCTCCAATACTTTCATTTATAATTGATAAAAACTCATTATCATGGTTTGGATATACCATTGGATTTGAGTTAATTGTAGTTAATGCATTGATTACTTATCTGTTGTTGTTGATCTCTGCTAAACTTGTTAACCAACAAGATCATCAGACTGCTGCTGTTGCGAGCGAAAAGGTTGAAGTACAATAATCGGTGTTGCCTATCGCGATAGCTTTCGTGATTGAAATTAATCGATGTAATCAAAAAAGAAATTATGGATGTTGGAAAGCTTTTAGAAACTATTCTTCCACCTAAAAGAATAAAAAGCAGACTTATTGATCTGGTTGCTTACGCATCAGATGCGGGATTTTATCATTTACAACCAAAGGCGGTTGTGCTACCTGTTTCGGAGCAGGAGATACAGCAGTTGTTTGAGTTTTCTCATCGCAACAATATCCCCTTAACTTTTCGTACGGGAGGAACAAGTTTATCCGGACAAGCAATTACGGATGGTATTCTGGTAGATCTTAGTCAATACTGGGATCAGATAAAGATAGAGCAAGAGGGAGAAACCGTACGCGTTCAACCCGGTATTACTGGAGCGATCGTAAATGCGCACTTGAAAAAATATAAGAAGAAAATAGGACCCGACCCATCAAGTATAAATTCGGCAATGATGGGAGGGATCCTCTCTAATAATTCAAGTGGAATGTGTTGCGGAGTTATAAACAACTCTTACCACACCACAAAATACATCCGTTTTATTTTACCTAACGGAAAGACATTTTCAACTGAACACAAAGAAGATTATATAAGGTTTAAAGAAGAATGCGTTGATATTCATCAGAAACTGGCAGAGCTTCGTAACCGAATTATAAGTGATCCTCAGTTAACAGGACGCATCCGTAGTAAATATAAAACCAAGAATACAGTTGGTTATTCAGTAAACTCGTTTATCGATTATGAAGAACCTCTTGATATCCTTGCCCATTTGCTAATCGGAGCAGAAGGAACGCTTTGCTTTATAGCCGAAGCAATCATGAATACCATTCCTGATTATCCTTCAAAAGCAACGGCACTTATTTACTTCCCTGATATTTATAGCGCATGTAAAGCTATTGTTCCGTTAACAGTTTCGGGTGCAGAAGCAGTTGAGTTAATGGACAGAGCATCTCTGCGTTCTATTGAGCATATTAAAGGAGTTCCGGATCTACTAAAATCCTTACCTGAACCTGCAGCAGCATTGCTGGTAGAGTATCAGGGTAATACACAGGATGAGTTACAGCTTAAAATAGATAAATTCTTATCGCTATCGGCCGACCTTGTGCTGGTAAATCAACCTCACTTTACAACTGATCCGGCAGAGCAGGATTTCTTATGGAAACTTAGGAAAGGCATGTTCCCTGCAGTAGGTGCTGTGCGTGCAAGCGGTACAACGGTAATATTAGAAGATATTGCCTTTCCGGTAGATAAGCTGGGTGATGCGATTTTGGATCTGCAACAGTTATTCGCAAAATACAACTACACCAATGCTATCATCTTTGGTCATGCTAAAGACGGTAATATTCACTTTGTTGTAACACAAGCTTTCGATTCTCCCTCGGAAATTGAACGTTATGATCGTTTCTTAAATGAGGTGGTTACCTTGGTAGTTGATCGCTATGACGGAACGCTTAAGGCTGAGCATGGTACCGGTCGAAATATGGCTCCGTTTATTGAAACCGAATGGGGAGGAGATTTGTACCGTATCATGAAAGAACTGAAAGAGGTGATTGATCCTCGTCAGTTACTGAATCCTGGTGTAATTATTAATACCGACAAAAAAGCTCACATCAGAAATCTTAAGGATCTACCACAGGTAGAAGAAGAAGTTGATAAGTGTATTGAATGTGGTTATTGTGAGCATAAATGCCCGAGTCGTAATTTAACGCTTACACCTCGCCAGCGTATTGTTGTAAGAAGGAAATTGCAAGAGTTTAAAAAAGCAGGTGAGGGTAAAGCATATAAACAGTTATTGAAGCAATATCAGTATGATGGCATGGATACCTGTGCCGTTGATGGATTATGCGCAACTGCTTGTCCGGTAGATATTAATACGGGTATGCTGATCAAACGCCTTCGTCGCGAAAGTCATAGTGATACGGCTAACAGCATTGCTTTATTTACAGCACGAAACTTTAAAACCGTAAGCTCGGTTGTTAAAGTTGCATTAGAGGCGGGTAACGGGGTTAATCGTTTATTAGGACCTTCCACTCTTATCAATTTAACAAGAGGTGTTAAAAAGGTTATTCCGGCCATGCCGTTATGGTCGAACCAGATGCATACGGCGCACGAGGTTTCTTATAAATCACCTTTTGCTAATAAGACGGAAGCTCAGAAGGTTGTTTATTTCCCTACTTGTATTTCACGGGTAATGGGCGGTTCTGCCGATAATAAAAAGAGTATCGTCGAAACCTTTATCAGTGTTTCGGAGAAATCAGGGATTAATTTCTTTATTCCTGAAAAGCTTCAGAACTCTTGCTGCGGACAAATCTATTCTTCAAAAGGCTACGCTAAGGCATATGAGTATACATCCAACGAGATCATTGACTCAATCTGGAAATGGACCGATGGAGGTAAATGGCCGGTAGTATTGGATATTACTTCATGTACGCATACACTGCAAGGATGCAGGGCCGTACTTACTGAAGAGAACAAGCGTCGTTTTGATGCACTGACCATTATCGACAGTGTTGACTACATCGCTGATTACTTATTACCTAAAGCAACCATTTTGCAAAAGAAAAGCAAGATCGTTTTACATCCGGTTTGTTCATTGCAGAAAATGGGGATTGAAAGTAAGTTCAGAAAGATTGCCAACCAATTAGCTAACGAGGTTACAGTTCCAATGCAAGCAGGCTGTTGTGGCATGGCTGGCGACAGAGGGTTCTTGTTTCCAGAGTTAACACAGTCGGCAACCCACTTTGAGGCACTGGAAGTTAGAAGTTGCGAATATGAGGGTTATTATTCAAGCGGTAAAACATGTGAGATGGCCATGTCTGACGCTGTAGGCAAAAATTATGAATCAATCGTGTATTTGCTAGACGAATGCATTTAAAAATACTATACAATTAAATCAAACCAAGGGCCTCCCCGACTTTTTTATGAGGAAGGGGCTCCCTTTTAATGTAGACTACTTCGCCATAGCTATTGTTTTCAGCTCTTTAGGTATCTTTTCGATTGCATATCTTAAAGCAGTGCGTGGCATTGTGGTCTTTTTGCTTATAACATATTTAAACACTTCTTTTTCATGTGCCTGGCTGGCCGCTTTCAGCATCCACCCATAACCTTTTTGTACAAGGTCATCTTTGTCGTGTAACAACGTATCGGCAATTGAGAATATTTCATTTAGAAATAACCCTTTGCGGGCAGGAATAATGAGTGATACTGCTGCGGCACGTTTCATCCACCTGTTATCAGATACTGCCCAGCTTTTTAATTTATTGACAGATTCGGGGTACTGTTCAATAAAAGATCCAACGGTGTGATTGCAAAAGGTATCACACGAAGCCCAGTTACTAACATAAGAGTTGATCCATCTTTCAAATGTTAGCAGATCATCCGGTTCAAATTCTTTCTTTAGCTTATAAGACCATTCACATGCAATGAATGATTCTTCCATATATCCTGATTGCCATAAGGCTTCGCATAAAGTAAAAATCTCCGCTTTGGATTTCGCCTTCAGATAGCTGAAGAACTCTTTAGCTATTTTTTGTACCACAGGCACTTTTACACCATAGCTGTTTATTTTCTCTTTAAAGAAACGCTGACTGTTCTTTTGGGTGTTTTCATCAACACCATCTTTCAGTGCTTGGCGGATGTTTGAGATAAGATCTTCCATTGGTAAAATAACTTTGTCAGGAATGAAAATCCATTTCAAACAAAGCTAATTATTAAAAGTATTTGAGGGATGATTGAAATCAGTAGATAGGATGTTCTGGTTGGGGTGCTACAATGAAAGATGTACAACACACCCCTAGCCCCTCTCAAGAGGGGAATCTCTACTGATATTTAACACACTCGATAGGCATTCCCCTCTTGAGAGGGGTTAGGGGTGTGTTACTTGTTATATAATCTCAAAAAGAGATGGTAATATTACCATACTCCTGCACTAAATAGTTTCTACATAAGCAGAATAACCACTTAATGCACCGTGAGTAGGATCAAGATCGGTTATCAGGTAATGCACAGAGTTTAAGTCGCAAACTTTTAAGTTCTGTGTTGATTCTAATTTCTCAGCAATACTAACAATAACAGTTTTACGAGCCGATTTGATCATCGCTTTTTTAACCTGAACAGCTTCCCAGTCAGAATCAGTTACTCCGTTTTCAAGCGAAAGGCCGTTTGTACCTAAAAAACATAAATCTACACGTATTTCTGAAAGTTGATTGATTACTTGTGAACCGATACTAATATGAGCCGCAGGTGATAACTGACCACCAATTAAAATAACATCACTGTTTGACGTTTCAACCAGCTCAAGAGCAACTAGCGGACTAATCGTAAAGAAGGTACACTTTAAGTTTTTAGGCATTGCTCTCGCAATTTCTATCATGGTTGTTCCTCCACCTGCAAGTACCACCATGCCATCTTTAATAAGATTCACTGCTTTTTTAGCAATGATCTTTTTAGAGTCCTGAGCATACGTGTCATTATTAGCGAACGGGAAGTGGAATGACTTGGAAAGTGCGCCACCATAAACTTTGATGATCTGTCCGTTTTCGGCCAGCTCATTCAAATCTCTTCTTACGGTATCTTCAGAAACGTTTAATTGTCTGCTGAGATCAGCCGAGAGTACTTTGTTGTGCAGGTTAATTTGCTTTATGATAAAGGTCTGACGTTCTTCTTTGAGCATTTTATTGGTTATTCAGGTCTACGTTATTGTTAAACTTTTCTGTAAAATCTCTCAAATTTAATGGAAAACCTGAGATAATAAAGTTTGAAGAAAAATAATTCACTCAAGTTTTTAACTGACCACAATCATTTGACCCCTGACCGCCATCATTGAGCAGGTACAATATCGCCCGTACTTTTGCTGCTGTAATAATCAATTTATTAGATAGTTAAATAAATGACATTATGAAACAGGAGTTTAGAACAGAGCATGATTTTCTTGGAGAAAGAACTATTGCCAACCATTTATACTATGGAATCCAAACTTTACGGGCCATTGAGAACTTTAAGCTAACCGGGTTACCGATATCAAAGGAACCGGTTTTTATTAAATCGATGGCAATGGTTAAAAAAGCTGCGGCAATGGCCAATCTTGAATTGGGAGTATTAACACCAGAAGTAGCAAGTGCTATTGTTGCTGCATGTAACCGGTTAATTAAAGGTGAATTTGCAGACCAGTTTCCCTCTGATATGATTCAGGGTGGAGCAGGCACATCAGTTAATATGAATGCAAATGAGGTTATTGCTAATATTGGTTTGGAGTACATGGGCCATAAAAAAGGCGAGTATGAGTTTTTACATCCTAATAATCATGTAAACTGCTCTCAAAGTACCAATGACGCCTACCCAACAGCCTTTCGTATTGCTTTATATTTCAAAGTAAACGAACTATTGGAAGCCCTTGATCTACTGCAGAATTCTTTTGCAGAAAAAGGAGTTGAATTTGAGCGAGTGTTGAAAATGGGGAGAACTCAATTACAAGATGCCGTACCAATGAGTTTAGGTGCTGAGTTCAAGGCGTTTTCGGTAACCCTTAAAGAAGATATAAAACGTATTCGCGAAGTACAGGTACTATTGTTAGAAGTAAATATGGGGGCCACCGCCATTGGTACCGCTATTAATGCCCCGGCTAATTATCCAAAAGTAGTTACCGATTACCTTGGTAAAATCACACACCTGCCTATAACTCTTGCTGAAGATCTTATTGAAGCCACTTCCGATACCGGAGCATTTGTATTTCTTTCGGGAGTCCTTAAGCGTACTGCTGTTAAAATTTCTAAAATCTGTAACGACTTAAGGTTACTCTCATCTGGTCCGAGAGTTGGCTTGAATGAGATTAATTTGCCACAATTGCAACCAGGTTCATCTATAATGCCTGGAAAAGTAAATCCTGTAATTCCGGAAATGGTGAATCAAACAGCCTATTATGTAATTGGTGCCGATTTAACCATAACAATGGCTGCAGAAGCCGGTCAGTTGCAATTAAATGTGATGGAACCTGTAATAGCCTTCAGCTTGTTTAATATGTTGAGTTACCTTGCCAATGCATTTGTTTCCCTTAAAGAAAAATGTGTGGATGGTATCACTGCAAACGAGAAGGAGTGTTATGATATGGTGATGAATAGTGTAGGCATTGTAACCTCCCTGAATCCATTGTTAGGTTATGAAGAATGCTCGGCTATTGCAAAAGAAGCACTGAAATCAGGCAAATCTGTTCATCAGATTGTAGTTGATGAGAAAGGGTTACTATCTCAGGACAAATGGGACGAGATTTATTCGTTTGAGAATATGATCCATCCGCAATTTATCGCTAATTAACCCCGAGCATCGGTGTCGCCGGATTACCGCGGCACCGGTAACTACTCTTAGGTCAAAATTATTCACAATGAAAAAGCAATATTTAATCATAACATTAACCACCTTAATGGTGTGGCTGCTGGCATCATGTTCGGCACCTAAAAAATTAAAACTTTCGGAAGCAAGAAATGCCGAATTACAAAATACGCTATCACAAACACAAGATCAGCTGAGAGATTGTCAAAATAAATCAGCTTTGTATCAGTCTAATATCAAATCGTTAAATGATCAGTTAAACAACCAAAAGACGAGTAACTATCAAATGCTTAATCAGTTGAGAGACCTTTCGGTTATTTCTAACGCTCAGGCAGAGAGTATTAAAAAATCCTTGGATAACATTGGAGCGAAAGATGCCTATATCAATGATCTTCGATCAGCCTCGGCTCGAAAAGATTCCCTCAATATGGCACTGGTAATGAACCTAAAGGGTGTTATTGGTAACATGAATGATAAAGATATTGATATAAAGGTCGATAAAGGGGTAGTTTACATTGATATATCTGATAAACTATTGTTTAAAACCGGTAGCTACGAAGTAACTAACCAAGCGCGTGAAGTACTAGGTAAGGTGGCTAAAGTATTATTAAATCAACCTCATATAGAGTTTATGGTTGAAGGTCATACTGATGCAGTGCCTTACCATAGAGGTGTACTTTTGGATAACTGGGACTTAAGTGTAAAAAGAGCCACCTCAGTCGTGAGAACCTTACATAATGAATATGGAATTCCTGCAGCACGTATGACTGCAGCAGGCAGAAGTGAATACATTCCGGTAACAACTAATGCCACAGATGAAGGCAGACGCTTAAACCGCAGAACGAGGATTGTAATTCTTCCTGAATTGGATCAGTTTTTCAAATTATTGGAAAAACCAGCCATTTAAACTTTTTTCATTCGTTTCTATAAAAAGAACGGCAAGTGAGAATATTCTCGCCTGCCGTTTCTATTTTTTTAATAAAATAGGTTAAAGAAGTATGCGTGCTAACAAAAATCCAGCGGCGACTGTAACACCTACGGCTACTATTCCCGGTCGCATGAAACTATGATTCAGCAAATATTTACCAATTTTAGTAGACCCCGTTTTATCAAACTGAATAGCTGCCAGCAGTGTAGGGTAACCTGGTAAAAAGAAATCACCGTTAACAGCCGGATACATAGCAATTAAATGAGGAGTCGAAATGCCCAATGTTACGCCCAATGGCATTAATGCCCTGGTAGTAGCAGCCTGGCTAAATAACAGCATTGAAAGTACAAAAAGCGCAATGGCAAAGGTCCAAGGATAGTTGGTAACCATATTGCCTAAATTGCTTTCAATTAAGGCTGAATTAGCGGCCATAAAAGTGGCACTCATCCAAACAACCCCAAAAACAGAAATAGTTGCCTGAGCTCCGGCACTGAATAATGAAGCTTTCGCAACTTCAGCAGAAGATGTTTTAGTAAGCATAATAATTAATGCTGTTACAGAAAGCATAATGATCTGAATCATTGCCGCCATACGAATGCTGCCGTTCGCTCCAACCACCATATTCGGTTTAAAACCTTCTACATCAGCAAAATTTGGCATAATGGCAGGGAAAGCACCCACTATAATGATTAATAACACTCCCAATGCAAATAATAATACCGATAATTTTGCGCCAGGTTTTAAAGGTGCGGCAGAGGAGGTGTTGCTCTCTTCGAGTTGTTTTACAAATTCAGGATCTTTTAGTTTTTCCAGGAACTCAGGATCTTTATCAAGGTCTTTTCCCATCCGCAATACAGAAAGTATACCCGCAAAGATGCCTATGAGTGAGGCGGGAATAACAACCTTTAAGACATCGGTCATCTGAAAACCATTATCTCGCACAATAGCAACCATGGTAGCCGTTGCTGCAGATACCGGACTCGACGTAAGTCCTAAATGGGATGCAATTACGGATATACTAAGTGGCCTTTCAGGCCTGATCCTCTTTTTAGCTGCAACCTCTGCAATGATCGGAAGGATGGAGTAGTTAATATGTGCCGTTCCTGCGAATAGGGTAAACGCAAAAGTACAAAGTGGTCCCAGGAAGGTGATTTTTTCCGGATTTTTTCTCAGGATCTTTTCTGCGATGTTTACAAGATAATCCATCCCCCCAGCTGCTTGTAATGCTGCTGCAGTAGATACAACAGAAAGAATAATCAACATCACCTCAATCGGAGGCTCTGCCGGTTGCATGTGAAATAATAAAATAAAGATCAGCATGCCGATCATTCCCATCACGCCCAGTCCAATACCCTTAATGCGCGATCCTATTAAGATTGCTACGATTAGAATCGTAAATTGTATCCAAATCATATAGTTTAGTTTTAGATAAATATGGTTTCTATTTAGAGGCTATTGCCGAAAGTTTTTCGGTATTAGTAATTAAGATGTTTCCTTTTTTTATTGCGATCAATTTCTCAGTTTTAAAATCGCTTAATGTCCGGATCAAAGATTCAGTGGCCGTTCCGGCGATTGAAGCTAATTCGTCTCTGCTGATGGTAATTTCAAATGGTTTACTCTTATCCTGATGGTATTTGTTGTCAAGGTTAAGTAATGCTCTGGCCACTTTTTCACGTAAGGAGTCATAAGCAATTCCGACCATACGGTTTTCTTTCTCAGTGAGGTTTTTAGCCAGCATTCTCACAAATTTGTTGATAAGCAAAGGCGTGCGGTTAAATATATCCTCAGCTTCTTGTCGGGGGATCAAGGCCAGTTCAGCGTCTTCCATAACAACGGCCGTTGCCATGTAGCGTGTTTCCTGAAGCATAGCAACATACCCAAAGAAATCACCTGCATTATACAAGCCTAAAACAAGACTTTTGCCATCCTCATGCGTTTTAGTGGTTTTTATCTTTCCTGATAGAATGTAATAAAGGAACTTTGGTGTGTTTCCCTCTTCATACACAACTTCTTTTGCAACAAGCCTGATCGTTTTTCTGTTTTTGATCAGGTTGTTGATTTCCTCTGTCATATGATCATGAATGGCTACCAATGAATGCTCGCTTAACATCGATGCTTCTTTTTTATAGATCATATGTTTTTGAAGCCTATTTTCAACCACCATTATGAGCTCTTTGCTGTTAAATGGACGTAGTAAATAATCATCAGATCCCATAGTCATGGCCATTCTGAATTCCTTGGCATTGAATTTATCAGCAAGAAATACAAATGGGGTTGTTTGAAGCTTTACTTCTTTACGAATCATGTGAAGTATGCCAAATCCGTCGATCACTTTTGTTTTAACCTCACATAAAATAAGATCGGGATGTAAGGTAGTGGCAATTTCAATAGCATCTTTTCCATTTTTGGCAATTGTAACCTTGTAATTTTCAAGAAGCAGAATGGTAGTAATAGTTTCATCCGTATCCTTTTGATTGGTTACAATTAAAATTTTATGCATAATTAGAAAACTGCTAAATACAACAGAGAATTTTGCTACTGATTTTTTAAATTACAAATTTCTGGTCAATAGTTTTGGTAGAAATTAAAATTGTATTGAAGGATATCTGCAACAGGTATGGTCATTGGTTATGATCAGTCCTATTTTTAAATTGAGGCGCACAAAAACTCAATAATAAAATCGAATATGTTTAAATCGGTGTTGGTTATTTTAAGGAGTTATCGCAAACATTTGATAATAAAAAATAAGCTGATTATTGATGGCTTGTTGTGGTTATGGAATGGAAACTGACATTCATTTGAAATTCAAAAACAAAGGCCAAACGAAAGTTTGGCCTTTGTTTTTGAATTAGGATTGGTTTATAATGAATTGTATTTTCTGTTGGAAAGCATCCATGAAGCACATTGATAATAAGCAATTGTTTTCTTCAATGCTTCGTTATCAGTAATCTTTTTCCCTTTGCTGCCGTCATTATAGTTTGGAATATATTGCTCCGAATGTTTAACGGGCTCTAATACCGATAGCGTATCGGTACTCATATAACCTAAACTTTGATAAGTACTTACGAACGCGCGTGCTCTGCTCGGTGCCGTTTGGAAAATATCCTGACCAAAGAATTTGCTTCTGTAATCCATGTTCAGTAATCCTAAAATGGTAGGAGCAACATCAATCTGTGCCATTAAACGATTTTCTTTTCGTGGTTCAACAAACCCTGGTGAATAAATCAGGCATGGAATATGATATTTATTGATCGGTAAATCAGTTTTTCCTGCACTCGATGCACAATGGTCGGCAACAATTACAAAAATGGTGTTTTTAAACCACGAATGTTTTTGTGCTTGTTTAATAAACGACCCAATCGCATAATCGGTATACTTTACACCACCTTCACGACTTTGTGAACTGGAAGGAATATCAATACGTCCATCAGGGTAAGTGAATGGACGGTGATTACTAACCGTCATAATGTGTGTGAAGAAAGGTTTGCCCTTTTGTTCATTCTTATCCAGTACATTTAATGCAAGGGTAAACAGATCTTCGTCGGCAACGCCCCAGATGTTTTCATAATGAATTTTTTCTGGTGGAATAGCACTTCTGTCAATTACTTCATAACCGTTATTTCCGAAGAACTCTTTCATGTTATCGAAATAACTGTAACCGCCATACACATATTGAGTGGTGTAACCTTTACTTCTTAAAACAGACCCGATGGTAAACATATTACCATTATTAGGGCGTTTCACCATACTTTGTCCGGGAGTAGGGGTAATACCCATTGAAAGCGCTTCCAGACCTCTTACTGTACGAGTTCCACTTGCATACAGATTGGTAAATACCAAACTATGACTTGCTAATGAATCAAGATTAGGCGTAATGTTTTGCGTATTGCCGAATGTTTTTAAAAATTCGGCACTTAAGCTTTCAACGCTTATTAATACAATATTTTTCTTGTTTTCAGGAGTATTATAAGTTATGTCACGCTCAATATTGAACACATCATCACTTATAAATTTTGCATTCGGAGCAGCTAATTCACCTCTCAAAATTGCAAAAGCTTCTTTATCCGGAAGTTGTTTGTAGAATTTGTTATAATCCAGTTCATTGTTCTGAAATGCAACTCCAAATTGATACAAACCATTCCCAGCTAGCTCATTTGCAAATGTGTTTGAACTAAATGAACGCCAATCGCTGTTTACCAGAAAATAGGAAGCTAAAGGCCAAGCTAATAGGGCAACACCTATGAGGCTTCGTTTTAAAACAGTAGATGGAGCAGTAACGCTGCTTAATAATGGTTTGCGAATAAACCAGAAAATAGCCAAGCTGATAATGCTGATTCCTGTTACTAAGGCCGGTAGTGGGTATGATTCTTTTATATTTCCAACAACTTCGTTCGTATAGATCAAATAATCAACAGCAATAAAGTTGTAGCGAGTTCCGAATTCATTCCAGAAAAACCATTCACTTACTCCGTTGAAAACCAGTAGCCAGATAACAACAATAAAATCAATGGCTAAAACTGCTTTTCTCCACTTTATCCTAAAGCTTTCTCCTTTTTTCCATAGTAAAACAAAAATACCTAGTCGTACAACTACATACCCTACTACTATTTTGTAGAGTAATTTGTTGAAATCTGACGGAATCAAGTTGGTAAACAGCATAATTCCGATGAATAAAAGAATTGCTCCCAGCAGTACATAGATGTAAGGTTTTTTGTAAACACTGTCATTGTAAAGCCATGTGTACAAAACAAAAGGAACGATGGCAAATGAAGCCATACATAAATCATACAACAAACCCCAGCCAAAAACTCCGAAAATGGAGCCACCGGAAGAAGATAAATCTGTAGTTGGATGAAAAATCAGAACCGTTCGGGTAATCATTGATATGACAACGATCAGCGTAACTAACAATAGAACGGGAGTGAAACGCTTGGATGATTTTAACATTAGTGATTAATAGTTTTAAAGTGGTTATTGTATACCAACCTTTCAATTGGTAAAAGTGGTTTAAGATTATGAAGGAATACTGAAGTTGGTTAGTTATAATGTCACATAATTGTCACGTATACGCATTACAGGTAGGGATGTTACAAAAAGGTTAAATAATTGTATTCTTTTTATTAATTATTAAATAGCTGTATGGTAATAATTTAGGAAGGATTATTCGTAGAACGAATTGAATGTTTGACCATTTTGGTCAATTGTTATAACAATAACACTTAAAAATGATACTTCTATAAATGATAATTAGATAAAAGAACTTTTTTGAATGGAACACTAACTGATTTTTCTTTATTATAAATGAAAATCTTAATACGATTATTTTAAGTTAACAACAATGGTTGCTCCCAATGTATTGTTTTGATAAGTTGGTACAATAATAGTTTTGCCAGGTTTGTCTTTAAATAATGTGCGTTTTATACTTGGGTAAACCCAATAGGCCAATTTAGTAGAAAGTATGCCGATTCCGGCCCCGGCAACCACATCACTGAACCAGTGTTTGTTGTTATACATGCGAAACGTTCCTGTGGCTAACGCTACACTATAACCTGCGATACCATACCATGGCGATTGATCTTTATATTCCTGGCGCATAAACTCAGCTGCGGCAAATGCGGTTGCTGTATGTCCTGATGGAAACGAATGAAAGTTGGATCCGTCGGGACGTAATTCATGAGTTAATGATTTTACCGAATAAACCGTGGTGCTCATAAATGCAGTTGATAATAAATAGATCATTGTACGGTCCCTTAAAGTATTCTTGCCCTTTATATTCATGGCGTTTAAACCATAAACAGCAACAGCCGGAGCAAACTGCATGTAATTATCTACTGAAGTGGCAAAATAGGGATGATGTTCTCCAATTTCTTCTTTTGTTTCTAAATTGATGCCTATCAACTGTTTATTTTCCAACGCATAGAATCCGTATCCTACCATTAAACCAGGTAATGCTATTGACATGGTTTTAGCGAGATGTGATGACTGTTTGGGTAATGGATTATTATTTGCTTCCTCCATTATACTTCTTTTAAATGCAGTTGTATCTGAAAACTGTGCAAAAGCTGTATTTACTGCTGTCAGTATCAAAATCAGTTGAATGCTTAGGCTTTTTTTCATTGTTACTATTTTTTAAAGATTAAAAAGTTTTTAATCGTATGCTTAAATTGATAACCCGTCCATCTATCGGGGCCCATAAAGGCTTAAAAACTGGGCTAGTTATTGTTCCTGTGTATAATGATTCGTAATTATCCTGACGGTAATCCAATAAATTTTCTGCGTTTAATACAAGGCTTATCATGCTGCCAAGTTTTCGCTCAACCATTGCTGCCATGAACATATAACCAGGCGTCTTACTTTCATTATCCCGAAATTGAGAACCAGTATAAGAACCTTCAATTCCGAACCTCCACTTGTGTTCAAACTCTTTCATTACTGTAAAGGCTAAGCGATTTTTGGGAGTTAATGGCATAGATTGGTTTTCCTCTAAATATTTGCGTTCGGCTATGGTGTATGTATAACCGGCATACACCTCCCAATCGTGTAAATTAAGCTGTACATATGTATCAATTCCTTGAGTTAAGATCGGCTTATGCATATTATTGAAAACAACATCATTATTTGGTTGAACTGTTGCTACAACGGGAGTATTTATCTGAGTTAGAAAGAATGCCTGGTTAATGAAAATCGATGAATGAGCACCCAATTCTTTTTTAAAATTAAATTCAGCATTATATCCGATTGACTTTTCTGCTTTGATCTCAGTGGGTAATGGCTGGATATTTTGGATGGAATAATCAACGTTTTGAGGCGCGAGCGGATCCGGAGATTTGTAACTGAAACCCACACCTAATCGTGTGGCCCAAGCTTCATTAAATCGATAGAAGAGCGCCATTCGTGGCAAAACGAAATTGCCATAGTTGTTTTGATGGTCGGCTCTTAAACCCACTTCAACAGTTGTGTTATTGCTAATAAACGCTGTAAATTGAGCAAACCCACCAATGGTATTGTTTTGATAATCGTTTAATGCTATTTGGTCGGAAGGCAGCTTTTTGAATTGTTCGCTGGTAACATTAATACCTGTAACCAAACTGTTTTTTTGCCATGGAATGAGTAATGAAGCTTCTGTATAATAGCTTAATTGTCTGCCTTTAAAGTAAAAATCAGGTTCATGAATTCCTCGCGTAAACGAACTTAAACTGGCTTTTATGGTTAGTCGTTGATGATTGTTGAATAAATGTTCAAGTGAAAGCTCACCACTGTTCCGGCTGTTCTCATTCTGTTCATAGTATTGATGTAAAGCGTTTATGTTATTAGCGAGTACTTCCATATCGCCACCCATGCGATTTTCGATCGTTCCTGTATAGCCTGCAATTAAGGTTGTTTTATCATTAGGATAGATAAATATCCTTGGATGCAGAACAATAGAATTGAGCTTGGGGACATCTGAAAATCCATCTTTACTTACATCTTTTGCAGCCTGATGATTAAGTCCAACGAAAAAAGTATAGCCAAACTTTCCGAAACGTTTAGCCGCATACATGTTCACATTGCTTTCTTGTAAAGTAGTGTGATTTAGCGTAACTACAGCTTCCTGTTGTGTTAAAGGTTGTTTAGAGATAAGATTGATTAATCCTCCAATTGCGCCACTACCGTACAAGGTTGAAGCGCAGCCTTTAATCAGTTCAATCTGTTTAAGGTCGAGTGGGGGAATTTGCATTACACCAAATCCTCCTGAGAATCCGTCGTATAAAGGCATTCCATCTCTTAACAATTGGGTATAACGACCATCTAGTCCTTGTATTTTTACATTAGAATTGCCCGTTACGGCCGAAGATTGTTGAATCTGGATACCACTTACATCTCCTAAAATACTGGCAATATTCCCTGGTTTAATTGTGTTTTCCTCATTCATCTCTTCTGGTCCCAACACTTCTACTTTTAATGGAGAGTTTTCAATTCTCGAATTAGTACGGGTTGAAGCGATAACAACTACTTCTGCTAATTCTGTTTCTTTTACATTTAGTAAAATTTCATGTACGGTGGTGTCAGGTAAAGTAATTTGAAGGGTTGATGATTCATATCCTTCATTCGTGAAAACAATCCTTTGATTTCCGGTTTTAAGATCACTGATGTAAACTAAACCACTATCGGTACTTAAAGTGCTTTTACCACTATTGGTAGTTACCGATACATTTTCAATAGGCTGAAGCGTGCTTTTGCTCTTAATAATGGCTTTAAAAACGCACTGTGCTTTGCCACTTATGCTAAATGCTACTAACGAAAGAAAAATGATCAGCCTTTTCATTTATTGTTTTAATTATCAATAAAATAAAGGCTCAATTCTGAAGAAATATTGGAGATTAAGCGAAGATAAGGTTGAAGATATTAACTAAAAGAGATATGAAAGACATGCTGATTATCAATAAAAGCATAGTTGTATTTTAATCCGGCTAGTTCACAAATTTGTTTAACAATGGAAAGTCCCAGTCCATTTCCTTCTTTTACGGTGTTCTCATGCCTGTAGAATCGCTGAAATACCATCTGCTGGTTAAGTTTGCCAACTAATGAAGTATTGGAAATGATGAATGAAGCCTGATTCAATGTAATATTGATCTCACCCCCTTCATAATTATATCTTATGGCATTATTTAGCAGGTTGCTAATCAATACTTCCGCAAGCAAAACGTGAAATTTTATTTCTACCGGTTCAATGGTGGTGGTTATTCTTATTGCACTGGCTTCAATAATATCACTCAGTTCAATCAACTTTTGAATTAAAATTATATCGAATTGAACATTCTCATTTAATTTAAAGCTGTTGTTTTCAATTTTTGTTAACAATAAAAGAGATTGATTGAGTCGTGTTAGCTTATTAACAAATTGTTCTATTTCAATTACGGGTTGAATGTTTTCTTTTAAAACGGTTTCATTTTGCATTAACACTTCTAATTTGGAGCGAATTACGGCCAAAGGTGTTTGCATTTCATGAGCAGCATTTCCGGTAAATTCTTTTAAAATTGTGTAATCATGTTGAACCCGGTCAGTCATATTACTTACACTGTTGTTTAGCAATGAAAATTCGTCAATGTCGGTTGTTGCTAGAGTTAATTTAGTATTAGTTGATAAGTCGTACTTTTTTATCTCCTCAATGCTTTGATAAAAAGGCTGCCATAATCTTCTCAAAACGGTTCGGTTGATCAGATAGGCTGCAAGCAATATTAAGGCTATCATAACAAAAGTGACCAAAATGATAAGCCGAAGTAACTCTTCTGTTTCTACCTGGGACTTGCTAACAACCACCTGGTAATCCTTTTGAGCTATATTAATGCTAAAAATCAACTCTCGGCGGTGTTCGTGCTTGTCATTTTTGGGGTCATCAATTTTCACAGAACGAAATCCACTGAATGCTATCGGACCCTGTAATTCGGAATACACCACCGATTGATCATTTGCCTGTAAAACCTCCGGGAAATACTTATGTTCCCTGGCATACTGGATAATTTCTTGTTGCTCAGTAGTTAGTGTATTATCCAGCTGTTGAAGTAAAATGTAACTGAGTATAAAATAAAAAGATACACTGCCTGCAATGAAAATAAGAATCGTTACAGCAATGTTAATCCGGTTATATTTTTGTGCAAGTTTCACTATTCAATAAATTTGTAGCCCACACCATAAACACTGTGTATGTAATCATTTGCCCCAGCCAGAATAAGTTTTTTGCGTAGATTTTTGACATGAGTATAAATGAAATCAAAGTTGTCGGCAATATCCATATCGTCGCCCCATAAATGTTCGGCTATGGTTGTTTTAGATAAAACTCTGTTTTTGTTAATAATAAAATAAAGCAAGAGGTCATATTCTTTGCGTGTTAATATTAGCTCCTGGTTGTTAATGTAGACCATACAAGATTGTGTGTCTAAGGTAATTTCATTAAAAGTGAGATTATTGCTGCCATTCATGCTTTTACGGCGAATAATAGCTGCTATGCGCATGCTCAGTTCTGATAGATGAAATGGCTTGGTAAGATAGTCATCCGCTCCTAATTGAAATCCGGTTAGTTTATCATCCAGTTCATTACGGGCAGAAATGATGATAACACCGTCGGTTTTGTTTTGGGTTTTCAAGTGCTGCAATAATTGTAAACCGCTACCTCCCGGAAGATTAATATCCAGTACTATACAATCATATTCATAGAAATTTATTTTCTCCAGTGCATCATGGTAGTTAGTGACGGTTTCACATAAATAGAATTGTGATGTTAAGAACTCCTTGATGCTCTGATTCAGGGCCGGCTCATCTTCAATAATCAATAATTTCACTATGTGTCATTTTGTAGGAGATCAAATTAATAAAAACCACAGACTTGAAGGGCATATAAATTTAATGTAGGGTAAAAATTGAAAAAGCCATTTCCTGTGAAATGGCCTTTTCGTTCCAATTAATGAATGAGCGTTAAAATGTTATACAATAGTTTTTATTTAATCGGCAACAAATATCGAAAAATTGAGTTCCTTGCTTTATTCGAAAATACCAGATTATTAACCAATTAGTTCTTTTTTATTGTGTTGTAGCTTACTTAATAAACGATTGTTGTATTTTCTTGGGTCGGGTGTCCTACACAAACCAAAATTTTACCGTTTTTGATATCCTCATCAGTTAAAACCTCATTGTAATCAAATCGTACTCCGCCACTTGTACAAGTTGCCATGCATGTACTGCATACACCTCCACGACAACTGTAGGGTAATTCAATATTTTCTTCTAATGCAACATCCAAAATAGTTTTGTAGTAAGGTACTTCAATTTCATGGATGTTTCCGTGTAGATCAATCTTAACTTTATAGGTGTTGGTATCCTTTACCAATTTTTCGGTATCGTCATCTTCATCACCTTCATCTTCTTCAATAAAAAATGTTTCCCTTCTTACTTGCGCTTTATCAAATCCAATACCCAGTAAAGTCATACGACAAACATCCATATAATTCATTGGTCCACAAGTGTAAAATAAGGCATCTTCCTTATTAAAGGCTAAATGTTTGTGTACAATATCTTGAATAAGCATGGAATTTAATCGCGCCATCATCAGGTTTTGCGACTCACTGAATAGAAATAGGATCTTTAACCGTTCAGGATACCTGGTCTCCCAATCCTTTAATTCTTCATAAAACAAAGTGCTTGTTACAGAGCGGTTACTATAGGTCAAAATGATTGTTGAACTACTTTCACTAGTAAGTGCTGTTTTAAGAATAGAAAATAAAGGGGTGATTCCAACTCCGGCCGCAAATAAAAAAATGGTACGTTCTTTATCAGGAATAGGAGAGTAGGTAAATATTCCGTTCGGGTAAAGCGAAGTAACAATGTCGCCAACCCTTACTTTATGGTGCAAAAAGCTAGATAATTCACCATTGTCAACTCTTTTTATGGCTAATTGAATGGGTTCATCAATAGCAGGTGAACTTAAAATCGAATATGATCTTCGAACTTCCTTACCTCCGATAGTAAAGATCAGTGATAAAAATTGTCCTGTAAAATAAGGTGGTTTTATACCATCAACTGGCTCAAGTGTGAGTAATACGATGTCGTTTTTTTGTTTGGAGACTTCAGTAATTCTGAATTGTAGTTTATCCATTCGTTAAAAATAAGAAAACCTCACCCTAAATCCCTCTCCTAAAAGAGAGGGACTTTTGAGACAGTGCTTAATTGTTAATTTATAGCATTTAATTGATTCATGCACCTCACTAAATTAACTATTTCGAATACTTCTTCTACTATTCCGTGTTTCCTTTATGCTCCAACATATTCACCATGCAAACATTCAGAGCGCTCCCTTCTCCTTCAGGAGAAGGGCCGGGGATGAGGTCCTTTCCTCACCCTTTTTTCAACGTAATCACCGTAATTTCAGGCTTTATCCCAACTCTTCCGGGGAAGGCAAGGAATCCGAAGCCTCGGTTTACATATAAGTACTTTTCACTTTTTTCGTATAAGCCAGCCCATTGAGGGTAAATATATTTGATTATGCTCCATTTAAACCAGGGAAGCTCTATGCCAAACTGCATTCCGTGCGTATGTCCGGAGAGTGTTAATTGTATTGATTTAGGATGAACAAGTGTTTCAGCCTCCCAGTGAGACGGATCATGAGATAGCAATATTTTAAAGTTTTCTTCTTCCACATTGGATAAGGCTTTATTTAAATCGCCATACTGATGAAAGCCACGGTTACCCCAATTCTCTACGCCAATTAGCGAAATTGAGTGCCCGTCTTTTTTGATTTCAATGTGTTCATTTAGTAATAGCTTGAATCCAATTTTCCTTTGAATTTCCTTTAAGCGAATGAGATTGTTGATTTTATCGGTTTTATTTTCCCAATGAATATAATCGCCGTAATCATGGTTGCCAAGCACAGAATACTTTCCTAGTGGAGCGTTAAGCCTCGAAAAAGTACCTATCCACCTGTCGAGTTCTGAAGCCTGATTATTAACCAGGTCACCAGTAAAGAGGATGACATCGCTATTTTGTTGATTCACCAGGTCGATGCCTTTTTCAACAGCTTTTTCGTTGTCGAAACTTCCTGCATGTATATCAGAAAGCTGAGTGATCTTAAAGCCATCGAAGGCTTTTGGTAGATTCTTAAACGTTAGGGTAACCTTTCTTACGGTATAATCATATTTCCCTTTTATCATTCCGTAAACGATGCTAAAGAAAGGTATGGATGAAATTCCTAATACCATCAGGCTGATAATATTTCTTCTTCCGGTAAACAAATACCCAGCATCACCAGTCAATAAATTAATACCAGCACTAATCAGCCTTCCAACATCTTCCAATAACAATAGAGGCGATGCTATTAATTTAGGAATGAGTGACAGTACCATCAAACCAATAGCCCAATGAATGTTCTTGGAATTGCCGGCCTTTAATTTTCCGGTAAACGCTATAAGCAGTATAAAGGAAATAAGTGTAGCCTCAAACAGCCAATACGTAGCGTAAATAATGTAGCTTAATGTTGAATCAAGAGGCACAGCAGCTGTATGCACAGCCTGAAAAAAGTAAATATCTATAAGCAGCCAAAGAAAAACAATTGGCAACAGTCGGTTAATCATTTTGAACTATTTTTTAATCAATTTATTCAAGTTGTTAGTTTTTACATAAGATATCCCGGTTCATCAAATTCACAACTTAATCATTCAATAACGATTTAAGTACCATTAAGTTTTAAAAGAATCAGGTTATAAACAATTAAATCCACAATCAATAATTCAATATACGCCAACACATAACCCGCAACTCTCAATCCGTAACCCGCAACCCGTAATCGGTCAAAATAAATCATAGCATTACTAGCAGCAAAAACTTTACTTTTGTAATTCTCTTTAAAAACTGATCAGTGTCATTAGATAAATTAAAATTAAACAAACAACTGGTAACCGCGATGACCGAAGCGGGATTTTTGGCGCCAAAAGAAATGCAGCTGAAGGTTGTATCACGTATTATTGGCGGACAAGATGTTATTGCAATCGGTCCAGAAGGAAGCGGCAAAACCACAACCTATATTCTTGGTATTTTAATGCGTCTTAAATATGCGCATGAAGAAGCTCCACGTGCATTAGTTCTTGTTCCGGATGCCGACCGAATTGAAGCCGTAACCGATCAGTTTGCCTTGCTTAATAAAAGTAGTTTACGTGTAGTCGGCTTTTCACCTTTAGCAGGTATTCAATCGCAAATGGATGTACTTGCAGACGGCTGCGATATTGTAGTAACCACGCCCGATCGTGCCCGCGCCCTGTACATGAAATTAGGGCTGAATCTTAACCTGATTCAGACGTTTATTCTTGATGATGCCGATCTAATGATCAAGAATGGATATCAATTGCCTGTAAGCGAATTAGCAAGAAGTATTGTTAAATGCCAGCATTTAATATTTACCGAAGTGTTACATGGTAAATTGGAACAGCTGATAGAGCCGTTCATGAATTTACCTGCTACAATAGAGATTACAGAGCTAAAGGAACCGGATGTTGCCATTATTCCGCAGATTTTGTACAAAGTATTAAACTTTAAAACAAAGCTCAATTTGTTAAATCTATTGATGCGGGATGATGATTATTTTAACAAGGTTATTGTATTTGTAAATACCCGTTTAACAGCACAAAAATTATTTAAAAGTCTTGATAAACGTTTGCATGACCAGGTAGCGCTATATAAACCTATGTTCTTTGATCAGCCAGGACTAAAGTCTGTGGACGAATTCAGGGAAAGTGATGCCCGAATCTTCATCATTGCTAATGAAGATGTAGAAAAAGTAGATTTGAGTGAAATTCCGTTTATCCTGAATTTTGATCAACCGGAAGAAAAAGAAGTTTATATTTCCCGTATAATAAAAAATGAAGGAAATGCAGAAACACTGGCCATCGCTTTCGCTACTGACATTGAATTAAGTTTGATTACAAAGATTGAACAAGCAACCGGACAATTAATGGAAGAGGTAGAGCTTCCGCTTGGTCTGATTATTGAAAACAACCCTGATAAGGAAAAGGTGGCTCAGAAAAAAGCTAAAAAGGAAAAAGCCGTTGACGAGCAAAGAGGGGCAGCGTTTCACGAGAAAAAAGCAGAAAACGCTAAAACTTATAATTATAGCTCAAAAGAAAAAGCAAAAATGAAGTATAAGAAGAAGTGATAAAAGCTTAATTAGCGCTTTTTATAATTTTGGGAGTGTTAAGCATAAATTATAATATGAGCAAAAATCGCCTCGTTCAGTTCGGGAGAGATGATTTAAATACTAGCACTAACTGCGGGAGAACTGTACGTAGCGACGGCATTTTTTGCTTACTTTTTTTTGCTGAAGAAAAAAGTAAGTCTCGCTGAAAGCGACGGGAGAAGTTAATTCACCAAAACTGCATTTATTGCATTAATCGGCCATTTAAGAGTTGTTAAATCGCAACACATTGTTAGTTGCATAGCAGTAAATAAAAACAATAACTGATTATGCTAAAAAGAAACTTCACTTTCATGAAGCGCATAGAAAACCGGCTTGCTATCCGGTTATTCTTTGCGCTTTTGTTTTTTGTCTCAACAGTTGAAGCTCAATATAAACCAGATATTGAACTTAAGGAATTGTTTAAAGATGTGCAGTTGGGCAGGGTATTCAATGATTCGAAAACATTTGCTGATTGTACACCTCGTTTTGCAGTTGATTCGATCTTAAGTAGCTATCATCTTGAAAAACTGAAATCCGGATTTGATCTTAAGACTTTTGTTGAAGCGAATTTTATACTACCTGTAAAACCACAGCCATCGATAGATAAAAAAGAGTTTCCTACAATTGATGATCACATAAATGATTTATGGAAACAACTGGAACGCCCGGCAAGTAATTCGAAAGGTTCATTAATAGGGCTTCCTTATTCATACATAGTTCCGGGAGGAAGATTTGGAGAAGTGTATTACTGGGACAGCTATTTCACCATATTGGGACTAAAGCAAGCTGGAAGAAATGACCTGATCAAAAACATGATTGATAATTTCACCTACCTAATACATCAATATGGTTTTATACCTAATGGTAACCGGAGTTATTATTTGAGTCGTTCACAACCGCCTTATTTTTCAATGATGGTTGAATTGTTGGCAGAAAGTGAAGGAGATACAATTTATACACATTACCTGCCGGCATTATTAGTTGAATATAATTTTTGGATGAAAGGATCAGATCGGCTTAATTCACAAAAAAATGCGATTGATAGGGTGGTTCGGTTGTCGGATACTGAAATTCTCAACAGGTATTGGGATAATTCAGCAACTCCGCGTCCTGAGTCTTATAAAGAAGATGTAGAGACGGCAACCGGTAAGAAGAATCCTGAGCTGGTTTTCCGGAATATTAGGGCAGCTTGTGAGTCGGGTTGGGATTTTAGCGCCCGGTGGTTTAAGGATGGGTTAACGTTAGAAAGCATTCATACAACAGACATCATTCCTGTTGACCTTAATTGCCTGCTTTATATGCTGGAGAAAAATATTGCTAAAGCTTATAATTTGATGAATAATGCAAACGAATCTGGTGTCTATAATCAACGAGCAGCGAGAAGAAAAGCTGCAATCTTAAAATACTGCTGGAATGAAAAAATGGGTTTCTTTTTAGATTATGACTTTCTTGAAAGGAAGAATACAGCTATAGAATCTCTTGCCACAGTTTATCCATTATATTTTAAAATTGCCACAACAGAACAGGCCGAAAAAGTAGCCCAAAAGATAGCACAACATTTTCTTTTTCCGGGTGGACTAATTACCACTTTAAAACTTACAACTCAGCAATGGGATGCACCCAATGGATGGGCTCCATTACAATGGATGACTTATAAAGCATTAAGAAATTACTCATTTGATTCATCTGCAGATACTATCAGAAAGAGGTGGATGCATACAGTTGAAACTCAATACAAAAGTTCTGGAAAACTACTCGAAAAGTATAATGTATTATATCCTGAAATTCCGGGTGGAGGAGGAGAATATCCTTCACAAGATGGTTTCGGGTGGACTAACGGTGTATATCTGCAAATGAAATCAGAGAAGTAAGAATCTGTGTCTCCAAATAACTTTGTCAAAAAGCAGTTATAGTTAGTTCTTAGGAGAAGCCGTTTTTACTAGCATTCCATTTACCACTTCCTTAAAATACCTTCCGTTATAAGGCCCAAACCAATTCATTTCACGTGTTTCGGCGCGTACACTGTCGTAATAAACATCGGGTGTTATGTAACCCACATACGCTCCGTTGAAAGAGGTAATAAATAAGTTCTTCTTCTTCGTGGAAGCAATAGAATCAGAAGAGCTTACCATTTCTCCAGAGTAATCACATGGTGTTCCTATCCAAACTATATCACCAATTCTTAAGGAATTAATACCAGGCGATTGCTTACCCATCAGCCAATTAAATACCCATGGCCTAATTCTCAGATAGTCATTGATCCGTAATTGAGGATCCCTTAATAACAAGGGCAAATAGCTTGATGATAAATAAGATGATGTATCTGTTTTTAATTGGTAAATGTTTTGACCAATTAAGCTGTCGAGATCACTGGCAATAACTTCAGCTCTTTTGAACTCATCATACTGATTAACGGTAGGTCGCATGCTTCCTACGGCACCTGCAAAAAATCCGGCAAAGTTGCATAAGCCTTCTTTTTCCAGGTTTTTAGCCAGCATTCCCGGATAATCACAACTAATGCTATTGTTTTGCTTGGAAATACAAGTTGCATGAGCAGAATAAGTTATCAAGAATGCAGACTCATTCTTCTCATTTTCAACCTTCATTACCCTTAAGTAAGGATCTTCAGGTGCTTGTTCGCCCCATAAACGGTTGGCTACATATTCGCCAGCATTGATTTTAAGGAAGCCTATTTTACATGGAGAGGCTTTTTCAAGAGCACTTTTAACGCTTTTAACGGTCGCATCTGCAATTTTTGTAATCATTTTAGGATTTTCAGGACCGGCCATTGCTCTTCCCCCCAATCCACCTGCCCAACCTCCAGCGCTACTATGAGAATGAGTAGCACCTAAATAAATATCTTCACGGTTAAATCCTAATTTTTTCAGTGCCGGAACAATTTTTTCAGTAACCAATGGAGGTACAATCAATAGATCCATGGCTATCATAGCCACTTTTTTCTTCCCATTATCGAATACTATCGTTCTTACAAAAATACTATCATGAACCGAGTCAGCTTCATGTTTTCTGATCCCATAACCTGCAATATAAATATCAAAGTCGGGTGAAATGTTTTCTTTGCTCCAGCCACTTTTCAGGTTGTTTCCATATCCTCCGTTAACTTTTAAGTTATTTAGCGCCTTAATAGTTTTGGGGTAAAAATGGGTTTCTTCTAAAGGACGATGATCATTAACAGTTAATAGGCAAACGGCTAATAGTAAAAGTATGAATGTAACTATCGAGAGTATTTTAATGAGTTTTTTCAAGTCGAAAAGAGTGATCTTGTGTAATTACTATGAAACGCAAAGATAACTTTTATGTTTGAGCGACATAAGTCAATGGGAATATAAAAAGCCGCTAACCATTATTCACCATTTTAGTCAGCGGCCTGGCTTCTAACCTATGAGATCTTCTATGCTTTTTGTAAGTTAACGTTAGAAGAGAGCGATTAGAATAATAACAATTTACGAAAAAAAAGCGATTTTGGATGTATTGTAAGGCTAAATCCACGCCAGTTATTAAAATGTTACAAATGTCGTCTTTATCGTTAGATGATTTTGGAATAAAAGAATTTGGGTAAATTTGCCTTATTACAAAATTGAATCATTGTATTTATTATAATTGATTAATGAGCAATAACTATAGCTATCCGGAGCTAATTCAGGAAAAAACTACATTAATTCTCCACACGAAAAGGTTGATCTTAGCACCTTTTACATTGGAACTTGCTCAAGCGGTTGATGAAGGTTATTATGATGAACTTATTAAAGCCGGGTATAATTTAGGATTTGGCTGGCCTGATGAAGAAACGTTAGAGACTATCCCTAAAATCATTAAGAATATTGAGGTAGTGGGGGAGCCTACCGGATTTGAATCATGGATGATTATTAGGAAAGATAATAATTCGATTATTGGAGATATAGGATTTAAAGGTATACCAGCTGATGATGGAGTTATTGATATTGGATATGGAATCATTGAAGCAGAACGCAAAAAAGGCTTTGCGGTTGAAGCTGCTCATGCTTTGATAGAATGGGCGATAGAACAACCTCAGGTAAGGCTAATTACTGCCAAATGCCTAACCCATAATTTTGCCTCACGCAAAATACTAACACGTGTTGGCTTTATTGAAATAAAAAAAATTGATGGAATCATTTATTGGGAATGGAAGGGAAAAGGGATTAGCAAATGAGAAAAGGGATTTAGCAAATAGTACATCCTCTCAAATCCGTTGGTTGAAACCAACGGCAATGAAGTCTTTTCTAATTTGTTATCATGCAAAAACTTTATTGCCGTCAGCTTTAGCTGTATTATACTATTGTTATTTTATCATGCAAAGACTTCATTGCCGTCAGCTTCAGCTGACGGAGAGATAGATAATTCTCCTCATAAATATTATTCCTCACAAACATTACTCTTCATAAATAATTCTCCCCACAACTATTCCCATTTAATAATATCGTCAATCCATAAACTAATCTTTTCATAGTATTCAATTTATAATTCATGATTTTTTTCTGAGAGATGGGTTTATCTCTGTTTTACTTGGTGGTAATGATTAATATGTTGGTACAGAGCGATCTGTGGTGATTTTTTGCCTAACGGATAGTATTTCAGGAAAAGGTTAGTGTATATGCTACACTTTTGTTACCTTGACAATCTGATATTCTCAAAAAATCAATTTAAAATTACAGCAGTAATATCAGGTAACGACCAATTTAAGCAATGACACCTGAACTGTCGTTGTTAACACTAATTCTACTACACGTTATGAATAAAAGAGTAACTCTTGCGGCTATTTTTGCAGTAACCTGTCTTACGACGCAGGCTCAGCAAAAATTTAACTCAAATGGTAAAAAAGTAACTGTCTACACCACTGCTCAGCAAACGGATCTTCGTCTATCAGAAAACGGTAAGCTTGATTTTCAGACATTCCCTCAACCGTTGGAAACACAAGTTTTTGTATTGTTAGATCCTTCAAAGACTTTTCAAACAATTGAAGGAATTGGAGGTGCATTAACGGATGCTTCTGCGGAGACGTTTGCAAAGCTTCCTGCTGCTGTTCAAAAAGAGTTCCTAACCGCATATTACGATAAGGATAAAGGAATTGGTTATACCTTGGCACGAACCAATATTAATAGCTGTGATTTTAGTAGTGGAAGTTACACTTACGTAAAAGATAATGATACTGAATTAAAAACATTCGATATTGCTCACGATAAACAATATAAAATTCCCCTGATCAAACAAGCTACTGTAGCAGCAGGAGGTACATTAAAATTATATGTAAGTCCGTGGAGTCCACCTGCATGGATGAAAGATAATAACAATATGCTGCAAGGAGGAAAGCTACTTCCTCAATACCGACAGTCATGGGCAAACTATTTTGCAAAGTTCATCAAGGCTTATGAAGCACTAGGGATTCCTGTTTGGGGATTAACCGTTCAAAACGAACCTATGGCAAAACAGACATGGGAATCATGCATTTATACAGCAGAAGATGAACGTGATTTCATCAAAGGATATTTAGGCCCAACTTTGCATAAAGAAGGATTAGCAAGTAAAAAATTAATTGCCTGGGATCATAACCGCGACCTTATTTATCAGCGAGCAAGTACTATTTTAAATGACAAAGCTGCTGCAAAATATGTTTGGGGAATTGGGTTTCATTGGTATGAAACATGGAACGGTGGGGTAATGCAGTTTGATAATGTTAAAAAAGTGAATGAGGCCTATCCTGATAAACAGTTAATTTTTACAGAAGGATGCAAAGAGCTGTTCGATATTACGAAAGTGGACGACTGGACACTGGGTGAACGCTATGGCTATTCAATAGTTAACGACTTTAATAGTGGCACCGCTGCGTGGACAGACTGGAACGTTCTTTTGGATGAAACCGGTGGTCCTAACCATGTAAAGAACCTTTGTTTTGCACCAATTCATGCTGATACCAAAGCAGGTAAACTTATTTATACTAACGCATATTACTACTTGGGGCATTTTTCAAAATTTGTTCGTCCAGGGGCGAAACGCATTGCGAGTTCATCCAATCGTGATCAGCTGTCGACTACAGCTTTCATCAATCCTGATGGGAAAATAGCCGTAATTGTTTTAAATCGCTCAAATGACCAATTGGCTTACAATTTAGCCATAGAGGGTAAAGCAGTGGCTACAACCAGTTTACCGCATTCAATAACAACATTTGTAATCGAATAATTTTTCTTGCTATTGAGCAGGTGAAATTCATATAAGAAGTTTAATTTTTTGCATGAAAGCTATGAGGCTTTCATAGGAAGGTTCAAAAATGAAAGTAATTATTAAAGCATGTTTGGCAACCGCAGTCTTAACAAGTGTTGCAACGTTAGGTTTTAGTCAGAAGAAAGGTATTGAAAGCTGGATTACCAGCCCCGAGAAATCCATTTTGTTTGAGAAACAAAAGGAAAATGTAAGTTTTGGAAAAAATACCAATGATTATCCGACGATTGATGTAAACGCTAAACAAACCTATCAATCGATGGATGGGTTTGGTTACACTTTAACAGGAGGAAGTGCCGGACATTTTTTGAAAATGAGCCAATCTGCGCGGACAGCCTTGTTAAAAGAACTTTTTGGTACGGATGGTCATAATATTGGTACTAGTTTTCTTCGTGTAAGTATTGGAGCATCCGATTTAAATGAAAAAGTCTTTTCATATAACGATTTGGCAGCAGGAGAAACAGATCCGGCAATGAAGAAATTTGATTTAGGGCAAGATAAAAAAGATGTAATTCCGGTGCTGAAGGAAATCCTGGCTATTAATCCTAAAATTAAAATATTAGGCTCGCCATGGTCGCCACCTACATGGATGAAAACCAATAACGATACTCGCGGTGGCAGCTTAAAACCGGAATGGTATCAGGCCTATGCTTTGTACCTCGTTAAATATGTGCAGGCCATGAAAACGGAGGGAATTAATATTTATGCGATTACCGTTCAGAATGAGCCATTGCATCCGGGAAATAATCCAAGCTTGTTGATGTTAGCTCCTGACCAAGCCATCTTTGTTAAAACCGCTTTAGGCCCTGCATTTGAGAAAGCCGGAATTAAAACAAAAATTATTTTGTACGATCATAATTGTGATCGCCCAGACTATCCGATTTCTATCATGAACGATCCTGAAGCAAAAAAATATGTAGACGGATCAGCATTCCATTTGTACGGGGGTAAAATTGACGCGTTAACAGAGGTACATAATGCACACCCTGATAAAAATCTCTACTTCACGGAACAGTGGGTAGGTGCGCCAGGCAATCTGAAAGAAGAACTTGATTTTCATATAAAAGATATGATTATCGGAGCCCCTCGTAACTGGAGTCGTACAGTTTTAGAATGGAACATTTCCAATAACCCTCAAAATACACCTTATACCGACAGAGGTGGTTGCGACAGGTGCTTGGGGGCAGTAACAATTGATAATGATAAAGTGACTAGAAATCCGGCATATTATACCATCGCGCATGCAGCTAAATTTGTTCGTCCGGGATCGGTTCGTATTGCTTCAAATACATCTGAAGAACTTCCGAATGTGACCTATAAAACTCCGTCAGGAAAATATGTAGTGATAGCATACAACAATAAATCGGAGGCTCAAACATTTAATATCAGGTTTAATAATCAGATTGCTACCTTAACCCTGGATGGAAAAGCTGCCGCAACGTATGTTTGGTAACAGTTTATGAAAAAATCCTTATTCAAAATAATGGACAGCAACAAGAAACTAATGAGCATGGTATTTATCATGCTCTTTTTTATTCCTTTCTGTGGATATACCCAAGGCTTCCTGAAAGCCAATGGAAAAATCATAGTAAACGAAGGTGGTAATAAAGTAATCCTTCGAGGAATGGGTTTGGGAGGATGGATGTTACAGGAAGGCTATATGTTTCGGCTTTCCTCTTTTGGACAACAATATAAGATCAAGGAAAAAATTGAAGAACTGATCGGGAAGGAAAAAACAGAGGAATTTTACAATAAATGGCTGACTAATCACACTACAAAGGCTGATATTGATTCATTAGCTAAATGGGGATTTAACTCTGTTCGGTTACCGATGCACTACGGATTGTATACTCTTCCTATTGAAAAAGAGCCTGTAGCAGGACAGAATACATGGATTGAGAAGGGTTTTACTGTGACAGATAGCCTTTTAAGCTGGTGCAAGGCAAACAAACTTTACCTGATTCTTGATTTGCATGCCGCTCCGGGTGGACAAGGTCATGATCTTGCTATTTCCGACAGGGAGCCTGAAAAACCTTCTATTTGGGAAAGTGAAGCTAATCAGCAAAAAACCGTGGCTCTTTGGAGAAAACTTGCCGAACGTTATGCTAATGAAACATGGATAGCGGGTTATGATATAATCAATGAACCCAACTGGGGCTTTACCGATCCTAAGGATAAAATTGGCAACCTTGAAAAAGAGAATAAACCCCTCCGAAAATTATTGATTGATATCACAAGAGCAATCCGCGAGGTTGATCAAAAGCATATTATCATTATTGAAGGCAATGCTTTTGGTAATAACTACAATGGTATCATGCCTTTATGGGATAATAATTTAGTGGTGAGCTTTCATAAATATGGAAACTTCAATAATCTGGAGAGTATTCAGGGATTTCTCAATTTACAAAAGGAAAATAACATGCCACTTTGGTTAGGTGAATCTGGCGAAAACTCGAATACTTGGTTCACTGAATTGATTTCAATGGTTGAAAGTCATGATATCGGTTGGGCATGGTGGCAATTGAAAAAGATGGGTGTTAATAATCCTTTGGAAATAAAGATCACCTCCGGTTACCAGCATTTATTGGATTATTGGTCAGGAAAAGCAGCCAGACCTACACCAACTGAAGCTCTTGCCGCAATAGAAGAATTGGCTGAGAATCTGAGAATTGAACATAATATTTATCATAAGGACGTTATTGATGCGTTGTTCAGGCAAGTCAAGACTACTGAAACCAAGCCTTTTCAGCATATACTGATCAAAACAGGAACAGTCGTTAATGCGGTTGATTATGACTTGGGACGACAGCGTTTTGCCTACTATGATACCGATACGGCAAGTTATCATTATACACCCGGAGTTAATACAGTAGGTAATAAGGGGCGTTCATATAGGAATGATGGTGTCGACATTCAGAAAAGGGAAGATGGTTATTATGTTTATTCAATAGAAAGCGGCGAGTGGTTGCAATATACACTGAATGTTGAAAAAGGAGGCGTATACACTGTTAAACTAATTGTTTCTGCTGGTGTGGATAGTGGTGAAATTACCATTAATCATAACGGAATAATTGAAAAAGCCATTTCAATACCAAATACAAACGCGAGATGGACAAACGTCACTTTTAAATATATAAAATTAAAAGCCGGCAGCAATAAGCTTGTGGTAATGGCAAATAAGGGTGGTTACGATTTTAAAGGCATTCAGTTTGATCGGATAAAGTAAGTTAGATTCAGGTTTTAAACGGTAATCCTCAATTCGCGATTCGCGAATTGAAATATCGCCAGAAGTTCGCCATACTGAGGATGTTGATGTTGTAATTGAACTTGCCAGTTATGCAGATTATTCCATTTTAGATGAAAAGCTTAGAGCTATTGGATTTATTAATGATATAGAATCTGGTATAATTTGCAGATACCGGATACAGGGCATCTATCATGCCAACCACTCCCGATGCAATTGGTTTTAGTAATAAATGGTATCCAGATGGACTCAAACATGCAATCCAAAATACGCTCTTGATGAAGGTAACTAGATATCAATTTTTTCGTTGCCATATTTTATAGCAGCAAAATTAGAAGTGTATTGGAAAATGCAGAGAACTTGTTTGAAAAATTGAATGATGTCTCTGAAAAATTAAGTAGCTATTTAATAGATGAATTCAAAAAGTTACTAAATGATCCTGATTTTGAGGAAGGTTTATATGCACACTTAGAGTTTAAAACTGCCCAATTTAAAAGTCAGGAGATTATCAATATTCTATCTAAACTCATAACTGCCTCCAATTAAATAACTATTTTAGTTTGTTGAAGATTTTCTACATTCTTTAACTTTAAAGAATATGCTTTCCGGATAAAGAAGCGTTATCAGTTTTTAGCATATAATTTGCCTGAACTACCTAAAAGAATAAGCAATTTTGAAAAAAGTGTTACGCTTTCTCTTAAAAACACTGCTATGGGTTTGTGCCCTAGTTGCTTTTCTATTGCTTTTGGTTTGCTTGGTTTTGTACGTTCCTGCTGTTCAAGGTTTTGTTAAAGACAAAGCTGTGGCTTTTCTGAAAAAAAAGACCAATACAGAAATACGTATTGAAAGTATTCATCTCAAATTTCCTAAATCAATTGAACTTAAAGGTTTTTATGTTGAAGACCTGAAAAAGGATACACTGCTTTATGCCGGAAAACTGAAGGTGAATATTGGAATGTTGCAACTCTTGAATAATAAAATCGATGTCCAACATGCTTCGTTAGAAAACCTAACAGCTCACGTTTACCGTAAACTACCCGATACAGCTTTTAACTTTGCCTTTATCACCAAAGCTTTTTCTTCGGCAGATACCGCTAAGAAAGAAACCGATACTTCCGAAAGTACGCCATTAACTTTTTCACTAGGGAAGATAGAACTGAAGAATATTTACCTTACTTATGATGATGATGTTACAGGTAATGATGCCTTGCTTTATTTGGGTAAGCTGGAAACAACTATCAAAGACTTTTACCTGGAAAATCCAACCTATAGGATTGGTAAAATCCAATTAGAGAATGTTTCCGGACATTTATTTCAACGAAAAGGGTTGGAGGCAACTAAAGCAACTGAAAATGTGAAGGAGGATAATACCCCGATGCCTGAAACCGGATTAGAGAAAATTGCGCTGTCAAATATTAACCTGTTGTATAAAGATGATGTATCAGGATTGGCTTCTGCTTTAAAAGTTGGTGATTTGACTGCTGATTTCAAGGAAATAGATCTTCAAAAACAAGTCGTTAGCATCAGGGATATAGCATTGAATAACGCATCGGCAATTGTTTCTTTGGATAAAGTTGACTCAACAGAAACGAAAAAGCCGGATAAACCAGAAACTTCTACAGCGACTAATTGGCAAGTCGGAATAAATAAACTTTCGGTGAAAAACACAGCACTGAAATATGATAACAATCCGGTAAAGCCAGTAACTCAGGGCATGGATTTTAATCACTTGCAGGTAACTGGTTTGTTGATTGATGTGGACGATATTCAGTATAGTTCAAATGCAATCAGTGCAGCGATTAATAACATCTCGTTTAATGAAAAGAGTGGGATTCGATTGCAGAGGTTGTCGGCCAATGCAATGTATGATAATCAACATGCTGCATTGCATAATTTTAAACTGGTTACTAATTATACACAGATCGATAATTCATTGGAAGTTTCTTATCCTTCAATAGAAGCTGTTTCAAAAGACATTGGTTTGTTAGGAGTAAATGCAGACATCAGGAATTTGAAGTTGGGTATTCGTGATGTGCTATATTTTCAACCACAACTTGCAGCAAATCCAGATTTTAAGAAAATTATCGACCAAGTAATTGTTATAAAAGGTTCGGTAAAAGGTAAGGTTAGTGATTTAACTGTGAGGGATTTTCTTCTCAATGCCGGAACACAAACCCAACTTTCGTTAAATGCCAATATAAAAGGCATGCCCAAAGCAACAAAAGGTGTTTTTGATATTGACCTGAAACAGTTTACCACCAGTAAATCAGATATTGATCGCTTAGTTCCTGCTCATTATATATCTTCATCGGTACGAATTCCGGATAAACTTTCTTTAAGTGGAGATTTTAAGGGTTCAATGGAAAACTTTAAAACCCATCTTCAGCTGCTGACCACTTCCGGGAATGCAAAACTTAACGCATTGATGCTGAATGGAAAAGCTGAAGGAGCTGAACGCTATACTGCCCATGTTGTTCTGGATCATCTCAATGTTGGCCAATTGCTCAAAAATGAAGAAACATTAGGAAGCATATCATTAGAGGCTTCATTGGTTGGAATCGGTACCACCGTCAATACAGCTGATACGCAATTGAAAGGGATCATAAAAAGTGCCGGATTAAAAGGATATGACTATCGTAATTTAGATTTAGAGGCTTCTTTTAGAAACAAGGAATTGCAGGCTCAAGCGCAAATCGCAGATCCGAATGTGAGTTTTAATTTTAGAGGTTTGGTGAGTTTGCAGCAAAAATATCCAGCAATAAAGCTAAGCGGTATTATTGATAGCATAAATCTTACTGCATTAAACTTAAGTGATAAAAATATTAAGTTCAGAGGTGAAATTAATGCTGATTTACCTTCAGCAGATGTCGATTATTTAAATGGCCGGGTAGATCTTTTTAACTTCCTGGTGTTAAAAGAAAAACAATCGTTTCCAATTGACTCTATTCAACTGGTGGCAAAAAGCACTGCAGATAGCAACAGGATCGATCTTCAATCACCCATTATTACAGCTACACTTAAAGGAAAATACCAACTCTCAAAACTGGGAGATGCTATTGATCAAATAGTAAGTAAGTACATTAATCAGTCGTCTACAGTTGAAGCTCAAAAAGGAAAAACAGAACCCCAGATTGCTGAGCTGAATGCTGTTTTAGTATATCCTAAGTTCCTAAAAGAACTGCTTCCGTCGCTCTCTCGTTTTCAAACAGGCTATATTAAGGCCAATCTAAATTCACAGCAAGGTCAGCTAAGTGTAAATGCCAATTTCCCGATGATTACTTATAGTAATATTGCTATAGATAGTTTGAAACTTAATATAAAAACAGATTCAGCGAAGCTTTCTTATAATCTTTCGTTAGAACAATTGACTCATCCCGAAATTACTATTCATGCAACTCAGATTTCTGGCGATGCAAAAAATAATATGGCAACAATCAATTTGAGTGTCAAGGATGATAAAGATAAAGAAAAGTATTTCATGGAGGTGCAATTAAAGGCATTGAAGAGTAAATACGAGTTTGTATTGGGCAAAAAGCTATTGCTCAACTATGAAAACTGGCAAGTGTCTGAAGATAACAAGATCAACTACGCTCCCACCAGTTTAATTGTTAATAAGCTCAAAATCGCTCAGAACGAAGAATCACTAACCATTGATTCACAAGAGGGAACTGCTGGTACGCCATTAACGGTTACATTTAATCAATTTAATCTGGAAACGCTTTCTAAAATAGCTGAACAGGATAGTGCTGCTGTAAGTGGTGTTTTAAACGGGAATGCATTGATTGAAAATGTAATGAGTAGTCCTGTTTTTGTTGCGGATTTAAAGGTGGAGACGTTCAGGTTTAAATCCAGCAAGGTGGGTGATATAACTATTAAAGTAAATAATAAGCAAGCCAATGCGTATGTTGCTAATGTGAGTATAACCGGAGAAGGCAATGATGTGCAGCTGGATGGAACTTACTTCACACAACCTCAAAGCTCATTTGATTTGAATCTTGCCATTAACAAGCTCAACATGAGTTCGGTGGAGAGTTTTACTTTCGGACAGCTACGAAATGCCACCGGGACAATTAATGGAAACCTTTTGGTAAAAGGTACCGTTGATCAGCCGGATGTTAATGGATCGGTAACATTTAATCGGACCGGTTTTATCCTTTCTTATCTCAATTCTTACTTTACACTGCGTAATGAGCGTATCCAATTTGATGATCAGGGAATCAAATTTGATCAGTTTACTATTAGTGATTCTGCCAGAAATGATGCTGTAATTGATGGTTATGTATACACCAGAACGTTCCGTGATTATAAGTTCGGACTCCACGTTACAACTGATAATTTTAGGGCTTTAAATACAAAGCAAAATAACAACGACTTGTATTATGGTCCGGTTTACATTGATAGTGATATTAAAATAACCGGTACGATTGATCAGCCTAAGGTAGATGTTAACGCTAAACTTCGTGAAAAATCAATACTTACTGTTGTATTGCCAACCGGCACTCCAAGTGTTGTTGACAGAGAAGGTGTTATTGAATTTGTAGATATGGATCTTATCCGAAAGGGTATTTATTTAACCTATGAAGATCCGGATACAACCGTTGCCAGAACAACCTTTAAGGGTTTTGAGTTGAGCGCCAATATCGAAGTTGATAAAGATGCTGAACTAGTGCTCATAATTGATCAGCAAAGCGGAGATAATCTTCGTGTTAAGGGTACAGCGTTGATGAATGCCACCATGGACTTAAGTGGCAAACTAAGTCTGACTGGCACTTACCAGATCAGCGAAGGTGCTTATAATCTGTCAATTTCCGGAATCGTAAGGCGAAAATTTGATATTAAAGAAGGTAGCAGCATCACGTGGACCGGAGAGCCGACTTCAGCAAACGTTGATATAACAGCTGTTTATAAAACAGAAACCTCTGCCATGGAACTATTTGAAAGTCAGGTGGCATCAGGAACTGCCGAAGATAAAAACAAGTATAAGCAAAAGCTTCCATTCGAGGTTGAATTGTACATCAAGAATGAATTAATGCATCCTGAAATTTCCTTTGCGCTAGATATTCCTGAAGAGGAACGTACTCGTTACGCTATCAGTACCAATGTTTACAATCGTATTAAGCAGATCAACCTCGATGAGTCGGAATTAAATAAACAGGTTTTGGGGCTGTTGGTGATGAACCGATTCATCGCGTCCAATCCGTTTAGCAGCTTAGAAGGTGGGGGAAGTGGTGTAGAAGGCATAGCACGCCAAAGCGCCAGTAAATTACTGAGCCAACAACTGAATAATCTGGCCGGCGACCTCATTAAGGGAGTTGACCTGACTTTTGATTTGCAGAGTGAGGAAGACTACTCTAGTGGTCAGCTTGAAAACCGGACAGATTTAAATGTAGGTGTATCTAAGCAATTGTTTGGAGGGCGTACCACTGTGTATGTAGGAAGTAATTTTGAATTGGAAGGCGAAGAAGTTTCTAACCGTAAAACTACCAATATTGCCGGCGACGTATCTATCGAGTACCTTATTTCCAGAGATGGCAGATATAAACTGCGGGCTTATCGAAAAGATGAATATGAAAGTATTATTGAAGGCCAGGTAATTGAAACGGGACTTAGTTTTATATTAACAATGGACTATGATAAGTTTAAAGAGCTTTTTCAAAAGAGTAAAGACAAATCGAAAAAGAAAGGAAAGCGTTCGGGAAGAAAAAGAAATGAGGCTACAGAGATAAAATCAGATACATTAAAAAGTCGGCAGTCAAATTCTGGGGGTAATAACTAATGTATTTAAGGAGACATACATATCATACCATTGGTCCAGTTGCCTTAATTAAAGTTTTATTATTGCTGATGGGAGGGATACTGTTCGTTGGGTGTAGTAATACACGTTATTTGCCCAAGGGAGAAAAGCTTTTTACTGATTTGAATGTAAAGTTTGAAAAACACACTAAAAGTAAAGTAAAAACTTCCACCTTAGCGGAAATGGTGCGTCCCCAGCCTAATAGTAAAATATTAGGAATGCGGGTAAAATTATACGCCTACAACATTGCCAAAGAACCCAAAGGCAAAGGGCTCAATTATTTTTTAAAGAAGAAGTTTGGAGAACCTCCTGTTTTATTTAGCAGCGTTAACTTAAAACGTAATATCGATGTGTTAACCAATTACCTGGAAAACCAGGGCTATTTTAATGCAACTGTTAATGCGGATACAGTAGATAGACGTAAGCGGGTAACGGTTACCTTTACCGTAAACCCCGGAGACCGGTATAAAATTAAAGAAGTAGTATTTCCGAGCGATTCAGATTCATTGAATACCTATATCCGTGAAACTGCAAAACAAACGCTGCTGAAAAAAGGTGACCCATTTATTTTTGAGATTATTAAGGAAGAACGTGTTCGGATTGATGCTGAGCTTAAGGAAAAGGGATATTTCTACTTTGGTCCGGATTACCTGATTATGCAGGTCGACAGTTCTCACCGGAATAATACCGTTAACATTTATATAAAAGTAAAAAAGGATGCTCCCGACAAAGGGCTGCATACCTATCGCATTAATAATATTAATATTTTTCCGAACTATTCTGCAGATCAAGATAGTTCCGTCGATTTAAAAAATGCCACCGTATATGAGGGCTATAACATAGTTGATCCCAACAAAACGTTTAGACCCATAACCTTTGATCGTTCCATTTTCCTGGAAAAGAACAAACTTTATACACGTAAAGATCACAATCTGTCGTTAAACAGATTGGTTAACCTAGGTGCATTCAAATTTGTAAAACTGCAACTTACAGATGTCGACAGCATTTCACGCTTGCTTAACGCTGATTTCTATCTTACTCCTTCACCTAAAAGATCATTGCGTTTTGAAGTAACAGGAACCTCAAAATCTAACAGCTATGTGGGGTCCGAACTTAAAGTGGAAGCCCGTAACCGAAACTTTTTACGTGGTGCAGAGCAATTTAATTTAAGTGTTGCAGGAGGTTTTGAAACACAGGTAAACGGTAGCGCCCCGGCATTAAATTCTTATTCATTAACTACTGAAGCAAGTTTGTTTTTTCCTCGGTTTATAACACCTATTCCTAGAATTAATGAAGCGGGTGCTTTTGCACCCAAAACGAAAGTATCAGCCAGTTATCAAATCTTAACCCGACAAGAGTATTATACCCTTAATTCGGCCAGTTTAATTTTTGGCTATAACTGGAAAGAGTCGACCCGTAAAGAGCATACATTTAATCTCGTTTCTATAAGCTATGTGCAGCCGTCAAATACCACTGCAAAGTTCGATAGTTTGCTGCTAACTGATCCCACCTTGCAGACGAGCTTTATGAAGCAGTTTATTATTGGGACCAATTATAATTATATTCTTACCAATCAGTTAGAAACAAGAAGAGTTAATAATTTTTACGTGAATGCCAATATTGATCTGGCTGGTAATCTAATGGGGTTACTGATAGGTGGTAAGGAATCTGCTGAAAACCCGGGAAAGATTTTTGGCACTCCATTCTCTCAGTATGCACGGGCATATGTTGATGGTCGGTATTATTGGAACTTCCGCCCTAATGTTACCTGGGCCAATCGTATGTTTATGGGCTTTGGTTATGCTTATGGCAACTCATCGGCCATGCCTTACCTAAAACAGTTTTATAGTGGAGGTAGTAATAGCGTGCGTGGTTTCAGAGCCCGAACCTTGGGGCCGGGTACTTTTCCGCCTGAAACCGATGCTACTTTTCCTGATCAGGCTGGCGATATAAAATTTGAGTTGAATACTGAGTTAAGGGCAAAGCTGTTTAGTGTTGTCAGAGGAGCTGTTTTTGTGGATGTAGGTAATATCTGGCTGGTAAATGAGAATCCGCAAATACCCGGAGGCAAGTTCAGGGCTGGTCAATTCTTTAATGAGCTGGCTGTAAGTGCAGGCGCCGGTTTACGTATTGATGTATCTGTTTTTGTATTACGGTTTGATGGAGCTTTTCCGCTTCGTAAGCCTTATTTGCCCGATGGACAACGGTGGGTAATTGATGAAATCGATTTTGGTAGCAAGCAATGGCGAAATGATAATTTGATCTTGAATATTGCTATTGGTTATCCATTCTAACTTCATTCTACTTGCTTAAGTTGTAGGCAGTTGAGTTTGGGGGTGGTATGTTTTTTGAAACTATTACCTTATGAAACAAGTGCCTGATAATAAAGCGATAAGCACAGTTGAGATGGTCTTACAATATGTGCCGTTAACGTTTCAAAATTTCCTTACCGAACTTGGAGGTATGCTTCAGTTCACAGGGTACTTTTTGAAGAATACCTTTAAAAGGGGATTTGAATGGACGGAATTTTTACGGCAGAGCTATGAGATCGGCTACCGCTCTATTGGTTTAGTTTCTCTAACAGCCTTTATCATGGGGTTGGTTCTCACACTTCAATCACAACCTACATTATCAGATTTTGGAGCTGAATCTTGGCTTCCGGGTATGGTATCTATTTCTATCGTTCGGGAGATTGGTCCTGTAATAACTTCTTTGATTTGTGCTGGACGAGTAGCCTCCGGTATTGGGGCTGAATTAGGTAGTATGAAAGTAACAGAACAGATTGATGCCATGGAAGTTTCAGGTTCTAATCCGATGAAATACCTGGTTGTAACACGTATTTTGGCCTCTACAGTAACTATTCCTTTATTGGTCATACTTTCTGATGCGATCTCATTTGTTGGTGGTTATGTGGCGGTCAATATCAATTCAGATATGAGTGCGATTCTTTTCTTTAGCAAAGCCTTTGATTCACTTGATTTTACTGATTTAATCCCGGCCTTTATCAAAAGTGTGTTGTTCGGGTTTACCATTGGTTTTATCGGTTGTTTTAAAGGTTATAACGCCAATAGTGGTACCGAAAGCGTTGGTGCCGCCGCAAATTCTGCAGTGGTAACTTCTTCCATCTGCATATTTTTAATAGACATGATAGCGGTACAAATAACCAATGTATTGTATGCATAATGAGCAGTAGTAAGCAACATATTGAACCAAAAGTAAGTCCACAGGCGGAAGATACTCTTGAAAAAGTATTGGAGATCAAACATCTTTCAAAGTCTTTTGGAGAAAAAGTAGTGCTGAAAGACATCAATCTTGAGCTTTGGAAAGGAGAAAATTTGGTAATGTTGGGGAAATCTGGCCACGGTAAGTCGGTGTTAATCAAGTGTATAGTTGGTTTGTTGACTCCCGAAAGTGGTGTGCTTAAGGTTTTTAATCAAGAGGTAACTGACTTAAATGAAGATGAACTGCTCGCTTTAAGAAAAAGAATCGGCTTTCTGTTTCAAAATTCGGCTTTGTATGACTCCATGTCGGTTCGGGAAAATCTTGAATTTCCTTTACAGCGGCAGAAGGAGAATCTTAATAAAGAAGAAACCGATTCATTGGTCAAAGAGGTGTTGGATGCAGTAGGATTAACGGATGCAATTGATAAAATGCCGGCCGACCTATCAGGAGGGATGCGAAAGAGAGTGGCCCTTGGCAGAACGCTTATACTTAAACCGGAGATTATGCTTTATGACGAACCAACAACAGGCCTTGATCCGATCACAGCTGCTGAAATAAGTGAGCTGATACTTGAGGTGCAAAAGAAATACAACACATCTTCCATTATCATTACGCATGACCTGGCTTGTGCACGTACAACGCATAATCGTATTGTGGTGCTTAAAGAGGGTGAATGCATAGCTGAAGGGTTATTTGAAGAATTGGAAAAATCAGATGATGAATTTGTGCATTCATTTTTTGATAACGTTAGATCATATGGATAATGTAAAGAAAATAAAACTGGGCTTTTTTGTGCTTTTAACATTCCTGTTAATTGTTGTGGCTGTTTTTATGATTGGTCGTAATCAAAAGTTGTTTAGCAGTACTTTTTACGTTACAGCTTTCTACAAAAATATTGGAGGGTTACAGGTTGGCAATAATGTGAGATTTTCGGGAATTACCGTAGGTATTGTAGAACGGATAGAACTGGTAACTGATAGCACAGTGCGGGTGGACATGCAAATTGAGGAAAAAGTGAGAAAGTTTATTAAAAGGGATGCCGTTGCAAGTATAGGATCGGAAGGTTTAATGGGCGACAAAATGATCGTTATTACTCCCGGTAAAATTTCTTCGCAACCGATTCAGCCCGGAGGAAGATTGATAAGTGCAGAACCCATGGATATGGACAAAATCATCAACCAAATTGGAGATATAGCTGGAAATGCATCGCAAATTACAAATGATTTGGCGGCAATAACTGGGCAAGTCACCAAAGGAAAAGGTTCTCTTGGCCGTTTGATTTATGATGATGAAATAGCAGATGATATAAAGGGAACGATGAAGAATGTAGAAAAGGGTACTAAAGGATTTGAGGAAAATATGAATGCCCTAAAAAGTAATTTTTTACTCAGAGGATATTACAGGAAAAAGGAAAAAGAAACTCAAAAACAAAAAGAAAGAAAAGTTGATAGTCTACAGAAATCAAAAGAAAATGACAACGAAAAGAACCGGGATTGAGTCCAAAAAGTTAACCGTTATTTAGAGTCGCTCTAATAATGCTTTTTATTATAAAACGTGTTCGATAGTTTATTACCAAATCAATAATAACATGGAAGAGGAAAAAATATTTCAGTTACATAGTTTAACCGACAAATTGAAACGACAATTGGAATTGAAGATTGATCTTTTGACACTTCAGGTTAACGAAAATGTAGCCAAGGCGGCAGCAACCATTATCACAAGAGGTATTTTGATAGTAATAATGCTTTTGTTCGTGGTATTTGCTACCATAGGGCTTGCATTTTACTTAGGCACACTATATAATAGTCTATGGCAAGGTTTTTTGGTAGTGGCAGCAGGTTACCTACTAATAGGGTTAATCACTTTCTTCATAAAGGACGGTATCGTAGAAAAACCGTTGGTCAATGTGTTTATAAGAATATTATTTAAATCAAAAAATGATGAGCAGGCTAAGCAAAATTGAATCCTTGCAGGATCTCTATGAGGAACGAAAAAGATTAGAAGTGTTAAAATATCAGAATGAGCTATTGATTAAGGAAGAGTTGAACGATCTTAAACAACATATTAAGCCATTAACTAATATTTTGGGTGCATTTTCGGGTAATAAAGATGGAAAATTAAGCACAGTTGGGTTATTGGCAAAGGGTGCAAAGGCTGCCTTGCCGTTTGTAGCTTCAACTGTTATTGGAGGACCCAAAGTAGGTGTGCTAAGTGTGGCAGCTTCACTTGTTTCCAGATTGTTTCGAGGGAAATCAAAAGGCAGTAAGGAGAAAAAATAAAAGGCCGTAAAAACGACCTTTAAAAACCAATTAAAACTAAAGTGTTTAACTTTTTACTCTTCTGCTAACAGAAGAATCGAAACTACCATTCACTAAAGGAACTTACCATAAAAAAGATGGTAATGATGGCAAAAATGATAAGGTGTTTCAGCTTAAATTCGAATTCTTTTTTCTTCCTTTTCATAAGTATGGATTAAGAGTTAGAAAAAATGTCCGGTAAATAAGAACTTATTATTGAGAGCATTTTTAGTTACGGTGTTTTGTGAAACAAACTAAGAGCAACAGAAATAATCGATAAAATCAAAAGTAAGTGTATTACTTTTCCGGTACCTTCTACTGTTATTCCCAGAATCCAACCAATCAGCAAAATTGCTGCAATGAGATTTAGCGTCGTTTTCATAAATTCAAATCCTTAACAACACTATTGAAATATTTATGCCACTGCCAATAAAAAAGTATAATAAACGGTAACCGGGGGGTATTGTTGTGAAAAGCAGTATTTTATTTCGATATAAAATAAAAAAGTGTTGTGGAATTTGTTTCTCAACTGATTGCATAATAGTACGATATTCAGTACAAGGTCACGTACTTATGTATTTAAGCAGTTTAATGATCTTAGCATTGTAATGAAAAAAAACTCACTGTTAACTTTTAACTCAAAAAGCATTTATTGCCCCCAGGCAAATATTCATATAGATCCATGGGTTCCGGTCGAACGAGCCATTATAACTCATGCTCATAGTGACCATGCTAGATGGGGGTGTAAGCATTATTTGGCCCATAAAGACTCTGAAGCTATTCTGCGAATGAGGTTGGGAGAAACCATCTCAATTCAAACGGTGGAGTATGGAGAAGAATTTACGATTAATGGAGTTAAATTCTCCCTACATCCGGCCGGACATATTATTGGTTCAGCACAAGTTAGGGTTGAGCATCAGGGAAATGTTTGGGTGGCAAGTGGGGATTATAAATTACAGGACGATCATTTTTCAGCACCTTTTGAATCTGTAAAATGTAATGCCTTTATAACTGAATCGACATTTGGATTGCCGATTTATAAATGGCAACCACAACAAATGGTAATGGATGAAATAAAAGAATGGTGGCAACAAAATCGTTTACAAGGGAAAACAAGTGTGCTGATGGGGTATGCCTTGGGTAAGATGCAGCGGTTGATTAAAAATTTACAGCCTTTTGAAGCGCCTGTTTTTGCTCACGGAGCCATATTTAATGTGAATGAACGACTACGTGAAGCCGGATATGATCTTCCATTTGTTCCACTTGTTACCCCTGATATGGATAAAAGAAGGTTTAATGAGGCACTCATATTTTCAACGGGTTCTGCCATGAATTCGGGGTGGATGAAAAAGTTTGAACCTTATTCTATTGGATATTGCTCTGGATGGATGGCTATTCGTGGTGCTAAAAACAGAATGGCCATTGATCGCGGTTTTGTACTTTCAGATCATGCCGATTGGAATGATCTGAATACAGCCATTGCAGCATCTGGTGCTGAAAAAGTATTTGTAACACATGGATATACAGATGTTTTTACACGTTGGTTAAATGAGCAGGGTATTTCCGCTAAAGAGGTGAAAACGATGTATGGCGACGAACAAGAGGAAATCGCAGAAACCTTAAAGGAGCAACAGTCATGAAATTATTTACCAACCTGTTTCTTCAGCTTGATCGTACCAATAAAACGAATGAAAAAGTAGCCTTGCTTAAGGCTTATTTCCTGATAGCCCCTGATAAAGATAAATTATGGGCATTGGCACTATTTACTGGTCGTCGTCCGCCGCGAAAAGTTAAAACTACGCAGGTTCAGCACTGGGCCATGCAACAGGCAGGTATTCCTGAGTGGCTATTTCGTGAAAGTTATAATAGTGTTGGTGATTTGGCTGAAACCATTTCATTGATTTTACCCGAATCAGCATCTGTTGCAACTAAAACCATGAGCGAATGGTTTGATTATCTGTCGAAATTAAACTCAGCATCAGACGAAGAAAAGGAAAAATTGATTACAGATGCATGGAAACAACTTGGAACTTTTGAAACCTTTGTTTTCAATAAATTGCTGATGGGTAGTTTTCGGATTGGCGTTTCACAAACTTTGGTTATTAGGGCTATAGCCGAAGCTTTTGAAATAGAGCCTGCCGTTGTTGCTCATCGCATTATGGGACAATGGAATGCTTTTGAAACTTCATTTGAAGGGCTTATTCATGCTGAAAATAGTGCAGATGAATTATCCAAGCCGTATCCTTTCTATTTGGCTTATGCTATCGAAAGTGATATTGAAAATTTGGGTGCTGTCGAAGAATGGTTTGCCGAATGGAAATGGGATGGTATTCGCTCGCAATTAATCTACCGAAATAATGAATTGTACATCTGGTCGAGAGGGGAAGATCTGATGACCGACAAGTTTCCTGAGTTGCATGTGTTAAAGGATTATCTTCCGGCAAACGTAGTTATTGATGGCGAATTGGTTTGTTTTGCTAATGACAAACCACTGCCCTTTAATCTGCTTCAAACACGAATTGGGCGTAAAAACCTAACAAAGAAAATACTGACGGAGGCTCCTGTTGTAATATTGGCTTATGACCTTTTGGAGTACGAGGGGAATGATATTCGGGATAAACCTCATGCAGAACGTCGTGCATTACTTGAAACTGTAGTTCAGCAAGTAAACATGCCTTATTTATTACGATTATCGCCTTTAGTTAATTTCAATGAATGGAATGAGCTAAAGCTGTTGCACCTACAATCGCGGGAATTGGCTGCGGAAGGCTTTATGTTAAAAAGAAGGAGTGCAACTTATCAGGTTGGTCGTAAAAAAGGCGACTGGTGGAAGTGGAAAGTTGATCCATTAAGTGTTGACGCAGTATTGGTGTATGCCCAAAAAGGGCATGGAAGAAGGGCCGAGCTATATACAGATTATACATTTGCTGTTTGGGATGAAGAAGGGAAATTAATTCCATTTGCAAAAGCTTATTCCGGATTAACGGATGAAGAAATAAAAATAGTCGATCGTTTTATCAGGCAAAATACACTTGAGAAATTTGGTCCTGTTAGAACCGTAACACCTGAATTGGTTTTTGAAATTGGTTTTGAGGGTATAAATGCTTCGAGCCGACATAAATCAGGTATTGCTGTACGATTTCCCCGTATCTTAAACTGGAGAAAAGATAAACCTGTTGAAGAAGCGGATACATTAGAAAACCTTCGAAATATGCTATATCAATTTAAATAAAAAGCATTATTAGGCTGAAGCCAATAAATAAATAAATCTATTGTTCCATTCGCTAAAGCGGAACGGCAATGAAGTCTTTTTGAGACTGATAATTTAAGGGATTAGCAAAGACTTCATTGCCGTTGGCTTTAGCCAACAGAAGAGAGAATAAATAACTCTTTTTGCGACCGAAAATTTAAGGAGTTCGCAAAGACTTCATTGCCGTTGGCTTTAGCCAATAGAAGAGAGAATAAATAACTTTTTTTGAGACCGAAAATTTAAGGGGTTAGCAAAGACTTCATTGCCGTTGGCTTTAGCCTATAAAAGAGAGGATAAATAACTCTTTTTTAGACTGAAAATTTAAGGGGTTAGCAAAGACTTCATTGCCGTTGGCTTTAGCCAACGGAAGAAAATAAAAAGAAATAAGGAATTGACTAAAGGGGAGAAAATAATTAATGGTTGGTTAAAATCCAAAGAGTGGAAGTTGGCGAAATTCCAGCGGGATTCTCTTGTGGCTTATCTACAAGGAAAGAATGGATTAGTAAATGCACCCACAGGCTCAGGGAAAACATATGCCTTGTTTCTTCCAGTGCTGATTCAATACATTAATGAAAATCCGGATTATAAAACAAAAAAGAGCTCAGGTTTGCAGGTCCTCTGGATTACTCCCTTGCGAGCTTTAACCAGAGATTTGCAGCGTAATATGCAATTGGCTTGCAATGAATTAGAGATTCCATGGACAGTAGGAGTGCGTACAGGAGATATGAGCTCAAAGGAAAAGGCACTTCAAAAGAAAGAGCTTCCCCATGTTTTACTAATTACACCTGAAAGTATTCACCTACTCTTTACTCAAAAGAATAACTCACAGTTCTTTAAAAAGCTCAAAGTCGTAGTCGTAGATGAATGGCATGAATTGTTAAGCACTAAAAGAGGAGTTCAAGCAGAGTTGGCATTGGCTCATCTTCGCGCACTACAGCCTGGAGTTCAAACCTGGGGTATGTCGGCAACTATCGGAAATATAGAACAAGCACTCCAGGTAATTATAGGAATGCACAACCTGGTGGATGAAGCCATCATTATCAGGTCCGATATTGTCAAAAAAGTTGCGGTTGAATCTGTGTTGCCGGATCATATTGAGAAAATGCCTTGGGCCGGATATCTCGGAATTAATCTATTGGATAAAGTGATGCCCATAATTCACGAAAGCAGAACAACACTACTTTTTACCAATACCCGTTCACAAACTGAAATATGGTATCGAATCATGATGGAACGATACCCTGAACTAGCCGGACTAGTTGCTTTGCATCATGGTTCTTTAGATAGAGATCTTCGGAATTGGGTAGAAGAGAATCTTCATCTCGGCAAACTTAAATTAGTCATTTGTACCTCCAGCCTGGATTTAGGTGTCGATTTTCGTCCCGTTGAAACAGTAATACAAGTTGGTAGTCCTAAAAGTATATCCCGCTTTCTGCAACGTGCGGGTCGTAGCGGGCATCAACCTGGAGCTGTAAGCCGAATCTATTTTGTTCCAACCCATTCATTGGAACTAATTGAAGGAGCCTCTTTAAGAGTAGCCGTTAAAAATCAGGTACTCGAAGAACGGATTCCTATTGTTCAGGCGTTTGATGTGCTTGCACAGTTTATGGTAACCTTGGCAGTAGGTGATGGTTTTGAGGAGAAAAACCTATTTAAGGAAATCAGTTCTACTTATTCTTATCAATACATTAATAGAAATGAATGGGAGTGGCTATTAGGGTTTATTACAACAGGTAGCGCTTCTTTACTTGCCTATGATGAGTTTAAAAAAGTAGAAAAACAGGATGAAATATACCGTGTTACAGATAGGAGAGTTGCATTACGTCATCGCTTGAGCATGGGAACTATTGTCTCCGAATCATCGGTTCGTATTCAAACGCTAAATGGTAAATACATTGGTGCAGTAGAAGAAAGTTTTATTACCTGGCTTAAACCGGGAGATGTGTTTTCTTTTGCAGGAATGCATCTGGAACTAATTCGGGTGCGAGATATGACCGCTCAAGTGAGGAAAACAGTTGCAAAAAAAGCATTGGTGCCTCGTTGGGCTGGTGGACGAATTCCTCTTTCTTCTCAATTAGCTGCTTTTATACGAGAGCGATTGGATGAAGCTATTGACCATTCGGCCAAAGAACCAGAAATGAAGAAGCTCGAACCGCTGATGAGTTTGCAACAAGAGCGTTCTGCTATTCCTAATCATAACGAATTGCTAATTGAAGAATGCCAAACTACAGAAGGGTTTCATTTGTTCTTTTTCCCTTTTGAAGGCCGGTTGGTCCACGAGGGAATGGCCTCGCTTATTGCTTATCGTATTGGTCGGATAAGGCCAATTACCTTTTCGATGGCTATGAACGATTATGGTTTTGAATTGCTTTCAGATACCAAAGTAGCTATTCAGGAAATTTTGGAAGAGCATGACCTGTTTTCAGTTGACGATCTTTTAAACGATATTTACCACAGTGTTAATGCTAATGAAATGGCACGGCGTAAGTTTCGGGAAATTGCGGCTATATCAGGATTGCTGTTCCAGGGCTATCCGGGCCGGTCAGTTAAAACTAGTCATCTTCAGGCTTCATCTTCTTTATTGTTTGAAGTGATGAGGGATCATGAACCCAATAATCTTTTGCTGAAACAAGCTTATCAGGAATCGCTTGATCAGCAATTAGAAGAAAAACGGCTCAGGCAAGCATTGGAAAAAATAAGGCAACAAGAGGTCATTATTACCTATCCAGACCGACCAAGCCCGTTTTCATTTCCTATTATGGTCGACAGGCTAAGGGAAGAGATGTCGTCAGAAAAATTGGAAGATAGAGTAAATAAATTGATCGAACAGATAGAAGTACAAAGTGAGAATAACAATAAAGGATAATACTTTTCAATTATTTGCTCAAAAAGCAGCCTATTGGGTTGAACAAGAAACATTAGTAATCGGAGATTTACATATTGGCAAAGTCTTCCACTTTCGTAAAGCAGGTATTGCTGTTCCCGCACAGGCTATTCAGAATAACTTTGACCGCTTAAATGAACTTATGGAACTTTCAGCCCCACAACGGGTGATTTTTATAGGTGATCTTTTTCATAGTGATATAAATAAAGAATGGGAGTTGTTTTGCGATTGGCGGAAAAAATATAAAGAAACTGATATGCAAATTGTTTTAGGTAATCATGATCTCCTGCCTAACGATTTTTGCGAGCAATTTAATATCACCGTTCATCAAAATCCAATCACTATTTACCCGTTTACATTTTCTCATCATCCGTTTAAAAATTTTTCTCATGAAAATGAATATGTCATATCGGGTCATATACATCCCACAATTCAGCTTATCGGTAAAGCCAATCAGCGCTTAAAGCTTCCCTGTTTTTTGTTTGGAGCGCAACAAGCATTATTTCCTAGTTTCGGATATTTTACGGGCGGACATGCCATAAAACCAATGGAAAATGATAAGATAATTGCAGTTGTAAATAATGAATTGATATGGCTCCCAAATCCATAGAAAATGCTTAAATTACACAAGGAAGATACCATTAATAGTTAAGCCATTTTTGTACCATATTCATTATAAGTAAAATAACCCTGTTATAATGAAACAACATTCTTTCACCATCATATTTTTTGCTTTTTAATTAGTAATAAATCTGACATTTTTTATTTAATTCTCTAAAAGTCAACGTATTGTAGAATTAAAGCCCTTGATTTCTCTTTCAAAGCTGTTATTTTGTAGCTAAAAGATTGTGGCACAGTAATTTCACTTATTACGTGTACCAAAAAAACATATTATGAGAAATTTATTGTATGTAGTCGCAGTTATTTTAATAATAGCCTGGCTATTAGGACTTACAGTTTGGAATGCTGGTTCTATTATACACATATTACTAGCATTGGCTATCATTTCTTTCTTACTTACTTTTTTGAGATCTAATACAAATGTTTAACAGTTAAAAAATAAAGTCATGGCAACACCTCAAGGCCGAAATGCTTCACGTGATCCTAAAGGAACAATGAAGTCAACTGCTCATAAGATGATGCAGGATAAAGAAACTGATAAAATGAAAAAAGAATCAGAAAAAATGGAAAAGAGGAAAAAATCGATGAAGGAAGATCGCAAAAATAATAAAGTGAACTAAAAGTAATCGATAATAGCTTTTTTAAACAAAAAACTAAATCAAAAACCAATCTGTATAATGGTCCGCTTTATTTAACGGGCCATTATATTATTAATAGTAATAAGCGGGTATTCACTATAAAATGATTTGCCGGCTATTAACAGAAGGGAAAAAATCATGAGAATAGCTCAAATAGCACCGCTCTATGAAGCCACACCTCCGTTAAAGTATGGAGGAACCGAGCGGGTGGTTTCCTACCTAACCGAAGAATTGGTTAGGCAAGGACATGAAGTTACTTTGTTTGCCTCAGGCGATTCGATAACGAATGCAGAGCTGATCTCTTGCAGTCCGAAAAGTTTAAGAACCGACAATTCATGTATTGATCCATTGGCCAGGCATTATGTGATGCTCCAAAAAGTTGCAGAACAATCGGAGCGTTTTGATATGCTTCATTTTCATATTGATTACCTCCATTTTCCGTTTTCAGTAAATAATAACTATAAACACCTTTCCACCTTACACGGACGCCTGGATTTGCCCGATTTAAAGCCGTTATATGAACAATTTTCCTATGTTCCGGTGGTTTCAATTTCTGATCATCAACGAAAACCTTTGCCTTTTGCAGGGTGGGTAGAAACGGTATATCACGGTATTCCTGCTGATTTGCATACAATTGGAAACGGGGGAGGAAATTATCTTGCATTTTTGGGTAGAATTTCACCTGAAAAAAGAGTTGACAGAGCGATTGAAATAGCAAAACGTGTTGGCATGAAAATTAAGATCGCCGCCAAGATCGACAAGGTGGATGAAGAATATTTTAATAAGAATATTTTCCCATTACTTGATCATCCTTTAGTTGAATTTATCGGCGAAATTACCGAAATTGAGAAAAGAAATTTCTTGAGAGATGCTGTAGCTCTATTGTTTCCGATTGATTGGCCGGAACCATTTGGAATGGTAATGATTGAGTCGATGGCTGCCGGAACTCCGGTAATCGCTTTTAATAAAGGCTCTGTTCCGGAGATAATTGATAATGGGCTTACCGGGTTTATCGTCGAAAATGTTGATGATGCAGTAAAGGCAGTAAATGCTTTACCTACATTATCGAGAGCCGAGTGCCGAAAGGTATTTGAACATCGTTTCAGTGCAGAGCGGATGGCCAATCAGTATCTTAGTATTTATTGCCGATTAATAGAAAACAAGAATCCCATAAATAGAACCAACCAACAACAAATACTAAATTCCCTCAAGTCTAATATAAATGTATGCGGGTGATTGTTGAATAAATCACCTGCACGATCTCTTTCGAATTCAATATAGTGTTGCTCACCCCCCAAATCAACCTAGAAATGAGTCCAGATACAATTATTCTACTTGAAAATAAATTCTATATCTCGGCAAATTCATCCTATGCCGATGACCGGACTAAAATCTTAAATCAAACAGATACGTTTGGGATTTTTGACAGGTGGGGAGATATAAAACAATTGGGAGAAGAAGTGCAAGGTATCTACCACCAGGGGACAAGATTTATCAGCGACCTTGAGTTTAAGGTTAACAATATGCGCCCTCTATTGCTGAGTTCAGCTGTAAAAGAAGAAAATGAGTTGTTGTCGGTTGACCTTACAAATCCGGTCATATTATTTGTTGAAAAAGACAATAAATTATCAATCCCCAAAGGAGAGATTTACATAGGCAGGAGCAAATTTCTCCGTGATGGATTTTGCTATGAGACCATTACCTTGACTAACTATGGAGCTGATAAATATGAGTTTCAGGCATCTTTGAAATTTCAGGCCGACTTTAAGGATATTTTTGAAGTAAGGGGTATAAGGAGAGAAAAAAGAGGTGAAATATTTGAACTAAAACACACTGCTAATAATGAGATTATCATTAGGTATAAAGGCCTTGATAAAATCGTAAGAACTACCATAATCACTCTTAATGCAAAACCTCATGACTGGGAAAATCAAACCACGGCAATATTTCACATTAAATTAAAACCTCATCAGTCGTTTATCATTCAATACGCAATAAAGTTTATTGTTGGAGAAAAAGATTACCATCATGTAATGTCATTTGATAAGGCTCAAAATCAATTAATGGGTGATATTGACAGGTACAGG